>JAFDVO010000017.1:111889-262233 GCA_018268955.1 Acidobacteriota bacterium | reverse complement strand
ACCTATGTAACCGGATTGGACCCCCCCCAACCTCCAACCTCTGCCCTCCGCCCTCTGACGTGCAGCGTTATGATTCCCCCATGGCGCAGCCACTTCGTGTCGATGACAAGGGCGTGCTGACGACGTGCGGTCGGTGCGGGCAGGTGAACCGGATTGCGTACGAGAAGCTGGGCCATGCCGCCCGATGCGGACAGTGCAAGGAACCGGTGGAGGTCGGCGCCGCACCACTCGAGGTCGGCAGCACCGCCGATTTCGATCGGCTCGTGACCCGCGCACGCGTGCCGGTCGTGGTCGACTACTGGGCGCCGTGGTGCGGACCATGTCGAATGGTCGCGCCCGAGCTCGAGAAGGTCGCCGCGCGTGCGGCCGGCCGCTTCCTCGTCGTGAAGGTGAACACCGACGTGCTGAGCGATCTGGGCGAGCGCTATCGCATCCGCTCCATACCGACGATGGCCGTGATGTCCAACGGCCAGGAGGTCCAGCGCACCGCCGGCGCACGCCCCGCCGCCGACATCGAGGCGTTCATCGCGGCAAGTCTGTAGGGAATCATGGACTTGGTGAACTGGCGAGTTGGCGAGCTCGCGAATTGTCCAACGTCTCACTTCCTCCAGTAGTACCTCGTGAGCCAGCGGCTCAGCCCGTCCAGCCCCGGAAACAGCACCCGCTCGTTGATGTTCAGCTGATCCAGCTTGTCTCGCACTTCCCACTTGAGTGCGGCCGGGATGACGATCCGTCGCGCGAGGTGTGGCGCACGGGACAGCCACGCGTCGAGGTGTGCCGAGGGGTCGGGCATCAGCGAGAACAGCGCGAACTGGTTCGTGATGCGCGGGTCCAGTGAGGGCGGCTCGAGGAAGATGACGAAAGGTTCCTGCGACAGCCGGTCGAACTCGGCCAGCGTGCGGAAACGCTCCAGCATCTCGATCGTCCAGGTATCCGAGCCTTCCTGCTCGAGGACCCGACGAAGCCGCGGCGGCAGCGCGCGGTTCGCCTCCACGAAGTCGATCATCCAGATCGCGCCGTCCTGCTCCATGTGCGCGAGGCTGGCGGTCGCGAAGTGCAGGGCGACGAACGGTGAGTAGGTCCAATCGAGCAGCCGCGTGGGCAGCCCGCGATGCTGCGCCAGCGCGAGCCAGTGCCAGATGCTCCGCTCACCGACCTCGCTGTGCGCGTACTTGCGGAAGTTCCGCAGCAGGTGCTGCTCCAGCGCGGCCGCATCGCGACCGGCGGCCAGCCGCAGCAGCCCGCTCGAGAGGTCCGCAGCGGCGATGCCCTGTCCGCGAAAGGCGAAGGGCGACCGGAACCGACCGAGGGGCTGGTTCCACGCGTCGGCAAACAGCCGTTCGACGAGATCGAGCCACCCGGTCGCACGATGGTCACGAACCGTCCCTCGTGTGGAGCGGCCCGACATCACGCCTCAGCGGCGCCGCTGCGCACGGCGCGTCGCGAGCACCCCGATGCCAACGGCTGCGGCGATGCCCACCGCGACGGCGGCACGGCTCGGCGCCACCGACGGTGGCACGTACAGCACGCCTGTCTCGTCAGCCACGGCCGGTTGCCGCACGTACCGGCCGCGATGCGGGCGGATCTCATCGAAGTGCGCGACGAGTTCGGCGAGCCCCTCCTGCAGTTGCGTCCCGCTCAGGGGATGACCGTGTCCCGTCGCCGCGATCTGCGGTCGAAGGGCGGCGAG
Source organism: Acidobacteriota bacterium (assembly GCA_018268955.1). GTDB lineage: Bacteria > Acidobacteriota > Vicinamibacteria > Vicinamibacterales > CAVVIG01 > CAVVIG01. The sequence continues at coordinate 260,543 of JAFDVO010000017.1, read as the reverse complement.
CTGAAGCACCGACTCCCTGGCCTGGTCCCAGTCCGACGTGTAGTAGGCCGGCGGACGCCAGACGATCTCGCGCTGGACGAGGACATTGGAGATCGACTCCTGCCTCGTGGTGACGAAGGCGTCACCCGCGATGAGGGTGCGGTCGTCGTCCCTGAACAGCGAGACGTGCCCTTCCGTGTGCCCGGGTGTGTGGATCCAGCGCCAGCCCGGCATGCCCGGCACCGTGCCGTCGCTCGGCAGCATCTGCGCGCGCTCGCCTAAGTCGATCGGTCCTTTCGGGAACAGCGGCGAGAGCCACGGCCAGAGGCCGCCGCCCACCGTCGGGTCTGGCGGGGGGTACTGTGACCGTCCTGTCACGTACGGCAGCTCGAGCGGATGCGCGTAGACCGGCACACCCCACTCCTCCGCAAGGGTCGGCAGCGCACCAACATGGTCGAAATGGCCGTGCGTCAGGATGATGGCCGACGGTCGCTGCTCGCCGAACAGCCGATGAGCCGCCGCCCGGACAGTTGCGGTGTAGCCTGGCATCCCGGCGTCGACGAGGGTCCAACCGCGATTGCCGTCTTCGACGAAGTAGACGTTCACCATCATCGTGAGCAGGCGATGAACCAAGGGCGCGCACTGGTCCGGTTTCATGAAGCCTCCGGCAAGGCCGGAGCAACCGATGTGCCGCGCTATGATCCGGTCCGTGGGAGCTGGCGAGATCTTCGCGCTCGACGCGCACGCGTCCTACCGCTGCCGCCATTCGGGCGCCTGCTGCACGGCTGGCTGGACCATTCCGGTCGAACCCCGGCTGCTGCCGCTCCTCTCGTCCACCTGGCTCCAGCCCGACGAGCAGGGAACGTGTCCGCAGTACGACTGCGCGTCCGGGCTGTGCGGTCTGCACTGTTCTGGCGGCGAGGCGATGTTGCCAGAGTCGTGTCATCACTTCCCGCGCCGCGCGCTGATCGACAGCCGCGGGACGTCGGTGGCCCTCTCGCACTTCTGTCCGACGGCGGCGTCGCTGTTGCTCGTCAACGACCGCCCGCTGGCCGTCGTCTCCATGCCCGAGGCCTTCCCTGCGTCTCGTGCCTACGACGGCCTCGACGCGCGAGGCGCCTGGCCGCCACTGCTGCGTCCAGACGCGCTGTTCGACGATGAGAGCTACGGGTGCTGGGAGCGGTATCTCGTTGGCGCCATCAGCACGTCTCCAGTTGGAGTGCACGAGACGCTCCTCAATGTGGCTGCGACGGCGGAACAGCTCCGTAAGTGGCACATCGAGCGTGGCACGCTGGTGGACTGGACGAACGATGTGCTGAAGCAACGCAGCGCTCCGGGCGAAGCCGTCCGGCACCGATACGCCCGTTTCAGCGGAGTGGAGGCTTATCGTCGTGTGGTGGACGCGGTGCCGCCTACGCTCGACGCGCCGTCCCCGCCTGACGACCTGGACCAGATCGAGGCGCAGTGGGTCGTCCCCTTCTGGGCTGCACACGAGCGCCTGGCGCTGAAGTACGTCGCAGCCAAGGCGTTTGCCTCGTGGACCGCGTATCAGTCTCGTGACATCCGCACGCAGATCGCGGAGCTGTTCACGACGGCGGCCGTCCTCCGCGTGGAATGCGCGCGCACCTGCGCGGCGGCGGCCGCGCCGCTCGATCGCGCACGGCTCATCGAGGCGGTCCGACGGTCGGACCTGCTGCTCATGCATCTTGTCGATCGCGACGCACTACTGCCGTGGCTACGCCAGGCGGAGCAGGACGATGACGCCCGCTAGACGGGTGGTGCCGGTCATTGCGCTCGCGGCACTCTCACTTGGACTGCTGATGCGCCCCGCTCAATCACCACCGCACGTGTCTGCGCTCGACGAAGTGACATTTGCGCAGCTGCAGGATCGGCTCACCCGCGGTGCGACCACCTCGCGACGGCTCGTGGAACAGTACGTCGCCCGGATCGAGGCGATCGATCGGAAGGGGCCGGCGCTGAACAGCGTCATCGAACTGAATCCCGACGCGCTGGCGATTGCCGACCGACTGGATCAGGAGCGCAAGGCTGGTCACGTCCGCGGGCCGCTGCATGGCATTCCGATCGTCGTCAAGGACAACATCGCGACGGGCGACCGGATGCGCACGTCTGCGGGGTCACTGGCGCTCGCCGACGCGCGTGCGCCCCATGACGCGTTCCTCATCGAGCGGCTGCGGGCTGCCGGAGCCGTGATCCTCGCGAAGACGAATCTCAGTGAGTGGGCGAACTTCAGGTCCACGCGCTCGACCAGCGGGTGGAGCGGGCGAGGTGGGCTGACCCGTAACCCCTACGCGCTCGATCGCAATCCATCGGGCTCCAGCTCAGGCTCGGCCGTCGCGGTCGCCGCGAACCTCGCGGCGGCGGGTGTGGGCACGGAAACCGATGGGTCGATCGTCTCGCCCGCACACGTGAACGGACTCGTCGGCATCAAGCCGACCGTCGGGCTCGTGAGCCGAACGGGCATCGTGCCGATCTCGCACAGCCAGGACACGGCCGGACCGATGGCTCGCACGGTGGCGGACGCAGCCGCGCTGCTCACGGTGATGGCAGCCGTCGATCCGGCAGACACGGCCACCTCCGCGGCCGGGCGGTCCCAGGTGGACTACGCACGCGCGCTTGACGCCAACGGGCTTCGAGGCGCGCGCATCGGCGTCATGCGGGCCCGGTACTTCGGCGGTCATCCTGCAGCGGATGCCCTCGCCGAGGCCGCGATTGCCGAGATGCGGCGTCAGGGTGCCGTCATCGTCGACCCGGCCGACGTGCCGACCGTGGGTGCGTTCGACGAGAGCGAGCTGGAGGTCCTGCTCTACGAATTCAAGGCCGGCATCCCTGCCTTCTTCACGTGGTGGGGACCAGGCGCGCCGGTCAGCTCGGTGAGCGACATCATGCGGTTCAATCGCACACACCCTGCAGAGGAGCTGCGGTACTTCGGACAGGACTTGCTGGAGCGGGCCGACGCGCGCGGTCCACTGACCGACGCCGCGTATGTGGCCGCTCTCGCGCGCGGCCATGAGCTCTCACGCGCCCAGGGGATCGACGCGGTCATGAACGCGCAGCAGCTCGATGCCCTCGTTGCGCCGACCGGCGGACCGGCCTGGCTCACGGACCTGGTCAACGGTGACGGAGGAACCGCCAGCGCACCCGCTCCGTCGAGCCTTGCGGCCGTCGCGGGTTATCCGCACGTGACGGTTCCGATGGGGTTCGAGCACGGCCTGCCCCTCGGCCTGTCGTTCATCGGCCGCGCCTGGAGCGAAGCGACGCTGATCAGGCTCGCATACGCCTACGAACAGGCGACCCACCACCGCCGCGCGCCGACGTTCGCCCCCACCGCGCCGGTGCCGCGCTGACGCTCGGTCGCATTCACCAGTTCACTGACTGGCCTTGCTTGCTCTACATCGGGCTCTGGTAGACCGCGCGCCCGACGAAGAACGGCCCGAGCCGCTCGAGGTAGAGCGAGGTCTGCTGCGTCTTCCTCATCGTCTGGACGATGGCGGAAAGCGGGAAGAGTTCGGGACCGATGAGTCCAACCACGAAGTCGTTGTCGTGCGCGTCGAGCCCGTGGCAGGCAAGCCGGATGTCGTGCGCGTAGTCGGCGGCGCCGAACGACATGCCGATGGTCCCGTGCTCTGCGAGGATGACCCGCTGCTCCTGTTCGGGGAGGTTCGCGAAGCGCCCGCTGCGGCGGAGCGGATACCAGACGGCCCAGCGCCAGTCGCGGTTCAGGACCGTTCGGGTGGGCCGGCGCAGCAGCGTCTCCTGCAGGTCGGGCTCGTAGCCAAGCGAGTACGTGCGCCCCATCATCGTGTACTCGTGTTTCTGATCCAGTGACGCGAACGGTTCGACGTTCAACAGGGGCCGGACGCGGTCGAGGTACTCGTTGGGGTTCTGCGTGAGCGTCAGCAGTGCGACCCCCTGCGGGTCGTTGACGTCTTCGTAGAGCACGCCCGTGATGCCGGACGTCTCGAGCGCATGCGCGAGAGGGCGGGCATCGTGGCAGTTGCCGAACACCAGCAGCTGCATGAACAGGCGATCGTTCGAGCGCTGCTGGACGCCGTTGCGCATCCCGCCCTTCTCCGCCAGGTCTGGCGGCTCTGGTCCACGTCGGCGCTCTGGGGTCTCGGGAGTGTCAGCCATGTCGCGAGTATAATCCGCGCGCCTCATGATCGCTTTTGCGCTCGAGTAGGCGCACGGTATAATTCCTCGGTTCTGGCCCCGCTGCGGGCCACCGGCCTTATCAGCACCGGTTCCCACGACGGAGATTCTCGAGCATGCCGTTCATCATCACTGACCCGTGTATCGACACCAAGGACACCGCCTGCGTGGACGTGTGCCCGGTCGACTGCATTCACCCGCGCAAGGACGAGCCGGAGTTCGCGTCCACGCGGATGCTCTACATCCATCCCGAAGAGTGCATCGACTGCGGTGCGTGCGTCCCGGCGTGTCCTGTGGCGGCCATCTACGAGAGCGCCGATGCAGTGCCGTCGCACCAGCGCGATCTGGTGGAAGCGAACGCGGTCTACCGGAACGGCGACGCGTCTGCCATGGCGAAAGCCGAAGGGATCGTCAAGTCGCACGTCGACGCGCATCCCGACATCATGGCGGTCCCCGCTGAAGAGCGTCAGGCCGCGCACGCCAAGTTCTAGGCGCATGCAACGAGACGGGCACCGCGTGCCGGTGCCTGTCTCGTGACGCCTCGTCCACCAGCGTCTGCACGCGCGATCGGCCGCTCCGCGCAGCACGGGCACCCCGCGTGGTCCCGCTCCAGCCCTGCGCAATCGTTCAAGCTGAAATCCCCAACTGCAACCTGGAGCACTGGTGAAGATCGCGACCTGGAACGTCAACGGCATCCGTGCGCGCCAGGCGCAGGTTGCCGAGTGGGTGGCGCTCGAACGGCCGGACGTCGTCTGTCTGCAGGAGATCAAGGCGACCTCCGATCAGGTGCCTGCCGCGATCTGCGAGATGGAGGGCTACTGGTGCTACTGGCACGGCGCCAAGGGGTACTCGGGCGTTGCGCTGCACGTGAGCAAGGCGCTCAGCCCTGAGCGGCCCGCGTTCTCGCATCCGGAGTTCGACTTCGAGCATCGGATCGTGCAGGTGGACCTGCCTGAGGTGAGCGTCGCCTCCATCTACGTGCCGAACGGGGGCAAGGACTTCGCGGCCAAAATGCGGTTCCTCGAGGCCATGGACGCGTACGCGATGAGCTTCGAGACCTCCGGGCGCCCTGTGGTGCTCTGCGGCGACCTGAACATCGCCCGTACCGAACGCGACGTCCACCCGAAGGAGCGGAAGCCGCGCGCCATCGGACAGCTGCCTGAAGAACGCGCGCTGCTCGAACGGATCATCGGCCGCGGACTCGTCGACGTCGGGCGTGAACTCGATCCTGACAACGACGGCCTCTTCACCTGGTGGGCGCCGTGGCGCAACATGCGCGCCCGGAACATCGGCTGGCGCCTCGACTACGTGCTTGCTAGCCGGACGCTCGCCACGCATGCGACCGCCTGTCCCGTACAGCGAGAGGTCGGCACCAGCGACCACGCGCCAGTGATGGCGACGTTTGAGTGAACGCGGAAACGCGGAAACGCTGGAACGCTGGAACGCTGGAACGCACAAACGCAGGAATGCAGCAACGCATCAATGCAGAGCTGAAGACCGGCAAGCGTTTTCCCCGTCGGCAAGCAGCGTTCAGCGATGAGCAATTGGCGATTCGCGATTAGCATTATCCCCATGTCCGTCCTCGAGCGCTTCCTCCGGTACGTCCAGGTTGACACCCAGTCAGACGAAAGCAGCACCACGTATCCGAGCACCGCGAAGCAGCTGGTCCTGCTCCGCTCGCTCGTCGATGAGCTGAAGGCCATCGGGCTCGCCGATGCCGCGATCGACGAATTCGGCTACGTCATGGCGACGATCCCGGCCACGACGAGCAAGGAGAACGTGCCGGTGATCGGCTTCATCGCGCACGTCGACACGTCGCCGGAGATGCCTGGTGCAGGCGTAAAGCCGATCGTGCACCGCGCGTGGGACGGACGTGACATCGTGCTGCCCGACGCGCCGGACGCCGTCCTGCGCAAGACCGAGATCCCGGCGCTGACCGAGCAGATCGGGCACGACATCGTCACCGCGTCTGGCACCACGCTGCTGGGCGCGGACAACAAGGCCGGCGTGGCGGAGATCGTCACGGCCGCCGAGTACCTGATGCAGCATCCGGAGGTTCCGCATGGGACCATCCGCATCGGCTTCACGCCCGATGAGGAGGTCGGCCGCGGCACGCTGCACTTCGACGTGCAGAAGTTCGGTGCGGAGTGCGCCTACACGATGGACGGCGGCCTGCGCGGCGAGGTGGAAATCGAGAGCTTCTCGGCCGATGGGATGACGGTCACCTTCCACGGGTTCAACACGCACCCGGGCTACGCGAAGGGGAAGATGGTCAACGCCATCAAGGTGGCCGCCACGTTCATCGACAGCCTCCCGCAGCACACCCTCTCACCGGAGACGACCGAGGGGATGGAAGGTTTCGTTCATCCCTACGTGGTCAACGCCTCGGTCGAGAAGACGAGCGTGAAGCTGATCGTCCGCGACTTCGACACCTACGGCCTCCAGGAGAAGGAACGCATGCTCGAAGCGCTCGCGCAGAAGGCGGTGCATCGGCATCCTGGCTCCCGCGTCGACATCGAGGTGGTCGAGCAGTACCGCAACATGAAGGACGTGCTCGACCGCCGTCCCGAGATCGCGGCGCACGCCGAGGAAGCCGTCCGGCGCACCGGCCTCGAGGTCCGGCGCCGCTCCATTCGCGGAGGTACCGACGGGTCGCGCCTCTCGTTCATGGGCCTGCCGACACCGAACATCTTCGCCGGCGAGCACAACTTCCACTCCCGGCTCGAGTGGGTCTCCGTGCAGGACATGGAGAAAGCCGTCGAGGTGATCGTGCACCTCGCGCGCATCTGGGAGGAGCGCGCGTAGCGGGCGCGCGTCAGCGTCGCCTGGCGCTGTGCCGCGTCGTTCCGGTCTTCTTCGACGCGCTCTTCTTCGCCGCGGTCTTCTTCGTTCCGCGCTTCTTGCCGGTCGCCTTCTTCGCGGTCGTCCTGGTCGCGGTCTTCTTCGATCCGGAAGTCTTGCCGGTGCCCGAGCGGCCGGCGGCCTTCCCTGGGACCTTCGCGCCGGCCTCGCGTGCCTCGCTGAGGCCAATCGCAATCGCCTGCTTGCGGCTCGTCACCTTCTTCCCTGAGCCCGATCGCAGCGTACCTTCCTTGCGCTCGTGCATCACCCGCGCAACCGCCTTCTGCGCCTTCCGACCGTACTTGGCCATGTGCCTCTCCTCCTGACTGGACATTCCCCAGGCGGGGCCGATCGCGATACGCTCTCAGCACCAGATCACTGGAGGAATCTATGCGTAGAACCGTGGGTGCCCTGCTGCTCGCCGCCATTGCGGTCGCGCCGCTCTCGGCCGCCCTCTCCACGGCGGAAGCTCGACGAATCGAGGACGCCGCAGCCGTCCTGCGTGAACTGCACGCCGCGCCGGACCAGGACGTGCCGCTCGACCTCTGGGCGAAGGCGTCGTGCGTCCTTGTCATCCCCAGTCTCAAGAAGGCCGCCTTCATCGTCGGGGGCGAGTACGGTAAGGGGCTGATGAGTTGCCGTCAGGGAGCCCAGTGGAGCCCGCCCGTGTTCATGCGTCTCGGCAAGGGGAGCTGGGGCCTGCAGTTCGGCGCGCAGACCGTCGACCTGGTGCTGCTCGTGATGAACGACAAGGGGATCGACAAGCTGCTCAAGAACCGCGTGTCGCTCGGCGCCGAAGCCTCGGTCGCCGCGGGTCCGGTGGGGCGCGACGCCCGCGCAGCCACCGACCTGCAGCTCCGTGCGGAAATCCTCTCCTACTCGCGCACGCAGGGCGTGTTCGCCGGCATCAACCTCTCCGGCGGCGTGCTGCGCGAGGACGACGATGACAATGCGGATCTGTACGGCAAGGGCATCAGCGCCCGCTCGATCCTCCTCGAGGGGCGCGTCCAGCTCCCCGGCGTGGCCCGCCCGTTCGTCGAGGCGCTGAACCGCTGACCCATACGCGAAGACCGGCGATCCTGGATGGATCGCCCGGTCCTCCATCGTGAGGCTCAGCGCGCCTTGCGCCGTCCGCGGTCCGCAGCCTGCTGGCGGGCGGACGAGGCTCCGCCACGTGCACCTCGGCTCTGGCCACCTCGTGCCGCGCGCATCGGCGGCTCTTCCTCTTCTTCGTCCTCGGTGTCGGCGGCCGCCTGGTTGACGAAGCTCTCGGCAATCGACGTCAGCCGCTGGTCGGTTTCCTTCTCTTCCTCCAGCGTCTCCTCGAAGATCGACGCAGCCTCTGAGTAGCCGAGCAGGTTCGCCCAGACGCGCAGCGTGCCGTACGCGGCGATCTCGTAGTGCTCCACCTTCTGCGCGGCGGCAATCATCAGCGCATCGCGTGTGTCGTCGTCTTCCGCCTCGGCCATCATCTCCTGACCTTCCTTGATCAGGTTCTGCATCCCGAGGCACTTCTTGCCGCGCGCGGGCATCTCCAGCAGTTCGAACACCTGCTCGAGCCGCTCAATCTGCTGTTCGGTCTGCTGCAGGTGCTCCTCGAAGGCCGCGCGGAGATCCTCGTTCCCCGCCTTCTTCATCATCTTGGGGAGCGCCTTGGTGATCTGCTTCTCGGCGTCGTAGATGTCCTTCAGTTCGTCCTGGAACAGGCTTTCGAGGGAGTCGATACCGGCCATGTGGTCTGCCTCCAATGCATACGGGTGAGTCGAACGTCAGCCATGAGCGCGGTAGCAAGACGCGTGCTCAGCTTCGCCCGTCACCGGTGCACCAACTCGCCAACTCGCCAACTCACCAACTCGCCCATTCACCAATTGCTCTGTCGCTCTCCTCGACTGTCGCGATCGTGGGCACACAACGTGCACTTTCCAGACGCGAAGCGCGAGCACCGACGTGCACGTGTTGGAGCGAAATGAAGGGACGATCAAGGAGGGTTGTTGTCATGCGTGCAGTGCGATGGTTGTTCTGCGCGGTCGCGTTGACTGCGTGCCTGGCGCCTGGCGTCAGGGCCGACGAGTACACCAAGCAGACGTTCCTGACGTTCAGCGGCCCGGTGCAGTTGCCGGGAATGACGCTGCCGGCGGGTACCTACCAGTTCAGGCTGGCCGACCCCGACTCCGGGCGCCGCACTCTCCAGGTGTGGGACAAGGAAGGCACGAAGCTCTACTCCACGCTGCTGACGATTCCCGATCAGCGGATGACCCCGACCGACAAGCCTGTGGTGATGTTCACCGAGGCGGTCTCAGGAGAACCGCAGCCGATCCGCTCGTGGTTCTACCCGAACGAGACCTACGGCATGGAGTTCGTCTACCCGAAGGATCAGGCGATGAGGATCGCGAAGGCGACGCACTCGTCGGTGCTGTCGTTCGACGACGACTCCAAGAAGGACGAGGCCGCGTACAAGTCGGCGAAAGTCGGTCGCGTGGATGAGCACGGTCAGATGACGGACGCGGACAAGGCCGACACGATGGCTTCCAACACCGGCAACAGTCAGCAGGCTCAGAGCACCTCCACGACGACGAGCAGTGCGGCGTCGCCGACGGCGAGCGACAACACGTCCGCACAGCAGCAGGGCTCGTCGAACACCTCGAGCCAGACGGCGCAAGCCCAGGACCGCGCCCCCGCGCAGACCGCGGTCGGCACGTCGGGCACGACCGCGCCTGCGGCGACCGACACGTCGAGCGAAGCCAATCGTGACAACATCCCGGCAAATCGTGCGACCGGCACGAGCGGGACGTTCGGCACCGCCAATAGCAACGCCCGGAACAGCCAGAACAGTGCGACGCAGTCTGGCGCCTCTGCCAGCGGCACGCAGCGGAGCACTGGCGACCAGTCGAATGCCAGCGCCGCGGGAACCGCTGGCTCCCAGGGCGCTGCGCGCACGCTGCCACAGACGGCTAGCTCGGTGACGCTCGTCCAGGTGCTGGCGGGTCTGGCACTCATGGGTGCGGTTGCCGCGCGCCTCTTCCGCATGCGGCTCGCGCAGATGCGCTAGGCCACGTGTGATGTGATGGCATCGCTGCGCGCCTGGCAGACGCCCGGGTCGCACGGCGATGCCGTCCTGGTATCGAGTACATCGCCATGCGAGTGATCGCTGTTCCGCTGATGCTCCTGCTGACATCCGCCGGACTGGCGGCCCAGCAGCGCGACACGCCTGCGCCAGCCGAGCGCGCCACGCCAACCTTCCGCAACAGTGCTGCTGAACTGGTCGTGCTGCCCGTGACGGTCACCGATCGCAGCGGCCGGCTCGTCGACGATCTGCCACGCGAGGCCTTTGCGGTCTACGACGAGGGACAGCGGCAGACGATCGAGGCATTCAGCCGCGAGGACTCGCCGGTCAGCATTGCGCTCGTCATCGACAGTTCGGGAAGCATGAACAGCAAGATGGGTGAAGTGGTGGCAGCCACTCTGGCATTCGCGCGATCGAGCCACCCGGAAGATCAGCTCCTCGTCGTCGAGTTCAACGAGCGGGTGCGTGACGCGCTCGATGGACGTGGGATCACGGCGTCCGACCTGCCGGCGCTCGAGCGCGCGCTGCAGGGGCTGAGGCCCGCGGGGCAGACGGCACTGTACGACGCGCTGACAGACGGCCTCGACCACCTCGAGCGCGCCGAGCACGCACGCCGCGTACTCGTCCTCGTCAGTGACGGCGGAGACAACGCCAGCACGGCGACGCTTGGGGCCGTGCTCGAGCGGGCGCGGCGCTCCAACGTGACGCTGTACGCCATCGGCCTGTACGACGAGGACGCCCGCGACACGAACCCGGGCGTGCTGAAGCAGTTGGCGGAGGCCACCGGTGGTACGCGCTTCCTCCCGAAGTCCCCGGGCCGGATGCTCGCTGCCTGCCAGCAGATCGCGCGCGAGATTCGCGCGAGCTACACGGTCGGGTATGCGCCTCCGGCGCGTGATGGTCGGTACCACCACCTGCGAGTGGAGGTGACGGGCAGTGGTCACCAGGGACTCCGGGTGCGGACGAGGCCTGGGTATGTGGCCGGACAGTAGCCCTCATCCACTCGGTGCGACGAGCGAACCTGAGCCGGCGATCGCCGCCCGCCTGATTCAGGTTGCGCGGGGCGTCGAACACGTGCTGTTCCTGATGGCGTTCGCGCTTGGGCTCTGGGCGGTTCTCTCCGCAGCCGAGCGGCAGTTCTACGCGTCGCTCCCCGTTCCTGCCGACGGCGCGCGCGCGGCGCCAGTGACAGACGTGCTGCCCGGAGACGCGGGGACGCACGCCGCCGCAGGAGACGCCGCGTCGAGATCCCTGGCTCCAGGGACCTGGCTCGCGCGGCTCGAGGCGCCACGCGTCGGACTCACCGCCACGGTGCTCGAAGGCAGCACGGACGACATCCTCGCGAGGGCTGCGGGGCACATCGAGGATACGACGCTGCCTGGGGACATCGGGACCAGCGGCAACATCGGGATCGCGGGACATCGGGATACGACGTTTCGTCCGCTGCGTCATGTGCAGGTGGGAGACATGCTGTCCCTGCGGACGGCAGACGGTACACGGCGCTATCGGGTCAACCGCACGCTGATCGTCGAGCCGGAGGACGTGCACGTGCTGGATCCAACCGGACGTCCGACCCTGACGCTGGTGACCTGTTACCCATTCACCTTCCTGGGTCACGCGCCGAAACGCTTCATCGTCCAGGCCGAGGCGGTACAGGAGTAGACACGTAGGGAGTTGGTGAATTGGTGAAGTGGTGAGTTGGTGAAGTGGCGAGTTGGTGATTGGTGAGTTGGCATGTGGTGAATTCACGAACTCGCCACAGCGCCAACCCACCAAGTGCGGGCTTTGGCTCAGCGTCCGGCGCGCGTGATGGCGACGGTGAAATTGCCCGTGTTGTCCGCGTGGTGATCGTCGTTGATCCCCAGCTGCAGGCGACCATTGGCCGGCATCGGGATCGGCGCGGTGTTGGTCGCGATGAGGAACGCCGGGCCGTTGCCGACGCGTGCGATGAGGGCACCGACGCCCGCATTCGCCACCGGCAGGCGGCCACCCGCCTGGATGGGCGATCCGCCGACGCCCGAGCTCGCGTTCGCGGCGACCATGATGTCGCCCGAGGCGTTGAACTGAATTCGCTCACCGCGCTGGACCGTGATGCCGGTATCGGTCCACGGCTGGTTCGCCGGCACCGAGATGGTCATGGCGCCTGCGGGCGCCTGCTGTGCCTGCCCGCTCGTCGCGACAGCCTGGCCCGCGGCACCGCGGCTCAGGTGGATCTGCGCCACATCGTTCGACGTGAACTCGCGCTGGCCGGACGGCGTGTCCACTGTCAGCCGGAGCGGACGCGTGCCGCCGACATCCGACAGCCGGCCTTCGACGACCTGGCCGTTCCGCAGCACCACGACCTGCTGGCCCGCATTGATGCGGTTCTGCGCATCCGCCGGAATCGGCCCGACGGCGAACTCGACAGCCGCAACATCACCGGTCGGAATCATACGGTCCTGTCCGTTGACTCGGACCGCGAAGCCCGATGCGTTCATGTCGACCAGCTCTGCGCTGATCCGCTCACCGCTCTTCATCACGACCGTCGAGGGCTCCTGCGCCGACAGCAGCATGCCCATCGTGCCGGAGAGCACGAGCGCTGCGATGACCCCTGGTTTCTTCATGGCTTTTCTCCTCATGTAGATGCAGCTGATGTGTGCAACGTGGGTGCCACGCTAGTGGTATCCTGAAGCCGACTGGCATGGATGACAGGGCACTGCCGCTCGATTCTCCGCTGACCTCCGACGACACGGACGACGTGCGCGACGGCGACGCGCCGCTGGCCAGCGTACCAGCGGATCCGGCCGTTGCGTCGAGCGTCGATGCACCGTGGCCTGCGTCGCGGGGTGAAGCGATCGCCCGGCCGTCGGCCCTGCATCGGCTGGGCGTGGAGATCGCCTCGGCGGCGCAAACCCTGTTTTCGGCAGCGGTCTACGCCACCTTGATTGTCACGTTCGGCTTTCAGGTGGCGCGTGTCGATGGCCTCAGTATGGCGCCGACGCTCGAGGATCGCGATCGCCTCATCGTGGACAAGGTGGCCTACGAGATCGGCGACCCGCGCCCGGGCGACATCGTCATGCTCTACTACCCGCTGAACCCCGACAAGATGTTCGTGAAGCGGGTGATCGCCAGCGAAGGCGACGTCGTGCGGATTGTCGACGGCCACGTTTACGTGAACGACGTGCCGCTGCACGACGACTACGTCCCCGAGGAGTTCCGGAGCCATGACGACTGGGGCCCGCAGGTGATCCAGCAGGGCTACTACTTCGTCATGGGCGATCATCGGAACAACAGCTCCGACAGCCGTCACTGGGGCCAGGTGCCGAAGAAGTACATCGTCGGCAAGGTGAAGGTCCGCTGGTGGCCGCTCCAGGACGCCCGCATCTTCCAGTAGCCCCGTGGTCGACCACGCCGTCCTGATCGCAGCCGCAGATCTGCTGCCCGGCATCACGTCCCGCCTGTCGCACGAAGCCCGCGACATCACGGGGTTCACCGACACCGAGGCGCTGCGGGCGCTCGAAATCATCACCACGCGCCGGCCAGGGCTCGTGATGCTGGAGCGGAAGTTCTCCGGGACGCCGCGCGGCGCCGCCCTCATCAACCGCATCAAGGCCGACCCGTCGCTGACGGCCACGCGCATCGACATCGTCTCCGCCGAGGGGCACGCGGCCGCCGAGCTGGCTGATGCCTCACGCGCCCCATCGGCCGGCAGCGCCGCTGCGACCGCGTCGCACGCTGGCAGCGGGTCGTCGAGCATGCCGTCCGCCCCGCCGCAGCACGACGTGGCTGACTCCGCGGCGTCCGCGACGGCTGCACAGGGACCCGTGCCGACGCTCGACTTCCGCGGCACGCGGCGCGCGCCACGCTATGCGATGCCAGAGACGTGCGAGATGCTGGTGGACGGCAACCGCGCGACGCTGGTGGATCTGTCCACCCTCGGCGCACAGATCCTGATCCCCACCGTGCTCAAGCCCAACCAGCGCGTCCGCATCTCGCTCGGCGATGAGTCGGCGACGCTGCGCTTCAGCGCGACCGTCGTGTGGGCTGCGTTCGAGATCCCGAAAGGCAAGAGCCCACGGTACCGCGCGGGCCTGGACTTCATCGAACCTGACGTCCGTGGCGTCGATGGATACATCCAACGCCACGGCGCCTCGGCGCCAAACCGCTGATTCGAAGCAGTTGAGGCCTGAGGACGTCCGCCACCATGGGCGGACGTCACACGAAGCGCGCGCGTCGAGGACGCGTCAAATGGCGAGCTTGAAGCCAGGCAGGCGCGCGGCGATGACATCGTCGCGCAGGATGGTGTCGTTCCGATCGGACCCTGTCGACACGAGCGCAGCCGGGACCCCCGACACCTCTTCGAGGCGAGCGAGGTAGCGACGCGCGTTCGTCGGCAGATCGGCAAACCGGCGGACGCCCTTCGTCGGTTCGCTCCAGCCCGGCATGCTCTCGTACACCGGCACGCATGCCGCAAGCTGCCCGACATCGGACGGGAATTCCGTCAAGGTGCGGTCGCCGCATCTGTAACCTGTACAGATGCGGATCTCGTCGAGGCCATCGAGCACGTCCATCTTCGTGATCGCCAGCACGTCGAGCCCGTTGATCCGAGCGGCATAGCGCACGGCCACGGCGTCGTACCATCCGCAGCGGCGCGGACGGCCCGTCACGGCGCCGTACTCATTGCCGCCGTCGCGCAGGCGCTGGCCCATGTCGTCATGCAGCTCGGTCGGCATGGGGCCTTCGCCGACGCGCGTGGCGTAGGCCTTGACGACGCCCATCACGCCACCGATCAGCCGCGGACCGATCCCCAGGCCGGTGCAGACGCCGCCGACCGACGCATTCGACGAGGTCACGAACGGATAGGTGCCGTGGTCGATGTCGAGCAGCGTGCCCTGCGCACCTTCGAACAGCACCGACTTGCCGCTGGTGAACGCCTCGCTGAGGAACAGCGACACGTCGCGAACCATCGGCGTGAGGCGCTTGCTGATCTCGACGACCTGGGAAAGGACGGACTGCCAGTCCATCGTCGTGTCGTGCACGAGGCGGTTCCGAGCGCTGACGTTGTCGCGGACGCTCTGCGCGAGGCCCTTCGGGTCGGCGAGGTCGCCCACGCGGATCCCGCGACGCGCGATCTTGTCCTCGTAGGCCGGCCCAATGCCTCGCGACGTCGTGCCGATCTTCCGCTCGCCACGTCGCGCCTCCGCGAGGAGATCGAGGTCGCGGTGATACGGCAGGATGAGGTGCGCCTTGTCGCTCACGAACAGGCGGCCGTCGACATCGATGCCGTTCTTCGCGAGTTCGTCCACCTCGGCGAAGAGCGCCTGCGGATCCACGACGACGCCGTTGCCGATCAGGCAGGTCACGCCGGGATGCAGGATGCCGGAGGGGATGAGCCTCAACACGAACTTCGTGCCGTTCACGTAGACCGTGTGGCCCGCGTTGTGCCCGCCCTGATAGCGCGCAACGATGTCGAAACGCGGCGTGAGGAGGTCGACGATCTTGCCCTTGCCCTCATCGCCCCACTGGGCTCCAAGCACTGCGAGATTCATAGTAGTCAGCCTACGATTCTACCCTCAAACCTCTCGCGGCCTGCGCGCCGCACGACTTCTCGCGCACATCCCACGTGCGTGCCAGAACCGGCGAGGCAGAGCCGTGTTCGTCAAGAAAAAAAGCTCCGGGCTTTTCGGTTGACAACATCTGCAGCGCTTCTTAAGGTTCTAATCTCCCGAACATCACAGCACGCGCATGTTGACGCCCCGCACCACCCTCACCCGACGCATCAGCGCCGCGATCGACGCGCACCCGTCACGGATCCCGGTCCTCCTCGGAGGATGCGGGTCGGGCCGCACCACGCTGCTGATGCAGCTGCGCGATCGGATCGGGCAGTCGCACTCGCAGTACATCGATGTCGAGCGGACCGCTACCACACCGGAGCGGTTCCTGCTCGCGATCGCGAACACGTCGTCGTTCGCGACACCGACGAGCGCGGCGGGGGCACGCGCCGCGTTCGATGCCGTGCTCGAGTTCCTCACGAAGACGCGCGGCCCAGGCCAGCAACCGATCACGTTCCTCCTCGACGAATTCCTCGAGCTGCGGACGTTCGAGAGTTTCCCGGGGCTGAGGCGCGTCCTCCTCGATTTCATCGACGGACTGACGGAGAGCGGCAACCGATTCGTGCTCTCGAGCCGGTACACCGCGCGTGCGCTGCGGGTGCTTCGCGATCGGACGGCGAGGTTCGAGATCATCCACGTGCCGGCGCTGACGGTCGAGGACACATTCGACCTCCTCGACCTGCCAACCGGCGGCGATGCGGAGTTCACGGCGCGCACCGTGCACGCCCTCGCGGACGGGCGTCCCGGGTACGTGCAGGCGCTCGCGGCGGAACTGCGCCACATGCGCGAGATCGGCACCCCCGGAGGCGACGATGCGGTGAGCGCGCTGGCCGCGCAGATGGCCGTCGGCGGGCGTCTCGCCCACCTCTGCAACTTCTGCTACGAGTTGCGCCTGCATCGCGCCCGCGGGTACGGCGCCTTGAAGGCGATCCTCGACATCCTCGCCGACGAGGAAGGGCTCACGCTCACCGAGATCTCCGTCCGCCTGCAGCGCACGCCAGGCTCGACCAAGGACTACCTCTCGTGGCTCGAGGACGTCGACCTCGTCGTGTCGAAGCAGAAGCGGTACAGCTTCGCCGATCCGCTGCTCCGCGTGTGGGTCAGGCTGCACTGCCGCCCCACGCCGCCGACCGACGACGACCTCGCGCGCGAGGTCCATCGCTACGCGCTGCCGCGCCTCCCGCAGCAGACCGAGCCGGCGCTCGTGATGGCCTCGGCCGGACCCGCCCCGGTCGAGGAAGAGCGTCGCGGCTGGGGGATCATCGAAATCGATTAGCGACACTCACCGAAATTGGTGAATTGGTGAATTGGTGAATTGGTGAGTTGGTGAGTTGGTGAGTTGGTGACGCGCCGGAAAGGCCACTACTCCCCGCCCCCGCGCAGCCGCTCCAGCGCCTGCCGCGCAGCATCCTGCTCCGCTTCCTTCTTGCTCGCACCGGTGGCCTCGGCCATCGGCTTGCCTGCAATCAGCACAGCGACCTGGAACTGCTTGCGGTGATCCGGCCCCATCGACCCGGTGAGCCGATACTCGGGCAGCGGGCGATCCTCCGCCTGCAGGTACTCCTGCAGCGCCGATTTGTAGTCCTGCTGCGCTGACAGGCCACCCTGCCGCGCTTCGCTGACCAGCGGCGTGAATTCACGGGCGACGAACGCACGTGCCTGCTCGATGCCACCATCGAGGTAGATCGCCGCGATGAGGGCCTCGTAGCCGTCCGCCAGCAGGGCCTGCTTGCGGCGGCCGCCGGTCTTCTCTTCGCCGCGACCGAGGAGCAGGTGCTCGCCGAGTGCGAGCCGCTCCGCCTGCCGCGCGAGGGTCGCGGTCGAGACCAGCGACGCCTTCAGCTTCGACTTCTGCCCTTCGGTGGAGGTGGGGAATTCGCGAAACAGCATGTCGGCGACGAGGAAGCCGAGCACCGCGTCGCCGAGGAACTCGAGCGACTCGTTGTCGACGACGCCTCCGCTGATGTCCTCGTTGGCCCGCGATGTGTGCGTCATCGCGTGCTCGAGCAGCCCGCGATCGCGGAAGCGATAGTCGATGGCGCGTTGCAGCTGCTCGAACTCGTCGCGCAGCCGCACCACGGTGCCGGTCTGGAGCTCGGTGCGGTGCGACTCGATCACGCGGCGTGCCTCATCAGCCTCGTCCGGGTGCACGGCGAGCCGGATCTCACCGAGCCCGCTGACCGCGAATGGGAAGAGCGCGCGCGAGGTCGCCGAGGACACGATCGGCATCAGGCCGTTCGCCTCGAGCAGCCCCCGGACGACCTCGGCCTCGACCGACGAGCGCGTGCTGAAGATGGTGACGAAGTCGCTCACGTGTGGACCAGCTCGGTATGCGCCGGCTGCCCTGCCGCGGCGCGCCCGAGGTCCTCGATCCGCAGCAGGATCATCGTCATGTCATCGTGCTGGGGCGCGTCGCCCACGAACGCCGCAATCTCGCGCAGGATCCGCTCTCGCAGCTCGTCCGATGGCAGGTGCGCGTGTTCCTCGACGATGCGGCCGAGGCGCTCTTCGCCGAAGCAGTCGTCGGCGGCGTTCATGGCTTCGCTGATGCCGTCGGTATACAGCACGAAGATGTCGCCGTCATCGATCGGGAGCGTCTCCTCCTGCAGCAGGCGCTCGAACATCGTCCCGTCGTCGATGCTCAGGCCGAGCACCATGCCGTCCGGCGCGAGCAGGCGCAGGCCGCGGTCCGAGGACTTCGGGCCGGGGCAGCGCAGCAGCGGTGTGTGCCCCGCGCGGGCATACGTCAGCGTGCGCGCCCGCAGGTCGACGACCGCGTAGATCATCGTGATGAAGCTCCGCGAGTTCAGGTGCTCCGCGATGATGCGATTGGCCGTGCAGAGCAGCTCGCGGGGAGAGGCGTGGTTGCGGCTGAGCGACAGCATCAGCCCCTTCATCTCCGCCATGTAGAGCGCGGCGGAGGTGCCCTTGCCCGAGACGTCCGCGATCAGCACGCCGACCCGCTGATCGCCCAGCGGCAGGATGTCGAAGTAATCGCCGCCCACCTCTCGTGCGGGGACGCAGACGCTCGTCACCGAGATACCGGGAAACTCGAACGGGCCCTGCGGCAGCAGCGACATCTGGATTTCGTGTGCGATCCGCAACTCCTCCTCGAGCCGCTTCTTCTCGCGTTCGACGCGGAGCAGTTCCTCGATGCTCGAGGTCATCGAGTTGAAGGAATGCGCCAGCTCCC
Organism: Acidobacteriota bacterium; assembly: GCA_018268955.1. Lineage (GTDB taxonomy): Bacteria > Acidobacteriota > Vicinamibacteria > Vicinamibacterales > CAVVIG01 > CAVVIG01. The sequence continues at coordinate 241,705 of JAFDVO010000017.1, read as the reverse complement.
CGAGCTGATCGTTCGCGCTGATCGCGATCTTGTGGCTGAAATCTCCTGCGCGGACGCGCTCCGTGCCGGCGAACAGCTCGTGCACCGAGCCGGTGATCGACCGTGCGAGCGCGAAGCCGACGAGGAGGGCGATGACCTCGATGATGAAGAACAGCACGCCGATGGCGACGAGCGCCATCAGCAGGCCGCGGCCGAGCATGCCCTGCGAGGCGTTGATGCGGGCGTACATCCGGCCGATGCTCAGCTCCATCGACGCCATGATCGTGTTGCGCCGCGTCTCGCCGGTGGCCCAGTCCACCACTTCGGGGAAGGTGGCGGAGATCGCGGGCAGCCTGGCGATGGAGACCGTCGTGTCGGCGTGCTCGATGTGCTGCCGGGCGCGCAGGACCGGCGCCTGCGCACTGGTCGCCTGGACGGTCGTCAGTTCCACGCCTGTCTCGGACCGGACCTCGTCGCGCACGGGATCGTTCACCAGCAGATCGACGATGACCGCGTAGGTCGGGGTCGGGCTGTCGGGCAGCACGATCGCCCTGGCCACAAGGTCCACGTCGCGGGCGGCCTGCCCGTTGATCCGCAACGCGCCCGCCGTCGCGGGCTCGTCGAGGTCGGCGTACGCGAGCAGGCCCTGGAAACCGCTGCAGGTCACCCACGTCGGCAGCTGGCGGGGCGGCTCGACATGCGTCCAGGGCCCCGCGAACACCGGCAGCCGCGGCTCGGCCGCTGGCGTCATCGACTGGGCAGCGTTCTCGCAGGGACGATCGAAGGGCACGACGGCGATGGACGCGCCCGGAAAGGTGCCGGCCACCGCAGCCTCGCGGCGATTCGCGATGGCGACCAGGCCCCGCCCACCCGCGCGCTGGATCTCGATCGCGGTCGTCGAGGCGATGGCGTGCGCCTGGGCGGCAAGCGCCTGGAACCGCGTCTGCAGCAGGTACGAGCTGAAGTTCGAGAACAGGAGCAGGCCGCCGAGGAGGAAGAACGCGACGATCAGGATCGCCGGTACGAACCCGATGAAGATGTACGAAATGATGAGCTTCCGCCGCACGCGCCAGAGCAGCCGCCGCTGTGCGAGCGCGAGCCCCTTCGCGGTGAAGTACGCGCCGCCGACGACGAGCGCAATCGAGGCGATCGTGTCGAGGAGGCGGATCGGCTCCGGCAGCTCGGCGGCGAGCGAGACCAGGAACAGGATCAGCTTCACCGCGGCGCCGACGACGATCGCGCGCCCGGGAAGCGTGCGGAGCAGCGCGTGCTTCATGGGAGACGTGGACGTGGCGCTATTTAACCATGTAAGGTGAGGTCGTGAAACTCCCGGACACTGCCCGCTTCTCCACCGTCTGCCTGCACGCGGGCCAGGAGCCCGACCCCTCGACCGGCGCCATCATCACGCCCATCTACCAGACCTCCACCTACGTGCAGGAGGAGCTCGGGCGCCACAAGGGCTACGAGTACGCGCGCACGCAGAACCCGACGCGTGCGGCGCTCGAGGGGAACCTCGCGGCGATCGAGGGTGGCCGCGCCGGGTTCGCGTTCGCGTCCGGCATGGCGGCCATCTCCGCGATCGCGTCGCTCCTGAAGAGCGGCGACCACGTGGTGGTGTCGGACAACGTCTACGGCGGCACCTTCCGCCTGTTCGACAAGGTGCTCCGGCGCTATCAGCTCTCCTTCACCTACGTCGACACGGGCGACCTCGAGGCAACCGAACGGGCCTTCACGCCGGCAACCAGGCTGCTGTTCGTCGAGACGCCCAGCAACCCGGTGATGCGGCTCACGGACCTGCGGGCCGCCGCGCAACTCGCGCATCGCTGCGGCGTGCGGATGGTCGTGGACAACACGTTCGCGAGCCCCGTCATCCAGCGGCCCATCGAAGCAGGCGCCGACCTCGTCGTACACAGCACGACCAAGTACCTCAATGGGCACAGCGACAGCGTTGGCGGCGCGGTGATCGCGGTCAGCGACGAGGACATCGAGTGGCTGCGGTTCGTGCAGAATGCCGCCGGCGCGATCCTCAGCCCGTTCGACTCGTGGCTCGTGCTCCGCGGCACGAAGACCCTGCCGCTGCGGATGAAGCAGCACTGCGAGACCGGCCTGGCCCTCGCCCAGTTCCTGGAGGGCCACTCGAAGGTCCGGAAGGTCTACTACCCCGGGCTCAGCTCGCACCCGCAGCATGCGCTGGCCGCACGGCAGATGAACGGGTTCGGCGGGATGCTGTCGTTCGATCTCGGAAGCCGTGAGGCAGCCGCCACGTTGCTGAAGAGCGTGCGCCTGCTCGCGCTCGCCGAGAGCCTCGGTGGGGTCGAATCCTTGATCTCACACCCGGCCACGATGACGCACGCGTCCGTGCCGGTGGACCATCGACAGGCTCTGGGAATTACCGACGGCCTCGTTCGGATTTCGGCAGGGCTCGAAGACCTCGAGGACCTGAAGGACGACCTGGCGCACGCGCTCGACCGCGTTCAGAACGTCTAACTTCTGCCGTCTACCGCCCTGCGTCCTCTGCCTGGGCGCGGCCCCTGTGCCGCAGGAACTCGACGACCGCCGGGAGCAGCGACACGACAACGATCCCGATCGTGACGAGCGAGAAGTTGTTCTTCACGACCGGCACGTTCCCGAAGACGAGCCCAGCTCCCAGGCAGATGCCCACCCAGCCGAGCGCGCCAATCAGGTTGTAGAACCCGAACGACGAAGGGGTCATCTGCGCCGCGCCGGCGACGAACGGCACGAACGTGCGGACAATCGGCACAAACCGCCCGAGCACCACGGCCTTGCCGCCGTACTGCTCGAAGAACGCATGCCCGCGCGCGAGATACTCGCGATTGAGCAGGTTGTGCCAGAAGGTCCGGTGATCGCTCGCCGCGAAGACCTTCGGCCCGACGAACCGGCCGACGGCGTAGTTCACTGCATTACCGGCGAAGGCTGCAAACGCCAGCAACCCAAAACAGACCGAGGCGCTCATCGAGCCCCGCGCCGCCAACGCGCCGGCGGCAAACAGCAGCGAGTCGCCCGGCAGGAAGGGGGTCACGACAAACCCGGTCTCGGCGAAGACAATCAGGAACAGCAGCCCGTAGACCCAGACACCATAGGCGCTGACGAACGCATCGAGGTGCTTGTCACTATGGAGGATGAAGTCGACCAGGTTGGGCATGAACCGACTATCTTCGCATACCGTCAACGGTTGGAGGTTGGAGGTTGGAGGTTGGGAGTGGCGGGCTTGCCACCCAGAGCCCTTCTGAGAACAGTGTGGCTCCGTGTTCTCAGTGATCTCCGTGGTGGAGCGTTGAACCTGGCTCTAACGTCTGGAGTCGAACGTTGCCCGTGTCACGGCGCGTGCCCGTCCTCCGCTGTCTCCGCTTCCACCCACGCCAGGTACTCCGGGCCGCCGTCGTCGACTGGAATCACGACGCACTCGGGCAGTTCGTAGGGATGATGCTCGCGCAGGGCGGCGCGGACCGCCGGGACGCGCGACCGCCGGGTCTTGATCACCAGCTGGCACTCCGCGTCACGCTGGACGTCGCCCTTCCACCGGTAGATGGAGACCATCGGCGGCAGCACGTTGACGCACGCCGCGAGCCGGCGGTCGACCAGCACGCGAGCCACGTGCTCGCCGACGCCGGCGTCCGGGACGGTCGTGAGGATGAGGACGACCTCGGTCATTGACAGGAGCTCGTCGATACGGCGGTTTCCGCGTTGTACATGGCTGCAAGTTGTTGTACTGTTTCTACCGCGTGCCTGCCAGTCCTGACAGCCAGACCTCCGCCCGGCGGCCACCCGCCAGACGGTCCTCGCGCGGGAAGCGGATTGCCCGCTGGGCCGTGGTGTTCTTCGCGGGCGCCACGATCGTCGACGCGGTCGTGGGAGAGCGTGGGCTGCTGGCGATGCTGCGCGCGCGTGATGAGTTCGAGGCGGCGACCGCCGCACTGGCGCAGCAGAAGGCCACGAATGCGCGCCTTCGAGAGGAAATCGATCGGCTGACGAACGACCCGGCCGCGATCGAGGAACTCGGCCGCGGCGAACTGGGGCTGATGCGCCCCGGCGAGAAGGTGTTCATCATCAAGGACATCAGGCCGCCTGCGGCGCAGTGACGCGTTCGTCCCGCCATCACCACACCGCGTCGGTTGCCGAAGCCAGAAGTCGGAGACCACGCACGCTCCTCCGAACTTCCGACTCCCGAGTGCTGACCTCCGAACGCTGATCTCGCGTTCCGAGATCCGGCCCTAGCTCTCCCGCTCGCCCGTCCGGATCTTGTAGCTCTCCAGCACGGGGATGACGAAGACACGGCCGTCGCCGATCTCCCCCGTCCGCGCCGAGGCAATGATCGCCTTGATCGCATCGTCCGCCATCGAGTCTGGCACCACGACCTCGATTTCCATCTTGGGGAGGAGGCTCACGTTGTACTCCTGGCCGCGGTAGATCGCGGTGTGCCCCTTCTGCTTCCCGTGGCCGCGCACCTCGGTCACCGTCATGCCGGAGATCTGGATCTTCTCCAGCGCAGCCTTCACTTCATCTACCTTGTTGGGTCGAACAATCGCCTTGATCAGTTTCATGAGCGTCCCTCCAGAACGCGTTGAAGGTTAGTCGTCACGTCAGCCTGCTCCTCGAGCGTCAGCTTCCGGCCGTCCCGAGTGAGATGGAACACGTCGATGGCGCGCCGCCCCTCGGTGGCAATGAGCACCAGGTCGACGTCACATCCGGAATCCGACATCGCCCGGCTGACCCGATAGAGCAGGCCGAGCGCGTCCTCGGCCACGATCTCCACGATCGTGTAGCGCCGGGACGAATCGTTGTCGCAGTGCACGACCGGGGCGAAGCCCGGGAGCTTGCGCCGGAACGCGCCCTGCTCGCGACCGCGCAATGTGGCCGCGATCTCCTTCTGCCCGAGCACCACCTCGCCAAGGGTCTTGAGCAGCTCCGCCTCGCCCTCCGCGTTCAGCTCGAGGAAGCGTTCGTCATCCGTGAAGTGAAACAGGTCGACGATGAGGCCGTTCGGCTTGGTGAAGGCGAAGCCGCGGAGGATGTCCATGCCGTATGAGGAGAGGACACCCGAGATGTTCGAGAAGAGGAAGGGCCGGTCGTGCGTCAGCACTGTCAGTTCCCAGCCCGAGTCGACCTTGTCGAGCCAGGCCTGGACGGCGTCCGGCGCGAGGTCACGCGCCAGGCGCACGTGCTTGTAGACCGCCTCATGCGAGAACAGCTGCATGTAACGGCGCGGCAGCCCCTCGAGGAACGCCGACACCTCGTCCGCCGAGAGGTCTGGCGGCAACTGCGCCAGCAGCGCCGAGTGCTGCGACTGCTCGCGGTCGATTACCTCGTCGCCGTAGGTCAGCGTGAGGTGGTTGTAGGTATCGACGTAGAGGCGCCAGAGCAGCTCCTCCTTCCAGGGCGTCAGCGTTTCGCGGCTCACCGCCTCGACGTCGGCCAGGGTCATGAGGCACAGCATCTTCAGCCGCTCCTCGACGCCGATGAACTGGGCGAACTGGCGGACGATTTCCGGGTCCTCCGTATCGCGACGGAACGCGACCAGGGACATGCGAATGTGCTCGCGGACCAGGAAGTCCACTTCGGCGCGCTGCTCGTCGGACAGGGCGAGCCGATCGAACATCTGGTGCGCCATGCGGGCGCTTTCGAGCGTGTGGTCCTCGTCGGTCCACTTCCCGACATCGTGATAGATGAGGGAGAGCACCAGCAGCTCGGACGCCTTCAGCTCACTGAGGAGCCTCGCGAACCGCTCGCGATCGCGCGGCGGATGATCCAGCAGCCGTTCCAGGTTCCGGATCGTCAGCAGCGTGTGCTCGTCGACGGTGTACTTGTGGTAGAAGTCCCGCACGACGCGGCAGTTGATCGCCTTGAACTCCGGGAACATCTGGCCGAGCAGCCCGCACTCGTGCATCTCGGAGAGCCGCGCATACAGGCCGGGGCGCAGCCTGAGGAATCGCAGCAGCGCATCGCGGTGCCCGGCTGACGGGAAGAAGGCCTCCGCGGCGAAGCGCCCGGCGTTCTGCCCGATGGTGCCGAGCGCGTCATCCGACACGGGGCACGCAGCATCCAGTGCGGCCTGAAAGGCGCCCAGCCATGTCTCGGGCCGTTCCGAGGCTTCTCGGGCGTCAACGAAGCGGATCCCGTCCGCGCCGCGCACGAGGTTTTCACCAATTGGCGCGGGCGCGGCTTTCAGCGCGAATCGCAGCGACCTGTCGATCACGCGCGCGTGCCGGAAGTAGTCGCCCATGAGCCGCTCCACGCGCTGGCTCGGTGTCGCGCCGGTGTAGCCGAGACGCTCGGCCACCCGCTCCTGCAGTTCGTGGCTGAGCACGTTGTGGTGCCGTCCGGTGTCGAGGTGCAGCACCGAGCGCACTCGCAGCAGGAACTCCTCCGCATCGTCCATCGCCCTGGGACCTGCGCCGCCATTCGCGAGCAGCGCCGGGTCCGTCAGCTTGGCAATGGTGTGCGCCCCGAACAGGTCGCGCAGCCCGCCGGGCGAGTCCTTCACGTCCGGCTCGAGCTGGTAGAGCGTGTCGTTGAACTTGGCGTGCCGCTCGGCGATGAGCCCCTTGAGGGCATCGAGCGTCCGCGCGTGCGTGCGCGGCAGGTTCGCCGCGTCGAGGAACTCGTCGAGCAGCGTCGCGTCGCCAACGACGGGACGCGCGTCGGTCAGCGCAAGGAGAAACTCGGAGTTGTCCGACTCGAGGCCACCGCCTTCGGCCACCTCCCGCACGTGATGGCCGATGGTGAGGCCCAGGTCCCAGAGCGGGTTGAGGAAGGCGTGCAGGAACCGTTCGTCGTCGCGGCCGATCGTCCCGGCAAACAGGATCAGCACGTCGACGTCCGAGTGCAGGCACAGTTCCCGCCGGCCGTAGCCTCCCAGGGCGAACACGGCGACCGACTGGGTCAGCGGCCCCGCGTCGGCATACAGCTGCTGGATGAGCGCGTCCATGCGATGCGAGTACTGCCGCATCGCATGCCGGCCGCCCTCGCCGCGGGCGGACGCCTCCCGCAGTTCGCCGCGCGCCGCCTCGAGACGGGCGGCGCGAGCCAGGCGCGCATCGTGATGCGCGCCGTCGCGTGCGAGCGGGAGGTCATGGGACATGTGGTGCTGCTTCCACTTCAGCAAATCCGACACCGCTCGCGCAAGACCTGTGCGGGTGCGGCATGAGGGATTTCCCTAGAAAAACGCGCAAGGGCCAGCGCCGTGGCGCCAGCACGGCCTACGACAAATGTGTCGGTCTTCATGAGACCGCCGACATAAGCGTACGAAACGGCATCGCCAGGCCGATGACGCCCCGTCAGTAGCGGACCCCGAGGCCGGCCGTCATCACGACCTTCGTGCCCTTTCCGTCGTTCAGGAACTTCGTCGTGTCGCCGAGCGCCAGCACGCGAGCCCCGCCATGCAGATCCCACGAGCCGAACCGACCGCCCGCCGCGTTGAGGGGCCAGGTCGCAATGCCGCCGACCTCGGCGAAGCCGAATCGGTGGTCCACCCCCGTGATGGGGTGCTCGTAGTAGTCCTTGCCGCTCACGCCAAGCCGCGCCGGCACGGCGAGCGTGAGGCGCCCGAGTGCGTGCGACGGCGCGACACCGACTTCCACGTACGTGCCCTTCCTGCGGCCAAGGTCGAACCCGTCCTTGCCGATGTCGAATGCCGCGAGTCCGTAGGGACGAAGCCAGCTCTCGTGAGAGAGGCGCACGCTGGCTTCCTTCACCGTGTCGAACATGACGTTCGGGCTCGTGTAGGCCGTGAAGGCCGCCGCAAGGGTAAACCGCCCCGCGAGGCCCAGCGAGAGCACGCTGTAGAAGTCCTCTTCATAGTGCAGCCGCTGGCTGAAACCGTTGCTGCCGGACGAGCCGGTCTGCAGGCTGTTCCAGACACCGACGCTGACCTTCACGTCGCGCATCGCGCCGTTCCCGCCCGAGCGCAGCGCAAAGCCGAGTTCTCCCCACGGCTGCATGGTGAACTGCGGGTCCTGCTCCCGGACGATGCCGCGAAACACGTACACGCTCGGTACGTCGACGCCGCCTTTGAACGAGATCGCGCCCTGATTCGGACCGCCGCTGCCGCCCTGCGCGAACGCCGTGCCGACCACCGCCTGCAGGCACAGCGCGGTACCCACCAGGATTCCCAAGCCGCGTGTCACGCGGCGCCAGCAGACTGCCGTCATCGTGTACCTCTCGGTCGCGCCGCCGCCCGGCGCGGAGCGCCGAGCGGGGCGGTCGTGTCGCTTACGGCTTCTTCCGTCCGAGCGGGATGTCGACGTCGATCTGCGTCGTCCACATCATGCTCTGGCCTCCGGGCTGGAGGGCCTTGTCGAAGAAGAAGACCGGTCCGACGATCAGATCCACATAGTTGTTGAAGTAGAACGTGAGCCCGGCCCCGCCGGCGCCGAACCCATTCTTGCCGGTCTGGACGTCTGCGGCGACGACAATCTTGTCGAGCCCCGTCAGTCCGACCTTGATGTCCGGCGACGCCCACCCGACAAGCGCGCCGTTGCGTGCCGGCGCCCCTGCGCTGCTCACGAACAGCGAGTCACTCAGGCCGTGATAGATCCCGCCCGAGATGTACCCACCGATTGGCAGTGACTTCTGGGCGACGACGTAGAGCAGGTTGTACTTGGTGCCGTTGACGAAACCGACGTTGGCGATGCCCGCGCCAATGCCGGGCGCCCCTTTCCCCAGCGAGTTCTCGGTGAGGCACACCTTCCCGTTCAAGTAGAACTGCGTGGGGTTGTTGCCCGGCAGCAGCAGATCGTAGCCGACTTCCGCCTGGATCTTGTCGCCCGGCAGGACGCCGATCGTCAAGCCGGTATCGATCGGGTAACCGCCCTTCCGCCCATAGTACGTGTCGTACGTGATGTGCGGGACCCCCTTGGCCTGGCACGTGGCCACCGACGGTGCCCAGTACGTGGTGCTCGGTGTCGCGTGCGCCAGAGCGGGGACCAGTGCGAGCGCGGCGACGCCGCAGGCCACACGACCATATGAACCGTGAATCACGTTCCCTCCTCGTGAGTGAGTGCATGCCACCTGCAGTCCCGGACGGACTGCAGCGACGACTGGGCCGGGTGCAACCGAATCGCCACCTCGCCACAATCCGCCACAAGGCCGACAAGTGTCGTTTTCATTGGGAGAAACCCAACCTTATCGACGGACTCGCGCACCGCGCTCAACGGACACTTCTGTAGGCTACGGCAGCGATCCCAACAAAGTTGCTGTGGTTCCGCCTGATCAATCCCTGAAAAAACAGTGGCCACGTCTCGGGCTCGGCGCGTGGACGGTCGATGGCCGAGAACGCCGGGCCTGACGCGGGGTCCCGTGCGTCACACACGTTCCGCCAGGTCCGTGCACGCCGCGCCCCCGGCGCACCCACACGCTCCGTTTTCCGTAAGGAAGTTCATGGGCTGGCTACGCTGATGTCTGACCTGCGAGGCGAACCGACACTTCTGTCGGCGGGTCCCGGGTTGCGCCGGGATCATCAACGTGCGTCCAGTCAGGCGTTTACGGGAATCGCACGGCGCATCAGCCGTGGCCCCCTGCTTGCCACTCTGTCCGCAGACCCGATACCGCTGACCTGAGCGGATCGCCCCCGTCGCGGGCGGCCCCTGCCGCCACGCAGACACGAGGTGTGAGCATGAACGCTGCGGATACGTCCTGGATGCTGATTTCGACTGCGCTGGTGCTGCTGATGACGCCAGCGCTCGCCTTCTTCTACGGAGGGCTCGTCCGGTCCAAGAACGCCCTGAACACGATGATGATGAGTTTCATCTCATTGGGGTTCGTGGGCGTGCTCTGGGCCGTGATCGGCTACTCGCTCGCCTTCACGGAAGGCAACAACTTCATCGGCACAGCCGCCAACGCGTTCTTGCGGGGCGTGGGCCTCGAGGCCAAGGGCACGATTCCCCACCTGCTGTTCATGTCCTACCAGGGCACGTTCTGCATCATCACCGCAGCGCTGATCTCCGGTTCGATCGTGGAGCGCATGCGGTTCCCGGCGTACGTCGCCTTCATCACGCTGTGGTCGCTCGTCGTCTATGTCCCGGTGGCGCACTGGGTCTGGGGCGGCGGGTTCCTCGCTGACATGGGTGCGCTCGACTTCGCGGGCGGCACCGTCGTGCACGTCAACGCGGCCGCCGCCGCCCTGGTGGCGGCGATCGTCATCGGTCCGCGCCGTGACTACAAGAAGGTGGCGCTCGCGCCGCACAACGTGCCGTTCACGCTGCTCGGGACGGGGCTCCTCTGGTTCGGGTGGTTCGGCTTCAACGCGGGCAGCGCGCTCGCCGCCAACAACATCGCCGCGCTCGCCTTCACGACGACGATGCTGGCCCCCGCCGGGACGCTCGTCGTCTGGGCGCTCCTCGACATGATCCGCCTGCAGAAGACGACAGCCGTCGGCGCCGCGACCGCCATCGTGGTGGGACTCGTCGCGATCACGCCGGCTGCCGGCTTCGTCGGGCCGATGAGCGCGATTGCCCTCGGCGCGTTGGCCGCCTTCCCGAGCTACTTCGGCCTGCTCTGGCGCGCCAAGACGAACCTCGACGACTCGCTCGACGTCGTCGCCGCCCATGGCGTCGGCGGCACGTTCGGCGCCCTGCTCACGGGCGTGTTCGCGCAGAAGGCGATGAATGGCGTCGCCGACGGCCTCCTCTTCGGCAACCCGGGCCAGCTCGTCACGCAGGCTGTGGCGGTCGCCGTCGCCTGGGTCTTCTCGGCCGTCATGAGTTTCGTGCTGCTGAAGCTGGTGAACCTGGTGTTCCCGCTGCGAGCGGAGGACGAGGATCAGTCGGTGGGGCTGGACGTGGCGATGCACGGCGAGGACGCCTACGTGCATGCCGGAGGGTCGGAGGCGACGTTCGCGTAAGGCCGGGGGGCTTGCGCGGATCGGGGTCGACGCCACGGATGTGGCGTCGACCTATCTGCTGTCGGCTACTTCTTGTGTGACGCGGCGTAGTTGAGCGCGAAGGTCTTCAGCGCGGGGCTCGTCAGCCCGAGCGCCGCCGCTTCGGTGCCCGCCTTCTCGGCATCCCACCCGTCGACGACGAGCCGCTTGATCATCCAGAACGCGGACGCCCGCTGGCCGCTCGCGCAGTGCACGAACACCGGCTGGTTCGCCGGGTCGCCGACCGCCGCGAGGAACTGGTCGACCATCGCTGGATCCGGGGACGCGCCGTTCACGGGCAGGTGCACGTACTTGACACCTGCCGCCTTGGCCGCGGCCTCTTCCGCCTCGACGTCCGCGCCAGGCTCGCTCGCCTGCCGGAGGTTGATGACCGTCCTGTAACCCAGCTTCTTCAGCTCGGCGACGCCGGCGGGGGTCGTCGCTCCGGCACACGCGATCGTCGACTCGAGCCGTGAGAAGTTGGTCACGCCGGGGACGACCGGCTTGGTGACCGTCTGGCCGAAGGCACTGCCGGTCGCCAGCAGGGCAACCAGGGCGGCCACACCGAAATACCTGCGCATACGCTGCTCCTTGCCTACACCACGTAGGAGAAGGTGTATCCGCGCTCCTGCGCGCGGTTCACCGCCACGATACCTGCCGGGACCATGTGTCCATTGGGGATCAGGTTCTCCGTCAGCTCCTTGTAGATCGCGTCGACGTTCCCACCGGTCTTCTGGGCGGCCAGCTGCGCCGCCGCCCGCGTTGCCATCGCACAGACCGCGAAGCGCACGCCGCGCTTCGCCATCTGGTCGATCGTGACGTTGACGTTCCGCATCAGCTCCCCGTAACCACCAACCATCATGATGTTCGTGGTCGGCACCTGCTTGGACTTCGGGTCGACGAAGTTCGCGGCGCGCTCGGACAGGGCCGCCCCGTACTTCGCCCACATCGCGTCGGTGAAGGCGAACGACGTCGATTCGTGACGCAGGCAGATGATCTGGGCGAGGTCCGCATCGGCTAACTTGTAGCCGCTGGCGTTGGCCACGAAGAAGTTGCGCGCGAAGAACAGCGCCTGGGCGAACGCGTCGGCGGTGGTGGTGTCGTAGAAGAAGCGATGCTTCCCCGTGGTCTGCTCGAACCAGTCGTCCTCAGGGTGGCGGGCCGGCTGGAACGCGCCGGCCGGTGGTGTGGCCTGGGCCTCCGCGGCGGTCGTCGCGCCGAAGGCAGCCCCGAAGGCCCCGGCGCCGGCCAGGAGTCGCGACAGAAACGAACGACGAGCCAGCGGTCCGCGTGCTGTGTCCTGCATCATGGGAATGTCCTCACTCGGCTGACGAACGGCCGGAAGTACCGTTACACTACCCCGTCCAGCGGTCATCCGTCCATGCATAGCCCCCTGCGCCTTGTCGCCGCAGCGCTCGCCATCAGCGTCGCCGCCGCCTGCTCCAAACCCGCGGCGTCGAAGACCCCGCCCGACGGTCCGCCGAAGCTCCGGTACGCGCTCTCCGGACCGCTCATTCCCGCGAAGATGACCATGGTCACCGCGTGGGACTTCCCGCAGAACCCGTTGACCGACAAGAGCCTCGACCAGTCGAAGCTCTCGAAGGAAATCCAGCTGGGCTATCGGCTGTTCACGAACACACCGGCCGAGGCTTCGCGCTTCGTGCCCGGTGGCATGTCGTGCAACAACTGCCACCTGAATGGGGGGCAGCGCGAACGCGCCATGCCGCTGGTGGCCATCTCCGGCGTCTTCCCCGAGTACAACCGGCGCGCCGGCCGGCTAATCAGCCTCAACGACCGCATCGTCGACTGCTTCCTTCGGAGCGAGAACGCGACCGGGATGCTCCAGTCCGATGCGAACGGCACGGCCATCGTCGCCGCGGCGGACACCCTGCCAACGCCAACCTCCCGCGAGGTTCTCGCCCTGGCGGCCTATCTCAACTGGATTTCCCGGGGGAACGAGATCGGCAAGAGCCCGAAGTGGCGGGGCCAGAACACCATCCCGCAGCCATCGCTGGTACCGGTCGACACGCTGGACGCCGGGAAGGGTGAAGCCATCTACGCGGAACGCTGCGCGTCATGCCACGGACCCGACGGGCAGGGGGTTTACGTGGGCGACAAGAAGCCAGGGCCGCTGTGGGGACCGAACTCGTGGAACGATGGCGCCGGTGCGGCACGCGTCTACACGCTTGCCGGGATCATCAGGTACACGATGCCCTACCTCGATCCCGGCAACATGACGGATCAGGACGCCCTGAACCTCGCCGCCTTCATCACGTCGAAGCCGCGGCCCGCGTTCCCCTTCAAGGACAAGGACTACCTCGTCGACCCGCTCCCGCCGGATGCGGTGTATTACCCCAAGCGCATAGCAGTGGCGCAGTAGGCAACAAATGCAGTAATGCAGAAATGCCGAAATGCACGGCGCCGTGATCCGAGCGTCTGCATTCCGGCATTGTTGCATTCCGGCATTTCACGAGCGCCCTGCAGCGCATCGAGCTGCCACGCGCGCAGGTCGCGCCCTAGAACACCGCCCTCGTGGCGAAGCTGCCGACCACCGGCTGCGCGAGCGCGGCGAAGTCGTCATACCGCATGCACACTGCATCCCCGTGCGTGCCGCCGTTGAAGACGATCTGCGGCTGTGCGGCGAGGTTGACGTCGACGAACACGGACTGGTTGTACAGCGGACCGAGGGGCGGCATCGCACCTGGTTCGCAGTCGGGATACAACGCGGCCAGTTCCTCTTCGGTGGCGAGACGGATGCGCTCCGCCCCGGTCAACAGCAGCAACCGCTCGACGTCGATGACGAGGTCGGCGGGAACAACTGCCATCACCGGCTCACCATCAGCGAAGAACACGACCGGCTTCGCCCAGTCGCGGCCGGAGATGTGCGTGACCGCGGCCTCCTCCTGTGCGGAGTACGCGGGCACATGCGGGAACACGCTGTACGCGACGTTGGACTGCCTGAGATACTCCTGGACGAGTTCCGTGACTGCCATTGCCCGCCTCCTTGATCCGATGGCCGTCGCGTGGCGCACAACCGACCGGTGTCACTGCCGGTACAACGCCAGACCCATTCGACGATACGGAGGATGCTGCAAGGTACCTGCCTCTGCCGCGCTTCGGTCGTCTCAGGTTTTTCGATAGTCCCTGCACTCGCAACTGCCGGTACTCCGAAGTACCGGCGTACGCCGACGGGAATGCGTCAGCAGGGATGCCATCACGGCAGACACAGCGGGCGTGCGAAGCCGGCCGGACGGCCGGCTTCTCGGGGAGGGCGGTTCAGCCGGGGATGCGTCAGCGCACCAGGGTCAGCACCGGGCACGTCGCGCGGCGAATAACCTGATTCGTCGTGGACCCGAACAGCATCAGGTCCATGACGTTCCGGCCATGAACGCCGAGAACGATCAGGTCAGCCCGTTCGTCGGCTGCAGTCTCGATGATCTGCTCGTACGGACGGCCGTAGGCAAGCCTCGTGTGTGGACGGGCCCAGGTCCGGACATCGTCCGTGAGCAGGTCGGCCAGCCGCCTGGTTGCGTCCGCCTGCACCGCTGCGCGATAGGCGCCCATGTCGAAGGGCAGCGTGATATCCACTTGCTCTTCGCGCGGGAACTCCAGGACGTGGAGCAGGGTGATGGCGGAATCGGACTCCTTGGCGAGCGACAGCGCATACTGCAGCGCAGCCATCGACGGCTCGGAGAAGTCCACCGCGCACAGCACCCGCTTGAAGGGCAGCTTCGAGGTGGCGACACTCGGCGGCGGCACGGTGATCACCGGGCACCTGGCGGTCCGCACCACCTTCTCGGTGACCGACCCGAGCAGCAGGCGCTCGAACCCGCTCCGCCCGTGTGTGCCGAGCACGATCAGGTCAGCTTCCAGCCGGCCCGCCACTTCGACAATGCGCGCCGCCGGCGTGTTGCCGTCGACCGCCATCACCTCGCACGAGACCCCGGCCGCGCGCACCGGCGCCAGCCAATGATGGAGCCGGGTCTCCGCGTCCTCGAGGGTCGCCGCCGGACCGCCTCCGCCCATGTCGGTGAACAGGATGGGCGGTTCCACCAGGAAGGCGGGATGACGCACGTGCAAGGCAGTAATCCGCGCCCGATACCAGCCCGCGATCATCACCGCGTGATCGAGCGCGTGCTGCGAGGCGTCAGAGAAGTCCACGGGACAGAGGATGCGGCGAATCTCCAACATACGCACCTCCCGTCAGCACGGGTGCAAGTTCCCTGCTCGGCGCCGACTCTCGGGAATCACGCCATTTCCTTTACGCCGCTGGCGCGATCACAAGGTTGAGTTCAAATCATGCCGATTTTCCGGCATGCTTTTCGGGCTCATCCGCTTACAATCGAACCCGCACCATATGAGCCGCATGCTGTCCCGCCGCTCGTTCCTCTCCACCCTCGCCGCTGGTGTTCCACTCGTCGCTCTCGCCCCGTCGGCGTTTGCGGAGGCGTGGTCGCCGGCTTCCCCCGCGGCGTCCATGGCGACGCGGGCGCTGACCTTCGCCCACACGCACACGGGCGAGCACCTGAACGTCGAGTACTTCACCGCCGGTGAGTACCTGCCCGACGCGCTGCAGACCGTGAACCACTTCCTCCGGGACTTCCGGACCGGTGATGAACACGTCATCGACCCCGGCCTGCTGGACCTGCTCCACTCGCTCAACGGGTTGACGGGGTCGTCGAAGCCGTTCCAGGTGATCTCGGGCTACCGGTCACCCAAGACGAACGACATGCTGCGTCGTCACTCCGAAGGGGTTGCTGCCGGCTCGCTGCACATGAAAGGACAGGCCATCGACATCCGCCTGGCTGATGTCCCGCTGCCGAAGCTGAGGAATGCCGCACTGGAGGCGCAGCGTGGTGGCGTCGGCTTCTACCCTGCGTCCGATTTCGTCCATGTGGACACCGGACGCGTGCGGCACTGGTAGCCGGTCAGCGCTCCTCTCCGCCCTGGCCGGCCAGGGCACGTTCGTCCAGCGCCTGTTCGAGCCGCGCGTCGTGGCGGTAGATGTCGTCCGCGAAGGCGACGTCGCCTGATTCCACGACCGCGGCCGTGGCGTAATAGAGCACCACGTTGATGGCTGGCCGCACCGGGAGGCGAGAGCTTTCCGGCGCACGCATCCGTTCTTCGATCTCCTCGCGCGACCAGTGCTCCTGCGGCCGGAGCACCCACTCCGCCAGGCCCACCGGGTCCTGAAGCCGGACGCATCCGTGGCTGAAGTCCCGTCGCCCGCGCGCGAACAGCGCCTGCGCCGGCGTGGCGTGCATGTACACGTCGTGCTCGTTCGGGAAGGAGAACTTGATCAGCCCGAGCGAGTTCTTCGGGCCGGGGCGCTGCCGCAGGCGGACAGCCCCCGTTCGCAGCTTCGCCAGGTTCTCTGGGGTGGTCGGCACGACCGGCGAGCGATCGCCCTGCCCCGCCACCAGTTCCATCTGCTCGCGCACAAGGTAGCCCGGATCCCGGGGCAGCCGTGGCAGGATTTCCTTCCGCACGATGGACGTCGGCACGTTCCAGTACGGACGGAAGATGATCTCCGTCAACGTGGCCGCAAACACGGGCGTCTGCGTCGCGATGGCCCGTCCGACCACGGTCGCGGTCGTGAACGTTGGCGGTCCACTCGGCGGCACGCTGTCCCATGCGAGGAGGCGGAACATCGGGATGTTCACCAGGATGAGGCGCGCATCGCTCTCATGCGGCAGCCACCGCATCCGCTCCATTGCGAGTTCGAGCTGACGCACGCGCGTCGCGAGCGGGGTCTCCAGCTGCTGGACCGTCTGGCGCCCGAGCACGCCGTCGGCATCGACCGCGTGGCGTCGCTGGAAGTGCTTCACCGCGTCGACGATGGGACCGCCGTACGTGTTGCCGTCCAGCGGCAGCGATGCTGGCGCGTCGCCAAGCAGGATCAGCCGCGCGCGCAGCGCCGGCAGTACGTCGCAGATGTCGCCAGGCTTCACCGCCTTCGCGAGCCCCAGTGAGAGCGACTGGTCCTCCCGCGCGAGCACCCTATAGCGGCGAAGCGCCGCGGCGAGCGCCGGATACTGCGGGCCTCGCGGCCGCCACTCCTCAACCGTGTCGCGCACCGTGCCGGACAGTGCGCTATTCCTGACCACTGCGGCGAAATCGTGTCCGTCGCGTGGCACATTGAGGGTGAACCCAATCGAGCGTGGGTCGATGCGGCCCACGTGCACGTCCTGCAGGTAGTGCAGCAGCGCTGCGCTGAGGCTCACGTCGAAGGCTGCGGCTTCAGCCGAGGTTGCCGTCGTCAGCCGCTCGCTGCGTTCGCGCAGCGACGCCGCTGCGTACTCGCGCGGCTCCAGCCCGTCGTCCTCTGCCGAGGAGAGGATCGAGAGCGCGTCAGCAGCGGCGGGAGTGGCGCGTCCGCCGGCGGTGACCCACAGCGGCGCGAAGCCGATCACCCTGTAGATCGCGAGCGTGTCTGGTTGCGAGGCTGCCGCACGCTCGACAGCCTGGCTCAGTGACGGCGGCTGTGCTGAACCGGGCAGCGCCGCGGCCGCACACGCAACAAGCAGAATCGCAAGGCGACGGGCCATGAACCTGCGAAGAGACGCTGCAAATCGCCGCCCATTGGAGAGGAGCGGCGTGGCGCGCCGCGGCATGGAGCATCGGTCGGGCGGTGCCGCCTTCCCGGCGTTGGACTGGAGGTCGTCGAGGAGCGGCTGCCTGTCGTCCCGCGGGTCTCAGGGGGCCGTCGTCGACAGCCAGGACGCGACCACCGACTGCAGCGCCGACGGATCGTTGAGCACGCCGGCGAGCCTCCACTCGAGCACACCCGCACGGACCCCGAACAGCGTCGGCACACCCGACGCGGCGAGGTCGGTCCATGCGGCGCGATCACCGTCGAGCCGCCACCGGACCGTGTCCAGTCCCCGCTGCTGCTGTGCCCTGGCGAACGTGGCTGCTGGCGCCGCCGGGCCGCCAACGACGACCAGGACGCGATCGAGCGCGGGCACCTGCCACGTGCGCAGCGCGTCCAGAAGCCTGACCGACGGTGGCGAGTCGGGCACCACGTACAGCACCAGCCATTGGCCGTCGACGACGCCGTCGTTTAAGGCCACTGGCACACCGTCGACCGTCTGCACGACGCTGGCCGGCAGCGCCGGCTTCGCTGCCGCGGCTGCACGGCCGCCCGCGGCCACGACGCCAAGGATCAGCGCCAACATGAAGGTCTTCAGCCCTGTCTCCCGCATCACGCTCTCCCTGCACAGCACTGCTAATTGCCAATCAGCGATTAGCAATTCAACGATTAGCGATTACCGATTACCGATTAGCGATTAGCGCTTGGCGATTAGCAATTCCCTATAGCTGCGCGTTGAAGTTGACGATCAGCGCGCGTTCTTCTGAAGTCAGTCCGACCAGCGCGCTCGAGTCGCTGAGCGAGGCGAGCGCGTCCGCAGCCGTCACCGCCCCTGCCCCTTCCTCCGGCGAGCGCAGCAGCACGTAGTGCAGGAGCGCCGCCCTCTGGCCCGGCGCAAGCTGGAGCATCGTCGTCACCGCGATCGTGTCAGGGTTGTCGCTGATGACCACGTCGAACGGCTGCGTCGTAGCGGCCCCGGCGTAGATGGATGCGAACGTGAGCGCGTCTCCCTGTGGGTCGGCCCTGACGAAGTACCCGCCGGTCGTCGGCGACACCGGCATGTCGAGCACCGTTGCCGTGCTCCTGTTCGGCATGGTGACCATCGTGACCGGCACCTGCTGGGTGAACGTCGACGTGTTGGTGTAGACGTCGTAGTACCGCATGGCCCCGCCACCCTCGGTGATCGCCATCCGCCGCGTCATCACGACGCCCACGGTGGACGGCACCGGCACCGGCGAGAAGAGCCAGCCCGCTCCGGTGTCGGTCGACGTGAACGCGCAGCAGATCGCGGTCGTGCCGGTCGACAGCGCGCCATCCTTCGACAGGGGATCGCCGTGCAGCAGGGAGTTGCCGTCGAACTGGTAGCCGTTGCTGACGCCGACTGCGTCGAGGCCGTAGAAGAACCCGCCAGCGGCGGACACGAGCATGCCGGAATTCGTCAGCCCCATGACGGACGATGAGAGCGGCACGGTCGTCGTGGTTGCGGCGAACTTCGTTGCTGTGCCAACCGCACTCCCGTGCAGGTCACGTGTGGGGCTGTAGACGTGCACGACGAAGGCGCCGGGCGGCAGGTCCGTGACGGAAAACGCGCCATTCTCGTCGAGCGTCACCGAGAGCGCACGCACCGCCCCGCTCTCGAGCGGCCCGCCGACCATTGGCTGGAGTTCGACCTCGACGTACTCGTTCGCGAGCGGCTGCGCCGGCTCGGCGTCGTCCAGCACCTGAATCGTCGTGCGACCGAGCGAGGCCAGGGAGAGGACGACATCCTGCGACGAATCGGCGCTGGCAGTGATCGGCCGGTCGGTCGAGTAGGTCCGGCAGCCGTTGTCATCGCATTCCTCGACGCTCGCCTGCACCACGTACGCCGCCGGAACCAGATTCCCGAACTCGAACCAGCCGTTCACGTCGGTATACGGCTCCTGGATGGCGCTGCCGTTGCTGCCGGTGAGCGCCACGCGCACACCGGTTGTCTGCATGCCATCGCGTCCGAGCACCGCGACCCGCACGGTTGCGGGACCCGGCGGTGGTGCGGTCAGCCTGAAGTTGACGATCCGGAGGATGTCGTCCCGCGTCAGGCCGGCCAGGAGATCCGCCGTCGGGCCTGCGGCGATCGCTTCGGCATTACTCGTGACAGCAGCCTGTGCGGTGGGGCCCTGGACCACCACGTAGCTCAGCAACGCCACGCTCTGTCCGGCCGGCACCGTGAGGGTCACCGGCATCGACGTGACCCCGGCTCCGAGCGCGAACGCGGAGAAGGCGGCGCCGCCGCTGGACGTCGCCAGGGTCGGCGCAATCGGCGCGTTCACGCCTGCGAACACGACCCCGAACGCGGATGCCTGCCCGTTGTCATCGCGCCGCACGATGTATCCGCCGGTCGCGACCGAGGGCTCCACGTCGCTCACGACCACGCCGCTCTTGTTCGGCTGCGTCTCGTAGGTTGCCGCGATCTGAATCGGTCGCGAGGTGGTGTTCGAGAAGGTGTCGAGCACGCGGACGACGTCGCCCGCCTGCAGGATGCGAAGCCGCCTGGTGGCGACGAGCCCTGGGACCGACGCCGGTGCAGCCGGCCCGATCGACAGCTCATTCCGATCGGCGGAGTAGGTCCCGCTGATCGGGCAGCAGAGCGCGTTGCCGCCGACCCACAGGTCCATCGCGCGGTAGAACGCTCCCTGCTCCAGGACTGAGGTGCCGTCCCAACGATAGGTGTCGACGATCGTCCCGCGGCCGTTCACAACGTAGTTGCGATCCCGCGTGCCTCCACCCTCCAGCCAGTACCCGTTGTTCGGTGCGAGCGCGAACGCATGTCCGCCAAGCTGCACTTCGACGACGGCAGGAGTGGCAGACGAGGCGGTGGTAGTGGCCGCACCAGTTCCATGGTCCACGTCGCTCACGCGCACCGTGAACAGGCCGTCCGGCAGGTACGGCAGCACGAACGAGCCCTGGGCGTCAGTCGTGAGGTCGAACTCCCGCGCGTACGATCCCAGCGGCCCCGTGGCGGCCAGCGACTGCACCGCCACATGTACCAGAGCGGACGCGATGGGCTGCGAGAAGCCATCCTGCACCGAGACGACCGCCTGCGCGGAGGTCGCGAACGAGAGGTGCACGTCGACCGGCGTCTCGTCGACCACGGTGGCGGACGCGGCCGCATATCGGATCTCGCAGTTGTTGTCCGCGTCGCACACCTCGAGCGCCACCTGGACCTGGTAATCGCCGATCGGCACGGATCCGAACTGGTACCGACCGAAGCCGATGTTGGACCCGCTCAGCACCCGTTCGAATGTGCCGGCCGGCCGCACGAGCGCCACGCTCGCCTGATCGGTCGTCCAGCCGTCGACGCCGTCGACGGTGACGGTCACCGTCGAGACGATCGGCAACTGCACTTGCACACCGGCCACCACACTCGTCGCAGTCGGCATGGCCACGGGCAGGGTGGCCTCGGTGGCCGCCTCCGTGTTCTGCGCCGTCAGCTGGTAGTCCCCCGCCGGCAGTTCGTAGAACGTGAACGTGCCCGCAGAGGAGCGGTCCGCCCATGTCGTCACGTTCGCCTGGTCCCGAACGAAGACCGCCAGGTCCTGCACCGGCTGGGTCGTGCCGTTGGTTGCGAAGCCGGACAGCACGGAGATCGGAAGCGTGAGTGCCCCGATGTTCACCACGGCGCCCTGCGAGGCCGCCGTTCCAGCCTGGCTCGTCTCGATTGCGTAGGTCTTCGGGCTGTGTGCCCGCGCGGTGAACTGGCCGTCGGTGGGCAGCACCGCCAGGTACGAGAAGCGGCCCTGCGCGTCGGTCGTCACCGAGCAGTTGTCGCCGGTCGCACAGGACCCGGTCCCGAAGTTGAACACGACCCGACTGCTGTCGAGCGGCGTCGACCCATCACCGGCCACCACCGTGCCCTGCACGGTGCTGACGGTGCCGGTGGGCAGGACGATGTCCGTGGAGACCGTCTGCCCGGACTGCGTGAACGGGACGGTGTTGACGCTGAACCTGCCGCCGTCGAGGCCGGTCAGGTTGAACTCCAGCCGGACACCGTCGACCGGATACACCGACGAGGGGATCCGGAACGAGCCGTCCGGATCCACGAACGTGCCGAACCCACCGCGGTTGGTGAACGTGTACGGATAGACGACGCCGCCCGGCACCGGCGTCGTGCCATCCGCAGCGTACACATGCCCCTGGATCGCCACGGTGTAGACCGGCAGCGCGTAGTTCACCGTCACCGGGCCGTCCGCGTTCGGTGCAATCGGGACGAGGTACTTCGTGTAGTCGGCAGGCGACGTGATCTCGAGCACGAGGCCCGCGGCGGTGCTGGTGACTGCCGCGAAGCTGAAGGCGCCTCGCGAGCCGGCCGTGCTGTTCGTGTAGCAGTAGTACGGGTCGCCGTTGCACGCACGCGACACCTCTGCCCCGTCCACGCCTCGGAGGAGTCGCAGGTAGACGTTGCCGAGGGGCGTCGCGCCGTCGTGCTCGGTGATCGTGCCGGAGACGGTCACGCTGTAGCTGCGAGCCGCCACGACGATCGGCACAATCGTGCCGTCATTCGCCGCGACCACGTCGCCGGCAGCCAGTTCGAGCACGTTCACGTTGCTTCCTGGCTGATACGCGCGCACCTGGAAGGCACCTTCTGGCACTTCGGCCACCGTCAGCCTGCCGTTCGCGTCGGTCACGCCGCGGTTCTGGAAGTTCCCCGTGTACACGTCCTTCTCGTCCACCCGGGCGTTGGTGATCGGTGTGCCGGCGCTGTTCTGGACGGTCACCTGCACCGAGGCAAGCGCCGGCGTGCGTGCGGTCACGGCGAGGGCCTGGCCGTCCGTCGCAATCGAGAACGGACCGGTGAGCAGTGAGTAGCTCGGCTGTCCCTGATAGGCGGGCGGCCGGTAGGCGCGGATGCGGAACGGCGTGCCGGCCGGGACGACACCGAACGAGATCTGGCTCGTGGCGTCGGTCGTGCCGTAGGTGTAGAGCGACGGGCTGCTCCCAGGCACGTTCTCGAGGTAAGCATTCACGCCGTTCCCCGGCAACGTCCCGTTCGGTCGCGTAATCGTCGCGCTCACGGTGCCGAACGCCGGCAGTGTCAGCGTCGTGCTGGCCGTCGCCGTCGTCAGCGGCAGGGAGGCGGAGCGCCTGATCACGCCGGCGTTGCCAGGGTGCGCGGCGGTAACCGTGTAGGTGAGTCCGATCGGCAACCCGTTGAACGGACCGGCCACGCCGCTCGCGTTCGTCGACAGCGTCTGCGTGTTGACGTTCGGTGCCGAGATGGTGACCGACATGCCCTGGATCGGCGCGCCGGTCGCACGCGTGACCGTCACCGTGAGCGCCGCCTTGCCTGCATAGGCGAGACTGCCGTCCGCGGTCTGGTCAGCTGCCACGGCCACCGACCGGGTCGATGGGAAGCCGCTCACCGGGTCGCTGCTGCTCACGGAGAAGGTGCCCACGGGCACGTCACTGAAGGTGAAGCGACCCGCGCTGTCACTGGTCGTGTAGCGGGAGAAGGAGGTGGCCGTGAGCGTGATCGGACGGCCGATCTGGATGTTGCCATCCGCGTCGCGCACCGTGCCGGTCACTGCACCAGTCGGCTCGACCAGCAGCACGTCGTCGCGCACCTGGCCGGCAGCGAGCGCCACCGTCTGCGGCAGGATGTTGAGCGCCGTGCCCTGCGGATGATCGACCGTGCCGCGCAGCGTAGGCGTCCCGGCCGGCACACCGCCGAAGAAGTACCGTCCGTCAGCCCCGGTCGTCACGGTCGAGAAGTACACGTTCTCCACGCGAGCACCAGCGACCGGCTGGCCGTTCTGGCGGCGCACGATCCCCTTGAGGATGCCGCTGGTCGAGAACGGCACGTCGCGTGTCAACGACGCCTGCGCATTGGACAACGCGGCGGTGATCGTCGGCGAGAAGGTGTACTGCGTGTTCGGGTACTTCGCCGAGAGCGTGAAGCCGTCGAGCGGCACCGGCGCACCGGTCCCGCCGCTGAACGAGAACTGCCCGCTCGCGTTGCTCGTCGCCTTCCGGATGCGCGCCAGGATGCGGTTCGCGCTCCGGAACGTCACCTCGGCGCCGGCCACAGGCGTGAGCCCATCGCCCTCGACCACGCGCCCGCTGACCGCTCCGTTCACGCCCGGCATCGGCGCGACCGCGCTGACGCCGTTGGCCGGCACCGCGAAGTTCGCGATTGCGGCAATCTCGGCCGCACTGAGGCCGTCGAGCGCCTCGGGTGGAAGTTGCGCCAGCCGCTCCGCAGACGCCGTGGCCGCGTCCACGCTCGCCTGCTCCGAGACGAAGTGCATCAGCGCGATCGTTCCGTTCGCCGGGACCGTCACGCTGTTCCAGCCGTACCGCAGCACCGGCACGCTCTGCTCGACGGCGAAGCTCGCCGTCGACACTGGCGTCGCGGCACCCGGCCCGCTGAACGCGAAGCCGAGTGGCACGCCGGAGCTGTAGTAGTCGTAGTACGCGTCCTGCGTGCGCACGCCGAGCGACAGCCACCTGTCGGCGCTTCCGGGTGCGGCCACATCAATCGTGGTGTCTCCACTTGACGTTGCGGCGACCCAGTATTGGTTCTCATTGTAGAGACAGCAGAACGGCTCACGCTGGCCGTAGGGCTTCGATGTGAGGTTCACGTCAACGGTGACCGGCGCAGCCGTCGGGTTCTGCAGGATTTCGAGGTAGCGCGCGAAGTAGCCGGTCTGCGGCACGAATACCTTGCGCGTGACGTTGAGGCCGAAGAGCCCCGACTGGCGCACGGCGATCTCGCGCCCCGCGTCCTCGCGCGTGCCGAACGAGGCGCCCGTGAAGGCGGTGCTCGTGCCGTTGGACGACAGCGTGAGCGTCTCACCACCGCGCGTGAACACCGACCCGGTACCGCCGATGAGGCCGGCGTTCTGGCCGACGCCGTACTGCGAGTCCTGCACGTCGTTCAGCGTCGTCGGCAGTGCAACCGCGTTCGCTTCGAGCAGGATGTCGAGCGTGATGATCTGGGCGTCCTGGGTGATCGCGCCGCTCGCCTCGCCGAGCAGTTGCTCCGCCGGCTTGCTCGACGACACCGCCACCGCGCCCACCGGGATGCCGCCGATGCTGTAGTTGCCCGCCGCATCGGTCTGGGCACTCGCGTAGCCACCGAACTGCGGGTTGAGGCTTCGCAGGTTCACGGTGAGGTTGCCGACGTCACCACCGCTCGGGTGCAGCACGCGCCCCTGCACCGTGCCGAGGCCGATGAAGGTCAGCGTCACCTGCTGGGTCTGCGCGTTGCCCGTGAGCGCCACGGACTCGGCGATCGCGCGCAGCCGGTTTGCGGCGTCGTAGGCCTCGACGCGGTAGGTGCCGAGCCGCAGGTTCGGCACGCTGAAGCTCCCGCCCTGGAGCGTCGCATTCACGGACTGGTAGTTCACCGTGTTGTAGACGCGCACGAAGCCGACCGCTGGCGTGGCGCCGTCCGGCTCAAAGACGCTGCCAGCAATCGTGGCGCGGGCTTCGAGCTGCACCGTGACACCGCGGACCTCGTCGGCCGCGAGCACGCCCGACGCGGACCCGTTGAGGCCAAGCGCACTCACCTGGACGGTGAACGAGCCCGCAAGCAGTCGGTCCAGCAGCACCTGCCCGCCATTTCCGTTCACGACACCGGTCGCGCCCTGCAGGGCATCGGTGAGGCCATTGCTCTGCGTGGTCGCGCTGACCGTCGCGCCATTAACCGGAGCGCCATCCGCGTCGACGACGGTCACGAGGAGCGCCCCCTGCGGCAGCAGGATCTCGTTACGGGTCACGGTCTCGCCGCTGGTGCCGAACGTTCCGGAGTCGATCGCACGTCCGCGCGTGGACGGATCGAACACGGTAATCGTGAACGGCGCAAACGGCAGGAACTCGAATCGGTAGACGCCGGTGCCGTCCGTCGTCGCGTTGAACCGGCCGCGGCCCGCCACGTCGACGGTCACCTGTGCGCCTGGCGCCGGCGTCACGCCGTCTCGACGACGGATCGTGCCGGTGAGGTTGCCGTACTGCGCGAACTGGACCGTCAGCGTGACGCTCTGGCCAGCCGTCGTGACCTGACCGGCAGCCGAGCCACCCTGGAGGGTGAACGGATCCGTCGCCGTCGCCGACACCGACCCGACGAACACGTCGGGGAACGACACTTCACCGGTGGCGTTGGTCGTAGCGGTCCGTGCCGCCGCGCTGCCGAACAGGCTGCTCGACTGCAGTTGCACCTGCGCGCCGCCGACCGTCGCACCGACACCGTTCAGCACGCGCACGATCACCGTGCTGCGACCGAGGTAGACCACAGGCACGACGCTCTCCAGGCCGCTCGTCACCTGTGCCGACGCACGGCCACGATTGCCGTTCGCGTCCGACGCTTCGACCGTGTACGGGCCGGGAGCGACGAGCGGGAACTGATAGGCGCCGCTCTCATCGGTGAAGGTCGTGGCGATCACGACGTTCGGCGATGCGGCCTCGAACAGATCCACTCGGGCGCCAGCACCCGCCGGCGTCTGCACGTCGGGCTGCAGGACCGAGCCCTTGATGAGCCCCATGTCGAGCAGGTTCAGGCTCACCGTCGCCGACCCACCAGCTGTGTCGAGTTCGAAGCTTTCCGCGTCCAGCCTGGAGCCGTCACTCGCCGTCACGGAGAAGCCCCGACCGGTGTAGCCCCAGCCCTGGACCCCTTCCACGACGAAGCGGCCCTGCGCGTCGGTGGTCGTCACGATCGGCGTGCCGCTATGGAAGACGGTCACCTGCGCGCCAGCGACCGGCACGAACCCGTTCGGGCCCGCGGTCGTAACGTCCCCGCGAACCACGCCGCCGCTCACCGTGACGGTCGTCGTCGCCGACACCACGCCACCAACGGCCGCATCGATCTGCGTCGACCCGCCCGCGACGGCGTGCACGGTCACCGACCTCGTCGTCTCGCCCTGGGCGAAGGTCACCGACGACGGCACGGTGGCGATGCCGGTGTTTCTCGACGTGAGGTCCACGCGCAGGCCACCTGCTGGTGCCGGAGTCCCGAGCGTGACAGTCATCTCGGCGTCGTCACCCGCACGCAGCAGCACGGAAGACGGCAGCGAGACCGTCGTCGTGTTCTGGGCCGTCAGCGTCAGCGACACCGGCGTGCTGACGTTTCCGGTGGCGTCGGTAGCGCGAGCGGTCACCGTGGCGGTGCTGCCGGCCTGGACGGTGCCCGGCACGGCCAGGCTGAACGTGGCCGAGACGTCCGCGGCGGGCACCGCGATGGTCCTGGTCTCGGTGAAATCGAAGGCGCCAGCCACGGTGAGCTGGATGCTGGTCACCGCGAGGTCGTCGGTCGCCTGCGCGATGACCTGCACGTTCGCGCCTGGTGTCATCGACGGCGACCCGCTGCTGGTCCGCAGCGTGACCGTCGGCGCCTGGCGATCGGCCACCGGGACGATCAGCCGAGCGGCGTCGCCACGATTGCCGGCACCGTCAATCGCAAAGGCGTCGACGAAGACGCGGTCAGACGATGAGGCGTTCGCGGGGACGGTGAACTCGAACGACGTGACGACCGGACTCTGCGCCGGGCTGACCAGCCGCTCCTCGCTCGACACGGTCACGCCGCTGACGGCGAAGCCGATGCGACCGATGCCGCTCGTGTCCGACGCGGAGACCACCGCCGTGACGCGAGTGCCTGGTGCGACGCGCTGGCCAGAGGACAGGCCGGTGATCTGGATGGTCGGCGCGATGCTGTCACGCACCCGCAGCGCGATGGCCGCGGCCGCCGTGGACTGGGCGGCCGTGTCGCGTGCCGTCGCCTGAATGGTGACGAGTGACCCGGGTACGGCATCGGCCGGCACGTTGAACGCGAAGGTCTGGGTGCGGTCCGTCGAAGCCGGCGAGACCGGCACGCTCGCCGCGTCGATGACGAAGCTGCCGCGAGCCGAGTAGCTGATCTGGTCGACACCCACATCGTCCGTGGCGCGGACCGTGACGCTGACCCGCTCTCCTGGAGCCGGCGTCAACGTGCCCAGCGGCTGCGTGATGGCAATGGACGGTGGCTGATCGGCAACGACCGTGAGGAAGGCCTGGACCGGGACGACGCCACGGTTCCCCGACGTGTCGGTCGCAATCGCCGACACCTTGATCCGGCCGCCATTCGCGTCCGCCAGCGAGGCGAGCGCCTTGAAGTCCATCGTGAAGGGCGTCGTGCGCGCGGCAAACGCGAACGTGTCGTTCAGGAAGAAGTCGACGACGGCGATGTCGGTTTCGGCGACGGTGGCACGGACGCGCGCGGTCGTGTTCTGGACGACTGTCCCGGTTCCGTCGAGCGTGAGCGACAGGATGACCGGTGGCGTCCGGTCGGTCGTGTCGAACGCGAACGTCGTGTCGGCTGCCGCACGCAGGCCCGCACGATCGGTGGGCCGCTGCACAGTCACGGTGTAGTGCGCCGTATCCGCGAGCGGGACATTCGGCGTGAAGACGACGACGCTGTTGCTGAAGAGGAAGTCCGTACGTCCCGCCACCGGACCCTGCGGGCCCGTGAGCGTCACCGGGGCGCCGACGAACTTCGAGGGGTCGACGATCTCGGAGAACCGGACGCGGACGACCGCGTCGACCGACACACCGGTCGCCGAGAACATGGGCGTCGTCTCTGCCACCGCTGGCGGCGTGATGTCGACCGTCGTGAAGGTCGCGATGTAGTCAGCGGCGAGCGGGCGGCCGACGCGATCCTGAACGCCTGTGACACGCAGGGTGTAGCGTGCCTGATCAGCGAGTTGCACGCCGGGCAACAGCCGGAAGCGGACAACGGTGTCGTTGGTCTGCGAATCGACCTGCCCTGACACGGGCCCGGACGGCCCCACCAGCGTCACCGTGGTGGCATTCACCGTCGTCGCGTCGAGCGGCTCGGTGAAGGTCACGGTCAGGGTGGGCGTACGGCCGACGTTCAGCGCACCGTTGGCCGGCTCGCTCGAAGCGACCGCTGGCGCCGCGTCGTCGAGCGTGATGTCGCCGAGCACGACCGGCCCGGTGAGGTTCACGGTCCCGGTCCGCCTGGCGAGGCCGCCGCCGACAGGATCCTGGAGCCGTAGCGTGTACGCGCCTGCCCCAATGCCGTCGAAGGAGAAGGTGCCGTCTTCCGCCGTCTCGGCGAAGAGGTGGCCGTTGTTGACCGACAGATCGGCGATGACGCCTCGGGCGGGAGCGCTTCCGACCAGCGCGCGGCCCGCCACGTTCACGGCGGGCGCGAGCACGATCTCGAGGCCGCTCCGTGCCTGCCCGGGCACGAGCACGTCGCCAACCGACCCCTGCTGGCCGGTCAGGCTGGAGGCGGTCACGGTGAAGGTCTGGGCTGGAACGTTGATGAACGTGAACTGCCCGTTTCCGTCGGTTCCCTGCTGGCAGTAGGAGGGGCAGCCGCTGCCGGGCTGCCCGGAGAGCCGCACGGTCGCGTTCGGCGCCGGCACGCGTGCGCCGTTCACGATCTGGTAGACGGTGCCCTGGACGGAGCTCAGGCCGAGAAGCGTGATCGTGACGTTGGCCGTGTCGCCTTCGAACAGCAGCGACCCGCCGGTGGTGCCGACGCTCGGGTTGCCCGTCACCTGCGCACTCGCGCGCACGGTGAACCGGCCGAGCGGCAGATCGCCAACCGAGAATCGACCGTCAGCACCGGCGACGGCGCCCTTGCACGCCTCACCCGAGGGGCACACCTCCACCTGCGCGTTCGGCGCGGGCGACCCCTGCGGGTTCAGCACGATGCCCTGCACCGTGCCGGTGACACGCCGAACGATGTCGACGACCATTGGCACGTCGACGAGCTGGCCGCCTCTCGAGAGCTGCCCGCTTGCGGTGGCGCTGCCCACGACGTCGCGGCGGCTCGCCCGGAGAGAGAACGACCCGACGGTTGCCCCCGGGAACGCGAAGCTGCCGTCGACGCCGGTCTGGGCGATCTGGTCTGGAAGCGAGCGGCCGGTCACACTCGTCTGTGACAGCTGCACGGTCCACCCCTTGAGCGGTGCGCGCGATCCGGACTGCACGACCACACCGCGGATCGACCCGAGCGACTCGAGCGTGACCGTCACCGACACCGGCTGTGGACCGCCGAGCACCGTGCCGTCTGCCCGACCGCGAGCCGCAGTCACCGGATCGAACGACTCGATCGTGAAGGGGCCAGTGGGCACCAACGGAATGGAGAAACCGCCCTGCGCGTCAGTGAGCGCATAGGCCAGCGGACCCGAGGCGTTCGAGAGGATCACCTCTGCGTTCGGCGTCGGCACCAACGCACCGTTGCCGTCTGCCTTCACCACCTGACCGTTCACGGTCCCGGTCGCATCGAAGAGGAACACGTCGACGGTCACCGGCCCGCCGGTCGGCGTGACGCGGCCGGCCTTCCGGCCCGCGAAACCGTTCGCGTCCATCGCGGTGACGACGAACTGCCCCTCGGCAACCGCGTCGCCCCCCTGGAACTGAATGGTGCCGTTGGTCGCGATGCCATTGCGGGTATCGCGCGGGTAATCGAGCCCCTGCACCGTGACGTTCGCGTTGAGCACCGGGGTCGTCCCGTTGCTGCGGAACACGCGCACGGTCACGGGCGCACGCGCCAGCAGGCGCACCGGAAGGTCGACCGTGTCGCCCGGCCGCACGGTGCCCTTGATCGAGGCCACCTGTCCGGTGGTCGCGTCAGTGGCCGTGATGGTGAACGGACCCGCGTTCACCAGCGGGAAGGTGAACTGCCCGTTCGCATCGGTCGCAGCAAACGCTTCCTGGATGCCCTGCGGAATCGACTGGCACTCCGAATCGCCCGTCTGCTCATCGTCATGGCAGATGACGACGACCGCGTTCGACTGGAACTTGAGCGCGACCTGGCGGTTGGTGACCGGCGTGAAGCCATCCGCCTCGAACACGGTGCCGGTGAGCCGGCTCGTGGGCTGAAGGCGCAGGTCCACCGTCACCGTCTGCCCGGGCCCGGGCATTGTGCCTTCGGCCGCCACAGGCTCAGGGCTGAACTGCCCCGCGGCGCGGAGGGTGAACGGCCCGGTGAAGACGCCGCTCTTGAAGTGGTACTCGCCCGTCGTCGGGTCGTTATCGACCACCTCGAAGTTCTGGACGTACTCGAACTTCACGCCGATACGGCCGCCCGCGACGACGAGCCGATCGCCCGAGATCGAGACGCGTGCGGGCAACGGAGTATCGGCGCACGGCGGCGTCGGGCAGCTGTTGGCGCGGAGCACCCGGCCGGTCACGGTGCCGGTGCCGCCGCGGAACGTGATGTCGCTGACCAGGACCTGACGCTCGTACCTGATCGCGATCGGGAAGACGTTGCCGTCCTTCAGGTCGGCACGGAATGCCGACAGCGTGTATTGGCCGATCCCGAGCTTGTCGATCCGATACGCGCCCTGCGCATCGCTTGTCGCCTGGCCGTTGATGCAGATGCTCGGCTGCAGTTGCTCGTCGTAGCAGTCCCGGAAGACCCACACCTTGATGCCGGCCTGCGGGACGCCGTCGTGGTCACGGACGATGCCGGCGACCGAGCCGATCGGATCCAGCACGATGGTCGTGTTGACCGTCTCGCCGTTCTGCACGATGTCGACGGAGGCCTCGCCCTGCGACTGCAGCGCATTGCTGACCGCCACGAGCCTCGTGCGCCCGACCGGGATGTCGGTCAGCGTGAAGCTGCCGTCCGGCCCCGCGTTGACGAGCGTGGCGCCGCCGCCGATGACGGCATCCGGCACAGGACGTCGCGACGCGTCGAGGACGACACCGTGAACCGCGCCGTAGCCGCCGCCGAGGAGGACCGAGACGTCCAGCGTCTGGTTCGGCTGCAGGCTGACCCGGACCGTCCCCTCCTGCAGGTAGGTCTGGTCGAACGTGTTGAGTCGAATCGAGCCGGAGGGCAGGCCGTTCAGCACGAAGCGCCCCTGCGCGTCCGTGGAGACCACGTCGATGGCGCACTCAGCCGGTTCCTGCGTACCGCCGGGCGGCGGTGCGCATGGCACGCCGGCCTGGGATCGTGTCGTGTAGTACGCAATGACCGGCAGGTTCGCCACGCCGGTGACGCCGTCGGCGCGGACCACGCGTCCGGTGATCGAACCACGCGTAATCGGCGAGGCGGGCGAGACGTCGAGCAGCGTGAGGTCGCGCGTCACGACCGCTCCGGCGAACGGTACGGTCTCGCTGACGAACACCGAGGCGACCCGCTCGACGTTCACGGCTTCGATGAGGACGTTGCCGACCGGGACGGCGGAGAACGTATAGCGACCGTTCGCATCGGTCGTCGCCGCGTACTGGCTCTGGTCGGTGGTGCTCGTGGCACGCAGCGCCGTGCCGGGCAGGAGCGTGCGCCCGTCTTCGGCGTAGACGCGGCCCGTGATGCCACCGCGGCCGATGAACACGACGTCGACGTTCATCCGCTGGTTGTCGCGGGCAAGGACGAACCGGACCGGTCGCGCGTCGCCGCTCTCCTCATCCAGCGCCACCAGCTTCACGTTCATGGCTGGCGCGCGCAGCACGTAGTCGAACTGGTAGTTGCCGCTCGCGTCGGCGCGCTGCTCGGCCACGCCCACAGCACTCGCGCCGTCCATGCAGTTGAACTCGTAGAACATCCGGACGGTCGCAAACGCCGCCGGCAGACCGTCGGAGCGGATCACGCGGCCGTACACCAGTCCGGCCGACGTGCCGACCGTCGTCTGGATCGGCAGCGTCTGTGTCGCCAGGGTGTTGCCGTTCAGGTCCTGCACGCCCTCGATCGTCATCGTTCGCGCTTCGAAGGGGCCCACGGGCGACCGCAGCGCAACGTACGCGATACGCGAGCCTGGCTGGAGCGCCACGCCGACGACCCGGTTGTTCTGCGCCGTGAAGGCGCTGATGGCTTCAGCGGCGGCCTTGTCCTGGACGCTGGCCGCAGTCACCGCCTCGCTGAACAGCACCGCGACGACACGACCGGCGGAGTAGGTCTTCTCGGGTTCGAGCGGGCAGCCGACCATGTCGGCCGACGCGAGCTGGCGGACCGCGACGATCGATGGTGGCGGGTCGGCAACTGCGGACAGCGTGGCGGCCCGCACGGCGCCTCCGGTCGCGTCGCGCTTCAGCGTGTACTGGAAGCCAGGATCGCCCGCGCCGTTGGTGAGTGCGAACCCCTCGGTCGGGAGGACGCCTGTCAGCGAGGTGAACTGCAGCTTCCCGCTGGCATCTGGCAGCACGACGCTCAGGTCGAACGGTGACGCGGGGTCGATCCCTGAACGCGGCAGCACCTGCAGCGTGTAGGTGCCGGGATTCGGCACGGCAATCACGAGAAGCGTCGCGACTGGAGTGCCGGCAGCGTCGGTGAACGGCAGCGCGTCGCCGAACGGAATCTCCTTGACCACCTTCCCGCTCTCGAGCCCGCCCAGCCGGCGGCCGGATGCGTCGACGATCACTGCGTCGTATCCGAGCGGCGCACCAGACGTACCGCTGATGAGGACCGACACGTGCCCGGGTCGGGATGTCATCTGCTGCGCGAACGAGCTGTGGAATGCGGACGGTCCGCCCTGGACCGCCGGCAGCAGTTCACCCGCGACGGCGCTGGCGAACAGGTCGCCGCGGACGGACCGGCGACGCACGAGGTCGAAGCCCTGCAGGTCGCGCTGCAGCAGCGCGAGGAGCCCTGACGTATCGCCTGCTGGCACCTTCGACGCCAGGAGCGGGTATTCGGAACCGAGGAAGTCGAACAGCAGTGACGCGGAGGCGCTCGCGTTCGATTCGCCGAGCGACACGCGCAGCCCTGCTTCCGCTGTCTCGGCGCCGCGATCGAGGACGATCTGCTTCGAGAAGCGCGTCAGGTCCTTCGGGACGGCAGCGGGAGGTGCGGTGGCGACCGCCCACGCGCGTGCCATCAGGTCGACGGCCGTGCTGCGGACCGACGCCGACAGGGCGTTCGCTTCGACTGGCAGGATGAACGAGTCGGGCGAGAGCGGCACACCGAGTTCGCCCACAGCGCTCTTGAGCACGAAGCGTCCTTGCACCTGCTCATCGGAGTCGAGCGTTGCCGCCGTCACCTTCCCGGTCCGGTTCGAGATCAGGCGGAACGACACCGTCTTCGAATCGCCAGGCGCGATCGAGTCCACGCCTTTCGACGAGTCGTCGTCCAGCCGTGCCCCGGTGATGTTCGCGGGGAACAGGTTGAGGCTCACCACGTTCGCCGGCGACTCGGACGTGTTCGTCACCGTGACGTCGAGCGTGTACGGCTCGCCGGCATTCACGATCTCTGGGTGCGTGAACGTCAGCGTGAAGGTCGGGTTGCGCACCAGCACGGCGCCCGCCGCGCGTCCGCGGATCGGCACCGGGCCCACCGGCAGTCCGTTGAGGGTGCCTGAGAGCTCCATCTCCACGACGTGCGTGCCTTCGCGGCGCCCTTCGACCAGGTACTCAGCGTTGCCGGTCTCTCCCGGTCCCAGCGTGGTGACGTCATCACCGGTGCCCAGCTTCCCATCGGGGCCGGGCTGCGTCACCGCCACCACCCTGGGGAACGCGCCGCTCGCGCGGGTCGCCATCGCCAGCGGGTCGTCATCGGACCCGACAACGTTGTCCTTGCCGGGAGGCAGGACGATGCTGGCCGTGAGCTCACTCACGACGAGGTTCGAACCGGTCGGCGCGACGTTGGCCACCATCAGCATCACGCTGAAGTACTGGTTCAGGAAGCCAATGTCGCCGGGGATGACGATGACGCCGGGAATCGGTGGAACGTAGAAGTCCTGGCTGCCGGTCTTCTGGTCCAGCGTCAGCGTGAAGCCGACGACGCTCAGGTTGGGGATACGTGCCTGAATCTGCAGCGTGTCCGGAACGAGCGTCTTCAGGCTCTGGAGCTGCGGGGCGTCGATTGTCTTCAGATCCGCGGCGTTCGGGTTGACGTCGCCGACCTGCGGGATGGTCGGCAGCAGCACCGGGAACGAGATGTTGATGTTCGAGCTGTTGTCGACGGCGAAGGCGGCAGTGAAGTTGTACGCCTGGAAGTTCGAGCGGTCGTAGACGATCCCCTTCTCGCGGATCTCGTCAGCCGTCAGCGCGCGGGTCGTCACCGTCGTGACGAGCAGCTTCTCGATGACGTCGATGCGCGCGGTTTCCGGGCTCCCGTAGAGAAGCACGTCCCCATTGCTGACCAGGCGAATGTTCTCGAGCGTGTGCGTGCCTGGGACCGTCAACACCGGGATGTTGAACGGGCTGTTCGGCTTGGCGACCAGCTCGATTGGCGCCGGGAAGCTGGGCCCGCGCAGCGTGGCGCGGACTTCGGCATCGGGCGCAAAGGCCGGCGTCTCGGGCGGCAGCGTCGGTGCCTGCAGATACGTCGAGACGATGGTGGCGAAGTTCTTCGGCACCGTCTGCGTGGCCGGGTCGACCTTGAGGCCGATGCCGTAAAGGAGGATTTCCTCGCGGCCGAGCACGCGTCCCTGCGCGGAGGCAGCCGCGGGCGTGAGCAGCGCGCTCGCGAGGACGGCCATCAACGCAGCAACGACGCTGAGCAGGGCGGGTCGGCGGGTCGCGTGGCGGGTCACTTGAGCAGCTCCTCGAGCGCGGCGCGGTCGATTACCGGTTTGGCTTCGTCGACGAGCCGCTTGGTCAGCTGCGCCATCGCGTCCTGACGCATCGCCTCGATCACCTTGTCTCGTACGAGCGGGAGCGGCGGGAGGCTGCCGGCATCCACATCCTCGACCAGCACGAGGTGCCAGCCCATCGCGGTCTGGACCGGGCCGGCGACGGCACCCTTCTCCGCCGCGAACACCACGTCGTCGAACGCCTTCACCATCGAGCCCTGTGCGAACCAGCCGAGGTCGCCACCGCTCTCGCGTGTCTTGTCCGTATTGCGTGCGCGGGCGACCGTCTCGAAGGTGGCGCCCCCCGCAATAGCCTCGCGGGCCGCTTTGGCGTCGGCCTCTGTGGGCACCACGATATGGCGGACCTTGCGGCGAGGGGCTGACCGGAACTGATCGGCGTGCGCCTCGAAGAACGTCTTCACGGCCGCCTCGCTCGTGTCGACCGCGGCGCCCACGCGTCCAGTCAGCGAGTCCACGAGCGCGGCATCCGACGAACGGACCATGTAGGTCGTCACCATCGGATCGCGGTCGATGTGCTGGCGCGCGGCCTCTGCGGCGAGCAGCTTTCGGGTGAGCACGCGGCTGAGGACCGGTTCCAGGCTGTCGACGGATGCGTAGGCTGCGGCGTTGCCCGCCCGGCGGAGCAGCAGGACCTCGAGCTTCACGTCCTCCGTCGTCACCGACACCGGACGGCCGTCGAGCGCGGCGCGTGCGAGCACGGGGCCGCCCTGTGCCGAGAGCACAATCGGCGTCGTCAGCACCGCCGCACAGATGGCCATCCTCACGGCTCGCGTGCGTGTCATGGCAGCACCACCGTCGTCACGCCAGACGCCACGCCGATGTCAGTGAAGGCTTCGAGGCCGATCGAGTCGACGGCGCGATCGATCCGGATCTGCAGTGTCACGCGCCCGTTGGCGTCGGTGACCACCTGTGTGCCGTCCACGAGCGGGGCTGCGTCCGGCGTCAGGACGGTGCCGAGGTCGCTCGGCTCGTCGTCGTAGATCGTCGCGGCATCGAGGCTGCGCACCGTCACGGTCCGCCCTGCCCCGACGTTCGTGCCGTCGTTGTTGAGAATCGGCGTGCTCTGGACGATCGCGGTCGTCACCGGCGCATTCGGGTTCGACGTGTCATGCGAAGCGCTGACGAGCGTCCATCCGATCGAGCCCGAGGGAAGGCGCGGCGCGAGGGTGAACGCGCCGAGGACCGTGACGTCCGCCTCGACCCTGTTGGCCGTGCGATCGATCGTGCTCGGGATCAGCACCCACGATCCTGTGCCGCCCGAGTCGACCCAGCGATAGAGGCCGAGCGTCTGCTCGTCCTGCGCCGAGACCTGATCGTCGGTGTAGTACATGGTCAGGTGCGCCGGGGACGTGAGAGTCGGCTGTGTCGAGCTGTACTGCACGAAGCCGTTGACACCGAAGTGGGGAACGTCTGCAGCACCTGTCAGCCCCATGGGGTCGGGCCGGGTCGGTGCGGCCGGCCCGGGAACGGATGTGAAGGGCACAGCGGCCGCCTCGATGCTGTTCACGTCGGCGCTGGCGACCCGGAGGCCCGACGAGCCTGGGACATCCACCGACCCCGCATCCGGCACCGGCGTGACGTGTCCGCGCGTGACGTAGGTGTTGACGATGGGGTCCGCATATCGGCGCGCAATGTCCCGCAGCGTTCCCCACGCGTCTGCGTTGACGAGTCCCGTCGGATATGCCTCGGTGATGAAGAAGTAGCCGTTGCGCATGACGCCGCGGCGCACCGGATACGAAGCGGTCTGGTTGGTCTTGACGGTCGCTGCCCCTTCCACGCCGGCAGCGACGCCGTCGAGATTGAATCCGAAGGGGAAGTCGATGCCGTTGCCGTAATCGACCGTCTGCTCGAACTGCCCGGACCCGAGGCCGTACGCGATCAGGGAGCCGACGGCATTCAGGACCGTGCGCTGTGAGACTTCGAGCGGTCCCACGAGCCGGCTCACCTCGGGAAGACCGAAGCGCTGGTTGCCTGCAAGGAGCGTCTGCGACAGCGGCGCGTTCGTGAAGTACGCCTTGTAGACATCCTTGCTGGTTGTCGTGAAGGTGTAGTTGAAACGGGACCCGGCGCCACGGTTGGTGTAGTTCGTCCCGAGCGCGTGGAACCCGAACGCGAAGGCTTCCGACAGGCTCGCACTTGTCGACAGCGCGAGGAAGCTGTTCGCGTCGGTGGGCGGCGGCGTCCCCACGAAGCGCGAGGCGAAGTTGGGGGTCGTGATGGAGAGCGCGCCCGACACCGCCAGGTCGAGGTTCGTGCCCAAACCGCCGTCAGCAGCATCCGGCCCGAACAGGGCGTCGCTCAGCCAGGTGAACGAGAGGTTCTTCTTCTGAAGCAGGTCACCACCCTCGCGAGCGGCGGCGTCGCTGGCCTCACGGAGGCTGGCGTTGATGCCCACCCGGGCGGACCCGGTCAGGTTCCCGGAGAATGTGCCGGTATACGTGTTGTCTCGGTTTGCCGCACCAGAGAGGGTGATGGTGGCGACGCCGGATGCCGCTGGCCCCGTGAGCTCGGCTCCGACGACAGACGTGCCGGTGCCGTCCGGGATGTCCTGGTTCTTGGTGAATCCGAGCTTGAGCCTCCCGAGCGCGTAGGCCTCTCCAGCCACACCCACCGTCAGGCCGAGAGATCGGCTCGTCTTCTGCAGCCGTGGCGCGAACTGTCGCCGGAACTGGTCCGAGACGAAGCGCGTCAGCGGCCCGGGGACCGTTGTTGTCGCCGCTTCGAAGAGGACCGCCGTGATCCCGCGCAGGTCATCCTCGTTCAGGTGCTCGATGTCGTTGAAGCTGTACGAGTCCGCACCGGCGATGCTGCCCACGAACCCTCCGCCCGCACCGGGTGTCGTGACGGCGGCCGTGACGCCGAGCGACAGGCCCTCTTCGACCACCAGCTTGCCCTTCAGGCTGGCATCGAGGCTGTGCGTGTGGCTGAGGGTGAAGTCGGAGAAGCGGACGCCGTTGCGGTCCTCGACCCGGGTGACGCCGAAGGTCAGCCCCGTGCTCCCACCGACCGTCAGCTGTCCACGGGCGATCTGGCCGCCCGCTTCGAGCGCGCCGCCCAGGCTCATCGTGTGCGTGGTCTTCAGCTCGGTGAAGCTGAGCGTGTAATCCTGGTAGACGCCGCACTCCGTGGTGTCGCCGCGGTCGAGCGACACGCGCACGTTCGCGGTGCCCTCCAGGCCGCCGCTGCCGAACGAGAACGGAATCGCAACGCCCCGACGGAAGACCCCGGCTTCGTTGTAGGAGCCGACCCACCCGTCCGCATCGGTGGTGAGTTGCGCGGTGCCCTGCCGGTCGCCAGTGACCTTCACCTTGATCGTGGCGCCGACGACCGGCTTGCCGGTCAGGTGGTTGACAACCTGGAAGTACCGGTACGACGTCCCCTGACGCATCACGCTCGACGCCACCGACTTGTCGTGGCTGAGCGGCACCATGTCGTACGGCGTACAGGCAATCGTCACCCGGTACGGCGACTGCCGCTGGACACCGGTTGCCGACGAGTAGGCGGTCGTGATGATGTCGTAGGTCGCGGGAACGTTTGTCGGAACAGCGATGGACGTGTGAGCGTTGGACTGGGAGGGAATCGTGCCCAGCGACTCGCAGCGGCCGTTCAGCGTGTTGCAGAGCGTCACGGTCGTGCCGACGTCCGCCTTGTTCACTACGTCGACTTCGAGGTGTGCGATCTGGCCGACCTCCAGCCGATACGGACTCAGGAACGCGGTGGTCTGCCCCGCCGGACGGATCCCCTGTGTGATGACGAGCACCGGATCCGGATTGCAGTCGTCGTCGCCCGTGAGGATGGCGTCACCGACGGGAGAGGGCACGCGACCGCCGGTCCCTGGCGGCTGCGCGGCCGGGCCGACATCGAGCATGTAGAAGTAGCTGCCGCCGACGTTGTTCTGGCGGTTCGCCTCCCGCTGCTTCTTCGCGGGCAGGTCGATCGCAAAGGCCACCCAGCCGAGCACGCCCGGAGATGCCGTCTGGCTGAGGGGACCGAGTGAAAACTGCGCCTGGGCGGCGTTGTTCTGATCGAGCACCAGGGTCCCATCGGGATTGCGACGGAAGTCCGCCCAGTTCTCGGTTCCACCGTCCACCGACACGGTGACAGACGTGTCGGCGATCGCGGGAGTCGACTCGCCTGGACGCGTCACATACATGTCGAGCTGCACCTGGTCCGCTCGGCTGAAGCCGCGGTTGTAGATGTGCGGCACGATGCTGAGCGACGCCTGGCCGAGTTCCTTGATCGTGGCGCCCGCGAGGTTCTCGCGGTTCTGCACGCGTTGGAACCGCTGCGTGTTGCCATCGCGCGCCATCTGGTCGAGGACGTTGTCGTAGCGCGGCTGCGTCGCATCGAGTGCCCACTGGACGAACAGGTGCACCTCACGGATGAACGCATCGGCATCGGATTCCGATTGGATGCTCTCGAAGCCAGCCCCTACTCGGTAGAACCGCATGACCTGCCGTACCCGATCGACCGTGAACAGCTCGGGGCGTCCGGGATCGCTGCCGTTGAGCGACGGGTGCGCACCCCAGGCGCGGCGTGTGCGTGCAGCCACCGACGCCACGTAGTGGTCGAACGACGTGCACCCCACTTCGGGCCACTCGCTCGCGTCGAGCGCCGGGTCCTCGGTCAGGCAGGCGTCCTGCCCGAAGGTCTTCACGGGATGGTCGAGGGACGGCGGTGACACCGCTTCGAGCGACACCGCGAGGAGACGTTCGCGGCCGTTGATGTCGTTGACGAGGACCCCGAGGGCCGCCTTGATGCCGGCGGCTGCAGCGGCAGTGATCTGCGACGAATAGAGGCTGTTGAAGTAGGACGTCTCGGACGACGCCCCTGGGATCCGGACGTACACCTGCCCCTTCGCGAGCGCGTACTTGGCGAGCCGCGCATCCTCGTTCCCCTCGAGTTCGGTCAGGTTGCGCGTCTGCCGCAGCTTGGCCATGACCCCGTTGAGCGACGGGCCGGCGAACGTGGCCCCGTACCCGGGCACGAAGTCGACCCACGTGCCGCCAAGCACATGGCTCATGAGCAGGGACTGCCGGCCCATGCCGTAGTCGGGCAGTGTCTGGCCGGGGATCGTGGTGTCGCGCGTCAGGATGTTGTACTGCGCGAGCTGCAGTTCGCTCAGGTGATACGCCGCGAACGTGATGCCCGGCACACGAACCTTGAGGCCGTCGACGTCGATCTCCTTCACGAACGCCGTACGCGGGTCGATGAACTCCGCGGACAGCTTCCCCACCGTGCAGGAGGCGCCGCTGTCACTCCCCGGCGCATCGGCCAGCAGCGCGTCGTGCGCAAAGAACACGGCAAGATCGTGAGTGCCGAGGCCTGGCTTGTAGTCCGACCCGCACTCCTCCGCACTCTTCCAGATGCAGGACCCCGAGCCCAGGTCGAGCAGCTTGATGTCGGATGCCTGCACGCCGCACTGCGCAATCGACTTCTCGATGCCCTGCGCGAGCCCTTGGGCCACCGCCTTCTTCTCGAGCTGAATCAGCGTCAGCCGATCGCCGGTGACGGTCGCCGTGGGCTTCGGCGCAAGGTCGACGCCGAGGTCGCAGCACAGGTCGTAGACCGCGTAGGTGTCGAGCGTCGCACCCGCCACGAAGAGCACGCCGCGGAACGTGTCGATGCGAATGCCGTTGACTCCAGACGCCCCCTGCTGCCAGATGACGCGGTCGTCCAGGCCGTCGCGATCCACGTCGATGAGCGAACCGCTATCCGGGTCGCTCACGTCGACCATCGCCACGTAGCCGTCCACCTGGCGGGTGGCGCCGTTCTCCGTCACGTTCACCAGCGCCCCATTTGCGGTGATGAACACTCGGCGTCGCTCCGCGTCCACGTCGATGTCGCGCACCGTGCCCGGCACCGGCACCACGCCGGTCACGCGCGGGCTTCTGGGATCGGTCACGTCCACCATCACCATCGCCTGGTCCGCGGCAATGAAGGCGTAGCTGTACACCTCGTCCGGCTGGATGAACCCGTCGTGGTTCTTGTCGATCTGCAGCCCGGTTCGAACTTCGATCTTCGTGGGACGGAAGGTCTGGCCACTCAACTGCAGGGGCAGCACCGCCAGCGCGCCAAGGCCCGGATCCAGCACGTGCAGCTCACGCTGTGCGCGGCTGACGGCGAAGATGCTTCCGTCGGCGACAGCGAGATCGATGAAGTCGCCTGGGTAGAGACCCTCCTTGATCCGGTTGATCTGCGGCCGCTGCGGCGTGTTCTTGCCGAGGTCGGCGGAGAGGACGCCCACGCGTTCGACCGCCGCGTAGGCGACGACACCAGAAGCCCCGCTCAGGATGCCCACGCCTTTCGCAAGCGCGCTGTCCGAGAAGAACGTGTTGTTGCGGTTCCCGAATCCGGCGAGGTCGGGATTCTCGGTGAGAATCTTCCCGCCAAGCAGGTCGAACGTGTCGGTGTCGTTCCTGCGCGTGACGTCGTACCAATCGAGTCGGCTGGCGTTCGCGTTGAACGTCGTCGTCACGACCAGGTCACCCGAGAAACTGCCGGAGGAGCCCCCGAGACCGCCGGTCTTCTGGAAGGCCACGTTGCGAATGAAGGTCCCCTGCTGACGGCTGTTCGGCCCGTCCTGCGGCGTCTTGAGCGCGAGGTGCTTGGGATCCCGACTTTCGATGGACAGCAGGTTGAAGGTGCCGTGCCCCGTCGTCACGTACACCGGTCGGCTGCTGTTCGTGCCCTGGTTCGACGGGTTCGGGTCTGGCGCCGGCTCGTTCGGGTTGGGGTTCACGGCGGCCGGGGCAGGCGGCGCAATGACCACATCCTTGTACGGGCCGTAGTTCTCCGCGCCGTTCTCCGGGAAGCTGCCGATCTTCTGCGGGACGAACGGCTTCATCACGAGCGCGATCTCGGCCAGCGGATTCCCGCGCCGGTCGCGCGCGATGTCGTCACCGCCCTCGCCAGCAGGCGGCGGGTCGTTCGCCGGGTTGTAGCCCTTGATGCGGACGGTGTAGCGCTCGCCGACCTTGAAGGCCGCCTTCGGCACGAACTGCACGACGCGGTCGTCACCCGAGACCACCACGTCGCCGGCGACGATGCGGCCGGCGCTGTCCTTCACCTCGAAGGCGCTCTTCAGCGTGTCCGGATTCATCGCCTCGTTG
This sequence comes from Acidobacteriota bacterium, assembly GCA_018268955.1. Classification (GTDB taxonomy): domain Bacteria; phylum Acidobacteriota; class Vicinamibacteria; order Vicinamibacterales; family CAVVIG01; genus CAVVIG01. The sequence continues at coordinate 199,627 of JAFDVO010000017.1, read as the reverse complement.
AAGGTGAACACGAGCGTGCCGGACGGATCGAAGTTGTTCAGGCGGGTCGGGCCGCTGATGACGTACGGCGGCCGCGTGTCGCCGTCGGTGATGTCCGGCAGCCCCTGCGGTTCGTCTGGCGGCGGCGCGAAGGACTGAATCGTCTTCAGCACCTGGCCGGTCGACGCGTTCCGCACGTCGATCTGGATCCGGGGCAGCTTCTGCAGGTAATCGCCGCGGCTGTCGTACTTCACGAGAATGGCGTAGTCGTGCGTCGGATCGCCGGCAAACGCGACGCCCTTGATGCCGCCCTTGACGATCTTGTCTGCGGGAATCGGCTGGAACACCCCGGGCTGGGTCAGGTCGGACACGAAGACGGCCGTGCGCGCGGGACCGCCGACACCGGCCGCGTCGAGTTCCTCACGCGTCGGGTCGATGGAGCCCGGCACGGCCTTGAGCACGAGGTTGCCGGCCCCATAGAGGGAGTCGTCGCCCGCATACAGCTGTGGCAGCTGACGCGTGCGCCCAAGGACGTCGACGATGGTGACCTGGAAGGGATCGCCGTTGCCGCCGGTCGCCGGTGCCGCAAACGGCTCCGCATCGGGCAGGGTCTGGACCGTCCGCGTGTCCCTCGTCAGGTTCCGCACCTCGAAGGAGGTGACGGCGATCGCCATCGGGTCCGGGTTGATCCGGATCCGCACGCGACCGGGGGCGAGGTACGACACGCCGACCTGCGTGAGCAGCTGCGTGGCCGCCTGCCCGCTGCCGTCGGGTCGCACGCCGCTCGCTTCGACCCGGAAGGAATCGGAGGTCTCGCCCTCCACGTCGAACGTGAACTCCGTGACGTCGCGCGGCACCTTGTTCGGCGTCAGCGACGGACGCCGCGTGTTCTTGAGGATGATCTGGCGGTCGGCCGGGGTCAGCAGGTCGGCCGGGATGCTGACGCGCACCGCGTTCGCCGACAGCGTGACGTTCGAGGTGAGCACCGGGTAGCAGACGGCGTCCGAGAACGGGTCCGCGTGCACGCCGTACGGCGCGAGGCCGAATGGACCGCCGGTGTAGTTCCAGGCGAGCCCAAGGAGCAGCCCGCGACCGACGCCGACGAACACGTTGGAATAGCTGACACCGACCGCCTGGTTCGAGCGGACGAAGCCGTAGACCTTCGAGGCCTGCACGCCGGGGCACGGCGGTGATGCGGTGGTGATCCGGCCGCCACGGAACTTTGCCGTGTCGATCGCATTCATCATGCGCTGACCGCCGATCTCGTCCGCGGCCACGACGATCCAGCGGGTCGATTCGGTTTCGCCTCCCTTCGGCGCAAGCGAGAGATCGACGTAGAGCTGCGGCGTCTGGCCGCCGAAGTCGACGTCGATCGCCCCGTCGAGCGTGAAGGTGCCGGTATCCTCCGGCCGCAGCTGCACCGGGAACGCACTCGCCTCGACATACTTCAGCGTGACGATCGTCCCGCTCGGGAAGGTGCCCGGCTTGATCTTCGCCTGCGTGCCGTTCGGGCCGTCGACAACCCCGCCCTGCGCGCTCACCGCCTGGCTCACCGACCCGTCGGCATTCACCTGACGGAACGCGGGCAGCGGCGCCTTGGTCTCGTTGCCCGCCGCATCGACGATGCGGATCTGCAGGATGTCGTTGATGCCAGCGAGAATCGTGGTCGAGAAGCTGCCGTTCGCCTGGACGAGTGCAACCGCTGACGTCCGCCTGGTCAGGTTGTCCACGAAGACGCGATCCGTGGGGCCGGCAGTCCCCTGCGCTCCAGTGATCGTCGACGCACCCTGCGCGTTCGGCAGCGATGCGGTCAGCGTCCCGGCAGCCGGCGGGAGCGGCGGCGCAGTGTCGAGACTGTCGAACGCCACAGACAGCGCCGACGCAAGCGCGTACCCCGACAGGTCCGTGATGGTGGTCGCCAGCGTGAACGTGTAGTGGGCGTTGGACGCGAGCGGCTCGACGCTCCGCACCGTCAGGATCGTGTTGCCCTGCGACAGCGCGCGGGTCACCGGGACGGCGGATCCACCGGGGCCGGACAGGGAAATGGCGTCAACGACCGTGGCAGGGTCGACAGGCTCCGAGAAGGTGACGACGATCGGCCCGGCAAGCGGGACGTTCTTGGATCCGTTCGTCGGCATGACGGAGGTCACGCGTGGCGCCTGGGCCGCGAGCGCCAGCGGCAGCGGCGTCACCTGACCGGCAACCAGGTACGCCGACCGTGTTCCGGCGTCGTTGCGCGTGAGGTCCGCAGCGGTGAACACGACCGCCGACGCGGGTGCCGCCGCAAGATACCCGCCCACGGCGTTGGAGACGGAGGCGACGAAAAACGTGTCGCTCGTCACGAGCGCGCCGCCGAGCGGCTGATCGGTGAGCCCGGTCACTACGCCGCCGGCGAACCCGATCGGTCCGTCCGCCTGGATGAACGCGTAGCGGCCGGCGCCACGCACACCTTCGAGCGCCGTCGCACGTGTGTTGATGACCGTGTCGGACACGAGCCGGTCACCCGCCACGTGCGCGACGCCGACCAGGACCGCCCGGGTCTGCCCCCCGAGTTCCTGCGCCTTGACCACGAGGATCCGATCCACGTTGGTGATCCCCTGCGGTGCTGGGATCGAGAACACGCCGGACCGCGTGAGAGGCTCCGACAGCGAAACCGTGACGCCACCGAGGTAGCCGATCCCCTGCGGCAACTGGATGCCCAGGTCCCCGACGGCAAGCGACGAGACCGAGACGACCGCACCGTCGCGGATCGCACCGGGCGGAATCGTGAGCGTCTGGCCGGCAGGTGTCGAGAAGTCGCCGCCCTGCACGCGCGCCAGCGTGCCGCCGCCAGCCGGCAGGTCGGCCAGCACGTCGATGCCGATCACACCCTGCTGCAGCGTGAGCGCCTCGAAGGTCAGCGAGGGGGTGACGTGCAGCGCACCGCCGAGCGCTGGCGCGCTCGCGCCAGCCTCCTGGAACAGCACGAGGTCCTGCACCATCGGTTCGGGCGCGGCGCTCGCGTTCCCATGGAACCGATACGCCTCCGTCAGCCTCGCGGCAACCGTGGCGCCACTGCTGACCGCCCCCTCCGGCTGAACGGTCGTGCGGACATCAGAGCCGACACCCGGTTGATAGAAGATGACCTTCGGCGCCGGCGTGATCGTCGTCGCCAACGTCTGCGGCAGCGTGACAGCGCCGACACCGGCAAGCAGCCCGTTCGGGGACGGCATCGGCGGCGCAACCGGCTGCGCGTCAGCAACGACGAACGCGAACTGCCCCGCGCGGTCCACGCTGGCCTGCAGGAACGCGCCGTCTGCCGTGCTCTGCCCCGCACCGACCAGACGCCACGCCGACTGCTGATCGTCCCAGCGCACCAACTGCGGTGCGACAGCGCCCGCACCGCTCGCCCGTTTGATCTGCAGCAGCACGCTGCCGCCGAGGGTGGCGTCACGCGGAGAGAGCTCAGCGACGCCGATGGGCGTCCAGCCAGTGGGCAGGAGCCCAGCGAGGCCCTGCGGTGTCAGCGGCGTGAAGCGGACGGGGCTCGTGGGCACGGTGCCCGGCGCGAAGCTCGCCGTGTTGCCCGCGGCCGTCAGGTCGCCGCCAGCGCTGCTCAGCGACTGCGTGGACGGCCCGAGCGGGGAGAGCCGCGCATCGAACATCGTCCGCACGTCGCCGCCCACGATGGTGGCCGCGCGGTCGACAGCGGTCCACCCGGTCTTGCGCACCTGCAGTACGCCCGTGCCGACCACGGCGGTGAGCACGAAGCGGCCGCGCGCGTCCGTGGTCGCCGTCGCCGAGTACGGCACGCCGGTGACATCCGCGCCCGTGAGTGCGATCGACGCGTTCGCAATCGGCAAGCTGGTGGTGTCGTCGTACACCTCGCCGGTGAGCACCCCTTCGATCGGTACGCCGCGGGACACGATCTGAACCGACCTGGTGTCGGTGGCGCTCGTGTCGGTCAGGTCGGTTGCCGTCGCCGTGAACGCGATCGAATCGCCAGGCACGGCGGACGCAGGAATCGTGAACGTCGTCGAGAAGGGGCCCGAGTCGTCGGTGGCCAGTTCAGCCGACCCCTGCGCGAACACCACATGCGCGATGCCGTCGAGGTCGGTGGCATCGGCCAGCAGCGTGATCGCGTCTCCCGGCGCCGCGGTGGCGGGCACCGTCAGGGTGATCTGCGGCGGGACCGGAGTTGTCGCAGCAATGACGTCGACCGACGCGGTGCTGTCGGCGGCGTTGCCGCCGGTATCCGTGGCTCTGGCGCGGGCCGTGATCGGCGTGCCGACGGGTGCGGCGGCGGGCACGATGTACGTCGCCTCATATGGCGACTGGTCATCGGTGACGACATCCACGCCGCCCACGCTGAAGACGACGCTCGCGATGCCAGCGTCATCTGTCGCCTTCGCGACCAGACGGAGCGCCTTGCCTGGGGAGATGACCGCTGGAGCCTTGAGCGAGACCTCAGGGGCTGTTGTGTCGGGCGTGGCCGAGATCGTCAGCGTGGCGGTCGCCTGCGACGCATTGCCCGCTGCGTCCGTGGCCGTGCCACGCAGCGTGAACTGCTGCCCTGGGGCAGCGAACTGCGGCGCGTTGAACGACGCTGCGAACGGTGCGCCGGTCAGGCTGACCGGTGGCTGCCCCTCGAACTCGAGCGTCACGCCAGCGAGGCCGATGTCGTCGCTCGCCTGCGCGTAGACCCGCACGGTCGCGCCGGGCAAGGCCGACCGCGGAGCACTGAGCGTAATCACGGGCGGTGCACGGTCGACCGTGCTCGTCGGCGCCGTTACCGTCACTGCGACGTCGTCGGTGGTCGTGAGCTGACCATCCGAGGCGCTCAGCATCAGCACGTAGACACCGGGCGCGGTGAAGGTCGCCTGTGTCGACGCGGCACTCGGCGCCGTGAAGCTCACGGTGCCGGGGCCGCTCACCTTCGTCCACGCCAGCGACATCGGCCCGGGCTGACCGTCGTCCGAGGTCGTGCCGGCCAGCAGGGCCGATGCACCCGACGCAATCGTCTGGTCGGCCCCCGCGTCCACGCTCGGCGCGAGGTTCGTGATCGCCGGCACGGTTGCGACGATGTCGACGTCGTCGCTGGCCGTGAGCTCGCCGTCGTTGCCGGTCAGCCGGAGTGTGTAGGTGCCCGGCTGCGAGAAGGCCACGGTCGCATGCAGCGCGTCGGCCGGCGAGAACGTGACCGTGCCTGGCCCACTCACCTTGGTCCACTGAATCGTCAGCGGCTGGCCAGGCAGGCCGTCGTCAGACGCCGTTCCTTCGAGCGTCAGGGGGCTCGGAAGAATCGTGGACATGTTGGCGCCAGCGGACACTGCGGGCCGCTGGTTCACCGCGGGTGCCGGCTTGACCACGATCGTCGCGTCATTGGTACCGGAGAGCTCACCGTCAGAGACGGTGAACCGCAGCACATAGGTGCCGGGCTGGCTGAAGGTCGCCGTCGTGTCGAGGTTCTGTGCGTTCGCGAAGCTCGCGGTGCCGGGCCCGCTGACGAACGACCACTGCCCGCTCACGCTGCTCCCGCGCGGCAACCCATCGTCTGTTGGAATCGCAATGATGTGCGCGGACGCCGGCAAGGTGGTCGTACCGGGCGCGTTGATCGCAACCACCGGAGCGAGGTTCACCGGGGCCGGCGCGGCGGAGGCGGTCACCTGAAGTTCGGCCGACGAGGACTTCTCCCCGTCAGTGGCCGTCAGCCGCAGCACGTACGTGCCTGGCGCATCGAACGCGACCGTCGTCGCCGCACTGGATGCGCTTCCGAACGTTGCCTGCCCCGGACCGCTGACCTTCTGCCACTGGCTCGACACCTGGGCGCCGGACGGCAGACCGTCGTCCTGGACGCGGCCGTTGAGGATCGACGTGGCGGGCAGGACGACAGGCGACGTTGCGGACGCGGTGACCACGGGTGCCGAGTTGGTTGATGCCGCGGGGTTGACGGTGATCGACACGTCCGCGAAGGCCGTCTTGTCCGTGTCACTCACGGTCAGCCGCAGCACGTAACTGCCGGCCACGCTGAAGGTCGCCGTCGTCGTGGCGCTCGCCGCGTTCGCGAAGGTGGTCGTGCCCGGGCCGCTCAGCTGCGTCCACTGCGTCGTCACCGTCGCGCCGGTCGGCAGACCGTCGTCCGTCACCGTGCCCGTGAGCGACGCGCCATTCGGCAGCGTCACTGTCGGCGTCGTCGTCGACGCCGTCACCACCGGCGCCTGGTTCACCGGCGGGGCCGGATTCACCGTGATCGTCACGTCGGTAAAGGCGCTCTTGTCCGTGTCACTCGCGGTCAGCCGCAGCACGTAGCTGCCGGCCACGCTGAAGGTCGCCGTCGTCGTCGCGCTCGCGGCGTTCGCGAAGGTGGTCGTGCCCGGGCCGCTCAGCTGCGTCCACTGCGTCGTCACCGTCGCGCCGGTCGGCAGACCGTCGTCCGTCACCGTCCCACTGAGCGACGCGCCATTCGGCAGCGTCACCGTCGGCGTAGTCGTCGACGCCGTCACCACCGGCGCCTGGTTCACCGGCGGGGCGGGGTTCACGGTGATCGACACGTCGGCGAAGGCGGTCTTGTCCGTGTCACTCGCGGTCAGCCGCAGCACGTAGCTGCCGGCCACGCTGAAGGTCGCCGTCGTCGTCGCGCTCGCCGCGTTCGCGAAGGTCGTCGCACCCGGGCCGCTCAGCTGCGTCCATTGCGTCGTGACTGTCGCGCCGGTCGGCAGACCGTCGTCCGTCACCGTCCCGCTCAGCGACGCGCCATTCGGCAGCGTCACCGTCGGCGTCGTCGTCGACGCCGTCACCACCGGCGCCTGGTTCGGTGGGGCCGGATTGCGGACCTGGAACACATTCGGCAGCGTGATGGTCTGCGTGGTGGTCTGCACCGTGATGGTACGGGGCCCGATGGCCGCAGACGCGGCAGCCGTCACGTTGAGCGTCAACTGCGTGGGCGACTGCACGGTCATCCCGCTCGCCGTGACACCCGCTCCCACCGTCACGCGCGTTCGCGCGTCGAACTTCGTCACGCCGAGCCCGGCGATCACAATGGACGCCGTCGTTCCCGGCGCAACGTCCCGCGTCCCCGGCAGCTCGAGGCCGAGCACGTCCATGGTCACGCCGCCACTGATCTCACCGGTGTCCTTGTTCAGGACCTCGATGCTGGCAGGACCGACGGGAAGTCCGCCCGGTACCGTGACCGTCAACCGGCGCGTGCCTTTCGACGCATCGACGACCGCGCTGTTCGCGGCAGCCACTGTGACGGCGTTCCCGCCGGCTCTGAACGTGACGTCGTTCTGCCCGGCCGTGGCGCTCAGGCCTGTGCCGACGAAGGTGATGGCGACGCCGGGGGAGGCTCCCTGCGGTGAGAGCGACGAGAGCGAACCGGCCAGCACGGCAATCGCGCACAGCGCGACGCCCGCGGCGGCAGCAAGAGCGGGGCTGATTCGTCTCACGAGCGGAGTCACACGCAGGTTCCCCATGGATGGTCAGGAACGGGAGGCTGGACCGCCTGCCCGGCGGCGCCGATACAGCACGGAGACGAGGCCGGTGCCGAGCAACGTCAACGATGCGGGCTCTGGAACCGGAGCGGGATCCGTGGGACCCGGATCGGTCTGCTGCGGGTCGAACTGAATACGCAGCGATGTCACATCCGAGAACCAGTCCTCCTGGCTGAAATCAGACCAGCGACGGACGTTCGGCTCGATCAGTTCGGCGATGTCGAAGAACGACAGGGTGCCAGGGACGGTCGTCACAATCGCGTTGAGGTCGTTGAACGTGGCCTTCATCACGAACGGAGGCGCAGACAAGGGCCCCCACGTCACCGGCGGGTCGACGACCGACAGCGTGCTCTGCGCGCAGGGGGTGTTGACCGGGTCGGCGCAGAGAAACGGCAGCACTCCGGTGGTGGCGTCGTCGTATGTCAGGAACAGGTCGACGTTCGAGAACGTGCCCGCGGCGGCATCGAGAATGCTGAGGGTGAAGTTGTCGAGGCCCGACGTGCAGCCTGCGTCGTCACACAACTGCTCCCATCGAAGGTCGGCAACGATCGTCGACGCGCGCGCGGTGCGTGGGGTGGCAACGAGTGCGAGCGAACACACGAAGAGCATGAGAAAGATGGGCTTCATGACGGCCGCCTCAGGCAAGTTCCAATCCGACCGTCGCGCGCCCGTTGAATCGATGTTTTGCGATGCATTTGAGTTGAGTGGCACGCAGTGACCTGATCGACCTCGACCGCACCACCGACGCCTTTAGTCCTCCACCCAGAAGACTTTGCGGCGCTTCGGCAAGGCGTGAGAGAGTGGTCACGGCGCTGGTTCTCCCTATCTCGGACATGCGGAATCTGACGGCGATTTACCCCACGCCTGCGAATCGTTCACGCCGCGGCACGCACGTGCCGACCACCGCGCGTGGAACGGCGCGGGAGTCGCACGCCGGCGGGTTCAGCTCATCGGTGTTCGCACACGCCGCCCTCGCCCATGCCGTCTGACATCACCCGGCTGCTGCACGACTGGCAGACCGGCAAGGACGACGCGTTCAAGGCGTTGTTCGCCGTCGTCTACGAGGAGCTCCGGAACATCGCCGCCAGCTACATGCGCCGGGAGCGGTCGGACCACACGCTGCAGACCACCGCCCTGGTGCACGAGGCCTACCTGCGCCTGATGGGATCGCGGCAGGGCCCTCCGGAGAACCGCCTGCACTTCTTCGCGGCCGCGGCGACCGTGATGCGCCATATCCTCATCGACCACGCGCGCTCACGCGGCGCAGAGCGCCGAGGTGGCGACCTCGCGCGTGTGCCGATCGAGGACGCAACGCTGATGGCGCTCGAGCACGGGCCTGACCTGATCGCGCTGGATCAGGCGCTCACACGGCTCGCCTCGTTCGACGAACGCAAGGCGCACGTCGTGGAGCTGCGCTTCTTCGGGGGCATGACGATCGAGGAGACGGCGCGCTACCTGAAGGTCTCGACCAACACCGTCGTGCGCGACTGGGAGATGGCGCGCGCCTGGCTCTATCGCGCGATGAACGGCGATGGCCACTGAGGAACGCTGGGCGCGGGTCAACGCGATCTTCGATCGCGCGCTGGACCTGCCCATTGACCAGCGTGCCTCATTCGTCGCACGCGCCTGCGACGGCGACGACACGCTCGCCGCCGAAGTGCAGGCGCTGATCGACGCCCACGCCCGCGCAGACGGTTTCCTCGAGGCGCCCGTGTTCGAAGCGGGGCTTGCCGTCCTGCGTCCCACCACCCGGGTGCTCGAGGCGGGCTATCGCATCGGGCCGTACGCGGTCGTACGCGAGATCGGCCGCGGCGGCATGGGTGCGGTCTACCTGGCGACGCGCGCCGACGACACGTATCGCAAGCAGGTCGCGGTGAAGGTGATCGGGCGTGCGATGGAGAGCCGCGCGGCGTTGCAACGCTTCCACACGGAACGGCAGATCCTCGCGAGCCTCGATCACCCGAACATCGCGAAACTCCTCGACGGCGGCACCACGTCGGACGGCACTGCGTATCTCGTCATGGAGTACGTCGATGGTGTGCCGCTCATCGACTACTGTGACGCGCGGGCCCTGCCGCTGCACGATCGGCTCCGACTGTTCCAGAAGATCTGCAGCGCCGTCCATCACGCGCACCAGAACCTCGTCGTGCATCGCGACCTGAAGCCGGGCAACATCCTGGTGACGGCGGACGGCGATCCGAAGCTGCTCGACTTCGGGATCGCGAAACTCCTTGGCGACAACGCGGTCGTGGCCGACCTCACCTCGACCATCGCGCCCGTGATGACGCCGGACTACGCGAGCCCCGAGCAGGTGCGCGGCCTCCCGGTGACAACGGCGAGTGACGTCTACTCGCTTGGCGTCGTCCTCTATCGCCTGCTCGTGGGCGTGGCGCCGTACCGGTTGTCCGGATCGCCAGCGGAGATGGAACGGACGATCTGCGACACCACCGTGCAGCGCCCGAGCGAGCGGGTCGCCAGGACCGACCGCAGACGACGCGCCCTGTCGGGGGACATCGATACGATCGTGATGACGGCGATGCATCGCGACCCGCAGCGTCGCTACGCCTCCGCAGCGGAGTTGTCGCTCGACATCGGTCGCTTCCTGGACGGCCTGCCCGTCGTGGCCCGCGGCGACTCGGCTGCCTATCGCCTCCGCAAGTTCGTCGCTCGTCACAAGGCGCCGGCGGCGGCAGCCGTCATCGTCGTGCTCTCGCTCGTCGGAGGCGTCATCGCGACCGCCACGGCGGCCCGCGCAGCCCGCAGGCAGCAGGCTCGCGCCGAGCGCCGATTCGAAGACGTGCGCCGGCTGGCGAACTCACTGCTCTTCGAAATCAACGACTCGGTGCAGAACCTGGCGGGGTCGACGCCCACGCGCGAACTGCTGGTACGTCGCGCGCTGGAATACCTGGACGGACTCGCACAGGAATCGCACGACGATCCGACGCTGCAACGTGAGTTGGCGACCGCGTACGAACGGGTCGGCGACATCCAGGGCAACCCGTACGGGCCGAACCTGGGCGACACCGAGGGAGCGCTGGCCAGTTACAGGGAGGCGCTGTCGATCCGGGATGCCCTTGGCAGCGCCGGGCGCGCACTCGATGCGCAGATCGAACTCGCCATCACGTACCGGTCGATTGGAGATGTCCTCGACGTGAAGGGTGACGGGCCCGGCACGCTGGCGCAGTACAAGCGATCCCTCGCGATCCTCGAACAGGTCGCTGAGGATCCTGCCGCACCGGCGGCGGCACGCAACGAGCTCGCACGCGCGTACGAGACGCTTGGGGACGGGCTCAACCGGCACGCCTCACGGCGCGAGGCGCTGGAGCAGTATCGGCGGTCCCTGGCCCTGGTGGAGGCGGCCTCGAGGGAGAAGCCCGAGGATCGCGTGGCGCGGCGCCGCGTCGCCATCGCGTTGATGAAGCTTGGCGAAGCCTACGTGGACAACCGTGAGGAGGGGCTCGGCTCGTTCCGCCGCTCGATCGAGCTCCTGCGATCCATTGCTGACGCTGAGCCGGACAACGCCCGCATCCGCCGCGAGATGAGCGTCGTCCAGAACCGGTTCGGCGAGGTGCTCATGGAACTTGGCGAGTACGAGAGCGCCGTGCAGACACTCTCGGACGCGACCGCGATTCGTCGCGATGTGGCGTCCGCAGACCCGACGAACCTGCAGGCGCAGTTCGACCTCGCCGTCGTGCGCGCAAACCTCGGGCAGGCGCTCGCACGGGCAGGACGCCCGCGCGATGGCGAGACGATCGCGACACAGGGGCTCGAGGCGCTCGAGCGGCTCGTCGCGGGAGATCCGTCCAACATGGTCTTCGTCCGCAACCTGGCGCTCAGCGCGGACGTTCTCGGGCTGTGTCACGCACGGCAAGGGGCGAACCCGGGGCTGGATGCCGCGACACGACGTCGCCACTGGACCGAATCGCGGGCTGCGTATCTGCGTGCGCGGACGCTGTTCGCGGATCTCGAAGCGCGGCAGGCGAGCCGCCCGGCTGATCGCGAGGCGCTCACTTCGCTCCCGGCAAAGATCGCCGAGGCGGAGCGAGCGCTCGCGTCGTTCTGAACGCGCGACGCTGCGGGCGCTACGCGGCGGACGTCTTGGAGTGGCCTGAAGCGCGGGGGCTTACTTTGAGCGGACGTGCCACGTCGACGCGGACGAAGGCGCCGTCTCGCGTCTGCAGCAGGAAGCCGGATTCCACAAGTTCATGGAGCACGTCGGCACACAACGGTGCCTCGAGGGACCAGAGCCGCCTCGCCTGACTCTCCGTGAGCCGCAGTCCCGGCATCTCGAGGAATTCTCCCCTGACCCGGTTGACGATGTCCTGAGGGCGACGAACGCGTGGGGTCTGCATGGCGCGTCCTCCTGTGGGAACCGAACGGCCCCACTATAGCGCCGGCCTTCGGGCGCGGCGCACAAAAGCGCATACTTCTTTTCGGACACACACAGCTCAGCAGCAGGCCTGCCGAGCTGGGTCGGACGCTTTTCTCGGGGCAACTGTTCGGCCGATGTCGACGTCCAATCCGATCGGAGAGGGTTGCACCAGAGCGACCCCGCCCCACCGCCACAGCGGCGCGGATGGCCGTTGTCGTGCGATGGGCCAACGGAAAGGAGTCTCGTATGCGCGGATTGTCAGTTCGGCTCGCGCTGCTGGCGGGGCTTTTCATCTGCGTCTCCGCCGCAGCCCTTCACGCGTTCCAGCCCCCGAGCCCGGCCGTCGCGATGTCCGTGGCGCTGCCCGACGGCAAGCTCCAGCACTTCAACACGTTCGAAGGCGGCCTCGTGACCGTGACCGTTGGCGGCCGTGAGTACGGTTTCCGCCCCACCATGCATGACGATGCCGGCCAACGCATGACCATCACCGTCTTCGACATGGGCACGACCACCGAGGCGGTGAAGGAGATCGGGAGTGTCGACGTGCGCGGCGGCGCCGGGATGGTGCCGACCAAGACAACGCCGGCATTCAAGGTGCAGGCGAGCAAGGGCGCCAACCCGCGGACGACGTAGGAGCCGTCCCCGTGGGTCGCGGCTGTCGTGCCGTGCTGCCGTGCCTGGTCAGCGCGGCACGACCGGAGTCAGGCGGCGGGGTCGGAGCCTTCTCGTCCGGATGCCTGCCATTCGACGACGACCCGGTCGCCTGATTCCGATTCCCGCACAGTGCCCACCCCGAAAACTGCCGTCAGGTCACGCGGCGCCTGCGCGGCCAGGGTCAGCAACTCCGCCTTCAGGGCGGCGGCCGTCGAGGCACTCAGATCCTCGAACCGCAGCAGGCAGCCGACCTCCTCGTCGACCGCCACGACCGTTCCGCTGAGCAGCAGCGCGCGGTCGGGACCGAACTGCACCCGGATCATGGCGAACTGATCGAGTCCAAGGCCCTCGTCGGTCCGGACGCAGCAGCCGGTCTGCGTCAGGTTGCTGAGGGTGGCGGAACGGGCGCCCTCGGCCGTGAGCCACTCCCCGGAAAGCGGGCCCGCAATGCGCGAGACGAAGTGCGGGAGCGGCTCGGCCACGCTGGGCACGTCGCTGTCAATCTGCACGGGGAGTTCGAGCCCCTCTGGAAAGCGGAGCGCGCTCTGGTAGACCAGCTCGCCGTTGGGACCGACGGACACCAGCTCGGTGCGGACCACTTCGGCCTCAGCCTGGATGCTGCGGTTCTCCGCGTCGACGATCAAGATCGTGCTCCGACGACCGGGCTGGAGGCGGGCGGTCGTCTCGAGCAGGATGCCACCGCTCGAGATGTTCACCAGCCGGGCCGTGTCGCCCGCAAGCGGACGAACGTGCCGAATCCAGGGCACCTCGTGCGGCTGGAGCCGGCGGGCGACGCGCCGCTCAGCGCGCCAGGCAGGTAACGGCACGACGGTCTTCGACGGTGATGTGGGCTGCATGTCCGGCAACGGCTGAGGCAATGCCAGTACCGCCGCAGACCGCGCACGCTCCGGCCTGCCGCTTCACGTCGTCGCATGGCCGCGGTTGACGCCCCGCCGACACCGGTGTCCGCGCACGGACAGGCCATCACAACGCGCGTGCGTCCGAGAAAACTCCTGAGCCCGTGCTGCGAATGGCCACGGGTATAAGATCGGGACGCCTTCCCGCTTCCGATCGCGAGGACCCACGATCATGGCCCTGTGTCCCACGTGCAAGATCTTCTACGACCCCGCTCTCCGCATCTGCCCGAAAGACGGCACGCCGCTGCCGGCCGATACGACCGACCCGAACATCGGCTCGATGCTCGAGGGCAAGTACCGGATCGATGCCTTCATCTCGTCCGGGGGCATGGGGTCGGTCTATCGCGGCATGCACGTGATGCTGGACAAGACGGTCGCGATCAAGTTGATCCGCAAGGAGCTTGTCACGACGCCGGACATCGGCGCCCGCTTCCAGCGTGAGGCGCGGGCCGCCTCGAACCTCGGGCATCCGAACATCGCGTCGGTCTCGGACTTCGGCCAGACCGGCGAGGGCACGCTCTACCTCGTGATGGAGTTCATCAACGGCGCGAGCCTGCGCGAGATCATCCAGCGCGAAGGCCCGATGCCGCCCGACCGCATCGTCGCCATCCTGCAGCCGATTGCGTCGGCGCTGGCGCGGGCGCACCGGCACCATGTCATCCACCGCGACCTGAAGCCGCACAACATCATGCTGGCGGTGGACCCGGACGGGTCGATCACGCCCAAGCTGCTGGATTTCGGCATCGCCAAGACCTTCGACGACAGCGCGGCCCAGTTGACGATGACCGGCTTCGCGCTCGGGACACCACAGTACATGTCGCCCGAGCAGGCGCTCGGCAAGGCGGTCGACGGTCGTTCGGACATCTACTCGCTCGGCATCGTGCTCTACGAGATGCTCACGGGCGAGGTGCCCTTCACGGACGCGTCCCTCACCGGCGTGCTGCTGAAGCAGATGAACGAGGCGCCCGTCGCCCCCTCTGCGCGTCGACCCGATCTTCCAATCTCGCCAGCGCTGGAACAGATCGCGCTGCGCTGCCTCGAGAAGGATCCGGCGAACCGCTTTCAGACGGCGGACGAACTCTGCACGGCACTGGAGCAGGCACGAAGCAGCGTCGGCACGACGACGGTTGGAGCCACGGCGCTGCCGCCCTCTGCAAGCGACGCCACCGTCATGGCACCGCGGCGCGCAACCGGCACGCCCACGGACGTCCCGCCCCTGCCGCACGCCGTCACCGCGGCGACGGCTCCCGTGCCGTCGAGCGCTCCAGTGCCTGCGGCGTCGGCAGCACCGCCTCCACCACCACTGCCGCCGCCGACCGCACCAGCGCATGCAACCTCGCCGACGGTCCAGGCGCCCCCACGCTCGACGGAGTCGGCGGCTCCGAAGAAGTCGAACCCGCTGTGGATTCCGCTTGCCGCCGTCGCGGCGCTGATTCTCCTCGCGGTGGGCGTGAGAGGACTGCGTCAACCGTCGACATCCCCAGCCGCATCCGTGGCAGACACCAGCCAGACGCAGAGCACCGAGCCGCCGCCCGCTGCCACGACCCCGGCATCCGGTGCACCTGCCGCGAACGGCGGGCCAGCCGCGCCAGCCGCGGGTGCACAGCCATCGGCCGTCCCGGGGGCAGCGTCCGAGTCCACTTCGGCCGGCGCTGGTGCCCTGGCCGCACCCTCAACGGCCAGCAGCGGCGGTGACGTCTCCCGCAGCGCCGTCGCACAATCGTCGTCTGCGTCGGCCGCGACGTCTCAAAGCGCCGGCAGTGGCGGCCGCAGCGCGAGCGGTACAACGTCCGCCAGCAGCAGCTCGGGCAGCGCCGCCGCGAACCTCACGACGCGCGGCAGCGGTATGCCTGCGGGGGCTGCTTCGGGTGCGTCCGCCGTCGGTGCCTCAGGGCAACCGGCAGGCGCGCTGTCGCAGGCGGCCGCAGCAGCGCCGCGGGCCCAGGCGCCGGCAGCGGCTCTGCCAGAGAACCCATCGGTGTTCGTCCAGTGCAGCGGCCCTGGTGAAGTGTGCGGGCCCATGCGGAGCGCCTTCAACGAGGCAATCGCGCGCGAGCACATGCTGCCAGCGTCGTCGGGCAGCCGCGCCGACGTGGTGCTCGCCGTCGTGGTCGAAGTCGTGGAGGAGCGCGCCACACGCGACTTCGGCACGACGTTCGTCACGCGCACTTACTCCGCGGAGGTTGAAGGGCAGGCCAGGGGCGCCGCGGTGCCGATGCCCTCAGGACGCACGTTCTCGTTCGACGCCAACGTCGGCCGCGAACGCGCGAACGAGAATGCCCGCCTGCTCGCCGGCGACACCCTCGACCGCGTGCGCACCTTCTGGGACAAACAGCGGTGAGAGGCAAGACAGGGCTGAATTGCTAAAGGCTAATCGCTGATCGAATACAGTCCCACCTGCCCCACCTGCCCTGCCCGCCCGTCGTGCGTTTGTGCATGACGCCATAGCGGCGTGCTGCGTTTGTGCGTTCCTGCGTTGTTGCGTTACCTGAATCACCTGAGCAGCGGCCGCAGCTCCTCGACGCTGATCGCCCAGTTCACGTTCGTGCCGCTCGGGTGCGGCGGGAGTCCGGGCGGGCCCTGAACGAAATCCCCCGACACGACGAGCGCGACGACGACGCCGTTCGCGTCGAAGATGGGGCTGCCGCTCGTGCCTGGCGCGATGCCGAGGCCAACTTCGAGGTACGGCAGACGGACATCGGAGAGCACGTCCGTCAGCAGTCGCCCACGGGGGCGCAGTGGGTCGGTCGATAGCGCTGGAAACCCAAAGGTGGTGAGCGGCACCCCGCGCGTCAGCTGCTGCACGTCACTCGTCGCTCCGAGCGTGAGTGGAACGGTCGAAACCGGCTGACGAAGCTCGAGCACCGCCACGTCGTGCGACACCGAGCCGGGTCGCCAATCGGGATGTAATCGAACGGCCGCAATCTCGCGTGCGTCGAATGCATCCGACAAGATGGCCATCGCCCGGTCGCCGTCGGAAGGGTCGGCGCCGCCCATGTCCAGGGCAGCCGCGACATGCGCGTTGGTCGCGAGCGTCCCCGTCGCATCTATGGCGAACGCGGTGCCGACCAGGCGACGTCCCCCTGCGTGTTCGACCGCGACCAGGTAGACCGACCGGCTCGCCAGGTCTGCGACGTGCTGCGGATTCCCGGCCCGCATCCGCCCGTTCACCACGTAGGCCACCGCAGCGATCACCACGAGCGCTGCCGCGACAGCGGCCCACGTCGCCGGCATCGCCCACCACCGGCGTACATCGACGAGTTGGACCGCGAACTCCACGTCGCCGATCGCGATGCGATCGCCAGATGTCAGCCGAGTGCGGGTGATGCGTTGGCCGTTGACGAAGGTGCCGTTGGTCGAATCGAGGTCGGAGAGCCACCACGCGCCGTCCTCGTGGGAGAACTCGGCATGGCGGCCGCTCGCGGCAGGCGCGAGCGTTTCGGGAAGGACGAAGGTGTTCGAGCGGCTGCGCCCGACGGTGACCCGCGACGCAGAGAAGACCGAGGCATCTCCGCGCCGGGGGCCGCCCGTGAATTCGAGACGCAGCCGTGTCAACCGACTACTGCTTGCGGACCGTGTCCTTCGCCTTCGCGGTACCGTTCATCGAGACGATGGCGTACTGCGCCTGCACTTCGACGACCGAACCGGTGCCGGTCTGCTTCTCGTCCGCGCCGAGTTTCGCGCCCGTATCGGGGTCGATCAGCGCGTCGCCGACGTTGAAGAAGGCGAACTTGTCGCCGACCTTGAGCCCCGCGTTGGAGCCGAGGTTGATCCACGCGCGGTTGCCTTCGATCTTGATGACCTTGCCTTCGAGGCCGCCGACCGGGGTCGCCGCTGCGCCGATACGCGACAGGTAGTCGCCGGTGACCAGCTTCTCCACCGTCGCCTTCGTGGCCTTCTGCAGCGTCTCGCCCGCGATGCCCCATTCGGCGTCGCGGCTGAGGCTGTTGCCCTTGAAGAAGCCGCCGCCCTTGCGCACGTCCCCTTCACCACTCAGCGAGACGATCCGCTCGGCCGTCGTCGTGTCGATGACGCGGATGTTGATGACCGCGTTTGCGGTGACCATGTTGCCGCCGACGCCGCCGAACTTGGCGACAGCGCCACGGGTGTTGTTGATGCTGAACTTGTCGATGCCGCCGACGAGGATGTACTTGACCCCGAGGATCTTGCCGACCTTCGCGGCGGTCTGCGGGTCCAGCGCGCCCGACGCGCCGAGCCCCTGCTCCTTCATGATCAGGTTCAGCTTGTCGCGTTCGATGATGCTGAACTTGTCGCTGAGGGTGCGGTTCTCCGAGAACTCGGTGTCCAGCTGGTTGCGGACGGCGCCGCCCATCTGGCCGTGGAACCACCAGCTCGTTTCGGCGTGGTTCTCCACCTCCCAGATGGCGATGCGGATCTTGCCCTGCGCCCAGGCGGGCGCCGTCGCCATCAGCACCAGCAGACACGCGGTGGTCAGGGAGCGCCGGAAACGCACGGTCATGCTTGCCTCCAGATTTCGAAAGATAGGTCCATTATCAAAACGGGTCCGCTGCGGAGTCAAACGCCCGCGCCACACCGATCGAACGCTTTCTCGGACGCTCGCGGTTGCGGCGGTAGGGCACCTCGACAGTTCTGTCACCCTGTCCTTGTAGCGTAGACTGACAGTCACTCTAGCACTGCGTGCAGACCAGCCTTCTTGCTCGCCTTGGCGCCTACTTCGCGCTGGAGGATGCTCCCAACCTCCGGGAGCGGGTCTATGAAGCGCTCTGCCTGGTATCCGCGCTCATCACGTTCCTTGTCATCATCCCGGTCAACGCCCTTCAGGCGCTGCCGGTCTCGGTCAACGCGGCGAGCCTCGGCTTCGGGGGCGCGTCGATGGGCCTCTGGCTGCTCGCCCGGCGCGGGCGGCGCTACCCGACCGCCCTCATCCTCGCGCTGCTGCTCCTGCTCGGCGCGACCTGGTTCCCGAACGCCGGCACCGACGGCAGCATCCCGTTCTACTTCTTCATTCCTGTCTGTTGCGCGGCCCTGCTCTTCGATGGCCGTCGCATGTGGGTGCTGGTGCTGCTGGTGCTCGCCGAAGCGATGGGTCTCGTCGTGCTCGAGACGATGCGGCCGGACCTCGTCACCCCGTTCGCCTCGCCGCACGACCGCACGGTCGACGTGCTGACCGGCATCCTCGTCAGCGGCCTCTCGGTCGTGCTCGTGATCAGGCTCGCGGCGCTCGGCTACCGGCGCGAGCGTGAACGCCTGCGCGTGGCGCTGAAGTCGCTCGCCGAAACGGAGGAACGGTTCTCGGAGATCTTCCGGTCGAGCCCCGACGCGCTCTACATCTTCGAACCGCATGGGCGCGGGCTGCTCGATATCAACGACGGCTTCACACGGCTGACCGGATGGACGAGGGACGCCGCGGTCGGTCGGACCGGCGCGGAACTCGGCCTCTGGGTCGACGAAGAGGATCGGCAGCGGATGTATGCCCTGCTCAGCCGGGGCGGTTCCGCGAGCGGGTTCATCTGCCGCTTCCGATCCAAGGAGGGTCGCGTCTTCTGGGGTTCGACCTCGGTGGCGTACGTGCAGTACGGCGCGACACGCGCCGTGCTGATGACCACCCGCGACGTGACGGAGCTGATCGAGTCGCAACATGCCGTGGCGGAGTCGCGCGCGCAGCTCTCAACGCTCGTGAACAGCACGGACGATCCGATCTGGCTGGTCGACGCCGACGAGTTCCGCCTCACCCTCTTCAACGCGTCGTTCGCCGCGATGGCGCAGCTCCACCTCCGTCGGGCACCTGTCGTCGGGATGCTGCTCGATGAGCTGCTGCCCGTGTCCGCTGCCGGTGAATGGCGCGGCTTCTACCATCGTGTGCTCGATGAGGGCCCGTTCACGATCGAGTACACGATCCCCAGGCAGGATCAGGTGTTCCTGCATTCGTTCAGCCCCGTGCGGGTCGACGGACGGGTCACGGGCATCGCGGTCTTCGGACGGGACATCACGGAGCGCAAACGCGCAGACGCCGAACGCGAGCGCATGGAGCTGCAGCTCTTCGAGGCGCAGAAGATGGAGAGCCTCGGCAGGCTGGCGGGCGGGGTCGCCCACGACTTCAACAACATGCTCGCCGGGATCATGGGCTACGCGGACCTGCTCCTCCATCAGGAGGAGGATCCGGGACGCCGCCACGACCTCGAGGCGATCATCCAGGCGGCGTCACGCTCGGCGGAACTCACCAGCAAGCTGCTCGCCTTCGGACGCCGCGGACGCAACATCGTGGAAGCGGTGGATCTCAACGCCATCGTGCGCGAGAGCCTGGCGATGCTCAGGCCCACCTTTGGCGAGGGGCTCTCGGTGGACCTGCATCTCGACACCACATGGTTCGTCGACGCCGACCCGGCACAGATGAACCAGTTGATGGTGAATCTCTGCATCAATGCCAACGACGCCATGCCACACGGAGGCAGGCTCTGCATCCGCACGCGCGACGCCAGGTTCGCACAGGCGCCGAACCCGGACCTTCCGCCGGGCGAGTACGTCGAGCTGATCGTGGAGGACACCGGCGTCGGGATGTCCGATGAGGTGCGCCAGCGGATTTTCGAGCCGTTCTTCACCACGAAGGTGGACGATGCGGCACCGGGGACGGGGCTCGGCCTGTCGACCGTCTACGGGATCGTGCACCTCTACCGTGGCGCCATCGACGTGCAGTCCACCCCGGGCCATGGCGCCAGGTTCGTCGTGCTGCTGCCGAAAGGCATCCTCGCGCCGGCCATGCGTGAGGTCCCCCCACCAAACGGCACAGGCGCCGGACTCGTGCTCATCGTCGAGGACGAACCGCTGCTGCGCCGCTTCGCCAGCACTGCGCTGGTCCGCCTCGGCTACCGGACGCTGACGGCGAACGACGGCGACGAAGCGACGGAAATCTTCCGCGCGCGGCACACGAGCCTGACCGGCGTGCTGCTCGATCTGCGGATGCCGCGGAAGAACGGCCGCGACACGTTCCTGGCCATGCGGGACATCGATCCGTCGGTGCCGATCCTGATCTGCTCAGGCTACGGCGACAACGAGGAGGCGCAGGGGCTCATCTCGCTCGGCGCCCGGGGCCTCCTCCCGAAGCCGTACCGCGTCTCGGATCTCGCCGACCAGATGACACGGCTCACACGGGTCGCGCAGGGATAAGAAGGAACCGCCAGGTCAGCGTTTCTCTTCCTCGATCAGCTCCTTGCGTTCCTGTTCCGTCAGGTCGCGCGGCGGACGGCTCTCGGCGAGCGCCAGCAGGTTGTCCCAGCCGGTGCAGATGTCGCAGTCGAAGATCTGCAGGAACCCACCCTGGCCCGCGGCGGCAATCGCGCGCCCATCGCCGCTCATCGCCACGGCGTAGAGCGGATCGTGGCTCGCAATCACCTGCATCTTCGCGCCGGTCTGCGTTTCCCACAGCGCCAGTTCCGTGCCCGCCGTGACGAGGAAGCGTCCGTCGCGCGAGAGCGCCGCCGCGTACAGCGCACCGGTGTAGGTGCGCAGCTCGCGACGCAGCGAGTAGGTGGCGGCGTCCCAGAGCTTGGCGACGCCGTTCTCGTCCACCGTGGCGAGCAGCGCCTCGCCGCCTGGTGAGCCACCGTAGGCGAGCGCGAGCACGCGGAAGTCGTGCGAGAGCGTGCGCTCACGCGCGCCGGTGGTCGCATTCCAGATCGCGACCGTGCCGTCCTGCGCGGCGCTCGCGAAGTGGAGGCCGTCCGGGCTCCGCTCGACCGCCTGGATAATCGCCGGCTCCAGCCCGCTCGTCTGGTCCCCGACCACGTGCATCGCGCCGTCCGCAATGCGCCACGACAGCAGCCGCCCATCAAGGCCGCCCCCGAACACGCGGGCGCCCGTGGCATCGAACGCCGCGCCAACGAGCAGGAACTGCGGACCGACCAGCCGCGTACGCAGGTCGCCGGTCCGCGCATCCCACACGCGGATGTCCGTGTCGTTCACGTCGCGCGTGGGGTGCGTGAGGCAGGGGTTGCCGCCCGCGGTGAGCATCAGGGTTCCATCGGCGCTGAAGGCGCCGGCGGTGAGCGGCGATGGATGCTCGCGGGCGAACACTGGTCGGCCGGACACCACCTCCCAGACGCGGGCGATGCGATCGCACCCGACGCCGAGCAGCCTGCGACCGTCCGGGCTGATCGCCACGCTCATGACATCGTCTGTCGGCTCGGCACCTTGTACGCCGCGCAGGTGCAGGATCGGTGCAGACGAGGGCGCCTGTGGCAGCGGATCGTCCGCGTGGCCGTGCCAGCGGAAGAGCGCCTGGCGAAGCGCCGACTCGGCCTGCAGCGTCTGCGCGAAGCGCCCCGCCTCCACCGCGAGCCGCACGGCCAGTTCCGGTTCGGTGTCGAGGCGGATCATCGCCGCGGACGCCAGCTCACGCGACTTCGCGATGCGAGCCTCCTGGCTGGCCACCGCCCGGGCACGCTCGGCCGCGCGGGCCTGCACGAAGGCATACGAGGCGAGTGCCCCCACGGCGAGCAGCGCCACGATGGCGCCGCCCGCGACGGTGGCCGCGATCTTGGACCGTCGCCGCGCATCGAGCGCTGCGTCTGCCGCCCGGCGCGCCTCGTCCTGCCGGCGCATCTCCTCGCTGACGCGCCGCATCTGGTCGTAGCGGCGCCGCTCGTCCCGGTGCTTGACGACGGTCGGCGCGAGCAGGTCGTGAATCAGCTCGACGCGTGTGACTCCAAGCGAGGGCTCGAAGCGCAGCAGTCGTCGATCCACCAGCACCTGCAACGAGCCGAGCGTCACGTTGTACGGCTCCCGCATCGCATCATCCTGGGCACAGGGGTTGCGGAAGCCGCTCTCCGTGATGAGCTCGTTCTCGATGAAGCGCGAGACCCGCTCCGGCTGGTCCGACATGCTGTCGTTGTAGTGCCGATCGACGACGCCAGCCCCGAGTTGGGAGAGCAGATCGATGTCGATGCGATCGGCCCCGCCCTTCGCCCGCCGCTCCTTCCGTCCCTCGTTGAGCCCGCGGCAGACAAGGCTCAGGAGCGCGGGCTCGACCGTCAGGCTGTCGAGGGAGACGAGCGCCGTGTCCTCCTGCGGATTCGACTTCTTCTCGGACGCCACGAAGCGCACGATCAGCGCGGCGGTCGGCGCGTCGACGATGTGCGAGGCTGAGCCGAGGATGGCGTCGAACGCCTGCCGGCCGGTCATCGGCAGGAGCTGGAGCCGGTTGCGCATCAGCGACGGCAGTTCGCGCCACCGCTCGAAGTCGGTGGCGAAGTCCTCGCGGAACGACATCAGCACGCGGTACGGCTGGCTGCGCAGCGCGAACGAGGTGGCCAGCTCCGGGTCCGCGGCAAGCCGTCGCTCGGTCGCGACGGGAATGCGGTTCTCGGCGAGGTCCGCGAGGTCCTCGCGCAGGCGCTGCACGGCAAGTGGGACGGTCTGCCCGAGCGTGAAGACCTCCTCGAACTGGTCGAGGACGAAGACCGGCACCAGCTTCTGGTTCTGGCGGCTCCAGATCTTCGTGTCGGTCCGGTGCAGGTACTCCCACAGGCTGTCGCCCGGCGTCCGCGGCGGCGCGTCGGCTCCGGCCTTCTCTGACTGACACGCGTCGACCAGCGCCGAGTACAGCTGCTCGATGAGCGGAGGCGCACCGAGCTCTCCGGCGTGGCCGTAGCGCACGCGGACGTAGACCGGCAGGAAGTTCGCGCGGCGCAGGGCCGGGAAGAGACCGGCTTTCAGGAGCGAGGTCTTGCCAAGGCCCGAGCGGCCGAACAGCACGGTGAGCGGAGCGTCGGAGACGAGCCGCTTCAGCTCCGCGATTTCGCGCGAGCGTCCGTTGAAGAACTCCTCGGCCGTCTCGTCGAACCACGCGAGGCCGGGCCAGGGGTTGTCGCGATCGAGGCGGTAGGAGGTGTCGGCAATGTCGGCCATGCTCACCCCCTGAACGCCCGCAGCGCGCGGACGAGCGCCGTCTCCAGCGGCGGCGTCAGCTTGCCACCAGGCGCGAACCCGTAGTCGAGGTGCCCGAACATCCGCTGGGCCCGCGGATACTGCGCGAGGTTCTTCTCCGCATCCGTGTCGATGAAGATCGGCACGATGAAGGCGCGGCCGTCGATGGAGCGGGCGCGCTCGAGCGCCGCACGCCATTCCGCGATGAAGAAGCCCTCGGTCCGTTGTTCCTCGGTCGTGGAGACGACCGGCAGGAACAGCTGGCAGTTGTTGATGCCGTCGAGGATCCGCTGCTCCCACTCGTTGCCAGGCTCCAGCACCGACTTGTCGAACCACGCGACGTCGTTGCCGGCCAGCCGCTGCAGCTCGTCGAACAGGGCGCGCGCGGGGCCGAGGTCCGAGCGCGAGTAGCTGATGAACACCGCCGGCTTACGCCCCTGCGGCGTGACCATCACGGCCGGAGCGGCCGGGCCGGGCGCCACCTGCGGACGCGTGGCCTTCCACCGCGAGAGGAATTCGGCAACGAACGCTGAGGGGGTCAATGCGGATATCCGCGTGTTGCGCGCGAAGGTCGTCAGGAACACCACGAACTCCGGCTCGTCGTGCGAGGGATCGATGACGAAGTCCTTGCGGCGCGGCTGCTCGCTCAGCCGCTTCGATGCCGCGACGCGCACGAGGAAGCGGCTCAGCCAGTCCGGGAAGTGACAGCCGATGAGCAGGAGGTTCGCGCTGCGGATCTCCGAGAAGAAGCGAGCGGGCATGCGTCCGAGCCCCGCCTGGATGCCGTGCAGGAACTCGAGGATGTCCTCGTCATGCGTGGCAAAGACCGGCGAGACCGCGGCCTTGCCAAAGAGGTAGAGCACGGCCGTGCGGGCCTCGCTCTCCCCTTCCTCGATGTCGGTGACCCGATCGTTCGGCAACCCGTCCGGTGCGTATTCGACCTGCTCGGTCCTGGGCTGGCCCTGGTAGCGCACCGCATCGATCGCCTGCGCGAGGGCATCGTCCACCGACGTGGTGACGAAGAGCCGCAGGTCGTCGATCGCAGCGAGTTGCCGGAGCGGGACGGAGACGGCATGGCGGTGTTCATCGAGCGTGCCTCGGATGGCCTCGAACACCGGCAGGTAGCTGTCGGCGCTCGCACGCTTGCCAAGCCGATCGAGTGCGCAGACTGCATCGTTCAGCTCGTGTCGGGGCCGCAGGGTCACGTTGGCTGCTGCGGCGTCGATGCCGTAGCGCTTCAGGAGCCGCTCGGCGACGATCTGGTAGAACGGGCGCTCGACGCCATCGACGGTGACGGTGAGCAGATCGCTCCCGACGATCGGCACGACCTGGCGTGCGGCCACCAGCGGGATCAGGTCCGCCCAGAATTCCTCTGGGTCGTTGGAAGGGCTCGGGCTCATGCGGCGATGAGGATGTTAGCGCGAATGCACGCGGCTGCGCGCCGGTGTGACGGTGCACAATGAAGGGATGCCCGCACGCCAGACCCGCCTGCTGCGCGTTGACCCCATGGACCCGAACCCTGAGGTGATTCAGGACGCGGCTCGCGTGCTGCGTGCCGGCGGGCTCGTGGCCTTTCCGACTGAAACGGTCTACGGCCTCGGAGCGAACGCGCTCGATGCGTCGGCGGTGCGCGGAATCTTCGAAGCCAAGGGTCGCCCCTCGACCGACCCATTGATCGTGCATGTGCCGGGTCTGGAGGACGTGCGGCCGTTGGTTCGCGCCTGGCCCGACGTCCTGCCGAGGCTCGCCCAGGCGTTCTGGCCCGGCCCGCTGACGCTCATCCTCCCAAAGCAGGCATCGGTACCGCCAGAGGTGACGGCAGGGTTGGACACCGTCGCCGTGCGCGCGCCGTCGCACCCGGTCGCGCGGGCGCTGATCGCTGCGGCCGGGTGCCCCGTGGCGGCGCCAAGCGCCAACCGCTTCTCGCGTCCAAGTCCGACCGCCGCGTCGCACGTGCTCGCTGACCTCGATGGACGGGTCGACGTGGTGATCGACGGCGGCCGCACCGAGATCGGCGTCGAATCAACAGTGCTCGACCTCACCGTCTCCCCGGCCGTGGTGCGGCGGCCCGGCGGCGTGGCACTCGAGGCGCTTCGCGCACTGCTGCCCGATGTGCGACTCGCCTCGCACGTGGTGGCGGAGGCCGACGCGCAGGTGTCCCCCGGCCAGCTGCTGCGGCACTACGCGCCGAATGCCCGCATGACGCTGTTCGAAGGCCCCGCCGACGCGGTCCGTGCGCGCGTCATCGACGAGGTGCGGGCACGCCTTGGGCACATCGGTCGCGTTGGCGTGCTGGCGCCCGAGGAGGACATCGACCTGCTGGCGCGCGAGTTTGCCGCGCCGCTCGCCGCAGGTGCGATGGTGGTCCGCGCCTACGGACGTCGACGCGATCCCGGGATGGGGGCCCGCGAACTGTTCGACGCCATCCGGGCACTCGACGCGGAACAGCCGGAGGAGATCCTCGCCATCGCGCTTGCGCCAGAAGGCATCGGCCTCGCCGTCCGCGATCGCCTGATGCGCGCCGCGGAAGGACGCGTCATCACGCTGGGATAGGAGGGGGCTGGGGACTCGGAACTCGGAATTCGGGACTCGGGACTTGGGACTTGGGACTCGGAATCCGGGACTCGGGTTGAGCCGCGACGCACACACCGTAGCCGCCATGCTTTAGCGTGGCGGTCACGAGACGCACACACCGTAGCCGCCATGCTTTAGCGTGGCGGTCACGCGATGTCAGGCGCGAAGGCCGATGCACTCCCTGCCAGGCTCTGCTCTGCAGCCACACGCTCGAGCCGCAGCGTGAACGTTGCGCCACCTCCGGGCGTGTCCCCGATGGTCAGCGAGCCGCTGTTCTCCTGTGCGAGCCGATGCGCGATCGTGAGGCCCAGCCCGAACCCCTCCCGATCGCGCGTTTCCTGTCGCCGATGGAAGCGTTCGAAGAGGCGCGCACGCTCCGCCGCTGGAATGCCAGGCCCGTGATCCACCACGGCGATCAGCACGTGCGTCTCGTCCGCGGACGCTCGAACGACGACCGGCTGCTCCGCCGGCGAGAACTTCAGCGCGTTGTCGACCAGGTTGGTGACGATGCGCGTGAGCGCGTCAACGTCGACAAGGGCCGTGACATCCGCGGTTTCGACGACAAGGCGGGAGGTGGGCACCGCGAGCGCGAACTGCCGGCGCACATCCTCGAGCCACGGCGTGACCGGAACGGCGACGCGGTGGGCGGTGTACCGCCCCGATTCCAGTTGCGCAGACCGCAGCAGGTTTTCCACCAGCCCACCCATGCGAGCCACCTGCCGTGCGATCATCGCAGCAAGCCGCTCCACCTGGGGTGGTTCTCCAGCGACGCGAGGCAGCATGGCCGATGCGGTCGCGATCACGGAGAGCGGATTGCGGAGGTCGTGCGTGATGCCGCCGACCCGGTCGTCCTGCTCCGCGACGCGCACCCCGAGCCGCTGCACCTCGTCGACGTGCTGACGCATCGCGGACGCCACGCGGTCCAGCTCGGCGATTTCGAACTGGTCCTGATGTGTGCTGGCTTCCACCGCCCGTTCGATCGCACGCGCAAGGCGTGCCCCGATGGCGCTCACGCCCAGGGCGCCGGCCGCGAAGATGAGGACGACGAGGCTGCCGAAGGCGAGCATCCTCCCGAGGTTTCCGCCAGCGCTCCGATCAAGTTGCAGCACCAGCGTGGCGACCGGGATCACGCCAGCCACGACGGCGACGGTCGCGAACGCAGCGCCCGTGCGGGCGCGCAGCGTCCGGGAGTCCGCCTCGGTGACCCAGCGCTCCCAGCGCGGCAGCAGAAGGGTCAGCAGCCCGCGAAACCACGCGGCTGCGCCCGTGAGGAAGAAGGAGCGGTCCAGCGTGAGCGCGACCCCGAGCAGGTGGCCGACAAGCACGCCCCCCGCGAGCCAGTGCGCCGCACCGCGCATGCCGGGCGCGGCGCCAGCGCTGACGGCCAGCACGAGCGCGCCGGTGACGGCGTAGCCGGTGGCGACCATGCCGTCCGAGATGCCGAGCGGCACGATGCCCGGCAGCGATGGCCCGCCGAACAGCGCGTCCACCCCGACGGCGACCTGCGCGCCACCGAGCGCGAGCCCGAGCAGGCTCGCACGACGCCGCTCTGCCGCCGGGGCGAGCGCCGCGACGCCAAGCAGCAGCCCGAGCCACCCGTGGGCGGCCGCGACGCCGCGGCCTGCACTTAGCATGTCGACCGCCGTCGCGCCGATCAGCAGGCTCGCACCCACGTAGGTGGCCGAGCGCATGCCTCGGCCGAAGGCGTCGATGCAGGCCCAGAGCAGCGCCACGCCGGCCATGCAGTAGAGAGAACCGCGAATCTCGAGAAACGTGATGTCGTACGGACGTGCGAGCGGGGGCGGGAGGATCAGGTACGTCGCCCCGAGGATGACGAGATAGAAGGACGTATACAGGCCGAGGCTGCTGACGTGCGGTCGTCGCCGTTCCATCGTCAGCGCGGATCATAGCCGAGCGTCGCGTTTGGTTCCGCTACGAAAGGGCGCGCGCACGGCTGAGCTTTCAACGCACTGCCAGATCGCCAGTCGGGACGTCCGGGTCCCCGTGCATCAGGACGAACAGCAGCAGTGTGGTGAACTGGCGAGGTGGTGCGGGGGTCGTGCTCTCGTTGGTCGACGTGGGGTTCGTGATTTCATGCGGCGGGCAGGCGCACCACGAAGCGGCTGCCGAGCCCGGGCCCGTCGCTGTGCGCCTCCATCGATCCACCGTGCAGTTCGACGATGCGACGTGAGACGGCGAGGCCGATGCCGAAGCCGCTGCCTGCGGTGGTCCCCCGCACGAACAGTTCGAAGATGTGCGGAAGGAGGGCGGGCTCGATCCCCTTCCCGTTGTCGGTGACCGACACGAGCACCTCGGGTCCGATCCTCGACGCGTCGACCGCAATCCGGCTGCCCGCATGCGAGTACTTCGAGGCGTTGCTGAGCAGGTTCATGAGCACCTGCTCGAGACGCATGGCGTCCCCCCGCAGGAGGAGCGGCTCGTCGGCGACGTCGACGCGCAGCTGCTGCTCGCGCTCGCCCAGCGCTGGTGTCGTCGCGTCGATGACGTGCCGGATGAGCGGCGCCAGGTCCAGCGTCTGCACCTGGAGCTCCACTTCCCCCCGGACGATGCGTGCGGATTCGAGGAGATCGCCAACGAGGCGACTCATCTGCTGCACCTGTCGCTCCACGACCGCCCGGGCTCGTTCGCCCGGCTCGCGTCCGATGCGTGCCTCCATGAGGCGGAGCGCAGCGACGGAGGCGTGGACCGGCTGTCGCAGTTCGTGCGCGACCATCGCAAGGAACTCGTCCTTCAGGCGGCCTGCGTCACGGGCTTGCGCGAGCGCCTCGTGCATCTCGGTGACGTCAGGGCTGCTGCCGACCATGCCGATGACCTGCCCCTGCTCGCCGAAGCGGGGCGATGCGTAGGACGCGATCCAGCGCCACGCGCCGTCTGCCCGTCGCACGCGCGCTTCGGCGTGGAACGACGTCCCGCGAGACGCGGCCGCGGCGAACGCCTGCGCATACCGCGGCGCATCCTCGGAATGCACGAGCCCGGCCCAGCCGTGCGTGCGGATGTCGGCTTCCGTGCGTCCGAAGAACTCCTGGTACGCGCGATTGACGAACTCGACGCGCCCCTCGCGATCGGTCGCCCAGATCATGATGGGCGAGGTGTCGGCCATCAGGCGGAAGCGCGCTTCGGACTCTTCGAGCCTCGTGCGAAGGCGGACCTGCTCGAGCACCGACGCCGTGCCGTCGGCCAGCTTGCCGAGCAGGCTGAGCATCTCTGGTGATGCGCTCGTCTGCGTGCGCCAGTAGGCACCGATGGCGCCGACAGCCTCGCGTCGCCCGATCGGCACCATCGCCATGCTCTTCACGAACGTGTCCCGATATGCCTCGAGCGGCACGCGCGGATCGGCGTAGATGTCGGGAATCGTGACCGGCTCGCGATGGATCATCACCCAGCCCGACACGCACTGGGCCATCGGGAATCGCCGTCCCTTCCAGAGCGGCGCGATCGCATCTTCCTCGACGTAGTGGCAGTCGTCGCCGTCGCGCAGGATGACCGTGATGCCGTCGGCGCCGGTGAGGTCGCGTGCGGCATCGCGCACGACAGTGACCGCATCGGCGATCGACGTCGCCTGGATCAGCTCGTCGAGCGCGTCGACCATGCGCCGCAGCGAAGCGGCGTTGTCCGCGATGGCGGCAATCGGCTCCTCCTCGGACGGACGAGCCGCTGCTCGCGTGTCTGGCATGTGCGCTTCGATATTACGAGCGAGCTCGAGTCCGCGCCATCGAATTGCGACCTCGACCATTCGCTGCGGCAACAATTGTCAGACGGATGCCGACGCGCCTTTGCGGCAGGCCAACCTACTCCCGACCTCCGTGCACGGACTGAAGGTGTGTGCGGTCCCCCACGCGCGCCGAGGCATCGAAGCATCGTAGACTGCGGTACACCGCACGTGCACGTGGTCGACTGGCGGCCACGCGAGGAACATCATGTCTGACATCCTGCCGGCGATCTTCTTCGGGCACGGCAACCCGATGAACGCGTTGATGCAGAACGCGTACACCGAAGCGTGGCGCCGCATCGGAGAGGAGACGCCGCGGCCGCGTGCCATTCTCGCGATCTCGGCGCACTGGTTCGTGCCTGGCACCGGCGTGACCATCAGCACCGCACCACGGACCATTCACGACTTCGGCGGCTTCCCGCGGGAGCTGTATCAGGTGCGGTATCCCGCGCCTGGCGATCCGGCGCTGGCCCGCCGCGTCCAGGCGCTGCTCGATCCGCTGCCGGTGACGCTGGACGACACGTGGGGGCTGGACCACGGCACGTGGTCGGTGCTCACGCACGTGTATCCGGCGGCGGATGTGCCGATCGTGCAGCTCAGCATCGACGAGACGCGGCCAGCCGCGTTCCACTACGACATCGGCCGGCGCCTCGCGCCGCTGCGCGGTGAAGGCGTGCTGATCGTTGGCAGCGGCAACCTCGTACACAACCTGCACGCGTACGCGTGGGGGCGGCACATGCCCGACCCGTACGACTGGGCGGTGCGCTTCGAGGAGGAGGCCAAGGGGCTACTCGTCAGCGGCGAGCACACGCGGCTTGTCGACTACGAGTCCCTCGGGCGCGAGGCGCTCCTCTCGATTCCGACTCCCGATCACTACCTGCCATTGCTCTACGTGATCGGCACGCGGCAGTCGAGCGACCCGATCACGTTTCCCGTGAGCGGGGTCGACGGAGGGTCCATCTCGATGCTGTCCGTGCGGGTCGGCGCGGCCACGTGAGCGGACAGTTGCGGTCGAGACCAGCGCGCATCAGGCGGTGCCACGGCGCGGCTCGATCGGCGTGAGCCTCGGCGCCCGGTATTCAATCGCCTGCGCCGCGTCGAGGATCAGGTCCTCCCGGAAGTGGCGGCCGATCACCTGCACGCCCTGCGGCAGGCCCTCATCGCACCCAACCGGCACGGCGCACGACGGCAGGCCCAGGATGTTGACCGGCATAACCATCCGCATCGCATTGACGATCTCTGGGGTGCGCGCCAGATCGTCCCCGATGGCCCAGGGCCGCTCACAGCAGACGGGCGAAACTACGAGCGGGTGCGACTCGAGGAACGCTGCCCATGCGGCTCCGATCTCGTGGACCGCTACCCACGTGGCCATCTGCCGCGCCTGGTCCACGGGCCGGAAGATACCGTGGCTGACGCACAGGCTGAAAAACGACGAGAGTTCCGGATCGACCAGCGGCTCCATCTGCGACCACACCTGGGCGAGGTCGGCGTAGAGCGCGTCAACCCACGCGTGGACCGCTTCAGCTACCAGGGGCGGCTCGGCCTCGACGATGGCGTAGCCGGCGTCGGCGAGCCAGTCGACGGCGCGATCGAGGCCCGCACGCACGTGCGGATCAACCCCAGATCCGAGCGGGTCCCGGACGACCGCCACCCGAATCCCGTCGCCGCCTGGACCATCGAGCGGGGCCGGCACCCATCGGGGATCGCGCACGTCCGGCAGGCTGACGACGTGCAGCGCGAGCCGGAGGTCTGCGACGCGCCTGGCCATCGGGCCCTGCGTCTGGGTCACCTGCATCGCCAGTGTTGGAACCGGCTGCGTGACAGCGGCATCGGCCACACGCCCGCGCGTCGGCTTCAGGGCCGCCGTGCCGCACATCTGGGACGGCACGCGGAGCGATCCCCCCAGGTCGTTTCCCACGCCAAGCGGCGTCATGCCGGTCGCGAGCGCCACCGCCTCCCCACCCGACGATCCACCTGCCGTGCGGCCGGAATCCCATGGGTTCTGCGTGCGCCCGCCCCTGCTGCTCTTCGTATCCCAGCGCAGCGCGAAGTCCGGCAGGTTCGTGCGGCCGATCGGGATGGCGCCCGCCTCTCGCAGACGAGCGACGATGGGAGCGTCGACCGAGGCGATCTGGCCGGACATGGCTGCCACGCCCCATGACGTGGCGCTTCCCGCTACGTCGACGTTCTCCTTCACGGTGAACGGCACCCCCGCGAGCGGCCCGAGCGTGGCCCCGGAGACGACGGCGCGGTCCACGGCAGCTGCCGCTTCGCGCGCCTCGTCAGCCAGTATCGTCGTGATGGCGTTGACCTGAGGGTTTACGTCGTCGATTCGCGCCAGATGTGCGTCGATGACCTCTCGCGCGCTGACCTCGCGCGTTCGAATGAGGGCTGCGAGTTCGCCGGCGCCCTTCATCCAGAGCGCGGTCTCGTATGTCGTTCGAACGATCGCTGAATCCATGCGTGTCCTCCTCGGGTGTGCGGACGGCGTTTGGCCCCCGTGGTATGAATGGTCCGCGCTGCCCCGACCGGCGCGCATCGGGAGAACTCCCCATGGCGACAGCTGCCCTTCGTCTCGGCGAATTCATCGCGACGCTCGCGCTCGCACAGGACAACGCCTTCGGCCAGCCGCTCGAATCGCAGTTGCGCTCCTGCCTGATCGCATCCTGGCTGTGCGAGGAGGCGGGCGTCGCTGCTGACGTGGGCCACACGGCGTACTGGGTCGCCCTGCTTCGCTATGTCGGCTGCACGGGGCACGCGCACGAAGTGGCGACGATCTTCGGCGATGAGATCGCGCTCCGCGCACGGACGCTCGTCCACGACGCGGCCAATCCCGCGGAGGTCATGCGGGACGTCGTGGAGTACGCGACCAGGGGGCTCACGCCAGAGGAGGCGGCGCAGGTTGTCCGCATGATTCAGCAGACGGCGCGCGAATGGGCCATCCACAACTTCGCGTCGGGCTGCGAGGTGGCGGACATGCTGGTTCGGCGACTGGATGTGGGAGCGGCGGTCCGCCGCGCGCTGGCGTTCACGTTCGAACGCTGGAACGGCACCGGTTACCCAGCGCATGCCGCGGGCGACGCGATTCCCCTGCCGATGCGGGTGGTGCACCTCGCGCACGACATGGAGGCGATTGGGCGGCTCTTCTCATGCGAGCGGGCGCTCGACGTCGCACGTGATCGACGAGACCGCACCTACGATCCGGTGCTCGTGGATCTCTTCCTCGAACATGGTGCCGCGTGGTTCGCTCGGCTGTCCACCCTGGAGCCGTGGGACGCGGTGCTCGCGCTGGAGCCGACGCCGCATCGGCGGCTGACCGGACAGGCCCTGGATGCGGCGCTGGAAGTGGCGGCGGACTTCATCGACGTGAAGTCGCCGTACACCCTCGGCCACAGCCGCCGCTGCGGAGCGCTTGCGGAGGCCGCCGCCAAAGTGCGGGGGTTCAGCGCGGACGACGTCGCCGCGACGCGACGGGCTGCGCTCGTGCACGACTTCGGGGCGACCGCGGTGCCGAACTCCATCTGGGACAAGCCAGGGCCGCTCACCCGCGCTGAGTTCGACCGCGTCGAACTGCACCCGATGCTGACCGAGCAGATGCTGCGGCGGTCGCCGGCGCTTTCCGGACTGAACCCGATTGCCTGTGCTCACCATGAGAAGTGCGACGGGTCCGGGTACCACAAACGTGTCCGTGCCGGAGCTGGGGATGCGCGAGCATGCCTGCTCGCAGCCGTCGAGGTATACGTGGGGCTCACGGCCGACCGAGCCGACCGACCGGCGTTTTCGCCGGCGGCCGCAGCGAAGGAACTGCGCCGGCTCGCCGCAGCAGGCGTGCTCGATCAGCGCTCGACCGACGCGGTCCTCGAGGCAGCAGGCCACCGGGGCGAGGCCACCGGTATCAAGGGTCGCCCGCACCCCGGCGGGTTGTCGGCGCGCGAAGTCGAGGTCCTCCGTCTCGCCGCACGCGGCCTCACCACGAAGGAGGTCGCGGAACGCCTCGGCATTTCGGCCAAGACGGCGGACCACCACATCCAGCACATCTACGACAAGATCGGCGTGTCTACGCGGGCGGCTGCGGCGTTGTGGGCCGCACAGTACGCTGTCGTTGCCTGAATTCCGGGCGAGCACGGAGCCACACTGCTTTCAAACGGATGTCTCGGTGAGATCCACAGCGTCAGCGGTTGGCTCAACGGGCCGCACAGCTCGTCGCCCAGGTGTGGGCACTGGCTCAGAGAGGGCGGCGACCGTGCGAACGCGCCCGATCTCGCCGGACGCCCATCAACATTGCCCTGGGCCGACGACGATGCTCGCGTCGTCGTCGCTGTGGACTGAGCGTCGGGATGGCGCTCGCAGTTCAGCAGGGTGGCGACCCGCATCACGCGATGTCACAGGGACGACGACGGACCCGGACCACAGCACACCCTTGCAGTGCGTGTAGATAGCTTGGAGGGACGGATGTACACCGTGACGGAGGCCGTCGCGGTAATTGCGTCCGAGCGCTTTGGCTGGCACAAGGCCCGAGGGTCCCGCTGGCCCGGACTCGTCCCCATGTCTAACCGGTGCGAAAAGCAAAAGGCCGTCTCGCTGACGCACCGAAGTGCGAAGGCGGACGGCCTAATCGAATCTGATTGGTTGCGGGGGCAGGATTTGAACCTGCGACCTTTGGGTTATGAGCCCAACGAGCTACCGGACTGCTCCACCCCGCGTCACCGGAGAAAAGAATCATAGCACACGCACCGCGGTTCGGATCACCTCATGTGCGTGACCGTATGCGTTTCTCGGGCACGTCAACCGCACGGGCAGGCTGAAGCCTGCCCGCTACGACTGCACCGGCGCCGACCGAACCCTGCCCGCTACGACTGCACCGGCGCCGACCGAACCCTGCCCGCTACGACTCGCAGCCCCGCCCGCCTTGCCTGCCCTGCCTGCCTGCCCTCCAACCTCTGTCCTGCCCCTGCACAGCCCTGCCTGCCCTGCCCTGCCCTGCCCTCCAACCTCTGTCCTGCCTCTGTACAGCCCTACCTGCCCGACCTGCCCTACCTGCCCGACCTGCCCCACCTGCCCTACCTGCCCTACCTGCCCTACCTGCCTCGCCCGCCCCGCTCCTGTCCTCCCGTCTTCGCCCGTATCGTGAACGCGCCCTCGGCGCTGTGCTCCGGCCGCCACGCCACCGTCCCCCCCCGGTCCTCCCCAACCTCCAACCTCCAACCTCCGTTCTCCGCCCCTGTGTCCTCCCCAACCTCCAACCTCCGTTCTCCGCCCCTGTGTCCTACGCCCAACCTCCAACCTCCAACCTCCAACCTCCGTTCTCCGCCCCCCGTGCAGTATCCTCGGATCAATAAAGGACCCTGCCGTACGTGCCTGAGCCTGCCACGATCGCCCTGCCCACCTACGCCGACATCGAACTCGCCGCGCAGCGGATCGCGGGCGTCGCGCACCGGACCCCGGTGATGACCTCGCGCACGGCGAACGCTCGGACGCACGCGCAGCTCTTTTTCAAGTGCGAGACATTCCAGCGCGGCGGCGCCTTCAAGTTCCGTGGCGCCTACAACGCGCTGGTACAGCTCCCCGACGACCAGAAGCGTCGCGGCGTCGTCGCCTTCTCCTCCGGCAACCACGCGCAGGCAGTCGGCCTGGCCGGCCAGATCCTTGGTATTCCACGCGTCATCGTCATGCCGGCCGACTCACCGGAGGTGAAGCGCCGTGCGACCGCCGAGTACGGCGCGGAGATCGTCCTCTACGACCGCCTGACCGACGACCGCGAAGCGATCGGCCGCAGGCTGGCCGATGAACGGGGGCTTGCCGTCATCCCGCCCTACGATCACCCGGCCATCGTCGCCGGCGCCGGGACCGCGGCACGAGAGCTCATCGAAGAGGTGGGTCCACTCGACGTGCTGCTCACCCCGTGCGGCGGAGGCGGGCTCCTGTCGGGTAGCGCCCTGGCCGCCGAGGCGCTGTCGCCAGGCTGCCGGGTGCTCGGGGTCGAGCCGCTCGCGGGAGACGATGCGACAAGGTCGTTTCGATCGAAAACACTCCAGAGCGTGAGGAACCCGGACACGATTGCAGACGGGGCACGCACGGCATCGCTCGGCCGCCTCACGTTCCCGCTCGTGCTCGGTCACGTCGCGGACATGCTGACGGTCGACGATCGGACCCTCGTGCGCGCGCTGTTCTTCCTCTGGGAACGCATGAAACTGATCGTGGAGCCGACCGGCGCGCTCGCCGCCGCCGCCGTCCTCGAACGGTTGCTGGATGTGCGCGGCGCACGCGTCGGCATCATCCTCAGCGGCGGGAACGTGGACCTCTCGCAGGTGCAGGCATGGAGGGCACTACTATGAAGCGGCCGCTGTGGACCTGGACATGTGCAGTCGCGCTGTCGATTGCGGTCCCGCTCGCATGCGACATCGTCGATGCCCTACCAGGGGCGGTCGCGGACCGCACGGTGGCGTCCCGGTTCGTCGCGCACGCGCAGCAGGAAGAGCCGACCTCGCCGCGCAACCAGTCCCCGCTCACGATCCTCCAGATCAACGACGTCTACTCCACCGTCCCGATCGACGGCCTTGGTGGCCTCGCGCGCGTCGCCACCATCAAGAAGCAGCTGATCGCGGCTGGCCGGACGCCGCTCCTGATGATCGCCGGCGACTTCCTCTCGTCATCGGTCGCCTCGAGCGTCTTCAAGGGCGAGCAGATGATCGAGGCGCTGAACGCGGCAGGCCTCGATGTCGCCACCCTCGGCAACCACGAGTTCGACTTCGGGGTCGACCTGCTGCTGACCCGCATGCAGCAGGCCAGGTGGCAGTGGGTCATCGCCAACGTGATCGACGCGGAGACCAACCAGATCGTCGGCGGTGCGCCGCCGTACGTCATCCGCGACGTGAACGGCCTCAAGGTCGGGATCCTCGGACTGATCCTGCTCGACGAAGGCATGAGCAACCCCATGCTCCACACGCGGCTGCGCCTGCTCGACCCGATCGAGACCGCTGCCCGATACGTGCCCGAGATGAGGCAGAAGGGCGCGGACGTCGTCATCGCCCTGACGCACCTGCGCATCAACGCCGACCGCCAGCTCGCCGAACGGTTCCCCGACATCGACCTCATCGTCGGCGGCCACGAGCACTACCCGATTGCCGTGACGACCGGCCGCGCGCTGATCAGCAAGGCCGGCATGGACGCGCGCGCCGTGGCGCGCATCGACGTCATCAAGCGGGGCGCGCAGGTCGACCGCTTCTACGAGCTGATGCCCGTGACGAGCGCCATCAAGGATGACCCTGCCACCCTCGAGGTGGTCACCGCGTGGGAGTCCAGGTTGAGCAAGGAAATGGACGACCCGGTCGGTTCGACCACGGAGCCGCTGGACGCGGTCGACGCACGCATCCGCGGCGCCGAAACGAACCTCGCCGATCTCTTCGCCGACGCCATCCGCCAGGGGGTGCAGGCCGATGTCGCCCTCGCGAACTCAGGCGCCATCCGCGGCAACCGCGTCTACCCGGCCGGCACCATCCGCCGTCGGGACCTCATCTCGATCCATCCGTTCGGCAACGTAATCTGCAAGGTGGAGATCAGCGGCGCCGTGCTGCTGCAGGCACTCAACACCGGCGTGTCGAAGCTGCCCGCAGCCCTCGGCGGATTCCCCGCCGTCTCCGGCATGACCTTCCGCGTGGTCGTCGGCCAGCCGGTCGGCGACCGCATCCGTGACCTGCGCATCAACGGCGAGCCGGTCGATCCCTCGAGGACCTACACGATGGCGATCCCGAACTACGTGCTGGACGGCGGCGACGGCTACACGGGCCTGAAGGATCAGGTGAAGGTCCTCATCGACGCCGAGCAGGGCCCCCTCATCGTCTCCGCCCTCGAGAGGTACATCGCCGGCCGCGAGATCAGCCCGAAGGTGGACGGCCGGATCAAGGTGGAGCGGTAGGGACGAGTACCGGAATGGAGGAATGCAACAACGCAGGAACGCGAGAACGCACGCCGCCCCCAGACGTCGTCTGCGTTTTTGCGTTTGAGCGTTTGAGCGTCAGGGTCATTTTCAGCCCCACCATTCGTTGTACTAACATTCAGCCGCGGGCGTGCGACACTAGCACGCTGTGGCTGAAGACAAACCTGTCACGACAGCTGGAACTCCGGCGGGACCCGCGGCGGGACGGCCGTCCGCTCGACCAGGAGGTCCGCCGGGAGCCGGTCGCCCCGGCGGAGGGCGCCCCTCCGGTCCGAGCCTCTTTCCGCTGCTCGCCCCGTACCGCGGTACCGTCGCCGCCATCATCGCGCTCACGGCCGCAGCCAACGGGCTGAACCTCGTCATCCCGAGGCTCATCGCGCGCGGCATCGATGCGTTCGCGGCCGGGCAACTGGTCACGTCGACGCTCGTCACCGAGTTCATCGCCGCGGCCGTCGCCATCTTCATCCTCACCTACGTCCAGAACATCGTCCAGACGCTCGCCTCAGAACGGGTGGCCCGCGACCTCCGGACGAAGATCGTCGCGAAGCTCGCGACGCAGAACCTGCCCTACATTCAGGGCACGACCACGGCCACGCTGCTGACGAACCTGACGTCGGACGTGGACGCGGTGAAGCTCTTCGTCTCCCAGGCGGTCGGCTCGATCGTGTCGTCGATCGTGCTGATCATCGGTGCCGCCGCGCTGCTCCTCTCGATCAACTGGGAGCTCGGCCTCGCGGTCCTCGCCGTGCTGCCGATCATCGCGGTCACCTTCCGCGTGGTGATGGGCCGCGTCCGCACGCTCTTCGGCAAGGCGCAGCAGGCGATCGACTGGCTGAACAAGGTCATCAACGAGAGCATCCTCGGCGCGGCGCTGATCCGCCTGGTCAACTCACAACACGAGGAGTACCAGAAGTTCGTCGCCGCAAACGCCGAAGCGCGCGACATCGGGCTCGGCATCCTGCGCCTGTTCGCCAGCCTGATCCCGATCATCATGTTCTGCACGAACCTGGCGACCCTGCTGATCCTCACGCTCGGCGGGCACTACGTCATCGCCGGAGCCATGACCATCGGCGAGTTCACCGCGTTCAACAGCTACCTCTCGATCCTGATCTTCCCGGTCATCCTGATCGGCTTCATGAGCAACGTGATGGCGCAGGCCGGTGCCTCGTACGGCCGCATTGCCAGGGTGCTCGCTGCGCCCGCGCCCGCTCGGGAAGGCACGCGCGCGGCCACGCTGCGCGGCGACATCGCCGTGTCGGACGTGGTGATGAAGTACGGCGAGAAGCTCGCGCTGAACCACGTCTCGCTCACGATCACGGCCGGCACGAGAACGGCGGTGATCGGCCCGACAGCGGCCGGCAAGACGCAGCTCCTCTACCTGCTGACCGGCCTCGCCACCCCGACCTCCGGGCGCGTGGAGTACGACGGCCATCCGATTGGCGAGTACGACAAGGAGTCGCTGCACGCCCAGGTCGGCTTCGTCTTCCAGGACGCGACGATGTTCAACCTGACGCTGCGGGAGAACATCGCCTTCAGCAAGACGGTGCGCGACGAGGATCTCGCGAAGGCGATCGACACGGCCGAACTGAAGGAGTTCATCGCGTCGCTCCCGCAGGGGCTCGACACGATCGTGTCCGAGCGGGGCACCAGCCTGTCTGGTGGACAGAAGCAGCGCATCATGCTGGCCCGCGCGCTGGCCCTGAACCCGCGCGTGCTGCTGCTCGACGACTTCACGGCCCGCGTCGACACGGCGACCGAGCGCAAGATCCTCGCGAACGTGCACCGCAACTACCCGGGCCTGACGCTGCTGTCGGTGACACAGAAGATCGCGCCGGTCGAGGACTACGACCAGATCGTCCTGCTGATGGAGGGCGAGGTCCTCGCCAGCGGCACCCACGCCGAGCTGATGGACACCTGCCCCGAATACGTCCAGATCTACGACTCGCAGCGGAGCACCCAGCACTATGAATCCGTACAGGCTTAGCAGCGGCGAGCGTCGGGAGGCGACCTCCGTCATCGGCGCCATCCGGCGCCTCGCGCCGGTGATGGCGGACCAGCGACGGAGCATCATCATCGCGTTCGCAGCGACGCTGGTGGCGTCCGGCGCGTCGACCACGGCTCCCTGGCTGATCGCCCGTACCGTGGATATCCACATCCGCGCGGGCAACTACCCCGGCGTGCTGACCTCGGCGGCGCTGCTGCTCGCCGTCTACGTCACCGGGCTCATCGCGACCTACGTCCAGACGCTGCAGATGGGGCTCGTCGGCCGTCGCGTGCTGTTCAACCTGAGAAACGCGATCTTCACCAAGCTGCAGGAACTGCCGCTGGACTTCTTCAACCAGAACAAGGCCGGCGACCTCATCTCCCGCATCAACAACGACACCGACAAGCTGAACGTCTTCTTCGCGCAGGCGCTCGTGCAGCTCGCCGCCAACCTGTTCCTCATGGGTGGCGCGGCGCTGCTGCTGTTGATGCTGAACCCGCGGCTCGGCGCGGCGGCGCTGGCCCCCGCAGTGGTCGTGTTCCTGATCACGCGGGCAACCGGCAGCGTCGTCAAGGCGCGAAATGCCGCAAGCCTCCAGTCGCTCGGCGCGCTCTCCGGCGAGATCCAGGAGAGCATGAGCAACTTCCGCGTCATCGTGGCCTTCAACCGCGTGGACTACTTCCAGACGCAGTTCAAGGCGGCCAACGATCGGAACTACGCCGCATCGGTGCGTGCTGGCGTGCTGAACACCTTCTTCATCCCGCTTTACGGCCTGGCGATGAACTGCGCCCAGGTCGCGGTGCTCGGCTACGGCTTCTACCTGATCACCCGCGGGCAGTTCACGGTCGGGCTCCTCATCGGCTTCCTGCTCTACGTGAACAGCTTCTACATGCCGCTCCGGCAGCTGGCGGCGGTGTGGTCCTCGTTCCAACTCGCGATGGCCAGCTTCGACCGCATCTCCGACGTGCTCGCGCTCGAGTCCAACCTGCAGCAGCTTCCGCCGCATGAGGGTGTGGACAACGCGGTGCTCGCCTTCGAGCACGTGCGCTTCGGCTATGCCAAGGACCGGCCCGTCCTCCGCGACGCGAGCTTCGTTCTGGAGCACGGCAAGACCTACGCGCTCGTCGGTCCGACCGGTGGCGGCAAGACGACGACGGCGTCGCTGATGGCGCGGCTGTATGACCCTGATTCGGGTCGCGTGCTGCTGGACGGCAAGGACATCCGGACGTTCGACGCCGGGGAGCGTGCGCGGCGGATCGGCTTCATCCTCCAGGAGCCGTTCCTCTTCACCGGCTCCATCCGAGACAACATCGTCTACGGCCACGAGGGGCTGCGCGCCCTGAACGACGAGCAGCTGGCGGCGATGCTGCGCGCGAAGAACCTGGACACACTGCTCGCGCGCTTCGATCAGGGCATGGCCACGCGCGTCACCGCGGGCGGCGAAGGCATCAGCCTCGGCCAGCGGCAGATCATCGCGTTCATCCGTGTGGTCCTGCGCGAGCCCGAAATCCTGATTCTCGACGAGGCGACGGCGAACATCGACACCGTCACCGAGCAGCAGCTCGAACAGATCCTCAACGAGCTTCCGCCGACGACAACCCGCGTCATCATCGCGCATCGGCTGAACACGATCGAGAACGCCGACGAGATCTTCTTCATCAACGGCGGCGAGCTCACACGCGCCGGCTCCATGCAGGACGCACTCGACCTGCTGCTCCACCAGCACAGGGCGTCGTAGATACGCGCAGTTGGTGAATTGGTGAACTGGTGAGCTGGTGAGTTGGTGAATGACCAATTGCCAGTTGCTGATGGCTGGGCCGCGATGCCCGCTTTCAGGACAGTGTGGCTCCGTGTTCTCAGTGATCTCCGTGGTGGAGCTGTGACACAGGCTCTTCGTGCGTTTTTGCATTCTGGCGTTTCTGCATTACGACCGTGCCTGTATGCCCTGGCCGTGCCAATGGCCGAGCTTTGCGCGCAGCTCTGCGGGACTAGAATGGCCACCGGACGCATCGCCCGATGTCTTCTCGCCGCACGCCGACTGTCACCCTGCCCGCAGAGCTGACCTCTGCACCTGCGCGGTATGTCGTGGCGCTGGCGTTTGTGGCCATGGCCAGCCTCGCCCGTGCCACGGCCGACCCGTTCCTGACGCATCAGTCGCCGTTCCTCCTGCACTTCGTCGCTGTGGGGGTGGCCACGTGGGTCTGCGGCCGATGGGGCGGCGTGATCGCGGTCGCCGCGAGCGTGCTGGCGGTGGACTATCTGTTCATCGAGCCCCGAGGCGCCCTCGGCATAGGGGACAGCGCGCAGGTGAGTGCTGCGGCGCTCTTCGTGATCGTCGGCCTGATCACGACCTGGCTCACCGGCCAGTGGCGCAACACGGAGCGCGCGCTCCGCACCAGCCAGCAGACGATGCGATCGCTCATCAACGCGTCCACCGAATCGATCTGGCTGCTCGATCGGGAGCAGATCCTGCTCGCCAACACCACTGCGGCTCGCCGGCTTGGCCGCACGGTCGCCGATGTCGTCGGCACTCCCTGGCGCAGTTACCTGTCCGACACCGTCGCCGCGACGCGTGCGCGCAACCTCGAGCACGTGTTCACGACCGGCCGGCCCGTGCGGTTCGAGGACGAGCGCGACGGCATCCACTTCGACCACACGTTCTATCCGGCGTTCGGCGAGGACGGCGAGGTGACGGCCGTTGCCGCGTTCAGCCGCGACGTCACCGAACGGACCTCCAT
This sequence comes from Acidobacteriota bacterium, assembly GCA_018268955.1. Classification (GTDB taxonomy): domain Bacteria; phylum Acidobacteriota; class Vicinamibacteria; order Vicinamibacterales; family CAVVIG01; genus CAVVIG01. The sequence continues at coordinate 157,371 of JAFDVO010000017.1, read as the reverse complement.
GGAGCAGGAACTCCGGGCGCAGGCGGAGCAACTCGCCCTGGCCAATCGGCTGAAGGACGACTTCCTCGCCACGCTCTCGCACGAGTTGCGCACGCCCATCAACGCGATCCTCGGGTGGTCGCAGATTCTGTCGACCGCCGAGCCGACGCCTGACCGGCTGCGCAAGGGGCTCGACACGATCTCGCGGAATGCGCGCCTGCAGGCGCGCATGGTCGAGGAACTGCTCGACATGAGCCGGATTGTCGCGGGGGGACTGCGGCTGGAATTGCGACGGGTCGATGTCGCCGCACTCGTGGAGCAGGCGCTCGATGCCATTCGACCGGCGGCTGAAGCCAGGCACCTGACCATCACGACGGAGATGCAGCCCGATCTCGCGGTGCAGGGCGACGCCGTCCGGCTGCAGCAGGTGCTCTGGAACCTCATCTCCAACGCGGTGAAGTTCACGCCAGCCGGCGGCAGCGTTGCGGTCAGCGCCCAGCCGTGCGATGCCGAGGTGATCATCTCCGTTTCCGATAGCGGCATCGGCATCGCGCCCGACTTCCTGCCACACGTCTTCGAACGCTTCAGGCAGGCCGACAGCTCACCCACCCGTGAGCACGGCGGCCTGGGACTCGGCCTCGCCATCGTCCGCCACATCGTGGAACTCCACGGCGGCTTGGTGGCTGTCGCGAGCGACGGTGTCGGCCGCGGCACCACGTTCACCGTGCGCCTTCCGGCCGCGCCGCAGAGGATACCTATCTAGATTCGAGAATCGAGACTTCAGGACTGACGACTGGGAACTCGGGACACTGGAGCTGGGCACTCGGGATTGGGGACTCGAGGTCGGAGATTGGAGCTTGGTGGGCAGGGGCCCGCCGGAGCACCGCGCTGACGGTGCGTGCATGGTGCGTGAAGGATGGAGGTCACGGAGAAGCGATCCGGAACGGTGTCGCTTCGCGTTCTCCGTGGCCTCGGTGTTGTCAGCGTGTCGCGTCAGCGCTTGCGTGTCGACTCTGACGTCTGAAGTGGTCAGTTCCCAGCCATCACTCTCCCGGGATCATGAGGTGCGCGGTCGTCGTCCCCGCGTTCATGATCCAGGCGCCGCCCTGCGTCGGCTTGTCGGGCAGTCCCGTCGTCGCCGTCGTCGCCATCGGCAGGGCCACCGTCATGTGATGGCGGACGTGCTCCTTGTCCGGCCCCATCAGGTGAAACCAGACCGAGCCGAACTCCGGCTTGGCGCGCGTGCCGTTCTTCTCCATCTCCGCGAGCATGGCCTCGGACTTCGCCTTATCGCCTGTCGCCTCTGCCTTCATGTTCTGCGCGACGCGATCGAGGTTCGCGATGCTGGTGCACTCAATCGAGAACGGCTGCTGCAGCGGGAAGCCGGACCGGTCGTAGCAGACCATCCGGTTGGTGCCCTTCTTCAGCGTGTCGTAGGTGAAGTCCGGCTTCCACTTGACGACCGTCGCCTCGGCACGCTGGTTCGCGGGTGCGGCTTCGAGGATGTAGTCGTAGGGACCGGAACCGGCGGCGGGTGCCTGGGCGAAAGCGGATGCGGCGAGGGCGAGCGAGCCAAGGGCCAGGGCGAGTGTGCGCGTCATGCGTGACCTCCAGATGACAAAGCCTGGCGCACGGCACGAGCGCCGGCGCCAGGCAAGGGTATGTCATCGGTGGTCACGCCGGGTGTGAAAAGTTCATGCGGCCTGACGGTGCATCCACGAATGGTTCTCGCCAGAGTTGTCTGCCGTCGCCCTGGTGCCCGCCGGCGCCGACGCCGTGATGCTCGCCGCACCGACGAGCGCCCCCAGTTGCTCCACGATCCGCATCGTCGCTTCGGCCTGCGCGTTCAGTTCCTCGCTGGCCGCTGCGCTCTCTTCAGCAGTGGCTGCGGCCGACTGCGTGACCTTCTCGATCTGCGAGATGGCCTGCGCGACCTGATCGATCCCCTGCGCCTGCTGCTTGCTGCCTGCGCTGATCTCGTCGACCATGTCCTTCACGCGGGTGGCGCGCTCGGTGATCTCCTTGATGCTGCTGACCACCTGCTCCACCTGTCCCGCGCCCGCCTGCGCCTTGCTGACCGACATCTCGATGAGGCTTGCGGTATCGCGTGCGGCCTGCGCGGAGCGCTGGGCCAGGTTGCGCACCTCGTCGGCGACCACGGCGAAGCCCATGCCGGCGTCACCGGCGCGTGCCGCTTCGACCGCCGCGTTCAGCGCCAGGATGTTCGTCTGGAAGGCGATCTCGTCGATGGTCTTGATGATCTTGGAGACCTTGACGCTGGACTCGCGGATGTCCTCCATGGACGTCACCATCGTCTCGAGCGCCCGGTTCGACGACTTCACGCGGTCGTCCACCTCGGCCATCAGTGACGCCGCCGAATCCGCGTGCTGCGAGTTCTGGCGGGTCATCGAGGCCATCTCCTCCATGGACGCGGACGTCTCCTCGACCGAAGCCGCTTGTTCCGTGGAGCCCTGCGAGAGCGTCTGCGCGGAGCTGGCGACCTGGCCGGCCGCGGCCACGACCTGGCGCGACCCGTTCCCGAGCGCCTCGATGGCGGTGCCGAGGACCTTGTTGGTGCCGCCGATGATCAACCATCCCATCAGGACGCCAACCACCAGCGATATCACCACGGCGATGATCACCATGGTCTTCGTGGTCGACGTCTCCGTCCCGATCGACGCTCCGAGTTCGTCGGCATGGCGGCTGTTGAACGCGACCGACGCATCGAGCGCGGTGATGTATTCGTTGAAGGCCGGCTCCAGGTCGCGGTCGAGCGCTGCCTCAGCCTCGCGCGTCTTTTGCGCGCGGCTGAGGGGGAGCACGACCTCATCGCGTACCTGTCGGAACCGATCGCGCTTCTGTTCGAGCACCCCGAACAACCGACGGTCCTCATCCACGAAGATCGACGCCTTGTATTTCTCCATGTTGGCGTTGAGATCGTCGCCGACTTTCTTGATCTCGCGTTCGAGCTCCGCGATCTTCGCCGGGTTCTCGCTGAGGACGTGGCGGATGACCAGCGCGCGGCTTTCACGAACGTCGCCGTTGATCAGGGCGATCAGTTTCAAGCCTGGGATGGCGTCCTGCGTGATCTGCTGGCTTTCCTTCAGGATCGCGTTCACGCGCAGCACGGCAAACCCGCCGACCGCGACCGTCAGCAGCGTCAGCACCGCGAATCCCAGCGACATCCGTCGTCCGATCGTCCACGTCCGCATACAGCATCTCCGTCGCCGCGGCGTCCCCGGACGTCCGGCTCTTCCTATCGGGGCCTTCCTGGTTCACCGAGCCGAAGCCTCGGGCTCCTATCCCGGAATCGACGGCGTGTACGGCTGCTTGACCTCAACCGGAGGGAAGGACGTTGGTGAATTGGCGAGCTGGTGAATTGGAGAAGTGGTGGATTGGCGCCGAGCGCAAGCGTGTCGCGAATCCGAGGCGCGACGGCGGACTCAGCGCCGGGGGAAGGCGATGTCGACCTGCGCCGGGGCGGTGGTGACCGTGACGTTGGCGTGTCGAGTCGCGCCTGACCTGTCGACCACCATCACGTCGTGCGGACCGAGCTTGATCCGGTAGTCCGCCAACGGCGTCTCGCCGACCTTCGTGCCGTCCACGTAGACGTCTGCTCCGGTCGACCCTGTCACCGACAGCGTGGAGTCTGGCGGCTCGATCGCGACGGTGGCGGTGGCGCCCGGCTCGATCGTCACCTGCTTCGCCTCGGCAATGCCGAGCGTGCGGTTCTCGATCCGGATGCTGTGGACGCCGGGTTTCAGCAGCACGCGGTTCGAATCGTCGAGCTGCACGGGCTGGCGTCCGTCGATGACGCTGATCTCCACGGGAGAGGACACGTGAAGCCACCCAGGGAAGATCTCTTCCGACACCGACTCGGTGCGTCCGGCCCCGATCTCTATGCGGCGACGGATCGACCCCTCTGGCGTCTCGATCTGGAGCGTGTGCCCGCCAACGGAGAGGTCAGCCACCGTGAGCGGAGCGGTGCCGCGATCCTTCCCGTCGATGATGACGTGCGCAGGCGCGGGGCGGGCCTCGACCCGCAGGCTTCCAACAGCTTTTTCGGTCCAGTCAATCGCCAGCGAGGCCTGGCCGCCGCGCACGACTTCGATCGTCTGCGACCGGGTCCCGAGCTTCGATCGGAACTCGACGACGTGCTTCCCTGGTGCGAGGTCGATGGTCAGCGGTGTCTGGCCGGCCGCCTTGCCATCGATCGTCACCTCTGATCCGGGTGGGGTCGTTGCGATCGACGCCTTGCCGGTGCGCCGCGCTGCGGCCGGAGGCTCGGCGCCGTGACGGGTCATCACGAAGCCGCCAGCAAGCACCGCCACGACAGCGAGCGCAGCCGCGGTACGCACCGAGGCGCGCGCGAAGAGGGGCGTGGGTGGCGCGGCCGAGAAGTCCGCATCGGCGAGGCCACTCAGATCGAAGACGGAGACGGGCGTCATGCCGGCAGCGGCGTCTTCCTGCCGCGAATCGCGCGGCACAACACTACTGTCTGGCGCGTCTGAGAGCCGAGCGCGGTCCACCCCGCTGGCACCCGGCGCCGCTGCAGGGAACGGCAGGATGGCCGCAGGCATGCCGACCGATGGGCCGGTCGTGAAGCGATCGGTCTGCTCGGCGGCCCAGCCGGCGCGCTGTGCTCGCACCCAGGTTCGCAGGGCTTCCGCCGCCACGACGATCTCGGGCTGGCTCTCCATGTCCTAACTCTTTATCGGCACGCGGCCGATATACGACACGATGAGGACGGCGAAGGTGAGCGAGTCGGAACCCGCGTCGCTCGCCCATTCTGAGGCACCACTGCTCGATGCTGCACAGCGGCAGCTCGACGCACTGCGAGCCGCCATGGATGCACGGCTCGCTGAGTTGGAATCGGCGCTGGCGGATCCGGCCGGTGCCGCCAGCCTCCCCAAGCTGATCCTCGACCTCTCGCGGTTGGCCACCTCCGAGGCACAGGCGGCGGCCAGGCGCGCGTGCCTGCAGATCACCAGCGACCACGAAGCCGCCCTGCTCGAATCCGACGCCCGCCATTCAGCGGCGCTCGAAGGTGCACGCCGTGAGTCGACCGACCTGCGACGTGCCCTCGAGCAGGCGCAGAAGCGGCTCGAGAGCGTCGAGACGGAGCGCCACGCCGCGCTCGAAGCCGCGCGGGAGCAGGCGCGCCTCGTCGAAAGCGAGCGGTCGTCGCGCGCAGATGTGGACCGGGCAGTGGCACGGCTCGAGCGTCAACTCGAGGACGCCCAGAAGACGCTGCTCGAGACGCAGGACGCCGCTGCCACGATCGAACGCGACCGCGGCGACGCCGCCGAGCGGCTGGGTCTCGTCCAGCGTCAGCTCGAGGACACCCAACAGCGTCTCGCGCGTGAAGAGGACGCCAACCGCGAGCTCACGACCGAGCGGCTCCGGAACCGTGACCAGCTCGGCGAACTGGAACTTCGCCTCGAGGAACTGCAGGCTGCCCGCACGACGCTCGAGCGGGAGCTGGGCGACGAGCGGGCGCAGGCGCGCGCGTATGCGGCCGAACTCGAACGACAGCTCACGGACGCCCGCAAGCAGCTCGCGTCGACGCAGGACGCCCTCGACGCGGCGCGTCAGGAATTCGCGGCGGTCACGAATTCCGCACGCCAGGCGGCTGCCGAGCGCACCGAGTCCGACGACCGCGTCGCTCGCCTCCAGCAGCAGCTGGAGGAGGCGGGCCGAGAGCTCGTGGAACTGCAGCAGCAGGTCGCATCCGGGCACGCACGGGCGGCCGAACTCGCCGCACACCACGCGGAGGCGCAGCGCGAGATCGACGAGCGCAACGCAGACATCTCACGCCTGCATGCCGACGTGGATCAGCTGCACACGGCGCAGCAGTCACAGGCCGATGCGTTGGCGGAGGCGTCCGCCGCCCTGGCCCGGGAAGCCGACGCCCGAGCCCAGGACGCCGCTGCGCTGCGAGAGCGTCTGGTTCAGATCGAACGGCTCGAGCAGCAGCAGGCCGAGACACGCGAGCAGCTGGATGTCGTCTCACGGCAGGAAGCAGACCTCCGCAGGCAGTTGGAGGCACTGAGCCAACAGCAGGCGAGCACCCGTCAGGATCTGGATTCGTCGGAGCTCGAACGAGCCAGCCTCCGGCAGCAGCTCGATGCGATGGTGCGGGAACGCGACGAAGCGCGTCAGGCTCTCGACGAGCGGGGCACCGCCCTGTCCGAACAGCAGCGTGTGGTCGCCGCTCTCGAGGAGCAGCTCGCTTCTGAACGCGCCGTCACGACGGATCTCCGTGAAGCCCTCTCCGCTCCGCGCACCGCCGACGAGGCGGAACAGCAGGCGCTCGCGCTGCTCCGCGCGAGCGTGGCTGACGCCGAGCGCCGTATCGAGGCGCTCCTCGCCGCACAGGGTGCGCTGCAGGCAGGGCACGACGCACTCGCCAGAGAATTGCACAGCGAGCGGGACCGCCTCGCCGCAATTGCTGCCGAACGCGACCAGCTGTCGGCTGCGCGTGAGGCGCTCGAGCGCAGTCACCTGGCACTCCAGTCCGAGCACGACGCGCTGCGTGGGGTGCTCGAACAGGAACGCACCGCACTCGCTGCCGCAACGTCTGCACGCAGTGAGGAGGCGGAACACGAGGCGCGCCGGTCGCAGCTCGCTGCCGCGGAAGCGGAGGCCGCCGGGAATGCGGAACTCGAGCGCCTGCGAGCCGACGCCGCGGCCGTACGCTCGGATCTGGCCAGCCTCACGCAACGCCTTGCGGCGCTCGAAGCCGCGCGCGTGCAGGCCGAGGATCTCGCCATCGACCTCCAGGAGCGCGTCGATGTCGTCGAACGCGAGCGGGATGCGTTCTCCCTCGCGCTCGACACCGAGCGCATGACGACCACGGACCTCCGGGCCGCGCTTGCACGGGCCGAGCAGGCCGAGGCGGATGCGCGAGCCGACGCTCGTCCGCGCGAGGAGACGCGAGCCTCCAGCCGGGGCGCAGCACCGTCGTCGGCTGCTGGCGACGTCGAGCTGGCCGAGCTGACATTCGACGAGGATGCCGAGCCGGAGAAGGCGATCACGCTCGACGACAGCGGATGGGAGAACATCCGCATGTTCACGCGCTACGGCTTCACGTCACCGATCGAGATCAAGGTGAACAGCGCGCGGGCGACGCTTGTCGATCTGTCGGTCGGGGGTTGCGGGGTGCGAACGACCCTCTCGTTGAAGCCGGGGGACAGCGTGCGGGTCACGCTCCCTGGGGATGCCGGGCCACTGCTCTGCCCTGGCGCGGTGGTGTGGGTCGGCGACGAGAGCACGGCAGGGCGCGAACGGACCCGGCGAGCTGGCATCCAGTTCACGAACGCCGATGAAGCGGCCCTCGAGGCGTTCATCATCATGCGCGCCGACCTCAAGTCCTGACCGCGGCTTACCGCACGCTCACCCGCGAGGCGCGATCGAGCGCCTGCTCCACCGCTGCGGAAAACACCAGCGCACTGTCAGTGGCGCCGGAGACGATGTCCACCTCGGGCCCCTGCCGCGCAATCACCTGATCCGGCAATCCGGCGATCATCGAGCACGGGTACCGCATGCGACACGTGCTGATTGTCGTGGACTCGATGCGCCCGCGCCGGATCACCACGGTGGCCCGGATGCGCCCGTGGTACCCGATGCCCCACCCTTCGTACGTCCCGTCGCGATAGACGCCGAGGGGTCGAGGAGTCGTCCCGAACGACGCGCGGGCCGCGCTCGTACGCACGTAACCGACAGCAAAGGCAGCGGTGGCGAGGATGAGCAACGCCGCCGCACTCAGCCATCGCCGCACGCTCATCGCTCACCGCCGGCAATGGCGCCGATGACGTAGAACGGTTCCTCCCGCGCACACACCGCGGGAGGCAACGGCGTCTCGTACGGCAGCAGCGACAGGTCCTCCTCACAGGCAAAGAACCGCAGGAAGGGTCGCCGCTTCAGCGTCCCGTGATCGCGAATGGTACCGCGCAGGACCGGGTACGCCGCCTCGAGTGCATCCAGGACCGCGGATACCGTCGCGGGCTCGCGCACGTCGACCATCACCTCCGGCCCGACGCGGGCCAGCGTACGCAGGTGCTGTGGAAGGACGACACGGATCTCGACCACCGCGATCAGCCCTCGAGGGTCTGTACTTCCACCGACAACACCGGCGGAAGGTCGCGCGCAATGGCACTCCAGGTGTCCCCGGCATCTGCGGACGCGTAGACCTGCCCACCGGTCGTCCCGAAGTAGATGCCGCACGAGTCGAGTGTGTCGACCGCCATCGCGTCGCGCAGCACGTTCACGTAGCAGTTCTGCTGCGGCAGGCCGCGCGTCAGCGGCTCCCACTCGTTGCCGCCGGTGCGGCTGCGATAGACGCGCAGCTTGCCGTCCGGTGGATAGTGCTCGGAGTCGCTCTTGATCGGCACCACGTATACCGTGTCGGGTTCGTGCGCGTGGATGTCGATCGGAAAGCCGAAGTCGGTCGGCAGGTTGCCGCTCACTTCGACCCAGTGTTCGCCCGCGTCATCGCTCCGCATTACGTCCCAGTGCTTCTGCATGAACAGCACGTCCGGCCTGGCGCGATGCTGGGCCACGTGATGAACGCAGTGCCCCACTTCGGCATCAGGGTCCGGGATGTGGTTCGACCGCAGCCCGCGATTGATCGCCTTCCAGCTCTGCCCGCCGTCATCGGACCGGAAGGCGCCTGCGGCGGAGATCGCGACGAACATCCGACCCGCATTCACCGGGTCCAGGATGACCGTGTGGACGCAGAGCCCGCCAGCGCCCGGAGCCCAGTGTGACCCTGAGCCGTGCGTGCGCAACCCCGGCAGTTCGTGCCAGCTCTGCCCGCCGTCGGTCGTGCGGAACAGGGCCGCATCCTCGACGCCCGCGTACACCACGTCGGGGTCAGTGAGGGAGGGCTCGAGGTGCCACACACGCTTGAACTCCCACGGATGCGGCGTGCCGTCGTACCACTCGTGCGTGCCGGTCTCCCCTGCGTAGGCGAACGTTTTGTCGACCGCCTCCCAGGTCCGCCCGCCGTCGTTCGACCGCTGCATGAGCTGCCCGAACCACCCGCTCCCCTGCGACGCGTAGATGCGGTTCGGATCAACGGGCGATCCCTTCAGGTGGTACACCTCCCAGCCGCCGAAGAACGGCCCCTGGATGTCCCAGTCCTTCCGCGTTCCATCCGCCGACAGGACGAACGCCCCTTTCCGCGTTCCCACCAGCACGCGCACTCCACTCATCGTCGCTCCTCTCGTGAACGGACCGGAATCGTAGTCCGACTCAGGTTGTCGATCCAGAGCCCTGCGTTTCGACAGCGTGCCGCGTACAATCCGCTCGTGACCGATCAGCTGGCCCTGTTCGACGTTGTGCCGGTCGCGGAGCCCGATCCGGCGGCGCGGCAGCTCGAGCAGACGCACCGACACGCGTCGGCCATCGCGGCGCGCCTGCCGCGGACCGTGCACTTCGGCACCAGTTCGTGGAGCTTCCCCGGGTGGAAGGGGCTCGTGTACTCCAGCAGCCGGACGCAGACCGCACTCGCGCGCGAAGGCTTGCGTGAGTACGCGCAGCATCCATTGCTGACGACGGTCGGTGTCGACCGCAGCTACTACGCGCCGGTGCCGGCTGAGGATCTCCTGGCGTATGCAGCTCAGCTGCCCGACGGTTTCCGCTGCTGCTTCAAGGCGCCTGCCTCGGTCACGTCATTGACTCTCGGGCACCCGTCGCGACCTTCACCGAACCCCGACTTCCTCTCGGTCGACCGCCTCGTCGACGACCTGCTCCGGCCGTGCGATGCCGTGTTCCGTCCACACACCGGGCCGATCATCCTGGAGTTCCCGCCATTCCCCAGGTCTGTCCGTGTCGAACCGTCGGAGTTCCTCGCGCGCCTCGATCGATTCCTGGTCGCTCTACCCTCGAGCTTCGAGTACGCCGTGGAGCTGCGGGATGCCCGCCTCCTCACACCGGCCTATCGCGACGTGCTGCACCGCCACGCGGTGTCGCACACGTTCAACTACTGGAGCGCCATGCCGACGCCCGGAGAGCAACTCGCCATCGTCGAGCCCGAGGAACTGCCGTTCGCGGTGGTGCGCCTGCTCCTGCGGCCCGGGACCTGGTACGAGGACCAGCGGGATCGGTTCAAGCCGTTCAGCCGTCTCGTCGAGCCCGACGAACAGATGCGCGCCGACGTCGTGACGATTGCGAAGCGGGTCGTCAACCGGGGGCGACGGGTGTTCGTGCTCGTCAACAACAAGGCTGAAGGCTCGTCACCGCTCACGGTGATGGCCCTCGCCGAACGGCTCGCGCATCAATTCGAATCCGGGACCTGAGATCTGCACTCGACAATGCGCAATTGCCGTTAGCATTCAGCAACTGGCCATCAGCGCCATGAGCAATTGGCAATGACGGATTAACCATCAGCAAGTGCCTGGAGGCCCTGCGCGTGTTCATTCGGTCTGCCCGTTCCGTCCTGGTCGTCCTGATCGCAGCCGCCGGGTGTGCTGCGGTGACGCTGGTGGCCCAGGTGCGTCCCCCACAGCGGAAGGTGCCCACCTTCAAGGTGGACCCGTTCTGGCCGCGGCCGCTGCCCAACCACTGGATTCTCGGGGCGGTCGCTGGCATCACCGTCGACGCCAGGGATCACGTGTGGGTGACCCATCGGCCATCCACGCTGCAGCCGAACGAAACACGATCGATCTGGAAGGCTGCGCCGCCAGTGCTCGAGTTCGACACGGACGGCAACCTCGTGTCGTCGTGGGGTGGGCCCGGTGAGGGCTACGAGTGGCCGCAGCTCGAGCACGGCATTCTCGTCGACGACAAGGACAACGTGTGGCTCGGCGCGGGCGGCGACAAGGACGCGCAGATCCTGAAGTTCACGCGGCAGGGACAGTTCCTGATGCAGATCGGCCATCAGGGCAAGGGGCGCGGCAGCAACGACATCGAGAACCTGGGCGCCGCTGCGAACATCGAGCTGGATGCGGCCGCGAACGAACTCTATGTGGCCGACGGCTACGTCAACCACCGCGTCATCGTCTTCGACGCGACCACCGGCGCCTACAAGCGGCACTGGGGCGCGTACGGCAACCGACCGGACGATGGGTGGTTCACGAGGCAGGGGGAGAAGCTGCCGGGGCCGTTCAGCGGCGCGGTGCAGAACGAGGTGCGTCCCAGCCAGTACGACCCCAACGGTCCGCCAGCGCCGCAGTTCCGGATCGTGCACGCCGTCCGCATTGCGAAGGACGGGCTCGTCTACGTCTGCGACCGCACCAACGATCGACTGCAGGTCTTCCGCAAGGACGGCACGTTCGTCCGCGAGCAGTTCATTGCGAAGGAGACCTTCGGGAGCGGCTCCGTATGGGACGTGGCGTTCTCAACGGATCCGCAGCAGACGTTCCTCTTCGTGAACGACGGGACGAATCAGCTGATCTACGTGCTCGATCGGCAGACGCTGCAGGTGGTGAGCACGTTCGGGGGCCACGGGCACATGGCCGGCCAGTTCTACGGCGCGCACGTGATGGCGCGCAACGCGAAAGGCGACCTGTTCGTCGGGGAGACGTACGAGGGCAAGCGGGTGCAGAAGTTCGTCTACACCGGGCTGGGGGCACCGTCCGCTGCGCCGTGAGGAGGTGAGAACCCAGAATTCAGACGTCAGAAGCGAACGTCTGAGTTCCGAACTCTGAGTTCTGCGTTCAACGCGCGTCAGTCGATCAGCAGTGCGCCCGGGTCCTCGATCAGCTCCTTGATCTTCACGAGGAACCGTACGGCCTCGGAGCCGTCGATGATGCGGTGGTCGTAGGTCAGCGCGATGTACATCATCGGGCGGATGACGACCTGCCCGCCGACCGCGACCGGGCGATCCTTGATGGCGTGCAGCCCAAGGATGCCGACCTGCGGCGGGTTGAGGATCGGCGTGCTGAGCAGCGACCCGAATACGCCGCCGTTCGTGATGGTGAACGTGCCGCCCTTCAGGTCCGCCAATGAGAGCGAGCCCTCCTCCGCGGCCTTCGCGAAGTAGCGCACCTGCTGCTCGATCTCTGCGAACGACAGCCGGTCGGCATCGCGCAGCACCGGCACCACCAGCCCCTCGGCGGCGCCGACCGCCACGCCGATGTCGTAGTAGTGCTTCAGCACGATCTCGTCGCCCTGAATCTCCGCGTTCACACGCGGGATGTCCTTGAGCGCGCCGATCGCCGCCTTCACGAAGAAGGACGAGAGCCCGAGGTTGACGCCGTGGCGCTCCTTGAACGCCTGCTTGCGCCGCTCGCGCAGCGCCATCACCGCCGACATGTCCACCTCGTTGAAGGTGGTCAGCATGGCGGCCGTGCTCTGCGCCTCCACGAGGCGACGCGCGATGGTGGCGCGGCGCTTCGACATGCGGCTGCGCTCCTCGGTGCGCTCACCAGAGGCGACGCGCGGGGCCGGCGGACGCACGGCGGGAGCCGAAGGAGCCTTCGCGGCTGGAGCCGGCGCCTGGGCAGCGCTTCCCTTCGCGGCCTGCTCCACGTCGCTCTTCATGACGCGGCCTGCGACGCCGGTCCCCTTCACCGCCGCGAGGTTCACGTCGTGCTGTTCGGCCGCCTTCTTCGCCGTCGGTGTCGCACGGGTCTTGTCCGCGTCCGCCGCAGGGGCGGAGGCAGCGGGTGCGGATGGCGCGGCCGCAGCGGCTGGCTGCGCCGCAGGTGTGCTCCCCGCGGCCGCTTCGTCGACGACGCCCAGCACCTCGCCGATCTTCACGTCGGCGCCGTCCTGGTGATCGATGCGGGCCAGCACGCCGGCCACCGGCGACGGGACTTCCAGGTTCACCTTGTCGGTCTCGAGCTCCACGAGCGGGTCGCCAAGCGCGACCACGTCGCCCACCTTGCGGATCCACCGGGCGACCCGCGCCTCGACGATCGACTCTCCCACCTCGGGCACAACGATATTTGCAGCCATTTGGTCTCTATGTCGGCCCCGCTTTGCGGTAACCGTCAAAAGTTAGAAGTTAGACGTGAGACGTAAGAAACATTCCGGCGCATCGCCGGGTCCACTTCGAAAGTCTTACGTCTAACGTCTCAATTCCTCTAGCCCGCTACCTTCTCCGCCTGCGGCTTCGCGCGCCCCTGGCCCTTCTTCGACATGGGCGACAGCGCCGCATCGAGCAGCAGCTGCTGGTGATGCGCATGCCGCGCGGACGATCCCTCGGCCGGGCTTGCGCTGCGCGGCCGGGCAATCAGCCGCACTGGCCGGCCCGACGCCGCACGTTCGAGGTACGGCCGGGCGAAATCCCAGTAGCCCATGTTCTCCGGCTCTTCCTGAATCCAGACGATCTCCTCGGCCTTGCCGTAGCCATCGAGCATGGCCTTCAGGTCGGCCTCGGCGATCGGGTAGAGCTGCTCGACCCGGCAGATCGCCACGTGGGACGCCGCCGCACGCTTCTCGCTGGTGAACAGGTCGACGGCGATCTTGCCCGTGCAGAGCAGGATCCGGCGCACCTCCGATGCCCGCGCCTTCGCCTCGGCATCGTCGATCAGCTTCTGGAACTTGCCCTCGGCGAGTTCGATCGGCGCGGACGACACGAGCGGGTGGCGCAGCAGGCTCTTCGGCGTGAGGATGACCAGCGGGAGCGGGTCGACGAGCAGGAGCGCCGCCTGTCGACGCAGCAGGTGGAAGTACTGCGCCGCGGTCGTGCAATTCGCAATGCGGACGTTGATATCGGCCGCCAGTTGCAGGAAGCGCTCGGGACGGGCACTGGAGTGCTCCGGCCCCGCGCCCTCGTGCGCGTGCGGGAGGAGCAGGACGAGCGATGGCCGCTGGCCCCACTTGCTGCGAGCCGAGAGCACGAACTCGTCGAGGATCATCTGCGCGCCGTTGATGAAGTCGCCGTACTGCGCTTCCCACAGCACGAGACGCGACGGCTCCTGCACGCTGTAGCCGAACTCGTATCCGATCGTCGCCAGTTCCGTGAGCGGCGAGTTGTGAATCTCGAACGCCGCGCGGGCCTGCGGGATGGACTGAAGCGGCGTGTACAGCGCCCCGGTGTTCGGGTCGTGCAGCACGGCGTGGCGATGGCTGAAGGTGCCGCGCTCGACGTCCTCGCCAGTCAGCCGGATGCTCGTGCCCTCGGCGAGGATCGTTGCGTACGCGAGCTCCTCGGCGGTGGCCCAGTCGACGGTGCGTTCCGACGGCTGCGCAAACACCTGCGCCCGCTTCTCGCGCCCGCGCACCAGCTTCTTGTGCACCGTGAACCCGTCGGGGAGCCTGAGCAGATCGGCGTTGAGCTGCTCCAGCTGCTCGAGCGACACGGACGTCTTCACCTTGCCCGCGGCACCGCTGGGCGGTGTCGGGGGGATCGGCTCCACGAAGTCCACTTCCGGCTTCAGGGCATCCAGCGCGCCCTGCAGCGCGGTCATGTACCGCTGCGTCATCGCCGCTGCCTGTTCGGCCGTGACCAGGCCACGCTCGATGAGCCGCGTCGCGAAGATCTCGCGCACCGTCGGGTGCGCGGCAATCTTCTGGTACATCAGCGGCTGCGTGAACGCCGGCTCGTCACCCTCGTTGTGCCCGTGCCGCCGATAGCCGACCAGGTCGATCACGAAGTCGCGGTGGAACGTGTTGCGATACGCAATCGCCAGGCGGGCCGCCTCGACGCACGCTTCAGGATCGTCCGCGTTGACGTGCAGCACCGGAATCCGGAAGCCCTGCGCCAGGTCGCTCGCGTAAGAGGTGCTGAACGACTCAGGCGACACCGCCGTGAATCCGAGCTGGTTGTTGACGATGATGTGGATGGTGCCGCCGGTGGTGTAACCGGCAAGCCGTCCGAGATTGAGCGTCTCGGCGACGATGCCCTGGCCGGGGAAGGCGGCATCGCCGTGGATGAGGACCGGGATCGAGCGGGTCGGGTCGAAGCTGGCCGGACCGGCCGTATCGACCGCCGTGCCGGCGGCCCTGGCCATGCCGACCACCACCGGATCAACGGCTTCGAGATGGCTTGGGTTCGGTGGCATGTAGACCACCATCTGCATCTCGCGGCCGTTCTTGATCGCACGGTGGGCGCCGGCGTGGTACTTCACGTCGCCGGTCCACGACATGTCCTCGCGGAAGTTGTTCTTGTTGAGCGGGTCCTTGAACTCGGCGAGGATCTGCGCGTACGGCTTGTTCAGCACGTGCGCCATGATGTTGAGCCGGCCTCGGTGGGCCATGCCGATGAACATCGAGCTGGCGCCCGCCTCGGCCGCGTCGCCGATGATCTCGTCGAGAATCGGGACCGCCATGTCCAGCCCCTCGATCGAGAAGCGGGTCTTGGCCTGGAACGCGCGGTGGAGGAACCGCTCGAACGCTTCGACCTGCGAGAGGCGATCGAGGATGGCGACCGGATCGATCGGGTCGGAGGGAGGACGATACCGTCCCTGCTCGACGGCGGCGCGCAGCCAGGCACGCTCGTCCGGGTTGAATACGTGCGCGTAGTCATGGCCCGAGGTGGAACAGTAGACCGCGCGGAACCGATTCACCACGTCCAGCATGTGCGCAGCGCCCTCGGCGAGCGGCGAGGCATAGAGCGTGGGCGGCAGTGCCCGGAGGTCGTCTTCGGTCAGACCGTGGGTCGCCAGCTCGAGTGAGGGGTCGCCGGGAGGCCGCGTACCCAGCGGATCCAGCCGGGCGGCGAGGTGGCCGTACCGCCGGATCGACTGCGCGAGGTTGACCGCCTTGACCGCCTTCAGGAGCGCGCCGTTGCCCAGGGCACCGACGGGAGCGGCCTCGCTGTCCTCAACGGGCGGCGTCCAGGTCGCGAAGAGTGCACGGGTTTCGGCATCGACCGCGTTCGGGTCCTTCAGGTACCGGTCGTACAACTCGAGCACGTAGGCACGGTTGATTCCGGTAATCCCCTGCCAGTTCGTCATACCCCTACAATCCTACCTTCCCTGCTTCACACGCGGCGCGCACGCCGAGGCCGTTCGATGCACGCTCACGGCTCGTGGTGTCATGGGAGCGCCTGCGCAATCGCCGCGTCGCGCTCGAGCCCGAACGGGCTTCCGGCAACGGGGCTGGACCTATGTGACCTGCCCGCCTGGCGGGCTGTCGCTGTTCAGATGTATCGGGTGAAAATTCCGGGACAGTACCGACCGGCGATTGTACCACGCGAACACACAACCTCAGGCGTCGCAGCCACACGCTCTATCCCATTCTCGATATTGCTCCACTGGCGGATGGCCGGAATAATCACCAGTAGAGGGGAAAATCCCCCGCAGTTATCGACGGGAACCGACGATAATCCGGTAATGGACGGATTCTCAGCGGCCCAGCGATGCCGCTGAAACCGTCTGGCGCCAGGAGGTTCCTGGCGGCAGTCATGAGTCACGGAATGTTCGGAGAGTAGAGAGGGAGCCCATGATGCCTGGTTCGAAGCTCCACCTGGGAACGGCGCTCGCGGTCGGCGCGTTCCTCACCCTGCCCGGCGCTGCGTTCGCACAGCAGGCCAAGCAGGTCACGTTCACCAAGGACGTGTCCCCCATCCTTCAGGCCAAGTGCCAGTCGTGCCACGAGCCGGGCTCGATCGGCCCGATGTCGCTGGTCACCTATCAGGATGCCCGCCCGTGGGCGCGCTCCATCAAGCAGCGCGTCGAGTCGCGGCAGATGCCGCCGTGGCACATCGACCGCAGCGTCGGCGTGACCAAGTTCAAGAACGACATGTCGCTCACCGACGAGCAGGTCGCGACCATCGTGGCCTGGGTCGACGGCGGCGCCCTCGAGGGCAACCCGGCCGACTTCAAGGCGAAGCCGGTTGCCAAGGACCTCTTCTGGATGGGCGAGCGTGATGGCTACGGCCCGCCGGACCTCGTCATCAAGGCGCCGGAATACACCATGCCGGCCGTCTCGCAGGACCAGTGGTGGCGCCCGGTCAGCGACATCCCGGTGACCGAGCCGCGCTGGGTCCGGATGGTCGAAATCCGGCCGACCAACCTCCAGTCCCGCAAGATCCTGCACCACTCGATCGCCTACCACATCCTCAGCCCGGAGAACGCCGCCGCGGTGAACACCGGCATCGGCGGCCGCCAGGTCTCCGTCTCCGGCTCGGCAGCGCAGGCCGCAGCTGACCTCGTCAACCGTCGTCCGCAGCTGATGGAGTGGGCGATCGGCAAGGGCTACGACCGGTACCTCGAAGGGACCGGCAAGATGATCATGCCGGGAGAGAAGATCTCCTGGGACCAGCACATTCACGCGGCTGGTGAGGCGATCACCGGTGGGTCGGAGATCGGCCTGTGGCTCTACCCGAAAGGCCAGGAACCCAAGAAGCGCAGCTACCTCGTGGCGTTCACCGGCCTGAAGAACGGCACGGCCGCCCTCGACATCCCGCCGAACTCGGTGGCGGCGACCGAGGGCTTCACGGTCCTCCGCGAGAACACGATCATCACGAACTTCCAGCCGCACTTCCACCTGCGCGGGAAGGCGATGCAGGTCGAGGCGATCTTCCCGGATGGCCGCACGCAGGTGGTCAGCTACGTGAAGGACTTCAACTTCAACTGGATGACGAACTACATCTACGCGGACGACGCCGCCCCGGTGTTCCCGAAGGGCACGATCATCCACGTCAGCGCCTACTACGACAACACGAAGGCGAACAAGTCGAACCCTGACCCGGATCAGTGGGTGGGCTACGGCGACCGCACCGTCGACGAGATGGCGCACGCCTGGATGAACGTCGTCTACCTCACTGACGAGGAGTACAAGGAGCGCGTCGCCAAGTTTGGCGAGGGCGTCACCAACGGCGTGAAGCCCCAGGCGAACACGCAGCAGCAACAGCAGTAAGGCGACCGTCGCCGAGCTCGACCGACGAAGGGGAGCGGGGCAACAGCCCCGCTCCCCTTTTGTCGTTTTTATGCCTTTGCTATGTGTTGACCTCGGTTACAATCGTCCCCGCTTTCGTCGTCGGTGTGGCGGCGATGTATAACGATCCCAGCATCTTCTTCGGTAGAGAGTCAGCATGAACTCACGGATGATTCTGCGCCTAGCGACGGTTGCCGCGCTCGCGGCCGGCGGTGCATTGGTCTCGGCCCAGGGCCAGCTCCTTCCGAGCAGCCCCAAGCTGGGATTCGGCGCCAGCGTGACGCCGGCTTACGACGGCTGGTACGACAATCCCGATGGTTCGCACGTGTTCCTGATCGGCTACTACAACCGCAACTGGAGCCAGGAGGTCGACATCCCGATCGGCCCGAACAACAAGTTCGAGCCGGGCGATCCGGACCGTGGCCAGCCGACGCACTTCATGCCGAACCGGAACTTCGGCATGTTCACGATCACCGTTCCGAAGACCTTCGGCGCGTCCGAGCGCCTCTGGTGGACCCTCACGATCAACGGCGTCACGTCGCGCGTCGGCATGATCATGAGCCCCGACTTCAACATCACGCCGAACAAGTCGTCGGAAGAAGCGCCGAACGGCAAGTACAACGTGCCGCCGATTCTGAAGTTCACTGAATCCGGTCCGGCCATCCAGAATCCGATTGCCTCGGTGGCGACGGCCATCTCGAAGACGGCCACGGTGAACACCCCGATGCCGCTGGAGCTCTGGGCGGAGGACGACGCGCTCTACACGAGCGGCACGAACGCGCCGATGACGCGCACGCCGCCGGTGGTGGAAGCGGAAATCACCAAGTACCGCGGCCCGGGCAACATCAAGGTCGACGGCCTGCACGAATTCAAGGCCACCAAGGGCGGCAAGCCGATGGAGCCGTTCGCCGGCAAGACCTCAGGCACGGTCACCTTCGACAAGGCTGGCGACTACATCCTGCACGTGCTGCTGACCGACTACTCCGAGAAGGGTGGCGGTGCGACCGGCTGCTGCTGGACCACCTCGATGGTCAAGGTCGCAGTCAAGTAAGTCCGCGCGACGCGCGTCATCGACTGCAGAAGGGCCGCTTCACTTCGGTGGAGCGGCCTTTTTTTTCTTACGGAGCCAGGCTCCAGGCGCTGGGCGTCGGGCTCTGGGCTTCGCGCTGCAGGCTTTGAGGCGTGGCCGGCTTCAGCCCCGGCGGCTTCCAGGCTGTGGGCGTCGGCGTCGCGCAGCGTCGGCGCGCCTGCGCCGGATTCCCGGCGTGAGGGACGGAGTTGCCGCGGATCGTCCCCGCGCGAGAGCCCCGGGAAAAATCACTGGGCGCGCGAAAATCTCCGCAGTCTCGCCACGACCCGCCACACGCTTTCGAACGAAATTCCTCCTGATTTCAGCAGGTTCTTCTACGGCACAGCTCCTGCAGTCTGGCCGCCGACGCGTGAGCGGCTGGGCCGCCACCGCGCATATCAACCGTCAGGATGTTTCGTTTTCGAAAGGAGCCACGGATGCCTGGTTCGAAGCTCCAGCTGGGAGCAGGCGCCCTCGTGCTCGGCGCCATCTGCGCTCTCCCGGGGTCGGCCGCAGCGCAGCAAAAGCAGGTGACGTTCACGAAGGACGTCTCGCCCATTCTTCAGGCCAAGTGCCAGTCCTGCCATGAGCCGGGCTCGATCGGCCCGATGTCGCTCGTGACCTATCAGGACGCCCGCCCGTGGGCGCGCTCGATCAAGCAGCGCGTCGAATCGCGGCAGATGCCGCCGTGGCATATCGACCGCAGCGTCGGTGTCCAGAAGTTCAAGAACGACATGTCGCTCAGCGACGAGCAGGTCGCGACCATCGCGGCCTGGGTCGACGGCGGCGCGCTCGAGGGCAACCCGGCGGACTTCAAGGCCAAGCCGGTGAACAAGGAGCTGTACTGGCAGGGCGAGCGTGACGGCTACGGCCCGCCGGACCTCGTCATCTCCGCCCCGATGCAGACGATGCCCGCCGTCCACCAGGACGAGTGGTGGCGCCCGGTCAACGAGATCCCGGTGACCGAGCCGCGCTGGGTCAAGATGGTGGAGATTCGTCCGGCCAACGTCGAAGGCCGCAAGATCCTGCACCACTCGATCGCGTATCACATCCTCAGCCCCGACAACACCGCCGCTGTCAACCAGGGCGTCGGCGTCGGCCGCTTCTCCCTGTCCGGGTCGGCCGCGGCGAGCGCCGCTGACCTCGTCAACCGTCGTCCCCAGCTGATGGAGTGGGCGATCGGCAAGGGCTACGACCGCTACGCCGAAGGCACCGGCAAGCTGATCATGCCGGGAGAGAAGATCTCCTGGGACCAGCACATTCACGCCGCCGGCGAGGCCGTGACGAGCGCGTCGCAGCTCGGCATCTGGCTGTATCCCAAGGGCCAGGAGCCGAAGAAGCGCAGCTACCTCGTGGGCTTCACCGGCCTGAAGAACGGCACGGAAGGCCTGGACATCCCGCCGAACTCGATCGCCTACACCGAGGGCTTCAACGTCCTGAAGGAGAACACGGCGATCACGAACTTCCAGCCGCACTTCCACCTCCGTGGGAAGGCGATGCAGGTTGAGGCGATCTTCCCGGATGGCCGCACGCAGACCATCAGCTACGTGAAGGACTTCAACTTCAACTGGATGACCAACTACATCTTCGCGGACGACGCGGTGCCGGTGTTCCCGAAGGGCACCATCATCAAGGTCAGCGCGTACTACGACAACACGAAGGCGAACAAGTCGAACCCCGACCCGGATCAGTGGGTGGGCTACGGCGACCGCACGGTTGACGAGATGGCGCACGCGTGGATGAACGTCTACTACCTCACGGACGAGGAGTACAAGGACTACGTCGCCAAGCACGGTGAAGGCGTGACCAACGGCGTCCCGCCGCGCAACCGCACTCAGCAGCAGCAGCAGTAGGCGCGCGTGCCTCGCGGGAGGCGGCGGTCGCCGCCGCCTCCCCTCTTCCACAACCCGACTGATTGGCCGGTCGGGGGTGCCCCCCCTCGACCTCTCAGAGAGAGATTGACGATGAAATCACCGATGGTTCTCCGTCTGATGACGGTCGCTGCCCTCGCCGCTGGCGGCGCTCTGGTTTCGGCCCAGGGCCAGCTCCTTCCGAGCTACCCGAAGCTGGGATTCGGCGCCAGCGTCACCCCGGCCTACGACGGCTGGTACGACAATCCGGATGGCTCGCACGTGTTCCTGATCGGGTACTACAACCGCAACTGGACCCAGAGCGTGGACATCCCGATCGGCCCGAACAACAAGTTCGAGCCTGGCGACGTCGACCGCGGCCAGCCGACGCACTTCCTGCCGAACCGCAACTTCGGCATGTTCCAGATCACCGTCCCGAAGACCTTCGGCGCCTCCGAGCGCCTCTGGTGGACCCTCACGCTCAACGGCACCACCTCGCGTGTCGGGATGATCATGAGCCCCGACTTCAACATCACGCCGCAGCACGCCTCCGAAGAGGCGCCGAACGGCAAGTACAACGTTCCTCCGATCCTGCGCTTCGCGCAGAACGGCCCTGCCATCCAGGCGCCGGTCGCCGCGCTCGCCAGCGCACAGACCCGCACCGCGCAGGTGAACGTGCCGATGGCGCTCGAGCTCTTCACCGAAGACGACGCCCTCTACGCCAGCGGGACGAACGCGCCGATGACGCGCACGCCCCCCGTCGTCGAAGCGACGGTCGAGAAGTACCGCGGACCGGGCAACGTGAAGGCTGACGGCTTCCACTTCGAGACGCTCAAGGGCGGCAAGCCGATGGAACCCTACGCGGGCAAGGCCGCAGGCACCGTCACCTTCGACAAGGCGGGCGAGTACGTCGTCCACGTCACGCTGAACGACTACTCGGAGAAGGGCGGCGGCGCGACGGGCTGCTGCTGGACGACCGCGATGATCAAGGTGAACGTGACCGCGAACGGCGCCCCGCGCGTGACCGGTCAGCAGTAACCCGCTCAGCGCTCTCTGAGGACCATCGAGGCCGGCAGGTGCTCCCACCTGCCGGCCTTTTCCTTTTCGTGCGCGCGCCCGTCACGCCACGACGCGAAACGCACCAGCGTCTCAACCGCATCAGCGGCCTGGCCGTCCGGCTCCAGGCTCAGGGCGCGGGCCAGGAAGCCGGTCATGTTCGCGACCGCGAAGCTGACCCCGTGCAGGTTGCGCCGAGGGTCCACGCCCGGGATCGGCCGCGCGTAGCCTGAGGTCCGGAACACCACGGAGCCGGAGTCCAGCCGCTCCACGGTGAACACGTCGCGCCCGCACGTCCAGTCTGCCCGCACACCCACGACGCCGGGCCGGCTCCCCGGCAGCCACTCCACCCCCTCGTCGTCTCGCGCGGCGACGATCGTCACGCCAGCCGCCGCCGCACGCGCGACTGCCCCATCGAAGGCGTCGGCATGAGCCAGGTTCGCGGTGCCGAGGCTCAGGTTGATGACGTGCACGCGAGCCGCCACCGCCCAGTCGATTGCAGCAATGAGCGTCGGGGCCGATGCGGAGAGCCGGTTGTCGAAGATGCGGACCGCGTAGCAGTCCGCGAAGGGCGCCTTCTCCTTGATGGCGGCCATGACCGCCGTGCCGTGGCCGATGCGGTCCGTGTAATCGCCCGACACCGCTCCGCCAGGCTGGATGGCCACCCCGCCCGCGACGCCACGCACATGCGGATGTGCGGCATGCACGCCGCTGTCGATGACGGCGACGCACACGCCGCGCCCGGGCAACCGCCGGCCTTCAGTGCGTGACCGCTGGCGCATGGAACAGATCCGCGAATCGTCCATCTCGCATCGCGAGTTCGTGCGGCGCGCCCTGCTCGACAAGCCGTGCGCCGTCGACCACCAGCACGCGATCCGCCCGGCTCGCCACATCGAGGCGGTGGGTGATCACAATCGTCGTGCGGTGCCGCATGACGGTTTCGTACCCGTCGATCAGCCGCCGCTCGGCATCGGGATCGAGCGACGCCGTCGGCTCATCGAGAATCAACACGGCCGGATTCGCGAGGAACGCACGTGCTGTGGCGATCCGCTGCCGTTCACCGGCGGAGAGGGCGGCTCCACGCTCCCCCACGACCGTCTCGAATCCCTCGGGCAGCGAGTCGATGAACGGCTCCAGCGCCGCTTGCCGTGCTGCCAGGCGCACGTCCTCGTCGGATGCGTCAGGCCGTCCGTAGCGGATGTTCTCCGCAACCGACGCGTGGAGGATGCACGGATCCTGGTCAACGAGCGCCACGTGCCTTCGCAGCACGCGCAGGTTGATGCGACGGACGTCGACACCGTCGATGCGCACGGTCCCTTCGTCCGGGTCGATGAGGCGCAGCAGCAGGTCCGCGATCGTCGACTTCCCGCTGCCGCTCGGGCCGACGATCGCCAGCACCTCACCGGGCTCGACACGGAATGAGATGCGTTCCAGCGCCGGACGGCCCCTGCCGTAGGAGAGACTGACGTTCGAGAACTCCACGAGCCCACGCACGCTGTCTGGCGCGGTCGCGTCGGGCAGTTCCTGCACGTCGACCGGCGCATCGAGGATCTCGGATACCCGCTGCAGCGACACCTGCGCGGTCGCCAGGCTCGCGTACAACCCCATCAGCGCCTGCAGTGGAGGCAGGAAGCGTGACTGGTAGGCGATGAACGCGACGAACGTGCCGACGGTCATCTCGCCATGTACGACGCGATAACCGCCGTAGATGAACACGAGGCCGGTGCCGGCCGAGAGGATCAGGCCTGGCAGCGCACCGGACACGTAGGTCAGGTACTGCATCGACATCAGCGCGTCAACGAACGCGATGTTCCGCTTGCGAAAGCGCGACACCTCGCGGTCCTGCGCGTTGCTCAGCACAACCAGCCGCATCGCCTGAATCGTCTCGATCAGGAAGCTCCCCAGGTCGGCGCTGCGCTGCCGTAGTTCACCCACCTGCCCTTCGAGCCGCTTGCGGTAATAGCCGGTCGCCCAGATGCCGATCGGCGCCACGGCCATCGTCGCCAGGAACAGCCGGATGTCGAGCCAGGCGAGCATCACGACGGTGCCGACGAGAAAGGCGACGTTGCCGACCCAGGCGAGCGCGGCCTCCGCCGCCACCCGCTGGATCTCGCCGATGTCGTTGTTGATGCGCGACATGATGTCGCCGATGCGGGTCCGCGCGTAGAAGCGCGGGGAGAGCCGCAGCAGGTGGCGGTACATCTCGAGCCGCATGTCGAACAGGATGTCCGCCGACACGCGCGTGTACCGCAGGCCCGCTACGACATTGAGCACGAACCCGACGATCGTGGCGACCGCGAAGAGCGCTGATGTGCGGAGCAGCGCGGTCATGTCACGACCGAGCAGCGCCGTGTCGAAGAACGACTTCGACAGGAGCGGCAGCACGAGCGACAGGCCGGTGCTCGCCAGGCTGAGGACGAGCACCAGCGCCAGTCGCCGCCAGTACGGCAGCGCGAACCGGAGCGCCCGGCGCAGGTGCTGACGTGGATGGGAGGGCGTCACCGTGTCAGTTGGTCCGTGCGGCCTTCGGCGCGGCGCCGGGGACGACGAACAGATCAGAGGTCACGTCGCCTCCGAGATCGATCGTTCGCATGTACTTGAACGTCTCGGCATCGTAAAGGTCGATCGTGTTCCCCGCGTTGTAGATATAGAGCACCTTCCCGTTCGAACTGGTCTTCAGCGACATGCGTGGCCGGCCGTTGAAAGGCACACGGGCCGAGACGCGCTTCATGTCCAGATCGAACTTCCAGAACTCGTAGTTCCCGATGTCACTCATCAGGCCGTAGGCGACCTTCCGCCCTGGTGCCATCGTGAAGCCGACCTGCTGCGCCGGGCCGAGAGTGTAGAAGTCCACCTTGCGCGCGCTGAGGTTCACGCGGCCGATGCCCATCATCCGGCGCTTCTGCACCGGGTCCTGCACCTGGAACATCGCGGTGTAGAAGCCCGGTTCGTCGTTGGCGGCGTCGATCTGCCCGAACTCGAACGCGCCGAAGCCCTCTTCGACCGGCTTCGAGAGCTCCCACCGGTCCACCTGCTTCAACGTCGTGGTGTCGTAGATGAGCACGTCCTGCTCACTGAACAGGTAGAGCAGCTTGCCGTCTGGCGAGAACTGCATGTTCGCGTTCTCACGCTCCTCACCGTTCGGCCACGGCAGCGTGCTGGCGACCTTGTGGGTGGCCAGGTCGTACTGGATGAGCGACGACGGCTCGATTTCCCAGCGGTCGACGTGCTTGACGACCGGGCGGATGACCATCATCACGAAGCGGTGCAGCGGATCCGGTTCGAGCGTCTTGATCCGGACCTTGCGGGTGCCCTCGGAGAGCGTGAAGTGATCGAGCGACTTGCGGGTGGCGATGTCGATGATCTCGACCTTCTCCTGCTGCGCCTCGACCGTGTAGAAGCGGGTGCGGTCCCGCGACAGCGACGTGCGCCGCGGCATGCCGACCGTGAACGGCACCTTGCCCACGATCGTGGCCGTGGCCTCGTCGATGACCTGGAAGTGGTCCGGGAAGACGCCAACGTACAACGTGCCGTTGCCAGGCGAGGGGGTGATCGGCTTCGCCTTGCTCTGGGCGGCGAGCGGCAGCCCGAGCACCGCAATGGCGGCGCTGGCGAGGAGAGCCTGACTCCAGAAGCGAAATGTGCGCATGGTGGCTCGGCTCTCCTGTTACGGGAAGATGAGGTCGATCTTGCGCCAGTCCTTCTGGGCGGCCGCGCACTTGGCGGTCCAGTCCGGCGCGTGATTGAGCTGGTCCGGTACCTGCGCGGGCCAGTAGCAGCCAATGTGGCAGTCGAAGAGATCGCGCTCGACCGGCTGGCACAGACCGGCCGTTCCACCCGTGCGATCCACTTCCCACCCGGGCGAGAAGACCACGGCGCAGCCAAGCGGGATGTGCGGGGCCGACTGCGGCACGCCCCCTCCACGCTGCAGCGCGACGACATCCTCGGCCTGGGCAGCGGCGGCTTCCTGTTCGTTCACGATCTGCTCGATGCGAGCAGCCTTCTGATTCAGCGTCTTCAGGTGTCTCATTGATCTCCTCTGGCGCTAGCTGACCTTCTCCGCGGCCGGTTCGCGATCGAACTGCGCCAGCCACGCGGAGTTCTTCTCTGCGATCTCGGCGTAGACCTTCAGGCAGACCTCGGTCCACGACCGGATCCAGTCGCAGTAGTGGAGGTTCGCTTTCGTCGTGTCGCCGTAACGGGTGTGGGCCTCGTGGTAGCAGCCGCCCGAGCAGACCGGACGTGCCCAGCACGTGCTGCAGTCGGTCTTGTTCGCGAGGTGGTGCGACTCGAGGAAGGCGGTCTGCGCCGCGCGGTCCACGCCGTCGCGCACGGTCCCGAGCTTGTGCGTGTCAGAGCCGGCAAAGCGGTGGCAGAGCGCCACGTCGCCTGCCGTCGACACTCCCATCAGCCCGATGCCCGCACCACACGGGTACGCCTTGCTCATCCCCTGGTGGATCTCCTGGATGGTCTCCTTCACGTTGGAGAAGCCGTGGTGGCGCCCCTCAATCGCCGCCTCCTTGAAGTCCTCGGCGAGCGCGGTGAACTGCGCGAGCATGTGGTCGTAGCCCTGCTCGTCGAGCGCGTAGGTCCGCTTTGCCGACGTCGTGACCGGGGCAAAGCCCACTTCGCGGAATCCGAACTCCTCGGTCAGGTGGCGGTAGATGCCCTTCACGTCGAGGTTCCCGGACGTGAGCGTCACGCGCGCACCGACCGGACGACGACGATGCTTCTGCAGCAGTTCCTTGATCTTCGGCGCGACGATGTCGTAGCTGCCGGTGCCGTTGTGGAAGACCCTGAACTTGTTCTGCACCTCTGGCGGGCCGTCGAACGATATGGTTACGCCCACCTGGTTCTGGACCAGGTACTCGATCACGTCCGGCTTCAGCAGCGTGGCGTTCGTGGTGAGGCTGAAGTCGACGTCCTTCCCGAGTTCCGCGGCACGCTGCCGTGCGTAAGCGATCGTTTCCTTCAGCACCTTGAAGTTCAGGAGCGTCTCGCCGCCGAAGAAGGTCAGGTGGGCGGTCTTCGCCTCACCCGATTCCTTCAGCATGAACTCGACGCTCTGCTTCGCGGTCTCGATCGACATGAACTTCGGCTGCTTGCCGTTGTCCGTGTCGACGATCTTGTCCTCGCCGTACTCGTAGCAGTAGGTGCACGCGAGGTTGCACTGGTTGGTGACGTTCAGCACCATCGTGCCGAGCGGCACGGGCGTGAGCGGCAGGATCTTCGGCATCGGCTGCTGGGGCTCGATGGGACCGATCGCGCGCATCGCCACGAGGTCGTGAATCGCGCCGTCGATCTCGTCTTCGCTGAAGAGCCCGTCAGCCAGCGTCAGCAGGTCAGCCCGGGACTTCTCACCCGAGGCGAGCACCTGCATCACCATGTCGGACGCGGCATCGAGGCCGACCACCGCCGCGCTGGGCACCAGGAACAGGTACGGCTTGCCTGCTGCCTCGAAGCGGTGATGTTCACGGAGCGCAAGGTGCGTCACTTCCCCACCTCCGACGACATCCACCGCATGTAGACCGGCGGCGAGACCACGAGCTGGGCACGGGCCCGGATCGGCTGCTTCGCGCCCTCCGGCGCGTACTCGGCGGTCACCCAGAGATCCCCGATGTTGTTGCGGTTCCCGCTCCGCTCGGGGTTCGGTCCGTCGAGCGCGGGCGTGAACATCCCGCTCTTCGGGTCGATGTTGCCCACGAAGCGGAGGTCATCGTCGTTGAACGTGGAGGTGTATTCCTCGACGCCCCACGTGGCGTCGACCACGCCGAGCGGCCAGTCGTCGGCCGTATTCGGCTTGCCGTCAGGGCCGTTGGCGAAGGCGATCGCCTCGAACTGCTGGAAGCCCTTCGGGAACACCGCTCCGCCAGTGCGTGCGAGCCCCGCGCGCGGCAGCACGCGGATGCCGTCGACCTGGTCGTAGACCACGAGCGCGAGCGGCTTGACGACGCCGCCGACAGAGACGTCGCGCGGGCCGGTCTTCGCGTCGGGCGCCACGGTGACCTGAGCGGTGACCACGCCAGCCGACACGGACGCAGAGCGCACCGTGATGCCAGGGCCCAGGTTCACGTCGGAGGCCGCGAGCGCAGTCGGCAGGTTGATGCCGTAGATCGTGAGCGAGGGCGAGGTGCCGCGCTTCGCGGACAGCTGCCCGAGACCGAGCACCATGGGTGAGCCGGAGATCTTCGCGAGCTTCACGTCGATGCCGGTCTCGTCGTATGCCCCGGTGAACCAGCGGCCCCACATCTCGGTACGGCTGCGCTCGACGAACATGACCTCACGCCACGGATCGTCCGGCTTGGCAGCGTCAGCGCCGCGTCCGCGCCACTGGTATCCGGTGTAGACGAGCGCCTTGCCCGTGCGAGCGATCGTCTCGCCGGTCTTCGGCACCGTCAGCACCGTCTTCGTGATGAACGTGTCGGGGGCGGCATCAGCCGTCACCGTCATCTCGCCGAACGCCGGCCCTTTCCCGGGGATGTTCGCGGTGACAGCCCACCGCCCGGAGAGGTTGGCCGGCGTCATGGCCGCCGACCAGGAGGACCATTCTGGCGTGATGAGCGGGAACGTCTTCGCGAAGTACTCGATCGCCTTGTCCATCGGCTG
The DNA here is from genome assembly GCA_018268955.1 of Acidobacteriota bacterium. Classification (GTDB taxonomy): domain Bacteria; phylum Acidobacteriota; class Vicinamibacteria; order Vicinamibacterales; family CAVVIG01; genus CAVVIG01. Next base: position 129,039 of record JAFDVO010000017.1, on the reverse strand, counting down.
GCGGTGGTCGGTCTCCTCGGGCGGCAGCGCGCGCGACCGACGGAACCCTGAACCGTTGAGGATCGGCTGGTTGTCCACCAGCGGGTAGTAGCCGCGGTGCATCGAGACCAGTCCAGCCCACTCGTCCTTCGTCCGGCGTTCGGCCAGCACGCGGCTGAAGGCGTGGCAGCCGCCGCAGAGGGTCGCCACATCCTTGTCGCCGTCGTAGGTCCACTCGATCAACCGCCGCTCGAACTCGAATGCGATCGGACGGGCCTCCTCCGGCGCCAGGCCGTTGTGATCGGCCAGGTACTTCACGATGGTCCTGGCGTCCGCGGGAGTGACGTTGGCCTTGTTGAGGGTGATCATCCGCTCGACCGTTCGCTCCCAGTTCTCCGGACTGGCCCGCCGCCACGAGATGCGGGTCATCCGGTTGCTGGCGTCTGGCTTGTGGCATCCGCCGCACTTGCTGCGCACGAGCTCACTCTCGACCGGAATCCCGTCGGCCGTTGCCTGTGCCTGTGCGTGCGCACCCGCGGGCAGCATCACCAGCCCGCACGCGGCTGTGAGCACCGCAGTCCGCCACCATGAGGTCCTGCGCGTCATCGTTGTCTCCGCTCCTCTCAGCGATGCCATGCGATTACCAGGACACCCGCTTGGCCAACCCGAGGGACTTCGCGCCGACCGCGACGGACGGCATGCGTCCGGCGTGGTGCCCGAGCAGCATCAGCGCCCCGCCAGCGAAGGCCATGCTGAGGCCGGCGGCGCCGGCCTTCTTGTTGGTGGCAGCAGCCTCGCCGAACTCGGCATAGCCGCCGTTCTTGTTGTTGATGAACTGGAACAGGCCGTAGGTCATGCCGGTGGCGAACAGCGCGCCACCCGCCCAGGTCATGGCCTTGCCGCTGCCGATCCCGGACTTCATCCCGGTTTCCTGCGTGCTGCTCTTCGCCGCGGCCGCGGCCGCCGCCGCCACGCTGTCCTGAAGGTCGCCAGCCATCGCCGGCACGCCACCACTCATCGCGAGCACGAGCGCGGATGCAATTGCAATTCGAACACTCTTCATGGTCATCTCCACAGGCGGACAGGGGGTCCACACCTCGGAGCGGTCCGTGACGGCGCCGCTCCCGTTTGTCGGACGACGACCGGCCCTCCGCGCACGCGGGTGGAGGGCCGGCATCGGGCGTACTACCAGCGATATTTGATGCCGAACATCGCGCGGCGCGGCGGCACGAAGCGGGTCGGGACACCGAAGGACGCTGAGGTGCCGAGGGTCGACGCCACGCCTTCGTTCTGGTCGCTGTTCGTCAGGTTCAGCACATCGAGGAACAGCCCGATGTTGCTGGACGCGGTCAGCTTGATGTCCTTCTGGGCGCGGAAGTCGATCATCTTGACGGGCGGGACGCGCCGGTCGCCGGTGTTCGCTTCCATGTTGATCGTCGGGGCCGACGGGAACCCGAGGCCGGCCACGCGCACCTGGCGCGAGTAGAACCGGCCGCTCTGGTACTGAAGGTTCGTCGCGACGAGGATGCCGTAGGGCAGCTTGTAGGAGAGCTGCAGCTTGCTCACGACCGGACGATCGCCGACCAGCAGGCCGTCGGTGTTGACGAAATCGTTCGGGCCGGCGGTCTCACGCCCGAAGGTTCCCGCCTGGCTGCTCTGCGTCGTGGTGGACGTCGCGCGGGCGCTGGAGCCGATGCGCCCTTCCGCCTTCGAGAGCACGATCGAGTAGACCGCCTGCCAGTTCTTCGACATGCGCTTGGTCAGGCTCGCGGTGACGCCGTTGTACTTCATGTACATCCCGTCCGGGTTCGTCATCAGGAACACGCGGTCGGCCGGATTGCTCAGGAGCTTCCACACCATGACGGTCTGTCCGGTGGCGTCCACGCCGGCATTGTCGACGTAGGGGACCTGCACGTAGGTCCCGGCGATGTCCTGCCACGCGCCGTAGCCCTCGCCGGTCTTGTGCACGTAATTCAGCTGCAGGCCCAGGTCGCGCACCAGCTGCTGTTCGAGCTGCAGCATGAACTGGTCGTTGTAGGCCGACTTGAAGTTCGGATCGATGCGCAGGTTCGCGTTGCTCGAGGTCTGCACGACGTTCGTGCGGTTCCCCGCGGCGTCTACTGTGAAGCTGTACGCCGGCGAGATCGACGGCACCGCGCCGCGGTACTCGTTGGGCTCGAGCGCCTTGTAGTACCGGCCGTAGTGGGCCTTGACGACGGTGTTTCCGGACTCGGTCACCTGCCAGTTGAGGCCGACGCGTGGCGAGAACGTGTTCCAGTGATACACATCGTCATTCGCCGTCGACGACTGCCCGGTCGGGAGCCCCTGCGCGTTCAGGAACGGGAACGACGGGAAGGTCGCGCGGCTGTGGTCGTAGCGCACGCCGAGGTTCAGCACCGCGCGAGGCAACCGGTAGGTGTCATCCACGTAGAGGCCGTTCCAGATCGCCTCGGCACCCTGGTGATAGGGCAGCTGCGTGATTCCGGTCGTCTGCCGGCCGGTCAGGCTGTAGGTTGTCAGCGTGTCGTTGGGCCCGTTCAGGTTGTCGCTGCCGGTCACGCCGTACTGGTAGCCGGTCTTGATGTCGTGGCTGCCGCCGAGGAAGGAGTCGATGACGTGCGACAGCTTGACCGCGCTGCCCCACTTCCAGCTCCGATTCTCGTTCCAGGCCGTGATGCCGCCGGTGATGAGGCCCGTATCCTGATCCTCGACCCGCGTCATCACACTCGGCACGCCGTCCTGCAGCGGGTTGACCGAGCTGTGGAGGAAGAACCCCGAGTAGCGGGCCTCGACAAACGTCTTGCTGCTCAGCACGCCGGTGTAGACCACGTTCGGCGTCGGGTTGTCGCCATGGCTGATCGAGACCGATGTCGGCGCCGTGAAGCTCGTGGCGATGTCCGGGATGTAGTAGAAGTCGTTGTGATAGCCGTGCATCAGCCGATGCTTGTCGTTGATGGCGTAGTTGAACTTGTAGAACATGCGCCGCGAGTCGTTCTTCGTCGGCAGCTTGGGATCGACGCCCGGCTGGGAGTCCCAATCGCGCTGGTACTGCAGGGAGCCGAAGAACCAGAGCTTGTCCGGGATGAACGGACCAGAGGCCTGGATGGTGCCGTCCCGGTAGGTATCGCGGTTGTACGGGAACCCCTTGTCGACCGCGGCGGTCGTGTTGCGGCCCGTCAGCGCGCTGCTCTGGAAGTAGGTGTTCGCATCACCGTGGAACACGTTCGTGCCCTGGCGCGTCACGATGTTGAAGACCGCGCCCTGCACGTTGCCGTACTCGGCGGACGCGCCCATCGAGAGGACCTGCACTTCCTCGATCGCATCGGTATTCGGCCACGGAGTCGAGCTGATGTCCGTGCCGTCGATCTGGTACTGGTTCTCGTTCGTGCTGTTGCCGAGCACCTGCGCCGACGTGCTCTGCCCGACGTTGGACGTCGAGCTCACGCCAGGCGCGGAGTTGATCAGATCGAAGTACGAGAAGCGGCGCACCGGCGCGCTCTGGACCCACTCGCGGTTGTAGTTCGTGCTCACCTCAGAGGTGGTCACGTTCACCACGGGCGCGGTGCCCGTCACCGTCAGCGTCTCATTGAGCGAGCTGACCTTCATCGTCACGTTGACGTCGATGGTCTGGCCGACCGCGACGCGGATCGCCTCATACTTCGCCGTGCCGAAGCCCTCGAGCGCGAACTCGACATCATACGTGCCGGCCGGCAGCACGGGGAACCGATACAGGCCTGTTTCGGACGTGATGACAGGCTGCGCGTTGGGCATCGCCTCCCCGCGAAGGGTGACGGTCACGCCAGGCAGCGTGCCGCCTGACTCGTCGACCACCTTGCCGGATATCTCTCCCGTCGTGCGCTGCGCTAGCGCTGGCGTCACACCAACGGCCAGCAGCAGCGCCACGACGAACGACCACACACGTGTCATGCCCCCTCCTACGTCGAACGGGTTCCTGCGAATCGAATTGAACGATGGCGGCGTGCGCATCGCGGTTCGCATGCGCACGCTGGCCTATTGAGCAACCGATGTGCCACGACGCGCGTCGACGTGGCGCCCGTGCCGCGCGAGGCGTGTTTCGCGCATGTTCACTGAGGAAATCGCGCGATCCTCTCGAGCGTCTCTCGACGATCGCGCGCGGCGCGAGGCAACGCGCGCAGCCACACACACACACGAATGTCGCTTCGCCCGTGGGAGCTCCGACAGTTGTGCGGCTCCTGCGGCGATCACTGCGAGAACCCCAATGATTTGGCGCGATCACGAACCGACACGATCGTCGCTCTCACGCGACGCGCGGCCGACGCAGGTGGGATTGAGACGAGGAGAGCGCGATGTGAGCGAGGCCTCACCGCCCCGCTGCGGCGAGCGGGGTGGCGACGAGCATGCGGCGGGCGAGGAGACATGAGAGCACGCGAAGGAACTCCGGCAGTGGTACGGGGCCATGACGCCGCACGTACTCCTCGAAGAGCGAGGGAACACTGACGCACGTGGGCGCCATGGTTGAGACCGCAACGAGATCGATGCCGCACAGGTAGCGGGCGACGTCGCGCGAGGTCGAGCCAAGGACCAGCGCATCCTCGACGACAACCTCACGGCCTCGCACGAGGGGAGCCGACGTTCGTGTCAGTGCCGGCCCTGGCGTCAGGACAATCCTGTCGTGTGTGCGGAGCGACATGAGGGCGGCGTGCACGTCCGGGCCGTCCAGCAGGGCTCGCTCATCGAGCGGCAGCATCGCGGCGTCGACCGGCACGCCGGCCTGTGCGCGCCAGAACACCGAGTCGTGCGTGCGGGCCGCCTCGATCGCGAACTCGCGTGACCGCGCGAGGTTCGCCTGCCACGCGCGGGCCGACCAGTCCGAAAAGAAGGTCCGTGCCACATCGGCGCGCGACGGTGCGACGAGCATCGTGTGGGCGGTCACCGCGCCGAGCCATGCGGACGCGAGCGCCTTCTTGATCCCGAACGACGAGAGCGGGTTGAGCGTGGATCCTGAGTCGCCCACCAGCAGCACGTGGCCGTCCGCATGCGACCGCGCCGTATACACCGACGCATCGCACGCGAAGACCCGGATCAGCGTGGCGCCAACGGCGTGCGCGGCGAGGTGCCCGGTCAGCGTGAGTTGCGCCAGGTAGGTCTCCGCGAGCGTGCCCCGACGGGTCAGCCGGCTCGTGGCGCCGTCGACCATGATGCCCACGTGGCGCTCGTCCATGCTGGTCCCGATTGACCAGGCCCAGCCTTCGTCGCAGGTCTCGATCAGCGTGTGCGTCGGATGCGCGATCGGCCATGCCCCGCTCCGATGCCACACGCCGACGAGCGCCTGCATCTGCCCGCCGCGGATGTGCCGGCGAAGGCCGAGCGGCTGCGCCAGCACACCGGCGCGGCCCGATGCGTCGACCACGATCTGCGCGCGACAGGCGCGGGGTTCCCCGTTCCTGTCGTACCGGACCAACGCGGCTGGACCATCGCGATCGACCCGACCGACGCGCCCCGCGGTGACGCAGACGCCCGCCTGCCCGGCGGCGTCGAGCAGTGCGGGATCGAGCCGCGCGCGATCGATCTGGAATCCGTGTGCCTGATCACCGGACGCGAACGGCTGCACATCGCCCTCGCGGGCTCCCCACCAGACGGTGTTGCCGTGGGTCGGCATGCCGATCCGTTCGACGATGTCGAGCGTGCCGGTCTGCCGAAGCAGCGACCGCGTGCTGGGCGGGAGCGAGTTCGCGAGCGCGCGCGAGGGATCGACGGGTCGGGCTACGAGACAGACGCGGTGCCCCCACGACGCGAGCAGCCGTGCGGCGACCGACCCCGACGGTCCGCCCCCGATGACGAGGACATCCGCCTCGCCGTCGTGAGCGGTGTCCGCCGCAGGCGTGAGTGGTAAGTGTTCGATGACGGATGGGTGGAGCAACCCGGGTGCCGCGGGCGCGGAGGCGGTTTCGCCACCGGGCGCACGCGGCTTCGGCACGGACGCACGTGCCGACCCGAGCCGTTTGCCGAACGATTTCAGCTCACGCGGCGGCGCGTCGCCCGCACGGTGTCGACGAGTGCGGAGAGCGTGAAGGGCTTGCGCAGAACGACAGCGTTGTCGGGAAGCCGGCCTTCCGCGACAAGCGTGTCGATGTCGAGGCGTGTCATGAAGACGAATCGGGCGTCCGGCAGTTGGCGCTGCAGTGCGGTTCTGACTTCGGACGCGCTGGCGCCCTCGAGTTCGACGTCGACGAGTGCGACGTCGATGTGGTCGTGATGGGAGGCCGCGGCCGCACAGGCGCTTGCCTGGTCCTCAGCCTCGAACGTGTCAAACCCCTCGCGGTCCAGCACGCGGCAGACCAGCTTCCTTGTGTGCGGCATGTCGTCAACGACGAGCACACCCGTCAGTTGCTTCATACCCGATGTATCGGATGCAGCGGGGCTTCGCATGTGTCCCCCGCACGAGCTCGGCCCTGTCCGGCACGTGAGAGGCACCGTTGGGGTGTGCTGCGTGCGGATTTCGCCGTATATCGGGGCGGGAGGCGGGGCTCGTCCTGCTATGCTGTGCCGATGAAATCCCGCCTGGCGGTGATTGCGGCAGCCCTCATCGTGGTGCTGGCGTCCACCCTGGTGCTCGCGCAGCGGGGACGCGGCCGGAACTTCGGTCGCGGGATGTACAGCGGTCGCCCGGCACGCTACGCGACGGCCGACGATTTCAAGGGCGGCTTCCAGTTCTGCCGCGTCGTCTTTCGCCAGGGCAATGGCGACGGCGCCGGCTGGAACGTGGACTGGCCGAGGGCCGACATCAACCTGTCCATCCGACTGTCAGAGCTGACCCGAACGCCGGTGGTCATGGATGAGGCGAACGAACCGGAGACGCTCCTCGTCAACCTCAGCTCCCCCGAGATCTTCCGCTGCCCATTCCTGATGATCACGGAGCCCGGCGGGGCCTATCTGGACGATCAGGAAGCGAAGAACCTGCACGACTACCTGCTCAAGGGCGGCTTCCTGTGGGCCGACGACTACTGGGGCGACTACGCATGGGACTACTGGGAGGCGATGCTCCGCAAGGCGCTGCCGTCGGCCACGTACCCCATCGTGGAGATCCCGCGCGACCACGTCATCTTCCACCAGGTGCTGAACGCGGCGGAGGTCCCGCAGATCCCCGGGATCGGCTACTGGGACGGCGCGAACCGCACCTGGGAGCGCCCCGGCACCGAGCACGATCGCTTCGCGGCGGTCTACGACGACAAGGGCCGCATCATGGTGCTGATGACGTTCAACACCGATTTCGGCGACTCGTACGAACGCGAAACCGAGAACCCGCTCTACTTCCAGAAGTTCTCCGTCCCCGGCTACGCCTTCGGCATCAACACGATCATCTACGCGCTCACGCACTGAATCGGGACTTGGGCTTCGGGACTGGGAACCAGGAACCAGGAACTGGGAACTGGGAACTGGGAATTCGGGGACCGGGAACCTGGAACTGCGGAACTCGGGATGTGCTATCTGGTGTTCATGCCTGTCGCCAGGTCGCGCACCATTCCTGCCATAGTGGGCATGGTCACGTCGACGGCACTCGGCCCGGCGGGAAGGACCACGCCGCAGACAGCGGGTATTTCCGGGACGGCGGAACAGCGCTGCGTGCGGTCGAAGCGCGACACCTGGATCCGGTGCAGCGGTGTCGCGTACAGCGGGAGCGGGACGACGCCGGCGCGAGCGCAGTCGATTCGGAACTGCATGGCGACCCACTCGAGCGACGGATCCGGTGCATCGACCTGACAGCCAGCGTCCCGCCAGCGCGCGACGACCGCCTCACGCACGGTTCCGAGTGGCGGGGCCGCTGTCGGTTCGAACTCGCGATAGCCCGAGAAGTTCGCGCCCTGCAGCGAAGGCGGATCGATCGGAATGCGCGCGTCAACGAGCGGGACGAACGCGCCCGAGCCCGCGACCGTCCACGCGCACGCGGCGGCAATGAAGACGAGCCTGGCCTCGCGCGGCTCGACGTGGTCGGCAAGCAGGTAGGCGAGCGCGATCAGGCACGGCGTGATGATCGCCAGCAGACGCCAGGGGAACTGGACGTAGGCAGCGCCCGGCACGTGCAGGTAGAACGGCTCGGTCCAGTGCATCTGCAGGAGCAGGCACAGGAGGGCGGGCACTGCCAGTGCCGGCCACTCACGGGGCATCCGTGCGACGGTCCGCCTGAGCACCCGCGCGGCCACGCCGAACAACAGGAGCGTGAGCATGGCGAGGTCGAGCTGCAGCGTCAGCCCGGACATCGTGTGCCCCCACGTCCAGTGCCGGTCCCAGAAGTACCAGAGCAGCGGCCGGAACTGATAATACGGGAGCGACTGCAGTGCCGCGCACCTGCTAGACTTCCCCGCCATGAAGACATTATTCCGGGGCGCCGTCCTGGCGCTGGCCATGGCTGCCGGCGCGATCTCCACGGTCTCGGGGCAGGCGCGCGACGCGGAGTCCGCGATCGTGCCGTACAAGATCAGCATCCCTGACGCGGTGCTGCAGGATCTGAAGGCACGTCTCTCGCGCACGCGCTGGCCGGACCAACTGGAGAATGTCGGCTGGGACTACGGCACCGACACCGCGTACCTGAAGACACTGGTCGACTACTGGCGCGACCGGTTCGACTGGCGCGCGCAGGAGCGGAAGCTGAACGAGTTCGACCAGTTCACGACGACCATCGACGGCCTCCGGATCCATTTCATTCACCAGAAGTCACAGGTGCCGAACGCGATGCCGCTCGTGCTGACGCACGGCTGGCCAGGCTCCATTTACGAGTTCCACAAGATCATCGGTCCGCTAACCGATCCGGTGAAATACGGCGGCCGGCCGGAGGACGCGTTCACGGTCGTCGCCATCTCGCTCCCGGGCTTCGGCTTCTCCGAGCGGCCGAAGGATCGCGGTTACAGCCCGGAGAAGATGGCAGGGATCATCGCGAAGCTGATGGCGCGGCTGGGATACACGCGGTACGGCGTGCAGGGTGGCGACTGGGGCGGTATCATCAGCCGCATCATCGCGCTGAACGACGCGTCGCATGTCGCGGGCCTGCACCTGAACTTCTGCATCGCGCCGTCGCCGGGCGGGCCTACTGCGCTCGAGGGGGTTCCGGACGCCGAAGTGACGCTGATGAACGAGACGAACGCCCGCATGGAGAACGAGCGCGCGTACCAGCAGATCCAGGGAACGAAGCCGCAGACGCTGGGTGTGGGCCTGACGGACTCACCCGCCGGCCTCGCCTCCTGGATCGTCGAGAAGTTCCACGCGTGGTGCGACTGCGGGGACAACATCGAGAGCCGCTTCTCGAAGGACGACCTCCTCACGAACATCACGATCTACTGGGCGACGCAGACCGCCGCGTCGAGCACGCGGATCTACTACGAGAACCGCGTGGCTCCGCCGGTCAACGGGCGCGTGACGGTACCGACCGCATGCGCGCTGTTCCCGAAGGAGATCACGACGCCCCCGCGCAAGTGGGTGGAAGCGCGCTACAACCTGGTGCGGTGGACGCCAATGGCGCGTGGCGGGCATTTCGCGGCATTGGAGCAGCCGGACCTGCTGCTCAACGACGTGCGGGAGTTCTTCAGGCCGCTGCGGCAAGCGCCGCGTTGAGCGTCGAGAGCGATGAAGCCGGACGGCGGGGCTGAAGCCCCGCCGCTACGAAGGGACAAGCGTCGCGGTTGGACGATCGTCGCCGGAGGACGCAGGAGTGAAGGCACTAGCCGGCGGCCCCGCAGTGCAGGTCGCAGCGGGCGGGCTACACAGGTGAAGGTCGTAGCGGGCGGGCTTCAGCCCGCCCGACGCTGGCATCAATCCCGCGCCTCAGTCCCCGCGGTGCACGTGGACGGTCGCCTCGTCGCGATCCGTCACCAACTCCGGATGCATCCGCCGGAACGTTTCCGCCACGTGGCAGTTCCAGCAGACCGGCAGGCTGGTGACGAGCGCCAGCGGCAGGCGCTCCGCGGGAACGTCGGTCCACTCCTTCGTGGCCCCGCCCGGTTCGAGCAGCGCGATGTGGTGGCCGCTCAGGCGCGATTCCGCGAGCGGCGCGTGGCAGAGCGCGCAGTCGCGCCCTTTCGCCCACGCGTGAACGGCTTCCGCTGGTGAGATCCCCGCTGTGTGCGCGGACTGGCAGCACGGCTGGTCGCACTGGCCGCGCTCAGCCCAGCGAGAGCAGGCCGTCAGTGGCGCGGGCGCGGAGCCGGCGTCGTCCGTGATCGCGAGCGCCGCGTCGATATGGACCCGCGCCGGCTCACCCGTTTCCGGGCAGGTCACGATGCGGTCGTCCTTGAACCGCCACCACAGCAGCAGCCCTCGCACCGAGTACCAGATTCCCCATCCTGCCAGCGCGCCGATGATCGCCAGCACCGCGAGTTGCGCCGCCATGCAGACCTCCCCACCCAGGGCAGGGCAAATCAGATACCGCTGCCCAGGTTCGCGATTCGCTCAGTGTTTTCGACGTGTCCCGCGTACGGCCCGATCCGGGAGCGCGAACTTGTCGGACGCGGCCCGTATTAATCCACACTGGCCGGACGGTTGCACCGCAGGTCGACAGGAGGAAGCGTGATGAAGCTCAGCCTGCTCGGCCTTGCCATCGCCGCCTGCACCACCGGCGTGCTCGCCCAGACACCGGGCGCAACCGCGGAACGAATCACCGTCGTCGGGTGCCTTGATCGCGCGCAACGCAACGGCTCGCTCGGCGGCACGGTCGTCGGCACCTCTGCCGCGCCGAACACGGCCGATGACGAGGCGAACAGCGGCGTGATGGTTGATGCGTTCCTGCTCCACGAGGCGCATCGGGTGACCGGGGACCAGGTGGACGCGCGTCCGTCCACCGGGGCGGTTGGAACCAGTGGTCGCGAGACGATGGCGACCTTCGGCTTGAAGGGCCGTGAGGCAGAGCTCGAACGGCACCAGGGCGCACGCCTGCAGGTCACCGGGACGGTGATGCCGCCCGTCACCTCCGGACGCGGCAGTGGCGGGGCCGCCACCGCCGCGGGATCGCAGAGGCTGCAGGTCGAGTCGTTCAAGGTCCTCGCCGAGCGCTGCGTCAGCCAGCCGTGACGCGGGCCGCGTCTCAGTGCTTGGCGCCGGACTTCTTGCCGGTGCCTTTCGCCGCGCCCGACGCGCGAGCCGTCGTGGCACCGGCCGCCTGCCGCGCAACGATCTGCCCCTTGATCTTGTCGTAGGTGGCCGACGGGATGATGTTGCGGCTCACGAGGTCCGCCTTCGTCTTGTACGGCCGCCCTGCGATGATCTTGTCGGAGTACGCGTCGCCGATGCCGGAGAGCGTCGACAACTGCTCCTTCGTCGCGGTGTTGATGTCGAGCAGCGTCGCCGAGTCTGCGGCGCCGGCCGCCGCCTTCCCGCCGCCCTTGGTACCTGCCGCGGCCGCCTTCGTCCCCTTGTGCTGCGCCTGCGCGGCCTGAGCCACGGGCAGACCGGCACACGCGACCATCACCAGCACGCCTGCTGCAACCTGACGCCAGCTCATACGCACCTCCGTCCCCATGCTACGCGCCGGACATCAAACACGCGTGAGACCACCATGAAGCAGGCGTAAGGACTCAGCGAGCAGGCCGTCAAACCGCGAAGTCGATGAACCCGCGCTGGACGTCGACACCGGCCAGCCGAACGGTCACGCGGTCGCCGACGTCGAGCCCGCGCTCGCCGTGCACGACGCGCCCCTCAATGTGCGGCGCGAACGTCCTCACGTACGTGCCCTTGCTCGACGCGCCAGTCACCACCGCATCGAACTGCTGGCCGATCCGATTGGCCACCAGCATCGCCGCCGCGGACTTCCGCACCTGCCGCTCGACCCGGTTCGCATCGTCTTCCCGCTGCGTGCAGAGCCGCGCGAAGCCGGTGAGCTCGTCAAGCGAGTACGGTGAAGGTTCGCCCCGCAGGACCGCCTTCACCAGCCGCTGCGTCAGCAGGTCGGTGTAGCGGCGGTTTGGCGCTGTCGAGTGGGTGTAGTCCTTCACGGCGAGCGCGAAGTGGCCCGGCGCGTCGGTCTGCGGCGTGTCGACGAGATACTCACCAGCCCCCACGAGGCGGATGATCGCGTGGGACAGTTCAGGGAAGTCGGCCGGACGCGTGCGCCGACGCTCCTGGAGGAAAGCCGACAGCGCCCGAACGTCTGGAGTCGGCGGCAGCCGATAGCCGAACCCTGACGCAATTGCGACGATACGATCCCAGCGAGCCGGCTCGTGAACCACGCGCCTGATCGAGGGCGAGCCACGCCGGTCGAGGAACCTGGCCACCACGCCGTTGGCGGCGATCATCAAGTTCTCGATCAGCGCCTTCGCACGGTTCGGCAGCTCGGGCTCGAGCCTGTCGAGCGTGTCTCCCTCGAATCGCACGCGCGTCTCGGCAATATCGAAATCGAGGGCGCCCATCTCATGGCGGTGTCGCGAGAGCGCCTGCGCCGTTCCGTCCTGCAGTTCGATCTGGTCACGCATGCCGTCGACGCGCGCGGCGTCTGGCAACGGCCCACGGCCGGCGAGATACGCATCGACATCGTCGTAGACCAGGTGCGCGCGGTTCCTGACGTACGCCCCGTAGACATCGTCCTCGCCCAGTGTGCCGTCCGGTGCGACGACGAACTCGATCACGATCGAGAGCCGGTCCGCATCGGCGTTGAGCGAGGTGACGTCGTTCGAGAGCCGCGGCGGGAGCATCGGGAACACGCGGGCGGGCGTGTAGACCGAGGTGGTGTTCACGGCCGCGTGCCTGTCGATCGGCGAGCCTTTCGCGGCGGCCACATCCACGTCCGCGATGGCGACGAGGACACGCACGCGACCATCGGGCAGCCGCTCCGCCGCGGAGAGCTGGTCGAGATCCTTTGAGTCGTCGTTGTCGATCGAGCACCACGGCAACGTGCGCAGGTCACGCACGTGAGCGTCGAGACGGTCACCGGAAGGCGCGACTGCAGCCGCCTGCGCGAGCGCCTCCGGAGGAAAGTCGGGCTCCAGGCCCCGCTCGCGCATGGCGTTCGCGGCAAGTACGGCCAGCCGGTCGCGCTGGGAAGGTGAGGTGGTCACCTCGTCAGTGTAGACCCGTGCGGCTCAGCGCGCCGTCATGTCGATGAAACGCAGGTTGAAGCCGCCTGCGTCGAACGAGACGGTGAGCGCCTGCCGGCCGGCGGCGAGGGTGACCGGCGCGGACACGGTCGTCCACGACTGCCAGCTCCCTGTCACAGGAACGGAGACCGCGCCCGACACGTTCGTACCGCCGGCATTGACGTGCAGCGAGCCGCCTCCGGACGGAGAGGCCACGCGGAACTGCAGCAGGTAGTTGCCGGGCGAGGCCACGTCGACGGTGTAGCGGAGCCACTCACCCGCACCGATCCACCCGACGTTGAAGCCGCCTTCCGCGCACGGTTCGATGTCCACATCGGTCGCGCGGTACGCCCCGCCGGCATTCCCCGCAGAGTCGTCCCGGTACGTGTCGCCGTTGGCGCCGTTGTCGAAGTCGACTGCCATGATCCGCAGCGGCACCGGCGCCGCGGGCGCATCTGCCGCAAACGTGATCCAGTCGATGTTCCCCACCGCGTTGGCGCCGCTACTGTCCATCACCAGGCGGAGTGCGTGCGTGCCGGCAGGTAGTGTGACGCGTGTGGACACGACCTGCCAGGTCTGCCACCAGCCTGTGTCCGGCACGCGCACAGGGCCTGAAATGCTGGCGCCATCGAGTTCGAGGTGCATGGTGCCGCCCTGCCCCAGCGAGGCAACCCGGAAGTCCGCCGCGTACGATCCGGCAGACGCGACATTCACCGTGTACGCGAGCCACTCACCAGCGGCCGCCCACCCGATGTTCTGTCCGCCTCCCTCTGTGGCTTCGATGTCAACGCCAGTCTGGCGATATTGGCCGCCGCTGTTCACGGCGTCGGTATCGTGATACGCGACGCCGTCGCCACCGTTGTCGAAGTTCTCCACCTGGATCGTGCCCGGGATCGCCGCGGCCACTCCGTTGTACGGCGCGGACGGCGTCGGCGTGGTGCCCGCGCCAGTGGACGTCGTCGTCGAACCACTGGAGGTCACGATGGTCGAGTCGCCAGACACCTGACCCGGTGCGGTGCTGGCCCACGCGCCAGCACTCACGACCACCTGATCGAACGCCACACCGTCCTCACGGGTCTGGATGCGTATCGTCTGCGTCCCCGAGCTGCCGAAGGTGACGGTCGTCCGCGCGAGCCAGTAGGCGCCGTCCTGCCATCCCCAGCCCGACACTCCGCAGTTCGAGCAGTTCTCCAGGTTCACGGCGAGGCCCGCACTCGAGTTGATCGCGTAGGCGCGCGCACCGTTCACACGAGCGTCGCTGAACTGCAGCCAGACCGAGTCGTTCCATTTCGAGTCGCCAGAGGCCTTCAGGCGGAGCCACACGCGATATGGGCGCCCCGCCTCCACGGGTACGCGCACATCGACGTAGTCAGCCGGCTGCGCCACAGGCGCAGAGGTCGACGACCAGCCCGCGTCCGGTGTGCCCAGGCGAACGCCGTCAGCAGCCGTTGCGTCGGCCTGTCTCACCCACGCCCCATGCACGTCGGTTGTGGCGATGTCCTTCGCGTGCACGACGACGTCCGGCGATGCCGCGGACGTGCCGTCACATGACCGTACGGCGGCTGACGCGGTGAGACGGCGGCCCGACGATGTCTTCCCGGCAAGGGCAGGGATAGGCACGCCGGTCCTGATCAGCGCATCGCGCAACGCGCCGGGTGAGTAACTGCAATGCGAGAGAACCAGCGCCGCGACGCCGGACGTATACGCAGCCGACATCGACGTGCCGCTGCGCAGTTCATAGGTGCCTCCCGGGTCACCGCTGGACAACGCGGTGGAGTAGATGAGGACGCCAGGCGCGCCGAGATGCACGTGCGTGGCGCCGTAATCGGAAAACGACGCGAGCTGATCCCGGTAGTCGGTGGCGGCAACGGTCAGGACGTTCGCGCCCGCGTAATCCGCGGGATAGGTGGGGGTTGCTTCGTGGTCGAGCGTGCCGTTCCCGGCGGACGCCACGAACAGCATCCCCGCAGCATCGGCCCGCGCGATCTCGTCGCTGAGCGCCTGCGAAAATCCTCCGCCGCTCCAGCTGTTGTTCAGCACACGGACGTCCGCGTCGCCGGTCGACGCGAAGATCTGCTTCACCTGCACCGCGAACTCGATCGCGTTCACCACGTCAGAGATGTAGCCCGTGCCGCTGTTGTCCATGAATCTGAGCGCCATGATGCTCGTCGCCCAGTTCACGCCGACCACGCCAGCGGTGTTGTTCCCGATCGCGCCGATGCTGCCAGCCACGTGCGTGCCGTGGCCGTTGTCGTCCTCAGGATCGCAGGAGTGCGCGACGGCGTTGTAGCCATGGCTGCCGGCCGGGCACGAGAGCGCCACGCCACCGAGCGTCACGGTGAACGCACGCGGCGCGGTTCAGAGGTTCGCCGCGAGGTCCCGGTGTTGCTGCGCCACGCCCGTATCGACCGTCGCGACGACGATGCGGCGGGAGCCCTGGGTGACGTCCCACGCGTGCACGGCGTCCAGGTCCACGCCGGGTGTGCCGGCCTCGCCGTTCGGAAGCGACTGGCCGGTGTTCTGGAGGGCCCACAGCGGTCCCGTGAGATCGTCAGGGCTGCCGGTCAGCCGCACGGCGAAGTTCGGCTCGGCGACCTCGACGTCCGTTCGGGCGCTCATGATGCGCGCGAGGACATCGGCCGACCGCGATCGCGATCGGACAACCCGCCAGCGCCCACCGGCGAGCGCCTCCTCGTTCTCGACATCGCCGAGTGGATCGCGAAGCATCGCGCGCAGTGCGGTGCCCGGACGCACGCGCACGAGCACTTCGCCGGCAGCGGCACGGTGACCGCGCGCGACCTCATCACCACGGGTTCGCGGCGCGGCGGTCGCGGTCTCGGTGTGGGCAATGGCCACGGCACAGCCGAGCACGCACGCACACCGGGCGAGAATCGACGAGCTGACGTTCACTGTCACTGGGAACTCTCCGCGGCGTTCGAACGCAAGCGCGTTGCCACGCTTTCTGCCGGTACTGCGCACGGCTGCAACCCGGCGGTATGTGGGTTAGGAGGGGTCAGGCCCGTCTGCCCTGCCTGCCCTGCCTGCCCTGCCTGCCATCGACAGTCCGGGTACGATGAGGTGATTGGCTCTCCCTACTCGTCTCATCACCGCCGATCGCGGAGATGCGGGACGTCGGCTCGACCTCGTCCTGCGGCGGCACCTGACGGATCTGCCGCGAGCCACCCGCACGCGGGTGCAGGCGTGGATTGCGAGCGAGCGTGTCCGCGTGAACGGCGCTGTCGTCGCGCGGGTGGCGGCGCGAGTGGCGTTCGGCGATGCCGTCAGCGTTGAACTGCCTGATGAGGAACCGCCGGTGCCGGTCCTCGCCGAGGCGGGACCGCTTGATTGCCTCTACGAGGATGAGCACCTGCTCATCGTTGGCAAGCCGGCGGGCATCGTCTCGCATCCGACATTCCGGCACCCCAGCGGTTCGCTCCTCAATCGGGTGCTCGCGCACGCGCAGGGATGGCCAGCGGGGCAGCGGCCGTCGCTCGTCGGTCGGCTGGACAAGCACACGTCAGGTGCCGTGCTCATCGCGAAAACGGCCGAGGCGCACGCACGCCTGCAGCGGACGCTCGCCTCATCCTTCAGCGAGAAGACCTATCTCGCTGTCGTGTTCGGTCCGGTGACACAGCCGCGTGGCACGATCGACCTGCCCCTCGGACGCGATCCGGACGACAGGCGGCGGGTCGTGGCGGTGCGAGGAGAGGGCTTGCCGAGCCTCACGCGGTTCGAGCGGGTCGACGAGGCAGAGGTCGGCGACTGCCGCGTTGCGCTCGTCAGGTGTCAGCTCGTCACCGGACGGATGCACCAGATCCGCGTGCATCTCGCCGCACGGGGATGGCCGATTGTTGGCGACGCGAAGTACGGCGATTCATCGCGGAGCACGCGGGTCGTCTTCGATCGACAGGCGCTGCACGCATGGCGGCTCGCGTTCGACCACCCCTTCACCAACACGCGCGTCGTCGTCCACGCGCCCGTACCGGAGGACATGCAGGCGCTTCTCGATATGTGCGGTCTCGCCGCCGCGGGGACGATGTGATGGGTCCGCCACGCTGAAGCGTGGCGGCTACGACGGGACGGCCGTAGCGGTCGGGTCGTGCGTAGCGGGCGGATCGTGCGTAGCGGGCGGGT
>JAFDVO010000017.1:0-111807 GCA_018268955.1 Acidobacteriota bacterium | reverse complement strand
TCGTGCGTAGCGGGCGGGTCGTGCGTAGCGGGCGGGTCGTGCGTAGCGGACGGATCGTTCGTAGCGGGCGGGTCGTGCGTAGCGGACGGGTCGTGCGTAGCGGACGGATCGTTCGTAGCGGGCGGGCTTTAGCCCGCCCGTCACGGCGGGGCTGAAGCCCCGCCGCTACGATCGCCCGCGCCGTCTCTGAACGTCTCCGCTGCGCCCGGCGCTCGGAAGTCGACCTGCTGCCCACCGACGCTGCCGGTCACGTGATAGTTCGCGCGCAACTGGAGGAAGTCCGGCCCCGCCGCGAGCGCGCCGCCCTTGTTGACGATGAGGCTCTCGACGTCGATCTCCATGCGCAGATCGAAGTCGCGCGCCCTGCCCGAAACCACAATGCGACTCGGCCGATTGCTGCCCGGCACATCGGTCTCATCGATCGTGACGCGTGTGGCATACCCGATCGGTCCGTCGGGACCGAGCGCAACGAGGAATCCAGGGAGCCGCTCAGGATCCGCCGCATCCGCAGGCGGAATCACGCGGCCGTAGACGTACGACAGCCCCTCATGCTGGACCTGGCCCCATCGCCACGACACCCCCTGCCAGAAGCCCCAGTTGTGATCGTGATAGCCGGTGCCGGAAAGCGACACCTGTTGACCGTCTGCGACGACGCCACCGGACAGCGCGCCGGACATCACCGGCACGGTGTAGCCGGAGACCCACCCGCCCGCACCACGTAGTTCGATCGGCGTGAGCGATCGACCGGCAACCGCGTCGATGTAGAACTCGCCCGTCACGCGACCGCGAGCCGGGTTATCCATGCGCGGCAGGTCCATCGTGATGTGATAGCGCATGCCCTCGAGCCGCACGCGTGCGCCCCCGATCGTCATGTCAGGCGCGGTCCGCAGCAACGCGGCTTCCTCCAGCGGCTCGCTTGCCGCGTAGCTGGTCACCACGCCTCCGCGATCGAGCTGGAACCGCACGCCAGCGGTCCGTCGACCATCGGGCAGCGTCGGCCCGGCAAGAAACGTCATGTAGAACTGCACGTCGCCTGCACGCCCCTTGAAGTAGAGCCACTCCGCCCAGGACGCGGCCCGGGCGGGCACGTCGGGAACGGGATGGAAGCGGTCCATCGCGCGCAGGACATCCGACGGGTCCGGGCTCGCCCAACGCTCGTCGCCAGGCCGATCCACCCACGCGTCGACACCGGACGTCTCCGGATCGCCGATCGCGCGCTCGAGGCTTGGAATGCCGCCATGGGCGGTGATCGGCGTCGTGCGCCCGTCGCTCCCAACCACGAAGAGATCCGCCCGCCGCCGGGGCGACGCGGCCCCGACGCCCTGCTGTCCCTGCAGGCGCGCCAGGACGAACCGCGCGGAGCTCACCGGACCATTGAGGCCCGTGATCAGCAGGTCGCCTCCACCCGCAAGCTTCGGCGAGCGGGCCTGATCGAGCACGACCTCGCCAACACCGAGCAGCGTCGCCATCACGGAGACCCCGAGCCCGAAGCCCACGCCAAGGACGGCGGTCCGCACTGGGTGTGCGACCAGGGACTTCCAGACCATCCGCAGGATCACCGCCGGAACTCCTCCTGCTCGATGCGCCCGTCGCGCATCAGCAGCCGACGCGGCGCGCGTTCCGCCAGCGCGCCATCATGCGTGACGACGACCACCGCGGTCCCATCACTCTGAACGCGGTCGAGCAGTTCGGCGATGTGCTCCCCGTTCGCACGATCGAGCTCGCCCGTCGGTTCGTCCGCCAGCAGCAGTCGCGGACGGTTCGCGAGCGCACGAGCGATGGCGACGCGCTGCGCCTCGCCGCCGGAGAGCTGCGAGGGTCGATGATCCGCGCGGTGGGCGAGCCCGACATACTCCAGCAGCTCCATCGTCCTGCGCCGACGGTCCGCCTTCGGCACCCCCGCTTCCGCCTGCGGCACGTCAACGTTCTCCGCTGCCGTCAGCATCGGTAACAGGAAGAAGCGCTGGAAGACGAAGCCGATGCTCCGCAGCCGGATCTCGCTCCGTTCCGCATCGGCGAGGCTACCAACGTCACGGCTGTCGAACAGCAAGGACCCGCTCGTCGGCGTGTCCACGCAGCCGAGGATGTGCAGCAGCGTCGACTTGCCACAGCCGGACGGACCGCGAATGGTCAGGTACTCCCCGGCGCACATCTGCAGCGAGATGTCCCTGAGCGCGTGCACAGGACCACCGCCCATCGGGAACACCTTGCCGAGCGTGCGCGCCTCGATGAGCGGCGTCATCCGACCACCTCGTTCCTCAGGGTCGTCGCAATCGGCAGGCGAGCGACCAGCCACATTGGGTAGGCAGAGGCAAGGACGGCGGTCGCGATGAGCAGGGCCGCGTGGGTCAGCAGCGCACGCGGTTCGAAGACGAAGAAGTGCATGGAGGTCGGAATACCGGGCATGGCCTTGAGGATGCGATCGAGCCAGAGCGACAGCGCGTAACCAACTGGCAACGCCAGCACGCCGCCGATCGCGACGAGCAACGCCCCCTGGACGAACACGTCGGCCGCGGCGCGCCTCGCCGAGAATCCAAGCGCCCGCAGCGCCGCAATCTCGCCAAGCCGCTGATTCACGGAGACGGTCAACAGCACCGTGATGAGCAGGAAACCGAAGATCAACGTGATCGTCGACAGCACCGCGGAAATCTGCCGGAAGTACGTGAAGCCCTGTGTCTGCATGCGCGCCACGATCTGCTCGTTCGTGACGGGCACGAGGTCCGGCCGCGCACGGCGGATCGCCGCCAGGGCTGCGGCGCTTCCCCCCGCAGACGACACCATCAGCATGTCCGCATCGTCTGCCCCGTCACCACACGCGCTGCGCAGCGCGGACCGTGTCATCACGCCGGTGCTCTGCGCCTCGTCGTCGAACGGGAACTGCGCGATTCCCACCAGCGTGAACGGCACCGCCACTGGCGCCGCACGATTTGCGGAACAGGAGACGCGCATCGAGATGGTCGTGCCGAGCGATGTCCCAAGCGCATCCATCAGCGTCTGGTTGATCACCAGCGCCGGGGGCGTCGTCGCCCCGTCGAGGTCTTGACCCGCCACGATCGTCCACGGCCGACGGGCGCCGGGGTCCATGCCGGTGAGCCCCACAGTCGCCACGGCTCTCTCTCCCCGGAGCGCCTCGCCGGTCGCGGTGCGCATCGGCACCACCTCGCGCAGCTCAGGGAGCCGCGCGAGCTGAGCAGCAGCCTCGCTGGCGTTGTCCAGTCGAACGCCCCCGGGCAACGGGGAGTCGGTCGCCGTGACGCGCACGTCGAACCCGATGCTGTCGAGCAGGTCGCGGAACGAGACGACCAGCCCTCGCGAGAGCAGCAGCATGTCGAACAGCAACGCCCCCACAGCGGCGATGCCGAGGATCCCGAGCGCCGTTCGGCCAGGCTGGCGGAACAGGCTGCGCGACGCGAACGCCAGCACTCTCATCGTCGTGTCAACGCGAAGACCTCGGCCCGCAGCAGCGACCACGAGGAGGCAAAGATGGACGCAACACCGAGCGGAACCGCAATCGCGATGGACCGCAGCGCCACTGACGGCGTGATGCGCACGAACACCAGCGCGGTGTCGTAGCGCCACTGGAAGAACCTGTTGATGCCGCCCTCCATCCCAATCGACAGCAGGATGCCGAAGACCGCACCCGTGATGGCGATGACCACGCCCTCGGCGAGGACATGCTGCAGGATGCGGCCGCGCCTGAAGCCGATGAGCCGAAGGACGCCGACCGTGGCGCGACGTTCGTCGACCAGCATCAGCATGAGCGCGAGGAGGAACACGCTGCTCGCGAGCACCGTCACGATGGCAATGGCCAGATGAAAGCGTTCGAGCACGACGAACGGCGCCGCGCGGCGCTGATCGTCGGAGGTCCGCTGCGCCGCCGTGCCTGGAATCGCACCAGACACACGCCGCGCCACATCCGAGCCGGCGCCCTCGTTCGTCACGGAGACATTGATGGCGTCGACCGTCTCACCATCAAGCGGGTTCTGTGGGTTCGCCTCGACCGCCAGAAGGTCCGGCAGGTGCATGCGAACTTCCAGGCGCGCCGCACCAAGGCGCATGGGATCAGGCGTCGGCTCGTACTCGCCGACGATGCGGTAGACGTGGGGGTCGACGCCCGAGGCTGCGGAAGAGAGCCGAAGCGTGTCACCAACCTGGAGGTGCTGCGCCTCCATGAGCTGCCGCGAGACGAGCACCTCCGGCAGCGGAGCCGGCTGGGACGCGAGGATGGCCGAAAGGGCGGCCGTCACCGCGCAGGTCAGCGCGATGACGGCACGGCGGATGGGCACCGCCCTACACCCACTGGGGCGGCGGGGTAATCGACTCCTGCGGCGTGGATCCGGGATCTGGGCGGCCGCTGCCTTCGAGGCGGCTGATGGCACGCACGGTCATGTCGTGATCGCACGCGATCTGGCACGCGAGGCGGACGCCGGTCAGGCCACGAGCCGCCAGGCGCTCGACCTCGGCGGCCGTCCGCGTCGTCGGCTCCCCTTCGATGAACTCCACACGGCACGTCGTGCAGCGGGCATTGCCGCCGCACGCGTGGAGAATGTCAACCTTCGCGTCCTGCTCGATGGCGAGCACCAGACGCTTACCCTGTGGGACCTCGAATGTCCCATACCCTTCAACGGTCAGTTTCGGCATAAGGGGAAATTGTACGAATTGCGAATCGCTAAAGGCTAATCGCTAGTTGGAGTGCACAGGTCGCACCGACTGGACGCGGTACCGGCGCCACAGGTATGACGCGCGCCGCCGCAGCGGCGTTTCGCGTCACTGCCCCACCTGCCCGACAGCCGCGCGGCAGCCCCGCCCGCCGCAACAGCCCTACCTGCCCCACCAGCCCTACCAGCCCTACCAGCCCTACCAGCCCCACCTGCCCTACCAGCCCTACCTGCCCCACCTGCCTGCATTCCTGCATTTAGCATTCAGCGTTTAGCGTTTAGCGTTTAGCGTTTAGCATTTTTTCCTTCCGTCAATACCCCAGCTTGAGCATCCCGTCCTTCTGCCCGTTGACGGTGCCCGTGGTCAGCCATTCGAGCGATGCCTTGAAGAGGATGAGATGGTTCTTCTCCCACATCGCGTTGTGCGACGAGCAGCCGAGGTCGATGAACACCTTCTCCTTCGCGCCGTGATCGGCGTAGAGCTGCCGCACTCGTTCAGGCGGCACCTGACCGTCGTGCACGCCAGCGACCATCAGCAGCGGAATCGTCGTCTTCGAGACCACCGCCTGGTTCCATCCCCAGGACGGCGTGCTCGGCGCGCGGCGAACACCCGTGCCCCAGGTGGCGCCAACGGGATCAGAGGCGAGCATCTCGGACCAGACGACGTCGTGTGCATCCTGGGTCCACTGGTCGGCGCAGCCGGTCTGGCGGCCCCAGAGCGCGTTGAAGTCCGCAAGCGACTGGGTGTTGAACGGCACCGGCGCGTTCGCGCCCTGCGCGGCCGGCGGACCCGACGGCCCCTGCGGGTTGTACGCCGGGGCAAGCATCACCTGCCTGATGATCTTCTCCGGATGCTGGGCGGCGTACCCGCCGGAGCGCGGGCCACCGAGCGACCAGGCCACGGTGTTCACCTTGTCGACATGCCTGAGGGCGCGCACGTAGTTGACGACGGCGTCGATGTCGTCCCAGTCGTTCGCGATCGTCGTGATGGTCTTCGGATAGCTCGGCTGGCAGGGTGCGGGGATCAGTGTCGGCACCAGCGATGCCTGCTGCTGCGGTGAGAGGTTGCAGGGGTCGTTCATCGGCCACGGCCGCGCCGACCGTCCGATGCCGGTCACGTCCATCGCGAAGGTGTCGAAGCCGGCTTCGGCGAGGTACGACATCCACGAGTAGTCCTTGTAGGGGACGTCGAACGCCACTTCGGCCGGCGTGCCCGCACCGTGGATGAAGACCACCACCTTGTCGGGAGGCTTTGCGCCACGCAGGGCATTGCCGGCGCGCACCTTCTCACGAACGTAGACGGTGCTCTGTTGCCCTGCGATGGATGGCACCTTCGACGTGACGCGGACGTAGTGATCGATGGTGAGAATGCTCGAGCTGTCTTCACCCGACGCCGCCACGCCGCGCGTGGCGACCAGGGCGGCCACGGCGGCCAGGAGGCTCGCCACACACGCGGATGCACGCTTGCTCATGCTGAATCCTTTCAGCCGGCACGGTCGCCGGCAGCCGGCAGAGTGTAGCGCGAACGGCTCGGTCGTTCGTATCATGGCGGGATGCGACGCATCAGGATCGCTGCACTGAGTGCGGTGTTTGCCGTGCTGGCAGGCGCTGCGTGTTCCCGAACGCCGACGGCACTCCCCGAGTCCGGTCCGCTCTCCGCCACGTCCGAAAAGGTCACCGTCGAAGGCCACTACCAGCCGGTGCAGATCGACGCCGTGGAATCGATGTCGATCGACGACGGCAAGCTCGTGCTGCACGGGCATGATGCGAAGGTGGCGGTTGATCTCCCAGCGAATGCGGATCCGACCCAGAAGGGCCGCGGCTGGGCGCTCGTGACGGAAGGCGAGGGCGAGCAGGCACGCACCTTCACCTTCACGCACGAGATGACGCTCGAGGACTTCACCGTCAGCGTCCCGAACGTGTCGGGTCAGCTCGCGTACGGCAGCCTCGGCGGCCGCGACGGCAAGGACGTCCTGCTCTTCGCCTACGGGGGCGGCCCGAAGGCGTACTGGGGCTGGGCCAATATCGAGAAGAAGCGTTGAAAAGATTGCGAATTGCTAATCGCTAATCGCTGAATGCGAATGGCCGGACGCTGACGACGTCAGCATGTCGCGATCCGCATGCAGCCGGGCCCTACCGCGTCGCCATGACGACCGTGGATGACGGGGCCTGGGCTCCGCCTTCCGATTCGTCGGTCACGGTGAAGCTGGAGGTCGCAGGCGCCCCCTCGGGGAGATCGAAAACGGCAGTCGCGGTGCCGTCCTGCGCTGCGCTGAACACACCCACGCTCACCGCTCCCTTCGGGGTCTGCCACCAGAGCTGATACGTGCGCCCCGCCAGTGTCGGCGGGAGCTTGGACGCGGAGATGAGCAGCCCCTTGCTGCGGCTCACGTACACGCGTCCGGTCGCGTCCGGCGCGAGCGCCTTCCCCACCAGCACCGCCTCGGACAGGTCGGCGGCACTCAGCAACGCGAGGTTCGTGCGCATCGCATCGGAGTGGCCGGCCGCTGCCACGAGCTGATCCTGCATCGCCTGCATCTTCGTGACGGCATCGACCAGGCGGAGTTCGACGTCGTTCATCTGGTTCCGGACGTTCATCGCATAGACCACCGCCAGCGCGGCGACGACGGCGCTGACGCCAGCCGCGAGCCAGCCGACGAGGGCCATGCGGGATCGAGGGTTCGTGTCGGACATGCCAGAAATGATAGCGGGTTCAACCATCGCGCTATACTCGCCGACAGGCCCCTGACGGGCTTTTCCCCTATGACTGCACACGTCTGGACTGGTGGATACGCATCCCGGACGGTCGCGCGCATCGCCTGCGCGGCCATCGTCGCCGTCACCGCGAGCGCGTGCGGAGGCGGGAGCGGCAGCCGCACGAGCGAGGCGCCTCCGGCCGCGGTGCGTGAACAGAAGCCGCTGCCCGAAGAGCCGCGCGTCGATCAGGTCGCCACGGTGGGCACGTACGGAGGTCGCTTCGTCATCGCCCAGACGAACGGGCCGAAGACGTTCAACGCGATGATGGCGAACGAGACGTCGTCGACCGACATCACCGGCAACCTCTTCACCGGTCTCGCGGACTTCGACAACGACACGCAGAAGGACCGGCCAGCGCTCGCGAAGAGCTGGGAGCTTGGTCCTGACGGCCTGACATGGACCTTCCACCTGCGGAAGGGGGCGGCCTTCTCGGATGGGCACCCGATCACGTCGGCTGACGTGCTGTTCAGTTTCCAGCTCGCCTACGACGACACGCTCCACCCGTCCGTGCAGGACCTGCTGGTGATGAACGGCAAGCGGTGGGAGATTTCCGCGCCGGACGACTACACGGTCGTCATGAAGCTGCCGTCGCCGAACGCCATGGTCGTGCCGCTCGCCGGCTCGCTGAAGATCATGCCGAAGCACGTGCTCGAGAGCGCGTACAAGGCTGGCACGTACGCGTCCGCGTACGGCGTGAGCACACCGCCCGACCAGATCGTCACGAGCGGTCCCTGGCGCATCAAGCAGCACGTGGCCGGCGAGAAGACGGTGCTGGAACCGAACCCATACTGGTTCGGCCTCGACCAGCAGAAGAACCGCCTACCCTACCTGGACGAACTGGTCTTCCTCGAAGTGCCGGACCAGGATGCCGCCGACCTGAAGTTCCGTGCGGGGCAGATCGACGGGCTCGACAACGTCAAGCCCGAGAACTACCAGTGGTACGCAGAGAACCAGCAGCAGGGGAACTACACGCTTTACGACCTCGGTCCCGCGCTCACAACGAACTTCTTCTGGTTCAACCTGAACACCGTCAAGAAGGCAGCCACCGGCAAGAAGGTCGGCGAGCCGGTCGTGGACCCGGTGAAGTACGCGTGGTTCAACAACCCGGTGTTCCGCCGGGCCGTGTCGATGGCGGTCGATCGGGAGGCGATGATCCCCAGCATCTTCTTCGGCGACGCCGTGAAGAACTGGTCGACCTCCACGCCCGGCGCGAAGCTCTGGTACTCGCCGGACCTGGTGAAGTACGACTTCAACCTCGAAGAAGCCAGGCGCCTGCTTGCGGGCCTCGGCTGGAAGGACACGAACGGCGACGGGTTCCTCGAGGACGGAAAGGGCCAGACAATCAGCTTCACGATGAAGACCAACTCCGACAACAAGACGCGTGTCGGCATGGCGAACTTCATCCGCGACGACCTCGCGAAAGTCGGCATCAAGGTCACGCTCGTGCCGGTCGACTTCAACACGCTCATCACCAACCTGCGAGAGGACTTCCAGTACGACTCCATCCTGCTCGGCCTCCAGAGCGGCGTGCCGCCGGATCCGGCCATGGGCCAGAATGTCTGGCGCTCGAGCGGCCGCGCCCACAACTGGAACATCAGCCAGTCGAAGCCTGAGACGCCGCAGGAGGCCCGGATCGACCAGCTGATGGACGTCATCGTCTCGAGCCCCGAGTTGGCCGTCCGGCAGAACGCCTGGAAAGAGGTCCAGAACATCGTCAACGAGCAGGCCTGGATTATCTGGCTGCCGACGATCAACGCGAAGGTGCCGCTGCGGAACCGCTTTGGTAACGCGAAGCCGTCGGTGATCCCGCACCGGCTGCTCTGGAACATCGATCAGCTCTACGTGCAGAAGAAGTAAGCCGGACAGCAGCGGATGAAGACCTACATCCTGCGCCGGTTCCTTCAGATGGTCCCGCTGCTCTTCGGGATCTCGGCCCTGACGTTCCTGCTGCTCCAGCTCGCACCGGGCGACTTCCTCAACCAGATGGGCGAGAACCCGGCGATCTCGCCCGCCACGATCGAGGCGATGCGCAGGAACTTCGGCCTCGATCAGCCGTGGTACGTCCAGTACGGGCTCTACCTGAAGAACATCCTGCTGCACTTCGACTTCGGGGAGTCGTTCTCCCGCCACCAGCCGGTGTTCACGGTGATTCGCGAGGGGCTGGCGAACACGCTGATTCTGGCCACGGCCGCTGCCCTCGTGACGTGGGGGCTCGCGCTGCCCCTCGGGATCTGGGCTGCCGTCCGCCAGCACACGTGGGTGGACCGCATCCTCTCGCTCATCGCGTTCGTCTGGCTCTCCGTCCCCGAAATCCTTTCCGGCCTGCTGTTGCTGATGCTCGCCGCACGAACGGGATGGTTCCCGGTCGGCGGCATGCGCTCCATCGACTACGACGAGCTGACGGCAATCGGCCAGCTGAAGGATCTGCTCTGGCACCTGACGCTCCCCGCCCTCGTCGTCGGCCTCGTGCCGCTGGCGAGCCGCATGCGGCAGATGCGCGGCAACCTGCTCGACGTGCTCAGGCTCGACTACGTGACCACGGCGCGGTCGAAGGGGCTCGAGGAGCGGGTGGTCATCTACAAGCACGCGGTGCGGAACGCCCTCAACCCGATGATCACGCTCTTCGGGTACACGCTCGGCGCGCTGGTGTCGGGCTCGTTCGTCGCGGAAATCATCTTCTCGTGGCCGGGGCTCGGGCGCCTCACGCTCGACGCCATCCTCACGCAGGACCAGTACCTCGTGATGGGCTCCGTGCTGATGGCCTCGGTCGTCCTCATCCTGGGCAACCTGATCGCCGACCTGCTGCTCGCCCTCGCAGACCCGCGCATCTCGTATGACTGAGCCGACGCCTCCCTCAGCACGTCACGCGGCGGAGCATGGTGCGAGCGTCAGCCTCGACCCGCTGGCGCCGCTGGTCATCGATCTCGATGCGTCGCGGGCCGACAGCGCGGCCCCGCCTGAATCGCCTGGGCGTATCTTCTGGCGGCAGCTGAAGAAGAGCCCGCTCGCCATCATCGGCGGCGTGGTGCTCATCTTCTTCTACGTGCTGGCGCTGCTCGCGCCGTTCGTCGCCCCGTACACCCAGGAGGAAATGGACCGGCGCCGCTACTTCCATCCGCCGCACGCGCTGCACGTCGTGGACAGCCAGGGAGCGTTCCACCTGCGCCCGTTCGTGCGCGAGACACGGCTGGCAAACCCGTCGGCCTTCCGCTACGAGGAGGACCCGTCGGCGGAGCGCCCGGTCCGCTTCTTCGTGCGCGGGGCGGAATACAGCCTGCTCGGGCTCTTCCGCAGCAACGTGCACCTCTTCGGGCTCGACGGCGACAGCCGCATCTACCTGCTCGGCACCGACTCGTTCGGCCGCGACGAGTTCTCGCGGCTGCTCTACGGCGGTCAGGTGTCGCTCACCGTCGGGCTCATCGGCATCGTGATCTCGTTTTCGCTTGGCCTGCTGCTCGGCGGCATCTCCGGGTACTTCGGCGGCCTGACGGACTCGGTGATCATGCGTGCCACGGAACTGCTGCTGAGCATCCCGTCGCTCTACCTGATCATCGCCCTCCGCGCCGTGTTCCCGATCGACCTCCCGAGCCAGCAGGTCTACCTGGGCATCGTCGCCATCCTCGCGTTCATCGGCTGGGCTGGCCTTGCACGTGTCATTCGAGGACTGGTCCTGTCCATCCGACGGAACGAATACGTCGTGGCAGCGGAAGCGCTCGGGGTGAGCCGCTTCCGCATCATCACGCGACATATCCTCCCGAACACGTGGTCGTTCGTGATCGTGGCGGCCACCATCTCGGTTCCGGGCTACATCCTCGGCGAAGTGGTGCTCTCGTTCCTCGGTGTCGGGGTGCAGGAACCCGCCTCGTCATGGGGCAACATGCTGAATCAGGCACGCAGCATCCGCGCACTGACGTCCTTTCCGTGGCTCCTCTATGTGCCGGGGCTGGCGATCTTCCTGACCGTGATGGCCTTCAACTTCCTCGGCGATGGCCTGCGCGATGCGCTGGATCCGCGCCGCGTCACCGGTGGACGCTCATGAGCGACGCGCTCCTCCGGGTGAACCACCTGCACACCCATTTCTTCAGTGACGCAGGCGTGGTCCGCGCGGTCGACGACGTGTCGTTCGAGGTGCGGGCGGGCGAGACGCTGGCGGTCGTCGGGGAGTCGGGCAGCGGCAAGAGCGTGTCCGCGCTCTCGATCCTGCGTCTCATCCCGCAGCCTCCCGGCCGGATCGTCGGTGGGGAAATCTGGTTCAGGGGCCGCAACCTGCTCGAGGCGACGCCACGCGAGATGCGGGCGATCCGCGGCAAGGAGATCTCGATGATCTTCCAGGAGCCGATGACGTCGCTCAATCCGGTCTACACGTGCGGCGAGCAGATCATCGAGACCGTCGTGCTGCACGAGCGGATCAGCCGCCAGGCCGCACGGCGACGCGCGATCGAGATGCTGCAGCTGGTCGGCATTCCGTCTCCCGAGCAGCGCGTCGACGAGTACCCGCACCAGATGTCTGGCGGCATGCGGCAGCGCGTCATGATTGCGATGGCACTGGCGTGCCGTCCGGCCGTGCTGATTGCCGACGAGCCGACGACCGCGCTCGATGTGACGATTCAGGCGCAGATCCTCGAGCTGCTGCGACAGTTGCAGAGGGAACTCGGCATGGCGGTGATCCTCATCACGCACGACCTCGGCGTGGTTGCGGAAACGGCCGACCATGTAGCGGTGATGTATGCGGGGCGCGTCGTGGAGTACTGCGACGTGCGGGCTGCGTTTCGCAAGCCGCTGCATCCATATACGGCGGGACTGCAGGCGTCATTGCCGAAGCTGGACGAGACGCAGGAGCGGCTGCGCGTCATTCCCGGCACCGTGCCAAACCCGGCTCGCTTCCCGGTGGGCTGCCGGTTTCATCCGCGGTGCCCGGTCGCGCAGAATCGGTGCCTCAACGATCCGGATCTGCTCGCGATTGAGGACGGACACCTGTCCCGCTGCTTCCGCGCCGATGAGATTGCGGCGGGCACGCTGGACATAACCAATTGCTAATCGCTAATCGCTAATTGCTAATTGCTAATCGCAAATCTCAGAGCGTGTTTCAAAGTACACAGCGCCACCGCAGAGTGCGCGGAGCGCGCGGAGGTCACCGAGGTTCTATCGGGAACCGTGTCGCTCCGTGTTCTCCGTGGTGTCCGTGGTGGAGCTTTCGAAACAGGCCGTAATTCTGAATTCCACGTTCTAACGTCCAACGTCCAATAGTCCCATGTCCTCTGCCCCGCTTCTCGAAGTGCGCGACCTGAAGAAGTACTTCCCCATCAGGAAGGGGCTGCTCTCGCGGACTGTTGGTCACGTCAAGGCGCTTGATGGGATCTCGTTCGACGTAAGTGCCGGCGAGGTCCTCGGGCTGGTTGGCGAGAGCGGGTGCGGAAAGACGACCGCGGGGCGGTGCATCCTGCAGCTGACTGAGCCGACGAGCGGCAGCGTGCGGTTCGAAGGGCGGGAGCTCGTCGGGTTGCCGAGGCGCGAGCTGCGGTCCCTGCGGCAGCGTATGCAGATCGTGTTTCAGGATCCCTATTCGAGCCTGAACCCGCGGCTGACGGTCGGCAGTATCCTGCGCGAGGCGATCACCACGCATAAGCTGGCGAGTGGCCGCGCCGCCGACGAGCGCGTCGCGGACCTGCTCGCGAAGGTCGGCCTGTCACCCAGCCACGCGGCCCGCTACCCGCACGAATTTTCCGGAGGCCAGCGGCAGCGGATCGGTATCGCACGGGCGCTTGCGGTGAACCCACGGCTCATCGTGGCGGACGAGCCGGTCTCGGCGCTCGACGTCTCGATTCAGGCGCAGGTGGTGAACCTGCTGCGCGATCTGCAGCGCGAGCTCGGGCTCACCTACATCTTCGTCGCGCACGATCTCTCGGTGGTGAAGCACATCAGCGATCGCGTCGCGGTGATGTACCTCGGCACGATCGCGGAGCTGGCCGGGAGCGCGGAACTGTACGCGAACCCGCGGCATCCGTACACGGTCTCGCTCCTGTCGGCGATCCCGATTCCGGATCCAGACCGACGACGCAACCGCATCGTGCTGCGCGGCGATGTGCCGAGCCCCGCGAACCCGCCGAGCGGCTGCCGCTTTCACACGCGCTGCTACATGGCGCAGCCGCTCTGCAGCGAGCAGGTGCCCCTGCTGCGCGAGGTCGCCCCAGGGCATTGGAGCGCCTGTCACTTTACAGAAGCCGTCGCGGGGAAATGACATGGCACATTGCTGATTGCTGATTGCCAAATTGGGCTCCCGCTCGTCCCGGCCCTCCCGGCCCTCCCGGCCTTCGACTCTCTGAGCACAGTCCTGCCGCCCGCGCCCCACCCGCCCAAGCCTGCCCTGCCCGCCCTACCTGCCCTACCTGCCCAACCGTTCCTCCGTCACAGCGTCTTGGTGAACACCGCCGAGGTCTTCGTGCGCTCGTATCCTTCCCGGAGGTAGAACCGGTGGGCGTCATCTCTGGCGATCTGTGAGCGGACGAGGATGGATGCGAAGCCGTGCTCTCGCGCCCAGGCTTCGGCTCGCGCGACCAGGCGGGCGCCAATCCGCTGCCCGCGGGCCGTGCCCGTGATGACCAGGCCGCCGATCTCCGCGCGCGGCTCCGACTGCAGGTGCGCAACGGCTGACACGTGGATCCAGCCGAGCACCTCACCAGCGGTCTCAGCCACGAACACCGCGTGATCGGGCATGGCGGCGATGCTCGCCAGGCGCTGCGCCATGCGCTCCACCGCAACCGGGTACCCGAGCTCCCCGCTCAGCCGCGCGACAGCGTCGGCGTCGGAAGGTTCGACTGAGCGGATGACGACGCGATCAACGGACGTGGTGGGGTCCATATCAATGGCGGGGCTGGGGCTCAGGCGTGTCGGGCCTTGGCGCGTATACTGAATCCGTCATGAAGAACGCGCTGCTGCTGATGCTCTCCGGCGCGCTGCTCGGCGCGATCGTGGCGTCGTTCATCGTGCCGCCGATGCTCTCCTGGTATACCTCGCCCGGCGGCCTTCCCCAGGGCGCGGCCATCCCCGCTGTCGTCCAGATCCCGGAAGTCATTCGCTACGCCACCACGCGATTGATGTGGGGCCAGACGATCGGTGCGCTCATCGGCGCCGCACTCGGGCTCGCGCTCAGTGTGGCGACCCGGCGCAAACCCACCGTCGTTCCGAACTGAGACTGCGTGTCAAGACACCAGCGCGCCACCGCGGAGTGCGCGGATGTCACCGAGAATCTACCGGCAACCGTGTTGCCCTGTGGCCTCCGTGGTGAACCTTGGAACAGGCTTTGAGCATTCCAGAGTCAGACGTTCTCTCCGAAGTTCTGACTTCTAAGTTCTAAGTTCTAACGTCTATTTAGGGTTTGGCGCGATCGCGAGCTTCTTCAGCTCAGCGGGATCGGTCGGCAGATCGTCGGTGCCGACCGGATAGGCGTTGATGCTGAGGATGTACGCGAGGACGTCGGCGTACTCCTCCTTCTTCAACCCACCCGGGTTGTTCTCCGGCATCGCGTTCGACACGAACTCGAACACCTCGGCCATCGTCTGGCCGTACCAGCGATCGGCAAAGGCGCCCCCAGAAAAGGTGCTCAGCGAATGGCACGAACTGCAGGACGTCTTGAAGCGCGCTTCCCCGCGTTCAGCCTGTGCCACAGAGTAGACGCGGTCGACGATGGTCCGCGGGTCCTCGCCCGCCGCGGCAAGAGACAGGCTTGTCGTCAGCAACGCGACGCCGGTCGCGGTGAGATACCGGAATGCAGCGGAGGTCTTGTACATGACTGACCGCGGATTATATCGAGGTCGGGCTGGTAAGGCTGGTGAGGCTGGTAGGGCTGTCCCTGCCCAACCTGCCCCACCCGCCCAATCTGGCCCCTGAATCGCCCTACCTGCCCTGCCCGCCGTACCTGCCCTACCCGCCCTACCTGCCTTCCTCCCTCTGTCTCCTTCCCCCCGCCGAGAGTAGACTGACGCGGACAGTTGCCGCGGTGTGCGCCGGAACCATGCCGCCAGAGAGAGGATGCCTGCCATGTTCAGACGACGTGTCCTGCCGCTTGTGATGGTGGCGCTCGCATGTCTGTCCGCCCCGACGATCGCCCAGCGCGGCGGTGCTGAGGCACCGCAGACGCCGTCCACGCCACTCGCACCGCCGAGTGCGAAGACCGAGGCCCTGAAGAAGGAAGTGGCCGCCGACGTGGAGGCGCGGCGCGTCTTCACCCAGCAGCTCGTCGACCAGCTCTTCAGCTACAGCGAGCTCGGCTTCCAGGAGACCGAGACGCAGCGCAAGCTGACCGACGTGCTCGTGCGCGAAGGCTTCGACGTCCAGCGATCGGTGGCGGGCATCCCCACCGCCTGGGTGGCGCGCTACGGATCGGGCCATCCGATCATCGCGCTCGGCACGGACATCGATGGTCTCCCGAGCACGAACCAGACGCCGGGCGTCGTCACGCGCAAGGAGCTTGTGCCGGGCGCACCGGGACATGGCGAGGGGCACAACGCCGGTCAGGCGCTCATCATCACGGCGGCACTGGCTGTGAAGAAGGTGATGGACCGCGACAAGCTGCCCGGCACGCTGCTGTTGTGGCCTGGTGTCGCGGAGGAAGCGCTCGGCTCGAAGGCGCACTTCGTGCGCGCGGGCGTCTTCAAGGATGTCGACGTCGCGCTCTTTACGCACGTCGGCAGCGATCTCGGCACGAGCTGGGGCGAGGGAGGTGGCACCGGCCTCGTCTCGGTCGAGTACATGTTCAAGGGTTCCAGCTCACATGCCGCGGCGTCACCGTGGCTCGGCAAGAGCGCGCTGGATGCGGTGGAGCTGATGGACATTGCGTGGAACTTCAAGCGCGAGCACCTGCGCACGCAGCAGCGGTCGCACTACGTCATCACCAACGGCGGCGCGCAGCCGAACGTGGTTCCTCCCGACGCGAGTGTCTGGTACTACTTCCGGGAGACCGACTACGACCACATCAAGGAGCTCTGGGACCTCGGGAACACGATGGCGAAGGCGGCGGCCGAGATGACCGGCACCACGTGGAGCTCTCGCGTGCTTGGGTCTGCGTGGCCGCAGCACGGCAATCGGCCGATGGCCGAGGCGATGTACGAGAACATCAAGGCGGTCGGCCTGCCGGAGTGGAGCGACGCGGATCAGCAGTTCGCCAAGGCGCTGCAACGCGCCATGGGCACGGACGAGCGAGGGCTCGCCACCACCGTGCGGCCGCTCAGCGGCCGCGAGTTCATTCCGGCGGAGCAGCAGACCGGCGGCGCGTCTGACGACATCGGCGACATCATGTGGTCGATCCCGACCATCACGCTGCGCTTCCCTTCGAATGTGCCTGGCGCGATCGGCCACCACTGGACCAGTGCGATCTCCATGGCCACACCGGTGGCGCACAAGGGGGCCACGCAGGGAGCGAAGGCCTACGCGATGACGATCGTCGACCTGCTCACCCGGCCTGATCTGGTCACCGCATCACGAGACTACTTCACCAACGTGCAGAAGGCGCCGGCCAAGTACAAGCCGCTGCTGCGTCCCGAGGACCAGCCGGCCATCTGGTTGAACAAGGACACGATGGACCGCTTCCGGCCGGAACTGCGGAAGTTCTACTACGACCCGACGAAGTACAAGAGCTACCTCGAACAGCTCGGGGTCGCCTATCCGCCCCCGATGCCGCAGAAGGGTGTCAACACGCAGACGCCTCAGTAGTATGGCTTCGGGCTCTGGGCTCTGGGCTTCCGGCAGGGTCGGCTTCGGGCTTGGAGTCGACCGTGCCGGGAGCCTGAAGTCCGGAGCCCGGAGCCATTCAGCACCCGGGGGCTCGGGGCTTCTGGCTCGGGGCTTCTGACTCTGGGCTTCGGGCGGGGTCGGCTTCGGGCCCGCCTGCCCGCCTGCCTTGCCAACCCTCGGCAGGCTTCAGGCTTCGGGGCTCGGGGGGTCGTGTGCGACACCCTCGAGCCCTCGGGCGAGTACGTAGACGCCGCGCGACGTAGACGCGGCGAATCCCTCGTCGACCAGAGCGCGGTTGGCCAGGCCAGCCTCCCAGCGTGGGACACCGATGACGCGGGCCAGTTCGCCGCGAGCGGTCATCCCGGCGCTGGTGAGGAAGCACCTCGCGATCTCCCGAATCGCCCGCTCTCGAGGGAGGCGCTTCCTGAGTTCGTCGGGAAACCGTCCGACCGCCAGACTCCAGATGTACGTGAACTTCGGCGTGTAGAGCACCTCGCTCGGCACCACGAGCATCGCCGCCTGCAGTTCGTCCATCGCGCGCGTGAATGCCGCGCGATCCGAGATCCCGGCGTCGGCCCGCAGGTCGGCGGTCGCCATCTCCCATTCGCGTCGGAGGACCCGCAGGATCTTCTGCGCGGTCCGGCTCAGCCTCGTCTGCTCGTCCGCCTTGCGCACGCCCCAGAGTGCATGGAAGGGCGCAACCATCCGGGGGGCGATGAACGTCGCCTTTCCGCGTGACAACTTCGCGTAGTACACGTTCCCCCGACGAATCAGCTCGTCCTTCAGCAGCCAGGTCTGCGACGCCTCAGGGTCGGTCTGCACGTTGCGCGGCATCACCGCGTCACGACGACCGCACACCGCGATGTAGAGCGAGGGGCCCGGCCGCCGCGCGTCGGTCATGCACGCCGCGAAGCCGACGCGCTCGATGAAGCGCTCCGCCTCATACGCACGCTCCACCCGCAGCGCGTCTTCCCGTCGCCACGTGCGATCGCGGAAGTCTTCGATGTGTGAGGGAAGAGGAAACGACACAGGATCGGCGAAATGCAAAATGCGAATTGCTGACTGCTGACTGCTGATTGCTCGATCACGGAGGACACGGAGAGAGCACTGAGCCGCACTGCCGCTGAACGCTCTTCATCCCTGTTCGTTGTTGCGGCAGGGCGCGTTGCTCTTCAGCATTCAGCACTTGGCCTTCGCATTGAGCATTTGGCATTCAGCATTTGGCATTTCGCATTTCGCATTTCGCATTTCGCATTTCGCATTTCGCATTGGACAGTTGGCAGCTAACAGCTTCTCCACCGGGTGACGCTCGGACGTTCGTCGACCAGTTCAGCGAGCTGCTCGCGCAGCGCGAGCCGGTAGGGTGCCGTGGACGCCGCGTGGGCCGCCAGCGCCTCGTCGCTCGTCCAGCGCTCGTAGAACATGAACTCGGTCGGCTCGCTGATCGACTGGTGGAGGTCGTACGCGAGGCACCCCGGTTCCTGCAGGGTCGGCGCGACGACGCTCCGCAGGAACTCCAGCGCGCGAGCCTCGGTGCCAGGCTTCACCTTGATGGCGGCGATGACGGTGACGGGGACATCAGGCATGGGGGGATCGTAGCTCAGACGAGGCCGGGAAGGCCGGGAAGGCCAGGAGGGTCAGGAGGCCTGGCCATGCACAAATGCAGGAATGCCAAAACGCAAGAATGCTCAAACGCAGGAACGCACAGATGCAGCGCAGAACTGCCGTTGAACCGGGGGGGGTGCCGTGCGAACGCCGAGTCCCACGTTCCCGGTCATGGGCTAGAACCGCAGGCGCAGCTTGATGTCGGCGCGTTGGGTCCACTCTGGGTACCCGCCCGGATAAATCGACCCTATTTCGACGTCCGGCGATGTCGTCGACTCGTCGTAGCGCCCGCTCGAGACAGCGGTTCGTATCAGGCGGGCAGAGGGGACGATGGCGAGGTGCTCCGAACCCAGCCTGAGGTCGACGCCGAACGACGGGCCGATGCCGGTGTCGAGTTGGTGCCGCACCCGGGGCTGTGGCGGACGGAGCGCCACCGGGTCCGTATAGACGGCGCGCGACCACGCGTGCGCGAAGGTGAATCCGATCCCCACGGACGGTTCGACCGCAACGTATCGGCCCAAATCCATGGAATACCGGACGCCGACCATGAGCGTGCGGTCGCGTCGCTCCTCCTCGTACGTCGTGAAGTACCGCGAGGGTTCCGTCGCCGACATTCGTCCCGTGGACGAGAGTTCGACGAGCGCCTCCAGCGAACGCACAACTGGTACACCGATGCCGGCACTCCAGCCGAACGTCGTTCCCCCTGGCGCGGTCACGTAGGTCGTGTAGGTGGTGCCTGTCGCGCCGTCCTGGTGCGCCAGGCCCGCGCCTCCTTCGAGCGCGACCCCTCTGGACGAGGGCTGCGCGACCGAGAACGTCGCCTGCAGCACCAGCAGGCTGGCCATTGCCACTGACCGAACCAGACGTTCGGACATCACGACCTCTCCTTCTGCGCTAGCGGCCTGTCGCCGCGCGAAGCGCAGTCACGAAGGCATCCGGATCCGACGGACTGAGCAGCAGGCTGAATCCTGCCGTGGTCGGCACGTACACCGCGCGGCTCGTGTCGGTCAGGTACACCAGCGCCTTCTCACCGTTCTTCAGTCGGAACCAGCCGGCTCGGTATCCGGGCAGGCCGGTGCCCATCGTTCGTCTGCCTGGCGCGAGTTCCGGACGACGCGACAGGTCGACATGGGCCATGCCTGCAGCGGCG
Source organism: Acidobacteriota bacterium (assembly GCA_018268955.1). GTDB lineage: Bacteria > Acidobacteriota > Vicinamibacteria > Vicinamibacterales > CAVVIG01 > CAVVIG01. Next base: position 91,908 of record JAFDVO010000017.1, on the reverse strand, counting down.
ATCTCGGCCGCAGGAATGGTCCGTCCGTAGAAGTCTCCCCTGATGCGCAACCCTTCTCGCGAGACCTCGAAGCGGGTCTTCCTCGAGCCGAGCACTGCGGCCCCGAACAGGGACCCAACCAGGAGCATGACCAGCACCGGAACGATTGCCATCAGCCAGATCGCGCGCCCGTCTGCGGGTGCGATCAGGAACTCCTGCATGGAGGCCTCCACGGCGGATGCTATCAGGATTGGCCGATGTGCGCGGACTCACCGAAGTCGAGCGTGCTGAACAGCGCGTCCGCCACGCCGTGCACCGTCCGGGCGTGCGCGAGCGCCCGCACCGGTGCGTCGATCCCCTCGGTCGTCAGCTGGAAGGTACCGAAGTGCATCCCCAGGCTCCGTGCCGACCCGAGATCGAGATGGGCTCGCACAGCCTCATCCGGGTTCATGTGGATGTCACGCATGAACCAGCGCGGCTCGTAGGCGCCGATCGGCAGCAGCGACAGGCCGATGTTCTCGAATCGCGACCCGATCTCGCTGAAGTGCGGGCCGTAGCCGCTGTCGCCCGCGAAGAAGAGATGCCGGTCCTCGATCCCCACCACGAACCCGCCCCAGAGGGCACGGTTCCGATCGAACGGCGTTCGTGCGGAGAAGTGCTGCGCCGGCGTCACGGTGATCGGCAGGGCGGCGTCGTTTGTCGTCTCCCACCAGTCCAGTTCGACGATGCGACGGAACCCCGCGGCCCGAGCGAGGCGTCGGTTCCCGAGCGGGGTGACGAGCGTCGGGTCGCAGCGGCGCGCGAGGTGCCTGAGGCTCGCCAGATCGCAGTGATCGTAGTGGTTGTGGCTGAGCAGGACGATGTCGACCGACGGCACGTCCTGGAGCGGCACGGCTGGCCGGCGGACGCGTCTTGGGCCGACGAACGAGAGCGGGCTCGCCCGCTCCGAGAACACCGGGTCAGTGATGATGGTGGCCGCCGCAGTCTGCACGATGAACGTGGAGTGCCCCACGAACGTGACCGTCGCCCAGGCGGCAGGGTCGTGCGGTCGTGGCTTCTGCAGGTCGACCGGCACGTGGGCGGGCCATGGCTCGCGGCGCTCCGCCATCATCTTCGGCACCGCGCTCAGCGGCCGGGCGTTGACGGTCGGGTTGAAGAAGCGCTCGCCGTCGTAGTGATCGCTCGGCCGGCTCATCGTCTCTTCCTCTCAGGCGCGTCGAGCCCTGTGCCCAGCCGCCGTATCGCGAAGTGCACGACGTCGGCCAGGGCTCCCGGCGCGTCAGCGGGCGGGCCAAGGCCATCGATGGCGAGCATTGCCAGACCGTGGACGAGCGACCAGACGAGGTGCGCCTGCATGCGTGGGTCGTCGCGGCGAATCACGTTCGCCTCCTGCAGTGACACGATGGCGTCGAGCAGCACGCGAAACGAGCCCTCTGCGACCGCGGTCAGTTCGGCGTCCTTTTCGCACAGGTGGCGGTAGTCACCGAACATCACGCGGTAGTGAGCCGGGTGTTCCAGCGCGAAGCGCACGTAGGCCTCGCCCATCCTCTCCAGCCCGGTGCGGGTCCCCTCGTGCGCACCCCACGCATCGCGCAGCGCGGCCGTGAACCGTTCGAACCCCTCGCGCGCCACGGCCGCCAGCAGTGAGGACTTGTCCGCGAAGTGCCGGTACAGCGCGGTGCGCGAGACGCCAAGCCGTGCGCCGACCTCACGCAGCGTCAGGCCCTCGACACCGTCGCGCGCGATCGTGCGGACCGCCTCGGCCAGCAGCGCGCGCCGCAGATCGCCGTGGTGATACCGGCTGGGCGGTTTTCGCAGGGTCCGGGACGCGCTGGCAGGCATGTGCTGATGATAAGCGGCCATGTTGACATGGTCAACTTGATCCACTACCGTAATCCCGCCAGATGTTGACAGTGACAACATCCATTTCCGAGGAGCTGCTCCATGTTGCGTGACATCGCGAACGCCACCCGCCGACTCTGGGTCCTCGATCGTCCGCTCACCGCGGTCGGGCTGCTGATGGCAGGCGTGCTGCCGATCGTGCTTGCCGGCCTCGTGCTCGATCCGCGCGTGGTGACGGGGGCTCCCGCGTGGCTCAAGCCGGCGAAGTTCGCCGCGTCCGCGTCCCTGTACAGCCTGACCCTCGCATGGATGCTGGGCTACCTCACGGCGTGGCCGAGACTCCGGTTCACCGCGTCATGGACCACGGCCACCGTCTTCGTTGTCGAGGTCGCGATCATCTGCGTGCAGGCGTGGCGCGGCGTGCCCAGCCACTTCAACGTGGGGTCGCCGCTCGATGCCGCGCTGTTCTCCCTGATGGGGACGGCGATCGTGATCCAGACGGTCGCTTCCGCTGCGGTTGGCTACGCGCTGATGCGGCAGCACATTCCGGATGCGGCGATGCGCGTGGCGCTGCGGGCAGGCATGACGATCGCGATCCTGGGCGCATCGATCGGCGGACTCATGACCGCCCCAACGGCTCGCCAGGTGCAGTCGATGACCGAAGGCAGGAATACCACCACCGTCGGCGCGCACACCGTCGGTGGAGACGATGGAGAGCCGGGGATCCCGCTGGTGGGATGGAGCCGCGACCATGGCGATCTGCGTATCCCGCACTTTGTCGGGCTGCACGCCATTCAGGTGCTGCCACTGATCGCGTGGCTGGTTCGGCGCCGAGGCGACTCAGGGCCACGGGTCACGAGGGTGGCCGCGGCGAGCTACGCTGCCCTCGTTGGGCTCCTGCTGGTGCAAGCGCTTCGCGGGGAGCCGTTGTTCAGCAGGACGCCGCTCTCGCTTGTTGGCGGAGGCGTGTGGGTGGGGCTCACTGTCCTGGGCATCGCGGCGGCGGGGAGAACACCACCGGCCGCGACAATCCCAGCGGCGCAAGCCGTCGAGGCGTGAGGCTACTTCCGGGCGGGCACAGCAATGGCGGCGCCGTCGGGGACCCGGCGATCGGTCCCGCCTTCGAGCACCTTGTCCTCGGCGTTGTAGATGATCACCTGCGCCACGCCCTGGGCTCCGCCCTCCTTCAGCGCGTGCCCGCGCTGTGCGAGCGCACGCAGCGTGTCAGGCGAGAAGCCATGGCGTTCATAGTTGATCTCGTCCGGCAGCCACTGATGGTGGAAGCGCGGCGCGTCGACCGCCTCCTGCGCGTTCAACCCGAAGTCGAGCACGCCGACGATCGTCTCGAGCGTCGTGTTGATGATCGTGCGGCCACCGGGGCTGCCGGTGACCATGAACAGCTGCCCGTCCTTGGCGAGGATGGTCGGCGCCATGCTCGAGAGCATGCGCTTGCCCGGGGCCGTGAGGTTCGGTTCCGTCCCGATCAGTCCCTGCGCCGTGGTGATGCCGGGGCCGGCGTTGAAGTCCCCCATCTCGTTGTTCAGGAGGAACCCGGCGCCGGGCACGACGATCTTCACGCCGTACCCCTGCTCGAGCGTGTACGTCATCGACGCCGCGTTCAGGTTGCCGTCCACGATCGAGATGTGCGTCGTCTCGTCGCTCTCGTGAGGCCAGTCGAACTTCTCGGGCGACGCCGGTGCCGTGTGCTTCAGGCTGATCGTCTTCCGCAGTTCGTCGGCATGCGCCTTCGACAGCAACATGTCGACCGGCATCTTCGGGTTGAAGTCTGGATCCCCAAGGTACTTCGCGCGGTCCGCATAGGCGCGCTTCATGGATTCGGCCATCACGTGCACCGCATCCGCAGAGTTCGCGCCCATCTTCTTCAGGTCGTACCCCTCGAGAATGTTCAGCGCCTCGATCATCGTCACGCCGCCTGACGTGGGCGGCGGCATCGCGATGATCTCGTACCCGCGGTACGTGCCCTTCACCGGCGTGCGCTTCACGGCCTTGTAGTTCTTCAGATCCTCACGCGAGATGATGCCGCCGTTCGCGAGCATCTCCTTCTCGATGAGCGCGGCGGTCTCCCCTTCGTAGAAGCCTGCCGGACCACTGGCGGCAATCCGCTCCAGCGTCTTCGCCAGGTCTGGCTGTTTCAGGATCTCGCCCGGTTCATACGGCACGCCGTTCTTCGTGAACTGCGCGACCGAGGCGGGGTACTTCGCCATCTGCCGCTGCACGTTCCTCAGCGACCTCGAAAGGCCATCGCTGACAACGAACCCGTCGCGTGCCAGCGCAATCGCCGGCTCGACGAGCCTGCGCCACGGGAGCTTGCCTTGCTCCTTCCACGCCAGGTGCAGGCCGGCCACCGTGCCAGGCACGCCAACAGCCAGGTAGCTGTTGTGGTGTACCTGCGGGTCGTACTTGCCGCCCGGCATCCACATCGTCGGGCTCGCCTTGGCGGGCGCCGTCTCGCGGAAGTCGTACGCGACCGGTTGTCCACTGGCCGGCCGGTAGACCAGGAAGCCACCGCCACCGATGTTGCCGGCGGTCGGATGTGTGACCGCCAGCGCGAAGCCGACCGCCACCATGGCGTCGACGGCGGTGCCGCCGTCACGGATCACGTCCGCGCCGACCTTCGAGGCGATCTCGTTCTGCGACGCGACGATGCCGGCCCGCGAACGCGTCGGCACTGAGATCGCGCCCACCGCCACGCCGAGCGTCGCGCACGCGACAGCAATCGCTAGGACTCTACGTTTCATGACCGTGCTCCATCAGGACACGCCAGGCTGAAGCCTGGCGTCTACGTAGGCTCTTGGCTTCGGGCTTCAGGCTTCGGGCCTTGTCGGCTCCGGCCTGTAGCCGACCAGGCCCAGAGCCTGGAGCCCAGAGCCTGAAGCCGCGCGGGCGCCGCCCCGAAAAGCAAAAGGCGCCGGAGGAAACCCTCCGGCGCCTTCTGTGTTACTTCACCTCAGCCCGCGCGTTAGAACTGGAAGCGGAAGGTGAACTGCATCATGCGCATGTTGTTCGCCTGCGCATTGATCTGGCCGAACGACGAGTTGCCGAAGGCGTTGCTCGTCGGGGCGGCCCACTGAACCTGGTTCAGCAGGTTGAGCACCTCGAGACGGACCGACGCGGATGTCCCGCGGCCCGTGCCGATGTTCTTGCTGACCGACAGGTCGACGTTGTTCCGCCACGGCGAGTAGGCGCCCGGCAGGATGCGCGGGGCGTTGCCGAAGCGGTTCACCGGCGTGGCCGAGAAGGCCGCCTTGTTCAGGTACAGGTTGTCCGAGCCAGCGGACGCCCTGATGCGGTCGGTGATGTCACCATCCACCACGAACGGCACGCCCTCGACGACGTTCGGACGGAGCGAGCCGCCGAACAGGAAGGAGGCGGTGTTCTCGTTCTGGCTCACGCCAATCGGGAAGCCGCTCTGGAAGGTGATGACCGTCGTGACCGACCAGCCACCCAGCACCGCGTCAGCCAGACCGGTCTGCGCCCACTTGTGGCCCTCGCCGAACGGCAGGTTCACCGTCGGAGCGATGACGACCTTGTGCGGCGAGTCGAGCAGGCTGCGGCCGTACTCCGCATCCGGGTTGTAGTAGGCCGAACCCGGGATCACGGTGTAGTTGTTCTGGAGGCCGGGCGAGCTCGAGTAGTAGTTGCCCTGCCCGAACTGGTTGTCCTTCAGGCGGCTGAAGGTGTAGCTGAAGTTGCCACCCCAGATCCCGGTCGCGCGCTTGCGGATCTGGAAGATCGCGGCGTGGTACTGCGACTTCGCGCCGGTCGACTGCTGCATGTAGACGTTGCCGAACTGCGGATACGGACGCAGCAGCTGGCCCTTCTCGATCGTCGTCCGGTTGGCGAACTGGCCCGCACCGGCCACCCCGTAGAACGGGTTCGGCACGAGCGCGAGGGTTTCACCAATGGCCAGGCTCTGGTACTTCGGATCGAGCTGGTTGATGTTGATCAGCGTGTTCGCCGTGCCGCCCCAGCCGAGGTTGCGGCCGGTCAGGCCGGTGTAGCCGATGGTCGCGCTCAGCCCGCCGGGCAGCTCGCGCTGCAGGTCGGCCGAGTACTGCTGCGCCCGGCCGGCGCCCTTGTTCGGGTCGACGAAGTAGATGTCGCCACCGGTGCCGGTCAGCAGCCCCTGTGAGTTGCCGGACGGCTGCACGAGCCCGTTCGGGAACGGGTTGCTCATCGAGATCGCCGGAACCCCCTGCGGCTGCTGGATGGTGGTGGTCGCCGAGTAGCCGATCTGGCCCCAGCCGGTGGTGCCGGCCGCGGCGTAGTTCCAGGGCGTGTAGTAGAGCCCCCAGCCACCGCGCAGGACCGTCTTGTCGTCGAGGCTGTACACGGCGCCGAAGCGCGGCGCGACCTTCACGGCGGGCTGGTTGCCCTGCTCGGTCTTCGCACCGTTCTGGCCGGCGTAGATCAGGCCGCCGAGGATCTGGCGGGCCTGGCCGGTGATCGGGTCGAGCAGCGTCATGCGGCTGTTCAGCGGGCTGACCGCCGTCGTATCGAAGTCCACCGTGAGCTGGTTGTCCTTCTCGCGCAGGCCGGTCTCGCGCTCGAAGCGGACGCCGTAGTTCAGCGTCAGCTTGTCGTTGACGTGCCAGTCGTCCTGGGCGAAGCCGGCGTAGTAGTTCACGTAGCCATCGAGCGCCACGTTCAGCGGGATGTTGCCGCTCTGCGGGTAGCCGAGGAGCAGGTCGGCCAGCGCATTGTTGGAGTAGGTGCCGGTGAAGGTGTACGAACCGGTCGACGCGCCGTAGTTAATCGAGGTCGCGCCAATCTTGCGGTAGTCACCACCGAACTTGTAGCTGTGCGTGCCGGCCAGCTTCGTCAGTGCGCCGTTGAAGCCGTACTGGTAGTAGCCGTTCGCCTGGCGGTTCGTCCAGCCGGTGCCCTTGTAGCCGGTGATCGACGTCGTCGGGAAGCGGTTCGTGTCCGACATCTGCGAGGTGAGCGTCGGGTTGTTGAACAGCGCCTTGGCGTCGAACTCGAGCGGCAGGTTGTAGTTGTCGTCGAACTTGTTGTAGCCGCCGCGGAGCGTGAGCACCGTGCTCGGGCTGATGACGTAGGTGTTGTTCAGGACGTACGTGCTGATGACGCGATCCAGCTGGTACGTGCCGCCGACGAAGCGGTTCACCGGGTTGAAGTTGGCGTCCGCCTCGTGGGTCACCTGGCGCAGGACGAAGCCGCTCAGGGCCACCGCGCTGTTGAAGTGGTGATCGAGCTTGGTGGAGATCTGGTACGCCTTGCTCGGCAGCAGGTCGGTCATCGTGAAGTTCGACTGCCCGTTGTCCACCTGGGTGTCCGCGGTGGGCAGGTAGCTGGCGATCTTCAGACCGACCGGGTTCAGCCGGTCAGCCGGAATCTGGTTGCCGGGGAACGGCAGGCCGGTCAGCGGATCCTTGATGGTGACCGGGACGCCGCCGCGGGTGACCTGCGAGAAGTCGCCGCGGAGTTCCGCAGCGGTCGGCACCAGGAACGACGCCGCCTGTGGCTGGTTGTCGGAGTACTTCTCACCAGCGACCCAGAAGAAGGTCTTGTTCTTGATGATCGGACCGCCGCCGCCGCCGCCGCCGTTCTTCCATTCCTCGGGCACGTTCGGCTTGCCCTGGAGTTTCGGGATCAGGAGCTGGCTGACCAGCGACTTGGGACGGAGCACCGTGTAGGCGGAGCCGCGCCACTGGTTCGCACCGGAGCGCGCCGACATGTTCATGACGCCGCCGCCCGTGCGGCCCATTTCTGCGTCATAGGTGTGCACCTGCACCTTCATTTCCTGAATCGCTTCCATGCTCGGGTTCGTGGAGGCGCGGTTCTGGAGGTCGGTGACCGGGAAGCCGTCGATGAGGAAGTTGTTCGCACGGACCGCGCCGCCGCCCATGGACACGGCGGAGTTGCCAACCTGGTCCTGCATGCGGTTCCAGTGCGCGTTGCCGCTGGCCTGGACCGTCGGCTCGAGGTTCGCCATCAGGAACACGCTGCGGCCCGGAGTCGGGATCGACTCGAGGGTCTTGGTGTCGATGACGCCGCCGGTCGACGCATTCGCCGTCTCGATGAGCGGCGCGTCAGCGGTGACCGTGATCGTCTCCTCGAGGGAGCCGACTTCGAGCTGGATGTCGAGCGCAATCGCCGCCTGCGTGTTGATGCGGACGCCCTTCCGCTCATAGGTGCGGAAGCCGGGAACCGCCACACGCACCGTGTACGGCGCCGGATCGAGGGCCGGGAATGAGTACTCGCCCGACTCGTTGGTCACCGTCTCGCGCGACGTGCCGTTCGCCTCGTTCGTCAGCGCCACGGTGGCACCCGGAATGACGCCCTGGGCGTCCTTCACCGTGCCGCGCATGCTGCCGGTCGAGGATTGAGCCGCCAACCCCGCGGCCGAGAGGATGACGAGCACGGCGGCAAGCGCCATGGACGTCATCGAGGTGAGGAAACTCCGCATCTTGGATCCTCCTGTTACACAGGTCCGAATGCCCCGCCAGGCCTCATCCGGCCGGGGCCATGAGCCGAACACCCCTGTCACCACGCTGATGTGTCACCGCCGACGTGGCGAAACCGCCTGTCCCACAACGCACTGCGCCTGGGCCGCCGGCTTCTGCCTCACCCGCCTCGGGTCGCCTTCGGAACGCCCCGGTCACGAGACGACATGGTGGAATCGTGGACCGGAAACGTCAGGGAAGAGCAGGCCTGAACCGCGAAAATCGGGTGAAGTGCAGGAAGAATAGCTGACGCTCGGGAAGCCGGAAGTGGCAAATTGTGGCGCGACTGCGGCCTTCCGGACGAAGTGACGGTCTAAACCAATTTGTTGGTTTTGGTCCGCGAGCCGCTCAGCGGCCCTGGGTCAGGGTCAACGAGTAGCCATTCCCGTGGACCGTATGGATGTGTCGGGGGTTGTGCGGGTCGGCCTCGAGCTTTCGGCGAAGCCGCCGGATCGCATAGTCCACCGCGCGGGTGGCGGGCTCATCCGGGTAGCCCCAGATTTCCCGCAGCAATTCGTCACGTTGGACGATCCGGCCCTCGCGCTCGGCCAGATACCCGAGCAGGTCGAACTCACGGCGTGACAGCCGGAGGTCCGTGCCAGCCCGCGTGGCGGTGAACGCCACGAAGTCGATCACGGCGTCGCCGATGGTGATACGCGTCGCGTTCCGGCGGGCCCGCCGGAGCACGGCCCGGATCCGGGCCTGCAGTTCCTCGAAGTCGAACGGCTTCGTGATGTAGTCGTCAGCCCCGAGTTCCAGCCCCTTCAGCTTGTCGGACTTCTGATCCCGCGCCGTCAGCATGATCACGGGCGTCCGGCCGCCCTGCCTGATGAGCCCGCAGAGATTGAAGCCGTCCCGCCCCGGCAGCATGACGTCGAGCAGCACGAGGTCCGGGCTGGTTGCCCGCACCCGGTTCAGGACCTCCGCCCCATCGTCGACCCAATCGACGTCGAACCCGGAGAACGAGAGGTTGTCGGACAGGACCCGCGCGAGCGCCCGATCGTCCTCGACAATGAGAATCCGCTGCCTGTTCATACCTGCGATTGCGTGACCGGGAGCGAGACCAGGACGGTGGTCCCCTGGCCGACGGTGCTCGACATACTCACCCGGCCGCGGTGGTCCTCCACGATCCGGCGCACGATGGCGAGCCCGAGCCCCGTCCCGCGCTGCCGCGTGCCCTTCCGACGATAGAACTTCTCGAACACGCGCGGCAAGTCGTCGGCGGGAATGCCTGCCCCGCGATCGCTGACAACGATGTCGACCACGGATGGGCCGGGGTTGATGGTGATGCCCATCCAGCGCCCCTCTCCCGCATGAACGAGCGCGTTCTCGATCAGATTGTCGACCGCGTGCAGCAGCATCAGGTGATCGCCGCGGACGACCGTCGGGTCGGCAGGCAGGTGCAGGTCGAGGTCGATGCCGGCGTCACTGAGGCGCTGCTGGAACCGGTCCACCGACTCCTGCACGACATCCACGAGGTCCACCGGCTCGAAGTCGTAGGGGGAGGTACCGTCGGTGATGCGTGCGTAGCAGAGCACGTTGTCGATCAGCCGCGTCAGGTGCTGTGCCTCGATGTTGATCAGCCGGCCGTACTCGCCCACCTGCTCCGGCGACGAGAAGCGACCGTTGGCGAGGGTGTCGCTCGCGAGCTTCACGAGCGACAGTGGCGTCTTCATCTCATGGCTCACCGCCGAGACGAACTCGGCCTGCACCGCAGCCAGGTCCGCAGCCGCACGCGCGGCGCGCAGCGTAAACACGAGCCCGACGATGGTGGCGAGGGCGCCGAGGCCGAGCAGGACCACTGTTCGTGTTGCGCCCTGGCTCGCGGCGGCCAGGCTGGCCTCGTTCCCGATGCCGACCCTGGCGGTCCACGGGCGCGGGCGCTGGTCACGCGGGAGGTCCGCGAGGAGCGCCTGATCGGCGAACGCGAAGCCGAACGTGCGCGCGTGCGGCAATGCGCCTGAGGTCGTCGGGCCGACAGCTGCGACGATCCGACCGTCGGCGTTGTGGATCTCGATGCTGAGGGTCGGATCGCCGATGACTCCCTGAATCTGCCTGATGAAGTCGCCGAAGTAGTGCTGCTCCACCCACTCCAGATCGACGAGGAATCCGACGACGGCGGCGAGGCGGGTGCGGGTGCCCTCGCCTTCGTAGAGCAGCTGCGACACGGTCTGATATCGGCGCCCCGCCAGTTCGATGTCGGTCAGGCCGAAACGCAAACCCTGCTCGGCTTCATCCCGTGCACGCACCACCAGCGGCCGCAGCGCGGCCGGGTCGCGGCGGAAGACCACCGGGAACGGGTCCTCAGGCGGACCTTCGCTGTCCCAGCGCGGCCGACGATCCGCGCGATTGAAGACATACGTGGACCCATCAGGTCCGCCTTTCTCGCTCCAGACATAGAAGGAATCGAGATACGGGAAGCGGGCGAACCCTCTCGCGAAACGGTCGGCCAGCTCGTACGGAGGGCTGTTCACGAGTGCCTCGTTGAACGGCACGAGCACTGACACCTGTCCACCCTTCATGTCCCGCTCGAGGGCGACGGTCAGCAGCGCCGCCACTTCGTTGGCGCGCGTCTCCGCCGCGACGCGTGTGCTGCGCTGCCACTCACGCGTGGCGCGGAGGCCGAGCCAGAAGGTCAGGCCGGTCGCCAGGGCCAACCCGATCGCGAAGAGCAGGACGGTGCGGACGGCTGGCTTGGAGGTGTCGAACCACATACTGGGCGCTGGGCGCTAGGCTCCGGGCTCCGGACTTCGGGGCGGGTAGGCTCCAGCCCAGAGCCGACGCGGCCGGGAGCCAGGAGCCTGAAGCCCGGAGCCTGTGACATGCGTCACTGCAGGATCTCCCGTTCGCGGTAGTAGCGTGCGGCGCCGGGATGGAGCGGGATTGATGCGGTCGGGCCGCGTTCGACATCGATGGCGCGCGCCGCTTCGTGTGCCCGTTCGAGCGCGGGCACGGCGTCGAACAGGCCGCGTGTGAGGTCGTAGACGACAGCGTCGGGCAGGTCCTTGCGGCACAGGAGCAGGACATCCATGCCCACCGTCTGCACGGCCGACGGCTGCTTGGGATAGGTGCCTGCAGGGATGAGGGTGGATTTCAGGAAGTGGTGCTGCTCCTGGATCGCGCCGAGCACGCGGCGATCGATCGGCAGCACCCGCACGTCCACCTCGCGAGAGATCCCGTCGATGGTGGGGTGCTTGAACGCCGAGTAGAAGAAGCGGGCGTCGAGCGTCCGGTCCTTGAAGCGCGCGAGCGTATCGCTCGTCCCGAAGGTCGGCTCGATGTTCCTGTAGGTGAGGCCGTAGCTCTCCAGGATGATGTGGGCCGCTCGTTCAACCGAGCCCCCACGCGCGCCGACGTCGACCCGCCTCCCCTTCAACTGCTCGATGCTCGTGATGCCAGAGGCATCGGGCACCGCCACCTGCACGGCAATGGAGAAGGTGACGCCCACCGCGCGGAGCCGTTCATGCGCACTGGCATTCGCTGCCGTGCCGCGGGTGAAGGCGAGATACGCCGTCTCCGCATCCTCGAGCGCGAGGTCGACCTTGCCGCCCTCCATCGCATCGACCTGCGACTCGAGGCTCTCGGCGGTCACCACGTTAACGGCGAGGTGCGGGAAGCGCCGGTTGTATTCGTCTCCCAGCGCGCGGCCGATGGTTTCCCATGCGTTCCCCGTGAAGGGGATCGACAGCACGATTGGCGTCCGCACGGCGGTCGCCTCCGGCGTCGAGCACCCAACCGCGCAGGCCGCGGAGATCACCGCTCCTGCCCCCAGTCTCCAGCGCATGCGACAGGATAGCGCAGGGCTCGGGACTGGGGACTGGGGACCGGGAATTCGGGATGGTCGCTACGGCTTCATGACCACCTTCATGCACTCCTCCTGCTTCTTCGCGAAGATCTCGTAGCCGTTCGCGGCGTCGGACAGGTTGATCCGGTGCGTGATCACGAAGCTCGGGTCGATCTCGCCGTCCTGAATCCGCTTGAGCAGCGGGCGCATGTAGCGCTGGACGTGCGTCTGGCCCGACTTGATCGTCAGCGACCGGTTGACGATGGCGCCCATCGGGAACTTGTCGATGAAACCACCGTAGACGCCGGCGACCGAAACGGTACCGCCGCTGCGGCAGGCGAGGATGGCCTGCCGGAGCGCCACCGGGCGATCGGTTTCCATCATCATCACCGTCTTCATCTTGTCGTAGGCGCCGTGTATACCGGGCGCATGCCCTTCGAGGCCGACCGCGTCGATGCAGTGGTCGGGGCCGCGACCGCCGGTCATCTCCTCGAGCGCCTCGAAGATGTCGCACTCCTCGTAGTTGATCGTGTCGGCGCCCGCCTTGTCGTGCGCCATCCGCAGCCGGTAGGGAAAGCGATCGATCGCAATCACACGCTCAGCCCCGAGCATGTAGGCGCTCTTGATGGCGAACTGCCCGACCGGCCCGCAGCCCCACACCGCCACCGTGTCGCCCGGCTGGATGCCGCACGCCTCCGCAGCCATGTAGCCGGTCGGGAAGATGTCGGACAGGAACAGCACCTGCTCGTCGTCGAGTTCCTCGGGCACCTTCAGCGGGTTCACGTCCGCGAATGGTACCCGGGCGTATTCCGCCTGGCCGCCTGCGTACCCGCCGAGCATGTGCGAGTAGCCGAAGATGCCGCAGGGGGAGTAGCCCCACATCTTCTCCGCCATCCACGCGTTCGGGTTCGAGTTCTCGCAGAGGGAGTACATCTCACGCTCGCACTGCGCGCAGTGCCCGCACGCGATCGGGAACGGCACCACCACGCGGTCGCCGACCTTCAGGTTCTTCACGCCCTTTCCGGTCTCGACCACTTCGCCCATGAACTCGTGGCCCATGATGTCGCCGCGCTTCATCGTCGGGATGAAGCCGTTGTACAAGTGCAGGTCAGAACCGCAGATCGCCGTGCTGGTGATCTTCACGATCGCGTCGCTGGCGTTGACAATCTGCGGGTCGGGCACCCGCTCCACCTGGATGTTCCGGGTTCCGTTCCAGCACGTCGCTCTCATTCGCTCACCCCCGCCATTTCGCGGATCTGCCCCGCGCGTTTCGCGGGCTGCGCCGCCCGCCACATGCTCGGCCCGTCGGAGAGCGGAATCTCCCCCGTCTCCATCAACTGCTTGAACCGCCGCAGGTCCTCGCGGATCTGCTGCTCGGGTTCCTCACCGAACAGCATCGCGAGCACGCGCCCCATCTGCCCGGCCGGCGGGAGGTACTCCATCTGCACGCGAACCTCGGTCCCACGCGCTCCCGGCGCCGGAGTGAATCGCACCGATCCGCTGTTCTCGACCTGGCTGCCCGGCAGCGATCGCCACGCGATCCACTCGCCTTCGCGGTCCTGGAGGATCTCCGCGTCCCAGCGGACGGACATGCCTGCTGGCGCCGCTGCGGTCCAGCGCGACCTGCGCTGATCGATGACCTCGACAGCGTTCAGGTGCCGCATGAATCGCGGGAGGTTCTTGAAGTCGCGCCAGTACTGATAGAGGTCGTCAGCCGACCGGTTGATCGTGACGACCTGCTCGACCTTGACGCCTCGCCGCTTCGCGGCGGGCTGCGCGCCTGCACGGTTCAGGCGCTGGGCGGCGTAGACATCCAGTGCCGTGACGCCAGCCACCGCGGCCGCGGCCATGCCGAGCCTGTCGTTCTCACTGTTCGCGTCGGCCATCCGCCTGCCAAGCCACGCGAGATCGAGGGCATCTCCCCCGACACGCGACCACAGCCAACGGGCCCGGTCCGGCTGCGCGAGGATCGCGATGCCGGCCCCGATTTCGCGGGCGCCGAAGGCTCGAAGCGTGTTCCGGGTCGATTCGTCATCTGGAGCACCGATCAGCCGCGCCATGCGCGACGGAGCGATGAGTTCCGCCGCCCCGAGCGCGAGGCTGAACCAGCCGAGCGCGATCGAGAGCGGTTCGATCGAAGCAGAAGCAGAGGAATCGTGTGCGTACCGTTCGGCCATGGGCCTCCCTTTCCGTGGGACGTGGAATCGATGTGGAGTCGGCCGATTCCGCTGGACGAGAGGGACCGCGCGGTGCAGCTATCGCGCCGGCGGTCGAGGCGCCGCAGGCGGTGCGTCGGGGCTGGTCAGCAGTTCCAGCAGTTCAGCTTTGTGACTGAGCGCCTTGGCCCAGGCTGACGGTCCACTGAACGCCAGGACCTGCAGGCCGTTCACAATCACGCACCACTCGTCCGGATCGGCCCTGTGCACCACGTCTATGTGCTGATGACACAGTGGGCTGTCCACGGCACGAGCCTGTGCAAGCAGCACGCCCGGGACTCGGCGTCGGGACTCGGGACTGGGGACTGGGGACTCGCTGGGAATTGGGGACTGGGGACTGTGGACTGGGGACTTGGAACTCGGGATTCGACATTTGTGCGTCCGCGACAGCCGCAGCCGGCGCGTTCATGAGGGCTGCTGCCGTGCAGCGCCGTTCAACCATGTGGCGAGGGCAGGCTCGCTCAGATCTCCTTCTGGTGCTGGCAGGAGCAGCCAGCGCTCGATATGGCTGAGCGACGCGTCTGGTTCGACGATGGTGAGGGGTGCGAGGCTTTCCACTTCGAGGTAATCGGCTGCCGTGAACACCTCGGCGTTGCACCCGAGGTCGGGGTACTCGGCGGTCGGCTCCCATCCGAACAGCTTGATGAACACCCAGCCAGGGCCCAGCGCAGCGGCCCAGCCATGTGCGTCGGCAGCCCCAATCTTCTGCGCGCCCGGACGCGCCGCGTCCGGCGTCAGCGTGATGAGTGAGGGCCCGAATCGCCACCGCGGGTCGGTGAAGTCCGTGTAGGCCCACTGCACCAGCCGCCGCTCCGGCACCAGCTGTTCGGCGTGCGAGCGCCAGGTTGGCTGCGGAAGGACGGCGGTCGCGGCGGGATCGACGATCGTGATGGCCCAGGGGGCGACGCGCACGGGCCAGCACGTGCGGTTGGTGATCCGATGCGTCAACGTCACCCCCGACCCGGAGGGCGCGAGTGCGATGCCGAGGGACTTCTCGATCCCTGATGCATCCACGTCCGCTTCGAGCAGCACGTCGCGGTCGCTTCTCGAAGACACGCGCACCGGACGATCGTCTGGGGCGTAGCTGCCCGGCATCCGCTCTGGGGCGACCCACAGCCTGTGGCCCCCCGTCGGCTGCCAGCGTCCGAGACGCGTGTCGGTGAAGAGCGCCGGCGTATGCGCGAGCACGTTGCTGCCGCCGGCCATCGCGTAGTGCAGCACGCGCGGCCCGCGGTCTGTTGGAACTCCTATCTCCACGACGCCGTTCGACAGCGTCAGCAGCTCTGGCGTGGTCGTCTCCATGTCGCCGAGGCCGCTGCAAGACTGGCACCTCGCTTGCTCTTAAGGAAGACAACTGCGCTCGGTCGCCGCTCTGGCAGACCGACAAGAACCCCGAACCAACCCCGCCACCACGACGGGAGGCCGACGTTGCCTCCCGACACGTCTGTACGCTGCGAATGAGCCAATGCAGCAGTGCCAAATGCCACAATGCACGCTTCCCCCGCGTCACGCCCTTCGGCATTCCTGCATTGCAGCATTTCTGCATTGCCAGATCGTCCAGTCACGGGGTCCCGGCGCTTCTTCCCGACCCGCACTGTCGTTCTGACTCGCAGTGTGTCGTGCGCTACCATCCAGAGGTCATGCGCTTCCTTGTGGCGCTCGTGGTGGCCATCGCGGGTGCGGTGTCGCTCGGAGCGCAGCGCTCCTCGCCGCTGGTCGAGCCCGCGGAGTTCCCGCCCTCCCTTGTTCGCTCAACACGGCTCCTGGTCGTCGCGCCACATCCTGATGACGAGGCGCTCGGGGCGGCGGGGCTCATCCAGCGCGTGCGCGCGCGCGGTGGCCAGGTGCACGTGGTGCTCCTCACAAGTGGCGACGGCTACCCGGAGGGGGTCGAGGTGGCCGAAGGCGTCGCGCATCCGACCGCCGGCGATTTCAGGGGCTATGGCGTCAGGCGCGAGCAGGAGACCAGAGACGCCCTGCAGATTCTCGGGCTCGGTCCGGCCGATGTGACGTTCCTCGGGTTCCCGGATGAGGGGCTCTGCCGGATCGCGTCCACCTACCTGTTCGACAAGAAACGGGCATTCGCGTCGCCCTATACCAACCGCGAGAGCCCTCCGCCCACCGAGCAGGTCATTCGCGGGGTGAAGTACCGCGGCGTGGACGTTCGCCGGGAGCTCGAGCGGATCGTCGAGCAGTTCGCGCCGACGCTGCTCGCCATCCCGCACCCCGAGGACGAGCATCCCGATCACTGCTCGACGCACATCTTCATGCGCGAAGCGCTCTCCGCGTCGCCCCCCGCGGTGGTCCGGCCGATTCACGTGGTGCACTACCTCGTGCACTTCGGCCAGTGGCCGCTGACCATCGATGGAGGCATCGGCACGACGCTGAACCCACCGGATGGATTTCCCCGCGCCGAGGGACGATGGATCTCGCTCGTCCTCACGCGCGAAGAGGCGGACGCCAAGAAACGCGCGTTGCTCGCCTACCAGACGCAGATGCAGGTCATCGGGCGTTTCATGCTCGCCTTCGGCCGAAGCAACGAGCTGTTCCTCGACGGAGAGCCGGCGTCCCTGCCGGAGTGCTGGTGTGACGGCCAGAACGTCGCGACCGAAGCGGCGCCATCGGCGTATCGCCGGCGACCGCCGGACAGGCGCTGATGGCCACGGCCCGTCCCCGCATCGGCGCACTCGACCTGCTGCGCGGCGCCACGGTTGCCGCGATGATCCTCGTCAACAATCCGGGCAACTGGAACGCCGTCTACCGCCCGCTGGTCCACGCGCCGTGGCACGGACTCACGGCGGCCGACCTGATCTTCCCCGCATTCGTCTTCATCATGGGCGTCGCCATGTCGCTGGCGCTCCCCGGACGATCGCACGACGCAGGCCTCCCGCATCGGGCGATCCTGACCCGGGGCGTGTGGCTCGTGCTGATGGGTCTCACGCTCAACGTGGTGGCGGCATGGCCGCACCTCGGCTCCGTGCGGATCCCCGGAGTGCTGCAACGGATCGGCCTCACCTACGTCGTTGCTGCGTACGTGCTGCTCAGCTCCACGCGGCGGTCGCTCTGGGCGTGGATCGTGTCGCTGCTCGTGCTGCACACCGTCGTACTGAGGGCTGGTGGCCCGCTCGAACCAGCCGTGAACCTCTCGGCGCGCGTCGACGAGGCGCTGTTCGGCGCGCATCTCCTGTCGGCGGACGGCGACCCGGAAGGTGCGCTCGGCCTCCTGACCAGCGTGGCAACGGCGCTCCTCGGCGCCGTCGCCGGCCGCGCCCTCCTTCGCCGAAGCACCAATGCCCCCTCGCGGTCCGGCACCGCCGCCCTGCTGGCCATGGGCGGCGGCATGGTCGTCGCTGGACTGGTGCTCTCAGCGTGGCTGCCGATCAACAAGGCGCTGTGGACGGCAAGCTTCGTCCTGGTCGCCAGCGGGGTCGCGGCACTCGGGCTGGCCGCATGCGTGGCGCTCGCGGGTGAACGCGCAACCCGCATCGCCGCGCCGCTGTTCTGGCTCGGCACGAACCCGCTCGCCATCTACTTCCTGTCCGAACTCACGACCACGGCCATGCAGTGGCCGCTGGTGAGCGGTCGGTCGGTCAAGGACGTCGTGTTCTGGGACGCACTCGTACCGGCGCTGGGGGACAACGGAGGACCGTTCTCTTCCCTCGCGTTTGCCCTGCTCTACACCAGCGTGTGGATCGCCGTCGCCGGCACCATGAAGTGGCGCGGCATCCGCCTGCGCGTCTGATGCGATTCGCCGGTCGGCATCAGCAATCCGCCGTCGTCAATCCCACCTCCGTAATCCCGAGTCCCCAGTCCGGAGTCCCCCAGTCCCGAGTCCCCCAGCCGCGAGTCCCCAGTTCCCGGCCCGAGCGGCATGGACTTCGCGTTCGCAAGCGTGGTGGCGCATTCCCCTGCCGTGCTGGTGGTCGACATCGGTGGATCCCGCGTGAAGCTCTTCGCTTCGCGCTCCCGCAACACCGCATCCTTCAAGTCTGGTAACGAACTCGGACCCGATGCGCTGATGAGGTCGGTCAAGCGGCTGTCGGACACGTGGGAGTACGACGTCGTGTCGTTGGGGTATCCGGGCGCAACCGGTCCCGGCGGCGTGGTCGCCGACCCGGGCAACCTCGGCGCCGGGTGGGTCGGGTTCGACTTTGCTGCGGCATTCGGCCGTCCGGTGCGGGTCGTCAACGATGCGGCCATGCAGGCGCTCGGCGCGTACGAGGGCGGGCGGATGCTGTTCCTTGGCCTCGGCACCGGGCTCGGGTCGACGATCGTCGGCGAGCGCGTCCTCATCCCCCTCGAGCTTGGATGCCTGCGGCATTCGTCGGGCGACACGTTGGGAGTGCTCCTGGGTAAGGAGGGGCTCGCCCGCCTTGGTGAGGACGCGTGGAGACACGCCGTCCACGAGACCTGCGCGCAACTGCGTCTCGCGTGTGGCGCCGACTACATCGTGCTGGGCGGCGGCAACGCCGCATTGGTCGATCCGCTTCCGCCGGACACGCGGCGCGGCGGCAACGAAGATGCGTTCACCGGCGGCGTGCGACTGTGGCAGGAGTGGATGGAACACCACGATACGCCTCCTTCGGACATCTGGCGGGTGGTGTGGTGATGGCGCTTCCGTACCGCGCACTCGCGACCGATTTCGACGGCACGCTCGCGCACGATGGACAGGTGACGACCGGGACGCTGAACGCCTTGCGCCGGGCAAGGGACGCCGGGCTCTGCCTGCTGCTCGTCACCGGTCGCGAACTCCCCGATCTCTTCAACACGTTCGCTGATGCCGCGCTCTTCGACCGCATCGTCGCCGAGAACGGCGCGCTGCTCTACTGCACGGCGTCAGGGCGCGTGCAGCAGCTCGCCCCCTCCCCGCCGGACGCACTGGTCACACGCCTGACCAGGGAAGGGATTCCGATGTCGGTCGGCTCGACCATCATCGCCACCGTCGAACCGCACGAGCACGCGGTGCTCGCCGCGATCCGGGACTTCGGCCTCGAGTGGCACGTCATCTTCAACAAGGGATCGGTGATGGCGCTCCCGGCGAACGTCACCAAGGCGACCGGCCTCGTCCCTGCGCTCGAGGACATCGGTATCGCCCCGGAGCAGACGATTGCCGTCGGCGACGCGGAGAACGATCACGCGTTCCTCGCGATGTGCGGCCTGAAGGTCGCCGTCAGCAACGCGCTGCCCTCGCTCAAGGAGATCGCCGACGTCGTCACCGTCGGCGCGCGCGGCGACGGTGTCGCGGAACTGATCGATCAGGTGCTCAGCGGAACGATACGGAGGAAGGGAGACGAGGAACGCGAGACGTAGGACTTACGACGTGAGACGTGTGAGTTGGACTGGAGAACACGCGCTACTTCTTCCGTCTGACCATCTCGTCGACGATGTGGTCGACTTCGCGCTTTTCGAAAAAGGGCCTGACCAGCGCGACGATCAGCCACATGAAGCCCACAGAAAAGCACGCGGCGCCTGCGGAGAAGAGCAGTATGCCGGTCTGATCGAACTTGGTCTGCTCCGCGAGGCCGTGCATGCCACTGATGGCGCGCACGCCGCCGAATGCCGACAGCGCAATGCCGCCTGCGGTGAGCAACAACGAGATCAGGAACTGGCGCGCCCGGGAGGTCACCTCCCGATTCTAGCGCGGCATGCGGGGGCAGCTCCTACGAGACCTCCGCCACGTCGAAGTCGAGGTTCTCGGTGAGCCGTTCCCCATGGTCGGCGAAGGCCCGACGCAGCATGTCGATCCGCCGCTCTGCCTCGTGCAGGTCCTGGACGCCAAGCGTGACGTTCAGCAGGTCGATGTACCAGGGCAGCTTCGTCGGCTCGAGCACGTACGTCTCGACGATCGTGCGCGCAATCGGCAGCGTCGTCCGTTTCGAATCGTCGTGCACGTCGCGGTTGGATGCGCGCTGCAGCTTCTCGTATTCCTCATCGAGCAGGCGGCGAAACAGCGCGGCGGTGAAGAGGTCGCCCGCCTGCACGCCGGCCGGCTCATCGTGCTGCGTCAGCGCAGCGCCCTTGTGCAGCCACTCCCAGAGGATGCTTAGGCGGATTTCGCCAGTTGCCATGTCCTCCATCAGGTAGAGCACGTCGTCATTGCCGAAGAAATCGGCCGGCTTGAGGGCAGCGGCCTGCATGCCCTGACCGAAGGCGTTGCCGTATTGCAGCGCCACGCTGATGAGGTCGCGCGCGCCACGAACGGTTCGCGCGGCCGGCTCGAGCTGCGTCAGCGCCTGCGCCGCGTCCTCCGTGTACTCGAGCGGCGGGAACGATCGCCCGAGCTGGTTGTCCGCGCCGGACCGTTCCCAGACGGGCCGAACGATGTGGACCATTTTCCAGTGGGCAACCCACTTGCCGCTGGCGCCTTCCCGCTGTTCGCGTTCGGCGCCGGCCACGGCGCGCGTCATCCCGCTCTGCACCCCTGCGGGTGATCCGACAGGGATGTTCGGCTCCATCCCGCCCTGCCACAGCGCGCAGCGACCGAGTTGGTCGGGCGTGTTGACCGCGCGGCGGACGCGATCCTCGTAGGCGCGCATGTAGCCGTACGTCATCGTGATCGCGTCGATGTTCGGGTTCACGAAGGACGGATCCCACGCGAGCGCATCGGCGACGCTGTTGATGTAGTCCCATCGGCCCGTGTTGAAGCCGACGAAGCGCGGCGCCAGGGCGGCCCGGATCTCCATCAGCTGGAAGCACGCTTCGAGCTGCTCGACCAGCACGTACGTCCGGATTGACGCCGCCGGCAGCCCGAGGTGCGACTCGAGCGCGCCGAGCATGTCGTTCCACAAGGCCGCTTCGTCCGCCGTCTGGATCTTCGGGAGATAGAGCACGAGCGAACGACCGGCGCTGCGCAGCGGCTCGTGGTTGTTCACGATGAACAGCGTGGCATCGACGATCGACGCCGAGAAGCCGCGCTGGTCCGCGTGCCGGATGTGGCGGTCGTCCAGGTGAAGACCGCGTGCGCGGAAGATGACCGTGGTCGTCTCGAGCTGCGCACGCCAGTCGGCAATGATGCGGCGACCCAGGAATGATTCAGCCCATGCGTTCATCTCGTCTGCCACCGCGCGGGCCGCGTCCATGAAGATCGGTGCGCGGGCGATGGCGAGTGCGAGGTTCCGCTGGTTGTCCAGCGCCATGGTCGAGAGCTGGCCGAGCGCGTCTTCGCCGTCGAACATCCAGCCGTCGGCGCCGGACAGCAGCGCGTACGCGACATTCCTGATGCTCCGCGCAAGCGGGGTGTTCGGCTTTGCGCCAGGTCCGGTGCCCTGAATCCACTGGCGCTGCAGGTCGCGCGGCACCTCGCCGCCGTCGAAGCGCCCGGCACGCGCGTCGCTCACGCGGATGGTCGTGCCGCCGATCACCGCGTCGGGTGCGAGGAAGGTGATGCGCTGGTGTTCGCGCGCTCGCGCGAGCCGGCGTGCGATGCGGGCGCGCATCAGCTCGCGCCGCCGTCCGTCGAAGGGCACGAGTGCGTCCAGCGCGGCACGAACCTGCGGCGTGAGGACATCGGCGTACTGCTCGAGCACGCCGTCACGAATCTCGAGCAAACGGGTCAACGCGACAGGCATGGCGTTAGGGTTTCGGCCATTCGTACTGCGCGGCCCAGCCGAGGAACGCGCGCACGCGCGGTTCATTCGCCTGGAGCCAGTCGACAACCCCGGGCACGGGGGCTCGCTGGCTCGCCCAGTAGACGAACGGTTCGACGAAGTTCTGCTGCTTCAGGGCGACGAAGAAGGGGACGTAGTGACGAGTGACGAACGACGGAGCCGTCGTGCCGGCCTGCGTCTTCGGCAGCGTCGCGAGCAACTGGTCGACCTGCGCGACGAGCGCCTGAATCTCAGGCGTGCCGCCATCGAGCTTCCGCATGAAGGCCGTGTACGACGCCGGCAACTGCGACTCGAAGGCCCCGAAGTCGCCCTGGTCGGTCTTCTGCGATGCCGTCGGACGATTGGTGCGCATCCCGGCGTCCGGCCCGACGTAGTCAGGCACTGCGGCCACGGGTCCCTTGAGCACGGCCCGCCAGAGCCCGTACCCCTGCAGCCCCTGTGCGCCTCCAGGATCCAGCAGCAGGAACGTTGACAACGCGAGGAATGCCGGCGTGGGGTAGCCGCTCGACTGGAGGAGTTGTCCGAGAAGCAGGTGCGCGCCGGGATGCATCGGGTCGAGCGCCGCCGCGTGTTCGAGTGCGGCCCGCGCTTCGTCCGGCCTGTTGAGGCTCTCGCGGTAGGTGACCGCCATGTTGAAGTACAACTGCGCGGCATCCGGTGCCAGCGCCAGCCCCTTCCGGTACATCTCGATGGCCTGCTCGGGTTTCCCCTCACCATCGAGCGACGAGGCCATCAGGTCGTAGAACATCGGCAGCAGGTCTGACGTGTACTCCGCACCTTTCTGTGCTGTCGCGAAGCTCTGGGCGAAGTCGCGCTTGGCGAGATAGGAATAGGCGAGTTCGAAGAGCGCGGTGACGTTGCCCGGGCTCTTCGCCAGTACCTCGTTGTACTTCGCGATTGCCTGGTCGAACTCTCCCTTGTCATGCAGCTCGATGCCTTCCCGCAGGACGGACTCCTGGTCGGCGGTGGGAGCGGACGGCTCGCGGGTCGGCGCTCCCGCCTGCGCAGACGTAACCGAGGGCAGGGCGAGGAACGCGGCGAGCAGCCAGGCTGGGGCGTTGCGCATGTCAGCGCACAGCCTATCACGCGGGTCGCGCTGGGGACTCGGGACTCGCCTCGAGACGTTGCTGACACGTTGAGACGTCCGACGTGGACGTGAGACGTCTCAGGAACTCGCGAGGCGGAGATACAGGCGGCCGTGCTCTTCGCGGACGTGGTGCACCCCGATGGGCTGCTCGGCCGGCCCGGATGCGACACGTCCGCTGCGCACGTCGAACTGCGAGCCGTGCCACGGGCACTGGACGACGCCGCAGGCCAGCGTGCCATCCGACAGCGGCCCACCCCTGTGCGTGCAGCGATCGTCGAATGCGACCACGCCGTCTTCGGTTCGCGCCACCACGACACGCCGGTCGCCGACGTGCAGCAGCCGCATCTGGTTCACCGCGAGATCCGCCGACGTGCCCGCGTCGACCTCCTCATCGTTCGCCGGCGGCAGGTACTGCTCCTGCCACTGGCCCGCATCGGCGTGCCGGTGATCGACGCCGATTTGGTTGCGGTACACCAGCGTCCCACCCAGGTATCCAGCCATCGACATCAGCCCGGCGGCCGCAACCTGCGCGGCCATCTCCCACGACCGCGGGGGTGTGTCGTCGCGACGCGACGCCGCCACCGCTGACATCAACGTCACGGCCGACAGGTTCGCCGCCCCGTGCCACGTGGCGCGCGACGAGGCCGAGCTGTTCGGCGGCACCGCAAGGAAGTAGTCGATGATGCCGGGCACCGCCGCCACGAGCGCGCTGCCAATGCCCAGCGCGCGCATGTGGCGCGCCGTCGAGTACCACCGTGGACGGTTCGCCAGCGTCGCAGCCGCATCCAGGCACACCGCCCCGAACAGGTACGCGAAAGGGAACGGGATGAGCATCGGATGGATCGGATGTCCATTGACGTGCGCGCGGCTTCTCATGCGTGGGGCCCAGTGCAATGCCAACGCCAGCACCAGCGCTGGCGCATACTGATCGACATGCGCTCCGCTCCTGCCACCGCTCTCCTCACAGCCATGCTGCTCGTCGTCAGCTCTGCCGCGGAACACGCGTGGAAGAACGGGACCTGGGTCCGGCACGAGGGGCAGACCTACGTCATCGAGACGGCCCGCGACCTGATCACCGCTGAAGCCACAGGCCCTGGAGACAGCCAGCTGGTGGTCACGGTGGAGAGCGGCAAGGCGGTGCAATACGCCGTTGAGGGGAAGGCCGTATTCATCCGGCTCACCAGCGGTGACCTGCGCCTGTCGCTCGTCTCCAGTGAGTCGAAGTACAGCCAGAACTACGGAGCCATTGGGGCCGGGCACTACATCCGTTCGGTTGCGCCGGGAGGTGTGCAGGTCACCCTCGAGGACGGCTCGCGGTGGGACATGGATCCGCGGCAGCACTTCGCCGTCGCCGACTGGCACCCGGACGATCTCATCGCGGTCCGCCGCTCTACGAGCGATCCGGACTTCGCGTTCGAGGTCGACAACACCACGCAGGACGACGGGGCGATGGCAAACTACCGCGTGCGGTAGCGCCCGTCCGCTTTCCACTTTCGGGAAGCGCGCCCCACAGCGGCGCGTGTCGTCCTTTCCTTCAGGCCGTTCGCCACCTCGGCTGTGTGTGCGGTGCGCGTCGTGTGTGGCACCGTGCGGAGTGTGCGCGCGCACACTCCGAGCGTGCGCGTCTGGCGCACGTGCGCGCACCTCCGGCGTGCAGAACCGTTACGACACCGGCAACAAACGGACCATCGCGACACGAGAAAGACGGCATCGACCTCGCTCTTCTGGCCGGCGACGGGTGCATGAGGCGCCCGGGCTTTTCAGGAGAACAGGCTCATGCGTCGCACCCTCGCGGCTTCGCTCCTCGCATCGTTCCTCGTCGCAGCACCCGCGTTCGCCGCGGACGGCCCCGGAACGACGCCCGCGCTGGACCTCTCGGCGGCGACACTGGCAGCGGCCACGGCAGCCGCAGCCGCCGCGGAGCCGGCGCAGTTCCCACCGAACTTCTCCACGTCCGTCGAAGCCCGGTTCCGTCGGCCGAGTGTGCTGCCGGCCCTCTATGCGGCCTCTGCCGCACTCCAGGGCTACGACGCGTATTCGACCCTCTCCGGCCTGAAGAGTGGCGCCGTCGAAGCGAACCCGCTCATGAAGCCGGTCGTGAAGAACCCCGCCGCGTTCGTCGCGCTGAAGGCCGGCGTCGCCGCGACCTCGATCATGGCCGCCGAGAAGATGTGGAAGAGCGGCAACCGTCTCGGTGCCATCGGCGTCATGGTCGCCTCGAACGTGGCGATGGGCTTGGTGGCCGCGAACAACGCGCGCGTCCTCGCTGGCGTGCAGTGACCCCTCGCCTGCGTCCGGTCCCAGCCGGAAGCATTGTGTGGCGCCGCCGCGAGGGGGCGACGGCCACAGGCAAGCTGCTGGCGGGAGACGCAGCCGTTAGACGTTAGACGTTAGACGTTAGACGTTAGCAGTTGGAATGTTCGAAGCAGAACTCACGGCGGAAGACCTGAGGCTCAAGAGGCCGGCTCGTCGCACACCGTTGCGGCAGCCGGCCTCGTCGCGTACGGCGTTCGTGCATTGTGCATTTCTGCATTCCTGCATTTGTGCATTCCTGCATTTGTGCATTTGTGCATTTCCGAACGCTCCCCGTCACCGTCCCTGCGTTTCTATCCACGCGAGCGCCTCGTCGTACGCGTGGCTCAGCTCAGGTAGCCTGTCCGTGAATCGATGGTTCGATGCCGGAATGAGGATTTGCCGCTTCGGCTCTCGCGCCGTCTCCAGCATCGCCCGGTAGTCGGCCTCGGACACGTATTCATCCTTCGCTGACTGGAGCATCACGAGCGGTACGGGCGCGACAGCCGGAAGCCACTGCAGCGCGTCGACCGATGGTTCGTCGGCATCCTTTTTCGTAATCCACGACGTGAAGTCGGACCACCGCCATGCGATCTCCGATACGCGTGGCAGGCCCATCGTGATGACGCCGTTCACCCAGGCGTGGTTTGTCGCGGAGGCCGCCGCGACCACCGCAATGCCCGCGCCCTCTGACACGCCCGAAAGGATGACCGGAGGTGGCAGCAGCCGTCGTGCCCTGAGGAACTCGGCCACTGCCCCGAAGTCATGCTGGATGTCGGCGGGCTCGAGATGCGATGCACGGGTGGTGAACGCGGACAGGTACTCCCGCATGTTGACGCCGATCACGAGGTAGCCGGCGCCGGACAGCGCCTGGGCGCGTGACACCGCAAGGCCGACCCAGCCCACGTCACCACTGCCCATGATGATCGTGCCCTTCGGCGCCGCCGGGGGCTGATACACCGCCAGGGTAAGAGCGCGGCCGCGGAGCGTCAGCTCGACCCGCTGTGGCGCCGGGGCGGCTGCCGCCGTGCGTGCCATGGCGAGCAGTGCGACCAAACCGATGACGCGGACAACTCGCATGATCAGGAGGCCGCAGGATTGAGCCGCTCGACCCAGGCCAACGAGTCGCGCAGCGTGGCATAGAGCACGTCACGTGCTCCGCCGAAGCTGTGGTTGCGGGCGCCAATCGCGTGCAGCTTCCTGAGCGCGGTATCGGGCCCGAACAGGGTTCGAGCGTCGCTGGCCGGCAGGTAGCTGTCGCGCGTCGACTGAATCACGCTCAAGGGCAGCTGGCCGAGCCGCGGCAGGTACGGATAGAGTTCCAGCGCGACACGGGATCGCCGTCGATGTACGTATTCCTCTTCCCGGGTCAGCCCCATCACGACGACACCCGCAAGCGTATCCTGCAGGCTCGACTGGCCGGCCGCCACCACCGAGAGGTCCGCGCCGCGCGACACGCCAACGAGCACGACCGGCACGTGGCGTGACGCGAGCAGCTGGCCCTCTGCCGCGTCGATGATGCGCGCGAAGTCCGCGCCGACATGGGCCGGTGTCGCCGTCCCCCCGTCAGTCGGCAAGTGCTTGAGGTACTCGGGTGAGCTGAAGCCCGCCACGGTGTAGCCCCAGCTTCGCATCTCGTCGAAGACCTGCCGGTCCTTGCCGCGCCACCCGGCGTCGCCCGTCGCATAGAGCAGCAGCAGTTTCCGGTGCGCGTGGCCCGCAGGCGCGAGATGCAGCGTCAGGCTCGCGCGCTCGAGCTGAATATGACGTTCGAGCGGCGTCGGCAACGACGAGGGCAGCGCTCCCTGAGACACACAGCCGCCGGACCCGACGGCCGCCACGGCGAGTGCAGTGGTCAGGAGCGGAGGGAGCAGAGACACGCAGCGATCGTACGCCGGAGTGCGACCGGGCCCGACGCAGCTTGCACTCTTTTAACACGCACGCCGCGAAGGGCGTGCACGCACTATGCTGGTACGAGTGCGCCGCACGCGACCATGACTGCTGACCCGCGCTCCCGCGTTCGTACGCTCGCCGCTGTGGAGAACGCCGGCCTCTGGCTGCTGGGACACGCGTCCAGGCTGTGGCCCATCGTGGTCCTCGCCCTGGTGAGCGCGCTGACGTGGCAAGCACTCCGGCAGATTCACCCCCGCGACTTCTCGGCGGCGCTGCATGCGCTGGACACCGGGTGGCTCGTCTGGGCTGGTCTCGTCACCGTCATCAACGTTGCTGCCATGGGCGCGTACGACGTCGTCGCCTTCCGTCACACGCGTTCGAGCTGGTCCGAGCGCTGGCGCTACGGCGCGGTCTGCTTCGCATGGAGCAACTTCCTGACGCTCGGGCCGCTCGCGGGCCCGGCGATCCGCTTCTGGCTGTACCGCCCCTCCGTCGATCAGCGGTCGGACCTGCACGTCGGCGTCGTGTCGGTGACCGTCGCGTTTTCCTCGGGGCTCGTTGGGTGGACAGCAGCGGCGGTGATCGCGCAACGGGTCGGTCTCACCTGGTGGACGACGGCCGCGATCGCGCTGGCGCTTGCCGTGCTGGTCGTCCAGATCGCCCAGGCGATCATTCAGCACCGGTCGGCCGAGCCCTCGACGACACCGGCGTGGCAGCCGTTCCTCCTCGCCGGGATCGGTTGGGTCGACTGGCTGCTGGCGTGCGCAGTGTTTGTCGCGTGTCTCCGGGCCGCGGGCTCGACCCTTTCGCTGGCGCCTCTCAGCCAGACCTTCTTCCTCGGGCAGGTGATTGGTGTCCTCAGCCTCGTGCCGGGGGGCTTTGGCAGCAGCGACGCATTCTGGATCGCGCACGTGCCGATGGCGGAGAGCCACACGGCGGCCATGCTCATGGCCTACCGTGCCGTCTACTACGTCGTGCCGTGGGCGGCAGCCTCGCTGCTCCTGCTGTCGTGGGCGCTGCGTCGCGCCCGCGCCCGCATCGAAATCGCGCGGCGCGTCGTGGCCGGATTCGTCGGTGCCGGCGGTGCGTTGATCATGCTGAGCAGCGCCTCACCCGCGCTGTACGCGCGGCTCCCCATGCTCGAGCGGTTCGTGCCGTTGCCGCTCGTCGAAGCCGGACACCTTGCCGCGGCGCTGGCCGGCCTGCTGCTGCTCGTGCTCGCGCGCGGACTCGCGCGTGGCTATCGCGCGGCGTGGCGGCTCACCCTGGTGCTGCTCACGATCGCCGGCTGCGGCGCCATCCTGAAGGGGTTCGACTGGGAAGAGGCGCTCGTCCTCGGGATCCTGTTCCTCGGCACCTGGTCGCAGGCGGCGCTCTTCGATCGACCAAGCCGCGGTGACTGGATCGAGGGTCCGGACCTGGCCATTGCGGCAACCGCGGTCTCGCTGTTCCTGTTGTTCGGCATCGTCTCGCACCGGGTTGGCACCGGCACGATGACGCGCCTCTCGCACATCGGCTATCGCGTCCAGGCGCCACGCTTCCTGCGCACGGCCAGTTCGCTGGTGCTGGCCCTGTCCGCAGGCGCGATCTACCTGCTCCTGCGCCCCCCCGTCAGGTTCCAGCGGCCTGAGGATACCGAGGTCCGCCGCATCCTCGACCTGCACGCGCGGCTCGGCGGTGGCACGAACCCGATGATGTATGCCGTCGGCGACAAGTCGGCCTTCGTGGACGGTGAGCGTGGCTTCTGTCTTTACCGCACGATTGGGCCCTATGTCGTGGTCTTTTCCGACCCGATCGTCCGGACACCGGCGGAGCGGACGCCCTTCCTCGATGCGTTCTTCGCCTTTGCGGGCGAGCTCGATCGTCGGCCGGTCTTTTACCAGATCTCCCTCGACTGGATCCCGGTCCTGCACGACCGGGGCTACGACTTCTTCAAGCTCGGCGAAGAGGCGCAGGTGCGGCTCGAGAACGTCACGCTCGACGGCCACGCCGGGAAGATGTACCGGCAGATCCTGCGCCGCGGCGAGCGCGATGGCGCGTCGTTCCGCGTCCTCAGCCCAGCGGAGATCCCTGCGCGGCTCGATGAACTCGAGGCGATCTCCAACGACTGGCTTCACACGAAGGGGCTGTCCGAGCGCCAGTTCTCCATGGGCTACTTCGATCGCGCCTACCTCTGCCGCTTCCCGTGCGCCATCGTCGAGGAGACGGCGCCTCCGCACAGGATCCTCGCGTTCGCCAACCTCCTCGAGGGGCCGCAGCGCGGGGAACTGTCCGTGGATCTGATGCGCCACCGCAGTGACGGCCCGAGGGTGATGGACTACCTGTTCGTGTCGCTCTTCGCGCTCGGGAAGGCGCAGGGGTTCACGACCTTCAACCTGGGCATGGCGCCCCTCTCCTCCGTGGGTGAGCAGCGCGGCGCGCACGCGCGCGAGCGCCTCGCCCGGCTGCTCTTCCAGCGCGGCGAGCAGTGGTACAACTTCCAGGGGCTGCGCGCGTACAAGGACAAGTT
The DNA here is from genome assembly GCA_018268955.1 of Acidobacteriota bacterium. Classification (GTDB taxonomy): domain Bacteria; phylum Acidobacteriota; class Vicinamibacteria; order Vicinamibacterales; family CAVVIG01; genus CAVVIG01. Next base: position 62,211 of record JAFDVO010000017.1, on the reverse strand, counting down.
CGACCCGCAGTGGTCGCCCCGCTACATGGCCTACCAGGATGCGTGGGAATGGCCGGTGGCGATTGCCTACGTGAGCGCGCTGATCGCAGGAGGATGGGGCACCATCCTGACCTCTCCCCCGGAGGAGCGCCCGGGCGTGGCAGACCTGGGAGGCGCGGCACCGGCGCGGGCCTGATCCCTGCTGCCCTCCGCACCGACGGCCGACAAGCAGATTGGGAGTATCATGTGTCTGGTTTCTTCCAGTCCATGCGCCGTGTCCTGATCGCTGCCCTCGCCGGTGTCCTTCTGCTCGCTACTGCACCGATGCAGGCAGAGGACCTCGTCTACGCGCGGCTGGCCGACTATCTCGAGGCGCTCCGCACCCAGACGGGCATCCCCGGTCTCGCCGCGGCGATCGTTGGTCGCAGCGACGTGCTGTGGGAACGGGGCTTCGGCTACCAGGATGTCGCTCGCGCCCTTCCGATGCGGCCGGACACGCCCAGCCACTTCGACGGCCTCACGCAGACGCTGACCGCCGCTGCCGTGCTTCGGTGCGCGGACGACAACCGGCTCGACCTCGATACGCCGATCGCAGCCTATCGGAAGGATGCGACAGAGCCCGGCGCAACGCTGCGGCAACTGCTCGGACACACGAGCGGATCGGCCCCGGCCCTGTCCTTCGCCTACCGCCCCGAGCGTACCGATGTCCTCGCCGCGCCGGTCAAGGCGTGCGCAGGCGACTCGCACCGGGAGACGATCGCGAACCTGCTCGAGCAGCTCGCCATGGCCAACTCGGTGCCAGGGCCGGACATCCTCACGATCACGCCTCCGGCCGAAGGGATCCCGACCGACGAGGAGCGCCCGCGATATGCGGACGTCCTCGACCGCATGGCCACGGCATACGCGGTCGACAGCGCGAAGCGGGTCTACCAGACGCCGTTCGCCGCGTCGACGTTCACCGCCTCGACCGGGCTGATTTCTTCCGTTCACGACTACGCGCAGTTCGATCTGGCACTGCGCAACGGGATGGTCGTGTCGCCGGACACGCTTGCCGCGGCATGGCGGCCGAGCGGGACCGACGCCGCCGGTCGCCCGCTGCCGTATGGCCTCGGGTGGTTTGTCCAGAGCTACAACAGCGACACGGTCGTGTGGCAGTTCGGTGCTGGCGAAAACGGGTCGTCATCCATGGTGGTGACGCTGCCGGCACGCGGCATCAGCATGGTGCTGGTGGCGAACAGCAATGGGCTCGCGCGCTCGTTCCAGCTCGACAAGGGGGATGTGACGACCTCGCCGTTCGCGCGCATCTTCCTGTCGCTGTTCACGCGGTAGCCGGTGCAGCACTCCGTCCGCGTCCTGCTGATCGCAGCGCTCGCGGTGCTGGCGCCGCGGATGGCCCACGCCGAGTGGCAGGTGAAGCCGTTCGGCGGCATCACGTTCGGTGGAAGCACGACGTTCGTTGACTTCGATCAGCAGGCCGGCAAGCCGAAGCTGAACCTCGGCATCAGCAGCGTCTGGCTCGGCGAGGTGCTCGGGGTCGAAGGGGATGTGGCTACGACCGCCGGCTACTTCAGCGGGGATTCACGCTCGCTGAAGACCCTGGTGCTGCGGAGCCACGTGGCGACCGTCAGCGGAAATGCGGTGATTGCGATGCCGCGCCGCATCTCGCAGTACGGCCTGCGTCCTTACGCAGTCGCCGGAGTCGGGATGATGCACGTCGGCATCGACGACAACCTCGAAGCGCTGCCCTTCTCGAACTGGCTGGCGGCCTGGGACATCGGTGGAGGCGCAACGGGGTTTCTCGGCGATTTCGTCGGAATCAACTGGGACGTACGGCTCTTCCGCACGCTCAGGGCGGAACAGGAAGTGACGGGACGGAGCGTCGGACCTGAACGGCTCTCGTTCTGGCGCGCCACCATGGGATTTACATTCCGCCTGTAGGGTGCTTTGCACTAGGATAGGGCGATTTTCGACATGCGACGACGACTCGGACTCCTCCTGCTCGTGCTGCTGACCAGCGGCGCGGTCGGCCGCGCGGCCGAAACGCTGCGCATCGTCCCCATCAATGCGGACGATCGCCTCGTCGTCACGGTCGAGCTCGCGGACGGCTACACCGACGAAGTGCGGCAGGCCATCGCGAGCGGCCTGCGGACCACCTTCACCTACACCATCGACCTGCGGATGCTCGTCCCCGGCTGGGTCGATCGGACCGTCACGAGCTCCACGGTCAGCCTCAGCGATCAGTACGACAACCTGACCCGCCGGCACACGCTGCAGCGGGTGGTCGACGGACGCGTCGACGAAACGGTCGTTACCGAAGACGATGGGGTGGTGCGGCAGTGGCTGACCACGCTCACGCGCCTCCCGATCGTGCGGACCACGCGTCTGGATCCCGCGCGCGACTACTACGTGCGGATCAGCGCCCAGGCCCGTCCGCGCGGCGGCTCCCTGCTCGGCTTCGCAAGCGCCGTCACCGGCCAGGCCAAGTTCACGCTCATCCGCTAACCGCCCCAGAAGCAAGCGAGGCTGGCCCTGCCAGCCCGACCTGCCTTACCAGCCCTGCCTGCCCGACCTGCCCGACCTGCCCGACCTGCCTTGCCTGCCCCCTGAACTCACCAACTCACCAACTCGCCCATTCACCAACTTCCTGGCTGTGGCCTCAGTGCCCCTCGCGCTCCTGAGGCGCGCCACCGGACTCGCGACGCTTGTCTTTGTTTTCCACAGGGTCGGCCTCCGGGCCCACACCCACTTCGGGCGATCCGGGCACGCCGCCAGTCGGACGTGTTCGACGACCGACCGGATCGTTCGACTGCACGTCCTCCTGAATCTGTCGTCCCTCGTAGGCGCTCTCGGGTGAGTTCTCGTCCGGCCGCCAGGCCTCGTTACCTGATGCGTTCTTGACCACATCGTCCTCCTGACGAGGAGGCTCGCAAGCCGCGCGCCGGGCACGAATCCTGATTCAGCTCCTGGCATGAGTAACCGAGACCTGTCGAATCCTCAGCAGCAAGCCCGTGCCAAGCGGCGAGCCCTTCGTACTCTGGCGATCACGATCGGCGCCTCGCTCACGCTGGGCGCCGCCGCGTGCTCGCCGCCTGAGACGGATATCGTTGCGGCCAACACGGAAGGCACCGGGGCCTGGGACGTCGCCAACGCACAGGCGAACGGCACATCGCTGACGGCTGACGTGTGCATGAGCCGGGGGAGCAGCGCTGACGTCGTGAGCGACCGTCTCCTGCTGCAACTCCGCAACAAGGGCTATGAGCAGATCGACCTGACGATGGTTGCTGGCGAGAACGGGAAGACCGAAGTGCGGAAGGTGAGCTGGTCTCCGCAGCAGGGCAAGCAGATGCAGGACGCGTCGGAGGGCGGCGGGCAGAACCCGTGTGCCGCGCGAAACGTGGCGAATGCGCCGACGAACGAACGCGGTCCCGCCGAGGGTCGGCAGGCGGAACCGCGCTGAACCGCTACTTGGTCTTCAGTTCGCCGCGGCGAAGCTGCTGGTAGAGGTCGATCGCCTCGCGGATGTACTTCAGCGCATCCGCGGGGCCGAGGATGTCCTCGACCATGACCTGCTTGTGTTCGAGGACCTTGTAGTCCTCGAAGAAGCGGGTCATTTCACGGAGCAGATGCTGCGGCAGCTGGCGATGATCGGTGTAGTCGGCGAAGGCGGGGTCCTTCGTGCTCACCGCGATGATCTTGTCGTCGAGCCCCTTCTCATCGCGCATGCGCATCACGCCAATGGCGCGCGCTTCGACGAGCGAGAGCGGCTGGATCGGCTCCTGCCCCAGCACCAGCGCATCGAGCGGATCCCCGTCGTCACAGAACGTGCGCGGGATGAAGCCGTAGTTCGCCGGGTAGTACACCGCGCTGAAGAGCACGCGGTCCAACCGGAGCAGCCCGGTTTCCTTGTCGAGTTCGTACTTGTTCTTCGAGCCCTTCGGAACTTCTACGATGACGGGAAACGAACGTTCAACGGAACGCTCGTCGAGATAACAGTCGTGCCAGGGATGCATTACGTCTCCGAATTCAGAACGCGGCGACCTCGAAGTCAGCACGAGGTCTGCGATCTGGTCACACGTGCAGTCGGTACTTGGATCTGCGGGTTATGAGTACGTATCGAGCGGCTTCACTTCCGACTTCTGACTTCAGACTTCCAACTTCTGACTAGCGTCTCTCGCCTATATCGGCCGTCCACGTGCCCTTGCGCATGAGCGGTTCCACACTGCCGTCGCGGAGCACGCCGTCCACATCGAGCTGCGGCGAGCCAATCATGAAATCCACGTGCGTGACGCTGCGGTTGCCGCCGACCGCTTCGAACTGATCGTCGGACATCGCCTCGCCGCCCTCCATCGTGAACTTGTAGGCGGCGCCGAGCGCCACGTGGCTGGCGGCGTTCTCGTCGAACAACGTGTTGTAGAACAGCAGCCCGGACTGAGCGACCGGCGAGTCGTGCGGCACCAACGCCACTTCCCCAAGGCGCGATGCCCCCGGGTCGGTGGCAAGCAGGTCCCGCAGCACGGCCTCGCCGCTGGCGGCCGATGCTCGCACCACGCGACCACGCTCGAAGGTCATCGAGAATCCGTCGATGAGCGTGCCTCCGTAAGCGAGCGGCTTCGATGCGGTCACCGTGCCGTCGACGCGATCGCAGTGCGGCATGGTGAAGACCTCCTCGGTCGGCAGGTTCGGTGCGAACACGATGCCGTTGAGGCTCGTCGATCGACCGCTCCGCCAGATGTGCCCGTCGGGGAGGCCGATCGTGAGGTCCGTCCCAGGACCGCGGTACTTCAGGGCCTGGTAGCGACGTGCGTTCAGGAGATCGCGACGTGCAGCCAGCGCCTCGAGGTGCTGCTCCCATGCCGCAATCGGGTCCGGCCGATCGAGGCGGACCAGCGCGGCGATTGCCTGCCAGAGTGCAGGCACCTGCTCGTCGGCGTGCAGGTTCGGGAACACACGCGCCGCCCACGCGCGCGAGGGTGCCGCAATCACCGACCAGTTCGTGCCGTTCTTCGAGATGTGTTCGCGGAACGGCCGCACCGCACGCGAGACCGCCTTCTGCACGGCGCCCACCAGTTCGGGGCGCTGGTCCTTCAGCAGGTCGGGGTCGTTGGCGTAGATGGAGAGGACCGCGTGCCCCTCGTGCACGTGGCGCACCAGCGCGTCGGCAAACCACGACGAGGTCTGGTCGAATGAATCGCGCGGCGCGTACGAAAAGCGCGCCAGTTGCAGCGGCTCATCTCCCCACAGCGCCTCGACGAACGAGGCACCGGCCTTGTAGGCGCTCTCCGCGATCGCGCGCACGAGCGGAGCCGCTTCAAGTGAGCAGCCGCCGTTCGCCAGGGGACCAATGATGAACAGCCGCTGGCCAGGACGCAGGTTCAGGGCGACCTTCACGGCCAGCTCGCCGTAGACGGGCAGCAGATGGTCGGGCGCTACAGGCATTCGAAACATCTCAGGATACCTGAAGCTCAGGCCTTTTGCGCGATCAGCAGGCGATACCGCACGTCACCCCGGCGAATCAGGCGCTCCAGGGCCAGGCCGCCGGCATGAGAGTCCATGACCTGGCGCAGTGCCGGGAACGGTGCCAGGTGGGCAAGCCGATTGAGCCACATCAACTGCGCGATCCTGCGCATACTCCGCGGCACGCAGGACCCGGTCAGGTCCAGGTCCCGCACGAGCGCGAGGCCATGTCGTGCAAAGGCCCCGCGGTACGCAGACGCAGGCCACAGCACGGGGCACTGCCACCCGGCCTTGAATCGGCGCAGGTCGGCGGAACTCTCGGCCGACGGCTCCGGCATATCATCCACCACCACGACGTAGCCGCCCGAGGCGAGGCGCGGGATCAGCGCGGCCACGCTACGCGACGGATCGTGGCTGTGCGCCAGCGACTCGATTGCCACGATCACGTCGAAGGGACCCGCCGGCGGCGCATCGTAGCTCCCGACCTCCGCGTGCACCCGGTCAGCGATGCCCATCCGCGCTGCAGCCGCATTCGCCGCCGCAGCCTGCGACGCGCTGAGCGTGATGCCCACACACCGCGCATCCCGCGCCTGCGCCAGCGCGAGCATCGTGCCGCCGAGCCCGCAGCCTGCGTCGAGCACGCGCGGTTCGTGCGTGGGCGGCAGCTGTGCGTCGAGGATGTCGTGGAGCCGTGTGTAGGTCGGGCGTCCCGCCGCGGCGGGATCCACGAGGGCGCGGTGCACCGTCAGCGTCGGGCTGCCGCCACCGTACCCGATCGCGCGTGCGAGGCGGTTCCACCGTCCGAGGCGGTCGTAATACGTGGCGACATCCGAGGGCATCGAGAGCTCAAGTCTATAATCGGAGCGACCGGATGCCGGACCTGCCCTTCGCCACGCGCACCGAGACAGACGCGGCCATCGACGCGGCGTGGACGATTGTGCTGGCCACCTCACGCGCGGCAGATGCAGCGGCCACTGCCTGCGCGCCGCAGACGTTCGCGTGTGAAGACGGCGACCTCATCGGCGTCGCCGACGATGATGCGCGCGCCGTCGTGGCGTGGGGCGCCGACCAGCGGTGGGACGTGCGCCTCGCGGCAGACGATCCGCGACGCCCGCTCGTGGAGCTCTACCTTCCAATCACCAGCGCCACGCCCCGCCGACCGGTCACCATCGGCCACCTTGGCCAGAGCCTCGACGGGTTCATCGCCACCCACTCTGGCGACTCGCAGTTCGTGACCGGCGAAGAGAACATCCTGCACCTGCACCGGATGCGGGCGATCTGTGACGCGGTGGTGGTCGGCGCCGGCACGGTGGCCGCCGATGATCCGCAGTTGACGACGCGCAAGGTGACAGGCCCGAATCCCCTGCGGGTCGTCCTGGACCCCTCCCGTCGCCTTGCGCCGCACTACAAGATTTTCACGGACGACGCCGCGCCGACGCTCTACATCACGACCGCAGACCGCCTCACTCCAGGAGAAACCCGCTTCGGGCGGGCCGACGTCGAGACGGTCGGGGACGCGCCGAACGGGATGGATGCCGCCGCGGTGCTGGCCCTGCTGCGGGCACGAGGTTGCCATCGGATCTTTGTCGAAGGCGGCGGCGTGACGGTGTCGATGTTCCTCCAGGCGGACCTGCTCGATCGCCTGCAGGTCGCCACGGCCCCACTCATCATCGGCAGCGGCCGACCGGCCATCCGCCTGCCGGGCCGCGAGGCGCTCAGCGAGTGCCGTCGCCCGCGCTACCGCGTCTTCCGCATGGGGGGCGATGTCTTCTTCGACTGCGACCTGCGCGACCTGCGCCAGGGCCCCGAGGAAGGCACCGAGGCGGTCCCCCTCATCGCGCGAATCATCTGATTGCAGATTGCAGAACGCTGACTGCTGATTGGAAATGCACCGGGCCTCGCGTCCGTCAGTCAGCACTTACCATTTAGCCTTTAGCATTTAGCGTTTAGCATTTAGCGTTTAGCGTTTCATTCCGGCAGCCCCCCAGCCACGTCCCGGTGACCGACGACGATGTGCGAGCGTGCGCGGTCGACGAGGCTCAGGCGCCGCTGCTCCCATGCACGGATGCGAGGGGTGTCCGTCGGGGAGATCTCCGCGCTGGCGTCCGCCCACCCGCGAATGAGTTGACGCTGGAGTTCCGCGTGCTCGGGCGCGATGTGCCAGTCACTGCTCGCGCTCACGACCTCGTAGCCCGCGTGTCGCAGGAGCGCTTCCGCCCGGGACGCCGCCTCAGGTCCAAGGGCTGGACCAAAGCCTTTGTCGGTGCGCTGGTGACGGTTCACGAGCGCGCGCACGAACTCATCGTCTCCGTCCGCAGGGTCGCAGGACATGCGTCCGTCGTAGTTCAACGCGACGAGCACGGCGGCGCCCACGCGCCTGCAGTGCCGCACGAATTCGAGCATCCAGCTCTCTGACACCAGGTCCAGGAGCGCCGAGGCGGTCACGAGATCTGCCCCGTCGAACAGGGACGGCTCGAGCACGCGCAGGTCAGTGGTGGTCGTCTCCACTGTCGCCCCGAGGCGTGCACGGGCGACAGCCAGCAGCGCCGGATCGTGATCGGCGAGAGACCACCGCGCAGGCACGGCGACATGCGCGCGCAGGTAGCGGATGTTCGAGCCGGTGCCGCCGCCGAGATCAACGATGCAAACGGATGGTTTACGTGCGATGGCCGCGAGTGCTGCACGTGTCACGTCCAGCGCGCGGGCCGCCACGTCCACCGGCTCGCGCAGTGCGAGCCACTCTGCGCTGAACCCGCTCATCGCCCCGCAGCCTGCACGAGCACGGCCTCCATCTGTCGGCACGCATCGTCCCACGTCGGCAGCGTCGGACGGCGACGCGCTGCACCGGCGCGAAGCCTCGCCAGTTCCGCCGCATCGGTCAGCAGCCGTTCGAGCGCGCCCGCAAGTGCCGCCGCATCCCCTGCCTGGACCAGCACGCCGGCATCGTCGCCGACGAGATCCGCGATCGCACCGGTCGGCGTGCTCACCACGGGCAGCGCACGCGCGATCGCCTCACCGATGACCATGCCGTAGCCTTCGTAGTAGGTAGGCAGCACGAACAGATCTGCGTTGTCGTATGCGCGATCGAGCGGGTCGCCCGCGAGTTCGCCGGCCATCGTGATCCGACTCGCGAGCGGCTCGGTGGCGGCCCTGGTGCGAAGCGCGTCCGCGTAGTCGCCGTCTCCGTGCGCGCTCCCGACACATGTCAGGTGCCAGGGAAGATGCAGCAACTTCTCGAGTGCGTCGAACAGCACCGTGTGCCCCTTCCGCGGGGTCAAGGAGGCCACACACAGCAGGTGTGGGACTTCGGTGCGCGACCCATGCGCGGCCGGCGCCGGGTCGGTCCCGGGCACGACGACGGTGATGTGGTGCGCGGGCACTCCGAGGTCGGCGACGGCGTCCACAGTCCTCGTTGAGGTGACGACGACGTGCCGGACATGGCGCAGGGCCTCGCGCTCACTGGCAAGCAGCCGGGCCGACGTGGCGGCGTCGAGTCCGGTTTCGAGTCCCAGCGGATGGTGGACGAGTCCAATCAGCCTGAGTCGATCGCGCTGGCGTGCGGCAATCGCGGGAAGCGCCCCCAGCGCAAGGCCATCGACGAGCACCACCGTGCGCGGCCGGATGGCGTCGAACGCGTGGCGAGCCGCTGCGAGGCCATCGTCGCCCGGAGTCGGGAATGTTCCGGGAAGTGAAACGAGGTCGACCGTCCAGCCGCGCTGCCGGAGGCCGGCCACGATGCGGCGATCGTAGCCGTATCCGCCTGTCCGGGTGTTGATGTCGCCTGGGACGACGAACGAGAGCGCGTGCGCCATCAGGCGGTGGCGTTCACCGGTCCTTCGAACCCGGCCCACGCGACGTGCGACTCGTGCAGCGTGACCTTCACGATCTGGATGCCGCGCGCCTGCTCGCCCAGGTCGCCGCGATGAATGGCCGCGACCACCCTGTCGAAGACAATCCGCGCGAGGAACTCCGTCGTCGTGTTCCTGCCCTTGAACTCCTCGACCTCGTCGAGGTTCTGGAAGTTCAAGGCCCCCAGGATCGCGTGCACGGTCTCGAGCGCACGCCCGATGTCGACCACGATGCCGTCGGCATCGAGGGCTGGACGCCGGAACTCCACGTCAACGACATAGGTGGCGCCGTGCAGGCGCTGGGCAGGGCCGAACACCGGGCCGGTGAAGCTGTGCGCGATCATGAAGTGGTCACGCACGGAAACGCTGTACATGCAGGCCTGTCTCCTTACACGCGGCTATGCGAATGCCGCGGCCCGATTATCTCAGAGCCGCGGGTGAACGCCGCGGCCTTGGCGTCAGTCGGATCCGTACCGCACGCGATGGCAGATCGCGTCGCGTGCTCCGCTGGCCAGGGCGGGCATGATCGCCGGCAAGTCATCGAACGCACTTTCGCCAGTAATCAACGCGTCGAGCGTGGGCTCCCGCAGCAACGAGATCGCGAACTCCATCCGCCGGCGGTAGTCCCAGCGTGCACGCCGGCTCGTCGCGACGTGGCCCACCTGCGACGAGCGGATCGACAGCCGCTTCGCGTGGAACCCTTCGCCCAGGGGCAGCGACACCGACTGCGCGCCGAACCAGCTCATCTCGACGACCGTGGCCTCGAATGCGGCCAGCGACAGCGCGAGTTCGAGGCCCGCGGGTGACCCGCTTACGTGCATCACGACATCCCGCTCACGAGGGGCGTCATCCGGAAGCGCGAACGGCACGGCGAGCGCCGCTGCGACCGCGGCACGGGCGGGGTTGATGTCGACGAGGCACACGTCGGTGCCCTGGATGCGTGAGGCGAGCCACGCGACGAGGCAGCCGATCGTGCCGCCGCCGACGACGACCACGCGGTCTCCAGGCAGAATCGCGGCGTCCCACACGCCGTTAACCGCTGTTTCCATGTTTGCGGCGAGTACGGCACGCGCGGCGGGCACGTCCGCCGGCAGTGCGTATGCGGCATTCGCGGAGATGACGAAGCGTGTCTGGTGCGGGAACAGCGAGAACACCGTCCTGCCCACCAGCGCGCCGGGCCCCTGCTCCACCTCACCGACGTTGCAGTAGCCGTACTTCACCGGCGCGGGAAACTCCCCCGCCTGAAACGGTGCGCGCATGCGCGACCACTCCGCTTCGGGGACGCCGCCGGTGAACACCAGCGACTCCGTGCCTCGACTGATCGCCGAGTAGCGGGTGCGAACGACGATATCGGATGGCGCGGGGGTGGGAAGGATCTCGTCGCGGATGGCGCCGTGGCCGGGTGCGGTGACCCAGAATGCCCGGGCCTGATCAGCTGTCACTCCCTTCTATTCTCCGGGTTTCCCGCACGGGATACAATCGAGAGTCTGCGCGGGCGCGGTATTTCCTCCTGATGTCCTTGTCGTTTCCGTCACAACCGCTCGCCTCTCGCGTGCTCGGCGCACAGCTGATCGGCCTCGGCTCCGTGATGGTGCTGGGGTGGGCCGCCGTGCGTTGGGGCGGTCTGTCAGCGCGGGTGATTCCGGCGGCAACGCTGGTGTTCATCGCGATAGCGGTGCTCGTGCTGCTCGTCTGCGGCAACGCTCATCCGTTTCCGACCTTCGGGCCGGCAAACGTGGTGACCACGTTTCGGGCCGCGGTGGTGGCGTTCATCACGGCCTTGATAGGGGCGACACACACGGACGTGGTCGCGGCGATCGCCGCGGGCCTGGCGCTCGGCGTCACCGTGCTCGACGGGGTCGATGGCTGGCTCGCGAGGCGCACCGGGCTCGCCAGCGCATTCGGGGCGCGGTTCGACATGGAAACCGATGCGCTGCTGATCCTCGTGCTGTCGGTGCTGGCGTGGCAGCACGAGAAGGCTGGTGCGTGGGTCGTCCTGGCGGGTGCGATGCGGTATCTGTTCGTGGGTGCGGGGTACGTGTGGCGCTGGATGAACGCGCCCCTGCCCCCGAGCGTCCGTCGCAAGGCGGTGTGTGTGGTCCAGGTCGTCGGATTAGGTGTCATCGTCTCGCCGCTGGTGAGTGCGCCGGCGAGTGTTGTCGCCGCCGCCGTGACACTCGCGGCGCTGACGTGGTCCTTCGGCGTGGATGTCCTCTGGCTTCGTCGGCAGGTCGCCTGACGTGCGTCGACTGCTGCCGCGGGTCGCGGCCATCCTGTTCCTCGACGCGGTCGTCACCTTCAACAACTGGTGGCCGACGCCGGCAGTGACATGGTACGGGGCTCCGTCCGTGGAGCTCGCCGTGCTGATGCTCCTGCTCGCGGGCGGCGTGGCGCTCGGTCGCCTGGCGCCGCGCTCCGCGCGCCTGCTGCGCTGGCTGAGCGTCGGGTGGGTCCTGTTGGCGATCGGTCGCTACATCGACGTCACGGCACAGGGGCTGTGGGGGCGCGAGCTCAACTTCTACTGGGATCTCCGATTCCTGCCGGATGTCGCGGCCATGATGCTCGGCGCCATGCGCCGGGCCGTGCTGCTCGGGCTGCTCGGCGGGATTGCGCTCGCCGCTGTGATCGGCCTTCTCTATCTCACCATCCGCTGGGCGATGCGGCGGCTTCTCGACACGGTTGCCGACGCCAGAGGACGCGCGGTCGCTGCGGGCCTCGGCGCGCTTGGCGTGGTGCTCTTCGCCATGCAGGCCGCCGGGCTGTTCGGCGTCGACTACCTCGGGGAAGAGTGGCGGCTGTTCCCCCGGCCGGTCACCCAGGTGTATGGACGCCAGATCCGGCTGACGACGCAGGCGCTGGCGCGCAGCGCCGAGTTGCCGCCGAGCCCGGACCTCGATGCGAGCCTCGCGCGCGCGCAGGGCGCGGACGTGTTCCTGTTCTTCATCGAGTCGTACGGGGCGGTGACGTACGAGAAGCCTGACTTCAACGCGAGACTGTTGCAGCCCAGAGCGGTGCTCGATCAGGCCATCCATGAGACGGGCCGCGGTGTCGTGTCGGCGTTCGTCGAGTCGCCTACGTTCGGCGGCTCATCCTGGTTCGCCCACATCTCGTTCCTGTCCGGCATCAAGGTCGGCGACCCGGACACGAACGCGCTGCTCATGACCGAGCAGCGGCCGACGGTGGTCACCAACTTCGCGCATCGCGGGTATCGCACGCTGGCGATGATGCCAGGGCTCTGGTATCCGTGGCCCGAGGGGGCGTTCTACGGCTTCCAGGACATCTACAACGGCCCACGGCTGGACTATCAAGGCCCGCCGTTTGGCTGGTGGGACATGCCGGATCAGTTCACGCTGGCGAAGCTGGACGAGCAGGAGGTCGCGAAGCCCGATCGCAAACCGGTGTTCGTGTTCTACCCGACGGTCAGCACCCACACGCCATTCGGTCCCCTCGCACCATACCAGCCGGACTGGTCGAAGATGCTGACGCGCACGCCGTTCACCGAACAGGAACTGGAGCAGGCGTACACCGGCGAACCGGACTACACGGACCTGGGGCCGAACTACACCGATGCGGTCGGCTACGCGTACCGGACGTTCGCTGGCTACGTGCGGCAGCGTGCGCAGCGCGATTACGTGATGATCCTCATCGGTGACCATCAGCCGCCGGCGCTTGTGACCGGTCCCGGGGCGCCGTGGGATGTGCCGATGCACGTGATCACGAATCGTCAGGACATCCTCGACTCCTTGGCATCGCACGGCTTCGTGCGAGGGCTCACGCCGACGCGCCCGCATCTGGGCGACATGCACGCCGTGGTGCCGATCGTGCTCGACGCCCTGAGCGGCCCGCAGACGGGCCAGTGACGGCAGGCTGAAGCCTGCCGTCTACGACTGTTCATTTCCGCAGGATGACGCCTGCCGTTTACGACCGTTGAGGGCGCCAGGATGAAGCCTGCCGTCTACGACAGCCCCCGCGTCACCGCCGGGCACATTCGTGTGGTCGTGAACCTCAGATTCGGTGGACGTCGTGAACGCAGATGCGTAGCCGTCGCGCACCAGATGCGTAGCCGGCGTGCACCAGACGCGTAGCAGTCGCGCACCAGATGCGTAGCCGTCGTGCACCAGACGCGTAGCCGTTGTGCACCAGATGCGTAGCCGTTGTGCACCAGATGCGTAGCCGTCGTGCACCAGATGCGTAGCCGTCGTGCACCAGACGCGTAGCCGTCGTGCACCAGACGCGTAGACGTCGTGCACCAGATGCGTAGCCGTCGTGCACCAGATGCGTAGCCGTCGTGCACCAGACGCGTAGCCGTCGTGCACCAGATGCGTAGCCGTCACGCTTTAGCGTGACGGGCCCAACACGCCGCCGCCTGCGGCTGAGCGCCGCGACATCGACGAGCGCCGATCGGGCGACAGCTCAGCCACGCCGACCGGTTGCCCTCCCGTGCATTGGGCGTCCTCCAAGGGACTCGCGCTTGCGGCGCACGGTTTGCGTTTGGCGGTGGCGGTCCTCCTTCATCGAGAGCATTCGCCATGCACATGTCCATTCGCGCGCGCGCCGACGCGTATGCCGCGTGGGTCCGCGCACTCCGTTCTTCGCACACGCCGCCACCGCTCCCCACCGACTCGCGCGATCCGCTCGGCGTCCTCGCACGCGAGCTGACGCTGCTGGTGGAGTCGCTCGCGGGGCGCGAGCAGCAGCTCATGTGGCTGCTGGACGTCATCGGCTCCCTGGAGAAGGGGATCCGCTTCGACGAGGTTCTCGACCACATCTACAGCGGCTTCCGCGGGCTCATTCCCTACGACCGCATCGGCTGTGCCCTTCTGCGCGACAACGGACGCGTGCTCGCCGCGGCGTGGACACGCTCCGAACTCGGGCCCGTGTGCATCAAGGCCGGGTTCGAGCAGCCGGTGTCCGGGAACAGCCTCGAATCGGTGTTCACCACCGGCCAGCCGCGCATCATCAACGACCTCGAAGCCTATCTGGCGGCCAAGCCACACTCCGAGAGCACGAAGCGGATCGTCGCGGAAGGTGGCCGTTCGAGCCTGACCTGCCCGCTCATCATCGACGGCGTGCCACTCGGGGTCCTCTTCTTCACGAGTCGGGAGCCCGGTGCCTACACGCCCGACCATCAGGCCATCTTCAGGCAGATTGCGACGCAGGTCGCCCTCGTCATCCAGCGCAGCCGCAGCTACGACGACCTGCTCGCGAGCAATCACCGGCTCGTCGAGCAGACACAGCGCCTCCACGTGGTGGCGACGATGGACCCGCTGACAGGCGTGCTGAATCGTCGGGCGATCGAAGCTGCCTTGTCGCGCGCGTGGCGTGGGTGGCAGGAGGCGGGCACGCCGTTCGGCCTCATCATGTGCGACATCGACCACTTCAAGGCCGTGAACGACACGCACGGACATCCAGCTGGCGACGCCGTGCTGCGGGCCGTCGCGTCCTGCGCCTCGTCCATCGTCCGCCCCACGGATGCGTTCGGCCGCTACGGGGGAGAGGAGTTCCTGATTGTGGTCAATCAGTGCGCGCGGCAGGCGGATGTGCACGCCCTCGCCAATCGCCTGCGGGCGGCGGTCGAGGCTGTCCGCGTTCCTGACCTCGGCCTCGATGTCACGGCGAGCTTCGGAGCAGTGCACGGTTCGCACGCCGACAGCGCCGAGGCCCTTGTGCGGATGGCAGACGCAGCGTTATACGAGGCGAAACGGACCGGCCGGAACAGGGTCGTGCTGGCGTGAGCCAGGCGTCCGCGCAGGTCGTCTCACGCGTGCGCGACGAAGTAGCCGTTGTTCGTGGACACAGACACGGGCGCACCGAACAGGGTGGTCAGTCGCGCCGCCGTGAGCATCTCATGCTTCGGCCCCGCTGCGGCCACGCGCCCGCGGTCGAGGAGCACCACTCGGTCGATCTCGGGAATGATCTCTTCGACGTGATGCGTGATGAGGATGACCGTGGTCCCCTCGCGTGCGACGCGGCGGACCGTCTCGAGGAAGCGCTGGCGCGCCACGATGTCGAGGCCTGTCGTCGGCTCGTCCAGCACGAGGGCGCGCGGACGCCGCACCAGCGCACGGGCGATCAGCACCCGTCGGGCCTCACCGGTCGACATCTCGTTGAGCGTCTTCGTCGCGAGATGCGACGCGTCGACCCGCGCGAGCGCCTCGCGGGCCGCGTCGCGCATCGCATCGGTCACGTCGACGTACAGGAGCATGCCGTGCGTCGCAAAGAACCCGGACACCACCGCATCTTCGCCGCTGATCGGGCCCGAACTATGGCCGGCGACAAACCGGCCGTGCAGGTTGTTCGAGACGATCCCGATCATGGCCCTCAGTTCGAACACGGGCCAGTTGTCGCGACCGAGCACCCGCACCGACGCCGGGACGCCAAGCGGCGCAAGCGGCCGGTCCTCGAACGTCAGCAGGTTTAGCAGCGTCGTCTTTCCCGCCCCGTTCGGCCCGAGAATCGCGGTGTGCTCCCCTTCCCGAATGGTCAGCGACAGGCCGTCCACCGCCCGCGTGTCCCCCTTCACGCACGTGGCGTTCACGAACTCGACAAGGGGCGCCGTCATCGGCTGCCCTGCCGCGCGGTGGGCGTGTTCCGCGTGAGGGATGGTGCCGCAGCACGCACTAGGCGACCGGCGGGCACGAGTCGCCGAGGACGCCACCGCCGCCGCAGTACTTCGAGTCCTGCAGCTGCAGGAGGATGCCGTCGGGGTCCGTGAAGTACAGCTCGGGCGTGCCGCCCTCCGCACCGCCCCGGTTCGGCATGCGCATGCTGATGTAATGCCTCATCGGCCCGACCGGACCGGTCTGGCTGTCGCGCGGCTTGATGCCGTAGCTCTCGAGCGTCTTGATGACCGCGTCCGGATTGAAGTTGTCCATGTTGAGGCAGACATGGTTGATGCTGGCCGGCCGTGGCGGGGTCGACGGCGCGCCGCCCCCCGTGTACATCAGGAATGCGACCGTGGACCCGATCGCCATCGTCGGGGCTGTCGGTCCCTGATATGAGCGGATGCCGGTGCCGAACACGTCCTTGTAGAACTGGTTGGAGCGCTTCGCATCGGTCGCGAAGACCGTGAAGTGGTTGTATTCCTTCAGCTTCAACAACCCGGCCCGGGGCGCCGGCTCTGGCGAGCAGACATCCCCGAGCACGCCGCTGCCGCCGCAGTACTTCGGATCCTGCAACTGGACGACGATGCCGTCGGGATCGCCGACATAGATCTCCGGAGTGCCGCCGGGCGCACCGCCTGACTCCGGACCCCTCATCCGGACACGGACCTTCATCGGCCCACCGCTGAGCCCGCCACCTGCGCCGTCGGCCTTCGTCACCCCATGGTCGGCCAGGACCTTGAGCACACGGTCGACGTTGAAATCCTCGACCGTCACGCAGTAGTGGTTGATGCCCACCTGGCCGGCGCCAGCTGCGCTGATGGCGATGAACTGCGGTCCGCTGCCGACGCGCAGGAGCGTGGTGGCCCCCTGATGCGCCTGCACGGGCATCCCGAACAGCCCCTGGTAGAAGTCGATCGAGCGCTTCGGGTCCGAGACGCTGAGCGTCATGTGGTTGAACTCGCGGATCTTCAGCGTGCCCCCGGAGCCCTGGGCCCTGAGCACGCCCCGCGCGGCCGCGAGCGCCGGCAGCGACAGCAGCAGGCTGCGTCGGGTCATGCGGGTATCCATACGGTTCAGCCGGTTCATGCGGTCAGTGCTCATCGGATGCTCCTTGCCCGGGCGCCGGGCGCGGACGTCATGTTCCTGCAGGTTGCCGCAGGAATCAACAGGGGGAGAACCGCGGCATCACAGATTGCAGATTGCCGATTGCCGATTGCCGATTGCCGATGGCCGTGTGGCCTCGCGCCTGATGCAGGTCGGCACGGCGCGCAGTCAGCGCGGAGGTGGTCGGCGGATTGCACAGCCCTACTGCATGCATCGACCGAAAGCGCCCACCGAACCGCTCGTGGAATGGGAAGACCAGCCGTCGCAGCGGCGCGTGCTCGACTGGAGGCGGCGCGCCAAGCGTTACGGGCTTTCCGCTGACACGTCAGGAGAGGGTTCCGACGCTGACGCGGAGGACGATGCGGAGATCGCGCCGGAGCAACTGCTGGCAGACGAGGAGCCGGAGTCGGCCGCACCGCAGGCGATCGGCCTCGACGACGAGGAGACGACCGATTCCGATACGGCAGACGAGTTGCCGTCCGCCGGAGAGGACCTCGTCCGTACTTACCTGCGTGAAGTGGGCCGTCGTCCGCTGCTGAAGCCTGCTGAGGAATCGGAACTCGGCCGCCGGATCGACGCCGCGCGTGCCGATCTGATCGGTGCGCTTGCGGGCCTGCCCTGCGCCATCCACACGCTTACCGACCTGGCCAACCGGATCCGCTCGGGTGAAGCGCCTGCGGCCGAACTCGTGCTGCTGCCCGACGGCGGAGAGCTGGAGCAGTCGCGTGTCGAGCCTGTCCTCCGGGCGATCACCCGCGCCGACCGCCTGCGTGGCTGGTCGTGCCTCTCGACGCCGGAGTCGCCCAGGGCGGAGGGGCACAGCCGCGCCGTCACCCGGGCGGCCAAGGCGCAGCGCTTGATCGCACGGGCGCTCGCCCGGCAGCCGATCCGGCCGTCCGTGATCGACGAGATCGTCGCCCGGCTCGGCACCGTCGAGGTGCCGGAGGGTGGTGACAGGAAGACGCGCATGGCATTCGAGCGTCGCACCGGACTGCCGCCGTCGCTCTTCGCCGAGCGCCTGCGCAGGGTGGTCGAGGCCGACGCGGCGCTCCGATACGCCAAGCAGCAGATGATCGAAGCGAACCTGCGCCTCGTCGTGTCGATCGCGAAACGCTACACGAACCGCGGCCTCTCGCTCCTCGACCTCATCCAGGAAGGCAACATCGGGCTGATGAAGGCGGTGGACCGCTTCCAACCCGCACGTGGCCTGCGGTTCTCGACCTACGCGACCTGGTGGATCCGACAGGCGGTGTCGCGGGGCGTGGCCGACTACGGCCGCACGATCCGGCTGCCGGTGCACGCCGTCGAAGCCATCGGCAAGCTCGAACGTGCCCGTCGCGAGCTGCGCGAGGCACACGACCGTGAACCAAGCGAGGCCGAACTTGCGGCCCGCCTCGGCATGCCGCTCGACAAGGTTCGGCTGCTCCTCGATGCGGCGAGGCACCCGTACTCGCTCGACGCGCCGACCGGCGAGAACGAGGAGCAGGCCATCGGCTCGATGATCCGCGATCGCACGGTTCCCTCACCGGAAGACGAGACGATCTCGCGCGAGCTCGCATCGCGCATCGAGGATGCGCTCGCGCCGCTCACGGAACGCGAACAGGAGGTCGTGCGCCTCCGCTTCGGCTTCGCGTCCGACCGGGAGTACACGCTGGCCGAGGTCGGACGCAAGCTCGGCCTGTCACGCGAACGTGTGCGACAGATCGAAGCGCGGGCGGTCGCAAAACTGCGGAGAGGACAGGCCGCGTAGTACGACCGTGTCACGCACAAATGCAACAACGCAACAATGCAATCACGCAAGAATGCAGAACGCTTGCGCGTTGGTGCCTCTTGTGCGGGATCGGTCAATCACTGCTCGTCGGCCGACGGCCCGTACAGGCCGGGCAGCGGGACGTCGTTCATGCGGAGATAGACGAGCAGTTGCGCGCGGTGATGAATCATGTGGTTCATCACGAACCCGCGCAGGACGGCGACCTTCGGCAGCGCCATCAGGACCTTGCCCTGGTCCTTCAGCGTCCAGGTCCGCATCATCGTCTCGTCGGTGGCCGCGGTCAGCAGCTCTCGGGCGAGGCGGTAGTTCTCATCGAAGAACTTCACCGCGTCTGCCGTTCGCGTGAGGACGTAGGCCTGGTACTGCGACGTGCCTTCCGGGCGCATGTCGAGTTCGTCCTGGGCGAGGGTCACCATGCCCCAGGTCGGCATCTCCGCGACGTGTCCCGCAAGGCGGGCGAGGGACATCGATTTCTGGTGCGGCTTGAAGGCCCCCTGCATCTCCGGCACCCGCTCGAGGACCTTGCGGGTGTTCATCATCTCCATGTCGAACTCGGGCAGCAGTGACTGGCTGATCGCATTGGACATCGGTCGTCTCCTTGGCTGAGTGTGCGTCCGATCATAGTCGCTCAGCGGCGCGCGTGATCGACCCAGTGGCGACACCGGTCTCACGCCCCGACGCGAGAACCGCACGAGCCTCCTCCTGCCTCCGACTTACCGGCCAGGTGCTGGACGCGTGCGCCGGTTGCGACGGGTGACCACCGCTGAGAGCACGAGGTACAGCGCGGGATACCCGAGGGACAGCAGCGCGAACTCGCGCTCATGGCCCGCGGCGCCTGTCAGCATCAGGACGAGCAGCACGAACCACACGGCCGCCCCCCAGTTGATCACCCGCGCGAATGGCCCGCCGCGCGAGGCATAGAGATAGTGCGTCGGCACGAAGGTCAGCACTGAGAGCACGACCACGATGGCGACAACAAGCCAGGCCGGCATGCGCAGCACGTAGACATAGAGCGCGACGATGTTCCAGTACGAAGGGAATCCCAGAAAGAACCCGTCGTCGGTTTTCGCGTTCACCTGGGAGAACCCGTACGCGCTCGCGAGGAGCGGCAGGAGCAGCACCCAGGCGAGCGGCCCTGCTGGGAGACCGGCACGCCAGAGCAACAGCAACGGCAGCGACGTGTAGGTGTGAAAGTCGATCAGGTTGTCCAGGGCGCTGCCGTCGAACTGCGGCAGCACCTGCTTCACGTGTGCGGCCCGTGCGAGTGCCCCGTCCGTCGCATCGATCACGGTCGCCAGGATCATCAGACCGAAGGCCAGCCGGAACGCAACGTCGTCGCCGCGCACGATGAAGATGACGATGCCAGCGGCGCAGACGAGGCCGAGGGCGGTATAGAGGTGCACCATCCACGCGAGTAGCTGGCGCCCGGTCATGCGGGCACCTCCGCGTGAGACCGCGCGCCACGCTCGTCATCTGCAGCTGCCGGGTTCCTCAGCAGGCGCGGCGGGTGGAGGGCGGTCGTCAGTCGGCTGACGGCCGGCAGGAGGAGAAGGCCTGCCGCAGCGGCGACGGTGCGGAACGGCAGCGTCGCGGGATAGTGGAATACCGCTGGAATCCCCAGGAGCGGCTCACCGCCGCCGACCCGGACGACCAGGGACACGATGAACGCCGCGATCGATCCGACCAGGTTCGCGCGCGGATCGTAAAGGGCCCACAGAATCTGCGGAAACAGCAGGACGAACACCAGGTCGCTCGTGAAGAACCACAGCGCCTGCACGCTCTGCACCTTCAGCGCGAGCACCGCGGCCACTGCCCCAAACAACAGAATGGACCCGCGTATCACGGCGATGAGATGCCGCACCGTCATCGCCGGCCACATCAGCCGCTTGAGGCAGTTCCAACTGAGCATCGAACCGGCGGAGAGAATCGACGAGCTGAAGCTCGACGTGACAGCGCCGACGATCGCCGCGAGGCCGAGCAGCCCGATCAGCGGGGGAACCGCATGCGCGAGGAGCAGGGGCATGGCTTCAGCGGGCGTGGCCGCCAGCCGACGGGACAGGTCGTCCGGCCAGGGGTATGCGAAGGCAGCCACGCCCATGAGGAGCGGCGGCGCGGTCAGCGCGATCGTCAACACCCCCGCGAGAACCGACTGTCGCCGTGCATCGCCGGGCGTGCGGCATGACAGCACACGCTGGAAGTAGCAGTTCCACGGAATGCCGCCGAACACGAGCATGGCCGCTGTGTCCCACCATCCCACGATGCCGGCGCGATCCCAGAGGGGCGAGATCGTCATCGGCGCGACCAGGCCGGCGCCATCAGGCCGCGCGGCAACATAGGTGGCCCACGCGTGCCCCAGCCCGCCGGCTCCAGCGAGTACGAACGGCAACGCGGCCGCGAGCCCGATGGCCACCAGCCCGAGTTGCACGATGTCGGTGTACGCGACCGACCACATGCCCCCGAGCACGGTGTAGGCGGTGGTCACGACCGCCGACACCAGGATGGCGGAGGTCAGCGGCACTCCAAGGAGAACGCCGAAGGTCGAACCGATCGCCACCAGCAGTTCGGCGCTCCAGAACAGTTCGCCGGCAAGTGCGGGCAGGAACAGCACCGCCGCCCACCTGCGGCCGAACCTGGCCTCGAGCGGGTCGATCAGCGTCGTGAAGCCGTGCGCCCGCATCGTGCGGGCGAAGAAGAGACCGCCGACAATCAGGCTGATGCCGAAGCACAAGCCGCCCTGCACGCCCAGCTGCATCGAGGACTTGTAGGCGCCTTCGGTCGTGCCGAGGAGGTAGCCGCCATCCACCCACGTCGCGGTCATCGTCAGCGCAGCCACCCACATGGGCATGCTGCGTCCCGCCACGATCAGGTCCGCAGCCGTGCCTGCGCGTGCCTTGCGTGAGGCAGCCCACCCGACCAGCAGGAATGCCGCATACATCGCAACGATGACGAGGACGCCAGAGGACAAGGGGGAGGAGGACGGGGGACTGAATTGGTCTTGAGACTTGAGACGTGAGAACTCGGAAGGCAGAACGCAGAAGTTCGAACGGCACCGGCTCGGGCATCAGGCTGAACGCCTGATCCCGAGCCGATGCCCCCGAGTCCCGAGTTCCGAGTCCCTGGTCCCTAGTTGGACGTCGAGGTCTTCCTGACCGTCGGGTACTCGATGCCGAGCTGTTCGAGGTAGGTCTTGTACTTCGTCGGGTCGAAGTAGTACTTCTTCATCTCCGGACGATACCGCTCCATCGTTTCCTTGTTCAGCCAGATGGCCGGCTTGTCCTCTGGACGGAGGAGCGGCGTGTACTTCTTGTTCTTCGTCTGCACGTTGTTGAAGTAGTCCCACGCCTGCTGCACCAGTTCGGGGCGCGTCAGCAGGTCGAGCACCGTGAGCGCCTGGACCTTCGCGCCTGCAGTGGTGCCCTTGTGGGCGATCGGCGTCGCCATCGAGACCGCGTTGGCCCAGTTGTGGCCGGGGCCTGCTGCGATGTTGGCCGGATAGTTCAGCGTCACCGTCGGCACGTTCCAGGACACGTCGCCGATGTCATCGGACCCGCCGCCGCGCTTCTCCTCGTCCGGGATCTCCTCACGTCCACGCAGGTCGTTGATCTTCGTGCGCAGGCCGATCTCAGGCACTTTCACCTCGCGCTGCAGGGCGCGCGCGAGCGTCTGGTCCGCCTCGGACCACTGCGGCATGCCAACCAGCTCCATGTTCGCGTGCATCGTCTCCGCGACCGTCTTGTTCATGTGCGACGGCCAGGCGGAGCCGAGTACGCGGGAGGTGACTGACGTGTCGGTCATCAGCGTGGCGCCCTTGGCCATGTTGTCGCCGATCTCCCAGAGCTCCTTGATATGCGCGTAGTCGGTTTCGCGGAAGTAGTACCAGATGGCGGCGGTCGGCGGAACCACGTTGGGCTGGTCGCCGCCATCGCTGTACACCGAGTGCGAGCGCTGCTGCAGGCGCAGGTGTTCACGCCGATACTGCCACCCGATGTCCATCAGCGACGCCGCATCCAGGGCCGACTTGCCGCGCCAGGGCGCGCCCGCTGCGTGGGCGCTCTCGCCCTTGAACAGGTACTCGACCGAGATGAGGCCGTTGCTCATGCCGTCGCCCCAGTTCACGTTCATCGCGTCGCCGACGTGCGCGAACAGCGCGATGTCGACGTCCTTGAACGCGCCCTCGCGGACGTAGTACGCCTTCGTCCCGAGCAGTTCCTCCGCGACGCCGGGCCACAGCCGGATCGTGCCCGGCAGGTGGTCGCGCTCCATGATCTTCTTCACCGCGAGCGCCGCGGTGATGTTGAGCGGCACACCGGAGTTGTGCCCTTCGCCGTGGCCGGGCGCCCCTTCGATGATCGGCTCGTGCCACGCGACGCCCGGCTTCTGCGACGCCTGCGGGATGTCATCGATGTCCGAGCCAAGCGAGATCACCGGCTTGCCCGAGCCCCAGCTCGCCATCCACGCCGTCGGGATGCCGGCCAGGTTCTCCTGCACGGTGAACCCGTTCTTCTTGAGGATGTCGGTCAGGTACTTGGTCGTCTCGAACTCCTGGAAGCCGAGTTCGCCGAAGCTGAAGACCTGGTCGATCATCTGCTGCGTGAAGGTCGACATGTTGTCGACCTCGGCAATCACTTCCTTCTTGTAGCCATCCAGCTTCGGGTTGACCGGCGCCTTGGGCGCGGCGGCGGGCTTCGGCGCCGGACGGGCCGCTCCCTGCTGCGCGCTGATCGTCGGCCCCGCCATGGCCACGGCGACGCACAGGGCCGCGGCCTTCGTCCACGAACGTCTCGCTGTCATAGAAACCTTTCAGGAAGTTGGACGTTAGGCCCTACGAACGTGCATTCCTGCGTTTCTGCATTTCTGCATTTCTGCATTCCTGCGTTCCTGGGTTCCCACTGCCCATGAGCCCCTTACCGTACACCCGCTGGCGGGCCGGTGATCCATGAAAAATCCGGGCGGTATCGAGCCGCCTCGCAGCAGACAGGTGTGTCGGCCGAGGCAGCGGGCGCAAGGCGGCCCAGCCGAGCCGGTCCGGTTATGATGGCGGTTTATGGCCATCATCCTCCAACGAGTTCCCACAGGCGAGAAGGTCGGGATTGCCTTCTCCGGCGGTCTGGATACGAGCGCGGCGCTGCACTGGATGCGCGAGAAGGGCGCCATTCCGTACGCCTACACCGCGAATCTCGGCCAGCCGGACGAGCCTGATTACGACGATATCCCGCGTCGCGCGCTGCAGTATGGCGCCGAGAAGGCCCGCCTGATCGACTGCCGTCAGCAGCTCGTGGCGGAAGGCCTTGCAGCGCTCCAGGCGGGCGCGTTCCACATCTCCACCGCCGGCGTCACCTACTTCAACACCACGCCGATCGGGCGCGCCGTCACCGGCACCATGCTCGTCGTCGCCATGAAGGAAGACGACGTGAACGTGTGGGGTGACGGGAGCACGTTCAAGGGCAACGACATCGAACGGTTCTACCGATACGGCCTGTTGGCCAACCCGAACCTGAAGATCTACAAGCCGTGGCTGGACCAGCAGTTCATCGACGAGCTCGGCGGCCGGAAGGAAATGTCCGAGTACATGCAGACGGCGGGGCTCGCCTATCGCATGAGCGTCGAGAAGGCCTACTCCACGGACTCGAACATCCTTGGCGCCACGCACGAGGCGAAGGACCTCGAGTTCCTGAACAAGGGGATGAAGATCGTCGCGCCGATTATGGGCGTGGCGTTCTGGCGCGACGACGTCGAGGTCAGGCCCGAGTCGGTCACGGTGCGCTTCGAGGAGGGACAGCCGGTCGCCCTCAACGGCCAGACCTACAGCGACAGCGTGCAGTTGATGCTCGATGCGAATGCCATCGGCGGCCGTCACGGGCTGGGCATGAGCGATCAGATCGAGAACCGGATCATCGAGGCCAAGAGCCGCGGCATCTACGAGGCGCCGGGCATGGCGCTGTTGTTCATCGCCTACGAGCGGCTCGTCACCGGCATCCACAACGAGGACACGATCGAGCAGTACCGGGACATGGGTCGTCGGCTCGGGCGACTGCTGTATCAGGGGCGCTGGTACGACTCCCAGGCGCTGATGCTGCGCGAGACGGCGCAGCGGTGGGTGGCGCGAGCCGTCACGGGCGAGGTGACGATCGAGCTCCGTCGTGGCAACGACTACTCGATTCTCGAAACCTCGAGCCCGAACCTCACGTACAAGCCGGAGCGGCTCACCATGGAGAAGGGCGAATCGGCGTTCACGCCGCAGGATCGCATCGGCCAGCTGACGATGAGGAACCTGGATATTGCCGACACGCGGGATAAGCTCCTCACCTACATGAACACCGGCCTGCTGTCGGGTGGCGAGTCCGCACTGCCGCTGTTGCCGGGTACCAGGAAGGACGGAGAGTAGAACGAGCCGAGGAACTCAGCGTCGAACCCGGGTCGCCGCGCAACCCCTAGTTCTCGACGCTGGGTTCCGATTGTTTCTTGCCTCCAGCTGCGGGTTCCACGGCGAGCGCGGGCGCGGACGCCACCGACGCACGCTGTTCGTTCCTGCGCGCGTAGTCGCGAATGGCGGTGCCCAGTGCCGGCACGCCGTCCATGATGTCGTCGACCGAGAAGGCCGCCCGCATCAGCCCTGCCCGTTCGTGCTGGCGGCTCCGCAGCACGTAGTGCCCGATCTCGTGTGCGACCGCCCGTGCGACGGCACGCTGCAGGAACAGCCGGGTCATGTGCGGCGGGTACGACGCAAGCGCTCGCCCGTGCCACCGCCCGTCGCGCGCGAGGCGCTGCACCGCCTGCATTGACAGCGTCACCGTCGTGAGCGGCTCGTCTCCTCGGAAGCCGACCCAGGCCAGCCCCGTATCGTCGCCCTCCAGCCCGCGGTTGGTGATCGTCAGCCAGAGCCGCTCGGCGATTCCCGGCTGCACGGTCCCACTACCGAACGACACGTCGACGTCCAGCACCGGCCGCCAGATGTCGGCAATCAGCGACGCGGCCGCGCGGAGGTCGTCGCGCGCGAGGTCGACCCCGGCTTCGACGACAACATCCAGCTGAATCCGTGGGCGTGACGGCGCCACAGGGACGGATGCAGCAACGGCGAGCAGCAGGCCAATGGCGGCAACCATAGGCCGGCATCTTCGCGGCGGGATCGATCATCCACAAGCGTGCTGGGCCGAACGGCGCGTGGCGCGTGACCAGCGGCGGCAGGATGGGGCGGCTCTGTCCTGTCCCCTGGCCTCGGACCTCAGTCCTCCGCCCCCCAACCTCCAACCTCCAACCTCCAACCTCCAACCTCGAACCTCGAACCTCGAACCTCCAACCTCGAACCTCCGCCCTCTGTTCCCAGTGACGAATCGCGGCTGGCGCGTGACGAACCGCATCACCACTGCTCAGGCGGCTGACGCGCGTCTTGACCGGCAGCACGGGCGCGCCGATAGTGCGTGTATGCCTGCCAGTCGAATGCCGGTGCGACTCCCGCTGCTCTTCGGCATCGCCACCGCGTTCGGGCTCTCCTCGACGGTCCAGTCCTATCTCCTCTCGGTGAGCACCGGGCGGAAGCCGGACGGGATGATCGGGCATCTCCTGCTGCTGAATCTCGTCTATTGGTACGTGCCCGCGCTCGTCTCGCCGCTGGTCTTCCGCCTGGCGGCTCGCTACCAGTTCGCGCGTGGCCAGGGTTGGCGTCCGTACGCCGTGCACCTTGCTGGTGCCCTGGCCTATTCACTCGTGCACTCGTCGGCGATGCTCGCCACGCGCGTGCTGCTGATGCACCAGCCACCACCCTCGGCCGGATGGTGGTTCGGCGCCCGCATCGAGTACTTGACCCAGCTCGATTGGGTGCTGATGACGTACCTGTTCCTGGTCGGCATCGCGCACGCGCTGGAGTACCGACGCGAGTCCGAACGGCGCGCCGTCGACAGCGCGCATCTCGAGACACGGCTGATCGAGGCGCAGCTGGAATCGCTGCAGCGTCAGTTGCAGCCGCACTTCCTGTTCAACACGCTGAACGCGATTTCGGGCCTGATGCGCACCGACGTCGAGGCCGCTGACCGGATGATGGATCGTCTTGGTCATCTCCTGCGCATGGCGCTCGATTCCTCCACCGCGCAGGAGGTGCCGCTCAAGGACGAGCTCGAGGTCCTCCACAAGTACCTCGACATCGAGCAGGTCCGCTTCGGGGCACGCCTGCAGGTGACCATGCGGATAGAAACCGACGCGCTCGCGGCGCGAGTTCCCAACTTCCTGCTGCAGCCGCTGGTCGAGAACGCCGTGCGCCACGGTGTTGCGCCGTTCACGAGGCCCGGGCACGTGGAGATCGAAGCGCGGCGCGAGCGTGATCGCCTGGTCATCCGCATCATGGACAGTGGAGACGGCGTTGCGCCCTCCCTTCTCACGCTGATGAACCAGGGGGTCGGCCTCTCCAACACCCGCGCGCGCCTGCAGCACCTGTACGGTCGTGACCACGCGTTCGTCTTCTCGAACGAGGCCGGGTTCTGCGTCAAGGTAGCCATTCCGTTCGTGGCCTGCGACGGGGAGGTCGACGAGGCCAAGGCAGGTGCGGCATGAGCGGGAAGATTCGGGCGCTCGTCGCAGACGACGAGCCGATCGCGAGGGATCGTGTCGTGTCGCTGCTCGCCGGCGAGCCGGATGTGGAGGTCGTCAGCCAGTGCGCGACCGGCTCCGAAGCGCGGGCCGCGATCGAGCAGTCCCGTCTCGACCTGCTCTTCCTCGACATCCAGATGCCAGAGATGAGCGGCCTCGACCTCGCCCGTGCGATCCAGGCCAACGGAGAGCCCGCGGTGGTGTTCGTGACGGCGCACGATCAGTACGCGCTCCCCGCATTCGAAGTGCACGCACTCGACTACCTGCTGAAACCGTTCAGTGCCGAGCGGTTCCGCGCGGCGCTCGGTCATGCGCGCGAGCATCTCGCGCGGCGACGCGCGGGCGGCGGCCCCATTGGGCTGACGAGCGGCGGTGCCGCGAGCGCCGTCGCCGCTCACGAACCGCGCAAGCGCCTGATGGTCAAGTCTGGCGGGCGGATTCACCTGGTTCGCACGGTCGACATCGACTGGTGCGAGGCGGCCGGCAACTACGTGCGCATGCACGCCGGTCCCCACGAGTACCTGGTGCGCGAGACGATGGCGCACCTCGAGTCGCAGCTCGATCGGCAGCAGTTCATGCGCATCCATCGCTCGACGATTGTGAACGTGGACCGGATCGTCGAGATGCAGTCGTCCTTCAACGGCGAGTACGTGGTACAGCTGCGGAATGGAACCCGGCTGACACTCAGCCGCGGCTATCGTGACGCCATCCAGGCGAGGCTCGGCAAGCCGCTCTAGGAATGGCTGATTGCTAATTGCTGACTGCTGATTGCGGTTGAAACAAAAAGGGCGGCCTGGGAACGCTCCCGGGCCGCCCTTCTGGCGTCTAACGCCTGACTTCTACCTTCGGAACGCTCCTACCAGCGCAGCTGCGCGCCGACGCGGAGCAGGCGGCCCTGCAGGATCGACGCGGGCACATCAAGACGCGGCCCGTAGGTCTGCACGCGTGAGAGCACGACGCCCGAGTTGAACGCATTGTAGGCGTCGAACTGCGCCTCCGCCTGCATGCGGCCGAACGTGAACAGCCGCTTCAGGCGGATGTCCGCCTGGTTCTGACGGTCGAGGAACTTCGTGCCCGGGGCGATCAGCTGGACGTTGACCGACGACTGGGTCAGCGTGACGCCCTGACCGTTGTTGTACCCGGCCTTGGCGGTGGCGGCCAGGAAGTCTGCGCGCGACATGTTCCAGACCGCGCGGAGTGACGGGTCGACCATGCTCGTGGCGGGAATCGAACCGTCGTTCGTGCCGTTCCGCGCGTCGCCGTTGTAGCTCTGGAACGTGGCGGCGACCTGCAGCTTCCACGGCAGCGTGTACGAGCCATTGAGCTTGAACTGGCCGTACATCGGGATGCTGTACTGGCTCTGGTCGCAGTACGTCAGGTTGTTCGGGTCCTCGGTCTGGCAGGTCTTGGCGAGCGTGTGACCCGCACTGTAGCCGCCGAAGATGTTCAGCCCTTTCACGCGGCTCTGGAAGTTGACGTCCCACCCGTTGTAGTACCGACGGTTCTCGCTGGAGTTCTGATCCAGCAGGCTGACCGCCGTCGCCTTGGACGGGCTCAGGTTGTAGACGTCCACCGTCTTGGACGGGTCGAGCGGGTTGGCCACCGTGTACTTCGTGTAGTCCGACGGGTTCACCAGGGTGTTGTCGGACCAGATCAGGTTGCGGTAATCGCGGCGCTTGAACGAGAAGGTGACCGAGGTGCCGGGCATCAGCTCACGCTGGACGCTCGCGTTCATCTCGTACTGGTAAGGACGGCCGATCTTCGGGTCGAAGGTCTGCTGCGGCTTCGTGCCGAAGGTGGACGACAGGGTCGAGAAGTCGATCTCGCAGCCCGGCGTGCGGTAGGTGCACGCGACGCGCGTCCCATCCGGCAGGTAGCTGAGGCCACCCTGGGCGATGTTGTCGTTGTTCAGGTCGGTCCAGCTCAGTGTGGCTGACGTGAAGAAGTTGGGATCGTACGTGTCGGCGAACCCGGTCGAGTAGGCGCGCACGTACTTGCCCCAGCCCGCCTTCACTGCGGTCTTGCCGTCACCCTTGACGTCCCACGCCACGCCGAGACGCGGCGAGACGTCCCGCCAGTTGGGCACGTCCGGCACATCCTGGAACGTGCGCGCCGGCACGAAACGGCCGCCGGCGACCGACCGGCCGTCGATCGACCCGACGAAGTGCTCGAAGCGCACGCCCGGGCTGACCGTCACACGGCCCAGCGTCCACTGATCCTGGGCGTAGATGCCCTGGTCCTGGTCCATGTTGCTCTGGCTGCTCTGCGGCGTGTTGTAGATGATCACCTGCGACGGCGCGCCGCTGCGATAGAGCTGCAGGAGATCGGCCGCCATGCGGCGCTGCCGCCAGAAGTAGCCGTTGCCCTGCTGGATGCCGACCTTGATGTTGTGGGAACCGGTGACGTACGACGCCGAGGCCACGATCGTCTTGCGAATCGGCTCGCGGTAATAGATGCCGCCGTCGTACTGGTCGTACGCCGTCTGCAGCGTGACGTCGCGCTTCGGAATCACAAGCGCGTTCGTCGGCGTCTGGCCACCCTTCTCCAGCGGTGGCACGCTGCTCGGATCGAGCGGCGTCAGATCGTAGCTCTCGTTGTTGATCGCGAACCCGGCTTCGACCAGGAACTTGCTCGTCAGCGTCCCCGTGTACTTGATCTCGCTCGTGTAGTACTGCTTGGGCGCGCGGATGTCGGTCGCCTCGCCGGCGATCGCGTATCCCGCCGGAGCGGAGTTCTCGTGACCGCGGAACTTGCGGATGCGGTCAAGGTAGCCAGCAATCTTGTGCTTCTCGCCGATGCGGTCCGTGAGCCGGATCATCGCGCTGGAGATGCGCGCATCGTCGATGGTCTGCTGCCCCGCCTTGTCGCCGTAGCGGAAGAAGCTGTTGGCGATGTACTGGTACACGCCCCAGTCGCGGCCAGACGAGAAGAACCAGAGCTTGTCCTTCCGGATCGGGCCGCCGACCGCCACGTTGATGTCCCACACCTTGCTGAGCGCGTCGCCCGCGGCCAGCCCCTGCTTCTTCGCCTCGGCGGTGTTATCGGACTGCATGCCCTTGTTGCCGCCGGAGACGAACGCGGTCCCCTTGAACTGGTTGCCGCCGTCCTTCGGAATCATGTTCGCGCGCACGCCGCCGGCCGACGTCTCGGCATTGATGGCGCTCGTCTGGTAGCTGACCTCTTCGAACATGAGGTCGTTGAAGTAGCTCTGGACCGAGCCATCCCCTTCGATGCCGTTGAGGATCATGCCGTCGATGAGGAAGGTGGTGTCGCGTCCATCGGACCCGTGCACCGTGAGGTCGCGATTCTGCATGCCCGAGGTGCCGCCCACGTCAGGCAGCGCCAGGCGCGCGCCGGTGAGCATGGCGCCGAGCGTCGGGACCGACCGGCCGGTGGGCACGGCATCGAGGACCGCGCGGCTCAGCACCTGCTGCTGCACCGCCGTGGACGTATCGACCACCGGCGACGCCCCGGACACCGTAATCGTTTCCTGGAGCGAGCCGACCTTCAGGTCACCGTTGATGGTGGCCGTGAAGTTCGCGGGCAGTTCGATGCCGTCGCGCTTCACGGTGCTGAAGCCCTCGAGCGAGAACGTCACCGAGTAGACGCCTGGGCGGAGGTCGACGATGTTGTAGCGGCCTTCACCGTCGGTGGTGACCGCTCTCGTCTTCTCGATGAGCGCCGGACTCGCCGCCTCAACCGTCACGCCTGGGAGCACCGCTCCCGACGTATCGCGCACGATGCCGGTTATCGCACTCTGCGCCCGGGCCACTGCCGGCAACGCCAGCAGCGCCACGAACAGCGCCATCACTTTCCACTTGCTCGAGACCATCCGCGCCTCCTTGGGGTGTACTTCGCTGACACGAACGAACAACCAACGCGATGAAGCCGAGCTACCGAGAAAGAAACTGGTCGAGCCTGCTAAAGAATCCGCATATCAGGGTGCGGAACTGTATGCGCGGACCTGCGGGCAGGTCAACACCCGTGCGCATTGATAAACCGTAAGGCATAGGGCTGATCCAAGAATCCGAAGACACGGCTTATCAGCCCCAAGTGGTTCTGTTGTCAGCGTTTTTTCATCTTCTGCCGGGCTGGAAGTACAAGTAACCTCGCCGTTCGGTGACCGGCCGGAGCCGGCTGGTCAGGGAGGCTACTGAATGATTCGGAAACTCGTGATGGCCGGAATTGCCGCGCTTGCGTGCATCCTCTGGCTGCCGGCCGCAGCTCATGCACAGAGCGCGATTGCCGGGGTCGTGAAGGACCCGTCCGGCGCGATCCTGCCGGGCGTGACCGTCGAAGCATCGTCTGACGTCCTCATCGAAAAGACCCGTTCGGTCATCACCGACGGCGAAGGCGCCTACCGCATCGTCGACCTGCGGCCGGGCACATACACCGTGAGCTTCACACTGCCGGGCTTCCAGACGTTCAAGCGCGAAGGGCTTGATCTCCCGGCGAACTTCACCGCCACGATCAACGCCGAGATGAAGGTCGGCGCGCTCGAGGAGTCGGTGACCGTGTCCGGGTCCTCACCCGTCGTCGACACCAGCTCGAACGTGAAGGCGCAGGTGCTGAACCGCGAGGTGCTCGATGCGGTGCCGAGCGCGAAGACCATCCAGAGCCTTGGCCAGCTCGTCGTCGGCGTGAGCCTGAGCTCGCCGGACGTCGGCGGCAGCCGCGCGATGCAGCAGACCTACTTCGCGGTCCACGGTGTCGGCGCCTCCGGCACGATGGTCACCGTCGACGGCCTGATCACCAACGGCACGATGGGTGACGGCGCCGTGCAGGCGTACCACAACGAGGCGATGATTCAGGAGGCCGTGTACCAGACGGCCGGCGGCACGGCAGAAACGATTGCCGGCGGCCTGAACATGAACCTGGTTCCGAAGGACGGCGGCAACAAGTTCTCGGGTGGGTTCAAGGCCGCAAAGTCACCGAAGCAGTGGCAGGGCGACAACCTGACGAGCCGGCTCACCTCGCTCGGCGTCACGGGTGTCGACAAGATCGACAACTTCTACGAGTGGAACGTCGAGCAGGGCGGACCGCTGATGAAGGACAAGCTGTGGTTCTACGGTGCGCTGCGCCGCGCGCGGTACGACAAGCCGATCGCGAACACCTTCGTCACCCCGGCCGGCGTGCCGTATCCGCTGGCCTACCAGATCTGCCAGTCCAAGCCCGGCTCGTGCGAGCAGGGCATCTCCGACGAGAAGATGGACAACCCGATTGTCCGACTGACCTGGCAGGTGTCGCCGCGCAACAAGTTCGCGGTGTTCAACGATCGTGCAATGCGCCTGCGCGGCCATGCGATGGGCTCCCTCACGGACCCGAACACAGCCTCGGTGAAGTGGAACACCCCGACCTTCGCGACCGGATCGGCCAAGTGGACGTCCACTGTGACGCCGCGCCTGCTCGTCGAAGGCGGCTTCTCGTTCAACCGTGAGCGCTACGACAACCTGTATCAGCCAGGCATCCTTGCGGAGCGCGGCACGCCGGCGTGGTACGCGAACGTCCGGAAGAGCGACAGCTCACTGGGCTTCCTGTGGAACGCCCCCAGCGCGCAGCTCGGTAACTACCCGGACCGCTACAACGTCGGTGCCTCGGCGTCGTACGTCACCGGCACGCACAGCATCAAGGTCGGCTTCCAGGACTCGTGGGGGCCCTACCGCCGGTACAACAACGCCAACGCGGACCTGTACCAGGTCTACAACACGCCGGCCTCGGCGTGCACGGCAGCCGCGTGCAACCCGATCCCGTTCCAGGTGCAGGTGCTGAACACGCCCCTTCAGGTGGGTGAGTACCTCGATGCGAACTTCGGTGTGTATGCCCAGGACTCCTGGAAGCTGAACAAGCTGACGGTGAACTACGGCGTGCGCTTCGATTACGTCAAGCAGCACGTCATGGGACAGCAGGCGCAGATCGGCCGCTTCGCGAACTCGCCCGCGTACGGCGACGTGACCATCCCGACCTGGAAGGACATCTCGCCGCGCACCTCAGCGGTGTACGACGTGTTCGGCAACGGCAAGACCGCGATCCGTGCCGGGTTCAACAAGTACATGACGGCGGCGACGACCGGCTTCGCCCAGTTGTACAACCCGACCGCGCTGACCAGCTTCACGCTGCCCTGGACGGACCTGAACGGCGACGACATCGCGCAGGGTGAACGCGGCTGCGTGTACCAGACCGCGGGGTGCGAGATCAACTTCGCCACGCTGCCGGCCAACTTCGGTGTCCGCTCGCTGGCGCGCTTCGATCCGGACCTGAAGCGGCCCTACCAGCTTGGGTACAACGTGGGCGTCTCCCACGAAGTGCTGCCGGGCATCGCCGTGACGGCGGAGTGGTTCCACAGCACGTTCAAGAACCTGATCGATCGCAACAACGTCGCGCTGAGCACGAGCGACTACACGCCGGTCAGCATCTACAACCCGGTGACGGGCGGCACGGTGACGGCCTACAACCTGGCGGCGTCCAAGGCGAGCGCCGTTGACTATCTCGACCGCAACGACAAGGACCTGAAGCGCACCTACGACGGCATCGAGATCAACTTCAACGCGAAGCTGCCGAAGGGCGCGCGGCTGTTCGGTGGCAGCTCCACCGAGCGCACGCTGGCGAACAGCTGCAGCGCGGCCGCGAACAACCCGAACCTGCTGGCGTTCTGCGACCAGAGCCAGTGGAACATCCCGTTCACGACCTCGTTCAAGCTCGCAGGCACCTACCCGCTGCCCTGGTACGGCATCACCTTCAGCGGCTCGCTGCAGGCGCTGGCTGGTGCCCTGCTCGGCGCCGATGCGCTGCCCTACGGCGTGTTCACCGCGGGCACGGGCTGGGATGCCACCGGCAACGCCGCGGGCCCCAACGGTCGTGGCACCTACCTGCTCGTGACCCCCAGCACGCGCTGGACGACGTCGACCTGCAACGACCCGTCGAAGTGCACGGTCGGCGCGCTGATCCTGCCGGGCATGACGCAGGCGGGCCTGACGGTGCCGCTCGTGCCCGCGCAGACCGAGTACGGCCCGCGCCTGACCCAGGTGGACTTCTCGCTCGCGAAGAACTTCACCGTCGGCCAGGTGCGCGTCAACCCGAAGCTCGATCTGTTCAACGCGTTCAACTCGAACGACTGGACGTCCGTGCAGAGCATGCAGTACGGCGCGGCCAGCTACCTGCGTCCCTCGACGATCCTGCAGGCGCGCATCATCCGCGTCGGCGTGGACATCAAGTGGTAGGGGCGTTCCGAAGTTAGACGTTAGACGTTAGACGTTAGACGAGCGGATCTCCAGATGGGCCCGGCGGGTGCGGAACACTCGCCGGGCCTTTTCTGTGTTCAGCCGCCAACCGTCCGCCGCTCCGGGGCTGCAGTACGTTCGTGAACCACGACGCGAAGGGCGTTTCCGGCGGCTATCCACTTCTGAGTTCTGACGTCCGAATTCTGACTTCCCCGTGAGGTACTATCCTCCCGTGCCTCCGCTTGTCGTCCCCATCCGCAGGCTATCTCCCGACGCGTGTGTCCCTGAGTACGCCACAGCAGGCGCCGCCGGCATGGACCTGTCCGCGTGCATCCCCGAGGCGATCGTGATCGAGCCCGGGACGTTCACGCTGGTGCCCTGCGGGTTCTCCATTGCGCTGCCCCACGGCTTCGAGGCGCAGGTGCGGCCCCGGTCAGGCTTGGCGGCGAAGCACGGCGTCACGGTGCTGAACACGCCAGGCACCATCGACTCGGATTACCGCGGTGAGGTGAAGGTGATCCTGATCAATCACGGGCGCGAGCCGTTCAGCGTCGCCCCAGGGATGCGGATCGCCCAGATGGTCGTGGCCGCCGTTGAGCAGGTCCTCTGGGCAGAAGCCGAGACGCTCCCGGACACGAGCCGCGGCGAAGGCGGGTTCGGACACACGGGGACGTTCCGAACTCAGAAGTAAGAAGTCAGAAGTCAGAACTGCGGCGCACGAACGACCCGTCGCACGTTACCGAGCGCGGACCTTTCGATTGTGCGCGGCGGTCTGCTAATTCTGAGCTCTGAGTTCTGAGTTCTGACTTCTGTCCGCGATCACCTGCAGCCGCACGTAGTCCGCGGTCCAGTGCCCTGCGGTGTCGCGAAGCGATGGCGCGAGCAGGTCTACCACTTCCCGCTCCACCTCCGCGACAAGGCTTGGCGGCACCGACGCGAACTGCTCGCGCGCGAAGGTGCGCAGCCAGCCGAGCATGCCGGTCGGCAGCAGCGTCGGACGTGGAACGAGGCGGATGTCGCGCACCACGAGGCCGGCGGATTCGAGATGGCTGCGGTACTCGTCAGGTGTCGGGTAGAACCACGGCGTCGCGAGCGGGAGCCCACGGTGCGCGAAGACCGCGCGCAGTGCGACCGCGATCGCCGCGATGTTCCCGTGGCCACCGAACTCGGCCACGAACCGACCGCCTGGCTTCAGCGCCCGCGCAACGCCCGCGAGCACGGCGCCCGCGTCTTGAATCCAGTGCAGCACCGCATTGGAGAACACCGCATCGAACTCACGGTCGAAGGGCAGCACCCGCGCGTCACAGACCCGTGCGTCGATACCGCGCGCCGCCGCCGCGGCCACCATCTCAGCAGAGGCATCAACGCCGACGACCAGTGCGCCACGCTCGATGATCTGCGCCGTGAGCGTCCCATCACCGCAGCCGAGGTCGAGGATGCGTTCGCCCGGTTGCGGCGCGAGCTGCGACAGGATCGACGCGCCAAGTGCTGGAACGAACGCCGCGTGCTGCTGGTAACCGGCCGGACACCACTGCTGAGTCATCGTCTCTCCCCAGCCCTCATCCTCCCCCGGCACGGCGCCTGAGGTCCACTGCGCGCAAAGGCCGGTGCTCAGCTCGCCGAGGGCGACCACGCCCCCTACACTGGAATCGTGCTCCTTCCAGCCACGCTCCTCACGCTGCTGACCGCGAGCGCACCCGCCGATGGGGTCAGCGCAGCAACCACGACCGCGCGCCCACGAATCGTGGCACTGGGTGACAGCCTGACCTCCGGGCACGGCATCGGCGCGAGCCGGGCGTTTCCCGCCGTCCTGCAGGAACGCCTGCAGCAGTCCGGCTACGCACTCGACATCGTGAATGCTGGCGTGTCGGGCGACACCACCGGCCGGGCGCTGCTCCGCTTCCGCGAGGCGCTCAGGGGCGACGTGCGGGT
Source organism: Acidobacteriota bacterium (assembly GCA_018268955.1). Taxonomy (GTDB): domain Bacteria; phylum Acidobacteriota; class Vicinamibacteria; order Vicinamibacterales; family CAVVIG01; genus CAVVIG01. The sequence continues at coordinate 25,721 of JAFDVO010000017.1, read as the reverse complement.
CCTGGTCGTGGCGCTCGGAGCGAACGACGGGCTTCGCGGTGTACCCGTGTCGGAAGTGCGACGTAACCTGTCCACAATCATCCAGGACGCGCAGTCGCGCGGCATCGCCGTCCTGCTGTGCGGGATGGAAGCGCTGCCGATGCACGGCTGGAATTACACCGTGGAGTTCCATCAGGCCTACGTGGACCTGGCCAGGCAGTACGACGTCCCGCTCGTGCCGTTCATGATGCTGAGCGTGCTCGGCAACCGCGAGCTGATGCAGCCGGATCACGTCCACCCGAATGCGGCGGGCGCCCGCCTGATGGCGGACCACGTCTGGCCCTACCTCGATGCGCTCCTCCGGCAGGCGGGCTACTTGCCCTCAGCGACGTAGGGCTGGTGGAGCCGCACGGGCTTCGCGCCGGAGCGCACCCGCAAGTTGACCATCTCCACGGAGATCGAGAAGCCCATCGCGAAGTAGATGTAGCCCTTCGGGATGTGCATGCCGAGCCCATCGCCGACGAGCGACATGCCAATGAGCAGCAGGAATGACAAAGCCAGCACCTTCACGGTCGGGTGCCGAGCGACAAACCCACTGATCGGTTCGGCCGCAAACATCATGATGGCCACCGACAGCACCACCGCCGCCACCATGATGGAGACGTGCTCGGCCATGCCCACCGCCGTAATCACGGAATCCAGCGAGAACACGATATCGAGCAGCATGATCTGCCCGATGACGGCGGCGAACGAGGGCGCCACGTGCGCCGACTCGTGCCCTTCTTCGCCCTCGAGCCGCTCGTGAATCTCGATGGTCGCCTTCGCCATCAGGAACAGCCCGCCACCGAGCAGGATCAGGTCACGCCCGGAGATGTCCCGACCGAGGACGCTGAAGAGCGGCGCGGTGAGCCGGACGATCCACGCGATGGACATCAGCAGCAGGATGCGCATCCCCATGGCGGCCAGCAGGCCGGTCCGCCGCGCGCGGAGCTGGTCGGCCGGGGGCAGCTTGCCCGACAGAATCGAGATGAAGATGACGTTGTCGACGCCGAGGATGATCTCGAGAAAGGTCAGCGTGACGAGCGCAAGCAGGCCGTCGGAGGTCAGGAACGCGTCCATCCCACCAACTTAGCACTTCCTTACGGCGCGCGGGACGCGCAAGACGCGCGAAAGTGAGCCTCTGGGACCGGTTGGGGCGGTGCGGGCCGGGTCAGGCGGCTGTCTGGCGGCTCGCATTCAGGGCTGCGGCCCGGGCCAGGGCCACGGCCGTGTTGGCGCACACGTTCTCGCCACCCACGTGCTGGTGGAAATCGGCTGAGGCCATGAGTGCCGCGGGCTGCGGCTGCGCACCGCACACGATGAGCTCCCGCCCGCTCCTGCGAAGCCGGTCCGCCAGCTCCTCCAGCGCCCGCAGGCCGGTCGCGTCCATCGCCGTGACGTGACGCAGCTTGAGGATCACGATTGGCGGAAGCGCGTGCACGTGGTCCGTCACGCGGCGCAGCGCTTCGGTCGTCCCGAACAGCAGCGGACCGTACACACGATAGACCGTCGCGTATTCCGGCACCTGCTTGTCGTGCAGCACGTGGAGCCGCGCTTCCTCGCGATCGTCGTCCGCGGTCGCGCTGACGCTGGTCGTGCGCGACACCTTGCGGATGAACATCAGCATCGCCAGAATCATCCCGGTCTCGACCGCCACCGTGAGGTCGGCGACGACCGTAAGCGTGAACGTCACGAGCCAGACCGCGATGTCCGCCTTCGGGAGCTTGAGCAGGTGGGGGATCTCCGACCACTCGCCCATCTGCCAGGCCACCATCAGCAGGATGCCGGACAGGGCGGCGAGCGGCACGTAGCGGGCGAGCGGGGCCGCCACGAGCAGCACCGCCAGCAAGGTCACCGCGTGAATCATCCCTGACACCGGCGTGCGCGCCCCGGAGCGGATGTTGGTCGCAGTACGCGCAAGCGCGCCAGTGGCGGGCAGACCACCGACGAGCGGCGACGCGATGTTCGCCACGCCCTGTGCGATCAGCTCGACGTTCGGGTTGTGGCGATCACCGCCGAGGCGGTCCGCGACCACGGCCGACATGAGCGACTCCACCGCTCCCAGCATGGCGATCGTGAGCGCGGGTGACAGCAGCGTCAGCACCAGGTCCGCGCGGAACTTCGGGAAGACGATCGAGGGCAGCGTGCCGGCGATGCCGCCAAAACGCGAGCCGATCGTCTCGATCGGCAGCGCCGCCACTGCGCTCAGCGCGGTCGTGGCGACGAGCACGAGGATGTACCCCGGCACGCGGCTGCCAAGCCTCCGCCAGAGCACGAGGAATCCGAGGGAGCCAAGACCGAGCAGCGTGGCCAGGGGCGACCAGGTCGACGCCGCTCCGATGAGCGCCTGCATCTTCGGGATGAAGTCACTTGGGACGCTCTCCATGCGGAGCCCGAAGAGGTCGCGCAGCTGCGTGCTGGCGATGACTACCGCGATGCCGTTCGTGAACCCGACGACAACCGGTTGCGGGATGAACTTGACCGTCGAGCCGAGCCCGGTCGCCCCGAGCACGATCAGGATCACCCCCGCCATCATCGTCGCCATGAACAGGCCGTCGATCCCGTACTTGGCGATGATCGCTGACACGACGACCACGAATGCGCCTGTCGGTCCGCCGATCTGGAAGCTCGATCCGCCGAGCGCCGAGATCAGGAACCCGGTGACGATGGCGCAGTAGATGCCCGCCTGCGGCGATACCCCGGAGGAGATCGCGAACGCCATGGCGAGCGGCAGCGCCACCAGGCCCACCGTGATGCCGGCCAGGAGGTCGTGCCTGAACAGGTCGAACGAGTAGGCGCGCAGCGCCTGGAGTGACTTAGGCGTCCAGCGTTCCATGCAAATGTATCCGGGAGGGAACGCTTTCAGTATAGCGCCCCTACTCGGACAGCGCTGGCAGCAGGACGCGGAATGTCGAGCCGAAGCCCGGGCCCGCGCTATCGGCGGCGATCGTTCCGCCGTGCAGCTCGACAATCTGCTTTGCAATGGCGAGCCCCAGCCCGAGCCCGCCGTGCTCACGGCCATAGCGGCTGTCGCCTTGGCGGAACCGCTCGAAGATGTGCGGGAGGAAGCGGCGGTCGATGCCGGCGCCGTTGTCGCGGACGACCACTTCGCACGTATCGTCCTGGCAGCTGACGCTGACCTCGATGCGTCCGTCGCGCGGCGTGAACTTCACCGCGTTGGTCAGGATGTTCCAGAACACCTGCTGAAGGCGGTCCGGATCACCGGCCACGCGCCTGCCGTCACTCGTCTGGGAGACGACGATGGCCACCCCCTTGGCGTCGGCGCCAGGCTGTACCGTCTCGACGCTGTGCTGCACGATCGGGTCGAGTTCAACGGGCCGCAGGGTCAACCGGATCTTGCCAGTCACGATTCGCGAGATGTCGAGCACGTCTTCGACGATCTGCGTGAGCGCCTGCGCGTTCTTGTCCAGGACGTCGTACGCGCGCGTCTTGCGATCCTCCGGCATCGCATTCTTCTTGAGCATCTGCGCGTAGCCGACGATCGCGTTGAGCGGCGTGCGGAGCTCGTGCGAGAGGTTGGCGAGGAACTCGTCTTTCAGCCGGTTTGCGTTCCGTGCCTCCTCATAGGCCAGCGCGTTGTCGATCGAGAGCGCCATCCTGAGCGACAGGTCCTGCGCGAACCCGACGTCTGGGCCCGTGTCCAGCCGCCCCTCGGTGCGCCACGCCAGCGTGAGCGTGCCGAGGGTCCGCGTCCGCGCCACGAGCGGTACGCACACGAGCGCGACATCGCTCAGTCGATCGAGCACGGCTGCGCGTGACGGGGCGCAGGACGCGCACGACTCCGCGCCCACGCGCGCGAGGACCACCCACTCCCCGGTGCGCGCCACTCGCTCGATGCTGAACGCCTCTTCGCCGTCGTCGGCATGCGCGCGAAGCACCTGCTCGAACTCGGCGCGATCGCCCTGGCCTTCGATCGCCACGCGTTCCAGCTCGCCGTCCTCGTCGTACAGGTGAATGGCACACCAGTCGCACACGCGAGGCACGGCGCGCGCCGCCACGTCCTGGAGCGCCGTCCGATACTCCCGCGACGCGGAGAAGATCGCGCCGACCTCGGCCACAAATTCGGACTCGATGCGGCGTCGCCGCTGGAGTTCGTAGAGGTGCGCGGTCGCCATGACCGCAGAGGCCAGGCGGCCCAGGCCTGCAGCGCTCTCGCGCTCGACGACGCCGAACTGCTGCGGGAGGCGATAGTAGAACGCGATGGAGGCCTGCAGGCGGGGGCCGGTCTGCAGGGGGACGATCAGCAGCGAGCGGATCCCTTCCGCCTCGTAGGCGGGCTTCCGCTGGGCGAACGGCAGGTCCGCCAGCGATTCGATCGCCACAAGGGTCCCGAGTTCCGCTTCACCGGCAGCACGAAGCACGCTGGACGCAAACGCCGCAGACAGGCCGTGCGACGCGGCAATCCGCCACTCGTCCTGCTGGCGATGCCAGATGGCCGTGCCGTCGGAGGTCAGCACTTGTCGCGCGACCACGAGGATCGCAGGCAGCACGTCGTCGATTCGCGGAGAGGTCAGGAGGGCGCCGGAGGCGTCGATGATGGTCGTGAGGCGACGGCGGAGGTCCGCCTGCTCGCTGCGCGCCTCGAGCAGTGCGCGCTCGGTCCGCTTCCGCTCGGTGATGTCCCTCGCGATCTTCGACGCGCCGATGATCATCCCGTCCGGCCGCCTGATGGGCGACACCGTGATGGACACGTCGAAGCGCTCGCCGTCACGACGACAGCGGACCGTCTCGAAGTGCTCCACCCGCTCTCCGCGCCGGATGCGGGACAGCACCACGTCCTCTTCGGACTGGCGCTCAGGCGGGATGATCAGGCGGATGGAACGGCCGATCACCTCAGCCGCGGGCCAACCGAACATCCGCTCGGCCGCCGCGTTCCAGGACGTGATGATGCCGTTCACGTCCTTGCTGACGATCGCATCGTCCGAACTCTCGACGATGGCTGCGAGTCGCAGCGCCTGCAGCAGCGACTCTGGCGTCGACTCCATCCGAACTAGATTCTACGCGCCGCGAGCACGCCAGCAACATCCCGTCGCACAGCCGCGCTGGACAAGCTCGACTGCGTCGTTTGGATCGCAACCACCTCGGAGCCGCCTCCTGAGTTGCGTTCGACGACGCAGTGGGGACACGGGTCACGACGGATGACGGGGCAATCGTCGATCGGTGCGTGCGTGGTGCGTGCGTGGTACCCGCAGGCACGCCGTGGCGTTGCGATTGCACAACAGCGCGCGTGTCTCTTAGGAGGTAACTGCATGAAGAGAGTGTGGACAGGCGCTACGTTCGCGATCGCGCTCGGCTGTGCCGCGAGCATGGCGGCGCAGGCGGGCTCGACGACGGGTAGCCAGAGCGCTGGCAACCGGACCTCAGGCAGCGGGTCGATCACCATCACCGGGTGCCTGCAGGGCGGCAGCAGCAGCGCCACGGCTGGCGCGACCGGGACGAGCGGCAGCGCGTCGAGCGCCTCACGCTCGGCAGGCGGCCAGTACATGCTGACCAACGCGAGAATGGGCTCCGGTTCCATGTCGGCCTCGGGCACATCAGGCGCATCGAGCACGTCCGGCTCCGGTGCAACCGGATCGAGCGCGTCGGGCGCGGGCAGCACGTCTTCGTCCGGCACGACCGGATCGACGGCGAACCGCAGTGGCAGCACATCCGGCAGTGGGTCCGGTGCGAGCGGCTCGACGGCCGGGACGTCCGGCAGCGGCAGTACCGGCAGCATGGCAATGAGCGGGTCCACGTACATCCTCGAAGGGCATGAAACGGAACTCGCGCAGCACAGCGGCCACGAAGTGGAAGTCACTGGGACGATCGCCGGCTCGAGCGGCGCATCCGGGACGACCGGCAGTACCAGCGGTGCGGGCAGCGCCGGCACGACCTCGAGCGGCATCACGGCCGCGAGCGGCGGGTCGAGCTCGGGTTCGATGGGTGCGTCCGGCAACCAGCGGATCCAGGTGAGCTCCGTCCGCATGGTCTCGACGAGCTGCACGAATCGCTAACCGACCGGGGGGTGGCCGCCGGGTGGCCACCCCACCTCACTCCGCCTGTTCCGACCTGCCCCGATCACCTTGCACACAACCGCACAAGTCGTTACGCTGAGTCGGCGCGACGGTGCGATGCCGCGCGCAGGGAGCGTGTCATGGCCGCGGTTCTCATCGTCGCCTCGCTGCTGACCGTCGCCTGCTGGGCGGCGTGGCTCATCCGCCGGCGGGCCGCCCTCGACGCACTGGATCACATCAGCGTCAGCCGTCAGTGGCTGCTGCAGCATCAGGCAGACGACCGTTCATGAGAGAGACTTTCGGGGCGCGTCTTCGCCGCGCGCGAGAACGACGGGACGTGTCGCTCGCCGACATTGCGGCCCACACGAAGATCAACCCGGCACTCTTCGAGGGGCTCGAGCGTGATGACGTGTCACGCTGGCCAGCGGGGATCTTCCGCCGGTCCTTCATGCGCGCGTACGCCGAGGCAGTGGGCCTCGATGCCGACGCGGTCGTGCGCGAGTTCCTGGAGCGGTTTCCCGACCCCGAGTCTGGCGCCCCAACGCCCGCGGCAGGTGCTCCGCATGCGTCAGGTTCCTGGACCTCGGACGAATCGAGCCCTGCCGACGATGGCGAGATCGGTGTCGGCGGACATCAGGCACTGCGCCTGACCCTGGTCGACACACATCGGCCCTTCACTGCGGGTCGCCTGCTCGGCGACAGCCGTCATCGGTGGGCCGCCGTCGCCTGGGACCTGGGAACCATCGTCGCGATTGCGACGACGCTCTTCGTCGTCCTGCACGCGTTCTGGATGCCATTCGCGATTACGGCCCTCTGCTACTACGGAGGAGGGATCCTGGTCCTCGGCAACACGCCCGGTGTGAGCTTGTTTGCGCCGAAGGGGTCCAGCGACAGGGCCGAGGTGGGGCGTCCGGCCGTGCGGATGGCGCGTGTGCGCGTCACCGAGCCTCCGGCCCCGCGCCCAGTCGACGCTCCGTATCGCACACACCGCGTCCGCACCGAACGCGCGCGGCGGGTCCGCGGATAGCGTACAGAGGAAGGGCCGGGCGACTACCACCCGGCCCCGCGGTCCTCCAACTTACCAACCTGCCAATTCACCTGTTCGCGAATTGGCCTGATCGCGCCCGAGCCTTCTCAGTTGGCCCGGTTGGCGATGTGGGCCATGAGCTTCTCGACGCGCTCCTGCGCGACCTTCAGGTATTCGTCGAGTTCGCCGTAGACGAACTTGTGACCGGCATTGATCGCGCGCGTCATCGGAACGGACGCCTGCTCGTATTCGTTCATGAGGTCGGCGCGACGCTGCTTGTCGTCCACCCTCTTGATCATCGCGTTCGCGAGCTTCAGCTGATCGCGAATCGCGTTGAGGCTCTCGTACATCTGCCGCGCGTTGCGGGCCCGTTCGGCCCTGGGAGCGACCTCCTTGGGGCCGTGGCACTGCGAGCACTGTTTCTCGAGCGCCTTGGGTGAGAGCAACTGGCCGGCGACCGGGTCGTGGCAGGTCGAGCAGGTCGGCCCGTGCTGGTCTCCGCCCTTGAGCAGCTCGTAGTGCCGGCTGTCCTGGAAGGCGACGAACGGCCCCACATGACACCCGCCACACGTTGCCGGCAGGTTCGCACGATTCACCGGGCTCTGCTTGTTGGCGGGGTTCAGGATCCCGCGATGGGCGATCGACGCCTCGAACACGGTGGCGTTGCCGCCATGGCACTTCTCACAGCCCACGTTGTTCCGGGCATGCGGAGACCGATCCCAGTCGTACAGGTGATCGGGATTCGGCACGGTGTTCTGTGCAAAGTGGCAGTCGGCGCAGCGGCTTGCCTGCTGTGCGACGGCCGGTGTTGCTGCAAGGAACAGACTGATGATGGCGCCCGCGACACTGAGGCGGTTCATGTGCCACCCCCCGATCGTTGCGGTCGCAAACGTCATACCGAGCGGTTTCCCGCGGCTTTCGTGAGGCGCGCACCGCACCCGCCGGGTTTCCGGCAGACCGGGCATGTGTGGCCGTACAGACGACGACGGAGATCCGGTGCCGGACCTCCGTCGTGGGAAAGCAAGGTGTGCCTGGCTACTGCGCGTGAGCCGTGACCCGGGCGGTGTCGCGGGCCTCGCGCCGGACAGGGAGGGCGAGCAGCGCGAAGCTCACGACCACGACCACGGGCGGCAGCACAAGGGCAAGCACGAAGAGCGAGTCAGCCATCCCGGTCTCAGCTCTGCTTCACGCTGAAGTTGAGCGTGACGGACAGGACGAACGGGGTCGGCACGCCGTTCAGCACCAGCGGCGCGTACCGCCACTGCTTCACCGCGTCGATCGCTGCCTGATCGAGGAACTTCACGGAACGGAGCACCTTCACGTCCTGCACCGAACCGTCGGCGGCGACGGAGGCCTCGAGAATCACGAGCCCGGTGACCTTCGCGACGAGCGCCAGTTCCGGATAGGTCGGCTCCACGCGCTTGATCAACTGCGGCGCCTGGATGTTGCCCCCGATGCGCACCTGCTTGGGCGGGGCGGGTGGCGGTGGTGGCGGAGGTGGTGGCGGCGGAGCCGCGTCGAGCCCACCGACGATGCCGCCCTGCAGGCCACCCACGACGCCCCCTTCCACGCCGTGCACGGCGACAGGAAGGTCCGGCGCTTCCGGACGGATTTCCGACGGCGCCTCGACAGGCGCGGCGTACGGGTTCGTCTCGGGAACGACCTTCGGCGCCTCCTTGGACTGCGGTGGGGGCGGCGGCGGGGGCGGTGGTGGCGGCGGCGCGGCGGGCATCGACGCGACGAAGGCCATCATGTTCGGCACCTGCGGCAGGTTGTCCGTGGCATAGAGCAGCGGGATGATCACCACGCATACCAGCAAGACGACGTGCCCGGCGATCGACAGCACCAGCGGAGCGACAGCGCGCTTCTGTGGTGGTCGTTCGAATTGTTCAAACATGACACCCTCCCTCCTCCGACGACGACTGGTGACTGCGTCAACCGCATGGCCCTGACCCACAGGGCCTCACCAGGCTTACACCGCCACGCGGGCGGCCTCCGCAGCTTCAGCAACGACTTCGAGCCCCTGGGCTCCGTACGGATTGCGAACCGTCAGCACCGGACACGGCGCCGTGCGCACCACCTTCTCGGCCACGCTCCCCATGAGCAGGTGGCCCACGAGGCCGCGACCGTGCGTGCCCATGACGATCAGATCGAATTCGTGCTCACGTGCGACCCGGACAATCTCCTCGGCCGGAGAACCGGCCAGCACGAAGCACCGTGGGTTCAGGGCTGTCCGGTCCGCTGGCGCCAGAACCTGGACCATGGCCTCGTGCGCCGCGCCGGTCACCTCTCCGTCGGGCCCGTCCGGCATGCCGCCCTCGACACGGGCCTGCGCGCGGTCACCGACGTAGAGGAACACGAGCTCCGCACCGAAGGACCTGGCCAGGGTCACCGCGTAGTTCACAGCCGCCGCCGATGTCTCACTGAAGTCGTGTGGGACGAGAATCCGCTTCAGAGCAATCATTGGGGTCAGCCTCCGCAGCCCGGAAAGGGCAAGCGCCGTGCCGCGGCGAAGCACGCGCTGATCGCGGAAAACTCGAATGAAAACAGGCGGTCCGCCGATGATCCGGCGGAGGACCGGCGTCGTGCGCGGGGAATTTGAAGGGGGTGTGAGGAAAAACCCGCGCGCGGGGCCTGCGCGCGGGACGAACGGCATGCGGCGCGCGGTCAGCCGACGAGCGCCGTGAGGTCCTGCAGTTCGAACGGCTTGTTCAACACGCGAAACGCGCCACGCTCGATGGCGGCGTGCGCCAGTTCCGGCGTCCCGTACGCGGTCATGAGGATCACGCGGCCATCGGGCACGAGGCTGACGATGCGCGAGAGCAGGTTCAGGTCGTTGGAGTCTGGCAGGCGGAAATCGAGCAGCACGACGTCGGGACGGTCGTGGCCGTCTGTCAACGCACGAACGGCGCTCTTCCCGTCCTCCGCTTCGGCCACGGCATAGCCGCGGTCCGCCAGCGTCTCGGACAGAGACCAGCGAATCAGCAGTTCATCGTCGACGATGAGGGCACGCCGGGTCTTGAGGGCCGGATCGACGCCGGCCCGTTCGTTCAACATCATGCAGTCTGTACCGCCGCAGCCGCCTGCGTCTCTGGTTTCTCGAGGGAGGCCCCAAGACCGCACCGGTTGATGCGGTCCCCGAGTGTCGACCGCTTGATCTGCAAGAGCTCGGCCGCCCTGGACTTGTTCCCCCCGCTCACCTTCAACGCCCACCCAATCAGATTCGCCTCCACCTCGCGAAGGCGGTCGTCGAGTGAAATGGGGGCCGTCGTGTCGCTGGCCGGCACCGACGGCGGCGCCACTTCCGCCGGCTGGGCGCCGGCGCGGAACAGGATGCTGGCCGACATGCAGCCGATCCGGACCGTGCCGCACGAACAGGTCTGCGCGATCCGCTCGCAGGCGTTCTCGAGCTCGCGCACGTTCCCCGGCCAGGAATAGCGCATGAAGGCCTGCTTCACCGCCTCGGACACCGCGGGGACGTCCTCATTGCGACGCTTGAAGTAGCGCGCCAGGAAGTGATCCATCAGGACCGGCACGTCCTCGCGACGCTCACGCAGCGGCGGCAGCGTCAGCGGCAGGACGTTCAGGCGGTAGTAGAGGTCCTCGCGGAACTTGCCTTCGGAGACCATCTGCTTCAGGTCCCGCTTGCTGCCCGCGATGACCCGCACGTTGACCGGGATCGTGCGCGTGCCCCCCAAGCGCTCGATCGTGCGGTTCTGGAGGACGCGCAGGAGCTTGACCTGCATCGACAGCGGCACGTCGTCGATGTCGTCCAGGAAGATGGTGCCCCCTTCGGCAAGTTCGAAGCGGCCCGGACGGTCCTTGATGGCCCCGGTGAAGGCCCCACGCTCGTGGCCGAACAGCTCGGACTCGATCAGGGTCTCGGAGAACAGCGCACAACTGACCGCGACGAACGGGTGGTGCCGCCGCCGGCTGTTCTGGTGAATCAGCGTGGCGGTCACCTCCTTGCCGGTGCCGCTCTCGCCGATGATCAGGACGGTGCTGTCGCTGTTGCCGATGACCCGCAGGAACTCGAACACCGCGCGCATGCGCGCGCTCCGGCCGACCACCACCGAATCCATCGAGATCTGCTGTGTGGTCATGACGCACCTACACGAGACGCAACGTCTCGAACTCGGGAATCTCCTCGCGGATTGCGGCTTCGACGCCGACGTGCAGCGTCATGTGCGCGCTTGGACAGCCGGCGCACATGCCTGTGAGACGCACGTCAGCGGAATTGCCCGTGACGGTGAGCAGTTCGATATCGCCACCATCCGCCTGCAGGAACGGGCGAACCCGATCGAGCACTCCCTGCACGCGTTCCCTGGATACCATTGGCGGCCTCCCAGCCTGGTTCGAAAGAGGGTATGAAGACACCACGGGCAAGGGCAACCGACATGCCACCGCGGCAACTGCCGGTTTTCCGGTGTATTTGCGGAAATTCGGCGCGGAGGGACGCCGGGAGCCCGGCTGTTCCGGTGGATTATTCCGCGCCCGCTGGGGAAAAAGCAGCGCGGCAGGGCGGCTCGTATGCGAGTCGCCGGCCGCGGCTAGTGCGTGTTGGCTTTTTCGAGGTGGAACTTCTCGATGCGATACCGGATCTGGTCGCGATTGAGGCCGAGGAGTGACGCCGCGCGCGTCTGATTCCACTGCGTGCGCTCCAGCGCCTGAACGACCAGCGAGCGCTCGAGCTGTTCGAGGTCGATGCCGTTCGGCGGAAGCTCCACGCGGTCGCCAAGGCGCACGGCGGCACTGCCGCCGATCGTGAAGTCGCCGCCCTGGAGGACGTCTCCCTCGGCCAGCAGCATCGCCCGCTCGACCGTGTTGCGGAGCTCGCGGATGTTGCCGGGCCACCCGTAGGTCTGGAGCCGCTTCATCGCCTCGGGCGCAACGCCCCGCACGCGCTTCTTGAACTCCGTGTTGTAGCTGTCGATGTAGAACTCCACCAGCAGCGGGATGTCGTCGGCACGGTCGCGCAGCGGCGGCAGCATGATCGGCAGGACGTTCAGGCGGTAGTAGAGGTCCTCGCGAAACCGTCCGGCGCGAACTTCTTCATCCAGCTTCCGGTTGGTCGCGGCAATCACCCGGACGTCGACATGGATGTCGACCGATCCGCCGACGCGCTTGAACGTCTTCTCCTCGAGGAACCGGAGCAGCTTGGCCTGGAGGCCGGGCACCATCTCGCCGATTTCATCGAGGAAGACCGTGCCGCCATCGGCTGTTTCGAGCAGCCCGCGCTTCTGCCGGTCCGCGCCGGTGAAGGCGCCCTTCTCATGACCGAACAGCTCGCTCTCGAGGAGCGACTCCGGCAGCGCCGAACACGTGATGTTCATGAACGGCTTCTGGGCGCGGTCGCTGTTGTAGTGGATCACCTTTGCCGCGAGGTCCTTGCCAGTGCCGCTCTCCCCCGTCAGCAGCACGGTGGACGCGGGGCTCGATGCGACCTTCCGCATGAGGGCCTTGATCGTCACCAGCGCCGAACTGGCGCCCACGATGCGGTCGAAGCTGTACGGCTGTGCCTGGTTCGCGCGCAGGGTCTTGACCTCACGCCGGAGGCGGGTGGTCTCGAGCGCCTTGTCGACCAGCAGCGCGATTTCGTCAAGGTTGAACGGCTTGTTCGCGTAGTGATACGCGCCGTGCTTCATGGCCTCGACCGCCGTCTCGATGCTCGAGAACGCGGTGAGGAGAATGACGAGGATGTCGGGGTCGCGCTCCTTCAGCTTCTTGAGGACCTGGAGGCCGTCACCATCGGGGAGCTTGTAGTCGAGCAGGACCAGATCGACGCCTTCTTCGCTGCGCGCGATCGCCGACGCCGCGGTGTCGGCCTCGATCACCCGGTAGCCCTGATCTGACAGACGGTCCTTGAGCGACCAGCGAATCAGCTGCTCGTCGTCGACTACGAGGATGGTAGGCGCAGGCACGGCCCTAGTATAGCGACCGGCTTGCGGCAAACGCGAGTTGCCTCATCCGGGGGGACGGCACGCGCGGTCGGCCCGGAGCAGTTGATCGTCGTGGAGAACTTCCGGCTCAGCTCGGGCGCGGCCCTCCGAGGGCCCGTTCGATGAGCGGATCCAGTTCGTCGAGTTCGAACGGCTTGTCCAGCACCGTGAACACGCCGATCCGACGCGCCTCGTCGAGCACCTCCGGCGTGCCGAACGCGGTCATCAGGATGACCGGCGCATCGGGACGCGCGTATCGGATCGCACTGAGCAGACCGAGGTCGTCGCTGTCGGGCAGCTTGAGATCGAGCAGCACCGCGTCGGGCCTCACCTCGGGGTCACGAATGGCGGCGAGCGCCCCGTGCGCATCGGAGGCCTCGATGATCTCGAAACCGTGCGCACGCAGCGTCTCGGCGACCGACCAGCGCACAAGCGCCTCGTCGTCCACCACCAGCACGCGCAACGGGGATTTCTTCCTCAGATGGGGGAAATCCCCAGTAGGGGCAGGCACGGCCGACGGCGTCAGTGCGGGAATTGAGGCCGGAATTTGAGCTAGCATAGTGCCACCGCCGATCAACGATTCAAAACACGCTCCATACGGACCGCGAGTGAATCCGACGCCCCCACCCCTGCGTGAGACGCCGCTGCTCAACGGGGCCACCATCCTTGCGGCCGTCCTGGCTGGCGCGATCTTCGTCGCCGATCTCGTGACGCCCCGGGGACACGGTATTGCGGCGCTGTACGCGCTGCCGCTGCTGGTCGGCACCTTCAGCGGGCCGCCCCGGTTTCAGCTGGTCGCAGCCGCCGTCGTCTCAGTGCTGACGGTCATCGGCGCCGCCAACGCACCCGCCGGCTTACCGGTGAATTACGTCCTCACGAACCGGTCGATTGCCCTTGTGCTCATCTGGGCCACCGCCATCGTGCTGGCGCGGTTCCGCGCGACGTGGCTGGACCTCCAGGCCCGCACGAAGGATTTGGCGGACGTCAACTTCGCCATCGACCAGTCCGCCATCGTGGCCACCACCGACACGCGCGGGCGCATCACGTACATCAACGACAAGTTCTGCGAGATCTCGAAGTACACGAGGGAGGAACTCCTCGGGCAGGACCACCGCCTCCTCAACTCCGGGCATCACCCGAAGGAGTTCATCCGGGACCTGTGGGTGACCATCGCCAACGGCCAGATCTGGCGCGGCGAGATCCGCAACCGGGCCAAAGACGGCAGCCTGTACTGGGTCGACACGACGATCGTCCCGTTCCTCGATCACCGCGGGAAGCCGTATCAGTACATGGCGCTGCGGTACGAAATCACGGCCAGGAAGACGTCCGAAGAGCGGTTGCGCGAGCAGGAGGCGCTCGCGCGCCTCGGGCAGATGGCCGCGGTCGTCGCCCACGAGGTGAAGAACCCGATCGCGGGCATCCGCGGCGCCTTGCAGGTCATCGCGTCACGCATGCCGGCGGACTCGCGCGACAAACCGGTGGTCGGCGACATCATCGCCCGGCTCGACGCGTTGAACGGGATCGTCCATGACCTGCTCGTCTTTGCGCGTCCGCGGCAACTGCGGTCGGAACCGGTCGATCTGGATCGGCTGATTCGGAACACGCTGCATCTCCTCCACCGCGATCCGGTCTTCGCGAACCTCGAGGTGGACTTTCCGCAGGGCGAGGCGGTCGGGCCGGCCGATGCCGAACAACTGCAGCTGGTCTTCACCAACGTGCTGATGAACGCCGCCCAGGCGATGGGCGGCCACGGCCACATCGACATCGCCATCCGCCGGAACGAGGCCGGGAGCCGCCGCGAGTTCGTCATCTCGATCGCGGATCGCGGACCCGGGATGCCTGCGGATGTTCGCGAGAAGGTGTTCGAACCCTTCTTCACGACGAAGCACCGTGGCACCGGGCTCGGGTTGCCGATTGCGCGCCGGATCGTCCAGGCGCACGGCGGCGAGATCGAGATCGACACGCCGCCAGCCGGCGGCACCACAGTGCTCATCACCCTGCCGGCAAGCTGAGTCGGCGGGGCCACCGCGCGGAATTCCGCGACGTGCGCGGAAAACCCCGGCGCTCACCCGAGGCCGTGGAGCCTCACCCGCCCGATTGCCCGCCAATTGCGCCATTCCGCGATGCGGGCCCGCTGGCACGACGCCTGCTCAGTGTGTGTGCGTCAGGTCCGCCAGCGCAGCGCGAGACACGTGACGAGCGCCATGCTCACCGTGGTCGTCGCGGTCGCCGGTGTCGACCGGGATCGTTCGAGCGGACATCGCACCGCATGAAGCCGGCACGCTGGCCACACCCGGCGTGAGTGGCGCTTCCCAACCTGCGACCGACCCGCTCGCTCGTGCCCGGCGTCCCGAGCCCGCACCGACACCACACACGTCGACACGCGCCGCTGGTGGGCCGACCCACTGCCATGAGCCACAGACGTCGCCCTCATCACCCGCGCGAAGACCACCACGTCACGGCAGAGCGATACGACGACGACCCGCCGCAGCGCTACACATGGATCGTCTACGCGATCGCCATGCTGCTCGTCGGCGGGCTGGGTGGATACATGCTGTCGGTCACAGCCGGTCCCGCCCGCTCGGCGGCAACGACGAGCGCCCTGGTCGCGGCACCCTCGGCAGCGGGTTCGACGGGGATGGTCGACGAGCGGACGCTGCAAACCTATCGCGACATCCTCGCGCGCGATCCGAAGAACGCACGTGCCGCGGCGGACGCGGGCAACCTGCTCTATGACGCCAGGCGCTACGCAGAGGCAATCCCGTTCTATCGCCAGGCCATGGCCGCCGACGGGTCGGACGTCAACGTCAGCACGGATCTCGGAACGGCCCTCTGGTACGCGGGGCAGCCAGACGACGCGATCGCGCAGTACGAGGTGTCGCTGCGACTCGACCCGACGCACGCGCAGACGCTCTTCAACCTCGGCATCGTCAAGTCGGACGGCAAGCGCGACTACAGCGGCGCCGTCCGCGCATGGGAGACGCTGCTGCAGGTCAACCCCACCTATCCGGACGCGCAGCGGGTGCGCACGTTGATCGGCGAGGCACGCGCCAAGTCCGGAGTCGCCAACTAGCTGTTTCCGCATCTGGAGCGCGCTCGCCCGGTGTGGCCCCGTACATGACGAAGGCCCGGCCGCCGTGTGCGGCCAGGCCTCTTGAAGAGTGCGTGCGGTATGCCCGAGGCGTCGGGGTTCCGGCGAGGGCTCCCGCCGTCAACGATCGGTCGCCCGCTCAGGCTTCACGGCGGCGGAACAACCGGAACTCAACGCCCTGTTCCGGCGCGCCTGCGAGTTCGCACAGGTTCCCGCATTCGTTCGAGTAGTGGTATCCACCTCCGCGGTGATCGTCGTGCAGGACTTCCTCCCACTCGTCCGTCAGTCCCATGATCGCGTTGGCGGCAGCCGCCACCTGGTCGCGAGTCGCGCCGGGAAAACGTCGGCTCAGAATCGCTTCCACCTTCTGCCGGTCAAGCATGATGTGACTCCATGACGACATGGTCAAAAGGCAAACCGAATGCCGAAGATTCTGCCGGTTTCCCGTCGACTCGACCCTTTGGGCTATGCTGTCGGTCTGTCTGGTTCGAGCTTTCTCTGGAGGATGCGATGAAGCAGTGGATCTCTGGTGGGATGATCGGCGCTGGTCTCGGCGCCGTGGTGCTGACGGCGAGTCTGGCGGCACAGGGTCCCGTGAAGGTGGAGCTGAAGGATGCGCAAGGTCAGTCGATCGGGACGGCGACGCTCACCGAAACGATGAACATGGTGCACATCCAGCTCGATCTCAAGAACCTGAAGCCGGGCGAGCACGCGCTGCACGTGCACTCGGTCGCGAAGTGCGAGGCGCCTGGCTTCACGACGGCCGGTCCGCACTTCAACCCGGCCAGCAAGAAGCACGGCCTGCAGAACCCGGAAGGCCCGCACGCCGGTGACATGGAGAACTTCACCGTCGCGGCTGACGGGACCGCGAAGGGCATGGTGATGGCCAAGGGGATCACGCTCGGCAGCGGCGCGAACTCCGTGTTCGCCAATGGCGGCACGGCGCTCGTCGTCCACGCGGGCCCCGATGACATGAAGACCGATCCGGCAGGTGCTGCAGGCGACCGCATTGCCTGCGGCGTGATCACGAAGTAGCGGCTCGCCGACCGGCTGGGGGCCGGCGCTGTTGCCGCCCCCAGTCCACTCAGTCCCGCCTCACGCGCCTTCTTCCGTCGTCGCTGCTATCGACCGCGCCGCGCAACCGGCGCTCCCACCAGAGCCGATTCGAGTTCGAGCGCCTTCGGGAACAGGATGTTGTTCTCGAGGTGGATGTGCAGGCGCAGGTCGCGATCGAACGCCGACAATTCCTCGAAGCACACGCGATACGTGGCGCAGCCGTCCGCTGGCACCGTGAAGTTGTGGGTGAGCGCCCGCACGATCTCGAGTTCGTTCCCGGCGCTCTGGTGCTCGGCCTCCATCATGCGGATCGGGTTCATGACGGTGCCGAACATGTTCGGCGGAGGCGGCGTGCCCTGCTCCGCCGCTGCCGCAAGCGCGCGGATGTACGGGAACAGGATCTCTTCCTCCTTCATCAGGTGCATCTGCAGTTCGTCCGCGATCTGCGCGAAGTGCTGCCTGATCGTGTGCAGCTCGGGGTGACGCTCGCCGTGGACCGCCGTCAGCCGTGCCAGGTGGCCCGTGATCACTGGCACCTGTGCACGGATGTACGCATGGTGGCGGCGCACGATCACCCGCGTCAGTTCGTCGGCCGCCCAGCTCGCGTCTGGGGCGTCGGCGGAGACGGGCCCGCTGAGCTGGCCAAGAGCCGCCTCCACGTCGGCGGGATCGACCTGGCGCAGCGCGCAGGCCTCGTCGAGCGTGCGCTTGCCGCCGCAGCAGAAGTCCAGGCCAAATCGCTCGAGCACTGACGCCGCGCGGAAGTCGTCGGCGACGATCGAGCCGAGCGTGGCGGCGGCGAATCGGGACGTCATGATTCCACCTCTCAGGTTCCCGGCAGCCGCGCCTCGGTCGGCGCCCTGCCATGCGTCGAGTGTCTGGCATCTCACTGGCGAGCGGTATGACGCGCGTCATAGCGCGAGCGGGACGGGCGTCAGACACTGCGGATGTCACTAGCCGAGACACCGGAGGACTTATATGAGAAGCAAGTGGACCGCGTTCGCCGCGGTCATCGTTCTGTCGTTCGCCGTCCTGGGATGGGCGGGCCTGCGCATCTACCAGATGGCGCCGCCGATTCCGGGTGACGTGCGCACCACCAGCGGCGCCCTCGTGATGACCGGGGCGGACATCGAGGCAGGCCAGAACGTCTGGCAGTCGATGGGCGGCATGGAGCAGGGCTCGATCTGGGGCCATGGCAGCTACGTCGCGCCGGACTGGACCGCTGACTGGCTGCATCGCGAGGCTGTGCAGGTGCTGGACCGCTGGAGCGCCGCGCAATTCGGGATGGCCTATGACAAGGCAGCCGCCGAGCAGCAGGCGGCGCTTCGGCAGCGGCTCGTCACCGAGGCTCGCACCAACACGTACGATCCCACCTCACGTCGCCTGACGATCTCCGACGTTCGCGCCGAGGCCATTGCGGCGAACACCGCCTACTACGCCGAGCTGTTCAGGAACGGCCGCACCGAGTACGCGATTCCCGCAGGCACGCTGACCGATCCCACCCGCGCGCGCCAGCTCGCCGCGTTCTTATTCTGGTCGTCATGGGCCGCGTCGACCAACCGGCCGGGCGCAGACATTACGTACACGAGCAACTGGCCGCACGAGGACCTCGTGGGCAACCGGCCCACCGGCGAAGCGGTCGTGTGGACCGGCGTCAGCATCATCCTCCTGCTCGGCGGCATCGGGCTGATGGCGTCGTGGTATGCGTCACGCAAGCAGGAGCCGCCGATGGCCGACATCCCCGCCGACGATCCGCTGCTCGGCTCCATGTCCACGCCCTCACAGCGTGCGCTCGTGAAGTACTTCTGGATCGTCGCCGCCCTGATCCTGGCGCAAATGGGGATGGGCGTCATCGCCGCGCACTACGGCGTCGAAGGCGACGGCTTCTACGGGCTGAAGATCGCCTCGTTCCTCCCGTACTCGGTCGTCCGCACGTGGCACGTGCAGCTCGGGCTCTTCTGGATCGCGACGGCGTGGCTCGGCGCAGGGCTCTACATCACACCCGCGGTCGCCGGTTTCGAGCCGAAGTGGCAGCGCTTCGGCGTGAACGTCCTCTTCGGCGCGCTGCTCGTCGTGGTGGCCGGCTCGATGACGGGGCAGTGGCTCAGCATCAAGCAGATGCTCCCCGACTCCCTGTGGTTCTGGTTCGGCCACAGCGGCTACGAGTACATCGACCTCGGACGCGCCTGGCAGATCGCCCTGCTCATCGGCCTGTTCCTGTGGCTCGGCCTCATGGCGCGTGGCATCGTCCCCGCGCTGCGCCAGGGTGGAGAGCAGAAGCCCATCCTCACGCTGCTCTTCATCGCGACGATCGCCATCGCCGGCTTCTACGGCGCGGCACTGGGCTACGGCCGCCACACGAACATCGCGGTGGCCGAGTACTGGCGCTGGTGGGTGGTCCACCTCTGGGTGGAAGGCTTCTTCGAAGTGTTCGCCACGGTGGTGATCGCCTTCCTGTTCGCACGGCTTGGCCTGGTGAACCTGCGCACGGCCGGTGAAGCGACCGTGCTCGCCGGCACCATCTTCCTGGCTGGCGGCATCATCGGCACGCTGCATCACCTGTACTTCTCGGGCACGCCGACCGTGGTGCTCGCGCTCGGCTCCGTGTTCAGCGCCCTCGAGGTCGTGCCGCTGCTCTTCGTCGGCTACGAGGCGTGGGAGAACCTGAAGCTGTCCGGCTCGGCGCCGTGGGTCGAGAAGTACCGGTGGCCCATCTACTTCTTCGTCGCCGTTGCCTTCTGGAACCTCGTTGGCGCGGGCCTCTTCGGATTCATGATCAACCCGCCGATTGCGCTGTACTACATGCAGGGGCTGAACACGACGCCGGTGCACGGCCACGCGGCGCTGTTCGGGGTCTACGGCATGCTCGGCATGGGGCTGACGCTCTTCTGCCTGCGCGCGATGCATCCAGACCGCGTGTGGAAGGAGGGGCTCATCCGCTTCGCCTTCTGGACGATCAACATCGGCCTGCTGGCGATGGTGACGCTGAGCTTGCTGCCCGTCGGCCTGATGCAGACCTGGGCCTCGGTCGAGCACGGCTACTGGTACGCGCGCAGCGCCGAGTTCCTCGCTGGCGACACCATCACCACGCTGAGGTGGATGCGGGCATTCGGCGATACCATCTTCGCGGCGGGCTCCATCGCACTCGTGATCTTCCTGGTGGGCCTGTCGCAGGGGTACTCGTATCAGCAGGCACCGGCCCCGACCATGAAGAAGAAGCCTGCACACCAGGTGGCATGACCGACATCGACCAGATCCTCCGCGCGACACCCAGCTTCAGGCGGCTGTCCGCGGAGGATCGCCAGCGCGTCGCAAGCGTCGCGCGCGTCCGGCAGTTCGCCCGAGGCGAGACCGTCTTCGCCGAGGGCGAGCCGTCGGACTTCTTCTACTCGGTGGCGACCGGCCGCGTGAAGGTGGTCAAGATGCTGCCGAGCGGCAAGGAAGTGATCCTCGAAGTGTTCGGCGCCGGCGAACCGCTCGGCGCCGTCGCCGTCTATGAGGGGCGGCCGTTTCCAGCCTCCGCGATCACGATGGAGGAAACGGCCTGCATCCTGATCCCGCGCACGACGTTCTTCTCCCTGCTCGAACAGTATCCGACGCTGGTGCGCGGCATCCTCACGGGCCTCACGCTCCGGCTCATCGAGCTCACCAAGCGCCTCGCAGAACTCTCCGGCGGACGGGTGGAAGCCCGTTTCGCGCGGCTCTTCCTGAAGCTCGCCCAGGACATCGGCCGTCCGCACACCGACGGCGCCTTCGTCGGGCTCCCGCTCTCGCGGCAGGAACTGGCCGACATGACCGGCACGACGATTGAGACCTGCATCCGCATCATGAGCCGCTGGGGCAAGGACGACATCGTTCGCACCGAGAAAGACGGCTTCGTCGTTATCGACACCGCATCACTCGAGGCGATCGCGAACGCATGAGGGAGTTGGACCCCTCTGACCTCTGACCTCTGCCCCCGGATCTGTGCCCTCCATCCGAGCTCCGAGTTCCGAGGTCCGAGTCCCCAGCGCCGAGTTCCCGGTCCCCCACCTCCGAGTTCCCAGTCCCCAGTTCCGAGTTCCCAGCCAGTCGCCAGCTCCGAGTTCCGAGTCCCCGGTCCCCAGTCCCCCACTTCCGTGACATGACCGCCGTCATATGAACGCTGTCGCCGACGCGCGACACTGCGGTCATGCCGGCACCGCCCCTGTTCCCCACGGCCTTCGACCAGACACCCTTCCTCGTCATCTGGGAAACGACCCGCGCATGCGCACTCGCGTGCGTGCACTGCCGGGCCGACGCGATCGCGAGGCGTGACCCGCACGAGCTGACAACGGAGGAAGGCTTCGCGTTGATCTATCAGGTGCGTGGGCTCGGCACGCCGCCGCCCCTGTTCGTGCTAACCGGCGGAGACCCGATGCGACGGCCCGACCTGGCCCGCCTCGTGCGCCACGCCTCCGATCAGGGCCTCACCGTTGCGCTCACGCCAAGCGGCACCGCGGCTGCGACGCCAGCCAGGCTCGCCGAGCTGAAGGATGCGGGCCTGTCGCGCATTGCGGTCAGCCTCGACGGTCCGGACGCGGCGTCTCACGATGCCTTCCGTCGCGTGCGCGGCTCGTACGACTGGACGATGCGCATCATCGAGTCGGCGATCGCGCTGGACCTGCCGCTCCAGATCAACACGACCGTCAGCCGCATCACGCTTCCGCACCTGCACGCCATGGCGGCACGCATGTCGGAGCTCCCCATCACGCTGTGGGCCGTGTTCTTCCTCGTGCAGACCGGGCGCGGCGCCAGCCTCGACCAGATCTCCGCCAGCGAGTGCGAGGACGTGCTCGGGTATCTCTACGACCTCTCTCTCACGGCACCGTTCGGGATCAAGACCACCGAGGCCCCCCACTACCAGCGCGTCGTGCAGCAGCGAGAACAGGCGCGCGAAGCGGCTGGCCTGCCGACACGTGCCGTTGAACGGCGC
The DNA here is from genome assembly GCA_018268955.1 of Acidobacteriota bacterium. GTDB lineage: Bacteria > Acidobacteriota > Vicinamibacteria > Vicinamibacterales > CAVVIG01 > CAVVIG01. Next base: position 3,622 of record JAFDVO010000017.1, on the reverse strand, counting down.
CGCCAGCTCCGCGCCACGCGAAGCGTCGGCGACGGGAACGGGTTCGTGTTCGTCGATCACGTCGGACAGATCTGTCCCAGTGGCTTTTTGCCGATGACGCGCGGAAATGTCCGCACCGCGTCCCTTGCCGACGTGTACCGCGACGATGCGCTGTTCCGCATGCTCAGGGATGCGGCTCGGCTCGAAGGCAAGTGCGGCGCATGTGAGTTCCGCACGACCTGCGGCGGCTCGCGCTCCCGTGCCTACGCCGCAACGGGCAACGCGCTCGGCTCAGACCCGCTATGCGCCTACGAACCAACGGCTTACGTCGCCGTGCCTCCGCCCGCTCCGGCGATGGAGCCGCATCGCACGCCACTCACCGTACCGCTGCGCCTCGTCACCGGTGATCAGTCCGCGATCGACTGCGAACACACCGGCGCCTGAACCGCGAGATCCCGGCGCACACGGGCGAAATGCGCCGGAACCCAGGGCTGCGCCGGCAGCATGAGAGTTGCACTGCCCCATGCAGCGTGCTCGGCCAGACGGACACTTCGCTCCGTGCGGCCGGCACGAGCGGGGGCATTACCGTGACAACCAGGTGGATTACTGTTGACGGCAACGATGCCTGTTCAGCGGTCGCGTATCAGCTGAGCGACGTCATCGCCATCTATCCGATCACTCCCTCGTCCAGCATGGCGGAGAACGCCGATGCCTGGTCCGCCGACGGCCGCACGAACCTGTGGGGCGCCGTGCCGACCGTGGTCGAGATGCAGTCCGAAGGCGGCGCTGCCGGCGCCGTGCACGGGGCGCTCCAGGGCGGAGGTCTGGCGACGACCTTCACCGCCAGCCAGGGGCTCCTCCTGATGATCCCGAACATGTTCAAGATCGCGGGCGAACTCACGCCCGCCGTCTTCCATGTGACGGCCCGCGCCGTCGCGACGCATGCGCTGTCGATCTTCGGCGACCACAGCGACGTGATGTCCACGAGGTCGACCGGCTTCGCGCTGCTCTCGTCGCACTCCGTGCAGGAGGCGCAGGATCTCGCGCTGGTGGCGCATGCAGCGGCGCTCGAGTCGCGCATTCCCTTCCTGCACTTCTTCGATGGCTTCCGCACGTCGCACGAGCTGGCGAAGATCGCCGCCGTCGAACCGGAAACGATCCGCGCGATGATCGACGACCGCCTGGTCGCCGCGCATCGCGATCGCGCACTTTCCCCCGACCACCCGGTCCTTCGCGGGTCAGCGCAGAACCCGGACGTCTTCTTCCAGAACCGCGAAGCGGTCAACAGCTACTATGACCGGACCGCCGCGGTCGTCCAGGCAGCGATGGACCGATTCGCGGAGCTGACCGGGCGCCGGTACAAGCTGTTCGAATACCACGGCGCACCCGACGCTGAGCGGGTCATCATCGTCATGGGCTCGGCCTTCGAGACGGTCGCGTCCACGGTGGACGCACTCGGCCCTGGCGCGAAGGTCGGCGTGGTCGGCGTTCATCTCTACCGGCCGTTCAGCGCAGCCCATCTACTCGCCGCACTGCCGCCGACGGTGCGCCAGATTGCAGTGCTCGATCGGACGAAGGAACCGGGCGCGCTTGGCGAGCCGCTCTTCCAGGACGTCATGACCGCGCTCGCCGAAGTGCGGCTCGGCGCCCAGGACTTCGCCCCCCAGGTCTCACCCGAGCTGGTCATCGGCGGCCGCTACGGGCTCGGCTCGAAGGAGTTCTCGCCAGCCATGGCGAAGGCGGTCTTCGACGAACTCGCCCGCTTCAAGCCGCGCCCACGGTTCACCGTCGGCATTGTCGACGACGTGACGCACCTGTCGCTGGCGGTGGATGAGCAGTTCGACATCGAGCCGCACAACGCCGTGCGCGCGGTCTTCTTCGGGCTCGGCGCTGACGGCACCGTCGGGGCGAACAAGAACTCGATCAAGATTATCGGCGAGGAGACCGACGCGTTCGCGCAGGGCTACTTCGTGTACGACTCGAAGAAGTCGGGCGCGATCACCATCTCGCACCTCCGCTTCGGGCCGGACCCGATCCACGCGCCGTACCTGGTGTCGCACGCGTCGTTCGTGGCGTGCCATCAGTGGTCGTTCCTCGAACGGTACGACGTGCTCGGCTATGCCGAACACGGCGGAACGTTCCTGCTCAACGCACCCTATGGTCCCGACCAGGTCTGGGATCAGCTGCCATGGGAGGTCCAGCAGCAGATCGTCGACAAGCGGCTGCGCATGTTCGTGATCGATGCCTACTCCGTGGCGAAGGCCAACGGGATGGGCACGCGCATCAACACGGTGATGCAGACCTGCTTCTTCGCGATCTCGGGCGTGCTTCCGAGGGACGAAGCGATCGCGCACATCAAGGGTGCCATCAAGAAGAGCTATAGCAAGCGCGGCGATGCGGTCGTCCAGAAGAATTACCAGGCCGTGGACGACACGCTCTCGCACCTGTATGAGGTGCGGGTACCTGCCGCGGCCACCTCGGCCCACCATGTGCCGCCGCCTGTTCCTGCGGAGGCGACCGACTTCGTGAAGCGCGTCACGGCCATCATGATCGCGAACCAGGGCGACCGCCTCCCGGTGAGCGCCTTCCCCGCGGACGGCACGTGGCCGACCGGCACCTCGAAGTGGGAGAAGCGCAACATCGCGAGCGAGATCCCCGTGTGGGACGAGGCGCTGTGCATCCAGTGCAACAAGTGCGCGATGGTCTGCCCGCATGCCGCGATCCGCGTGAAGGTCTACGACGAGTCGACCCTCGCGAGCGCGCCCGCCACGTTCAAGCACGTCCCGTACAGGTCTCATGACCTGCAAGGGCAGTACACCGTGCAGGTCGCACCCGAGGACTGCACCGGGTGCGGCATCTGCGTCTCGGTGTGCCCGGCGAAGGACAAGGCCAACCCCGCTCACAAGGCGGTCTACATGCAACCGCAGGCGCCGCTGCGCGACGCCGAGCGCGAGAACTACGCCTTCTTCCTGGAACTGCCGGAGGTCGATCGCCGCCTGGTGCACCAGGACGTGAAGGGGACGCAGTTCCTGCAGCCGCTCTTCGAGTACTCCGGGGCGTGCGCCGGCTGCGGCGAAACCCCGTATCTCAAGCTGCTGACCCAGTTGTTCGGGGACCGCGCGGTCGTGGCGAATGCGACCGGCTGCTCGTCCATCTACGGCGGCAACCTCCCGACCACGCCGTACTCGGTGAATCGTGACGGCCGGGGACCCGCGTGGGCGAACTCGCTATTCGAGGACAACGCGGAGTTCGGCCTCGGCATCCGGCTCTCCGTCGACCAGCACGAGCATCGCGCGCACGACCTCGTGCGTCGTCTCGCGGGCGTGCTGTCGCCAGAGCTCTCTGGATCCCTGTTGTCCGCCGACCAGCATGATGAGGCGGGCATCGCCGACCAGCGCGCGCGCGTCGTCGAGTTGCGTCGACAGCTCTCCGGCTTGCGAGCGAAGCCGGATGCCGACCACGTGACGAAGCAACTGGCCGTCGAACTCGAGGGTCTCGCCGACTACCTGGTCAAGAAGAGCGTCTGGATCGTGGGCGGGGACGGCTGGGCCTACGACATCGGATACGGCGGACTGGACCATGTCCTGTCGACCGGCGCAAACGTGAACATCCTCGTGCTCGACACCGAGGTGTACTCGAACAC
>JAFDVO010000016.1 GCA_018268955.1 Acidobacteriota bacterium | reverse complement strand
ACCGGATTGGACCCCTCCAACCTCTAACCTCCGTCCTCCGTCCTCCGCGCCAGACTTCCGTCTTAGAGCCAGAGACTCGAGTCGTCGGAGGTCAGGGGCGCCTCGCGTCGGGCGCGTGGCCTCGCCTGCTCCCAGGCGGAGACGATGATGCCTTCGACCGCCGCGTCAAGGAAGTACACGGGCGCGATGCGTCCCTTTGCGGCGTACACCGTATCGACAGCGCCCAGCCCGGCGGCGGTTCCCACGCCCAGTGCGGCGATCTCGCCCGTCACCTTGTTACGAGCCGCCGCGCTGATCAGCACGCCCCCGATGACGCCGACGAGGACGCCGACGGTACGCACCAGCCACTTGTCGGTCTTCGGCCCCGTGACCGCCTCGAACGACGGCATATGCACCAGCGGCCAGATGCCGGTCGCGGCGAAGTAAATCCCCTGAGCCAGGGCGATGTCCCGTCTACGAGTCACGCGATCCTCCAAGGCAACAGCTGATTGCCAATTGCTAAACGCTGATTGCTGAAGTCCCGGTCCAGCCTGCCCTGCCTGCCCTTCTGCATTTCTGCATTTGTGCATTCCTGCATTTCAGCATTTCAGCGTTTCAGCGTTTCAGCGTTTTCTGCGTTAGGGTCCGTTACCGCAGCGTGTAGAGATATGCCGCGACATCGCGCGCGTCCTGGGCGGTGATGCCGGTCTCGGGCATCACGGTCTTCGGGTCGTGCGCATGTGGGTGCTGAATCCAGTCGACCATCGTGTCCGGTTCGTTCGGCAGATGGCCTGCCAGATACACGCGGCTGGCGACGCCGGTCAGTGGAGGACCGACGAGCCCGCGCGCCGTCGCGACACCGGCGATCACGTGGCACGTGCCGCAGCCGTAGCGATCGATCGCCTGCCGACCCCGATCCGGATCGCCACCGGTCATCGCACTGGCTTCTGCGCGCACGTCCGGTCCGCAGCCCCACGAGAGCCCCACCAAGAGCAGCAGCACTGGCACGGCGCCAGCCCGCACGAATCGGCTCCGCCGCTCGGACGCGCGAAGCCATGCCGCGAAGAACGCCAGGCCCACGCCGGTGAACACGAGTCCCGCAGGCACCCACATGATCAGTCCGGCGGCCTGCTGATCCTCCAGGGCGGTGAGTCCCCAGGCGGTCGTGGTGGATGCGTACGCGTCGTACCACACGGTTGGCGACAGCGTGAGGGCGGCGCCGAGCAGCCCGCTATGGAGCGCGGTGGCGAAGACGTACACCACGGCTGCGCCGTAGCGGGCCCTTCCGTACCGACCACCGGCAATGCCCCACCAGAACAGGAGCGCCGTCACGAAGAAGCACGCGTGCTCAGCCGCATGAATGACGTCGTTCGCCAGCGCGGCTTCGTAGAGCACCGGCACATGCCACGTCCACAGCGCCAGCGCGTGCAGCAGCCAGACGGTCACGGGAACGGTGAGCACATGCCACGTGCGCCGCACCGGGGGGGCATGCAGGAGGCGAACAAGCCGCACGCGCATCGGCTGCGATAGCGCCATCATCAGCGGAACGAGCGGCGTCCCGACCACGAGCAGCGGCGCCGCTACGACGATGAGCAACTCGTGCTGCACCATGTGCGCGGAGGAGAGCTCGGCGCTCATGGCAGCGATGGGCGACACGAGCGCGAGCATGACGGCGATGCAACCCGACACGAAGGCGGCTACCTGCCACACCCGCACACCGGTCCCCGAACGCCCGCCTCGCCACAGACGCCAGACGCCGACCAGGTACAGGCTCAGCATCACCACGAGGGGTAATACCACGCCGGGCTCGATGGTCCACGCATGTGCAGCCGCGTGGCCGTGAGCGGCACGTTCCGCCGGGTGCATCAGCGCAAACAGGACGTTACTGCTGGCAGGCATCGAGCACCCAGCGGGGGATCGCCCCCGCGATCACCACCATCGCAAACAGCGCACACATGGAGAGCCCCAGGAGTGCCATGAAGTACCCGCGCTGGTCGGGCTGTGATCCGTCCTGCGGGGCGCCCTCCGGCACCGCACGCAGCGCTCGCCAGGACCCGAACGCACCGGCGCCGATCATCGCGAGTGAGAACAGCGTGATGAGATGCAGGGTGACCGGGGGTCCGCCCCCGCAGGTCCACTGCACGATGGCGTAGCTGATCGTTAGGTCCAGCGCCCAGGCGGTGGGTCCTGCGAGCACACCGGCCCAGAGCACCGCGATCCCGCGCGGCTCATCGAACCATCGTCTGGCTATGTCAGGCGAGGTGCCCAATAGATCACTCCGTAGATGGGGAGCCACGTGAGAACCACGAAGTACCAGTACATGGCGTTCTCGGCCACGTCGACGAAGCGTTTCTCCTCGATCGGCCCCGTGAACATCAGGACGGTCAGCACCGCGGTATCGACCAGGTCCGTGACGATGTGCACCGTGTGCAGGCCCAGGAGCATCCACACGATCGATCCATACGCGTTCGTGTTCCAGGCGCAGTTGAGCGACATGAACTCGAAGACGCGCACCACGTTGAAGACCACGCCGAACGCGAGGCAGACGAGGAGCCACAGCCGGACCGCCCGCAGGTCAATTCGCTCGGCGGCCCTCTTCGTCAGCTCGTTCGGCACCACGCTGACCAGAAGTACCAAGGTGTTGACCGTTCCCCACAGCAGGAGCGGCGGCGGGAGGTTCGGCGGCCACGTCGTGTTCCGCAGCCTGATGTAGAAGTACGCGGCGATCGCGAGCGCGAACGCCATGCCCTCGATCACCATCAGCCCGAGCGTTCCCCACCAGAGCAGCGTGCGGTGACCGAACGCGCCCGGTGCGAGCCCGGAGACGTCCAGCGTCCGTGCCGGCACGTTCATACCGGCCCTCCTGCTGGCGCCTCGCCCGGCTTCGGCAAGGTCCGGTGCTGAATCGGCCAGGCTTGCGTGCCCGTCTCCCCTGCCTCCTTCGGCCAGAACCATCCCGTGAGGCCAACGAACAGCGGTACGGCACCGATGACGACGGCCCACGGCGTGAAGATGGATCCGATGAAGAGCGCACTGGTGGCGAGCGCGGTGCAGAACGGCCAGATCGTCGGCTCCGGGAACTCGGTCCGGTGGTCGGGTTCCGCATCGAGCACGTACGTCACGAGCACGTCACGTACATCGTCCCGCAGGCCGACCACCACCGGCTGGTCCGGCGGGTTCTCCCAGAGGGGGTTCACGCCGGCGACGGTGGGCGGATAGACGAAGTTGCAGTTGGGCGGCGGTGAGGTCGTCGCCCACTCGAGCGTGCCCGCGCCCCAGGGGTTATCCCCCGCCAGCACACCTGCCCTCAGGCTCACGATGACGTTCACCAGGAACACCAGCACCGATACGCCGAGGACGCCCGCGCCGATCGTCGAGAGGTAGTTCAGGTCGCCCCACCCGGTTTCCGCCTGGTACGTGTAGACCCGACGCGGCATCCCCTCGAGCCCCAGGATGTGCATCGGGAAGAACGTCAGGTTGAAACCGAGCGTGAACAGCCAGAAGTTCCACTGGCCGAGCCGCTCGCCGAGCATGCGGCCGGTAATCTTCGGGAACCAGTAGTAGACGGCACCAAACAGCGGGAACAGGGCGCCGCCGATCAGCACGTAGTGGAAGTGCGCGACGACGAAGAAGGTGTCGTGCACCTGCAGGTCGAGCGGCACGGCCGCCAGCATGACGCCGGTGAGCCCACCGACGAGAAAGACGATGAAGAAGCCGAGGACCCAGAGCATCGGCAACTTCAGCACGACGCGCCCGCCCCACATGGTGGCGATCCAGCAGAAGAACTGCAGGCCGGACGGGATCGCGATCATGATGCTGGCCGCCGTGAAGAAGCTCTCGCCCATCTGCGGCAGGCCCGTCGCGAACATGTGGTGCACCCACAGGCCAAAGCCGATGAACGCGGTCGAGACGAGCGCCAGGACGAGCGCGAGGTACCCGAATGCGGGTCGGCGCGAGAAGGTGGAGACGATCGTCGAGACGATCCCGGTCGCCGGGATGAAGATGATGTAGACCTCCGGATGCCCGAAGAACCAGAACAGGTGCTGCCACAGCAGCGGGTCGCCCCCCTCCGCGGGGTTGAAGAAGTGCGTGCCAACGAGGCGGTCGAGGATCAGCGCCGTGCTCGCCAGCATCACCGCTGGCATCGCGAGGAGCACCATGAAGGCCGTGATCGTCTGCGCCCAGACGAACAGCGGGATGCGGTTGAGCGACATCCCCGGCGCGCGCAGCTTGAACACTGTCACGATGATCTCGACCGACACGGCAAGACCGGCAAGTTCGGTGAACGTGATGAGCTGCGCCCACACGTCTGCGCGCTTCCCGGGCGTGTACGCCGGACCGGAGAGCGGCGGGTACGCGAACCATCCGACGTCCGGCCCGCTGTTCAGCGCGAACATCACGAAGACGAAGATGCCGCCGAACAGGAACATCCAGTAGCTGAAGGCGTTCAGCCGCGGGAAGGCGATGTTGCGAGCGCCGACCATGAGCGGGACGACGTACACGCCGAACGCCTCCATCACCGGCACGGCGAAGAGGAACATCATCACGGTGCCATGCATCGTGAAGATCTGGTTGTAGGCGTCGGGTCCGAGGAAGTGGTTGTCGGGCCGGGCGAGCTGAATCCGCATCACCAGCGCCAGCAGCCCCGCCATGAAGAAGAACACGAACGCGGTGACGATGTAGCGGCGGCCGATGTCGCGGTGGTTCACGACCGAGAGCCACCCGAAGAGGCCAGGCTTCTCGGCCCACACCGCCTCGAGCTTCTCGGCGGAGACGTCGAGCGACGCCGGCAGCGTGCGGGCCGGGTCGAGCGGAGGGACGACCTTCTCGTCACCGCTGTCAGCCGGCTCCTGATCGAGCAAGCTCATTTCAGCGTCTCCAGATAGGTCAGGAGCAATTGCAGATCTCCGGCGGGCAGGCTGTTCGGCGGCATCTGATTGCCCGGCTTCGCACTCTGGGAGTCAAGGATCCAGCCCGCCAGGTGCCCACGCGTGTTCGGAAGCGTCCCGGCGGCAATCGTGCCGCGCGTGGCCAGGTGCGTGAGATCCGGGCCCATCGCTCCGCCGGCAATCGTGCCCCGGATGGTGTGGCACTGCGTGCAGGTCGACCGAAGGAAGACGTCACGTCCGAGTCGTGCGTTGTCGGTCGTGGGCTGGACCGCCTCGCGCCGCTGGTTCATGCGCCAGCGCTCGAACGCATCGTTCGACTCGGCCGTGACGTACAGCGCCATGCGCGCGTGCTGGAGCCCGCAGAACTCCGCGCACTGGCCGCGGTAGATCCCTGGCGTGTCGGCCTGCAGCCAGATCGCGGTGGTGTAGCCGGGGATGAGGTCTCGCTTGCCGTGGAGGTTCGGCACCCAGAAGCTGTGGATGACGTCGTGCGACGTGACCTTCAGCACCACAGGCCGTCCGACTGGGATATGAAGTTCGTTGGCCGTGCGGAATCGCTGGCTCGGCGTCCCGTCGTCGTAGACCGCTTCCCACCACCATTGATGTCCGGTGAGTTCGATGGTGACCGTGCTCGAGGCCCCCAGCGATGCGACGGCACGTCCGGTCCAGACGCTCGCGACCAGCAGCACGAACAGCGTCACCACCGTTGCCGCAACACCCAGCGTGACCGCCACGCGCAGGACGTCGTCGCGGCGTGGTTCCGTGCGCTTCCAGACGATCGCGCCGACCACGAAGGCGGACACGATGACGAAGACCGCGGTGGCAACCCAGAACATGAGCCACCAGAGCCGCGCGATGTGGGCGGCTTGCGGACCGGCTGGCGCGAGCACGGACTGGAGGACGGAGGCCGCGTGCATGTCAGCGCTCCGCAGCCGGCGGCGTGCCGGCGTTCTTGGGGATCATGCGCGGCGCCGCGTTCTCGGGCGGCGGGCCGTTCATGTGATCGCTGCGGCTGGGCGCCGCATCCTTTGGCGCCAGCCCGCTCATCGAACGAATGTAGGCGGCGAGCTGCCAGATCTGCGCATCGGGGATCTTGCCTCGCCAGGCAGGCATGCCGTTCGGGCGCCCTTCGAGAATTGTCCGGTATATCTGGTCGGCCTCGTGCCCGTAGCTCCACTCATCGTCGATCAGCGCGGGCCCCATCCCGCCACCACCGTTGGCATGGCAGCCGCTGCAGTTGTAGGCGGAGAACAGGCGCTTGCCCTCGTTCAGCGCCCACGCGTTCTGCTCGTAGGGTGAGATGGATCGGGCCGGTGGGTTGCCTCCCCCAGGGTGCAGATCGCTGACGGCCACGTCGGACGCCATCGAGGCCGGTGGCGACTCACGGAACGTGCGCGTCTCCCGCTTGCAGCCGCAGACCGCGACGGCCATGGCCGCGATCAGGACGAGTTCAGTCCGCATGGCCCTGTGACTCCACCCGGGGAACGCCGAAGCGTGCGAGCAATCGGTCGATTTCCGGCTTCCGTTGCGCGAGCACGCGATCGATGTCGGCGCGCAGCCCCGGCGTCCGGCGCGCCACCCCAACCCCGATGTCGTACGCCATTGGCAGCTGCGGCTCCGGCGTGCCCCCGATCGGGGTGACCTGCAGTGGCGTGTGGGACGCTCGGGCGAAGTAGCCGGCGAGCGGTCCCCAGACGAGGGCGACGTCGACGTCGCCCCGCCCCACGGCATCGAGGATCTGCGCCGGTGGGTTGGGTCGCGCGTAGTCACCGTAGAGCGTGAAGCCCACGAGCCGGCCGGCAAGATGACGACGGGCGAGGGCGTGCGCGGGTGGCGTGTTGGTCCCGTCCTCGCCCACCAGCTGCACGCCGATGCGGAGGTCCTTCAGCTGGGCGTCATCGAGCGTGTGCAGCAAGAGGTGACGATCCCGTCGCGTCACGAACACGTAGCTCGAGCGGTAGTACGGACGCGTGACGAGCGTGCGGTCGAACCCGACCGGCACGCCGGGCACGATGTCGCAGGCGTTCGCGCTGACCGTCTCGCGCACGAACCCTCGACGTTGCGCCCACCAGGTGTACTCGACGCGCGCCTGCAGATCCCTGGCGATGATCCGCACGAGCCTGTTCTCGAAGCCTTCCTCCTTCGCATTCGAGAACGGCAGGTTGTTCGGGTCCGCACAGACACGCAGCACACGTGGTTCTGCCGCTGACAGGGTCGACAGCGTCAGCGCGGCCACTAGACCGACGACAGCCGCCGTTCGCCACCCCCCGGCCCGCAGCCTCCAACCTCCAACCTCTAACCTCCAACCTCCGACCTCTGACCTCCAACCTCTAGAGAGAGAACACATATAGCGTCCCTCCCTTTGTCGTGTAGGCCGGCAGGTCGGACATCGCATTCACGAAGCCGAGCGCGGCGGTCGGATCCTTCGGGTCGAGGTTGCCGGAGACGATCGCACCCGGCCAGCCCCCGACACCGGAGAGCACGGCCACGTACTGCTTGCCGTCAGGACCCTTGTAGGTAATCGGCTGCCCGATGATCCCGGAGCCGACCTTGAATTGCCAGAGCACGTCGCCCGTGCGCGCATGGACCGCCTTGAACCAGCCGTCCATCGTCCCGTAGAACGCCACGTCGCCAGCCGTGACGACCGTACCGCTCCATACCGGGAACTGCTCCTTGATGGACCAGGCGATGGTGCCGTTGACCGGATCCCAGGCCTTGAACTCACCGCGATGCCCGCCGGGCCCTGCGTACATCTTCACGTTCGCGCCGACGTACGGGGTGCCCTCGATGTAGCTGACCTCGAGCCCCTCCATGTCCTCGCAGATGTTCTGGTGGCCGAAGTACAGGAGCCCCGTGCGCGGAGAGTATGCGGACGGCTGCCAGTCCTTCGCGCCCGGTTCAGCGGGGCAGATGTAGCGGACGACCTTGCCCGTCGACGGCTTCTTCTCCTCGACGTACTGGAGCCGGCCGGTCTTCAGATCGACTCCCGTTGCCGTGTTGGTGAACGCGAACGGCTTCGCGGACAGCACTTCCCCGCTCTGCCGATCGAACACATACATGTGGCCGTTGCGCTCGGGATGTACGAGCACCTTGCGCATCTGCCCGTTGATCTGGAGGTCGAGCACCAGGTGCTCGTTGATGCTGTCGTGGTCGAACAGATCGTGCGGGTTGTACTGATACGCCCAGACCGCTTCGCCCGTGTCAGGTCGCCGCGCAAAGACGGTGCACGCCCACTTGTTGTCACCAGGGCGCAGCTCCGGATTCCACGGACCTGGGTTCGCAGTGCCATAGAAGATCAGATCGAGTTCCGGGTCGTAGGAGATCCATCCCCACATGCCGGCGCCGCCGATCTTCCATTGGTCCGGTGGCCACGATGACACACCGAGATCGGTGCCGCGATCGGAGGCGTAGAACGGCTTGAATTGGGGACCGATGAGGACGTCCTTGTCCGGACCGGTGTGATAGGCGCGCCAGACCTGCGATCCGTCCTTCAGGTTGAGCGCGGTGACCCAGCCTCGAATCCCCATCTCACCGCCGCTGTTCCCGACGAGCACTTTGTCCTTCACGATGAGAGGCGCCATCGTGAGCGTCTCGCCCCGGTTGATGTCGCCGAGCGTCGCGTTCCACACCTGCTCGCCGGTGGTCGCGTCCACCGCGACGGTGTGGTTGTCGAGCGTGTTGAAGACGACCTTGCCGTCCGCGTACGCGGCGCCGCGATTGACGACGTCACAGCAGGCGACCCCCTGGGCCGCGGCGGACGGCTTGGGCTTGAAGCTCCACTTCAGCGGCGCCCCAGGCTTGGTGAGGTCCAGCGCGTAGAGGATGTTGGGATACGGCGTGACGATGTACATCGTGCCGTTGACGACGAGCGGCGCGGCTTCCTGTCCGCGCAGCACGCCGGTCGAGAAGGACCAGGCGAGCTTCAGGTCCTTCACGTTGCTCGTGGTGATCTCACCCAGCCCGCTGTACCTCGTGTTCGCGTAATCCTTCGACGCCATCAGCCACTGCCCATCGTCGGGCTGGCCGGTGACCGACGAGGCCGGAGGCGCTGGTGCGGCTCCGTGTGCGGGCTGCTCACCTTGCGGCGGGTTCCGGTGGCAGCCGCTGGCGAGGGCGGCTGCGAGAACAGCGATCGTGGTCCAGGTCCGCATAGCGTCGCATCCCGTCCGTGTGCATATTCCTCGCCACGCCTCGTGCATAAAGAACTGACGAGGAGTGACCGTTTGAATTGCGACAATCGGTCCGCTCTTCCCGTTGATGGGCACATCGTGTGCTTCCTGGCCGTGCAGGCACTGTTCGAGGAGGACGTGATGAGGACTCTTTCAGCGGCGGCGGTGGCCACGGCCCTGGCCGCGTGTGTGGCGTGCAGCAACGGCGGCAACAGCAGCAATGGCTCGGCTGTGGATTCCGCGCAACGACAGGGCGACCAGACCGCCACGAGCGACATGCGGTCGACCCGGGAGAACAACAGCAACGACCATCAGGCCGTGACGCTCGAGGGCTGCGTGCAGCGGGGCGGGGGCACCTTCACGCCAGGGTTCGTGCTCACGATGGTCAACTCGCCGTCGACCGTCGGCACGGCTGGCAGCGTGACCACCTCCGGGTCGTCCGTCGAGCGCGAGCAGATGCGGATCGCGGCCAGCACGTATCGCCTGGATCCACAGGGCGACGTGAAGCTCGACAACATGGTCGGCAAGCGCGTCCGCGTGAATGGCACCATCACCGAGGAAGCGAAGGCGCCGAATGGGAAGGGCGCGATTGGCTCGGATGCGGACACGCAGAGGCCGAACCGCGATCGGATCGACCGCGACGATCACTCCACGGGGCTGGAACTGAACGAGCTGGCCAAGGTCGAGGTCACGAGCGCGTCGATCGTCACCGACTCGTGCACGGGGGTGGTGCGGTAGAACCAGGGGAACTCAGAACTCAGAACTCAGAAGTCGGAAGGGCGCCAGCGGCAAACAGCTCGAAGCTCCACCACGGAGGCCACGGAGACGGGTGTCTCCAACAAGATCTCCGCGAGCTCCGCGCACTTCGCGGTGGCGCTCTTCCGAATTCCGAATCCCGAATTCCGAGTTCCGATTTCGGGACGTCAGTTCGTTGCCGTCGGCGCGCCGGCGGGCGGCAGCGGGTCGGGCACGCGATTGTGGACCGGAGGGATCGTGCGCAGGTAGGCGTACACCGCCTTCAGGTCTTCGTCGCTCATCTTGCCGTAGTTGAACCACGGCATCGGCGGCAGGATCTCGCGCGACGCACCCATGTGCCGCCCGGTCCGCATCGCCTTGATGAACATGTCCTCGGTCCAGATGCCGAGCCCGGTGTTCTCGTCGGGCGTGAGGTTCGCGGTGAAGCTGACGCCCCACGGCCCCGAGTGCGCGGTCCCCGTGATGTTCGTGACCATCATCCACTGATCGGACGGCGGCTTCACCGGCGCCGCCACGACCGCCTGCTCGGGATGCCCCGACAACATACGGGACATGTCCGGCTCGGGACCTTTCGGTCCCATCTTCAAGGGCGTATGGCAGTCGTTGCAGCCGCCGATCGTGACCAGGTACTGGCCCCGCGCAACCGTCGACGCATCAGGTCCCGAGGCCGCCTGCGCATTCGGCTCCGAGCACGCCGCGATCATCAGCGCACTCGCCAGCACGGCCACACCACCCGCCACCATCCACATCTTCTTCATGACGTTCCCCTCCTCCACTGCGCGTGATTCCGTGGGCGTGACACCGGATGGCGTCCGCCCTGCCGAATAACGCGACGATCGGGTGAGATGTCCGCAGCGGGAGGGCAGGAGAGGAGGGAGGGGCAGGCTCGGCGGGTGGGACTGAGGGTGGCCGACGGAGGGCAGGTGGGGCAGGTGGGGCGGGCGGGACTGAGGGGGGCGGGGCTGGCCTGGCCGGACAGGCGAGGTTGACAATCCTGCCAGCCTTGCCTGCCCTACCAGCCCTACCCGCCCGACCAGCCCTACTTTCCCAGCTCCTTGTAGATCGCCTCGATCGCCGCCTTGAGTCGATCGTTCTTGTACCCCGGGTACTTGGCCGTGATGGTGCTCTGCGCAAACGCATCGGCCGCGGACTTCCCGGCCTTGGCGGCCGCTTCGGTTTCCGTGACGAGGTCCGCGAGATACCGCTGGTACTCCTGGAGTTCAGCCGGCTTCGAGGGGGGCGTGTGCCCCGGGATAATTGTGTCGACGTCCTTGATCGTCGAGAGCGCCTTCGCCAGCGTCTTCGGCCACTCGACACCGCTCCCCTCGTTGGCGAGGTCGATCAGCGGACCGTCCTTCCACGCCCACAGGTCGCCCGTCGCGAGGATCTTCAGCGTCGGGAAGTAGACCATCGTGTCCCCGCTGGTGTGGCCCTTGCCGAAGTAGTACAACTCGACGCGGTCCTTGCCGCTGCCGAGCGTCAGCCGATCCTTGTAGGTCTGCTTCGGGAGGAACTGGGCCTTGTCACCCTTGAAGGCGTCCATCTTCGCCATCAGGGCCTTCGTGTTCTCGTGCGCCACGATCGTGACGCTCGTGGGGAACCCTTCGTTGCTGCCCGTGTGGTCCCCGTGCGTGTGCGTGTTGATCAGCGTCGTGATCGGCTTGCTGGTGACGGCGCGGATCTTCGCGATGATGTCTGGCCCGTACCCTGCCAGCTTGCTGTCAACGACCGTCACGCCGGCGTCGGTGACGAACACCGAGACGTTCCCACCGGCGAACTGGGACCGTTCCACCGGGCTCGCCGAGCCGATGATGTAGAAGTTGTCCTTCACCTTCTGCAGGTCCGGCAACGTCGCGCGCTGCTGCTGCCCGGCGAGTCCAACCGACAAGGCGCCGACCGCGATCAGCGCACCAAGCACTCCCCCTCGTGTCATGCCATCCTCCTGGCGCCGCGGCTCACGCCGGGCACCTCGCACGCGGATTGTACGTGAGCTCAGCGGCCACGGCGCTCACATCGTCGACCGGCTGCACCCGTCGATGAACGCCCGCTTCACCTCCGCCGGCTTCTCGATCAGCGAGAAGAACTGACCGAGGTAGCCGCGTGCGTCCTTGCGGTAGCCCGCGTCGAGCTGGGGAAGGCTGTCATAGAGCAGGAAAATCCGGTCGCGGATGGCCTGCAGCCGGCTGAAGTACGGCGCCAGCTGGTCGGCGCGCATGCATGGCCCGCGATAGAGCCGCTCCCGTACCGTCGGCAGGTTGAGCGCCTGCGCGGGCACGGCATATCGGGCGTTGACCAGCCCCGAGTAGTCGAAGTCGTACGGGACGGGATACGCGGTTCCGTTCGCGCCGCGCACGAGGATCATGTTGTGCAGCTTCGCGAGCGACATGTCGGTGTTGCCGATCATGAACTCGAACAGCGTAACCAGCGCCAGCGCCTCAGAATCCACGTGTCCGAAGGTCAGCCCCTGGAGTGAACTGGTTTCGCCACCCAGCCGTCTCGCCACATCGTCGTCGTCCTCGAGGAACAGCCCGGCGCGCTTGGCGAAAGGCGTTGTGCTCCCTGGCTCCATGTAGCTGGCGGTCGCAAGACGGGCGCGGAAGGAGCGCTGCGTGATCTGGTTGAAGATGCGGTAGGCCAGATACTCGCGGTAGACGTACTGCTCGTAGAGCTCCGCATCGCGGCAGTGGGTGCCGAGCTTCAGCGACTTGTGCCCCTCGAAGACGGTGCCGAGGCCACGGTTCGGGAACTCGACGCGGAGCGGCGCGAACGTGCAGGTGGCGGACAGGCGGCGGGAATGGCCGCGTGTCCGCAGGTTCACCTGGATCCGGTCCTCGCCACCGTTGGCCTTGGCGACGACGAGCGTTCCGGGAAACACCTTCGTGCTCTCCGGATCGCGGTCCCTGTTGATCGCCTTGAAATCTGCGATGAGCGTCACCGGGAGCGGGTCGTCCGACGCGAACAGGGCCCGCTGGAGCGCCTCACGCTGCCGCTGCAGCCGCCGATCCAGCGTATCCGCCGCTGTCTTGACCGCCGGCTCCTTCTTCCCCGCAGCGGGCGACTCCGCCTGCTGGCCGTGCGCGACAACCGACACCGCAACCCACGCCGCCAGAACCGCTGCCAGCCCCGCCCCAGCGCCCTTCCGTATGCTCACGAATGCCTCCCCCGAACGGGACGCATTCTAAATTGCCAATTGGGAATTGCTAAAGGCTAATTGCATCATCGCGAACCACCGGTCCCGACCTTCCAGACCGTCCCGCCCTCCGCACTCCGGCAAACGGCGATGGGCAATGGGCGATAGGCAATAGGCGATAGGCAATGGGCAATGGGCAATGGGCAATGGGCAATGGGCAATGGGCAATGGGCAAACGGCAATTGGCGATCGCCAATCGGCAATCGGTTTGGCTTTTGCGTTTTGCGTTTTTGCGTTTTGCGTTTGCAGTGTGTGGTTCCTACCCGACGTACCCATTGCGGGCACGGACCCTGAAGTCCCCACCGCTCACGCGTACGCGGATGGAATGGAAGCGGCCATCGGCCGGGCGAGCCGACGAGTAGCCAATCAGGTACTGGTGGTTCAACTCGTCTGCAATCTGCGCCAGGGCGTCGGCCACCTCGGCCATGTCGTGCACGATGCGGGTGCGGCCACCGCTCTGGTCGGTGATCTGGCTGAGGGTGACCGCATTCACGGCGGCGTTAATCGGCCGGCGACCCGCTGAATCGATGCCGATGGCATAGACGAACACGTCGGTCCTGCGCAGCGCACCGCGCACGTCGCGAAGCAGCGTGTCGCTGGCCGTATCGGCACCGTCCGAGACCACCAGCAGCGCCGCACGCTGGTTGTGGCGCGCGTCGGCCAGCGGAATCGCCGCCATGATCGCGTCGTAAATCGCGGTCGCGCCCCAGGGCTTCACGGGCGCCAGCAACCGGCTGGCAGAGGTCCGGTCGGCGGTCCAATCGGACAGCACCTGCTGATGGTGGTTGAACACCATCAACGAGAACTCGTCCGCCGGCTGGAGCAGATCGTCGACGAAGTGGTCGATCGCCTCACGCGCATCGGCGATCCGCCGGCCGTACATGCTGTCGCTCGCGTCGAGCAGGATGCCGAGGCTGACCGGGACGCGCTCGTTGGTGAACTGGGTGATGTCCTGCGGCTGGCCGTCTTCGAACACCTCGAAGCGATCGCGCGGGAGATCCGTGACGAGGCGACCGTCCTGGTCCGTCACCGTCACGTTGACGGTCGTCAGCTTCACCGCGCTCTTGAAGTGGGGACGGGTGTCGGGCGTCGCTCGGGGGGCGGACCGCTGGGCCGCCGGGGCACGGCCGGGCCACGGTGCACCAACGGCTATCGCGGCGCCGACGACGAGAGCGGCCACGCCCACGCGCATGGCCGCATTCTAGCGCCGCCTCGTTCACTTCGCGGCGCGCACGAAGACATCCCCGTTGAACGTCCGCAGTTCGAAGTCCGGGCCGCCGCCGTTGATCGTGCCGTAGACCGATCGGTCGACCTCGATCCGGTACTTGCCTTTGTCCTTGTCCTTGTCAGGATCCCTGTCCCGCTCGACCCGGTCGCGCTCACGCTGATCGCGTCCGCGGTCCTGCTGCGCGGTGCGCGGCGGCGGCTGCGTCGCCTTCACATCGAAGTCGGTGTAGACATCGCCACGGTCGCTGCGGAGCTTCAGGTTCGCTTTCGTCGAGGCCGGCAACGTCACATCCACGTCGCCGTTGAACGACGTGAACGCCATCGGCTTCCCCGCCGCAACCTGCTTCAGCGTCGCGGTCACCCGCCCGTTGGTGGCGTGCGCGGTGACCGGTCCCCCGACGTTCGTGAGCCGGATGGCCCCATTCACGTTGGTGACGTCGATGCTGCCGTTCACCCCGTCGACCAGGACCTGTCCGCCGTTCACCGCGCGGAGCACCAGGCTCGTCGCCGCGGGGACTGTCACGATGACCTCTGCGCGAGTCATGACGTCGGAGGACACGGTGATGACGTTGTTCTCCTCCTCCACGTTGACGCCAGCCGGCTTCGTGAGCCGCCGCATGCCCTGCGTCGAGGGGGCGTCGTCTCGCCGGTCCCGATCCCGCGGCCCACGATCCAGATCCCCCCGACCGTCAGCCTCTGCCGTTGTCGTCACCGTCACGTCGCGCGCGGTGCCGGCCTTGACGGTGATGCTGCCGCGGATCAGGCTGACCTTCACCGTCCCAGGCCTCGTCGGATCCGAGAACGGGACGGTGACCTGGTTTGCCGGTGTCGACTGGGCGTAGGCGAGCCCGCCGATGAGCAGCAGCGAGCACGCGCCCATTGGCAGAAGCCGTGACATCCTCATGACTGGATTCCTCATTCCCTATGATGCAAGCCGTTCCAGGCCCCACTGCGCGCGGCCGCGTACGGCCTCGTCGGTCCGGCGGTCGTCGACAAGCGCCCGGAGCAGCGCAGGCCCATCGGGGTCCCGCGTTTCGACAAGAAAGTCGATTGCTGCGACCTGCAGGAGCGGCGCGGACGTATCACCGACTACGCGTCGGGTCCCTGCGCGGACATCCGAGCGGTCGCTGACGCGCCGCAGCGCGTCGATCGCCGCGAGCCTGACGTTCACGTTCGGGTCGTGCAGCAGCGTGTCCAGCAGGGCCGAGACGACTTCATTGCCCGGCTGATCGATCTGCGACGTCCAGCTCACGCCCCGGAGCCGCTCCGTGGCGGACTGCTGCTGCAGCAAGGACAGCGTGAGCATCTGGCGCATGTCGCGGAGTTCCTGTCGCACCTCGGTGATGTCCGCCACCGCGGATGCCGACTGGCTGCTCCCGTTGGTCGTCCCGAGTGACGTGCGGCCGACCAGCACGCCGACGAGGAGCAACGACGCCGCAAGCGCAGCCTGCACGAGCGGCTCCCGGACCATGCGTCGCGGCGTCCACATGTCACGACGATCGCCGCGGGATGCGGGCCGCAGGTTCGTCGAGGCACGTTCGGCCGCGAGCATCGCCGAGAACCGCTCGCGCATCCGTGACGAGGGGGTCTCTGCGAGCGGAAGGTCACCGAGTGCGCCCCACAACGCGTCGAGTTCGTTGCGCTCGGCGCGACAGTCGACGCATGACGCCAGGTGGTCCCTCACTTCTTCACAACGCATGACACGTCCTCGAGTCTGAAGAACATCGTTCGCAGCTGCTTCATCGCTCGGTGCACGCGCACCTTCACGGCACCGACCTCGATCCCCAGCAGCTGCCCAAGCTCCTGATACGGCAGCCCATGGAACCGCGCCAGCACCAGCAGGTCGCGGGCATCCTCCGGGAGCTGCTGCAACGCGCGTTGGAGCTGACGTACGTCCACGCGCTGTTCGAGCAACTGCCCCGGTCCAGGGTCAGCATCGGCCACCGCCAGCGCGTCCTCTTCCGCCACCGGCAGCGGCGGCAGCTTCCGGAAATGGTCGGCTCTCGCATTCCGTGCGATCCGGAACAGCCAGGTCTCGAACCGGGCCGTCGGGTCGAACGTGTGGCGGTAGCGGAGGATCCGGACGAAGACCTCCTGCGCCAGGTCCTCCGCAGCGGCGGGGTCGCCGATCGTCCTGCACAGGAACTGGAACACCGGTCGGTGATACCGCTCGAAAAGGTCCCCGAGTGCATCGAGGTCCCCGCCCTGCACGGCCCGCATCAGGAGTTCGTCCGTCACGTTCTGCCTATGACTACTCACGCAACAGTCGAAGGTTACAGCGTTCCGAAGGTGGAACTCAGAAGTCAGAACCTGGAATTCAAAGAGGGCAGGGACTGCTGGGACAGTCGTGGTTGGCGAGGAGCAGGCGACGCGAACGCGGGACCCGGAGGGCTGCGGCTCGTGAGCCGAGCGCCATTTCCGGGTCCCGAATCCCTGGTTCCGACTTCCCGACTAGCGGAAGAGGTCGTCGTGGATGGTCGTCGTTCGCGCCGGGTCGACGTAGATGTCGTAGAACCGCGGTTCGAGCCCCGGAGCATCGAGCTCGATCGTATGCGGACCGACCTCGAGCGTCAGGCGCTGGAACACACCGTCGAAGTTGTCGACGATGCCAGCGTAGTAGCCGTCGACGTAGACCGCCGCATCGCGCGGCTGCACGAGAAGACGGACGTCACCATAGTAGATCCGAGCCCCGTACGAGTACGGCGCCCGGTAGCCGTACACACGCCCTGACCAGGGCGACCCATACATGTAGCCGTTGCCCCAGCCGAAGTAGACGCTGAAGTTGCCGCCAGGACCGTAGTAGTGACGCGGCGCCGGCCTGTAGACCCGTGGTGCAGGGTAGCGATACCGATCGTCGTACCGGTACCGATCGTCAGAGCGACCCCGATTGTCGTAGCGGCCGCGTTCGTCGTAGCGGTAATTGCCGCTCGGTGGCAGTGGTCGGCGCTCGTCGCGCCGGTCCTCCCCGCGATACGCGCCCGACCCGCGCCCCTCGTCCCGAGGCACGGCCTGTCCGCGATATCCCGGGCCGGCTTCCGGGCGCGGGCCATCGCCGCGCCCCTGGGCACGTCCCTCGTCTCGCGCACCGCCGCCGTCGCGCTGCACCTGTCCACCGCTCTCGCGGCCGTTCCGATCGCGACCGTTCCGATCGCGCTGCCCCGCCTCTGCCGTATAGCTGCCCACGCCCAGCGCCAGCACCATGACGCCAAGCGGCAGGAGCGTTCGTGTGACCCTCATCTCTCGACCCCCAGGAAACCAGCGCGGAGCGCTGACGTGGCACATCAGCGCAGCTTCCATGCCACGCCGCGCTGCTTGGATACGGGCCGTCTTTGCGGCATGCTCCCTTCGCGATCAGGCGTGTGTCCTCTCGTGTGGCCAGCTGTGCCGTCCTCGACGAGTTCCGAATTCAACCTTTATCCCTTGTTCATTGACTTCGACCCGGCGACGACCAACGATGCGGGACGCATGGTCAGGGTCCTGTCTCCGCGCGTCTACGCGTCCGTTCCCGCTCTCCTCCTGCTTGCCGTCTCCGCGACGGTGCCGGCATGTTCGCGCTCCGCGCCGCAGAAGGGTCGCAGTCGGGACGACACGCCGCGAGCGGTCCAGGTCGAGGCGGTCAGGCAGGAGCCGATGGAGCGCACGGTGGAGGTTGTCGGCACGCTCGCCGCACAGGACCAGGTGACGCTTGCGTCCCAGGCCGAAGGGGCCGTGAGTCGCGTGCTCGCCGATCTGGGCGACCGGGTCCGCGAAGGCCAACCGTTGCTGGAACTCGACCGAGAGAAACTGCAGTACGCGCTCGACTCCCAGAAGGCCGCGCTGGCGAGAGCCCTCGCGAAGTACGGCGCCACTGACCCTCTCCATCTGCCCCCGGCCGAGCTGACACCTGACGCGCAGAAAGCGGCCGCCGAACTCGCGCAGGCGAAGCAGGCGTACGAACGCGCGTCCGAACTCGCACGACGGGAACTGCTCCCCCGCCAGTCACTCGAGGACACCGAGACGACGCTCCGCTCCCGCCAAGCGGCGTACGAGTCGGCGATGCAGAACGCGCGGAATCTCGCGGCCGACATCGACTCCTCCTTCGCCCAGCAGAAACTGGCCGAGCGGCAACTGAAGGACGCCACGATTCGTGCCCCGTTCGACGGTTATGTCCAGAAGCGGCTCGTCGCCGTGGGTGACTTCGTGAAGAGCCAGACGCCGGTGATGAGCCTCGTCCGCATGGACACGCTGAAGGCCGTCGGCGAAATCCCCGAGCGCATGGCGCCCTGGATCAGGGTCGGGCAGCCGATCACGCTCCGGATCGATGCCTTTCCGGACAAGGCGATCACCGGCACGGTCTCCCGCCTGAGCCCTGCCGTGAACACCACCACGCGCGCGTTCTCGTTCGAGGCCGCGGTGCCCAACGCGGACGGCGCGCTGAAGCCAGGGACCTTCGCCCGGCTGCACGTCAAGACGGCGCTCGTTGAACCGGTCCTCACGGTGCCGTACAACGCGATGCAGTATCGCTACGGCGTCTACCGCGTGTTCAGCATCAACGGCGACCGGCTCGCCATGCACGAGCTGAAGACGGGCGACCGCATCGGTGACCGCATGGAGATTCTCGAAGGGGTGGCTGCCGGCGATCGCGTTGCCGTGACCGACGTCGACAACCTCGCTGACGGCATGAAGGTCACGACGCAGCAGGCTGACGCGGCAACACGCGGACGGCAGGGCGCCGCCACTCAGGAACCCGCGGCTGGCGCTGACGGGCGGGAGTAAGCCGATGCTCTCCGAACTCTGCGTCCGGCGCCCGGTCTTCGCGACCATGCTCGTGATGTCGCTGGTCGTGCTCGGCATCTTCTCCTTCAGGGACCTGGGGGTCGACCTCTTCCCCCGCGCCGACCCCGCGACGGTCAACGTCTCGCTTCGCCTGCCAGGCGCCGCACCCGACGAGATGACCTCCGCGGTGATCATGCCGATGGAGAACGCGCTCAGCGGCATCTCGGGCATCGACACCATGTCCGCCACGGTCAGCGCTGGCGGCTCCGCGAGCATCAGCGTCCGGTTCCTTCTCGAGAAGGATCTGGACGACGCGGCGAACAGCGTCCGCGAGAAGGTGGCCGGCGCCATGCGCCAGGTCCCGCCCGAAGTCCTGCCGCCGGTCATCCAGAAGCAGGACCCGGACGCCGACCCGATCATGAGCATGCTGCTCTCGAGCCGCTCCACCAGCCTGCGGACCCTCACGGAGATCGCCGACAAGCAGGTGAAGCGCGCGCTCGAGTCGGTCGACGGCGTGGGCGCAGTGACGATCAGCGGCGATCGGCCCCGTGAAATCCACGTGGTCGTCGACATCGAGAAGCTGAACGCCCATGGCCTCTCGATCGATCAGGTGCGGGACGCGATTCAGAAGGAGAACGTCGAGACACCCGGCGGCACGCTGGAGCAGGGCAAGTGGGAGGTCGACCTCCGCACCCTCGGACGGGTCGACGCCACCCCGCAGTTCAACGACATCATCGTCGCCACGATGAACGGCACGCCGGTGCGCATCAGCGACATCGGATACGCCGAAGACTCCGTGCAGCGCGTGCTCACGTCGATGTACATGCAGGACGGGAGCCCCGCGGTCCAGCTCGAGGTCCGCCGCGCGTCCGGCGAGAACACGATCAAGGTCACGGAGGCGGTCAAAGCCAGGCTCACCACGATCCGCCAGACGCTCCCGCGTGGGGTCACGCTGACGCTCAACACCGACGATTCGAAGTTCATCTACGCGTCGATCGCCTCCCTCGAGGAGCACCTGCTCTGGGGGAGCCTGCTGGCCGCCCTCGTGGTGCTGCTGTTCATCCGCAACGTCAGGGCCGTCCTGATCTCGGCGCTCGCCATCCCCGCCTCGATCATCGCGACGTTCACCCTGATGAAGGCGATGGACTTCACGCTGAACAACATGACGCTGCTCGCCCTCACGCTGGCGGTCGGCATCGTGATCGACGACGCGATCGTGGTCCTGGAGAACATCTTCCGCCACATCGAGGAACACGGGTCGTCTCCGTTCCAGGCGGCGATCGACGGCACCCGCGAAGTGGCATTGCCGGTGATGGCGACCACGCTCTCGCTTGTCGTCATCTTCCTTCCGGTCGCGTTCATGACCGGCTACGCCCGCCGCTTCATCTACCCGTTCGGATGGACGATGGCGTTCTCGATCCTGGTGTCGATGCTCGTGAGCTTCACGCTGACGCCGATGCTCAGCTCGCGCTTCCTGCACCTGGCGGATGCGGAAGGCGACAAGGGGACGAAAGAGCGAGGCGTGTTCCACCGGGTGGAACAGTGGTACGGCCGCTCGCTGCGGTGGACGCTGGCGCACCCGTGGGCCATCATCGGCCTCTCGGTCCTCGTCTTCGCGCTCACATTCCCGCTCAACCGCATGGTCGGCCGCACGTTCGTGCCGAATGAGGACATGGGCGAGTTCGTGGTCCACGTGGATACCCCGCAGGGTACGTCGCTCGAAGGCACGACGGAGATCGCCAGGCAGATCGTCAAGGAGATTGGCGAGCAGGACGGCGTCGCCAGCGTCTCGTACCTCGCCGGCGCAGACCGCTACACGCACTTCCACGTGTTCTTCTACCTGTTGCCAATCGACCAGCGCTCGGTGACACAGGACCAGGTGATTGCCCGCGTGCGCCGCGTCATGGCGAAGCATCCCGGCGCCAACCCGACGGTCGTCGCACGGAACCCGCTGTCGGGCGGCGGCAATGGCGGCGGGTCGTCCATCAACGTCTCGCTCCTTGGGCCGGACATCGACAGGCTGTACGACTTCTCGCAGCGGCTGCTCGAGAAGGCGAAGCAGACGCCCAGCATCGTCGACTCCCGAACCGATTACAGCAACGCGAGCCCTGAGGTGCAGGTCGTCGTGGACCGTCCGCGCGCCGCGGATCTCGGTGTGCGCATGGCAACGGTGGGGAACACGCTGCGCCTGATGGTCGCTGGCGACGACGAGATCTCGACCTACCGCGAGGCGGGCGAGCAGTACCCGGTGAAGATGCGGGTCGTCGAGTCGCAGCGGCGCGACATCGACGCCGTCGGGAAGCTGACGGTCCAGTCGATGACGGGCAATCCGGTCCGCATCGACAACATCGCGCACCTGCGCCGCGGCTTCGGGCCGACGCGCATCACGCGGACCAACCGGCAGTTCTCGATCAGCTTCAGCGGCGACGTGGCCCCCGGCCATGCGCTCGACGAGGCCTCGAATGACGTGCGCGCGCTCGTGGCCGACCTGCACATGCCGCCTGGGTACACGGCCCGCTTCCAGGGCCAGACCCGGAATCTCGATGAGACGACCGACAACCTGCTCATGGCCATCGCGCTCGCGAGCATCTTCGTCTACATGGTGCTCGCCGCACAGTTCGAGAGCTTCATCCAGCCGATCGTCATCATGGTGGTGCTGCCGCTCTCCGTGCCCTTCGCGCTCTTCACCCTGTGGGCCACGAACCGCACGCTCAATCTCTGGAGCGCGCTCGGCATCCTTCTGCTCTTCGGTATCGTGAAGAAGAACTCGATCCTGCAGGTGGACTACACGAACGTGCTCCGCGCGCAGGGCCTGCCATTGCACCAGGCGCTGGAGCGTGCGTGCATGACCAGGCTCCGTCCCATCCTGATGACCACGAGTGCCATCATCGCCGGCCTGATTCCGACGGCGCTCGGGCTGGGGATCGGCGGTGCGCAACGCTCTGCCATCGCGGTCACGATTATTGGCGGCCAGTCCTTGTGCCTGTTCCTGACATTGCTGCTCGTGCCGGCGGCGTACCTGAAGTTCGACGCGCTCGAGCAGTCGGTGGCGAATCGCACGTTCAGGGATCTGCTACGACGATGGCGGCCGTCCGTGGGTGAGGCGGCGACGCAGAAGGCGTGAGAGGACGTTCGGGCGGGCGGTCAAGGAGGACGATGCCGGCGAGGCCTGGTGAGATACCCCGCCGGCACACTGATGCCTACTTCGCGGCGGCGTCTTTCTTCTTCGCGGAGAAGCTGCCCTGCGCCAGGCCGCCGAAGTCGGCCGACCCGTTGATCTGGTTGTCGGCCAGCGTCCCCATGTAGGTGATCGTCATCGGCTGCCCCTGGAAGTCGATCGTCAGCACCAGGGTCACCTTGTTGCCGTCGACGGCGACGCTGTCGTACGGGCGCTCGCCCTGTGGGCTCTTCGCCAACGCCTTGACGACCTCTCCGTCCTTCCTGAACTCCACTGTGTTCGTGTTCTCACCCACCGGCGAGACCGTGGTCATCTCCCACTCGCCGAACACCTCCGGGGCGGGCGCGCTCTGCGCGAAGGGCATGGCCGCCAGGAGGGTCGTGAACAGCACCGTCAATCCGAAACGCTTCATTACTGCGAACTCCTTCTTTCAGCGATCGTAGCCTGCCGGGAGCCGGCAGCCCATTCACCGTCTGATAGCCCACCGCAGCTTGGCGGACGACGACCGCGGATTAGATTGACGCTCGGCAGGGCTCGCGAGTTCCACGTTTTCTGCAATTCGCTGGTAGATTCCGGCCGAGAGGCCTGCCTTGAACGCCTGCTTGACACGGCGATCCTCGCCCGAGTGGAAGGTGAGAATGGCGATGCGTCCGCCGCTGGCGACGCAGTCCGGCAGGTGACGCAGGAAGGTCTCGAGCGCCGTGAACTCCTCGTTGACGGCAATGCGCAGCGCCTGGAAGACGCGGCGAACCGCCCCCTCCACGTCACCGCCCGGCGCAACCTCATCCAGATGCGCCGCAGCATACCCGCGCACGACCCCCGCCAGCTGCGTCGTCGTCATGATAGGTGAAGAGGCCCCGGCTGCGATGATGGCCTGCGCGAGCGGTAGCGCGCTGCGCTGGTCCGCATGCTCGTCCAGCATCCGTGCGAGCCGTGGCGGGTCGAGCGACGCGAGCAGTGCGGAGGCCGGCCTTCCACGATCCGGGTTCATCCGCAGATCGAGCGGACCTTCACGCTTGAAGGTGAAGCCACGCGCCGGATTGTCGATCTGCATCGACGAGAGCCCGAGGTCGGCGAGAATCACGTCGGCCGGCGGCAGCCCCTCCTCCGCCAGCACGCGCAGCAGGCCCGCATAGTTGCTCCGCCTCACGACGAGAGCCTCGGTGCCGAAGCCCTCGGCGCGCAAGCGCCCTTCGGTTTTCGGCAGCTCGATCGGGTCCACGTCCAGCGCGAGGAGCCGCCCACCAGGAAGGATGCGCTGCAGCAGCTCCCGGCTGTGACCGCCGTATCCGAGCGTCGCGTCGACCGCGACGTCGCCCGGCTGCGGCGCGAGCACGTCGAGGATCTCGGCAACCATGATCGGCCGATGGCTGCCAGCCGGTGTCTTGCCGGAGGCCACCACTTTCGCGACGTCGGCAGCGTACTGCTCCGGATTGAGCTCTTTGTACTTCTCGTGGAAGGCACGTGGATGCGTGCCGTGGTAACGCGGCCTGCGGATGCGCTTGAGTGACTCGTCTGCCATCGGGACCTACGCCAGCAGCCTGCGAAGACGGTCGTGAGGTGGCGCGGCGAACGGGTTCACGACGGTGACGCCACCCCAGCAGAACCCATCCTGCAGGTCTTCCGAGAGCAGGACGCGGCATCGCGCATCAGCAGCAGCGGCCAGGATGATGGCATCCC
This sequence comes from Acidobacteriota bacterium, assembly GCA_018268955.1. Taxonomy (GTDB): domain Bacteria; phylum Acidobacteriota; class Vicinamibacteria; order Vicinamibacterales; family CAVVIG01; genus CAVVIG01. The sequence continues at coordinate 27,975 of JAFDVO010000016.1, read as the reverse complement.
AGGTGGAGACGTCGTGATCGCGCGAGAGCGTCATCGCCAGGAGGGTGACGTCGGATGACGTCTCGATGATCGGAAACGTCTCGCCCCAGCTGAGCACGATCCGCTCGGCAGCCGCGCGCGTGAGGCGCGCTTTCCTGACCAGGACGTGAAACAGCTCGGCCAGGACCTGCGCCGGAAGATACGTGGTTTCCGGATCGAGTTGCTGCAGGAGGGCAAGGGCCGCGTCACGGCGCTCCACCCCGTTCAGGCCCTCGGCATACACCAACACGTTGGTGTCGATGGCAATCGGCGTCACGCGTCCTCGTAGAGCTCGTCGCGTGTCCAGCGACCGATCGGCTGTGCAGCTTCCTGGCTGCCGAGGCGCTCGATCAGCGCCGACTTCGCAGCCGCGCGACCGGCGTCACGCGCAGACACGGGGACGAGCCTTGCCACGGGCCGGCCATGGCTGGTGATCGTGACGCTCTTGCCGTTCTGCGCGTCGCGCAGGAGCTTCGAGAAATACCGATTCGCCTCTGCCGCCGTAACTCCAGCGCTCATGATGTAGTGAAACTAACTACATTCACTGGCGTTGTCAAGCGCTTCCGCGGGACCTGCTGGTGCGCCTGTGCGCTCGTACCGTATGCGAGCCTCGTCGGTCGGCCGCTCAGTGAACGGACGCGGCCGCCGCCGCAGCCGCATCGTCCGCGGACGGCTTCCCGCGGAGCGGCACGCGCCGCAGGAACAGGTGCAGCACGATGGACGCGCCCATGATGACGGCGCTCCAGAAGAAGATCTCCTGCAGCCCGTGCATCAGCGCGGTCTTCACATCGAGGAAGAGCGTCTGCAGCAACTGGAGTCCCCCGGGCGCGCGGCCGAACATCTGCTCGAGCTGCGGCCGCACCTGGACGAGCAGCAGCGGATTCTCGAAGTACTTCAGTGCCTGCTCAGGGACGCCAGGCGGAATCGACCTGGTGAACTCGTCGTGGTACTGCGTGAGCATCACCGAGCCGAACGCGGCCACGCCGACCGTGGAGCCGATCGACCGGAAGAAGATGGTGGACGAGGTCGCCGCGCCCATGCGCGCGCGCGGCGCCACGTTCTGCACGGCGAGCGTGTACACCGGCTGCAGGAACCCCATGCCCAGACCTGCCAGCACCATGGCGAACGCGACATAGCTCCGCGCCGTCTCGCCGTCCATGCGCGCGAAGAGCACCATGCCGATGGCAATGAGGATCGACCCGACAATCCCCTGCAGCTTGTACTCGCCGGTCCGCGAAATCGTCTGGCCGCCGATGATGCTGGCCACCACCGTGCCCATGAGCAGGGGCGTCAGGAGGTTGCCCGACTGCGTGGCCGACACCCCGAGCACGCCCTGCATGAAGAGCGGCAGGTAGATGATCGTGCCGAACATCCCCATGCCGAGGACGAACGCGGCGGTCGAGCAGATCGCAATCACCGGATCGCCGAAGAGCTCCAGCGGAATGATCGGCTCGGCCGCCTTCGACTCGACGATCAGCAGCGCGACGAGCATCACGACCGATAGGCCAATCAGCGAGAGCACACGCGTGGAGGTCCACCCGTACTGCGTCGCCCACGTGAGCGCCAGGAGGAGCGGCACGACCGTCCCGATCAGCGTGGCAAACCCGCCCCAGTCAAGCTGCCGCGAGGAGCCCTTCGGCTTCATGTGCGGGAACTCGAAGTAGATGGCCGCGAGCGCGATCGCACCGACCGGCAGGTTGACGTAGAAGCACGCACGCCACGACCAGTTGTCCGTCAGCCAGCCACCAAGCGTCGGCCCGAAGATCGACGCGATGCCCCACAGGGCGGCGAACAGGCCCTGGTAGCGGCCGCGCTCGAGCGGCGAGAAGATGTCACCGACGATCGTGAACAGGATGCCGGTCACCATGCCCCCGCCGATCCCCTGCAGGCCCCGGAACACGATCAGCTGGCCCATGCCGTCAATCGGCAGGAACGTGAGGTCCCCCGCGGCACCGCACAGCGCCGAGGCGACAACGAAGAGGAGCGCGCCGAGCATGAAGAACGGCTTGCGACCATAGCGGTCCGACAGGCTCGCGAAGATGGGCACGGACACCGTCGACGACAGCAGGTAGATCGTTGCCACCCACGGATACCGATCGAAGCCCTGGAGCGACGCAATGATCCGGGGCTCCGCGGTGCCGACGATGGTCTGGTCGATGGCCGCGAGCAAGGCGGCCAGCAGCAACCCCGTCATGGTCCCAATCAACTGCGGCCTCGTCAGCCGCAGCAGCCCCGACGTCACATATACCGGTTCCGACGAAGTCGACATGCCGTGATCCTAACTTCTACCGTCCCTCGTGCCTGTGCTCGATGAGGCCCAGCTTCTCCGCGGTCTGCCGCTCGAAGTCGATCTCGATGAGCACCACCGGCTCGCGGCCCACCACCCAGCCATCGTGGCCCGGCGCGATCTCGACGATCTGGGGAGCCCGGAACTCGACCACGCATCCATCCGCGTACTCGATGTGGATCTCGCCGTGGGCCAGGAACCCGACGTGCGCGTGCATGCAGAGGTCAGTGCCGGTCACCGGCTTCATGTCGGCCGCCCAGTGGAATCCCGGGGGATAGATCATCCGCTTGACCCGCGCGGCGCCGGCGCGTCCCACTTCCAGTTGGACGTGTCCGATGTTGCGGAGTTCCGCGCCGGTCACAGGCTGGAACAGCGGCGCAGGGCGCGCGACGCGGGGCTTGGCTGCGCGGGCCTTCGGCCGGCGCACCGTCGCGCGTGCGCCTGACGCCTTGGCGGAGGTACGCGTGCTCTTCTTCACCGCGCGCCGTGCGGCGGTCTTTCGGCCGGACGCACGTGTGCCTGTCTTCTTCGTTGCGGGTCGTTTGGCCATCGGACTCCTCGGGAGAGCCGCCTGAGCGGCGCAGGAATTATAGGGCAGCCGCAACCCTGATAGACTGGCCGCACTGCGCCGGGCCTCAGGGCCGCACACGCGGCCGTTCAGCCGCGCAGGCCTCACACCGGTGTCTCGTCCTCGCATACCCGCCCCGACGCGTGCGCTCCAGCCGTCAGCCGGCGAGGGGTCGGCGTCGCGCCTGCTCTCGCATCCCTGGGCCGTTGCGGCCGGTCTCGCCCTCCTCTGCATCGCCGCGTATGCCAACGGAATCACCACAGGCTTCGCCCTCGACAGCCGCCAACTGATCCTGCGTGATCCGCGCGTGCACGCCCTCACGTGGGACAACCTGCGCCTGATCGCGCAGCACACCTACTGGTGGCCGTATGGCGAGAGCGGCCTCTATCGTCCGCTGACAACCGTCACGTACCTGCTGAACTACGCAGCGTTCGGGAATGGCGAACGCCCCGCCGGCTATCACGTCGTCAATGTGCTGCTGCACATCACCAACGTGGTGCTGCTCTGGCGCGTGGTGGTGCGGTTGACCGGACGCGTGTGGCCCCCGGTGGCGGCAGCGGCACTCTGGGCGGTCGTGCCGCTCTCCACCGAGGCGGTCACCAACATCGTCGGCCGCGCGGATCTGCTCGCGACCGCGGCGTCGCTCTCAGCCCTGCTGCTGTACGTGCGGGCCCGTGAGACCGGGCGCGGCTGGAACTGGAGGCTCGTGCCGGTCGCGTGCCTGATCGCGGCCGGGTCCCTCGCCAAGGAAAGCGCGATCGCGATCGTCGGCGCCCTGCTGCTCGTGGAGGCGCTCTGGTGGTCGGGCCGTGCCAGCCGTCACCGTCTGCTCATGCTGGCGGCGTGCTGCGTCGTGCCGGTCGGGCTGTGGGCCTGGCAACGTGCACTCGTCCTCGCCGCGGGCGGCGCCGCGGAGTTCCCATTCACGGACAATCCGATCGCTGGCGCCCCCTTCTGGCAGGGCCGGCTCACTGCCGTGCAGGTGATGTGGCGGTACCTCACGCTCCTCGCCTGGCCTGCCCGCCTGTCGGCCGACTACTCGTATCCGCAGATCCCGCTCGCCACAGGCACGCTGGCGGACTGGGCGTCGGTGATCCTGCTCGTGACCGGGTCCGTTGCGGCGCTCTGGCAGCTGCGTGTCCTCCGCCCGGCTCTCTTCTTCGCGCTCTTCGCGCTGATCACGTTCCTGCCCGCATCGAACCTGCTGTTCGCAACCGGCACGATCATGGGAGAACGCCTGCTCTACCTTCCGTCCGCCGGCATCCTCGCGGTCGTCGCCATCGGGATTGCTGCCGTGGCACGTGACGGCGCCAGACGGCAGGCGGCCACGGTGTTCGTCGCCGTCGTCACGATGGCGTACGGCGCGCGGACGGTCGCGCGGAATCGCGACTGGACCGATGACCTCACCCTGTGGCGAAGCACCGTTGCCGCCGCTCCGGCAAGCGCAAAGGCGCATCGGGCACTGGCCGAGGCGCTCTATGAGGCGGACCCGACGCACCGGAACCTCGACGAGGTGATCGCGTCAGCGGACCGTGCAGTCGCGCTTCTCGAGCCGCTCGAGGACGAGCGCAACACCTTTCAGGCGTTCCGTCAGGCGGGCGCGTACTACCTGGACAAGGCAACGCAGGTCGAGCAGGCAACTCCCGCGAACCCAGCCGAGCGCAGGCGCCTCTACTCGCGAGCCCTGCATCTGCTCGACCGCGCCGTGGTGATTGCGCGGCTGGGCGCGAGCCAGCTGCCGGGCGGCAGCATGGAACCGGAGGCAGATGCCCAGCGGCTCAGGGCCGCAGCAATCCTCGGGTTGGAGAACCCGTCGCTCGCGCTCGTCGCGGCGAAGCGCTCACGCGAGCTGTCGCCGCTCCACCCACTCGGCTATCGCCTGTCGACGTCTGCGCTGCTGGCGATGCATCGCGACGAAGAGGCCGTCATGACGCTGCTCACCGGTAGCATCGTCAGCGGCGATCAGGCGCTCGGGCGCGATGCGATGTCGCTGTACGCGCAGGGCGCCGATCCCGAGGGATGTGCACTCGTTGGCGCCGGCGCGTCGGCTGCGCTGAACCCGCAGTGCAGCACGGTCGTCCGCCACTCGTGCATCGCTTCAGCCGCAGCGCTCCAGATCCTCACGAAGGCAGGCCAGACCGGGCGCGCGGCACAGACGAGGGACACAGCCACCGCGGCGTTTGCCTGCCCGGCAGACCTCTTCGACCGCCCGAACGGCCTGGTGCCATAGCGAACGTCTACCGCCCGACCGCCTTGAACGCGAACTGGCGCCCGCGGCCAGTGGTCGCGAGCTGAATCCAGAGGACCGCCAGGTTCTCGAGCAGCGCCGCGTTGCGCAGCGGCCCCGCATCCTGCGCGTGGTAGCCCAGCGCGGTGCCAAGATCGAGCACGGCCTGCCTGGCGTCCTGATCGTCCCCAGCGACGAACATGTCGGCGGCCATGCCGCTCACCACCGGATCGTCGTGGACCTCCGCGCCGAAGTGGCTGAACCCCTTCACGACACGCACTCCCGGGAGCGCGGCCGCAAGCGCTGCTGTCATCGATCCTTCAGCGGGAGGCGCCCAGACGGGACCGCCGTCCCAGCGAAGCGGGTTCGTGCAGTCGACGAGAATCGTCCCCGGCGCAAGTTCCAACGCACGAGCGGTCCCGAGCGCGACGTTGGCCGGTACCGTCAGCAGGACCATGTCCGCACCAACTGCGGCGTCCTTCGGCAACGCCACCTCTGCCTGAATGCCCTGCAGCTTCTCGCGTGCCGCGCCCACGTCGCGCGCCCCGAACACCACGCGATAGCCAAGGCCGGCCAGCCGCCGCCCCAGTGGCGCTCCGACGTTACCCGTTCCGATGATGGCAATGCGCGATCCCTGCGTCATGAACGCAGACTCCATCACAGGTTGCGCCTGTCCGCAAGTGCCCCTTACCGAGCGTGCAATACTCACCCGAGGTCGCCGTTCCCGCCATGCACATCCCGATCGGAATCCCACGTGCGCTGGCTGACGACCGCGCAGGGCGGCTCACCGGGCTGCGGTACGCGCTCCACCTCACCATTCCTCGCAACAGGACCGCGCCAGTCATCGGCGAGGCCACGCTCACCTTCGACCTGGTGATCCCCGGAACAGATCCGCTGCTCCTCGACTTCAACCCCGCTGGCCCAGGGCGCCTGCTCAGCCTCACCGTGAACGACGTGGCGGTGGATGCTTCCGTCGTATCGGGTCACGTCGCCGTCGACACGTCGCTGCTTCGGGCTGGCCGCAATCGGCTGGTGGCCAGCTTCGTCGCCGGTGACGGTCCACTGAATCGGCGAGAGCGCTATCTCTACACGATCTTCGTCCCGGCACGGGCGCACGAAGCGGTTCCCTGCTTCGATCAGCCAAACCTGCGGGCGCGCTGGACGCTGTCTCTCGATATCCCGGCTGGCTGGCGAGCCGTGGCCAACAGCACCGAGGTGTGCAGCCACCCTCACCAATCCGGCTCCTCGACGCACACGCGCGTGCAGTTCGCAGAAACCGCACCGCTGCCCCCCTACCTCTTCGCATTCGCGGCGGGGGAATTCGGCGTCGACACCATCCAGAGTTCCGCGGGTCCGCTGCGTGTGTGGCACATCGACGTCGACCCCGCGCTGCTCGCAGCCAATCGCGAGGCCATCGCCGGCGAGCACGGCGCCGCAGTGGACTGGATGGCCCGCTACACCGCCATCCCACCGCCGTTCGACATCGCAGACATCGTCCTGCTCCCGGCGTTCCAGTTCGGGGGCATGGAGCACCCCGGGGCGATCTTCTACAACGCCCCGTTGCTCCTGCTGCCTCCGGCGGCCACACCGCAGCAGCTTCTCTCGCGCGCGCACTTGATCGCCCACGAGACCGCGCATCTCTGGTTCGGCGACCTCGTCACGATGACCTGGTTCGACGATGTGTGGATGAAGGAGGTGTTCGCGAACTTCATGGCAGCGAAGATCGTGAACCCGTCCTTCGCGGATCTCGATCACGAGCTCCGCTTCCTCTACGGTCACTACCCCGGCGCCTACGATGTGGACAGGACCGCCGGCACGCACCCCATCCGCCAGCCCATCGACAACCTGCTCGACGCCTCGACAGTGTACGGCGCCATCATCTATCTCAAGTCGCCCATTGTCATGCGGCAGATCGAGCGGCGTCTCGGTGAGGATCGCCTGCGTGACGCGCTGCGGGAGTACCTGGCCACCTACGCCTACGCGCACGCCGCGTGGCCGGACCTCGTGGCGATCTTCGAGTCGGCCGGGTTCGATGATATCCGGGCCTGGAGCCGAGCCTGGGTCGAGGAAGCGGGACGCCCGGCGATCGGCGTCGACCTCCGCCTGGTCGACGACCGCGTGGAGACACTGACCATCAGGCAGGACGGCCGCGGGCGCACACGCGCCGCACAACAGATCGAGGTTGCCATCGGCACGCCCGCAGGGATCGCGCACGTGCCCGCCTGGCTCGCGTCCGCGGTGGACCTCTCCGCGCATGTGCGCGGCATGACGCCGCACTTCGTGCTGCCGAATGGCCGAGGGCTCGCCTATGGCGAGTGCCACCTCGACCCGCGGAGCCGGACCTGGCTGCTGAACCACCTGGGGGAGATCCCCGATGCATTGACCCGGGGCAGCGCGTGGCTGACGCTCTGGGACGAGATGCTCATCGGCACGATCCCGGCGGGCGCACTGCTCCACCTGGCGACCTCGCTCGTCACGCGCGAGGACAACGACCTGAACCTCCAGCGCGTCCTCACCGGCCTCGGCCCGCTGGTCTGGATCTTCACGGACACGCAAAGTAACGACGCCGTGGCGACGCAGGTCGAGCGAGCGCTGATGCTGGCACTGGCCCGGCACTCACGCCCGCAGCTCAAGGCCGCCGCGTTCTCCGCGCTCTGCTCGGTGGCCACGCGAGCGGGCACCATCGATTGGATGCGGGCGGTCTGGTCGCGCGACGCGGCGATCGACGGTCTCCCACTGAGTGAGCCGGACGACATCATGCTCACCCTGGAACTGGCCGCGCGCGGAGACGAGGCTGTCGTCGCACGGCAGCTGGCGCGGACGACCGACCAGGACCGGGCGGCTGCGCTTCGATTTCTCGCGCCGGCCGTATCCGCGTCGCCCGAGGTTCGCACCGCGTTCATGGCCTCGCTCGGCGACCGCGAGCGCAGAACCCGCGAACCATGGGTCGTGGACGGCATGCGGTGGGTCCATCACCCACTGCACGAACGGCATTCGCTGGAGCTGATTCGAAGGGGACTCGACTTACTGGAGGAGGTGCGACGCACGGGGGACATATTCCTGCCGAAGCGATGGCTCGACGCCATGCTCGGCGGCCATCGTCGTCCTGAGGCAGCCCGGGCGGTGCGCGAGTTCCTCGACTCGCGACCGCCCACCTACCCCGTGCCGCTGCGCCGGATGATCCTCGCGTCGGCCGATCAGTTGTTCAGAGCCGCACGCGATGTCACGCCGTGAGAACGTTCGTGCCATCCTTATCCCACTGTGAACGGTGTGCTCACCGACGTCGTGCCCCACTCCAGGCGCAGCGTGGCGCCCGCTGGCGTGTCGTCGATGTGGAAGGTGAGCATCTCGACCGGCCCGCTCGCCTTGCCCACCTTCATCGTCGTCCGGCCGAGATCCTGACCCGCTGGGTACGGAATGCCCCAGCCTGCGGATCGCTTGCTGATGATCAGGGTCCACTCGCCCGCACCGGGGATGGTGTGAATGCCGTAGGCACCGGGCGGAACGGTGATCGATCCGAACTTCAGCGGCTTGTCGGTCTTGAGCGTCGTCTGCTCGTCCGCTCCGGTGCGCCACACCTGTCCCGCCGGCATCATGGCCGTTTCCGGACGGCCTTTCAGGAGCGGACGCCCGTACTCGATCGAGATGTTGGCGCCGTCGATGGTCCACTCGGTGCGCGCATGCGGACTGCCGCCCGATCCTTTCTTCAACTCCGTGGTCTTCTGTGCGAACAGCGTCGTCGACAGGAGCAGCGCGGCGAACGCAGCGCCGAACGTCGTGTATGAACGATTCATGAGGGTCTCCAATGATTTGACGAAATCCTTATAGCAGCGCGCGGAGCCACGATCAACGGACAAGAGACGCGAAGCGCTTGCGGAATTCCGGCAGCGGCTGCACGCGCTGTCCTCCGCGCGTATCCACGACGACCGGAGAACAGGACATGGTTCGCGAACAGCAGACGGATTTGCACTCGATCGTCCGGGCACATGCGTTGCAGAGCTTGGACATCGATCAGCATCATCACCGTCTCGAGGATTCATGCGACCGTTGCTGTTTGCGATGATGGTGACGCTCCCGCTCGCGTTGGGATGCGTCACGGCCAATCCCCCGACCGACACCGGCGATCCCGCCGTGAGCACGCCGACGTCGCCATCAGGTGGAACGACCACACCGACCACTCCCACGACCCCGACCACGCCGTCGACGCCGACCCCGCTCGCGTACAACCAGGACATCAAGGCGCTCCTGCAGTCCGACTGCCTTGCGTGCCATGGGGCCGGCCGTGCCGATGGTAACTACCGCGTGACGACCTACGCGCAGGTGATGACCGGCGTGGCACCCGGCAACGCGAACAGCACGCTGGTTCGCGTCACGCAGTCGGGCGGCAGCATGTATCGGTACTGGAGCGGCAGCGCGAGCACACGACAGTCGAAAGCCGCGCAGGTCCGCTCGTGGGTCGTCACCTACAACGCACAGGAGAACCGATGATCCGTCGTGTCTGCAGCGCGCTGCTCGTTGTCGGCGCCCTCGCGGCCGCCACCGCACCGGCAACTGCCAAGGATGTGTTCAAGGAGGCACCCGACGTGACCTTCCGGACGGTGGACGGTGCATCGGTCCACGTTGCCGACCTGAAGGGCAAGGTGGTGCTCGTCGACTTCTGGGCAAGCTGGTGCATCCCCTGCCGCAAGTCCTTCCCCGCCATCGAGCAGCTCCACCACGACTTCGAATCGAAGGGGCTCGTCGTCATCGCCGTCAGCGTCGACGAGGAGTCGAAGAACGCCGACCTGTTCCTCTCGAAGTATCCGCACACCATGCGGGTTGCCCTCGACCCGAAGGGGACGGCCGCCGAGGCGTTCAAGGTGAATGCGATGCCGAGCACGATGATCATCGATCGCTCGGGTCACGTCCGCTACACGCACAAGGGCTACACGGACAAGACGGTCGCGACCTTCCGCTCACAAGTCATCGAGTTGCTCGCGGAGGCGCAGTGATGACTCGTTGCCACACACTCATCGTGATGATCCTGCTGGCGGCGGCCAGCGCCGGTGCTGGCTGCGCCACGGTGCAGCCCTGGCAGCGTGGGCTGCTCGCCGATTCGTGCATGATCTTCGATGCGGACAGCGCCACCGCCTACATGACGCACTGGCAGGAGGCGCGTGAAGGGTCGATGGGCGGGTTCGGCGTCCAGGGTGGCGGCTGTGGCTGCAAGTAGGCGGAAACCGCTGCTGATTGCCCTCTGCGCCCTTGCGGTGCTCCTCGCGGCAGCTGGATACAACTGGGCGCAGAACCAGCTCGATGTGTCGTTCCACGCGTTCCAGGACAGCCGCGGCGTCACCGTGCTCAGCCCGGACGCGAACTTCTCGAAGGACTTCAGCGATCGCACCACGCTCAAGCTGAAGTTCGGGGTCGACGCGATCTCCGCCGCATCGGACTCCTGCGCCAGATGCCATCCGAACGGCGCGAACAACGGCCGCGTCGTCGCGAACGTCGGCGTCACGCGCAAGTACGGCGACTCGAAGCTGACGGTTGGCGGTGAGGTGAGCCGCGAGAACTTCTACACGGCGACCACCGGCCTCGTGTCGCTCTCGCGCGACCTCAACAAGGCAAACACGACGGTGGCTGGAGGGTTCGCGTTCTCATTGAACCAGCCGCAACTGCATCCGAGCGACACCGTGGAGCACCAGACGGCGGTGGATGCCTACGGCTCGGTGACGCAGTCGTGGACCAAGGGGACGGTGACGCAGGTCGGGTACGAAATCAATCAGGTCAACGGCTACCAGACGAACCCGTTCCTGCGGACGAAGTTGAATGGCGTGCTGACGGTCGGCAACTCACCCGACTCACGGACCCGCCATGCGGTCTCGGCACGCCTGCGACAGGCGCTCCCGGCGGAGACCTTCTTCGATGCGGACTACCGCTGGTATCACGACACGTGGGACGTGAACTCGCACACCTTCGCGCTCGGGCTCTCGCATCACTTCGGTTCACGGGTCGTCGGGGGCGGTGCGTGGCGTCACTACACCCAGACTGGCGCGTACTTCTACCAGCCGTCATACACCGGTAACCCGACCTACTACACCGGCGACTTCCGGCTCTTCCCCTTCGATTCCAACAGCGTCACGGGCAAGGTCGACATCACGCCGAAGAATGGCATCGTCATGATGCCGCCAGGCTCGACGTTGACGCTGCAGTACGAGCGCTATCACGCCACCACCGGATTCGTCGCCGGCATCTTCACCGGCGGCGTCCGCATCCCCCTCAAGTGAACGTCAGGCGGACAGGGCCGCATCCTGCACGCCTGGTGATGACGACGGCCGCGTGCCTCACGGCCGTCGTCACGATCTCATCGCTGGCGTCGGCGCAGGCGGATGGTGGACGCACACGCCAGTTCAAGTACCTGATGGGCACGTCGGTGCGTGTGGAGACGTACGGCACTGATGCGTCGACCCGCGAGCGTGCTTCGGCGGAGGCCTTCGCTGCGGTCGCCGAGGTGGACCGCGTGATGAGCGGCTACCGATCCGACAGCGAACTGGTCGGCGTCAATGCCCATGCGTCGGCAGGCCGCGTGGCTGTTAGCGCGCCGCTCTTCGCGGTGCTGGCTGCGGGCCAGCGCGTCGCGTTGGCGAGCCATGGCGCCTTCACAATCATGAGCGGAGGCGCCGGCGATGCGGACGTGCAGCTGGACCCGGCGAGCAGCTCGGTCGTGCTCCGCAGGCCGGGGGCCAGCCTGACGCTCGATGGGCTCGCGAAGGGGTTCGCATCGGAACTTGCGGCGAATGTTCTCGCCCGGTCAGGGCTCTCCGGCGTCGTGGACATCGGAGGGGTGCAGTACATGGTCGGCAGCCCGCCTGGCAAACGGGCGTGGACCGTCGGGCTTTCCGATCCGCGGCGGCCCGGCACCCTCATCGGCGCCGTCGACTTCGCGGCGGGCGCTGTCGCGACCGCGACGAGTGCCTCGGTTCCGTTCGACCCACGAACACAACGCCCGTCGGTGGCGCTGAGCGCAACCGTCATCTCGAACGACGGTACGTTGGCCGATGCCCTCTCTCGCGCCGCCCTCGTCCTCGGCCCAAGGGACGGCCTCGCGCTGTTGTCTGAGTTCCCCAGCACCTGGGGTGTCATCACCGCGGTCCATCCTGACGGCCGTCTCGACAGCATCGTCTCGAGCGGCCACGCCTCGTCCTTCCACCCCGCCACGCGCTGATCTCGCCGTACGATCCAGCCATCCGGATCCGCCGGCCGTGCGCGAGCCTTTGCATTCTTTTTAGCCGTCTGCGCGTAAACGGCAGGTCGATACTCAACTTCCTTCATGCGCGTCCCCGGATCCGGGTCATCGGTCGGCGCTCCGTCGTTCGTCATACCGTCCCGTCTCGCATTCCTCGTCGTGGTCAGTTCCGTGTCGGTCGTCTGCAGGTTCACCGTCATTACGGAAAGGATTATGGGATGTCGAGACAGATCGTCCATGCCCTGAAGGCCTCGGTTCTGGCGCTCGGACTCCTGTTCGTGGGGTCTGGGGCGGCCTACGCGCAGAGTTCGTTTACAGGCGTCGTGAAAGACACGTCGGGCGCGGTGCTGCCTGGCGTCACCGTTGAAGCGGCAAGTCCGGTGTTGATCGAGAAGACCCGGTCGGTCATCACCGACGAAGGGGGCGGGTACCGCCTTGTGGATCTCCGCCCCGGGACATACACGCTGACCTTTTCGCTGGAAGGGTTCTCGGCCGTGAAGCGGGAAGGCATCGACCTCCCGGCCAACTTCACGATGACCATCAATACGGAACTCAGGGTCGGATCGCTCGCGGAAACGTTGACGGTCACGGGCGCGGCGCCGACCGTTGACGTGCAAACCACGACGAAGTCACAGGTCCTCAACCGCGAGGCGCTCGATGCGATCCCGACCGGCCGCACGATCCAGGGCATGGGCCAGCTGATCACGGGTGTCTCCCTGAACATCCCCGACGTGGGCGGGTCCCGTGCGATGCAGCAGACCTACATGTCGACCCATGGTCTCGGCGCCTCACAGACCACCGTGCAGGTCGACGGCCTGCTGGTGAACGGCCTCGACGGCGACGGCGCCGTGCAGAACTACTTCAACAGCTCGATGTCGCAGGAGATGGTCTACACGACCTCTGGCGCGGGGGCCGACGTGTCGGGCGGCGGCGTGCGCCTCAACATGATTCCCCGTGACGGCGGCAACATCTTCAACGGCAGCCTCTTCTCCGGGTACCAGAACCAGAGTTTCCAGACCAGCAACCTGACCGACGACCTGAAGAAGCGCGGGGTCAAGACGCCGGACGGCATCGAGAAGCTGTACAACATCGAAGGCGCACTCGGCGGTCCGATCAAGAAGGACGCGATCTGGTTCTTCGGCTCGGCCCGCACGTTCCACCTCAATACCCTGCCGGCCGACGCGCTCGTGGGCATTCCGGGGACCGCGCTCCCCAACAGGGCTCCAGTTCCGGGCACTGAGCGGGGCATCGACCACCAGAGCATCAACAGCTTCCAGGCGCGCATCGTCTGGCAGTTGAGCCAGAAGACGAAGCTGTCGGCGTACAACGACCGCCTGCTGAAGAACCGGGGTGCCGACATGACGGCCGGCGTGGATCCGGCGACCGGGTCGGCCGTGTGGACTTCTCCGCTCTACACGACGGGATCGATCAAGGTGTCGTCGACGATCTCGAACCGGATCCTCGTCGAGGGCGGCTTCTCCACAAACCTCGAGCGCTACAACATCTTCATGCAGCCGGGCGTGAAGAAGGAACGCGGCACGCCCGAGTGGTACACGCAGGTGTACAAGACCGACTCGGCGCTCGGCACGCAGTGGAACGCCGTGAGCCAGACCTACGGACGGTACCCGGACCGGTACTCGTTCGCCGGTTCGGTGTCGTACGTGACCGGCTCGCACAACATCAAGGTCGGCATCCAGGACACCTTCGGCAGCTACCGCCGCACGGACGACTCGAACGGCGACATTCGCGCGATCTTCCTGAACGGCGTGGCCACCAACGCCCAGATCCTGAACTCCCCCGTCCAGCGGTACGACCAGCTGCACGCTGACGTCGGCATCTACGGCCAGGATTCGTGGACGTTCAACCGCCTGACCCTGAACTACGGTGCGCGGTTCGAGCACTTCGCGCACGGCATCCCGCTCGAGACGGCACCTGCGGGTCGATTCACGGCGGCGCGCACCTTTGGGCCGATCGACATGCCAACCTGGAACAGCATCGCCCCGCGTGGCGGCCTGGTCTACGACGTCTTCGGCAACCAGAAGACCGCGCTGAAGTTCAGCATGGGCAAGTACATGCAGGCCGGTTCGACAGGGTTCTCGGAAAGCTACAACCCCCTGCAGCTGACGGCCGCCACGGTCGCCTGGACCGATGCGAATGGGGACGGCCTGCCGCAGGGAGAGCTTGGCTGCGTGTACCAGACCCCTGGCTGCGAGATCAACCTCGCGCAGCTGCCGACCGGCTTCGGCGTCGCGAGCCTCGCCAACTTCGATCCGAACATCAAGCGGATGTACAACGTGGAAACGGCGGTCAGTGTCCAGCACGAACTGCTGCCTCGCGTGTCGGTGACGGCAGGCTGGTATCACCGCGACTACCACAACCTGCGTCGTCGCGACAACACACTGCAGTCCTTCGCGGACTACACCAAGTTCACGCTCTATAGCCCGATCGACGGGACCCCCATCGAGTACAACAACGTGAGCCTGGCGAAGCGGTCGGCCATCAACTACGTGGACCGCACGGCCGGCAGCGACAGGAAGATGTGGTTCAACGGCTTCGAGTACAACTTCAACGCGCGCCTGCCCCACGGCGCCAGCCTGTTCGGGGGCGGGATGAGCGAGAAGGTCATCGCCCAGGTGTGTGATGAACAGTCGAACCCGAACCTGCTGCTCTACTGCGATCAGACGAAGAGCGGCATCCCGTTCCGGACGCAGTTCAAGATTGCCGGGTCGGTCCCGATCATGTGGGGGTTCCAGGCCGGCTTCTCGCTGCAGAGCCTGCCCGGCTACGGCTATGGCACCGGTGCGCTTGCCGGTCGTGAAGGTGGCCCGACCGGCCCGACGGGTCAGCCATCGTCCACGCAGCTGAACACGCCGAACGGCGCGGGCACCGTCTGGTTCATCACGCCAACGACCACCTATACGGCGAGCAGCCCCTGCGTGGCGCAGGGTAAGTGCCAGGTCGGGCAGCTGGTCGATCCCGGGATGACCGTCGCATCGTTGTCCGTGCCGCTCGTGGCCCCGAACACGGAGTTCGGCGACCGCATCAACCAACTGGACTTCAACGTGACGAAGACGATCAAGATCGGCCGCATCAGCGTGCAGCCGAAGTTCGATCTCTTCAACGCGTTGAACGTCTCGCCTGTCTACGCCGTGCGCGGCCTGAACTACGGCACGACCTCGTACATGCAGCCTTCGTCGATTCTCGTCGGCCGCGTGTTCCAGCTCGGGGCAATTTTGAAGTTCTAGCGTCCTGACGCCAGCGGTCAGAAGTCAGAGCGCCACCGCGGAGTGCGCAGAGCCTGCGGAGAGTCGTGAAGAAGACCGACGCCGTGTGCTCAGCGCGCTCCGTGGTGGAGGGCCCCTTCGTTCAGTCGTCCTCGTGGGCACGCCGCCCGGCCTTCACCCGACTCCGCACCTTCTTCGTCTCGATGCGGCGTTCCTTTGACGCGCGCGTCGGCTTCGTCTTCGTGCGCGTGCGTGGGCGCTTCGACGCGGCAAGGAGCAGCGCCGCCAGACGTTCACGCGCGGCTTCGCGGTTCTGGGCTTGCGTGCGGTATTCGCGGCTGTCGATCAGCAATACGTGCCCGCCCACGACCTTGGCGCCCGCGAGGGTGATGAGCCGCTCGTGCATGTCCGGGGGCAGCGTCACGGCATCCAGGTCCAGCCGCAGTTCCACGGCGGTCGCCACCTTGTTGACGTTCTGCCCTCCGGGCCCCGACGCGCGGACGAAGCGTTCGTCGAGGTTCCGTTCGTCGATGCCCCAGCGGGAGAGGTCGGTGATTGGCATACGGCAGAGTCCGAAAGTCGGAGGTCGGGGGTCACCTTGCCCCGGACCCTGGCGCGGAAGGCGCGAATGGCTCGCGGGCGATGGCCGCGGTCACGAGCCGCGAGGCCGGATCTACTGGGCTGCGGGTTGCGGCACTGGCCGCGAGAGCGGATCGCGCAGGATCTTCTGCAGCCGTTCGATTGTCGCGCGGTGCGCCTCGAGGTAGCGCAGGTTCTCCTGGGCAACGGTGTCGTTGGGGGCCGGGACCTTCGCGTCCGGACCGATCACCGCCTCGATCTTCTCCTTCACTTTGCGGTAGCGCGGCTCGATCCCCTGCATGCGGGCGAGTTCCAGATCCTGCTGCTTCAGTGCGCGCGCACGTGAGAGCAACGGCTCGGTGCCGGGCGTCACCTTCTCGGCCCCGGCCTCGATCTTCTTCGCCAGTTCGAGGGCATGCCGGTCCGCGTCAGAGATGGTCGCCAGCAGCGCGGACGCACCGCCCATGATGGCCGCGTACATCTGGTAGTCCGCCGCGCTGATGGGGGTCGTGTCCAGATCTGTTGAGGCGTCGCCACGCGAGACCGTTCCCGGCGTCGTCTCCTCGACCAGCCGGGGCTTCTCGCCGGACTCCGATCCGGGTCGCGGCGCAGCACCACCACACCCAACGAGAAGACCGCCACAGAGCACGAGAGCTGACGCCGCACGCATCAGCAGCGATTCTCGCACAGACGGGCTGGCACCCGATGTCGTGCGTTCTCGCGCTTCAGCGTTTCGGCGTTTCAGCGTTGTAGCGTTTCAGCGTCGGTGCGTTTGTGCGTTTGCATTCTTGCGTTGTTGCATTTATGTATTTCTGCATTTCTGCATTACGAGCATCTACTCCGCCTCCTCCGCCCCGTCCATGCCCGGCAGGTCCATGCTGCTCCAGACCAGCGGCGCTTCGTGTGCGCTGCCGGCCAGATGCGGATCCTCCTCCGGCGCGTCCTGATCGACAACGCGGTCTGATGCGATCAGCAGTTCCTCATCCACGCACCACCTCCGTATCGGGACGCTGCACCTCGGGTGAGATCTGGCGGTTCGCGTGCGCATCTTCGCGCGAGTCGGCGAACCTGAACGTGCGGAAGCGTTCTTCCAGCCACGGGTTGAGTCCTTGACCCCTGCGGTCCAGCAGCTCCGTGGCGACTGCGTCCATCAGCGGCGTGAAATGCTCCGGATGCCGGACGGCGGCGCCGCCGAGGGCGTACCAGATGTCCGCCAGCTCACCGTCCTCGAAACTCTGAAATCGGATGTCCGTCATGCTCGTCCGCTCCACTCTCGTGCGTTGACCGCCGCGTGCTACGCAAACCGCGAGCCGAGGAGGACAGGACATTGGTGAGTTGGTGAAGGGGTGAGTTGGCGCGTTGGTGAGTGAGTTGGTGAGGGAAACGAAAAAGGCCGGTGGTTGCCCACCGGCCTTCTTCATCGCTTCGTTGGGAGTGGTCTAACGACTACCCCCGGTGGTGTTTGCCATGCATGCACCTCCCGGCCGCGACCAATTTGTTCGGGTGCCTCCGGATATCGGAGGCGCGGTCGCTGATGAGCCTATGTTTAGCGCCGCGACGTTCTCCGCCTGCGACGGTGATTCCAGAGTAACACAGAGAAATTGGTGAGGTGGTGAGTTGGTGAGTTGGTCAATCGGCTCAGCTCTCCCCTACCTGCCCTCCCTGCCCTACCCGCCCTACCTGCCCTACCCGCCCTCCCTGCCCTCCTGGCTCTTCCGGGAAAAGAAAAAAGGGGCGGCCTCTCCTTAGAGAAGCCGCCCCTCAGTCCTGCCTGCCCGACCTGCCGTGCCTGCCCTACGGGCTGGCAAGAGCTGTCAGGCGAGCGTGCTTAGAACCGGACGTTCGCGCCGATCTGGAACGTGCGCGGGTTCAGGATGACCGACGGCACGTTGTAGGCAGCCGTGCCGTAGTTCTGGCCGAGGATGGCGGTCACCGGCGCGCGGTTCAACGCGTTGAAGAGATCGAGCTTCGGCTGGATGTTGAAGCGGCCGATCTTGATGTTCTTCGTCACGTTGAGGTCGAGCTGGTTGATGCGGTCGCCGTACTCGGTCATCGGGGCCACCAGCGGCACGTTGAGCGAGGACTGGGTCATGCCCGGGTCGACCAGCTGGCCGGCCTGGCACTTGCCCTGCGCCACGCACGGGCTGCTCGCCGAGTACGTCGAGGTGCGGGTGATCTGCCACACGGTGCCGACACCGGCAGGCGGGTTGTTCGTCGTGATGCCCGACGGGCCCGACACACCGGTGAGCGCGTACTGAGACGAGGTGCCGAACAGGTAACCAGGCAGGCTCAGGAACGAGACACCGACGTTGAAGCCGTACTTGACCGGGATGGAGCCGGCGACCTTGAACTGCGTCCGGAACGGCAGGCCGCTCTGGCTCTGGTCGCAGTAGAGCAGCAGGTTCGGGTTCCACCCGTCGTCGCAGGTGTTGGTCAGGATCCGCTCGGTCATGCCACCACCGAAGAGGGTGATGCCCTTGCCGAGGCGCGCGTTGAAGTTGTACTCGAAGCCGTTGTACTTCATCGTGCGGTCGGGCGCGTTCTGGTCGACCAGGTTCGTGGCCAGCTGGGACGCCTTGGCGGCGCTGACGTTGTAGTAGGTGATCGGCGTGCCGTCAATCGGGCTGTAGAGCGTGAACGGCGTGAAGTCGTTCAGCGTCACGCCCGTGTTGAAGCGGCGGCGGAGGTTCTTGTAGTCGCGGTGGTACCAACCGGCGGTGACGGAAACGCCGCGCACGACTTCGTGCTGAACGCTGACCGTCGTTTCGAGGTTGTACATGCGCTTGATGTCGTCAGCGTAGGCCACCGGGGCCACCGTGCCGAAGTTGGCCGGCAGCTGGCGGGCAGTCGTTGCGTTGCCGGCGACGTTGATTTCGCAGCCCGGCGTCAGGTACACGCAGCCGAGCTCACCCTGCGGGGTGCCGTCGCCGTTCAGATCGTTCCATGCCACGCTCTGCGTGGTGAGCAGCAGCGGGTTCTGCGACTGCGAGAAGCCGACCGTGCCAGCCTGCATGAACTTGCCGAAGCTCGCCTTGACGGCCGTCTTCTGGTTGCCGAACACGTCGTAGACGATGCCGACGCGGGGGGCGATGCTCTTCCAGGTCGGCATGTCGATCGCCGAGAACGAGCGAGCGGCCACGAAGCGGCCAGCACCCGACTGCTCGTTGGCGACGCCGTGCGCGAACACTTCGTAGCGCGCGCCGTAGTTGAGGGTCAGGCGGTTGATGGTCCACGAGTCCTGCGCGAAGATGCCCAGGTCGGCCTTCAGCTTGTCGGTGTAGTCGACCGGGGTGTTCAGGATCGTGACCTGGAACGGCACGCCGTTGTTGAACTGCGCACGGAGGTCGCCGTTCGCCAGACGCGTGTTGCGGTAGGTACCCCAGTGGTCCTGCACGCCGACCTTGATGTTGTGCGTGCCGGTCACGTACGAGACCGCCAGCATGGCTGCCAGGCTGTCCGGGTACATGCCGTTGATGCCGGCGCCAGCGCCCCACTGCGTGCCGCGGGCCGTGTCCGTACGGTTGATGACCGAGTACCAGGCCGGATCCGTGCGCTCCTTCTGGAGGCCGGGCTGGTAGATCGTGTTGTAGCGCTCGAAGTTGGTGGAGAAGCCGGTCTCCAGGAAGATACGGCTGGTGACGGTCGACGTGAACTTGATCGAACCGGTCGTGTAGATGGGCGAGTTCCAGATGATGCCCGCGGTGGCTGGGTCGAAGCCGGCCGTCATGGCGGAACCGCGGTTCTTCAGCAGGCGGTCGTTGTAGACGGCCAGCTTGTTCTTCTGGGAGAGCTGCCAGGTGATACGTGCCTGGACCGACTTGATGCTCTGTGCGTCAACACCCTTGCTGCTCGTGTCCGGCGTGGGCGCCACGAACGCGCTGCCCGTGCCCGGGATGCTGTTGAAGGTGTTCGCCGGCAGCGTGTCGAGCAGGAAGAAGCGGCCCGACCCGAAGATCCAGACCTTGTCCTTCTTGATCGGCCCGCCGAGCGCGAACTCGGTGTTCGAGAGCTTGCCGATGCCGTCCGCCGTGCGGACGCCGCGCTGGATCAGGTCCTGCGTCACGTTGTCGCCCGCGAACGACTCGTTCTGGTAGCCGGTGAAGAGGCTGCCGCTGACGAGGTTGCCGCCATCACGCGGAATCATGTTGAGGCGAACGCCGCCGCCCGACACGTCCGCGCCTGCACCGGCGGTCGTGTAGACCATTTCCTGCGACATCGAGCTGTTGAAGTAGTTCTGGACCGCGCCGTCGACGTCGAGGCCGTTCACCATCAAGCCATCGACCTGCACCGTCACCTGCGACGCACCCGCGCCGTGGGCCGACATGTAGGTCTGCTGCATCGCCTTCGAACCGCCAACGTCAGGCTGGTTCAGCGACACGCCCGTGATGAGCTGGCCCATGCCCTGGATGGTGCGGCCCGTGGGGATCGCGTCCAGCGCCTCGCGGTTCAGCACCTGCGACTTCGTCGTGCTCTGCACGTCGACCGTCGGCGCCGCGCCGGTGACCGTCAGCGTCTCGGAGAGCGCGCCGACCTTCATCTCGGTGTTGATGGTCATCGTGAAGTTGGATTCGAGCTGAACCCCTTCACGCTTGACCGTCGAGAACCCTTCAAGGGAGAACGTCAACGAATAGGTGCCAGGGCGCAGATCGACCAGGCGATACCCGCCGTCCGCATCCGTGATGACCGACCGCGTCTTCTCGATGAGAGCGTCGCTCGCTGCTTCAACCGTGACACCGGGCAGCACCGCACCCGACGTGTCCTTCACCACACCCGTAAACGCGCTCTGGGCGTGGGCCGCCATGGGCAGCAGGCACAGTGCAGCCAGCGCCATGAACAGGGCATTCCTGATGGAGCCAATCCTCATTCCACGATCCTCCCGGGGTCCTTCGATCCGTCATCCACGAACCATCCCGGCGCGCCGCCCCGAACCGACGCGCCGTAGCTTCGGGGAGGAAACCGCCCCAAAGCAGCACAAGAGTATGGACCAGTGGCCGCCAGGTTTGCGACGTTAATTCTTCGAAAGCAGCCAAGGTTCCGCCGGGGTCATCCAAAACCATGGATGCAGTGATGCCGCTGGCCCATTGGGTCGGTGGATTGGCGCGCCCCGACGACCCGGCCTGGAGACGGGAGGACAACCTGAAGCATCGGCGTGCAACTGCCGATATGACAGGTGTGGCAGCACGTGCGGTCGGACTCCGTCCGCACGCCACAACCGGCGGAGACGATGAGCGAGTGGCAGCAGCAGGGTGCGCGGGACGCGCAGGCATGGATCGAATGGCTCGACTCCGGCGCGTGGGAACGCCTGGTCGACTCGACGTCGGCGATGATCCCGGCGCTCGCGGTCGAGGTCGCCCGGATCGCGCAGGATCCTGACGTCTCCCCCATCCGGCTGACCCAGGTCATCAGCAAGGATCCGATCATGGCGGCCAACGTGGTCCGCCTCGCGAATTCGGCCTTCAGCGCGTCCGCCACGACGATCACCTCACTGAGCGACGCCGTGGTCCGGGTCGGAACCCGGGCGGTCCGCCAGCTCGTCACGGCGAGCTGCCTCACCGGGCAACTCCGAAATCCGAAGACGTATGGCACCGCAGCGCGCGAGATGGTCGACCACGCCATCGGAACCGCCTATCTGGGGTGGCTGGTGGCAGACCGGGTCGACGAGGACTCCGACGCCGCGTTCCTCTGTGGGCTCCTGCACGACATCGGCAAGTTCGTCATCCTCAAGCTCGCGCACGCAGATCGGCCGGTTCCTGCGTCCATGACGGAGGCGCGCCTCAACCAGTGCATCCAGTCCCGGCATGCCGGCATCGGCGGCCGTGCGCTCACCCGCTGGCAGTTCGCCGACGAGATCCGGGTGCCGGTCACCTGGCACCACGATCCCGCACAGGCACACGGCCACCTGCCGCAGGCAGCGGTGCTGTACGCCGCAAACCGGCTGGCGCACCGCTACGGATTCGGCTGCACCGTCGACAGTGACTCCCCGCTCGACGATCCGATCTTCAGCAAGCTCGGGATCGACGCCGACTTCCTCGCGGAACTCGACGGCAAGGCGCCTGGGCTCTACGAGGTCGCGCGCAAGATCGCGGCCTGACGCGCGGCGCGCTCCGGGCGGGCTTCGGGCTTCAGGCTTCGCGCTTCAGGGTTCCGGGCGGAACGCCGATTCCTCTTGGGACGCACCATCCGTCCTCGCCCCGGTCGCGCCAGGGGCGCCATTCGGTCGGAGCGGCGGGCGTCAGCCTGCCGTCCCTCATGAGAGACTTCGCACAGATGACGTCGGCATGGCAGAACGCAACGCACGGTCACGGCTGGATCGCGTGGCTGGACGAGGGCGGCTGGGAGCGGACGCTCGACACGTTCAGCCCGATGCTCCCGGCACTCGCCGTGGAGATCGCCTGGGAGGTTCGCGACCCTGAGATCTCCGTGCGACGGCTCGTGCAGGCGGTCCGCAAGGACCCCATCCTCGCCGTCAACGTCGTTCGCCTGGCCAACTCGGCATTCAGCGCGTCCGCCACCACCATCACGTCGCTCGACGAGGCGGTCGTGCGCGTCGGCACCAGGGCCGTGCGCCAGCTCGTGATGGCGGCGGCACTGACCGGGCGGCTGCGGAATCCGAAGACGTACGGGCCGAACGCACGCCAGCTCGTCGACCACTCGGTCGGCACCGGCTACATCGCCAGCTTCCTGGCCGAACAGCTCGGCGCGGACCCTGACGCCGCCTTCCTCTACGGTCTGCTCCACGACATCGGCAAGTTCGTCATCCTGAAACTCGCCTGGAACGACAAGCCGATCCCGCCGACGATGGGCCAGGTGAGGCTGGAGGCGTGCATCGAGAGCCGCCACGCACGCGTCGGTGCCCGCGCGCTCGAGCTGTGGCGCTTCGCGGAGGAGATCAGGATGCCGGTTGCGTGGCACCACGATCCCGCCGCGGCCCCGAGTCACCAGCGCAGCGCAGCACTTGCCTACGCGGCGAACCGACTGGCCCACACATACGGTCTCGGCTGCCCTGCCGACCCGGCCGACCTGCTCGCGGATCCGGTGGTGATCAACCTCGGCCTCTCCACACCGGTCCTCGCCCGCCTCGAGGCCCACGCTCCACGCCTGCAACAGGTCGCCGCCGCCCTCGCCGCCTGAGCCGAGGTCGTCCAGCACTCACCGTTCAGCCATTGCACTGGCAACGAGCGTTCAGCAATTCGCAATGGACGTTGGACTCTTGCGACGTAGCATTCCCCCATGACGTCGTTTCCCGCGTACCGCATCTTCTCCGAGGAGAACCGCACCGTCTCGCGCCTCACGTCGATGACCGTCGACGAACTCTCGCCTGGCTCGGTGCTGGTGCGCTGCGCGTACTCGAGCGTGAACTACAAGGACGCGCTCGCGGCCACCGGCGCGGGCAAGGTGGTGCGCCGGTTCCCCCTCGTTGGTGGAATCGACCTGGCCGGCATCGTCGAGGCCAGTGCGGACCCACGCTTCACGCCCGGTCAATCGGTGCTCGCCACCAGCTATGAGCTCGGTGTGTCACATGACGGCGGGTTCGCGGCCGTCGCGCGCGTGCCGGCGGAATGGGTCCTGCCCCTGCCACACGGGCTCACGCTTGCCGATGCGATGGCGCTCGGCACGGCGGGCTTCACCGCGGGTCTGGCCATCGTCGACATGGAACGGAACGGCCTCACGCCCGCGGCCGGTCCCGTGATCGTCACCGGGGCGACCGGCGGCGTCGGCTGCCTTGCGGTCCAATCGCTCGCTGCGAAGGGCTACCGTGTCACGGCCTGTCCAGGGCGTTCGAGACGCTGCTGGCGGGAGCCGCGCGCGGACGGTATGTGGTTCGAACCGACGCAGACTTGCGGCTCCAATAAGAAGTGCATAAGCAGGCGAAGACCACAGTCACGCGCGCAATTCGCACAGCTATACTCGCTGCCGCCCGCGTGAAGATCCTCATCGGGCGTTCCTCAGAGGAGAGGTCCTTGAAAAAGTTCGCACTGGCACTACTCATGGCTGCCGGCGCCGCGGCGTACGCGCAGCGCACCGCCGTGGAAGCGCAGCAGGGCCCCGGCCGCGGGCCGAGCCCGGAGCAGCAGGCCGCCCTGCAGGCGCAGGCGGAACTCGAGAAGAACACGCCGCAGATTCCGTACGACGCGACCGAGCTGCCGCTGATGCCGACCGGCAACACCATCGGCGAGACCGAGGGCGTCGCCATCAACTCGAAGAAGCACCTGTTCGTCTTCTCGCGGACCGGCAACGCGGGTCCCGCGCGCGGCGCGCAGGCCGCGCATCTCTTCGAGTTCGATGAGAAGAATGCCTACGTGAAGGAGTGGGGCCAGAACGCGTACGGCTTCTCGTTCGCGCATGCCGTCCGGGTGGACAAGGACGACAACGTGTGGGTCGTCGACGAGGGCGCCAACATGGTCATGAAGTTCAACCCGCAGGGCCGGGTGACCATGGTGCTCGGGCGCAAGGACGAAGCGATCGACTACCTCGAGGAGTTCCTGGAGGACGGCGCGCACACGGAGCGCGGCCGCAATGCGCGCCCGGGTGCTGGGGCGGGTCGCGGCGGCACGTTCGGCCGTCCCACCGACGTCGCGTTCGACACGCAGGGGAACATCTTCGTCGCCGACGGCTACGACAACTCCCGCGTCGCCGAGTTCACCAAGGACGGCGACTTCGTGAAGTCGATCGGGTCGCGCGGCACCGCACCGGACCAGTTCAACACCCCGCACGCGATCACGTACGACAAGAACGGCCTCATCTACGTGGCGGACCGCGGCAACAACCGCATCCAGGTGTACGACCCGGATCTGAACCGCAAGGCGATCTTCAGCAACGTGCGCGCCCCCTGGGCGGTCTGCGTCACGCCGCCGAACGCGCAGGGCGAACAGTTCCTCTACTCGGCTGACGCCGGCGGCAAGATCTACAAGCTGTCACTCGACGGCAAGCTGCTCGGCTGGTTCGGCACGCTCGGGAAGAAGGTCGGTCAGTTCTACTGGGTGCACCAGATGCACTGCGTGAGCGAGAACGAGATCATCACGGGCGAGGCGCAGAACTGGCGCGTCCAGCGGATCGTCCTGAAGCCCGCCAAGTAGCCATCATGTAAGGCGCACAGGCAACACGACACGAAGGCAGAACAGCAGGCTGTTTGGCCTTCGTGCCGTGTCGCCGTCCTCCTGCCTCACCTCACCAATTCACCAACTCACCAACTCACCAACTCACCAACTCACCAATTCGCCAACTCACCAACTGCCTGGTGTCACCTCGGCGTGTATCCGTCCGGCAGCAGTTCGATGGCAACCGCGCGATGTGGGCTGTCCGCACCCGCGACAGGCGTATCGGGTCGATAGGTGGCGAGCACCCGGTAGGCTGGCTGCTGCACACCGCACGGGATGCCGGTCGGTGAATCGGGCCGGTAGCTCACGAACTCCACGTCGGCAAACGCGCGAGCGCCGAGCCTGACAGCTCCCGCGGGCATGTCGATCTGCAGCACGACAGCCTCCGCGCGGCACTCCACCGACGAGAACACGCCGAGCACGCGCTGCTCGCCTGGCTGCACCCGCCGCAAGTCCGGCATGAAATGGCCCTGCGGAAGGTCCGGGAGACGCGCTGAGGTCCGGCCCGCCGGTGACGCTGGCGAAGTCGGGGCGGTGACGCCGGTCGCGGGTCCCACGGCGTTCCCTCCTGCACGCGCCCGCTCCGCCTCGAGCAGCTGGCGGGTCGCCACCTCGGCGTTGGCGACACGCGCCAGCGCGAGTCGGGCCGCATCGCGTATCTCGGGGCGGCTGCCGCGAGCCATGAGCAGAGACAGCGTCCCGGTCGCGCCGCGGAAGTCCGCATTCATGGCCAGCGCCTGGCCAAGCATCAGGCGGTACTCCTCGCGGGCCGGCGCGGCTGCGACCGCCTTCTTCACCAAGTCGAGGGCGGCCCCAGGGTTCGACCCGCTTGCCATCTCGACTTCGGCGAGCGTGATCAGGGTCGACGGGTTGCCCGGATCGAGTTCCAGCGCTCGCGCGAGCGCCGTCCGCGCTTGTGCGTACAAGACGTCACCATTGCCTGTCCCGCTGTCGGCCCGACGCGTGAGCGCCCGACCATACGCGCTCTGGATACCCGCATCTCGCGGCGCGAGCGCCGCGGCCTTCTCGAGCATCTGCAGCGATGCGTCCTCGTTACCGGACCTGAGTTCGAGTGCGCCGAGCGCCGCCCACGCCCTGGCCGCATCCGGTGTCTTCTGCAGGGCACCAGTAAGGTAGGTCCGCGCGTCGCTTCCGCGATTCAGCCGGGCGAGGAGCTCGCCCAGATACCCACTGCTCTCACCGTCGTCAACAGCCTGGGCGGCACCGATGGGGGCCGCGGCGATCTTGTCGTCGAACTCCACCCGCAGCGCGCGGAACTGGTACGCGCGGACGTACTCGCGAAGCTGCCGGTCGAGCGTGGTGGCATCACCGAAGGTCGCGCCGAACGCCTGCTCCGCCGGCTGGCCCGCCCTCAGCGCGTTCACGTACTTGACCAGCTGCCCGGCGCGATCGGGCGCAAAGGTGAGGTAGTGCACGAGCGCCCACGACTGCGCGTAGAGCAGCCCGCGGCGATTGCCCTCGTTGTACATCGGCGAGTCGTGCTGCACGCCGATCAGTTGCGTGACCGGCATCAGCGGCAGCCCCTGAAGCAGCGCGAGGTTGTCTGCGTCGGGTCTGCCGATCAGCGCGGTGCGCCCGCCATTCGTCACTTCGAAGGTCTGATACAGCTCGGCCAGCCCCTCGCCCAGCCAGATGGGAACGGGGCCGACCGCGCTCGCCATCAGGTAGTGCGCATATTCGTGGAAGATGACGCCGTACGCATCACTGTTCTGCTGCGCGTTGAGGGCGATGTAGTTCGCGTCCTCGCCCGCGAGGAAGTACCCGCCGACCTCCACAGCCTTGCCCTGGAACACCGGCCTGAACGGCGCAAGCGAGCGGTCGTTCTGGAACACGACGACGAAGGTCGGTACGGGCGAACGCGTGCTCTGCGCCGAGATCACCTGGCCGACGACCTCGCGGAACTGCTCCAGTTGCTGCGCGATCCGGCGCATGTCCCGCTCGGACGCATCGCCGACGAACTGGAAGTGTTCGGAGCTGAGCCCGATCCACTTGGCCAGCGCCGGCCGCGGCGCACACACCACCGACACGAGAGCCAACACGCTCGCAAGGATGTGTTTCATGGGCACATCCTACGGCAGGTTGGGCGTCGGGCAGGTTGGGCGGGTTGGGCAGGTCGGGGAAGGATGGGAACGGCCGGAGGGACGTGAAGGGCCAGGAGGGCCGGGAACGTCGGGAGAGCCGGGAAGGTCTGGACGGTCAGGAGGCGTTCAGGAGCGTCGTTCTCCGTTCATCTGCCAGGTGATGAGCGCGGCGACCACCGCAAGGCCGACCAGCACCTGGCGCTGGGTCGACGGAGGCAGCGGGTCGTTCGCGATCTCGAGGTCCATGCGCCAGCGGTTCAGCGTGGACCGCTCCCGTGCATGGTTCCAGGCGGCTTCCTGCATGTCATGCGCGGTCACCGCATCCCCATCATCGTCCAGCCCCATGGGTAAGTCGGCAGGCGGATCGGGCAACGTGTCCGCCGGATCCGCCGCCCAGCGCGCGAGCGAGACGCCGAGGCTGTGCCCCTGATCGGGCGGCCAGCCCAGGACGAGCAGCATGGCAGCGAGCCAGATCAACACCCACTGCTTCGAAGACGGTTGCCACACGGGGGCACATTTTACAGAGAAGTAGGACGTTAGACGTTAGACGTTGGAGGTTGGAGGTTGGAGGTTGGAGGTTGGAGGTTGGCGGTTGGCGGTTGGCGGTTGGCGGGCGCCTAGCGCCTAGCAGTCCGTGGTTAAAGTCA
>JAFDVO010000015.1:149703-149833 GCA_018268955.1 Acidobacteriota bacterium | reverse complement strand
TCGTCGCCGGCGCGAACCCGATGGAGATCAAGCGCGGGATCGAGAAGGCCGTCGAGGCCGTGACCGGCGAGCTGAAGAAGATGGCGAAGCCGGTGAGCGGCACGATGGTGGCGCAGGTCGGCACCATCTC
>JAFDVO010000015.1:0-149591 GCA_018268955.1 Acidobacteriota bacterium | reverse complement strand
CGCGGCTACCTGTCGCCCTACTTCGTGACCGATCCGGAGCGGATGGAAGTCTCGCTCGACAACCCGGTCATCCTGATCCACGAGAAGAAGATCAGCTCGATGAAGGACCTGCTGCCGGTCCTCGAGCAGGTGGCGCGCCTCGGCAAGCCGCTGCTGATCATCGCGGAGGACATCGAGGGTGAGGCGCTGGCGACCCTGGTCGTCAACAAGCTGCGCGGCACCCTGCAGGCCGCGGCCGTCAAGGCGCCGGGCTTCGGCGATCGCCGCAAGGCGATGCTCGAGGACATCGCGGTGCTGACCGGTGGCCGTGCGATCACGGAAGACCTCGGCATCAAGCTCGAGAACATCAAGCTCGAGGATCTCGGCCGCGCGAAGCGCGTCACCATCGACAAGGACAACACGACGATCGTCGAGGGCGCCGGTGCGTCCAGCGCGATCGAGGGCCGCGTGAAGCAGATCCGCGCGCAGATCGAGGACACCACCTCGGACTACGACCGCGAGAAGCTGCAGGAGCGGCTGGCGAAGCTGGTCGGCGGCGTCGCCGTCATCAAGGTCGGTGCGGCCACCGAGACCGAGATGAAGGAAAAGAAGGCACGCGTCGAGGACGCCATGCACGCCACGAAGGCGGCGGTCGAAGAGGGCATCGTCCCGGGCGGCGGCGTGGCGCTGATCCGCGCGGGCCGCGTGCTGCCGACCCTGAAGCTGCACGGCGACCAGCAGATCGGCGTGAACATCGTGTCGCGCGCCATCGAGGAGCCGATGCGCTGGATCGCGACCAACGCCGGCCACGAAGGCTCCATCGTCGTCCAGAAGGTCCGCGAGATGAAGGACGAAGAGGGCTTCAACGCGCTGACCGACACCTACGAGAACCTGGTGCAGGCCGGCGTCATCGACCCGGTCAAGGTCGTCCGCAACGCGCTCCAGAACTCGTCGTCCATCGCCTCCCTCCTGCTCACCACGGAAGCGCTCATCTCGGAGATTCCGGAGGAGAAGAAGGAAGCGCCGGCCATGCCGGGCGGCGGCGGCATGGGCGGAATGTACTAAGGGAAGTTAGACGTTAGAAGTTAGAACTTAGAACTTAGAAGTCAGAACTGAGTTCAGACTCTGGCGTCGAACCGGTCAAGGGCGCGTGGGCTTCGGCTCACGCGCCCTTTCTTTTTGTTACGACCCTACGACGGACGTCAGGAGGTCAGTTCTGCCGCCTGCGTTCTGCGTTCTAGCGTTTTAGCGTTCCTCACAGCCTGACCCGCATCCGGACCGTCAGGCTGCGGCCCGCGGCGTCGAGGCCCGAGCCGTGGATGCGGTAGCTCCGATCGGTCAGGTTGTCGCCGATCAGCGTGACGTCGACCCGTGACCACAGGCGCACGCCCGCGCGGGCGCCGAGCGTGACGAAGCCGTCGGTCTGCGTGAACAGGTAGGTCGTCGACGCCGTGCCCATGATGCGGTTCTGCACCTGCGCGAGCGTCTCACCCGTCGCCAGCAGCACCCCGCCCTGCACGAGCCCGAGGTCGGTCGCCGTCCCATTGAAGTAGCTCGCAATCGAACTCCGCGTGCGCGCGGCGCCGATACGTGCGTCCGTCAGGTCTCCGCTGTTCAGCCGGGTCTGCGGGCGCGCGAAGGAGACGACCCCTTCCACCCACCCGCGTACTCCGTTCCAGCGCACGCGACCGCTGCCGAACGGCGGTGACATGCGGCGGACCGGTTCACTCGTCGCCAGCAGCCGGCCGTTGGACATCGAGAAGTTTCCCGACGCGCTCCAGCGGGACGAGAGCCGCACGGACCCGTCCATTTCGACCCCGTAGACCCGCGCGTGATCCGCATTGACCGACGTCGCCACCGGCCGGATGTCCTGCCCGATGTACGCGAGCCCCGCCGCATCCTGCCGCACCACTTCGTAGCCCGAGATGACGGTGCCCACGATCCCGGCCGGGAAGACGATGGCGCGCCGCTGGACGGCGTCGAGGAACTCGAGGTCGAAGGCGGTCACGCTCGCACTCACCCGCCCTGCCGAGAGACGCAGGCCCGGCTCGAACGCGTACAGCTGCTCAGGACCAAGTGCTGGCACCGCCTCCCCGGTCGACATCGCGTCGGTGCTGCCGGTCGATCCGACAAGACCGCCAAGCGCCGCCGCTCGCGACGGCGTGATGCTGAACCCGCCACCGCCGCTGAGCCCGATGCCGCCGAGGTCCGACGCGTTCGGTGCACGGAAGCCGCGGCTCGCATTGAACGTCGCGTTGATGTGCCGGTTCACGGAGACCACCGTGCCGATCTGGAAGGTCAAGGCGTCGGTTCTCACCGATTCGGCGATCACGCCGAGGGCCGCGTTCGACTGGGTCGAGAAGTCGAACCGCGCATAGCGGAGCCCGCCACGGACCTGCACCCGATCCGGCACCACGTCGACCGTGTGCTGCACGAACGCGCCGAGGCTGGTGTAGCTCGTACCGTCCGGGATGTCGGGACGCTGGACCGTCCGGGTGCCGGACACCGGGTTGACCTGCTCACGATACGCCCCGTGGACCCGCTCGCCGTAGCGTTCGAGGCCAAGGCTCGTCTGCTGTCGTGCCCCGAACCGCCGCCTCGCGTCGACCTGCACGCCGATGGCGCGGTTCACGGCCTGCTGCTGATCGAGGACCGTTGTCGGACGCGTCTGCTCGAAGGTCCCGTCGGCCTGCCGGTTCACCGAGAGCGCAGCCGACACGGCGTCGAAGCCCACGATCTGCTGATGGCCGTACCGCAGTACGCCGAAGTCCAGCTGCTGCGGCGCGA
This sequence comes from Acidobacteriota bacterium, assembly GCA_018268955.1. GTDB lineage: Bacteria > Acidobacteriota > Vicinamibacteria > Vicinamibacterales > CAVVIG01 > CAVVIG01. Next base: position 146,825 of record JAFDVO010000015.1, on the reverse strand, counting down.
AGCCGCTGCGATAGAGCCCATTGCCCCCATCGATGCGGTCGTACCGGCTCGCACCGGTCTGCTCACCGTGAACGTAGAACCCGGTCAGCAGTCCTGAGGCGCTGGTCCGGACCTGACCGCGCACGAAGGCTCCATTCTGGTCATACCCGGTGTTCGGCAGGCGGGACCCGTTCACGGCCGTCGAGGGGATTCCCAGATAGCGGGTCACCGCCGCACGCGAGTCGATCCCGCCGCCGGGGCGCAGGTCGCCCACGGAGCGGCGGCTGCCCCCGAGGTGCAGGGTGACCCTGGGCGCCTGCAGCGACACCGCGCCCTCACCGGCCGTGCTCCTGTCAGCGCTCCCACCGATGATCGCCACGTCACCACCGACCTTCAGGCGGTCCGCCTGGAAGGCCAGGTTCGAAGGCAGCACGTTCACCGTTCCGCCCATCGCATCGCTGCCGTACTGCACCGACCCCGGGCCGCGCACGACCTCCAGCCGATCGACGGCCGACGTGTCGATCCACGCCAGGTACTGGCTCGGGCCGCCGCGCCAGGTCGAGAGGTTGAAGCGGACGCCGTCCACCAGATACGCGTTGGCCGATCCGGTGAAGCCACGAACGGTCGGCGACCCCTGTGCGCTCGTCGTCTGCTGCACGAGCACGCCAGGGACGTCGTGGAGCATCTGTGGCACCAGGTCGTACGCCTGGGCGTCGATCTCCTCACGCGTCACGACAGCGGTCGCCTGCGGCAGCGTGCGCCGCTCCTCCGCCTGTCCGCGTGAGGCCGTGACCTGGACGTCGTACACCAGCCGTCCGAACGTCAGCACCAGGTCGAGACGAGCTCCGCTGCGCGGCACATCGACCGTCGTGGATGCGCGCTCGAATGCCGGAACCGCAGCGGTCACGGTACAGGAGCCCGCACGTACCGGTTGTGAGAACGTCCCGTCGGCGGCGGTGACGGTGCGGAACCTCACTCCCTGGCAGTCGACGTCGAGGGCCGCCTCCGCAATCGCGCCGCCACGCTCATCGCTGACGGTGCCAGACAGCGTCGGTGCTGTCTCCTGCGCCGCTGCCCTTCCTGCCAGCAGTGCGGCACAGCCGATGGCCAGCACTCCGGTCCTCATGCGAGTCATGCTGTCGGTCCTTTCACGCTGGGCACGGCCCTGCCACCGTGCCCGTTGTCACGAGGGGCGTTCGAGCGGACAGCCACCGCTCGACGCCGATGGTCGCCAACACCTCAGAACGCCAGTCGGGCGAGAAGCTGTGCCTGCCGCGGCGCCTTCGCCGAGAGGATGCGACCGAACGTGGCCGGCTCGTCGGCGTAGTTGCCAGGCATGTCGAAGTTCGCGCGGTTGAACAGGTTGAACACCTGCACGCCAAGCGTCAGCGCCGTGCGCCCATGAAGCGGCACGCGGCGATTCACCCCCAGATCCCAGGAGACGAACCCCGGACCGCGGAGGCTGTTGCGCCCCGCGTTGCCGAAGGTGTACTTCGCGGGCATGCTGAACGCGGCCGTGTTGAACCACTGGTCCGGCGTCGGGCTGGACAGCGTGGGGTCCCCGGTCACGTTCGGACGGTCAGACGCGGCCGTGCTGCCACCGCTGTTGCCCGTGTTGCTGTTGTCGAACCGCAGCAGCGGCGTGAACGGCTGGCCGCTGTACATCGTGGTGATGCCCTGAATCTGGGTGTTGCGCGTCCACGGATTGCCGTCGGGCAACGCGAGGATGTACGAGAACGTGAGGCGATGCCGCACGTCGTAGCTGGACGGCGCCCACTCGCCGCCCGTGTTGCGGCTGTCCTGCGGCAGGTTCTTGTCCGTTGGGACGCCAAGGAACGCCGATGCGTCGTCCATCGACTTCGAAAGCGTGTAGCTCGCCAGGAGCGAGACGCCGCGTGTCAGCCGGCGATCCACCGTCGCCTGAAGCGAGTTGTAGCGTGAGCGGCCGGCGCTCTCGACATAGAAGATGTTCGAGTAGGCGGGGTTCGGCCGGCGGGCCTGCACGTCGCCCGCGGCGGGGACCGGCTGGTTCAGGTCGCGTGGGCGAATGAGGTTCGAGCCCTTCGATCCGGCGTACGCCAGCGTCACGGACCCGAGCACCGGCACTTCGCGCTGCACGCCGACGTTCCAGTGCTGCAGGTATCCGGTCACCATGCCCGGATCCAGGATGCTGAGCGTCGCGGGTGGCGCGAAGCCGCCTGTCGTCGGGAATGGGTTCTGGATCGACAGGAGCCCCTGGGCGCCAGGCGTGTAGACGCGGAGGCTGAAGTACGGCGGGTTGAAGTACTGGGCGGTGTTCACCGTCAGCATGCCGGAGTCGTAGAACACGCCGTACCCACCGCGCACCACCGTGCCGGGCCGCACACTCCACGTGGCGCCCACGCGCGGTGCGATGTTGTTCCGATCCGGGCTGATGCCCGACCGGGACACACCGTTCGTCCCGACCTGCACCAGCTTCCCGGTGGTGAAGTCGAGCGTGGACATGCCATCGTTCGCGTCTACGGGCGGCGTCACGTACTCATACCGGACGCCCAGGTTCAGCGTGAGGGACGGATTCAGGCGCCAGTCGTCCTGCGCGTAGAGCGAGGTGGAGGCTGTGCGCATGCGGATCGGATTGTTCGCCTGCCCCTGCATGTCGAACGTCGGAAGGCCCAGCAGCAGGTCGGCCAGCCCGTTGCCCGAGAACGCACCCGTGAAGGACAGCTGCCCACGCGTGAAGAGATCCAGCTTGCTGTCGAGCGCAATGTGCCGGTACTCGCCGCCGACCTTCACGAAGTGACGCCCGGCCTGGATGGAGAGTGCGTCGACGATCTGGAACGTCTTGGCGTTTCGCAGGATCGGCAGCGTGAATGCATCCCCGAGCTTCGAGTAGCCGGCGACGTTCAGGATCGGGTAGCCATACGACGAGGGCGACACGTTCAGCCAGTTCACGCCCCACAGCGCACCGACGTTCGTCGCGTTGTTCTCGGTGAGCACGTCGCGCTTGAAGCCATTCCCGCCGAACCGCAGGTCGTTGACGATGCGCCCGCTGAACACGTGCTGGTGCGCCGCCATGATGTTCCAGGTGCGATCGGCGACGACGCTGCCGAAGCCGGCGGTTGCATCCGTCCCCTCGGTGTACGGCTCGAGCATGTTCGCCTTGCCGTCCGCATACCGGAGTGTGAGCTGGTCGGCGGACCCGAGCCGATGGTCGACGCGCACGGTCCCCTGCGTCCGATCGTCAGTCTGCGTCGGCTGCCCAAGGTAGTTGGGTGAGCCCGCGCGATTGGCGGACGGGAACAGGCTCACCATCTGCCTGGCAAGCGGCGAGATCCGTGAGGCTGGAATCACGTTGCCGGGGAATGGCAGTCCGGTGAACGGGTCCCGTATCGACACGCCGAGACCGGAGAAATCGCCATTGCGTGCCGCATCGGTCGGGACGACGCCCAGGCGGCTCAGGCCCTGGTTCTCGCGCAGCAGATCGAGCGCGCCGAAAAAGAAGGTTCGCCCATTGACGATCGGGCCGCCGAGCCCGCCACCGAACTGGTTGCGGCGGAACGGCTGCTTGCCGGTCTCCTCGAAGTAGTTGCGCGCGTCCATCGCGCGATCCCGGAAGTACTCGTAGCCGAACCCCTCGAACCGGTTGGTGCCGCTCTTGGTCACGACGTTGACCTGGCCGCCCGCGTCACGCCCGTACTCGGCACCGTAGGCATTGGTGGCGACCTTGAACTCCTGGACGCTGTCGACCGACGGCTGCACCACATACCGCTTCACGTACGGGTCGTTGTTGTCGACGCCGTCAAGCAGGAAGTCGTTCGACTCCTCGCGTGCACCGTTCGCGTGCATGGCCACGCCGCCGCGCGACGAGAGCTCGGAGCTCTCGACCGGAGCGCCGATGCCTGGCGCGAGCAGTGCGAGTTGCAGGAAGTCGCGACGATTGAGTGGCAGCGCCTCGATGCGCGCCCGGTCCACGACCGTACCGAGCCCCATGCTGCTCATCGGCACGGCGGGAGGACGGCCGGCAACATCGACCTGCTCCTGCACGACCGCGAGCGACACCTTCACGTCGATGACCACGGTCGAGTCGACGTCGACCGTCACCGTGCGCGCGATGTCCGCGAATCCCGACGCGGCGATGCTCACCTGGTAGGTGGCCGGCGGCAGCAGCGAGACGCGGAACGCGCCGGTGTCGTCGGTCGTCGCCGACGCTGTGTTCCCCCGCACCGGATCGACGACGCGAACCGCCGCCCCCATGACGGCGCGACCATCCGGGTCGCTGACCGCGCCGGCAATGGTGCCGGTCGTGACCTGCGCGAACAAGGGACCCGCAAGCACCTGCAGGGCCGCCGCGATTGTAAAGGCCCTGATCCATTTCGATAGACACGTATGCATAACACCCTCACTGGGACGACCAACGGAAAGCCGGGGCGAGCGATGGCCGATCACGCCGCCTCCTGAACACGTCTCGACGGCCACAGGGCTGGCGTGCGTCCCCACGTCACGTGCACCTGCCGCTCGCCGCGAATCAACTCACCGATGAACACGATCAGCGCCGCTGCCAGGACGAACCGCGTCACGTCAGTCACGACACTCCGGCGTGGCGCATCGAACGGGCTCTCGCCCGGGTGCAGGACACGCCCACCGGAGGCGTCAGCGATCCGCTGCAGCGCGGTGAGATCGGGACCGTCAGACAGCCGTTCGGCGCCAGCCCAATACGTCCCGCGCTGGGCCCGGCGTTCGAGGCCGGTCACCGTGTCGACGCCGGTCACGTCGACGAGGTAGGCTCCCGTCTCCGCGAACGGGCGACGAGCTTCGTACACGCCCGGCGCCGTTTCGGCCAGGGGCACTCGTTCCGTGCCGCCCCCCGGCGTTTGCAGCACCGCGATCGGTCCGGCGAGGCGCGTCGGAGCACCGTCGGCGTTCGCGGACTCGACGTGCACGAGAAGCGCGTCGCGTTGCGCCCGGAGCTCCAGCCACAGACCGGTCGACGCGGTCTGCCTCGAGGTCCACCGAGCGGTCTGCGCGACGAAACGAGGAAACTGTGACCAGCGCGAGAGGTCGCCCGCCCAGGACGACCCGAGGCCGATCGTGAGCAGTCCGACACGACCGAGGCCGACTCGCCAGCTCGCGAGCAGCGGGTCGCCGAGGTGTGACACCAGTGCTGTGGCAGCCCCGGGTTTCACGCGGCCGACCACGTAACCCTGAAGACGCGGCCACGGCGCGCCTTCGAAGCCGGCGAGCATCGGATGGCGCTCCACGCGGGGCGTAAACGACTCTTCGACAACAGCTCCGCCTGTCGACTGCGCGGCAGCACGCGCGACGAGTTGCGGCAGATCACCAGGAGCGCCAGGAAACCAGGCCCGACCGCCCGTGGCCTCCGCCAACTGCTGGAGCAGCGTGCGGTCCGCTTCGTCTCCGACCGCGACCGTGGAGATCTCGACCCCAGCCCGCTGCGCGAGCGCGCGGGCGGCAGCCGCATCCTCGGCAGTCGTCCGTCCATCGGAGACGAGGACAATGCGGGTTGGTGCACCGTCGATCGCGTGCCCCTCTCGCAGCATCTGCAGCGCTCCGGCGAGCGCCGGCGTCACACGCGTGGGCCCGCCCGGGGAGATCGCGAGCAGCTTGCGTGTCAGCACCGGAGCATCGCGCGGTTCGCCGAGCCCAACGACAGCTGTTGGTGCCGCGTCGAACACGAGCACGCCGAGAGCGTCAGACGAGGGGACCACGTCGAGCACCCGATCCACCGCACGCCTGGCCAGGTCGATTTCGGCCACGCCGTGCGACTGGTCCGCCATGCTGCCGGACTTGTCGATGAGCAGGACGAGATTCGTTCCGGGCGTGCGCTCTCCGGCGTGTTCTGTCAGGTCGATCGGCAGCAGCGGACCAAGCGCAGTCATCGGATAGCCATTGCGCCCGAGCGTCTCTGCGCCCCCGGAAACGAGGAGCCCTCCCCCGTCGCGCTCCACGAAGGCCGACAGCGCCGCGTTCTGCGTCGCATCGAGCGATTCGGCGTTCACATCGTCCAGCACGACGAGGTCGTACTGGGCGAGCGCCTCGCGCCGGGCTGGGACCTGCCCCGGCGGAATCGTCTGCACCCGGAAGCCGGCGGCGGCCAACGGCGCACTCAGCGCGGCTGGGCGCTCGGCGACGAGCAGCGCGTTCGGTTGCCCGGTGACGACCACCACGCCACCATCCACGCGCCTGTGCCCCGAAGACGCAACGCCGTCCTCGACCGCCGCGCGGAAGACGTACCGGCCAGTGCTCTCACCACCGTCCACGAACGATACGGACGACGCGCCGTCGGTCCCAAGCGTGACGGCCCGCTCGGCAAACGGCCGATCGTCCCGGTAGAGCGACACGCGTGCCCGCTGACCCGGCCTGCCGTGAAGGTCGGCCGTGATGACAAACGGCTCGTGCTCACGGCGTTCCCCGGGGACGGCGACGCCGGTGACTTCAGTGGGCGCAGGGGCACGTGCGACCTCCGGCAGGAGGATGTCGATCGGCGTCGCACCAGCCGCGCGCATGGCCGACGCCATCTCGTTGCCGCGTGTGGCGCGCCCGTCGGAGACAAGCAGCAGCCGGCGATTCGGAGCGGAGGCGAGCGTGCTGGCGAGTTCGAGCCCTGACGCGATGTCAGTCGCGGATGCGTCGAGGGTCACCTCCGCAGGCGTAACGCGGTCACCGGTCGGGTCCGCCTGCACCACTGCATCGCGCGCGAACGCGACGACACCGATCCTGTCGTTCGCTCGCCGCGTCTGCCACAGCCTGTCGAGTGTGACCGCCTCCGTAACGGCCCCGGTCGGCATGCTCGACGAGCGATCCACGACCGCGACCACATCCATCGCGCCTGGACGCCGCCACATCGCCACGCCAGCCGCAACGGCGACGATCAGGGCCGCGGCGGCCAGTCGTCCTGCGGTGAGCCGGCGGCGCATCCGCCACTCGACGACGAGCGATACGAATGCCAGAAGGGCGCACACACGAACGAGGACACCGCTCGATGCGGGGGTCTCGTCATCCGTGGTGAGCCGACGCCGCACAACCGGAACCGACACCGCCTTCGCAGCCCGCACGTCCGGGTTGACAATCAGGGCGTCGTTCCAGCGTCGGTCGCTACTTGTGATGTGATACAGGCCCGCGCGATTCGTATCGGTCAGTGTTACCTTTTCGCCCGCGCGAACCAGCGAACGAGAGGTGCCGTCTGGGCCAGTGACGGCGACCGAGTCGAGAGGGATCCCCTCGGGCGCACGCAGCGCGACGGGCTCGCCTGCCGTGATCGACGGCACGGCATTCGGGGGAGCCAGCCAATCCACAACGTTGGCGATCAGGATCGGGAATGCGGATGTCGCGGACAGCGGACTGCGCTCGGGATCGATCGCGAGCGTGACGGTTCGGTGCGGCCCATCGAGCGCCAACAGCACGGGCTGGGATCCGGCAGACCCGATCACGACACCGAGTGACGCCGGGTCGGTGACCGTGGTGGGGACAACGAGCGGATCCCCGAGATCCAGTCCCGCAGCAATCGGATGGTCGATGTCGCGTCGAAGGCTCAGAGCGACAGCCTCTGCTGCTGTCGTGTGTGGCGTGAAGACCAACGCGTGCACTCCGCGCGGTGTCGCTCCGCAGGCCCGGCATACCAGCAGATCGATCGGGCGGTCGAGGTGCGCGACATCGTCGAGCGTCCGCAGGCTCAGGACGTCCAGCCGATGGTCTGCCGCGAGCGCAGCGGAGAGAGCGCGACCGGCCTCCCCGACCACTCCCACACGCAGACGCCGCACTTGCGGGAGCGCGACCCACCGCCTGTCATCTGCGTGCAGCGCATCACCGGGCGACAACGCGATCGCCGCAATCCCATCCGCAGGCTCGATCCTGAGGACGGTCGTCGTCTCTCCGCTGGCCGGCACCTGCAAGGACGCCTTGTCACCGACACCATCGACAGCCACCGTCGTCGTCGCGGCAACCGGTCCGTCGTTCCGGACGGTCACCAGCAGGTCGACGGCTTCTTCGTCAACCCTCGTCGCCGTGGCGCGGACGATGGCCAGATTGGCGAGCGGCCTGCCGACACGGCGCCAGTCGAACCCGTCCGGCTTCGCTCCGTCCGGCTCCGCGCGATCGGTGAACAGCACCGCGCGACGGAAGGACGAGGAGGACGCTTGGGCGAACGCCGCGTCGAGGTCAGCGAACGCATCTGTCGGTTGCAGTTCGTCGAGCGCGCGGCGCACCTCGCCACCAGCGGCGGTCCCGTCGACTCGTGTCGTGCCCGACGCGTGTGCCAGCAACACAGTGACAGGCGTTGAGGCAGCCTCGTCTGCGAGGATCCCCCGCGCCTGCTCGCGCGCGAGGGCGAGTCGGGACCGACCGTTGTCGAGGGCCCCCATCGACGCGGACAGGTCCACGATGATCAGCACCCGGCCACCAGCGGCAATGGAGGGCCCGCTCAGGGCGAGCACGAGGCTTGCGATGGTCGCAGCCTGCAGGAACGGGGTCCACGCCCATCGGGGACGGACCCGCGCACCGCTCGACGGCGGCGGTGGCGCGCCCCGCCAGACGAGCAGGCTCGACACGACCCGCCGGGGCCGTCGTTGACGGCGCGCGAGCAGCCACGGTAGCGGCACCAGCAGGAGCGCCCACAGGGCGGCAGGATGCATGAAGGTCATCACGCACTCCCCCGCTGCTCGAGCAGTCCGCTCCCCACGCATGCCTGCAGCACGTCTGTGAAGGAGTCCGCCGTGTGCACCTCGAGGTAGGGCGCGCCGGCCTGCGCGCACTGGTCAGCGACGCGCCGCCCGACCTCGTCGAGTTGTCTGCGGTAGAACGCGATGGCGTTCGCATCGACCAGCAGCGTCTGGTCTGGCGCTTCGCTGTCGATCAGCTCGACCTCACCGTCGAGCGCGATCCGCTCCTCCTCGCGATCGGTAATGCGCACCGCCCCGGCGGTCAACCCCGAGCGCCGCAGCGCACGGAGACCGGCATCGGGCCCGTCCCCATCGAGGAAGTCCGAGATGACAATCGCCAGCCCGGGGCCACGAACCGCTCCCGCATAGGCACCGAGCGCCTGACCGGCAGACGACGCGCCGCTCGCATGGAGCGTGGCGAGCGCCTCGGTGATGCGACGCCCCTGCGCGGGACCAAGCCCCGACGGCGCGAGGGGTTGCACCCGTGCATCGAACGTGGAGACCGCCACCGCGTCACGTCCGGCCAGCGCCGTGTAGGCCAGCGCGGCGGCCACGCGGAGTGCCACCGCGAGCTTCGAGGGGGACCCGAGTCCCATCGACGCGCTCGTGTCCACCAGCAGGTGCACCGCAAGATGCGCGTCCGCGCTCGGCACGCGCACGACGAGCTGCCGCAGGCGCGCATGAATGTTCCAGTCGATCGCGCGCGGGTCGTCGCCAGGGTGGTAGGGCCTGAAGTCGTGGAACTCGGTGCCGAGCCCGCGCATCCGCGCGGTCCGCCCACCCTGCCAGTCAGGAAGCGGTGCGATGCGCCTGCCGGCGACGCTGAGCCTGTCGAGGCGACGAACGTCCTCGCTCGTGAGCAGGGTCATCACACACTCCGCAGCGGTGAGAGCACCTGCGCCACGATGGACGCAGCGGTGACGTGGTCCAGGTCGGCCTGGAAGTTCCGCAGGACACGGTGCGTGAGCGCCGGTTCAGCCACGCGGACGATGTCGTCGACCGCGACGTTGTAGCGGCCGGCCAGGAGCGCGGTCGCCTTCGCCGCGAGAATGATCGACTGGGCCGCCCGGGGGCTGGCGCCGAAGCGGACGTACTGACGCACGAGCGGCGGGGCGTCTGGTGAGGACGGGTGCGTGGCCGCCACCAGGTGCAGCACCGAACGCAGCACCGGCTCCGCCACCTTCACGTGCCTGATGATCGCGCTCATTTCGCGGACCGCATCAGGACCGAATCGCGGCGTCGCGTGCGGCTGTTCCGGTCCGGTCGTCCTGATGACGATCTCCAGCAGGTCTGCGATCGACGGATTCTGGACCGTCAGCTTGAAGAAGAACCGGTCGAGCTGCGCCTCGGGCAGCGGGAACGTCCCCTCCATCTCGATCGGGTTCTGCGTCGCGATCACGCAGAACGGTTCGTCGAGCCGATGCGTCTGCCCGAACAGGGTGACGTGCCGCTCCTGCATGGCCTCCAGGAACGCGGCCTGCGTCCGCGGCGTCGCTCGGTTGATCTCGTCTGCGAGCACGACGTTCGCGAAGATCGGGCCCGGCTGGAAGGTCATCGCGTGCACGCCTGGCGCGGACTCCACGAGGACGTTCGTGCCCGTGATGTCCGCCGGCATCAGGTCCGGCGTGCACTGAATGCGCGAGAAGCCCAGATCCAGCGCTTCTGCCAGCGTGCGCACCAGCAGCGTCTTGCCGAGTCCGGGCGGCCCTTCGATGAGGACGTGGCCGCCACAGAAGAACGCCAGCAGCACGCCGTCGATCAGCGTCGGCTGGCCAACGAACACGCGACCGATCTCGCGGTGGAGGTGCGCAAACCCCTCGCGGAAGGCCTCAGCCTGTGCCTCCACTCTGGCGACCTCCGACGTCATCGCGCCTCCTGTCGATTGCCGCCCGCCCGCAGCGCGGCGAAGTACTCGCGTACGTACGCACGACGGGTCGGAGGCACGCGTTCCTGTGCGGTCGGCGACTCAGGGTCCGGCGCGCCGACCAGCGCCAGCGGGGAGGCCGCCGCCGCGCGCCGTGTGCCCGGCGCACCGTCGCGAGCACCTGGCGCGGCCTCTGTTTCAGCGGCACCGCCTGCGCCGCTGCCCGCAGTGTTGCCGGAGGAAGCACCACCCCCTCCGGCGTTCCCAACGCCGTCGGTGCTCACCCTCGCTGCTGTCGAAGGCTGCGCCGCACGCACGTTGGAGCCATTGCTGCTCGCGCGGCCGACGGCCTCGTTCGTACCGAGCGCGATGGTCGACGAGGTCCGCGCATCTGAGGTCTGCGTGCGCGTACCGGCGGTACCCGTGCCTGCGGACGGGACCGTGGCCGTGGCGATCGCCGCCGCCGAGGCTCGACTCGCACCACGCTCAGAAGACGACGGTGACGACCTCTCCGGTGTGGAAGCGTCTCGGCTCGTCGGGGCCTCTGCCGCGGAGGGCGTTGCACTCGCCGAGCGAGGCGTTGTGCCCTGGCCGGATGCGTCCTCGACGTCCGGACCCGTGCTGCCTGCGCCATTCGACACCGTCGGCACTGGAGCGTCCGGAGTCGGCCGTCCCGCGATGAGCGTCGCGAGCACGAATCCGATCGCGGCTACCCCGAGCCACCGTGGTGCCAGACGGAAGGTTGGTGTCACGTCGGACGGACGCAGGCGGGAGAGGTGCGCGGCCGCGTCGGCGACCACCAGTGCGGCCGGAGCGCTCGCCTCGCCGAGGCATGACTCGGCGGTGGTCATCCGGTCGAACAGCCGGAAGCGGCGATCGAGCATCTGCGCCGTACGGGCACGGGACCAGCCTTCTCTCGACGTCAGCACCGCAGCCGCAACGGAGGCCAGCACGATGGCCGCGCCGGACCACAGTGCAGCCCGGGCAGGTTCTGGCTTGGCCGCAAGAGACACGACGGCCAGCGTCAGGAGCGCGGCTGCGAGCAACGCGACGAGATGATCCAGGAATCGCAGGATCACGACACGCCGCTGGAAGGCATGCAGCCGGCGGCTGAGTGTCTCGCCGACGAAGTTCGTATCAGTCGGCAACATACCTGCACGTCCGGTCTGCGGTGGACATGGCCACCGCGGTCGTCACAAGAGCGCCTGTAATCCCGATCGCGCCGCCGAGCCACGGGCCGCCCCACCAGAGCGCGGGGACGCAGATCACGCAGGTGGTTCCCTGCGCGCCAACCCAGGCCCACACACGGTCAGTAGTCACCAGGCTCCACACCGCCGCAGACGCCGCCGCCATGGCGCAGACGGCGCCTGTATCCAGCGCGCGGACGGCGACGCCGTCGAACGCAGCCACTGACATCTGACCTGCGAGCACGACGACCGGCACTGCGGCGACCACGACCGCGACGACGACGAGCGCGCTGCCGAGCAGATGCGCCAGGACCAGTGTCCCCGGACGCCGCGCCAGCAGCGCCGCCGAGAGGGCGAGCTCCGAATGGCTCACGCGTGGCATGCTGCGCACCGCCAGCCACGGCAGCGCCCACAGCAGGAATGCCGTCTGCACACGCGCCTGCTGTTCGATGAGGGAGCTTGTCGGCCAGAGCGGCACGCCGTCATGCCACGCCAGCACGAACAGGAGCAGGAGCAGGACGTGCACGGATGCGACTGCGGCGGTCGTCCGTGCGTCCAGACCAGCCCTCGATCCCCATGTGACAAGCGCCAGCATCACTGCGCTCCCACCGCGCCGCGCATGCCGCTGCTCCACGTGTCGAGCCCACCGGCCGTCCGGTCCGCGACCACGCGGCCTCTGTCGAGCGTCACTGTCCGTGTGCCGAGGCTCTGGGCCTCACGCTCGCTCCCGGTCGCAAGGACGATCGTCGTCGCCGCCGAACGCAGTTCCTGGAACCAGGACAGGAACGTGTCGCGGCCCCGCTCATCGAGGCCGTCGAAGGGCCGGTCGATCAAGAGGAGGTCCGCCCCCGTCGCGATCGCCGCCACGTTCGCAGCGCGCCGCGCTGCTCCGGTCGACAGCGCGGCCATTGGCAGTTCAGGATCGAGGCCCGCACGCCTCAGGAGCGCGTCGGCCTCAGGCACCGGAACACGTGCGACGGAGCGGCGGTTCTCGCGCACGAGCGCGATGTATTGGCCCACGGTGCCGCGATCCGCTCGCGGAGTCGCGCCACCCGCGTACGCGAGCCGACGCCGGACGGCCCAGAGGTTGGTGGACGCGTCGAGTCCGTCGACCTCGATTCGGCCGGAGGTCGGCGCGAGGAGCGCGGCCATGACCAGCAGCAGCGTCGTCGCACCGCAGCCGTTCCCGCCCGTCACGCCGAGGCATTCGCCTCTCGCGAGATCGAGATGCACGCCGTCGAGCGCCGTGCGGGTTCCGAAGGACTTCGAGACGTTGACGAGGCGGATGAACGGCGTCACAGGCCGATCTCCACCGCGCCAAGGGCGATGCTTACGACCGTGTCACCCGAGACGCGCAGGGATCGGCCACTCGGCTCGAGTGGTATCGGGAACCGGTGTGCGTGGCAGGCGAACGTCGGCAGTGCCCTCACGTCCCCCGACGTGAGCGTGGCGCTGCCCTCGGGGGGAAGGTCGCCTGCCTCGCGCGAGCGGTAGCCGTCGGTGAGACGACACGCGCGCAGCGTTTCGCCAGAGACGTTCCGGACGCGCACCGCGTCGCCGTTCCGGTCGACGCTGAACGGCGTGAACGCGAGCGTGCCTTCGGCCTCGAAGCCCTGTGACGTCCCCAGTGCGTAGGTGCCGGCGAGCGTTGGCTGTCCGGCTGCGTTGGCGCGTGCGAGACGACGGGGGTAGTCGTCGACGATCAGGGCACCGTCGAATGCCGCGGGGATTTCGTAGCGCGAACGCGCCGGGAATCGCGCCTGCGCACGCGACGTCACGAGCGACGTATGCACGTCGAGCTGGTAGGCGGTCGTGGCGTGCTCGATCAGCACCGCCGCTGCAGGCCCGCCGTGCCCGGTGAGTGTTGCAGCGAGGGCCCCGAGCAGGGAGACGCCGACGATGGCTCCGCAGAACAGGATGGGCCGGCCCCTCGAAGCGCTCGCCTGAATCGCCGCCGTGAGCAGCACGATGTACCCGAGACCGCCCGCCACGAGCGTCACCGCGGTGGGCTGCGGCAGCATCGGTGTGTCGGCGACCGGCCGCGGGCGCGGCGCCTGGCTCATTGCCCCGCTCGTTACGAGGTCGCGAGTATGCGCCCACGCTTCGATCGCCGACCGTTGCTGGGCGTCAGCCTCGGCACGCGGACCGTTCCACACCACGCGGTCGAACACATCGAACGCACGGGGCGATCGTGGGAGATCGACGGCCTCGATCGACGCGGCGCACGGAGTGGTGCCCGATGTGTCGGCGCCATGGCCGATGCACAGGGCAGCATCGACATCGATTGGGAGGAGTTGAACCGGCAGTTCGCGCGTAACCGGATCCGCCGCCGTGCGGCGCAAGGCGATGTGGATGCTGTCGCGCGGATCGGCGGCGCGGAGGTAGAGTTCGACGCGGGTCCTGGACTGCGCGGCAAGGACGACCTCGCGGGTGGCGGTCGTCTCTCCCCACGTCGCGCTCACCTCGCCACCGAGGGGCGCGTCGGCCGAGGTGATGGTGACGGCCACAGGCAGCCAGCGCCCGGCGCGCGCAACACCGCCAACGCCGGCGGTTGCGTTCAGCGAAGGCTCGGCTGCCTGCGCGGGACCGGCGGCGAGGAGCGGCACGATTGCCGCCACCCGCACCCATCTGCCACTGGCCGACACGGAATCACCCGGACGCTACTGCAGGATGGCCTGCATGGCCATCATCGTGAAGGACGTGACCAGCACCTTGTTGTCCTGCATTTCGGCGCGATCCTCGTTGACCCAGAAACCTTCCGGATGCTGGAGCGACAGGATCTTGCGCCCGAGGTCCTCACGCCAGTTGTGCCGCTGGCCGCGTGCATCGACGATCACGGACTCTCCCGTGGCCTGCAGGGCCTTCGCGAAGACCATGTAGTAGTAGTAGAGCGTCTTCTGCCCCAGGCCAGGATTCTCGTCCACCGTATAGTTGTTGCGGACCCACTTGAGCACGGCCTGCACGCGGTCGTCGCTCTTCTTCACGTTGGCCCACGAGTAGCTCATGATGCCGGCGTAGCTGGCCGACCCGTACGAACGGGTCGTGTCGCGAATCTGGCTGTTGCCTGGGTAATAGATGAAGCCCCCGTCGTTGGCCGCCCACGTCTGGTCGTTGGTCTCGCTGTTGTTCTGCGTCCGTTGGAGGAACTTGATCGCCTTTTCCCACGCGGGGTCGTTCGCGGGCAGGTCCGCTTCCTTCATCGCACGAAGGCCGTACTCGAGGCTGATGATGTCGGCACTGACGCCGGCGTTGCCGCCGTAGCCGATGCCCCCGTACAACTTGTCGCTCGGCGAAATCCCCTCGCCTTCATCGAGGATGTGGTCGGCGAGGTAACGCCGTCCCTTCTCGATGAGCGGCTTGTCCTGCGGTCGGCCGCCCGCCACCAGGGCCATCACCGAGACGGCGGTGATGTAGTGCGGGATGTCCTTGTCGTAGATGCCGCCATCAGGCTTGGCGAGCTTCGCCAGGGCATCGAGTGTCTTGCCTGTGGTCGCCAGCGCGTTTGCCTTCGGCACGCCGGTCTGCCGCAACAGCGCCGTCGCAGCCATGGCGGTGATGCCGGGATGGTTTTCCCACGTCCCGTCCGCGTGCTGCTGCTGCTTCAGGTAGGCGGCGCCCTTCTCCATGCTCGCCGCCAGCTTCTGCCGCGTGTCGGCTGACAGGCCGGACGACGTGTTCTGGGCCAACACCGGCGCTGCGGTGAGGGACGCTGCGACGAGGACCGCCGCCATCTGCCACTGCTGGTTCATTGCTCGTTCCTTTCGGCCCGCGTGGGCCTGATGCTCGAAGTCGATTCGTCTACGCCTGATCGGGCGCTAGATCTCTTCGGCGTGACGTGCGCCACGATGTAGCGACCGTGCACAGCACTGCCGCAAAGACGTATGCCGCTGCACTGAGCCGCCAGTCGACGAACGGGAGCTGTTCGTGCGCGAGCGGCGACAGCCGGTAGATCCACTCGTCGTGCATGATGTCGAGCCCGGCTGCCGATGCCGCCGCCGTGAACGGGCTGACGGCGAGTGCGAACCCGAGGAGTGATCGGGGTAGCAGGTCGATGGCGGGGCCAGCCCCGAGACACGCGAAGGCGGCGACCAGCGACGCGAGACTCACGACGGCGCCTGCATCCAGCGGATCGCGCAGCGTGGCTGCCGCGCAGGTGCCCGCCGCGACCATGGCGGTCGACGCACAGGCCAGGAGGACGACACGCGACATGTGAAACGCCGTCTGGTCGGAGAACGAACTGCCGGCGAGATGAACCGCGCTGACGAGACCCGTCAGCGCGACCCCAGTCCCGAAGACCGTCGCCAGTCGCGTCCCCAGGGCGCGGATCGACCGGCGCGGCAGCAGCAGCGCATCCACTCGGCCCGAGGCACCAAGCGCACTGCCCACGAACGGCGCGACGACGCAGGTCGCAGCCACGTCGGCCGCGAGTGCAAGAGAGGACATGAGATGTCAGGAAAGCCTAACGGTCGGGCTTGAGGCAACCGCAATGCCAGAACAGAGCGGCGGTCGCACCTGTGCATCACATAGGCATGACTTGACCGACCGATAGACACGACGAGTCTGACTTCACGAATCTTTCCGTCGCGACCCTGCGACAAGGAGTACACGGCGCATACAGCGGACGTCGCTCGCAGGCCAGCAAACGGCCTGTGGTGAAGTGGACTCCGGAAGTCCGACGGGCGCAGACGTTTTGTCGGCAGGCGGGCGCCTGTCCTGACTCTCGGCCGGCCTTTATCGGGCCGCGCCGTTGGCAGTGAGGAGGGTATCGAGAATCGAGGCGAACGTCTCGTACGGCTTGGCGCCGACGATACGCTGGAGGATCCGGACCTGCCCGTCAGCCTGCTTCACGCCGACGAAGAATGCCGGGGTCGCATTGGATCCGAGCGCTGCGGCATCGGCCAGGTCCTTTCGGACGTGCTCTGCCGCTGCCGGTGCCGAGAGGCACGCCTGGAACTTCGGCAGATCAAGGCCGTAGACCTCGGCGCTCTTGAGGATTGCCGGTTGGGCGAGTCCGTTCTGGTTGGCAAAGAGCCGGTCGTGCAGCTCCCAGAACTTGCCCTGTGCGCGCGCACACTCCGCGCCGACCGCGGCACCAAACGCCTGCGGATGGAGCCCTTGCAGCGGGAGGTTGCGGAACACGTAGTGAACCTTGCCGGTGTCTACGTACTGCTTCTGGATCTGCGCAAACGTCTCGCGCGAGTAGCGTCCGCAGAAGGGGCACTGGAAGTCCGAGAACTCGACCAGCGTCAGCGGGGCCTTGGCATCCCCCCGGCTCGCTGCGTTGGCGATTGACACGACGGTCGGCAACGGTGCGGCCTGCGCCTGCGCAGCGGGGGCGGCTGGCGGAGCCGCGAGAAGCGCCTTGATCTCCTGCAGCTCTTTCAAGATCGCCTTCTGTCCGTCCTCGAGCGCGGCGATCCGCTTCTGGAGCGCAGCGTCACCACCCTGCGGTTGTCCCTGTGCCCTGAGGACAGGGGCAAAGGACAACGCGGCGAACACGGTGGCGAGTATCGGTGAAGGAAGGCGAAGCAGGCGCATGGCCGGATTATCCACAAAAAAAGACCGCAGGGGGCATGGCCCCCTGCGGTCGGTGGTGCTGCGTGTGTTTGCGGTGTGGCGATTTACGGGGTTGTCGTCGCGTCGTAGATCACGGAGTCGACCACCGTGCCCGTTGCCAGCGTGCGGGGCACGTTGACGTCCACCGTGCCGCTGCAGGACAGCGCCCCGGCATCGGTCGCCGTGAAGCTGATGCGATAGACGCGGCCGTTGCCTGGCAGCGAGGAGGCAATACCACGGTCCCGCCGCAGGTTCACCGTCGACCCGAGGATGAAGGCATCCGGCAGGTTCACGCGATCGAGCGTCGACTTCTCGTCGCTCTTCACGCCGGTGATGGCGATCGTCACGCCGGACTCCGCGTCGGTCACACCGGTGATGCCAACGCCGACCAGCGCCTTATCGACCGGCCACAGCGTCGTCACCGTCGGGACCGCGGCGGTGCACACCGGCGCCGTGTTCTGGCACGCGTCGCCCACGCCGTTGTGGTCGGCGTCGAGCTGGTCCGGGTTGCTGGTGCTCACGCAGTTGTCGCAGGCATCGCCGACGCCGTCGTGGTCCTGGTCGGCCTGGTTGCCGTTCGGTACCGTCGTGCAGTTGTCGTCACCGTCGCAGATGCCGTCCTGGTCCGTATCGACGCAGGCGCCCGCGAGCGAGCGTTCAAGCACGAGCGCGTGATACGCCTGATCGCTCCAGAAATCCCAATAGCCATTCACCAGGTTGAACGAGCCGTTTGCCGCCTGACGCGTCATGATCGTGTAGGCGTAATCGAAGTACCACCGCTTCTCCTCACCAGCGTAGGAGCCGTGGCATTCGGCGGCATGGTTCACCAGCGCGCAGGGGGCCGTGGCGGGATCGATATGCGTCTCCCGCGGTGCTGTTCCGGTGGTGGTCGACGTGTTGCCCTGGTAGGTGGTGACATTCGGGTCAGCTGCGATGTCACCGATGTCGTGCGGAGTGATGTTGCCGCCAGAGGGCGCCGTTCCCTGCGCCTCCAGGAGGGCGTAGGCCTTCGACGAGGAGAAGAGGAAGTACCCGTAGGAGTTGCCCTGCCATCCGTTGCCGATGGGCGGGGCAATCGGCCCGGTGTAGTTGTAGTACTTCTGCTGCCAGCGAAGCGCCTTCTGGACCGCCGGGTCGTTCACGTCGCCGCCGCCCAGAATCGACACCCACAGCCCCGACGCGGTCTGCTGCATCGAGGGGTCGTAGCCGGGCACCTGATAACCCCAGCCGCCCTGATCGTCGTTGGGGCTGGCCAGCGTGACGATGTGATTGGCATAGGCCGCGCGCGAGCTATGACGTGTCGCGTCACCGGTCGTGATGGCCACGTCGATGTTGGCGATGCGGCTCCCGGGGTCGCCGCCGCAGCACGCGTCGAGATAGTACCCCTTCGCCGCAGCCAGCCCGCCAACCGCGAACTGCGTCGTCGACGAGTCCATACCGATTCCCGTGTAGGCCCACATGCCGCTGGTCCCCGGCGCCGACCCCCAGTAGTCGGGAACCTCGTCCGCATCCTTGGACTGGGCGGCGTAGGTTCGGTCGACGAGGGTGTCCATCGCCTCACGAACGGTGTGCGGCGCGGCGGCGGCTGGATCGGGACCGCCCGTGCGCGCGTAGAGCGCCAGGAACATCATGTCGATGCCGTCGCGGTACGCGTAGAAGGTCTGTCCCACGACGTGGCAGTTGATGACCTCCGACGCGATGCGCTGCAACCGGGTCTTGTCCGACGCCGATGAGTTGCTGTAGCCGAGAATCGGGTTGCCCGGAACCGTCGGATCATGCTTCTCCATGATCGTCAGGCCAACGAGCCCCTCTGCGTCAGTGCAGCTGATCTGATTTCCATCGATCTGCGCGCGAGCGTAGTCGAGGAAGTGATCGAGCGCCGAGTTCACGTCGTCGGCGAAGTTGGTCTGCGCGCCGGCAATGCTCGCCGTCATCGTGACCAGGGCCACGGCCGTGGCTGCGTGTTTCAGGAATCGTCCTACCATGCGTTGCTGTCCTTTTGAAAGCCGCTGTCACTCAACGCGTCACAAGCGGTGTCTACAGCGCGTAGGCAAGATCTTGTGCGATCCGTCACCAGCGATCAAGCGGTTTGTTGCCTTTTTCAGCAGGCCTGAATACGATTTAGTCACCGTCGCGACGGACTCTTTCCTGATTAGTCAACCTCACACAGCATTCTCGTGTGGAGCGACGTTTCGCAGGGGGCGCGGAGCCCAGCAGACAACGCGTGCGACCGCTTGCGTATCATCTGACCAGTCATGGCTACGGCGTTCGCGAACCTGAGTTGGGGTGTGGTGGCAGCGCTGTGGATGGCTGCAGCGCACCCGGTCGTCGCCGCGCCTGGGCGCGTCCCTCCAGACCGGCAGCAGTACGCGGGCGCAGAAGCCTGCGTGCGGTGCCACCCACGACACGCTCGCCACTTCGCCTCCACCGCACACGCACTCACGTCCAGTTGGCCGACTGCGGGCACGATCAAGGCCCCGGCAACTCGAGGCGCGAACGTCGTGCGGCTCGCCGCGGATCGGGTCGAGGTCACCCTCGATGCAGACGGATACTTTCAGACCGCGACGCCCGTGAGTCCAGGTCGCCAGCCGCGACGCGAACGGATCGACCTCGTCACCGGCTCCGGGCGACATGGGCAGTCGTTCATCTGGCGCCGGGGCGATGAGCTGTTCCAGCTGCCGCTGTCGTACTGGACGGAAGCGGCCAGGTGGGCGCCCAGTCCGGGATTTACGGGCGCCGATGCGCGGTTCGATCGGGCGATTACACCGCTGTGCCTGGACTGCCACGCGACCTACGTGGCGTCGACGTCGCGCGCCGATCGGTTCGATCTCTCGACTGCCCTTCTCGGAGTCACGTGCGAGAAGTGCCATGGGCCCGGCGCAGCACACGTGGCCGCGCGCTCGAGTCGCCCAGCTGCGCGGCTCGCCATTGACGCGGACGTCGTGAACCCGGCGACGCTCAGTCGAGAGCAGCGCGTGGACCTCTGCGCGTATTGCCACGGTGGCACACCCCTCACGGGCCCTTTCACGTTCCGAGCAGGCGATCCGGTCGGCCCGTCGCGACAGGCATCGCAGGCAACAGCCGCGGGCACTCCGCCGGGCAACGCGTCCGTCGTCGCGCTGGACAGCCATGGCCAGCAGGCACCTGCACTGCAGATGAGCCGCTGCTACCAGGCGTCGACGATGACGTGTGAGACGTGCCACGACGTCCATGAAACGCAGCGCGACCTGGCTGCGATGTCGAAGAAGTGTCAGGCCTGCCACGCGCCGCAGGCATGCGGACTGTACGCGACTCGCGGCCGGACCATCGCCACGCAGTGCGTCGACTGCCACATGCCTGTCCAGGCGTCCAGCGGCATTTCGACCGGCAGCGACACGTCGCGTGTGCAACCCCGCATCCGCTCGCACGTGATCAGGGTGTACGGCCGCCCGTGAGCGGTCGGGCCTACCTGGCGGGCTCGGTGATGGTCAGGATCTGATCCACGCTGGTGGGGTGCTCCACGCTCGTGCGCCCGGACGGCCACCGGACAGTGAGCGCCTCGAGGCTGGAGGACGTACCGAGGCCGAAATGGACACGGAGGTCGCTCTGCGAGAGGAAGCTGCCGCCGCTCTTCACCTCGCGCAACTGCGTCAGGCCCCCGGCCTTCAGCGTCACGCGTGCACCGATCGCGGAGCGATTCGACTGCGTGGCCTTGAGCTTCACCGTCAGCCAGTGTCCCGGCACACCTCGGTTCAACAACACCGCAGGCTTTTCTTCCTGGTTCGCGAACACCAGATCCATCTGGCCGTCGTTGTTCAGATCCGCAACGGCGAGTCCGCGACTGCTGTACACGTCGCCGAATGCCTGCCCCGCGGCCAGACCGACCTCCCTGAAGAGTCCGCCGGCGACCTGATGAAAGATGAGCGGTCGCTGCCGGTAGCCGGCCCGTCTCCCGGCCCTGGCGCCCATCTGCACGGACGGATTGACGTGGCCATTCACCGTCACGAGGTCGAGCAGGCCGTCGTGATCCAGGTCGACGAACTGGGCGCCCCATCCCAGGTACGGAGCGGGCATCAATCCCGCCCGCTTCGAGACGTCGGCAAATGTGCCGTTCCCTTCGTTGTGGTAGATCGTGAAGTGATCCTCGGCGAAGTTGGTGACCGCGAGATCGAGCCGGCCGTCGTTGTCGTAGTCGGCCATGTCCACGCCCATGCCGGCCTGCGAACGTCCATCGGCGTCTACGGCTGCGCCGGCCGACGCGGCGACATCGGTGAAGGTGCGATCGCCGTTGTTCCGGAACAGCAGGTTCGCCGTGGTGTCACTCGCCACGTAGATGTCGAGGTCCCCGTCGTTGTCGTAATCCCCCCAGACCACGCCGAACCCGTACGCGCCCGGCACGCTCTTCGACTTCGTCGTCGCACGCGTGATGCCGGTCCGCACGCTCGCGTCGACGAAGCGGCCACGCCCCGTGTTCTCGTAGAACTCGTGTGGGGTGGTCGGATACTTGTCTGGCCCGGGTTGCGTGAACGGCGCCTTCGGATCGCGATCACGGTAGTACGGCATCGCCCGTGAAGCGGCGACGGTGAACTGGGCGTAGTTCGAGACGTACAGATCCAGATCGCCATCGCGGTCGTAGTCCCCGAACGCACATCCCGAGTGCCAACGTCCCGGGCTCTCGATGCCCCACGCACGACTCACGTCCCGAAAGGTGCCGTTTCCGTTGTTCAGGAGGAGGACATCGCGCCCGTACGTGGTGACGAACAGGTCGTCAAAGCCGTTGTTGTCGACGTCACCGGCACATCCGCCAAACGCCCAATCGCCGTTGCCCCGTGTGCCCGTTCGGTCGGTCACATCCGAGAAGGTGCCGTCGTGGTTGTTCCGATAGAGCCGATTGCCTCTGCTCTTCTGGCCCGACTCCAGACGCTCCACCGTCGACCCGTTGACGAAGTAGAGATCGATCCACCCGTCGTTGTCGTAATCGAGTGCGACCACGCCAGCGCTGTTGCTCTCGATGATGAATTCGCGCGCCGGGCTGCCGCTGTCCAACTGGAAGTCGATGCCAGCCTTCTCCGTTACGCGGTCGAACTTCGGAAAGGGCCCCAGCGCGGCTGGGGCGATCGTCTGCCCGCGCACGAACGCGGCTGCCAGAATCACTGCAGAGACCACGGCGAGCGGCCGAAAGCTCATGCGGTCACCATAGCACGCCAACCTCGACCGTCCGGGTATACTCGCTCGGGAAACCAGGAGATCAACACGTGTCTGTGCGATCACTGCTCGTCGCTGCCCTGCTCTGCGCAACTGCCGGTGGCGCGATGCGTGCGCAAGCTCCCCCACCGCCGGGACGGCCCGTCACCACGCCGCCAGTCGAGCGGCTGGGCAAGGACCTTGTGCGCGTGGGGAACGTGCGCGTCAACACGGCGCTCCGCGAGCTATCGGTCCCGGGCACGGTCAACGGCGTCAAGACGCTCGAGTTCCTCGCCAACACGCCGAACGGACTCAAGGCGTACGAGAGCGCGCTGACGCTCAACACCGACGGCGTCACCTTCAACACCGCGCTCCTCATGCTCGGTCTCGACAACACCCGCACACGGATGCTCCCGAGCCGTGAGCTCGATGGCGATCGGGTGGAGTTGTGGGTCGAAGCGAATGCGGCGTCGCCGGGCCGCTTCCGGGCAGAGCGGCTGGTCTTCGACCAGGCGACGGGCAAGGAGATGCCGGAAGGCACCTGGGTCTACACCGGGTCGCTGTTCGCCGATAACGGTCGGTACCTGGCCGACATGGACGGCGTGCTGATCGGGTTCGTGCACACACGATCGGCCATCATCGATCACCCCGAAGCGGTCGGCATCGGCCGATATGGCTCCGTAATCCTGAACCCGAATCTCGGCCTGGCTGCCAACGCGCCGGTCACGCTGGTCGTCAAAGCCGTCTCCGCGCCGAAATGAACGGGACGCTGCGAACGGGCCTGGCGGCAGCCTGCGCCTGCGCGGTGCTCGCCGGGGCTGTCGTGTCCGCCGGATCGCAGCCGGCGCGCAGCGTGGTGCTTCCGCCTGCCACTCGCCAGGCGTTGCTCACGGCCGTGCGGCAGCCAGCAGCATTTCTGGCCGAGCACCTTGCCGTCCGGGATGCTGCGCCCAATCCGCTCGTTGTCGAAACCCTGGCGACCCTGCCGCCTGGGCTCAGCCCTGCGCCGTCGCTCGGCGCGGCCCTCGACGCCATTCGCGCGACAGCGCAGCCGGACGGCGGTTTCTACGGCACCCTCAGTCCCGACCCGACGAGCGAGACCGCACAGGCGCTCCATGCCCTTCAGGCCGCAGGTCGCGACGACGACCGTCCTGCCGTCGGTGCGGCGGGGCGCTTTCTTGTGGCGCAGCAGCTGGACGAAGGCGAAGGCGTGACACCGGAGGACCGCTTCTACGGAAGCTTCGGACGCGGACTGACCAGGAGCGCCCAGGAACCGGGCGGCAATGTGCTCACCACCGAGTCTGCGCTGCGGGCGCTCGGCGAGGCCGGGATCCCCAGGGGGAGCGAAACCTGGAAAAAGGCGGTCGTGTTCCTGGAGCGGTGCCAGAACGACAACGAGAACAACGATCAGGGATGGGCCGGTAATGACGGGGGGTTCGTGCTCTTCCCCGGCTTCAGCCTCGCAGCCGAGGAGCTGCACTCATTCGGGAGCGCCACACTGGCCGGCTATCTCGGCTTCACGCACGCGGGCCTGCGGCGCGGCGACGCGCGGGTCGATCACTCGGTGGACTGGGTCCAGCGCGAATTCGCGCTCGACGCAAACCCTTTCGTGGGATCCCGCGGGCTGATGCAGTACTACGCCCTGCTGGCGCGCGCGCTTCGCACGGCCGGCCTCGACATGGTGACCGACGCGAAGTTCCGGCGGCACAACTGGCGCGAAGAACTGGCGCGCAAGCTGCTGGTCCTCCAGCAGTCGAACGGTCAGTGGACCAATCCTGACGATCCGACGGAGCGCGACCCTCAGGTGGCCACGAGCTACGCGCTTCTGGCCCTCGGCGACATCCTGCGTTGAACACGCGTGGCATGAACGCGCGCCGGGCATGACGACGGCTCGTACGCGAAACGACCGCCACCTGCTCCTCCAGGCGGCGGTCGTTGTTGCTCCTGCGCGACTCGTCGGGAACTACGGCGTGGTCGTCGCGTCGTAGATGACGGCGTCGATCACGGTGCCTGTCGCTGGCGTGCGCGGCACCTTCACGTCCACCGTTCCCTGGCAGCTCAAGCCGCCGCCGTCCGTCGCCGTGAAACTGATGCGATAGACGCGCCCGTTACCGGGCAGCGAGGAGGCAATACCACGGTCCCGCCGCAGGTTCACCGTGGACCCGAGGATGAAGGCATCCGGCAGGTTCACGCGATCGAGCGTCGACTTCTCGTCGCTCTTCACGCCGGTGATGGCGATCGTCACGCCGGACTCCGCGTCGGTCACACCCGTGATGCCAACGCCGACCAGCGCTTTGTCGACCGGCCACAACGTCGTCACCGTCGGCATCGCATCTTCGCACTCCGGCGCGGTGTTCTGACACGCGTCGCCCACGCCGTTCTGGTCATCATCTGCCTGTGTGGGATTCGGAACGGTCGGACAGTTGTCGCACGCGTCGCCGACGCCGTCGTGGTCCTGATCGGCCTGCCCCGGGTTCGCCGCAGTCGTGCAGTTGTCGTCACCGTCGCAGATCCCGTCCTGGTCGGTATCGACGCAGGCACCAGCGAGCGACCGTTCGAGCACGAGCGCGTGATACGCCTGATCGCTCCAGTAGTCCCACGCGCCATTCACCAGGTTGAACGAGCCGTCCACCTGCTGCCGCTTCATGATCATGTGGGCGTAATCGAAGTACCAGCGAGGTTCTTCGCCCGTGTAAGGACCGTGGCACTCGGCCGGGTGCGACACGAGTCCGCAAATCGCGGAGTTCGGGTCGATGTGCGTCATCCGCGGTACCGCCGAATCAGCGGGCAGGTCGCCGATGTCTTTCGGGGTGATGTTGCCGGGCGTCGGCGCGATGCCCTGCGCCTCCAGCAGTGAGTAGGCCTTCGACGACGAGAAGAGGAAGTACCCGAAGGACTCCGTCTCCCAGCCGTTGCCCAGCCCACCCGCCGGGGTCGTCTCGTAGTACCCAGGCAGATGGTCGAAGTTGAACCGCTTCTGCTGCCAGCGGAGCCCCTTCTGCACTGCGGGGTCGTTCACGTCGGCCCCGCCGAGAATTGACACCCACAGGCCCGACGCGGTCTGCTGCAAGGACGGCTCGTATCCGGGCACCTGGTAGCCCCAGCCACCTTGGTCGTTGTCAGGCGCCGGGAGCACGACCTGATTGACGGCGTAAGCCTGTCGTGAGCTTGTGTGTGTGGCGTCGCCGTTCGACAGACCGATGTCGATGGCGGCCACGCGGCTGCCAGGATCTCCGCCGCAACACGCGTCGAGGTAGTAGCCCTTGGCCGCGGCCAACCCACCCACGGCGAACTGCGTCGTCGAGGAGTCGCTGCCCCAGTAGCTGTAGCCCCACATCCCCGGCGTGCCATACCAGCTCGTCAGCGTCGTCTGGCTGGCCAGTGTGCGATCGACGAGCATATCCATCGCGGTCCGAACTGTGTGCGTGGGATCTCCAGACACCGCTTCAGGGCCGCCCGTGCGGGCGTACAACGCGAGGAACATCATGTCGATGCCGTCACGGTACGCGTAGAAGCCGTTCGGGTAGACGTGACAATCGATGATGGTCTGTGCGACCTGCTGCAGGCGCACCTTGTCGCTCGCCGATGAATTGCTGTACCCGATGATGGGGTTGCCGGCAATCGTCGGGTCGTGCTTCTCCATGATCGTCAGGCCGACCAGACCGACGGCGTCGTGGCACCCGAGGCTGCCGTTCGATATCTGGGGACGTACGTAGTCGAGGAAGTGATCGAGCGCCGAGTTCACGTCGTCGGCGAAGTTGGTCTGCGCCTGCACCGGCCCGGGCAACCAGGCCCAGACGGTCGCGGCGAGCACCGCATGAAAGAACGTTCGTCGTGCCATGACCGCACCTCCGTAGGCGCCTGCCGGCGAACAACTCGGAGGGTCTTGCAGCAAGGCCACGCGTAGGTTCGCGCTGCGCCGGGGTGTTCCTGACCATACGCGGTCAGGATGCATACAGCTACTCGAAGATATATGCCAACAGCCTCGGCTAGTTTGATTAGAGAACAACCAGATCAGCTCGCTTTTAGCACAGCACAGGCTCGCTTAGTGCAAACAAAAGTCTGCCGAACGCGTAGATGCGCAGACTATTGCTGTCGATGACGATCCAGGACTGATGATGACCGGCGAGGGGCTACTGGAGGGGGAACCGACCCCGAACGAGCCTTGCTGGGAGCGAAGCCCGTTCGGGGGTTTGTATGTGAAGGGCGAGGGTGAGGCTACGCCTTCTGGCGACGACGGTTGCGAATGAACGCGGCCGCCCCGATGCCCATCAGCGTGAGCGTGCCGGGCTCCGGCACCGTCGCGTCCTGACGGAAGGGCACGTCGGTGACGAGCAGGCGGTTCACGCCGAGACCGAACGCGTCCAGTTCCGTGTCACCGGTCGAAATCGAGAAGATCGCACGAGTAATGTCCACGGCGTCGCTGCGGGCTCCCAGGAAAGGTGCCGAGCCGTCCGCCGCTGAGGAGGAGGTTCCGGACACATTGAACGTGCCCAGCAGCGTGAGACCGTTGTAAACCGAGAGCGTAGCGTTGAAGGCGCTGTACGCGTTGGACTGAATCTGTAGACCAAGGCCGGCGATAGCTGCCCCGAAGTCGACCTCGAATGACGTCGCAGCGGTGTAAGCGGGGTCGGCGAACTTCGCGTTGTCACCCGTGAAGAGCACGTTGTCGCCCGCGTTCATCACGCCACTCCATGACAATCCTTCAGTCAGTCGCGTGAAGTCACCGCCGTCGGAGATGGTCGCGGACGCCGACGCGTTGCTGGTCACTCCCTTTGGAGAGGCGACCACGGTTCCGTCCACGCCGAGCTGCGACCAGTCGTAGAAGTCGTTGGACGCGAGCGCCGCAGCGTTGTTGATCTGAATGGTGGTTGCCTGCGCCTGGCTGGCAAACAGCAGGGCGGCAACAGGAAGGGCGAACAGCAGGAATTTCCGCATACGTGCTCCTCGATGGTTACTGTGCGAGAGGATTGAACCGCTGAGCCATGTAGCAAACCGACTGCCACCTCGTGCTTAGCTTCTGATCAACGCTGTGAACAACTTAGCCAGACAGCTCGCCCATGCGATGTCGCCGGAGTGCTGCCATCCGCAGGCAAAAGCCACCCGGCAGCGAGACTTCTGGCTGCCGGGTGACCTTCATCGATTCGTGTTCGGCGCAGGGGTGCTGCCCTTCCGCAGGTACTCAGGAACGACGCTCGGTGTCGCACCGACTTCGCCGGGTCGCGCCGACGGGAACGTCGGCGGAATCGGTTGCTGCGCGCCGCCGGGCTTGTAGGTCTTCGGGTCGATCTTCGGCTGCTGGGGCAACGTCATCATGCCGGGCGCCAGTGTGGTCGCGACAGGTGCCGCAAATGGCTTCGAGTAGTCGGCGACCGGGGCCGAGGGTGAAGGCGCCTGAACGGCGACGCTGCCTCCACCCGAGGCAACAGCCATGGGGCCCCGGTTCTGGCCGTCTTCATCATCGGGACCGCCTGACGATGTCGGCTGCGGCAGTACCCCCGAGGGCGATCGCTGCCCGCCGCGTGGGAAACCGCCGGACGACGCGAGCGTCGGTGGCGACGACGGTGGGCCGATAGGCGGCGCAGGTTCGCTCACGTCAGCGTTCTCAAGCTCGACATCCACCGGTCGGTCTGCGGTCGGCAGAGGCAGGGCGGGCGCCGCCATCGGCGCAGGACGCGGAGGCAGAGCCGGACGCGCCCCACTGGATGTGGGGAGCACCACAATCCGATCGAACATCGACAGATCGCCTGCGGGCGTGCTTCTGGGAGCGGCGATGTAGCCGCTGACCGACCGGAGTACGACTTCAAGCGCCTGCGCCTCGGGCACGTCGCGCAGTTCGAGGCTCACAGGTCCGCCTGGCATTCGCTCGACGTTCACGACTGTCGTCCTGCCGACGCGTGCCCACTCCTCGAGCACCTGCCTGGGGGTGGCGTCGGTCGCGCTGATCGAGACGAGGCCGTCGTGCATCGCGATGCGCACGTCGGCTGCCGATGCGAGGTACGGCACAAGCGATGCGCACGCGACAAGGAGCGGCGTCATGGCTCGCATGAGGCCACTCTACACCATTCCTCACCCGTGGAAGGCTGCCTCTTGCACACACACGGTGCGCACCTGAGCACAGAATGCACAGCCCACACTCGACGCGACGCTCCTGCCCTGCTATCGTCGGGAGCACACGGTTCAGGTCGGAACCTTCCAAGGCCAATGCGTCGAGCCCATCACTGCTCGTCTGTCGCCATGTCGCTCGTGCTCGTCGCCCTGGCAGCACTCACGTCCGCCGGCTGCCAGCGTGAGGGATCAAGGCCGCCCGCTCCGCCATCCGGATCACCGTCAACGCCGGTGCTGGATACGCTGCCGTCGTTCGTGCTGACGAACGAGCAGCAGCAGTCCGTCAGCCTCGACGATCTCCGAGGGCACATCTGGGTCGCCGGCTTCATGTTCACTCAGTGTGGCGCCCCGTGTGACGCGGTCGCGCGCGAGATGTCGTCGCTCGCTGGGGAGCTGCGTGGGTCGCCAGAGAAGGCAGCGGTCAGGCTGGTGTCGTTCTCGGTCGTGCCTGAGATCGACACGCCCCAGCGCCTGCGCGAGTTCAGTGCCTCCGGGAATGTCGACCCGTCCCGGTGGACTTTCCTCACGGGAACCCGAGCAGCGATGCGAGCCCTGTTCCGGAACGGATTCCGACGCCCGCTGAAGGAGCCCGACACGGCAGGGACACCGCTCACGGATCCGGGTGACCTGATCCTCGTCGACAGCCTCGGCCAGGTGCGTGGTACCTTCGGCACCGATCAGCCTGGGGGCGACGCGCTGCGTGAGGCACTCGCCGCCGTCCTCGCCGAGTCGCAGCCGACCGCCGTCGTGGTTCCACCGGACGCTGCCGACCCCAAGTGGACCGAACTGCGACGCTCGACGCAGGAGACCGCCGCTGCGGCGCTCAACGCTCGACACGACTTCCGCTTCGTCGACGGCGTCGGTACGACCGGCCTCACCTTCAGGCAGGGTGCCAGCGTTGACCTGGGCAAGTATTACCGCGCCACGCACTACGACCACGGCACCGCTGTCGCCGCCGCGGACGTTGACGGAGACGGCCTCGTCGACCTGTACTTCGTCAACCAGGTCGGTCGGAATGCCCTGTTCCGCAACGTGGGGCAGGGTCACTTCGAGGATGTGACGGACGCGGCAGGTGTGGGCGTTGGGGACCGCGCCTGTGTCGGCGCCGCATTCGCGGACATCGACAACGACGGCGACGAGGACCTCTTCGTCACGGCCGTTCGCGAAGGCAACCTGCTGTTCCGGAATGACGGCCACGGCGTCTTCACGGACGTCACCAGGGAGGCAGGCGTCGGCGGCACCGGCGGTCATTCGTCCGGGGCCGCGTTCTTCGACTACGACGGCGACGGCCGCCTCGATCTGTTCGTGACCAACGTCGGCAAGTACACGCGTGACGCACGACGCCCCGACGGCCGGTGGATCAGCTTCCCGGACGCGTTCGCCGGCCACCTCCATCCAGAGCGCTCCGAGGCCTCCATCCTCTATCGCAACATTGATGGACGCCGGTTCGAAGTGACCTCCCCGTTATCTGGCCTGGTGCACAGCGCCTGGTCGGGGGACGTGACGCCAATCGACGTCGATGCGGACGGCCGTCCGGACCTGTACGTACCCTCCATGCAGGGGCACGATCAGCTCTGGTACAACCTCGGGGGAGGACGGTTCGAGAACCGCGGGCGCCGCATCTTTCCGGCCACACCCTGGGGAGCCATGGGCGTAAAGGTTCTCGACTGGAATGGGGACGCGCAACTCGACCTGTTCGTCACCGACATGCACACAGACATGTCCAGTGATCTCACGCCGGACGCGGAAGCCCGCAAACACGATCCGAAGACGATGTTCCCGCTGGCGTTCCTCGGCACCGACGGGAATCACGTGCTGGGGAATGCCCTCTTCACCGGTGAGCGCGACGGGACCTTCACGGACCGGTCTGATGCGGCCGGCGTCGAGACCGGCTGGCCGTGGGGCCCGAGCGTCGGCGACCTGAACGCCGACGGGTGGCCCGACCTGTTCGTCGGCGCCGGGATGAATTATCCGTTCCGCTATCACGGCAGCGACCTGCTGCTGAACGATGCGGGCCTGCGCTTCGTGCCTGCGGAGTTCACGCTGGGTGTCGAGCCGCGGCCCCGGCGGATCGTCCCCTGGTTCGAACTGGAGTGCGACGGGGCGGACATCAAGCACGACATCTGCTCCGGCGAGCAGGGCCCGGTCATGAACGAGGACCATCGCTCTCCCGCGCAGCGCGGCAAGGGCGAGGCGCGCCACGGTCACGTCACCGTATGGACGGCCCGGGCTGCGCGCTCCGCCCTGCTGCTGGACGTCGACGGCGATGGCGACCTCGATATCGTCACGAACACCTATGGCGACATCCCGCAGGTGCTCGTCAGCGATCTGGCGCAACGCGGACCGGTGCACACCCTCCAGGTCCGGCTGCAGGGCCGACGCTCCAA
Organism: Acidobacteriota bacterium; assembly: GCA_018268955.1. Classification (GTDB taxonomy): domain Bacteria; phylum Acidobacteriota; class Vicinamibacteria; order Vicinamibacterales; family CAVVIG01; genus CAVVIG01. The sequence continues at coordinate 115,927 of JAFDVO010000015.1, read as the reverse complement.
CAGGGACGGGCTCGGCGCGGTCGTGACGGTGCGCGCGGGAGGACGCGATCAGGTCCAGGTGCATGACGGGAAGTCCGGCTACCTGGCCCAGAGCATCGTCCCCCTCTACTTCGGGCTCGGCGAGGCGAGCGAGGCCGAGCGCATTACAGTGCGCTGGCCGAGTGGGCAACAACAACAGGTCCGCGGGCCGCTGCGCCCCGGCGCGCCAATCACCATCCGCGAACCCTAACGGAGCGATTCGGCGAGAGACGAGCACAGCCATGGCACGCAGACCCCACGCCACCTCCCACGCTGCGGCAGTGCCGCGTGAGCACGGCCATGCGGCGCTCATCGCGCTGCCCCTGCTGCCCATCGCAGGCATCTTCTCGTTCGCGATGCTCCCTCGCATTCATGCGAACCCGACGCTGCTCTGGTCGTTTATGAGCGCCGGCGGCGTGCTGCTGGCCTGGTGGGTACTGCTCGCGCTGTCCAGCCGCGGCCGGGCGCTGCGCACACAGTACCTGCTCCGCCCTGAGCACTACATGCAGATGGTCGCGCAGGGCGCCATCTACACGTACTGGGCCATCTACTGGGATCCGATCCGCGACGCCGCCGCCCTGATTGCGGCGCAGATCGTTTTCGCCTACGCCTTCGACTGGCTGCTCTCCTGGTCGCGTCGCGACACCACCATCCTCAGCTTCGGCGCGTTTCCGATCATCTTCAGCACCAACCTGTTCCTGCGCTTCCGCGACGACTACTTCGCCCTGCAGTTCGTGCTGGTGGCGGTTGCGTTCCTCGCCAAGGAGTTCCTGCGGTGGAACAAGGACGGCCGCCGGGTCCACATCTTCAATCCGTCGTCCTTCCCGCTGGCGGTCGCCTCACTCCTCCTGCTCGCCACCGGCACCACCGACATCACGTGGGGTGTCGACATCGCACGGCAACTGTTCCAACCGCCGCACATCTACCTGTTCCTGTTCCTCATCTCACTGCCCGGCCAGTACAAGTTCGGCGTCACCACGATGTCGCTCTCGGCGGTGCTGACGACCTACCTGTTCGGGCTCGCCTACTTCGGCGTGACCGGCACGTACTTCTTCGTGGACAGCTACATCCCGGTAGCGGTCTTCCTTGGCATGCTGCTGCTCTTCGTGGACCCGGCAACTTCTCCGAGAACCGAGCTCGGGCGCGTCATCTTCGGAGCGCTCTACGGCGCCAGCACTGTGGCGCTGTATGGCGTGCTGACGGCCTTCGGCGCGCCAGGGTTCTACGACAAGCTGCTCCAGATTCCAATCCTGAATCTTTCAATTCAACTGATCGACCGGGCGGCGGGATCTCGCGCCTTGGCCTGGCTGGACCCTGCCCGCCTGGGCCGCTCCTGGCAGCCGGCACGGCGCAGGCTGGCCTACACGTCGACGTGGGTGGTGGTGTTCATCGTGATGGCGCTCACCCAGGGTGTCGGGGACGCCCATCCAGGCAACTTCATCCCCTTCTGGCAGCAGGCCTGTGCGGACGGCCGTCGGAACGCGTGCCGCCAACTGGATGTGATGGTCGCCACCGCCTGCAAGGACGGCTCGGGGTGGGCGTGCAATGAGTTTGGCCTGCGCGTCGCCGTCGAGCAGCCTCCGGCGCCGCAGGTGATGGCAGCCGCGTTCACGCGGGCCTGCGGCTTCGGCTCTGGCGCGGGATGCGCGAACGCCGCCGCGGCCACCAGTGACATCGCGCGGCTGCGGGACGATGCCCCGAACGTCGACGACTACCGGGTCCTGCTGCGCATCGGGAAGGGCGCGATCACGGACCCGCCCGCCGGTGTCTACCAGCGCGCCTGCGATCAGGGGTGGCTCGACGGGTGCGAGGCGCTCGCGTTTGCGTTCAAGAATGGCACGCCGCCGCTCCCTCGCGACGCGCAGCGGGCCATCGCACTGCTCGAGAAGACGTGCGCGGCCGGCAATGCGTCGGCCTGCTTCAACGCCGCTGCGATGTACCACAACGGTGATGGCCTTCCCGCGGACGAGAAGCGGGCCCAGGAGTACCTGCGCAAGGCCTGTGACGGCAAGTTCCTGCGCGCGTGCGATATGCTGGCCACGGCATCGACGGCGTCACACGACTGATCCACCTGCGGCCCTTGCGGGACGCAGGTGCCGCCCGCTCGATGGTTGGCACATGGCACGCCCGTGGCGTCTGCAGACGCGCATCCTCATCCCGTTCGTCCTGATCGCGCTCGTGTCGATCGTGGTCACTGCCTACGTGGCACTGGCGGTCGTCTCGAGCGCGCTAGAAGCGCGGGTGATCAGCCGCATCCAGGACGCCGCGACGGTCATGAGCCAGAGCGAGTTTGCCCTCAACCCGGCCATCCTCCACAACGCGGGGCAAATCGCCGGCGCCGATATCCTGACCTATCAGGACGACGGAACCGTGCTCGCCTCGACGATCGACCCCGCGTCGCGGCCGGAACTCGTCCGCGCCGTGGCACGCCCCAATCCTCAAGGCGCGATCGTGAGGCAGGATGGCCCCGCCGTCAGACGCGTCCCGTGTGACGTGCCGTGCCTGGTGGCGTACGCGCCCATGATGACCCGGCCTGGCGCCTGGGTTGCCGTCGTCGCCGAGACCTCCGAGCGCTCCGCCGCAACCGGCGCCCTCACGCGGACCATCCTCCTGACCGCTGCCGCCAGCCTGCTGGCAATGATCCTCGTCAGCCACGTCGTCACGCGCCGGGTCACCGCCCCGATCGACGCGCTCGTCGCCTTCACGCGCGAGGTCTCCGCCCAGGGCACGAGCCGTCGCGCGCCGGTCGGCGACGATGAGACCGGCACCCTGGGCGCGGCGTTCAACGACATGCTCGACCGGCTGGATCACGCCAGGGCCGCACAGGTCCAGTCCGAGAAGCTCGGCCTCGCCGGATTGATGGCTGCCCGCGTGGCGCACGACATCAGGAATCCGCTGGCCTCGATGAAGATGCAGGCCCAGGTCCTGGCCGCCAACGCGCCGGCCGAGTCGCTCGAGAGCGAGGCGCTTACAGCGATCCTTCGCGACATCCGCCAGATCGAAACGGTCGTGCTGGACCTCATCGAGCTGGCCAGGCCAGGCAACGTTCGCCGCAGCGACGTGCGGCTCGATACGATCGTCCGCGACGTGCTGGATCAGCTTGCCGCGCAGTTCACCCACCGCCGCATCGAGGTGACACTCGACCTCGCGCCCGATGTGCCCATGGTCTCCCTTGACGTCGAGCGGTTCAGGCGAGCGCTGCTGAACGTCCTGAACAACGCCTCGGACGCCATGACGACCGGCGGACGGCTGCAGGTGCGTACCTTGCGTGACGGAGAGGGCGTCGCCCTCGATGTCATCGATGAAGGTGCCGGCATCGACCCGACCATTCGCGACCGCCTGTTCTCGCCCTTCGTCTCCACCAAGCGCGACGGCGTCGGCCTCGGGCTCGTCAACGCGAAGGCGATTGTCGAGCAGCACGGCGGGCGCATCGAACTCGCTCCCGTGCAACCACATGGCACCCGTGCCAGAATCTCCCTGCCGGCCCTGCGTCCACTCACGGAGCAGACCTGACCCGGCCCCAACCCTGATGGCTGAAATCCTCGTTGTCGACGACGACCAGTCGGTCGCGTCGGCGTTCAAGACATTCCTCCGATACGAAGGGCACGACTGCCGCATTGCCAGCAGCGCCCCCGAGGCGATGCAGGCGATCGCCGAGCGGCCACCCGCTCTCGTCGTCATGGACGTGCGCATGCCTGGCGTGGACGGCCTGGCCGCGCTGAAGGAGATGCGCGCGAAGTATCCCGACCTCTACGTCGTGATGATGACCGGCTACGGCACCAGCCAGACCTCGATCGATGCCATCCGTGACGGCGCGTTCGATTTCCTGCACAAGCCGCTGGACCTCGACGAACTCCGCGGCGTCATCCGCAAGGCACTTGCCGCGCGCGAATCGCGCGACACCAGCGAGTCGCCGGCGGCCGTGGATGCCGGGACAGCCCCGAGCCTGGTGGGTGAAGCCCCGGCCATGCGCGAGGTCTACAAGACGATTGGTCGGCTCGCCGCGCTCGATGTTCCCGCGTTGCTGGTCGGGGAGCACGGCACCGGCAAGCGCCTGGTCGCTGCGACGATTCATGCGAACAGCGCGCGCCGCGCGCGTCCGTTCGTCGTGGTCGATTGCGCCGCATCACCGGAGCTGAACGTCGACGAGCAGATGGCGCTCGCGTCCGGCGGGACCTTGCTCCTCCAGCACATCGAGGCGCTTGCACCGGCTGCACAGGCCGCCCTGGTGAAGACGCTCGGGCGCACCTCCGGGCGAAGCGCCGGCGCCGCACGCCTGCTCGCCGCGACCGAAGCGGACCTTCGCGCCCTTGCGGCATCGGGCGCCTTCAACCGCGAGCTGGTCGAGACGCTCGCGGTCGTGACGGTCGCACTGCCGCCATTGCGCAACCGTCGCGACGACATCCCGCTCCTCGTCCGTGCCTTCATCCAGCGCTTCAACGTCGAATTCGAGCGCGGCATCTCACGCATGGATGACGCGCTGCTGCGGAGGCTGCAGGAGCATCCATGGCCCGGGAACGTCGCGGAACTCGAAGGGGTCGTGAAGCGAGGCTGCATCCTCGCGAGGAGCGAGGTGATCACCGCTGACGACATCGGCGGCAGCCTCACGCAGGCACCGGCCGCGAATCGCCAGGAAGCCGAGTCGTCGCTCAGCATCGCGGCCAAGCGCGCCCTGCAGGAGCGGCTCATCGCACAATCGCCCAACGAGCCCTCGTCGGCGTACCACGACATCATCGACCTGGTGGAGACAACGCTCGTGAAGGAGGCGCTGCTCGTCACCAACGGTAACCAGGTCAAGGCGGCGCTGATCCTCGGCGTCAACCGCGCGACGCTGCGCAAGAAGATGCCGGGCGCATGATTCGTGGACCGCTCGTCCCGGCGTTCCTGGTCATCCTCGTCGACCTGCTCGCCTACTCGGTGATCCTGCCGCTGCTGCCGTTCTACGCGGAGTCGTTCGGGGCCTCACCCGGGATGGTTGGCGCCCTGCTCGCGACATTCGCCACATGTCAGCTCCTGGCCGGTCCGCCGCTCGGCCGCTGGTCGGATCGGATCGGTCGCAAGCCGGTCCTGCTCGTGAGCCAGTTCGGGACGCTTGCCGGGTTCATCCTGCTCGGCGTAGCGAACAGCCTGCCGATCGTTTTCGCGGCGCGCATCCTCGACGGCCTCACGGCCGGCAACATCACCGTGGCGCAGGCCTACATCGCCGACGTGACGCCCCCCGCCGAGCGGACCAAGGCCTTCGGCATCGTCGGCATCGCCTACGGCGTGAGCTTCCTGCTCGGCCCGGCACTCTCCGGATACCTGGTCCGGTTCGGACCGACGTACCCGATATTCACCGCCGCGCTACTGTCCGCGGTCAGCATCGCCACGACGTGGCTCATGCTCCCACCAGCCCGCCCAGCGGCTGACACGGTTGCCCAGGAGCATGCGACGTGGCGCAGCTACCTGGCTCCGCTCGGTCACCCCGTGACGCGCTCGCGCTTCCTGCAGTTCTTTGCCTCGCAGTTCCTGATCGCGTTGTTCTTCGCCGGCTTCGCCCTGTTCGCCGAGCGCCGCCTGCCCGGGTTCGGCCCGCGCGAGGTCGGCTACACCTTCGCGTACGTGGGGCTCGTCGGCATCGTGTTCCTTGGTGCCCTCGGCCCGGTGGTCTCGCGCGTCGGTGACGCCAGCCTCATTGCGGGAGGCTTTCTCTTCGCGGGGCTCTCGCTGGCGGTCCTGACGGCGGGCGGACGCCTGCCGCTGCTGCTTGTCTCGATGACCTTCTTTGCGATCGGGACAGCGGTGCTGCGGCCGAGCCTGACCAGCGTGATTACGCACCATGCCCCTGCCGAGCAGCAGGGGCTCGTCATCGGCCTGATGACGTCGCTCCAGTCCGCAGCGCAGATCGTCGCGCCGGTCATAGCAGGGCTGCTCATCGATCGGGGCCAGTTGAATGCGTGGGCCTGGGCCGGCGCGGTGGTCGGCGCACTGGGTCTGCTCTCGAGCGCACGACGCACCGCGGAAGTCACGCCGACCCAGGCGCAGGCGCCGATCGCATGAAGCGCGTCCTGCTGCTGATCGCGATTGTGGCCGCGATGGTCATCGGGTCGAAGCTGCTGATCGAGAACGCGCTCGGCCTGACGCTCGGGGACGCCGCGCAGGCCTGGCTCTCGCGCGCAGGCACCGGCAGCGGCCTCGCGATCGTCGCGCTGCTTGGCGCGGATCTGTTCCTGCCGATTCCATCCAGCCTCGTGATGATCCTGAGCGGCGCCGCCTTCGGCGTGGCGGGCGGATCGCTGCTGGCCTTCGTCGGATCCGTCGGTGGGGAATGGCTTGGGTTCGAGCTGGTGCGTCGCTACGGACGCGGAGCCTCCCGGCTGATCGTGCCGGACGAGGAGATTGCCCGGCTCGAGGCGCTGTTCGCGCGACACGGGCTCGAAGTTGTCGTGGCCACGCGCGCGCTCCCCATCGCCATGGAGACATTCAGCGTGGTGGCTGCCGTCTCGGGCATGAGCCGCGCACGCTTCCTGCTGGCGTCGATCATCGGCACGCTGCCGATCGTGGTCGTCTACGCGTGGGCAGGTTCGGTGTCGCGCCAGACCGACAGCATGGTTCCGGCCATGGTGATGCTGGTCGCCGTCGCCGCATGCGGCTGGGTGTGGTGGCGCATCCGCGCTGCCCGCCGCTCGTGATCAGAACCCGACGACGTGGTGCGCGTAGGCCTCGTAGATGCCGCGGCTGATGCGCACGAACTCGGTGGTGACCGACGAAAGCTCCGGCGCGTCGGTGGCCCGCTGGTGCTTCTGCATGATGTCGTTCAGCACCGTGCCGAGGTACTTGCTCTCGCCTTCGTAGAGGTGTGCCGCGTGCTGGAGCCCCGCCTTGGTCTTCTCGAATCCGGCGGTCATCTCCTCCGCCACCGGCGCGCGGTCGAAGCAGAACGCACCGAACGCGCGCACGTCATCGAGCAGCCCCGCGAGCGGATCGTCGTCCTGCACTGACGCCCGCGCCGCCGCCATGAGCGGCTCGGCGGCCATCCACATCGCACGGGCCTCCGCCACCTTCGCGAGCCCCGCCGCCCGGTAGTTCGGGATCAGCGGCGTGTTCCTGATGAACAGCTCATTGTGGTAGTCGTACGTGTAGTTGCGATCGAGGATGTGATAGCCCGCGAGCAGCTGCTCGAACATGCGGCCGTAGGCCACGAGCGCCTCACGCGCCTGCTCCGGCGCCTGCGGCGCTCTCGCGGCGCCGGGAGGCACCGCCACTCGGTCCAGGCGATATTGCAGGTTCTGCTTCGCCGGGTCCATGAAGAAGCTCGGGCTCCCCTGATAGGCCCCGGGTGCGTTCTTGTACCCGAGGTAGACGCCAAGCGACAAGACGACGCCCGCGGTCAATGCCCACAGGGCGATGCGCTCGTTCCTGAACGTGCGCTCCTGAGGCCGGTCCGGCAGCGATCCCCACGCCAGCACACCGAGGATCACCACGATCATCGTGACGATCATCAGCGTGCCCAGATACTGGTCGGCCAGCCACATCTCGAGCGTCATCAAGGCGACGGAGAGGTACGTCACGCCTTCGCGCCGACGTCCCTCGGCGAGTGCGCGCACGCCAGGGATCCACCCGAGCAGGCCGCCGACGGTGCGACGCGAGCCTGGCCGCGGAGCCAGCATGCCGCGCGCAGCCATCACGATCACGGCCACAGGCGTGCCGAAGATCGCGGCCAGCAGCACGTGGCAGATGATGCGCATCGAGTTGATCGACAGGTTGTCGATGATCTGGTCGCCCTGCGTGATGACCGGGTAGAGCAACCACGGCAGCACGAGCGGCATCGACGCGGCGAGGCGACGCTGCCGATACAGCACGAGCCCTGCCCCGAGGACGAACACCACCCCGAAGACGCTCAGGAACTCGCCGTTGTCGATCAGGTAGTGCGCGCGCAGGTCGGTCTCGGCCACGGCGAGCACGAGGATCGTCAGCGCCAGCAGTCCGGTCGCGGCCACGAACCAGGCCGGGGGTCGGGCGGGAATGGCGGCGGTGTCTGCGGCGGTGACAACGGTGCTCATGACGTGCCTGCCTGTGTTCAGGGTTTGTAGCCGACGACCAGGGTGTGCGGGTTCGGTGGCGGCATCGGCCTGATGTCCACCCGCTCGAACCCGATGTCGCGCATCCACGCCGCCATTTCCGTCTTCGCGTGAGCCGACCCTTCGTCGCTCATCAGCATCATGTTGATGGCGAAGTAGGTCGCGAACGGCGGGCTCGTCTTGCTGTCATCGTCGAAGAACACGTCGCTGACGACCGCCATGCCGCCAGGTTCGAGGGCGTCGAACGCCTTGCGGAGCAGCATGCGACAGTTCTCGGGCGTTTCGCGGTGCATCATCCCCGAGAGGAGCGCGGCATCGTAGCCGCTGCCGAACGCGTCCGTCAGGTAGTTCGTGGGTCGCACGTCGACGCGGTCCGCGAAGCCGTTGTCCGCCAGGATCTCCCGTGTGACCTCGAGTACGCCTGGCAGGTCCAGCACCGTCGCGCGCAGACCTGGCGTCTGCCGGACGAGCGACATCGAGTAGGTGCCGGGGCCGCCGCCGACATCGAGCAGGCGCGTGCGGCCGCTGAAGTCGGCCCCATGCGGCAGTACCGCGCTGATCCCCTTGGCGCGCTCGTGCATCGCGTAGACGAAGGCGCGTGTCTTGGCCGTGTCGTCGCCGAGGAACGACTCCGGCGGCACCACCGGCTTGCCCGTGCGCACCAGCTGCGCGAGATGCCCCCACGCTGGATAGAGATCCTCGGCGAACTTCATCCCGCTCGCGATGAACGCCGGGCGGCCGCGGACGAGGAACGCATCCGTCATCGGCGTGTTCGCGTACGCGCCGTCCTGCGTGGTCAGCAATCCCTCCGCAACGCACGCATCGAGCAGGAACCGGAGCGGCGCGACGGCGAGTCCGGCGGACTCCGCCAGGGATTCGACCGAACGCGGGCCCTGCGACAAGGACGTGAAGAGGTCGAGGTCCGCCGCGGCGAAGAGCACCGCTGAACTGCGGTACGCCAGGGCGAGCTGCATGAGACGCGCGGGATTCGGCATCCCGGCGGGTGGCTGCACGGAAGATGGGGAGCTCATCAGTGAGCGATTCTCACCGCCCACTCGATGACGTGTCAACGAATTGCAGCGCTGGAGGCGTCACTGCTCCATGACTGTGGGCGACTCCGTGCAGAACGGGGAACGCGCCGATCTCCGAACAGGACGTCGGAACTCAGAACGGCGGCCCGGGAGTGAAGGCGAAGCTGACCAGCGCTTCCAACTCTGACTTCTGAGTCCTGAGTTCTAACGTCTAACGTCTAACGTCTAACGTCCTCAGTCGTGCGTCCCCTAGAACCGCCACTCCATGCCAATCAGCGGGAACACACCGAGCTGGTCAGAGGTGTCGAGCGCATTTGTTGCGCGGTTCCAGGTCTGCTGCGAGAAGTTCTTCCGGTTCGTGATGTTCTGCGCGCCGGCGAACACGATGAGCGGCGTCCCCGCCACGGTGAACGTGCGGTCGACGCGGAGGTCGACGCGGAAGTAGAACGGCGCGCGAACCCCGTTCACGCGAGAGAGGTCGTAGACCCCGCGCTGCTGCAGCGTCGACTGCAACGGGTCGAACGGCGTATACGGACGGCCGGAGAGATACGCCACGCGACCGCCGAGTTCCCACTTCGATGAGAGCCGAAGCCCGCCCGTGCCGTTGAACACGATCGGGTAATCGAACGAGCCCGGTCGCAGGATGGCGTCCAGCCCCGCATGCCGTGCCTTCGAGAAGGCAAGGTTCGCCTGGCCGTACCAGCGGCCGCCGCCCTTGCGCTCCGCGAAGATCTCCAGCCCGGTCGCCCGCCCCACACCTTTGCTGACAAGTGGGAACAGGATCTGACGGGTGTTGAACGTGTCGCCGAGGTTGGCCAGCGACAACTCCGGGTAATCGCGCGCCACCGGGTAGCTCGAGTAGCGCTTGTGGTACCCCTCGATCGTGATCCGGGTCGTGGTCGTCGGCTGGATCGTCAGGCCGCCGACGTAGTGGTCGGCCCGGAGTGGCACCAGGTTGCGGTTCTCAGGAAAGACGGTGACGAACAGGAACGGCGGCTGCTGGTAGTACATACCGGTCGCCGCGTGAGCCGAGACCTTCGGCGTCAGCGTGTAGTTCGCCCCGAGGCGCGGACTCACGCGCGTCCGGTTCAGCAGCGCGTAGTTGTCGACGCGGCCGCCAACGGTGACGTTCAGTGCGGATGTCAGGCCGACCGTCGTCTGCGCGTAGGCGCTCGTCTGTGTCGTCGTGATGGTTGTATTCAGGAAGAACGGGTCGGTGTCTCCCGTCGGCGCATACGGGTTATCGGCACCGAACGGTGAAGCCGTGTCGTAGCGCACCCGGAAGATCTTGGCGCTGCCGCCGGTCTGCACCTTGCCCCACCGCGCCGTCGACAGCGTCGCGTCGTACTTCACCGTCGTCTCGTCCTCGCCGGAGTTCTCGCTGAAGACCGTCGGGCTCTGCGCGATCAGGTCGTTCGCCGGGAGCGTGGACATGCCGTTCCGCAGCAGGTCCTTCACCGTGGACCGCACGCGCGCGGACGACTGCGTGATGCCGAGCAGGCCGACGCCTTTCGAGCCGAACACGTGCTGCCAGTTCACGCCGGTCGCACTCCGCCATCCGCGGTAGCGGATGTCGAAGTTGAACACCTCGTCGGGCTCCTGGTCCGCGGCCGCTGCGGTACGCCCGAGTCGGATGCGGTCAACACCAGAGATGTTGACCGCCCAGATGCGATCCTGCTGGTTGATGTCGTAGACGAACTTCGAGTTCAGCGTGTAGAGCACCGGCACGCCGCCGAAGCCGACGTCATTCGTGAACAGGTCGAGGAAGCTGCGCCGCGCAGACACGATCCACGAGCCGCGCCCATTCGCCAGCGGACCTTCGACAATGCCCCCTGCCCCCGCGAAGCCGAGCGTCGCCCGCGTCTCGCGCTTCTGCCGGTTGCCTTCACGCTGCGCGATCTGCAGCACGCTCGACGCGCGGTTGGTGTACGGCGCCGGATACGCGCCGGTCAGGAAGGTCACGTCGCGGATCATCGCCGAGTCGAGGATGCTCACCGTGCCGCCGGCCGACGCGAAGTTCGCGAACGTGTTGATGTTCGGCACCTCCACGTTGTCGACGATGAAGAGGTTCTCGAGGGGGCTGCCGCCCCGCACGATGATGTCATTGCGGAAGTCGGTCGAGCCGATGACCACGCCCGGCAGCGACTGCACGTACCGCGACACGTCCTGCAGCGCCCCCGCATCCTTCGCGATCTCGCGAGGCTCGACGAGGAACCCGGATGTCTTCAGTTCCTCCGGGATGGCCGTCGCACTGCCGACGACGGTGATTTCCTTCTCGAGTGCGGTACTCGGCGGCAGCACGACCTCGACCTTCACGTCGAGGCCAGCGCGCAAGGTGACCGGATCCGTCACGATTGGGGCCTGCCCCGGCACGGCGACCTCGAGGCGATACTCACCCGCGCGCACGTCCATGAACCGGAACTCTCCGGCTTCATTCGACAGCTCGCACCGTGAACCGGTGACGCACACCGTCACGAATGGTGCAGGTGTCTTCTGGTCTGTGTAGACGACGCCGGACAGGACGCCGGTGCCTGTGGTGTCCTGCGCCGCCAGGGCGACCGGCAACAGCAGTAATGCGACGAGAGGGGCAAGAAGGAGGCGGAGGCGGAATAAGGTCACGCCTAACGCTAACCCGGCAGAGCCGGATTTTATTCCTGCACGCGCGGAGCCCGCACGCACCGACCCGGTCAGCGGAGCGTGAACTCGAGCTCGATGATCACCTGCACCGGCACGGGTTGGCCCAGGCGTGTGCCCGGCGCGAAGCGCCACTGACGCGCAGCCTTGATGGCCTCCTGGTCGAGGCCGAACACAGGGTCGAGCGAGCGGAGGATCTGGATGTCGGTGACCGAGCCATCGGGGCGGACCACGCACTGGAGCAGTACCTTGCCCTGCACCTTGGCGCGCATCGCGTCCGATGTATAGACCGGCTTCACCTCACGGAGAATCCGTGGGGTCGTCACGCCGTTGCCTGGCTGATAGACGCCGCCGCCGGTGCCGCCACCGCTGCCAGCCCCGAGGCCGGATCCCGTTCCAGAGCCGATGCCGCTTCCGCTCCCGGTTCCTGCTCCGCCACCCGTGCCCGAGCCAAGCGACGGCGACGGCGGACCGGGCAGTGACGCAATCGCGCCGGTCACCGACTCCGCTCCCGACGCCATCGTCATGGCCGGGATGTTGAGCTGCTCGACCGGGTTCGGCTCCTGCCTGGGCTGTTGCTTCGGTGGTTCGATGACCTTTGGCTTCTCCACCGGAACCGTGATCTTGTCCTTGCCCGGCAGCTCCGCCGTCCGCGGCGGTTCCTTCATCTGGTTGCCACCGCCACCGCCACCGCCGCCAGGGCCAGGTTGGCTGAGCCAGACCATCCGATCGTTGGGTTCTTCAGGAAGAGCGGCGGGCGTGAACGCGATGGTCGGACCGAACCGGGCGAGCAGGACGAACATCGTCACCACGGCAATCTGCAGGACCAGGGCGATGCCCATGGACGGAAGCAGGCGCTGTGACTGCTGTTCGAATGCGAAGGTCAGCTCCGGCGGGTGCGCCCCCTCGACGCGGACCGACAGGTGCCCGGCCGAGTCGTTGACGTGCGCGTCCCCCGGCGGCGTGCGCTCTGCCATGGGCAACTGAATCCGATTGGTAGTCGTATTGTGGCGCACGGGTCCTGCGGCTGCAACTGCAAAGGGGGTGCCTCGCATGCACCCGCGTGTTTCCTTTCAGACGCTCACAAGCCGTCCCCGGTCGCAGGGGACACTTGAGGGAAGTTAGAAGTGAGAATTCAGAAGTCAGAAGTGAATTCGGAATCTCTGAAGTTCTGACTTCCGACTTCTCAGTTCCTGCTTCGGAACACGTAGCCGTCGCGGGCGCGGACACGAGCGTCGGCGCGCCTTACCTTCACCGTAATCGATCGCCACTGGTCGTCGCGGGTGGCCGGTCGGTCTTCGGGTGGCGCATAGCCCAGCAGGTACTGCGCACGGAGTTCCCGCGCGAGTGCGCTGAGCGTGGAGGACAGCTGACGCAGGTCGGGCACCGCGACCGCGCGACCGCCGGTCACCGTCGCCAGATCGCTGAGCGACGGCGGCGCGGCCCGGCCGAACACGACCGGGTACACGATCACGTCACGTTCCCTGGCAAACCTGATCATCTCCGCCGCCCCCAGCGTGCTGTAGCGCTCGCCACCGTCGGTCATCAGGATCAGCGCCCGGCGCCCGGCGGTGTTCTGGATCTGCTCGATCGCGGACCTGACCGCGTCATACAGGGGCGTCGTCCCCCACGGCTGGAGTCCAGTCAGCGCGTCGTAGGCCGCACGATGATCGGCGGACAACGCGGAGAGCACGTCAACGCTGCTGCCGACGGCGAGGGCGAGGACGTGATCGTCCGGCCGTAGCTCGCCCAGGAGGCGCTGTGATGCGAACACCTGCTGCTGCAGTCGATCGCGCGAGACGCTGAAGCTCCGGTCGACCGCAATCGCCAGCGAGAGCGGAAAGTCGCCAGCGGTAAAGACCTGGATTGGCTGAGGTCGTCCGTCCTCCTCGACGATGAAGTCGTCGCGGGTGAGATGCGCCACCGGGTTGCCGCCCGCGTCGACTACCGTGGCGTACACCTCGACCAGGCTCACGCGCGACGTGAACTGCGCGGTGGCCACGGCTATCGTACTGAGCCCGAAGCAGATAAGGAAAAGGCCCGCGAAGCTCGCGCGTCCGGTTGGTGGTAGAATCGCAGACGTTCCCCCGCTGGTGCGCCATCTGTGTCCGGCGCGGGCTGTCGCTTGGGGGAGGAGTCTCATCATGGGCAAGATCGGACTGCCAGAACTGCTCGTCATTCTGGCCATCATCATCGTGATCTTCGGCGCCAATCGCCTTCCCGGCCTGGGCAAGGGCATCGGCAGTGCGATCCGCAACTTCAAGGACGGGATGAAGGACGAAACGGCCGAGCACAAGAGCTAGCGCCGGCGTTTTCCACCCTTCCGCATCTCCCGTTCGAGCCGCCCGGGCCGGTTCTTCCTGCGCTTCGGCTCCGGGCGCTCTGATTTCGCACGCCCCTTCGCGGCCTGCGCCGGGCGTCCACGCCCCGCCCCCTCACGGTCATCGCGCCCTCGACCCTTCGGACGCCGCCCGCGTGCGTCACCCTCGCTGACGCGATCCAGCACATCGACCAGGCCGAGATCGATCTGCCGCGCGTCCATGTTCACGCGCAGCACGCGCACGCTGACCTTGTCCCCCAGTCGATACGTCCGCTGCGTGTTCTCGCCGCGCAGCATGTGCGCGACCTCGACGAAGCGGTAGTAATCGTCCGCCATCGTCGAGATGTGCACGAGCCCCTCGACGTAATGCTCGACGAGCTCGACGAACAACCCGAAGGCTGCCACGCCCGTGACGTAGCCCTCGAAGTCGTCGCCGACCTTGTCCGCCATGAACCGCACCTTCTTCCACTGCAGCAGTTCACGCTCGGCGTCGTCCGCGCGCCGCTCCATTTCGCTCGTGTGCCGTGCGACCTCGGGCAGTTCCTCATGCGCCTCGTCGAGCTGCTCTGGCGTCAGTGCCCCGTGGCGTGCGGCACGCAGCGCGCGATGCACGACGAGGTCGGGATAGCGGCGGATCGGTGACGTGAAGTGCGTGTAGCTCGGGGCCGCGAGGCCGAAGTGCCCGCTGTTCTCTGGTGCGTAGCGCGCCTTCTGCATCGTGCGCAGCATGAGGTAGGAGATCGGCTTCTCCTCGGGCTTCCCCGCAATCTTCTCCATCAGCTTCTGGAAGTGCCGTGGCCGCAGCGCGGTCAGCGGTGCGCCGAGGCTCAGGTCGAACGTGGCGATGAACTCCTCGAATTTCGCCACCTTCAGCAGGTCCGGTTCCTCGTGAATGCGGAACAGCGCCGGCGCCTCCTGCGCCTCGAGGTACGTGGCGACCGTCTCGTTGGCGAGCAGCATGAACTCCTCGATGAGCCGGTGGGCGATGTTGCGCTCGAGCGCGACGATCGCCTCCACCATGCCCCCTGAGTCGAGGATGATCTCCGTCTCGTTCAGGTCGAAGTCGATCGACCCGCGACGGTGCCGGGCCCGATTCAGGATGTGGAACAGCTCGCGCATCAGCTCGAACATCGGCACGAGCGGCGCGTAGCGCGTGAGCAGTTCCGGATCGTGGTCGGTGAGAATCGCATTCACCGCCGTGTACGTCATCCGCTCGTTGCTGTTGATGACGCCGTCCTGGAACTCGGCCCGCTCCACTTCCCCACGACGATTCACTTCCATGAAGCAGCTCTGGACGAGCCGGTCGACGTGCGGGTTCAGGCTGCACAGGCCGGTCGCCAGTTCCGAGGGGAACATGTGGACCGCCCGCTCGGGGAAGTACACGGAGGTGCCCCGCTGGTACGCCTCCTGGTCCAGGGCACTTCCCGGCTGAACGTAATGCGACACGTCCGCGATGTGCACGCCCAGCCAGTAGTTGCCGTTCGGCAGTTTCTCGATCGTGATCGCATCGTCGAAGTCGCGCGCGTGTTCGCCGTCGATCGTGACGGTCTGCAGGTGGCGGAAGTCGGTGCGGTTCCTGAGATCCCGCTCCTTCACCGCACCCCCGAGCCTCACGGCCTCCGTGACCGCTTCCTCGGAATGCTCGTCGGGAATGCCGAACTTGCGGATGATGATCTCGGTGTCGACGCCGGGGGCGTTGATGTCGCCGAGCACTTCGAGCACGCGGCCGATGGCACCGCGCGTGCCGGTCGGAAACCGGGTGATCTCGACGACCACCATCTCGCCCGCCTGCGCCCCGTGGTCCTGGCCCGATGGAATGAAGATGTCCATCAGGATCCGCCGGTCGAACGGGACGACCACGCCGACGCCGTGCGCGGCCTGATCGTAGCGGCCGACAAGCGAGGCGTGCGCACGTTCGAGCACACGAATCACGCGCCCTTCGGCACGCCCGTCGTCTTTCACCCGCTCGATGCGGACGACCACGCGGTCGCCGTGCAGCGCCTCGTTCAACTGCGGTGCTGCAATGAAGATGTCTCCACCGCCATCGACGTCCCGCTCGGGCCTCACGAACCCGTACCCCGCCGGGTGCATCTGCAGGCGCCCGACGTACAGGTCCATCTTCTCGGCCAGCCCGAATCGCTGTCCGCGAATCTGAATCAGCTGGCCTTCGGCCACCAGCGCCTTGAGGTGCCGCCTGAAGGTGGCCCGTTCTTCCTTGGGGATCTTGAGGAGTTGCAGCAGCTCGCGGGTGCCGGCGGGATGGTGCACCCGCTCACGCATGAGGTCGAGGATCGCGTCGCGCGACAGCATGGGTCAGGCTAGCAGAAAAACCTGCAGGTCTCCGACGTTGGTCCCGGTCGGCCCGGTCCTGATGAGGAGGCCCAGGGGCTGGAGGTAGTAGTACGCATCGTTGGCTGCAAGCACGCGGTCGATCGACGGAAGTCCCGCGGCGGCGCCTCGCTGCACCGTGCGCCCGTCGACGAACGCGCCGGCCGCATCCGTCGGTCCATCGACGCCATCGGTCCCGGCGCTCGCGACAGCTGCGGGCGACAACGTCCGCGCCAGCGTCTCTGCAGCGGCGAGGGCGAACTCCTGGTTGCGTCCGCCACTGCCACGCCCGATCACGCGCACCGTCGTTTCACCGCTCGCGACGATGCAGGATGGCCGACGCATGGCGGGCACCAGGGTCAGGCATCGCTCGACAAACGCGGGCCCTGCGAGCCGCGCCTCGCCGACGACGGCGTCATCCACGATGCGGACGTCGTAGCCGAGGCGTCGCGCCTCGTCGGCTGCGCCGCGCATCGCGTGCACGCGGCTGCCGATCAGGATCGTGCGCGTGGACGCGAAGCGTGGGTCCCCCGGCTTCGGCGACTCGGGCCGGTCGCCGCTCGCGCCGGCGACCAGGTACGAGACCACCGCGTCGGGATAGGCGTGCCGGCCGCCGAAACGATCCAGGATGAATAACGCATCCCCGAACGTCGACGGGTCCGGCACCGTCGGCCCCGAGGCGATCACGCTCAGGTCGTCTCCGACGACATCCGACAGCACGTAGGCGTGGTGCCGCCCCCGACACGCGGTCGCGAGGCGGCCACCCTTGATTGCTGACAGGTGCTTGCGAACGGTGTTGAGGGCGTAGATGTCCGCGCCCGACCTCAACAGCACGCCGGTCGCTTCCCGCTTGTCGTGCAGCGTGATGTCGTCGACGGGCGCCGCCATCAGCGAGGATGCGCCACCGGAAATGAGCGTCAGGAGTTCCGCATCGTGCGGAACGGCGGCAGCGACGGCGAGCGCCCGCCGGCCTCCCTCCTCGCTGCCGCGCCCTGGCTGCGGATGCTCGCCGCGGATGCCGTGCAGCGGTGCCGGGGCATCGCCGTCCGGGCTGATGACGACACCGCCGCGCACACGGGCGCCGCCCCACTCCACCGCCGCGCGGGCCATGGCGGACGCAGCCTTGCCGGCCGCGATGACCCAGAATGGGGGGTGATCACCCGGCTCCCGCGCGGCCAACGCGTCACGCACCAGACGTCCCGCATCGACCGCACGTATCCCAGCCTGCACGATCTGCAGGAGGTCGGATTCGGGTGTGGTGCGAGGAGCGGTCAGTGACTGCGTCTGCGGTCTGAGGAGGAGGAAAGGCCGGTCACGGTGTCGATCTGCTTCAGGAGCCCGCTGACCAACTCAGGAGCGTTGTCCCTCGAACAGAGTTGATCGAGGTCGCTCATGATGCGGCTGAGGGCCGCTTCGACGTCGGTGATGGCGCCCTCTGAAAAGTAGGCTCGCTGCTGCTGAAGGCAGCGATGGTGCCGGGCAAATTCCTGTCGGTAGAACTCGGTGATCGGGTGCAGCGCGCTGATCGGCCTATCGGTCACGAAGCGTGGCATGCAGGTCCTCAAAGAGGGAAGTTCCGAGATGAACCCAGTGTAAGACCGGTGAAAAACGGCTGTCAAGACGGGGTACGACGGGAAATCGCAGATTGCGGATTGCAGATTTCAGATTGCCGACTGCAGATTGCCGATTGCCGATTGCCGATTGCAGATTGCCGATTGCAGATTACAGATTACAGATTGCCTATTGCCGATTGCCGATTGCAGATTGCAGATTGCAGATTGCAGATTGCAGATTACAGATTGCAGATTGCAGCTTGGCGATTGACATCAGGCGCGTCGGCTGGCGATGACGCCCGCGAGAGCGCCGACGCCCAGACCGCCAGCCAGCAGTGACAGCGCCACGGGTGCCGGCAGGAAGCGGACCGTGGAGAGGTTGAGTGCCGAGGCCAGCGGCACGAGGAACGGCGTCCGGAGCAGCGCGTACGTCGCGGCGAGCGCCACGAGCGCCACGAGAGCCCCAAGCCCGCCATGGAGCGCGCCTTCCATGACGAAGGGACCACGCACGTAGGTGGTTGGGGCTCCAACGAGGTGCATGATCTCGATCTCGTCGTGCCGCGCGTTCAGGGCGAGGCGCACGACGTTGCCGATCGTCAAGGCCGCCGCGAGAATCAGCGCGCCCGCCAGCGAGAAGCCGACCACGCGCAGCACCCGCAGGCCGCGCAGCAGCCGGTCCAGCCACTCCTTGTCGTACCGCACGTCCGAGACGCCACTCATCGTGCGCACGCTCGACACCAGCGCATCGATGCCCTGCTGCGCGTCGGCTGACGACTGGAGTCGCACCTCGAGTGAGGCCGGCAGCGGGTTCTCGTCGAGGGAGCCGAGCGTCCCTGCCAGGTCGGGGAACGTCTGCCTGAAGCGCCCGAGCGCCTGTTCCTTGGAGACGAACTGCACGTCGAGCACG
The DNA here is from genome assembly GCA_018268955.1 of Acidobacteriota bacterium. Lineage (GTDB taxonomy): Bacteria > Acidobacteriota > Vicinamibacteria > Vicinamibacterales > CAVVIG01 > CAVVIG01. The sequence goes on along the minus strand of JAFDVO010000015.1, from coordinate 97,076 downwards.
ACCGGCGCGGCCCGCAGCGTGCGCTCGATGGAGGCGCGGTCGGTGCCGGTGACCTGGTCGGCGAGGTACACCGACATCTCCGCGGCGCCGCTCCACTCCTGCGCGAGCCGCTCGAGATTCGACGTCACGACGAGGAATGCGCCCGTGACGAACAGGGCGATGGCGATGGTGGCGGTCGAGAGCAGGCTGGATCGACGGCCTCGCCACAGGCTCATGGCGGCTTCGTCGAGCGTGTACCGCAGGAGGTGCATCAGGCGCCTCCCGCCAGGCGCCCGTGTTCGAGCGTGAGTGCCTTGCGCCCGACCCGTCGGATCATCTCGCGGTCGTGGGTGGCGACCAGCACGGTCGTCCCGCGGGCGTTGATGTCGCGGAACAGGTTCATGATGTCGAGCGCGAGGTCGGGATCGAGGTTGCCCGTGGGCTCATCGGCCAGGATCAGGTGCGGATCGTTGACCAGCGCGCGGGCGATCGCGACCCGCTGCTGCTCACCGCCGGAGAGCTCCTCGGGGTACGCGTTCATGCGGTGCTGGAGCCCGACCCACTTGAGGACCTGGTATGTCTTGCGTTGCTGCGTGGGCACGTCGACGCCGAGCACGCGCATGACGAACGCGACATTCTGGAACACCGTGAACCGCGGGATCAGGCGGAAGTCCTGGAACACGAACCCGACGGTGCGGCGGTAGGCCTGCATCTCGGACGTCGACAGGTCGGTGAGCACGCGGCCGCCGACCTTGAGCTGTCCTTCGCTCGGCGTCTCGGCGCAGAGCAGGAGGCGCAGCAGCGTCGACTTGCCGGCGCCGCTCGGCCCGGTGAGGAAGAGGAATTCCCCCTTCTCGATCTTCAGCGTGAGGTCGCGCAGCGCGTAGACGCCGCGGCTGTAGACCTTCGAGAGGTGGTAGGCCTCGATCACGCGGTCTCGAGGGCGCGCTTGAGCAGTTCGTTCACGCGCTTCGGGTTCGCCTTCCCCGCCGCGGCCTTCATCGCCTGGCCCACGAGGAAGCCGAAGGTGGCCGTCTTTCCGGAACGGTAGGTCGCCACCGCATCCGGGTTCTTCGCGATGACGTCCGCGATGATGCCAAGGATCTGCCCCTCGTCATCGATCTGCGTCAGCCCCTCGGCGGCGACGATGGCGTCGGCGTCGCGGCCGGTGGCCATCATCGTCTCGAACACGCCCTTTGCGATCGCGCCGGAAATGGTGCCCTTGTCGATCAGGGCGACCAGGCCAGCGAGCTGCGCCGGCGTCACGGGCGACCCGTTGATGTCCTTGCCCCCATCCTTGAGCAGCCGGGCCATCTCGCCCATCATCCAGTTGCTCGCCGCCTTGGGCCCGGCGCCGGCGGCCACTGCCGCCTCGAAGAACTCGGACATCGCCCGCGTCTGGGTCAACTGCGCGGCGTCGTAATCCGGCAGTCCGTACTGCGCCACGAACCGGCGGCGGCGTGCGTCCGGCAGTTCTGGCATCGACGCGCGGACCGCGTCGACACGCGCCGCGCCGACGATGAGCGCCGGAAGGTCAGGATCGGGGAAGTACCGGTAGTCGTGCGCCTCTTCCTTGCTCCGCATGGACACGGTGTGGCCCGTCGCGGAGTCGAACAGCCGCGTTTCCTGCTTCACGCGTCCGCCTTCGTGCAGCACGTCGATCTGGCGTTCGATCTCGTACTCCAGCGCCTTCTGCAGGAAGCGGAAGGAGTTGAGGTTCTTCACCTCGGCCTTCGTCCCGAGCGTGGTCGTCCCGACGGGGCGCACCGACACGTTCGCGTCGCAGCGAAGGCTGCCCTCTTCCATGTTGCCATCGTTCACGCCGAGCCAGACCAGCATCGAGCGGAGGTGCTCGAAGAACGCGGCGGCATCGGAGGCCGAGCGCAGGTCAGGCTCGGTCACGATCTCGACGAGCGGCGTGCCGGCCCGGTTGTAGTCGAGGTAGGTCTTGCGGTCCGAGTCCGCGAACCCTTCGTGCAGCGACTTCCCCGCGTCCTCTTCCATGTGGACCCGCGTGATCTGGACGCGGCGTGGGCCATCAGGGCCGGCGAACTCCACGAGCCCGGCGCTGGCAATCGGCTGCTCGTACTGGGAGATCTGGTAGCCCTTCGGCAGGTCCGGGTAGAAGTAGTTCTTGCGCGCGAAGACCGAGGTCTCGTTGACGCGGCAGCCGAGCGCGAGCGACGCCTTGATGGCGAGATCGACCGCGGCGCGGTTCAGCACCGGGAGCACGCCAGGAAAGCCGAGGCAGACAGGACAAACGTTCGCGTTGGGCGGCGCGCCAAACGCGGTGCTGCAGCCGCAGAAGATCTTGGTCGCGGTCTGGAGCTGCGCGTGGATTTCGAGGCCGATGACGGCTTCGTAGGTCATGCGCGCGGCCCCGCAGCAACGACGTCGGAGGACACTGAGGGTTCGAAGGTCGTGAAGTTATCGCGGAACATGGTCGCGAGCCTGGCTGCCTGCACATCGTACGCGACGCCGTCGGACCAGGTGTCTCGAGGATTGAGGACCTCGGACGGCACGTCAGGACATGATTGCGGCACCTGAAGATTGAAGACCGGGTGCGTGAGGTAGTGGACGCCGTCGAGGGCGCCGCTCAGGGCGGCGGTGATCATCGCGCGCGTGAATCGGATCCGCATGCGCGTTCCCACGCCGTAGGGTCCACCGGTCCATCCCGTGTTGACCAGCCAGACCTGCACGTCGTGCTGCGCGATCTTCTGGCCGAGGAGTTCTGCGTAGCGGCTCGGCGCGAGCGGCAGGAACGGGGCACCGAAGCACGTGCTGAAGGTCGCCTTCGGTTCGGTGACCCCCTTCTCGGTCCCCGCCACCTTCGCGGTGTAGCCCGAGAGGAAGTGATACATCGCAGCCGCGGGCGAGAGCCGCGCGATCGGCGGCAACACCCCGAATGCGTCCGCGGTGAGCATCACGATGTTCCTGGGGTGGCCACCCTGCCCCGACGGCACGGCGTTGCTGATGAACGAGATCGGATAGGCAGCGCGGGTATTCTCGGTGAACTGATCCGAGTCGAGGTCCAGCTGCCGCGTGTCCGGGTCGATGGCGACGTTCTCCAGCACCGTTCCGAACCGCCGCGTCGTCGCGTAGATCTCGGGCTCGGCGTCCGCCGACAGCCTGATCGTCTTCGCGTAGCAGCCGCCCTCGAAGTTGAAGACGCCGTGATCGCTCCACCCGTGCTCGTCGTCTCCGATGAGGCCGCGCAGCGGGTCGCTCGACAGCGTGGTCTTGCCCGTCCCTGAGAGGCCGAAGAAGAGCGCGGTGTCGCCGTCCTGCCCGATGTTCGCCGAGCAATGCATGGACAGCACGCCCTGCAGCGGCAGCAGGTAGTTCAGCGTGCTGAACACCGACTTCTTGATCTCGCCCGCGTAGCTGGTGCCGCCAATCAGCACGACCTTTCGGGCGAAATCGAGCGCGATCACCACCTCGGAGTTCGTCCCGTGGCGGGCCGGATCGGCCTTGAATGACGGGCTGTCGATGATCGTGAGCTCGGGCACGTGCCGGGCGGCGTCATCCACGATCAGCAGGTTGCGGCTGAACAGGCTGTGCCAGGCGTACTCCGTGATGACGCGGACCGGCAGCCGATAGCGCTCGTCCGCGCCGGCAAAGACGTCCTGCACGTAGAGCTCGGCACCCTGCAGCGATGCCGTCATGTCGGCATACAGCCGGTCGAAGTGCTCGCGGGACATCGGCCGGTTGGGCCCACCCCAGGCGATGACCTCCTCGCTCGACGGTTCCCGCACGATGAACTTGTCGTTCGGCGACCGGCCCGTATGCGGCCCGGTGCGGCAGACCAGCGGCCCTTCAGCCGCGAGAAAGCCCTCCTGGCGCCGGATCGCCTGCTCATACAGCACAGCTTCTGAGAGGTTCCAGTGGACGCGCGCGTCCAGAATGCCTTCCTTCTCGAGGGTGCGGGTGTGATCGATGGCGGGGGTCATGGGGCGCTCCGAGGCCGTCACAAGGCCGGACACAGCGGAAAACCGGAGGATCGTACTCGCCGCTTTCGATACAAGTCAACAAAACGGCGCGCCGGGGCCCGATGCCGGCAGTAGACTGTAAACGCCTGAAGGGTGGCGGCGTAATCCAGCATGAGTGACGTGCAGCCCGTGCGACGCAACAAGCCCGCTCCCGACTCACCTGAGGCACCCTCGACCGGTGCACGGGCCCGCACGAGTGTGCCTCCCGCCGCCCCGTCCGCGGACACCCAGCTCGCCATCGAGATCAGAAGCCTGGTCGACAGCGGCGCGATGGATGAGGCGCGGGAGCGATTCGGGGAACTCGTCGCCATGCATCAGCGCCGGGCGCTCCGGATCGCCTACCAGTACCTGCGCGATGCGGCCGAGGCTGACGAAGCGGTCCAGGATGCTTTCGTCAAGGTATTCACGCACATTGGCTCGTATCGAGAGGCCTGGCCGTTCGAGGTCTGGTTCACGCGGATCCTCATCAACGGCTGCCTCGATCGGCGGAAAGCGCGGGCTCGCCGGGATCGCTGGTTCGTCCCCTCGTCCGATCAGGACAGCGGCCCCGAAACGGCTCGGGAAACGGTCGGCGGCTCCGCACCCGCGGATCCCGAAGCGCGCCTGCTCGCGCGGGAACGCCGTGACACGCTGGCCGCGGCCATCGATCGTCTGGACGGCCGCCAGCGCACGGTCTTCATGCTGTGCCACTATGGCGATGCCTCGCCCCGGGATGTGAGCGCGATGACCGGCATCAACGAATCCACCGTTCGCGTGCACCTGTTCCGTGCGGTCCGCAAGCTGCGCGGCTTCCTTGGAGGGACGTCCTGATGTTCCGCTCCGGGCACCTGAAAGACGATCAACTGCTGGAGTGCTACTACGCCGGGCGTACCGGCGAGGCGCTGGACCCGCGGCTGGCCGATCACCTGTCGACCTGCATGGAGTGCAACGAGCAGTTCGACACGATCACCACCTTCCTCGACGACATCCGGACCGATGCCGAGGAAGAGGCCGATGCGCTGTTCACCGCGGAGCACCTGCGGACCCAGCGCGAGCACATCCTCGACCGCCTGGATCAGGTGCAGCGTCCGGCCCGCGTGATCTCGTTCCCGCGCCGTGACGCGACGCCCGCCCAGCGCAGCGGCGGCCGTGTACCGCCCCGATGGCTCGCGGCGGCGGCCGCAGCCGGGCTGTTCATCGGCGTTGCCGTCGGCGGGTACTTCGGCCCGGAACGCCTCCTTCGCGCCCCCGGCGGTTCGAGCCCGTCCAGGCAGATGGTGGTCCAGCCGCGTCCATCTCCCAAGCCCGCCGTGCTCGTAAACAGCACGCAGCCGACAGCGTCGGACGACGATGCGTTCCTGATGGATCTCGAACTGGCGCTCGCCCGCCCACAGCCGCGCGAACTGCAGGCGTTCGACGCGATGACGCCGCACGTCCGGGACCTCAGGTAGACTTGGGACGTTGGACTTTAGCAGTTAGAACTTAGAATTCAGAAGGCAGAACTTCAGCCTTTACTTCTGAGTTCTGCATTCTCACTTCTGAGTTCTCACGTCTAACGTCTCACGTCTAACGTCCCTGATTGATGCCGTCACTGATCTTCCGCAAGGGCCTGGACATGAAGGATGCCGTCTCGGGCATCCTGACCGAGAGCTACCACAGCGCCCTGATTCAGGAGATCAAGGCCAACGACTTCACGTATCAATCGGGTCGACTCACCGTGCACCTCGCGCAGGAGTTCGGCTTCTGCTACGGGGTGGACCGGGCGGTCGACTACGCCTATCAGGCGCGGTCGCGCTTTCCTGATCAGCAGGTCTTCCTGACCGGCGAGATCATTCACAACCCGCACGTGAACGACAAGCTGCGCGGGTTGGGCATCCGCTTCCTGAGCGATCCCGGTGAATCGCTCGACCGGCTCGGGACCTCCGATGTGGTGATCCTCCCGGCCTTCGGCGTGACGGTCGAGATGCTCGCCGACCTCGACGCCCGCGGCTGCACCCTCGTCGACACGACCTGCGGCTCGGTCCTGAACGTCTGGAAGAACGTCCGCCGGTATGCGGAGCAGGGCTACACGTCGGTCATCCACGGCAAAGTGTGGCACGAGGAGACGCAGGCCACGGCATCGCAGGCGGTCGAGCGCGGCGGCCACTACCTCGTCGTCTACGATCAGGCCGAAACCGAGATCGTCTGCGACTACATCCGCCGTGGTGGCGACCGCGACGCCTTCATGGCGCGGTTCGCGTCGGCCACGTCGCCGGGCTTCGACCCCGACCGCGATCTCCAGCGCGTCGGCCTTGCCAACCAGACGACGATGCTGATGTCGGAGTCGCTGGAGGTGGGTGAACAGCTGCGCGAGGCGATGCTGGACCGCTGGGGCGCTGCCGAACTCGCGTTCCACTACCAAGCGTTCGACACCATCTGCAGCGCCACCCAGGATCGGCAGGACGCCGTCATCGCCCTGCTGCGCGACCGCCCGATCGACCTCATGCTGGTGATTGGCGGCTACAACAGCAGCAACACCGCGAACCTCGCCCGCATCTGCGCTGAATCGCGGCCGACTTTCCACATCGCCGACCCTGACTGCCTGGTGTCGCACGACGCCATCCGTCATCGCCCTGTCGGAGCCAAGGACGAGGTCGTCTCGCACGGCTGGCTGCCGGCGGAGGGGCCTGTCCGGGTCGGACTCACGTCCGGCGCCTCGACGCCGGATAACCTCGTCGCGGCGGCAATCGATCGACTGAACGCATTCTGCAACCGCTGATCGACCTGCATTCTTTACGGTTTCGACGCGCCTGCTTTGTGCGGGTTGGCAGCAACCCTTCGATAAAATCGATCCACCACTCGATTTTTCACGCCACAGGCTAAACGCCCGGGCCGTTCGCATCGTATTCCCTTCCGAGAACAGCGTTTACAGGGGAACTGCGATGAAGCTTTCGCTGCGCCTGCGTGCGCTCGTGGCCGTCCTCATCCTGAGTGCGGCTCCGGCGCTGGCGCAAGGCCCGAATCAGGGTGCGCGTCCCTTCCCGTGGTGGAAGTCGGATGCGTTCAAGAAGGATCTGGGATTGACGACCGAGCAGTCCGCGCGGATCGACCGCATCTGGGAGACGACAAGGCCAGAGCTGCGGCAGGCGTGGGACGAGCTTTCGAACTACGAGGCCAAGCTGTCGCGCCTCATCCAGAACGACGCCGACGAAGCGACGCTGACCCGGATGATCGATCGGGTCGAGACGTCGCGAGCCACGGCCAACAAGACCCGCTCGCTCATGCTGGTCCAGATGGTCAAGGTGCTCACGCCCGACCAGCGGGCGCGCTTTGGGGCGCTGCACGACAAGTGGGCCCGCGAGCAGGGACTCACCCCCGTACTGCCGCTGCCCGGTTCGCCTGGGCCGCCGCGCACCGCCCGTCCGCAGGAACCCGGCCGGTAGCCGGTCCGCGTTTACTCACAAGGAACATCCGGAACATGAAACGGTACGCTTCCCAATCGCTCGTGATCGCGCTTGCTGTCTCGATCGGCGCCGCGCCGCTCTCGGCCCAGCGCGTGTCGGACGAGCACGTGCAGGAACTCATCAAGGCGGCGGCCGAGCGCGTGGGCGCGCAGACCGGCGCCCCCGGGCAGTCGCAGGTGCAGACCGTGGACGACCGTCCCACCGTCGACCTGAAGCTCGATGATGCCGTGAAGCTGGCGCTCGAGCGGAACCTGGATATCGCGGTCCAGCGGCTGAACCCCTCGACGTTCGACTACTCCATCGCGGGCCTCAATGCGAACTACCGGCCGACGCTGACCTCGCTCATCAGCCACGGTGCAACGACGAACCCCTCGACGCAGACGATCTCGGGCGCGGCAGCGGGTACGGGCATCGAGACCGGCACGAACACGTACAACGGTGGTGTCGCCCAGAACATCAAGTGGGGCGGCGGCTCGCTGGCGGTGACGCTGAACAACAACAAGCAGAGTACGACCAGCCTGACGGCCCTGTTCAATCCGGCGTACAACACGAACTGGTCCGCGCAGTTCACGCAACCGCTCCTGCGCAACTTCCGCATCGACAACACGCGGCAGCAGCTCGTCATCACCAAGCTGAATCAGGACATCAGCGAAACGCAGCTGCAGGCGACGATCATCAACACCGTGTCGAACGTGCGCAACGCCTACTGGGACCTCGTCTTCGCGGTCCAGTCGGTGGAGGTGGCGCGCCGGTCCGTGGCACTGGCCGATCAGCTCGTGCGCGACAACCAGACGCGCGTCGAGATCGGCACGATGGCCCCTATCGACGTCGTGCAGGCGCAGTCGCAGGCGGCCACCCAGCGGCAGAACCTCGCCACCGCGGAGGGCACGCGCCGCACGAACGAGCTGGCCCTGAAGCGGCTCATCGTCGCCGGCACGCAGGACCCGAACTGGATGGCCACGATCAACCCGGTCGACCGGCCGGAGTTCACGCCGGCCACGGTTGACGTTGCCGCGGCGGTCCGCCGCGCGCTGGAGAACCGCACCGACCTGCAGATCGCCCGCAAGAACCTGCAGGTCAACGACGTCACGATGAAGTACCTGAGCAACCAGACGCTGCCGCAGGCCGACCTGCAGGCGCGCTATGGGCTCATCGGCCAGGGCGGCGTGCAGTACATCACGTCGGGTTCGGGCATCAACCGCCAGGTGATTGGCGAGATTCCCGGCGGGTACGTGGACGCGCTGAACTCGCTCTTCGGCCGCAACTACCCCACGTGGGCGGTGCAGCTGAACGTGAGCTACCCGATCGGGACGAGCACGCAGGAGGCGACCGCCGCGCGGGCCCGCGTGCAGTTGAACCAGGTGGCGGCGCAGGTCAAGCAGGTCGAGCTGCAGATTGCGACCGACATCACGAACGCCGCGACCAACGTGCAGAACAACGTCGAGCGCGTGCAGGCCGCACAGGCCGCGCGTGAGTTCGCGCAGCGGACGCTCGATGCGGAGCAGAGCAAGTTCGAGGTCGGCATGTCGACCAACTACTTCGTCGTCCAGGCGCAGCGCGACCTGGCGACGGCACAGAACAACGAGCTGCAGGCGGTCCTGGCGTACCGCAAGTCGCTCGTGGAACTCGAGCGGCTGCAGCAGACGTCGCTTACCAACTCGAACATCACGATCGTCGGCCGCTAGCGGCCGTTCGCGACAGCTGTCATACGGAGCGTCATGAAGCGCGCAGTCATCGTCCTCGTCCTCCTCGCGGCCGGCGCCGGAGGGTATTACTACTACTCGAAGAACAAGGCCGCGGCCGCCGATGCGAATGCGGCCGGTGCTGCGGGTGCCCCGGGCGCGCAGGGTCGCGGCCGTGGCGGCCCGGGCGGTCCCGGCGGCCCAGGCGGGTTCGGGGGTTTCGGGGGACCGGGCGGTGGCCCGCGCCTGCCGATGACTGTCGAACTCGCGGCGGTGAAGCGCGACCAGATGTCCGACAGCATCTCGGTCGTCGGCAACCTGATTGGCGCACTGACCGTCGAAGCGCTCCCGAAAGCGGCTGGCCGCCTCGAGGCGGTGGACGTGAAGCTCGGCGATCGCGTCAATCGCGGGCAGCGGCTTGCGAAGCTGGACGACCGCGAGATCGTCGAGCAGGTGAAGCAGGCGAAGGCCTCCTTCGACGTCTCAGCCGCGACGATCCGCCAGCGCGAAGCGGATCTGAAGCTCGCGCAGACGAACCTGGATCGCTCGCGCAACCTGTTCGAGCGCCAGCTGATCCCCCGGCAGACGTTCGACGACACGGATGCGAAGTACCAGGCCGCGGTGGCCGCCCTGGATTTGGCGCGGGCTCAGTACGCACAGGCACAGGCACGGCTCGACGAGCTGAACATCAACCTGCAGAACACGGTCATCTCGTCCCCGGTGAGCGGATTCGTTGGACGGCGCGCGCTGGACCCGGGCGGCTGGGTGACGCCGAACACGACCACCTTCATCTCCGTCGTCGACATCACGACGGTGCGCCTGGTGGCGAATGTCGTCGAGCGCGACCTGCACCGGATCTCGCAGGGTATGAAGGCGAGTGTCGCGGTGGACGCGTTCCCCGGCGAGACATTCACCGGGCGAATCGCCCATGTCGCGCCCGTGCTGGATCCCGCAACGCGCACGGCGCAGATCGAGGTGGAGATTCCCAACCCTGACTACCGACTGAAGCCGGGCATGTATGCCAAGGTCGACTTCACCGTCGAGCAGAGGAACAACACGCTCGTGGTCCCCGCCAATGCCGTGGTGGATCTCAACGGCAAGAAGGGGGTCTTCATGCCGGATGAAAACAACACGGCGCGGTTCAAGCCGGTGACGATCGGCATGTCCCAGCCGGACCGGGTCGAGGTGGTCGACGGCCTGAGCGAAGGCATGCGCGTGGTCAGCACGGGCGCAGCAGCCCTGCGGGAGGGTGACCGCATCGTCCTGCTTGGCCAGGGTGGCCGCGGCGGGCGCGGTGGTCGCGGCGGCAGTGGCGGCGGCAACGGCCGCGGCCCGGCGGCCGCCTCCGACAGCCAGGGCGGCCAGCCCGGTGGCGGCCAGCGCGGCCCCGGTGGGCCCGGCGCGCCGGGTGCAGGCGGAACGGGCGACGGTGGCGCACGGCGCGGTGGCGCGCCGTCGGCAGGACAGTAGTTCGCAGGACGCACACGGGTTTCAGGAGCAGCGATGAGCATTCCGCGTTTCGCGATTCAGCGGCCGGTCATGATGGCGATGATCAGTTCGATCATCATCCTGATCGGCGGCATCTCCCTGTCGCGCCTTCCGGTCGACCTGCTGCCGGACATCTCGCAGCCGACCGTCAGCGTCCGCGTCAACTACACGGGCGTGGGTCCGCTCGAGATGGAAGAGCTGATCGTGCGGCCGCTCGAGCAGCAGCTGTCCGCGGTCCAGGGGCTCGACCAGATGAACTCGTCGGCCCAGGAAGGCAACGCCAACATCCAGCTGAACTTCACCTGGGGCACGGACCTCAGCGAGGCGATGAACGACATCCGCACGCGCATCGACCGCGTGCGCGGACGGCTCCCGGAGGATGCGGATCCACCCATCGTCCAGAAGTTCGACTCGAACGCCGCGCCCATCATGGGTCTGGCGCTCGAGAGCACGGACGGCACGCTCGATCGCGTCCAGCTGCGTGAGCTCGCCGAGAACGTGCTCTCGCCGCGCTTCGAGCGCGTGCAGGGCGTTGCGGCGGTCACCGTCGGCGGCGGCCTCCGGCGCCAGATCCACGTCGACCTCTCGCGCGAGAAGATCACGGCGCTCGATCTGTCGGTCGACCGGGTGGTGTCCGTCCTCCGCAACGAGAACCAGAACATCCCGATCGGCGAGGTCTACCAGGGCGACCGCGCACTGCTCCTGCGCAGCCAGGGGCAGTACCAGAACATCGACCAGATCGCGAACACGGTCGTCCTGACGAAGAACGGTGTGCCGGTGTACCTCAAGGACATCGCCGACGTGAAGGACTCGACCGAGGACGTCCGCTCGGTGCTCCGCATCAACGGGCGGCCTGGCGTGCGCCTGCAGGTCACCAAGCAGTCGGGCACCAACACCGTGCAGATCGCGCAGGGCGTGCGCGCCGAGATGGAGCGCATCAATCGCGAGGTGCCGGGCGTGCGCGTCACGCTGCTGGACGACAGCGCGAAGTTCATCGAGCGTTCCATCGGCGCCGTGCAGGAGCACGTGATGCTCGGCTCCTTCCTGGTCGTCGCCATCATCTTCCTGTTCCTCAGGAACTTCCGCTCGACCCTGATCGTCTGCACCTCGATTCCGATCTCGGTGGTCGGCACCTTCGCGCTGCTCTACTTCGGTGGCCTGACGCTGAACACGATGACCTTCGGCGGCCTCGCGCTCGGCGTCGGCATGATCGTCGACGCGGCGATCGTCGTGCTGGAGAACTCGTTCCGGCACATGGAGCACCACGGCAAGGACCGGATGCAGGCGTCGATCGATGGCAGCGAAGAGGTGTGGTCGGCGATTCTCGCGTCGATCCTCACGCACATCGCGGTGTTCGTGCCGCTCCTCTTCCTCGAGGGCGTGTCGAGCATCATGTTCCGGCAGCTCTCGGTCGTCGTCGTCTTCTCCCTGCTGATGTCGCTCTTCGTGGCCATCACGCTGGTGCCGGTGCTGTGCTCGCGCCTGCTGGTGCTGCCGCCTCCGCCCGAGAAGCGCAGTGCGTTCGGCGCGAAGATGTACGGCTTCAGCGAGAGCTTCCTGAACGGGATGGACGAGGCCTACACGAAGCTCCTCCACAAGGCGCTCGCGCATCGGCCCCTGGTCATCGGCCTCGCGGCGGCGTCGGTCGTGGTCGCGGTTGTGATTGGGCGGACGCTGCCGACCGAACTCGCCACGCAGGCCGACGAAGGCCAGGTATCGGTGAGCGTCGAGCTCGCGCAGGGCACGCGCATCGAGGTCACCGATCCGGTGCTGCAGCGCGTCGAGGCCGCCATCAACCAGCTCGTGCCGGAAGCCACCGACGTCATCACCAACGCAGGCGGTGGCGGCGGGTTCGGCCCTCCGGGCAGCGGCAACGTCAACCGCGGCCAGCTCCAGATCCTGCTCAAGCCGAAGGACGAGCGCACCCGCTCGAGCGATCAGATCGCGCAGGAACTGCGGCGGCAGCTGTCCGGCATCCCCGGCGTTGTCGTCCGCGCGAACGCGTCGGGCGGCAACAACCAGTTGAACCGCTTCCTCTCGGGTGGCAACAGCGGTGGCGGCCGCCTCTCGCTCGAGATCCGCGGCGACGATCTGGACAGCGCTCGCAAGATCGCCCAGGCCGCGAAGGACCTGCTGGACAACACGCCTGGCGTCGCCGACTCGCGACTCGGGCGTGATGACGGTCGTCCGGAGCTGGCGGTGGAAGTGGATCGCGCGAAGGCGGCACTGCTCGGTGTCAACCAGACGACCGTCGCGAACACCCTGCGCACGAACGTCGCAGGCACGCAGGCGGCGCTGTTCCGCCAGGGCGGCCAGGAGTACCCGATCATCGTGCGCCTCAAGGAGGAGCAGCGTCAGGCGGTCAGTGACGTGAACGATGTCCTGGTCAGCACCCCGCAGGGCACGGTGATTCAGGCGAAGAACCTGATGAAGGTCGCCGACTCGGTCGGGCCGTCGCAGATCCAGCGCAAGAACCAGCAGCGCATCGCCTACGTGAGCGCCGAGCCCGAAGGGACGCTCAGCGAGTCGGTCGACGCGGTGAACGCGCGGCTGCCGCAGATCCACGGCATCCTGCCGAAGGACTTCTCCATCGGCTTCGGCGCGGAGGTCGAGCAGCAGGCCAAGGCGTTCGATCAGCTCCGCACGGTGCTGATCCTCGCACTCGTGCTGGTCTACGCCGTGATGGCGTCGCAGTACGAGTCGCTGAAGGACCCGTTCATCATCATGTTCTCGGTCCCGACCGCTGCGATTGGCGTCGTGCTGTCGCTCTGGCTCACGAACACGTCGTTCAACATGCAGGCGTACATCGGCATCATCATGCTCGCCGGCATCGTCGTGTCCAACGGCATCCTGCTGGTGGACTACACGAACGTGCTGCGCCGGCGCGACGGTCTGGGGATTCGTGAAGCGGTCGAGATGGCGGGCCGCACGCGTCTCCGGCCGATCCTGATGACGTCAATCGCCACGGCCCTCGGCCTCGTCCCGATGTCGCTGGGCATCGGCGAAGGCAGCGAGCTGCAGGTGCCGCTCGCCCGCGTGGTCATCGGCGGCCTCACGACCTCGCTGCTGATCACCCTCGTGCTGGTGCCGACGGTGTACACCCTCTTCGAGGAAGGTATCCCCAACCCGTTTCGCCGGTCCAAGAAGGTAGACGCCGTTGAGGTCTAGTCCCCCATGAAGCGAACTGTCACGATCGTCGTCGCGCTCGCCGCCCTCGCGGGCGCGGGCTACTGGTACTACCGGTACTCGCAGAAGCCGGCGCCGCCGACGGTCACGACAGCCGCCGTCACACGAGGGGACATCATCGAAACGGTCGGCGCCACCGGCACCCTGCAGGCAGTCACGACCGTCCAGGTCGGCAGCCAGGTGTCGGGGAACATCGCGTTCCTCGGCGCCGACTTCAACTCGCTCGTGAAGAAGGGCCAGGTGCTCGCACGCCTGGACCCTTCCCTCTTCGAAGCCCAGGTCCAGCAGACCCGCGCCAACCTGGCGCAATCCCGCGCCAACCTCACCAAAGCCCAGAGCGACCTCGAACGCAACCGCGTTCAGCTCGTCGACGCTCAACAGAAATACAACCGCGCCAGGGAGCTTGCCGCTCGCAGCCTGCTGCCGCAGAGCGACCTGGATACGGCGAAGACCGCCGTCGATACGGCGCAGGCGGCACTCCAGTCCCAGCAGGCCACGGTCACCCAGGCCCAGGCCGCGGTGAACCAGTCGGAAGCGTCGGTCAACCAGAGCCAGGTGAACCTGGAACACACGGTCATCACGTCGCCCATCGACGGGCTCGTCATCTCGCGCAATGTGGACGTCGGGCAGACGGTTGCCGCGAGCATGCAGGCGCCGACGCTCTTCGTGCTCGCCGCCGATCTGACGAAGATGCAGGTCGTCGCCAACCTCGACGAGTCGGACGTGGGGCGCATCCGCCCGAACCAGGTGGTGACGTTCAGGGTCGACGCCTATCCGAACGACACGTTCCGGGGCACGGTCACGCAGGTGCGTCTCGAGCCCAAAGTCCAGCAGAACGTGGTCACCTACGCCACGGTCATCGACGTGCCGAACAACGACCTGCGGCTCAAGCCCGGCATGACGGCCAACGTCAACGTCGAAATCTCGCACGCGACCAACGTGTTGCGAATCCCCAACACAGCGATCCGTTTCCGTCCGTCGAACGATGTGTTCACCGCGCTCGGCCAGACGCCGCCTGAGCCGCAGGGTCGAGGATTCGGCGCTGGCGGGCGTCGCGGGTCCGGTGGTGGGGCGCCTGGCACGCCGGGCGTCGCTCCTGGCGGACCGGGCGGCGCAACGGCAGGTGCGGCATCCACGTCGGGGCAGAACACGGCGGCATCGGGCGGCGGACCCGCTACTGCGCCGAATGCCGCCGCGCCACAGGCCGCCGGTGGAGGACGTCCGGGCAGCGGCGAGGGCTCAGCCCCGCTCGCCGGCGGCGGACGGGGTGGGCAGACCACGGCCCGGAACGCAGCTCCCTCTGCAGGCGGCGACGACCGGCAGGCACGCTTCGCGCAGCGGATGCAGAACATGACGCCCGAGCAGCGCGAGGCCTTCATGGCCCGGATGCGCGAGCGCGGCGTCGATCCGAACAACCCCGGCGCGTTCGGTGGCGGCCGAGGGGGCAACGGCGGTCGCGGCAACGCCGCTTCCGCGGATGCGCAGGCCGGCGCAGGGGCACAGCGACGTTCGTCGGCAAACGCGCCGCAGCCATCGGCGGCGTCTGGTCCAAGCACCATCGATGCGCTGTTCGCGCCGCTGGCGCGGAGCGAGACCTTCGGTCGAGCCTGGCTCTACGTCGAGAAGAAGCTGCAGCCGGTCCGGCTGCGGCTCGGCATCTCGGACGGACAGGTGACGGAGATCATCGAAGGCGACCTCAAGGAGGGCCAGGACGTCGTAACGAACGTGGTCCTCCCCGGCCAGACCACACGTCCGGCCACGAACGCATTCCCCGGCTTTGGTCCCCAGGGCGGCCGTGGCGGCTTCCCCGGCGGCGGCGGCGGTGGGGGGAGAGGACGTTAGACGTTAGAACTTAGACGTTAGAACTTAGAAGTCAGGAGTCAGAAGTGCGGGTCGCGGATTCAGCGGTCGGCGTGTGCCGATTCCGACGGCCGCTGCAGGCCAGCAATTGGCGTTCAGCAATTCGCGACTAGCCATTGGTAATCCGAGGGTGCCATGTCTCCGGTGATGACGTTCCGCATTGCGTTCAAGGCGCTCGGGCGCAACAAGCTGCGCACCGGACTCACCATGCTCGGGATGATCATCGGTGTCGCGGCGGTGATCACGCTGGTCGCCATGGGGAACGGCGCACAGTCGATGATCGAGGACCAGATCAAGGGCGCCGGCACGAACATGATCACCGTGAACGCCGGCAACTTCTCCTCGGGCGGCGTGCGCGGCGGCGTCGGCACCTCGAGTTCGCTGACGGAAGACGACGCGACGGCGATCCGGCGTGAGATCCCCGGCGCGCAGTACGTGGCCGCGGGCCAGCAGGTCCAGGCGCAGGTGGTCGCCGGCAACCAGAACTGGTTCACGCGGATTCAGGGCACCGACGTGGACCTGCCGCTCATACGCGCCTGGTCGACGAGCTACGGCTCCTTCTTCAGCTCGCAGGACGTGACCAGCGCCTCGAAGGTGGCGGTGCTGGGCAAGACGGTCAGCGACACCCTCTTCGGCCAGGACGTGGACCCGACCGGATCGATCATCCGAGTGCGGAACCAGCCGTTCAAGGTGCTCGGGGTGATGGCGGCCAAGGGGCAGTCCGGTATGGGGCCGGACATGGATGACCAGATCCTGGTGCCCTACACGACGGTGATGAAGAAGCTGCTTGGCGTCACCTTCATCCGCGACATCACCGTCTCTGCCGCGAGCGCGGGCGAAACCTCACAGGTGGCGGATGCCATTGCAGTCCTGCTCCGCACGCGCCACAAGATCGTGCCCGGGCAGGACGACGACTTCACGATCCGCACCGCCGAGGAGATTGCGGACATCCGCACGCAGGCGATGGGCACGATGACGACCCTGCTCGCCGGCATCGCCGGCGTCTCGCTCATCGTCGGCGGCATCGGCATCATGAACATCATGCTCGTGTCAGTGACCGAGCGGACGCGCGAGATCGGCTTGCGCATGGCCATCGGTGCGAAGAGCCGTGACGTGCTGCTGCAGTTCCTGGTCGAGGCGATCGCGCTGAGCCTGCTTGGCGGCGGCATTGGGATTGCGCTCGGTTTCGGCCTGGCGGAAGGGATGTCGCGCTGGATGTCCTGGCCCGCGAAGGTGCCGGCGAACGCCGTGGCAATGGCATTCGGCTTCGCCGCCGCGGTTGGCGTGTTCTTCGGCTTCTATCCGGCACAGAAGGCGGCGCGGCTCGATCCCATCGACGCCCTCCGGTACGAATGAGCGAGCAGCGCACCGTCATCAGCATCAGGAACCTCGTCAAGACCTACGTGGTCGGCGAGGTGGAAGTGCGCGCCCTTCGCGGGGTGTCGCTCGATATCCAGGCCGGCGAGTTCGTGGCCGTGACGGGACCGTCTGGTTCAGGCAAGTCGACCCTGATGCACATCCTCGGGTGCCTCGACAGGCCGACCTCGGGGCAGTACTTCCTCGATGGGCAGGACGTCTCCCAGATGTCCAAGGACCAGCTCGCCGAGGTGCGGAACAGCAAGATCGGCTTCGTGTTCCAGGGGTTCAACCTGCTCTCACGCACGAGCGCGGTCGACAACGTGGAGCTGCCGCTCCTCTACAGCGGAGCGAACATCAAATCGTCCGAGCGTCGCGCCCGGGCCATGGAATCACTCGGAGCGGTGGGGCTGGGGCAGCGATTCGACCACCATCCCAACCAGCTCTCGGGTGGACAGCAGCAGCGGGTCGCGATCGCGCGCGCGCTGATCACACGCCCGTCGATCCTGCTGGCGGACGAACCGACCGGCAACCTCGATACGCGGACGAGCATCGAGGTGATGGGGATCTTCCAGCGGTTGAATCGCGAGCGCGGGATCACCGTACTCGTCATCACCCACGAGCAGGACATCTCGGAATGCGGCACCCGCATCATCACGTGCCGTGACGGCCAGATCGTGACGGACAGGCCGGTGCTCGAGCGCCGGAACGCCGAGGACGAACTCGCGGCACTTCCTCAGGAGACTGTCGCATGAGCCCACATTCATATCCAGGACCCGGGAGATGCACGCACATCATGTAGACCGCCGACACGCCTTCCTCCTCGCCCTCGCCCTCGCCTTCACCACCGCCTGTTCCGCAGGCGGCGCCTCCGAAAGCGCCAGTCCTTCCCCGGCCAGCAACGGCCGTGCTTCAAGCCCAGCCCAGGCCGTTCCCGTGACCGTCGCGCACGCCGATCAGCGTGCGGTCCCTCTCGAACTTCGGGTCATCGGCACTGTCGAGCCCTCATCCACCGTTTCCATACGCGCGCAGGTCACCGGTGAACTGACAGCCGTCACGTTCAAGGAAGGCGAGGACGTGCGCGCCGGGCAACTGCTTTTCTCGCTGGACCCACGGCCCTTGGAGGCGGCTCTCAAGCAGGCCGAAGCGAACCTGCAACGCGACACGGCCCAGGCCGCGAATGCCGACGCGCAGGCGAAGCGCGTGGCCGAGCTCACCGAGCGAGGCATCGCGACGCGCGAGCAGGCCGACACGGCCGCGACCAGCGTGAATGCCCTCAACGCGACGGTTGCCGCCGATCGTGCCGCCGTGGAGAACGCACGCGTGCAGCTCCAATACGCGAGCATCACGTCACCGATTGCCGGCCGCACGGGGGCGTTGATGGTGCACCCGGGCAACCTCGTTCGTGCAAACGACACGACGCCGCTCGTGGTGATCAACCAGATCACGCCGGTGAACGTGAGCTTCGCCGTACCCGAAGCCCAGCTTCCGGTGCTGCAGCAGTACCTCGCGAAAAGCGGTGTGCGCGTGGACGCCGAGGCGCCCGGAGACGGCGAGGGTCCCTCCGAAGGCCGCATCACCTTCGTCGACAACGCGGTTGACCCGACGACCGGCACGATCCGCGTCAAGGGCTCGTTTGCCAACGCAGACCGCCGGCTGTGGCCCGGCCAGTTCGTCAACGTGGTGATGACGCTGACCAACGATCCGGACACGATCGTCGTGCCCTCGGTGGCCGTGCAGGTCGGCCAGAACGGCAACTACGTGTTCGTCGTGAAGGACGATCGCTCCGTCGAGATGCGCACCGTCGAGACCGGACGCATCGTCGGCGACCTCACGGTCGTCACCAAGGGACTTCACGCGGGCGAAACCGTCGTGACCGACGGGCAGCTCAGGCTCGTGCCTGGCACGCACGTGTCCATCAGGGACGCAGCGGCGGCGGGAGCAGGCGCATGAACCCGTCGTCCTTCTTCATCACCCGACCGGTCACGACGATCCTGCTGATGGCGGGGCTTCTCGTCTTCGGGACGCTCGCCTATCGGCAGTTGCCCGTCTCGGATCTGCCGAGCGTGGACTTCCCCACCATTCAGGTCAGCGCGTCGCTGCCGGGAGCAAGCCCTGAGACGGTGGCCTCGTCGGTGGCGCTGCCACTCGAGAAGCAGTTCGCCACGATCGCGGGGCTCCAGTCGATCAACTCGACGAGCAGCCAGGGCAGCACCAACATCACGCTGCAGTTCGACCTGAGCCGGAACATCGACGCCGCCGCCCAGGACGTGCAGGCGATGATCGCGAAGACCGTACGGCAGCTGCCACCACAGATGCCGGCGCCTCCCTCGTACCAGAAGGTGAACCCGGGCGATCAGCCCGTGCTGTTCCTGGTGCTCCGCTCGTCCACGCTGCCGCTGTCCACGGTCAACGAGTACGCCGAGACGACGATGGCGCAGCGCATTTCGATGGTAAGCGGCGTGGCGCAGGTGCAGGTCTTCGGCGCCGCGCGCTACGCGGTACGTGTCGACGTCGACCCGCGGCAACTCGCGTCGTACGGCATCGGGATGGACGAGGTCGCCGCCTCCATCCAGAACGCCAATGCCAACCTGCCGACCGGGACGATGTTCGGCCAGGACCGGACCTTCACCGTCCTCGCGAACGGCAAGCTGCTGCACGCCGACGCCTACGGCCCGACGATCGTGACCTACCGGAATGGCAACCCGGTTCGTCTCGATGAGATCGCTCACGTCTACGACGGCGTGGAGAACGACAAGAGCGCGGCCTGGTTCAACGGAGACAGGGCGATGTTCCTGGCCATCCAGAAGCAGCCAGGCACGAACGTCGTCGAGGTGGTCGACGCGGTGCGGGCACTGCTCCCCACCTTCCAGGCGCAGTTGCCAGCGGCGATTACGCTGGATGTGCGGAGCGACCGCGCCGGCCCCATCCGCGAGTCGGTGCGCGACGTGAAGCTGACCCTGCTCTCGACCGTCGCGCTGGTCGTGCTCGTGATCTTCCTGTTCCTGCGGAACGTCTCGGCCACGATCATCCCGTCCCTGGCCCTGCCCGGCTCGATCGTGGCGACGTTCGCGGCGATGTACCTGCTCGGCTACAGCCTCGACAACCTCTCCCTGATGGCGCTGACGCTCTCGGTCGGCTTCGTCGTGGACGATGCGATCGTGATGCTGGAGAACATCGTCCGGCACATGGAGATGGGCAAGAGCCCGATGGCGGCGGCGCTCGACGGCTCACGGGAGATTGCCTTCACCATCGTCGCGATGACCGTGTCGCTCACGGCAGTCTTCATTCCGGTCCTCTTCATGGGTGGCATCGTCGGCCGCCTGCTGCATGAGTTCGCGGTGACCATCGGCGTCGCGATCCTCGTCTCGGGCTTCGTGTCGATCAGCCTCACGCCGATGCTCTGCAGCCGGTTCCTGAAGCCCCCGCACGACCAGCGTCACGGGCGCCTCTACAACGCGATCGAGCGAATGTTCGACGCCGCCTTGCACGCCTACGATCGGACGCTTGCGGCGGCCCTGCGGTATCGGGCCATCACGATGACCATCTCGATCGTGCTGCTCGGCGGGACGGTGCTGCTGTACATGCGGGTGCCGAAGGGGTTCCTTCCGAGCGAAGACCAGGGGCGCTTTGGTGTCAGCATCGAGGCGGTGCAGGGGATCAGCTTCCAGGACATGGTGAAGCACCAGCTCGCGGCCGCGGCGGTTCTGCAGCACGAGCCGACGGTTGCAGGGTTCACCAGCGTCATCGGTCAGGGCCCCGGCGGCAGCAGCGGCAGCGTGAACACGGGGCGCATGAACGCCGACCTCAAGCCGCGCGATGAGCGCGCGGAGTCGGTCGACGAGATCATCGCGCGCCTGCGGCCGAAGCTCTCGCAGATTCCCGGCATCCGCGTATTCCTGTCCAACCCGCCCTCGATCAACCTCGGCGGGTCGCAGGGTGCGCGCAGCCTCTATCAGTTCACGCTGCAGGATACGGACACGACGGAGCTGTACGACGCTGCCTCGAAGCTCGAGGCGCGCATGCGATCGTTGCCGGGCCTGGAAGACGTCAGCAGCGACCTGCAGTTGCGGAATCCGCAGATCAAGGTCTCGATGGACCGCGACAAGATCGCCACGCTCGGCCTCACGGTCAATCAGGTCGAGAACGCGCTGTACAACGCGTACGGCAATCGGCAGGTGACGCAGATCTTCGCGCCGAACAACGAATACCAGGTTGTCCTCCAGGTGGCACCGGAGTTCCAACGCGATCCGACCTCGCTCGACCTGCTCTACGTGCGATCGAACGCCGGGCGCCTCATCCCGCTCTCGACGGTCGCCAGTGTCTCGACCGATGCGGGTCCGCTGGCGGTCAGCCACACGGGCCAGCTCCCGTCGGTGACCATCTCGTTCAACCTCAAGCCTGGAGTGGCGCTTGGCGACGCAGTCACCGCAGTGCAGGCGACAGCGGCGCAGGTGCTCCCATCGACCGTAGCCACGCGGTTCCAGGGCACGGCGCAGGCCTTCCAGGATTCATTGCAGGGGCTCGGCCTGATCCTCCTCATGGCCATCGTCGTCATCTACATCGTCCTTGGTGTGCTTTATGAGAGCTTCACGCATCCGCTGACGATCCTTTCCGGACTGCCGGCCGCCGGTTTCGGCGCACTGCTCACGCTCATGATCTTCAGGACCGACCTGAGCCTCTATGCATTCGTCGGCATCATCATGCTCGTCGGTTTGGTGAAGAAGAACGGCATCATGATGGTCGACTTCGCGGTGGAGGCCCAGCGAACGCGTGGCGTGTCCCCGACGGCGGCGATTCACGAGGCGTGTCTGGTCCGCTTCCGGCCGATCATGATGACGACGATGGCGGCCCTGGTCGGGACGCTGCCGATTGCGCTCGGATGGGGCGCCGGTGCCGAGGCGAGGCGACCGCTGGGTCTCGCGGTCGTCGGCGGGCTCCTCGTGTCACAACTGCTCACGCTGTACATCACGCCGGTGTACTACGTCTACATCGAGGGCGCACGGCAGTACCTCGCCTCGCGCACCCGCCGCGGCGAAGTCGGCGTGCTGCGGGAGCATGAGCAGAGAGCCTAGGTGTTCCGACGCCAGAACTGAGCGTTCGTGTCACAACCGCAGCACGCCACGCGAAGTACACGAAGGTCACCGAGATCTATTGGGATCCGTGTAGCCCCGGGTTCTCCGTGGTGGAGCGTCTGTCCGAATTCTGACTTCTACCGTCTCACGTCAAACTTCCCCTACGATCTCTCAGTGTCTTCTCCGTTCCGCATCACCCCCGCCACACCCCAGGATGTGCCGCTGATCCTCGATTTCATCCGTGAACTGGCCGAGTACGAGCGGCTTGCGCATGAAGTCACAGCCACCGAGCCGCTGCTGCACGAGTCGCTGTTCGGTCCGGGCGCCGTTGCGCACGCCGTGATTGCGCGCACGGAATCAGGTGATCCGGCGGGGTTGGCGCTGTACTTCTTCAACTTCTCGACGTTCCTCGGGAAGCCCGGGCTCTACCTCGAGGACCTGTTCGTACGCCCGCCGTTCAGGAAGCAAGGCCTCGGACGCCGGCTCCTCGCGCATCTGGCACGGATCGCGGTGGACCGGGGGTGCGGGCGGATGGAGTGGGCCGTGCTGGACTGGAACGAGCAGGCACTGCGCGTCTACCGGGCGATTGGCGCGACGCCGATGGACGAGTGGACGGTGCAACGCCTGACAGGACAGGCGCTCATCGACCTCGCTGCGACCGCGGAGCGCTGACGACGCGCGGGGCTGCGGACGCTCGGCGCGTTGACGTCACGCCAACGCGTGACGCTGCGAGTGCCACCGCAGCGTGACGTGCCGTCGGCATACCGTTGCCGGGCGTAGGCGACGGGCGTCAGTGAGGTTTGCAGGACGTAGACGACGGGCTTCAGTGACGTTGCCGGACGTAGACGGCGGGCGTCTGTGCCCTTGCCGGACGTAGACGGCGGGCGTCTGAGCCCTTGCCGGACGTAGACGGCGGGCGTCTGAGCCCTTGCCGGACGTAGACGGCGGGCTTCAGCCCGCCGTGAGTCGCGCGAGCAGTTCCGCGACCGTGAGCCCGGTCACCGGGTCACGCAGGTCCGGCGCGATCTCGGCGAGCGGCGCGAGGACGAACTGCCGCTCCCGGAACCGCGGATGCGGCACCACCACCTGCTCCTCGGCCACCACGCGGTCGCCATACAGAATGAGATCGAGATCCAGCGTGCGGGGCGCGTTCACGTACGGTCGCTCACGTCCCTGCTCCCGTTCGATCGCCTGCAGCGCGAGCAGCAGGTCGAGCGGCGCGAGCGTGGTCCGGCCCACGACGGCCGCGTTGAGATAGCGCGGCTGGTCGCCGACCACGTCCACGGGGGCCGTGTCGATGCGCGAGGATACGTGAAGGTCGTTGAGGATCTCGGAGAGGCGGGTGACGGCGAGGTCGAGGTGCGCGTCGCGATCACCGAGGTTTGATCCCAGGGCGATCGCGACGGGCGTCGCGTTACTCAATCCAGCGGGTCGAGAGGACGTGCCCTTCGAGCTTGCCGACCCCTTCCGTCCGCCTGCCCAGGAGGTCCGTGCGGCCGGCGAGGGCCTGCTCGAAGAACCGCTGCGCCTCGAGCGTCTCCCCGAGGATGACCCGCAGCATGTTGCGGTGGCGCACGTTGGTCATCGCCTCGACCCGCGGCTTCCAGCGCTCCACGAACGACGCCGCGTCACGGGCGTCCTCCTGGTAGAGGGCGTTCGCCGCGGCATCACCCTTCCCGGACGCCGATCGTTGCGGCTCCGTCTGGTTCGGCGGCAGCTCACCGCCAAGGTCGACGATCGCACGTCCAACCCACGAGAGCTGGGTGTCCTCGCGGTTGATGATGTACTGGTACGTGTTGTTGTGGTCGTACTGGCTGACGTGCGTCGCGGCCGCCTGGTGCCGCAGCACCATGCCCAGCTTCTCGCGGTAGAACTCCTGCAGCAGCGGAACCAGGTCCGTCACGACTTCTGCTTCTCCTTGCACGTGATGCAGACGCGCGTCCACGGGATGGCGTTGAGGCGGGCCGGGGCAATCGGCTCACCGCAATCGCGGCAGATGCCGTAGGTGCCCTTGTCGATCCGCGTCAGCGCTTCTTCAATCGCCTGCAGAATCTTCGCGTCGGTCTGTTTGAGCTTCAGGGCGATGTGCACTTCGTTGTTGCCCGTGGCCTGGTCGGCCATGTCGCCCTGCCGAGTGTTGTTCTCCATCGAAGCCTGCAGCGGCTTGATTCCGCCGGTGCCCAGTATCTCGGTCCGCTTCTTCAGGAGCGCGTCCTTGTACACCTGCACGTCCATCGTCTCCAGGACTCCTGCACCATGGGTCGCCCAACGGGGGCTTCGTAAACCGCAATCATAACACCGGGGTCAGGCGAACGGCGACGGCCGACACCTATTCGGCCCGCAGGGTGAGCAGCGGCTTGTTCCTGAGGACGTCGAGGCTGGAGAGCACGCCGATTGCCGCGACCAGGCAGGCGGTGGCGACGACGCCCCCGACGTGTTCGACCCAGAACAGGCGCCAGGGGATGTCGAGCGCATACCGGCTGACACCCCACGACAGCGCAATCGCGCCGAGCGAGCCGACCGCGCCGGAGAGCAGCCCCAGCACGCCGTACTCGAACAGCAGCATGCGGGCGATCGTCCGCGTGTTTGCCCCGAGCGTCTTGAACACCGCCGCTTCGTACACCCGCTGGAACTTGGTCATCGCGACCGCGCCGACGAGAATCAGCGCGCCGCTGAACAGCACCAGCCCGCCGACCACCGATATCGCGAGCGTGACCTTCGACATCACGTCCTGGATGGTCGCGAGGATCTCGTGGAAGTCAATCACCGATACATTCGGGAACCGGCGGACCAGGTCCGCCTGGAATGTCGCGCGCGCCGTGGTGCCGACCGGGCCGCGCAGCGGTGAGATGAAGGTCTGCGGAGCGTTATCGAGCACGCCCGGACGGAAGACGAACATGAAGCCGCCGTTCCGCGAGTCCTTCCAGTCGACGCGGCGGATGCTCGTCACCTTCGCCTCGATCCTGCGGCCGAGGATGTCGAACCGCACCGTGTCGCCCACGTTGATCTGGAACCGCTCGTTGATCCCCTGCTCGATCGAGACCTCCGGTTCCGCGGACGGCGAATCCCAGAAGCGGCCGGCGATCACCTTCTCGTTCGACTCCAGCGTCGGACGGTACGTAACGGTGTACTCGCGCGCGAGTGACCCACGGGCCCGGACGTCCTCGAACGACTCGAGGGTCGTCTCCCGGCCGGCGACGCCGGTCACCCGCGCGCGCAGCACCGGAATGAGCCGGAACTGACCGGCCCCGTGAGCGGGATCCTTCAGGAACGCCGAGAGGTCGTCGGTCTGTCCCCGCTGCACGTCCATCAGGAACATGTCAGGCGCATCGGCCGCCATTTCGGTCGAGAACTCCTCGAGCAGGCTCGACTGCAGCGCGCGGACGCCGACGATGAAGAAGGCACCGAGGCCGACGGCGAGGAGGATGACGCGGGTCTGGTTGCCGGGGCGCGAGAGATGGAGGACCGCGTGGCGCAGCGGAAAGGATGGAGCGTTCGCCAGTGGCGAGACGAACTGGACCAGCAATCGACCCGCAAGCATCAGCACCAGCGCGAGGACGCTGAAACCGGCGCAGACCACAAGGCCGACTTTCAGGGAGGCCGCCTGCCATGCCGTGACCGCCACCAGGCCCGCGCTCACGGCGACGAACGCGCCGATGCGCACCCAGTCCGTTCCCGCGGCCGAGGCACTCTCGTCGCGCAGCAGCAGCGACGGCTTGACCATCCGGACCCGCAGCAGCGGGACCACGGAGAACAGGAGCGACACGAGCACGCCGATGCCGATGCCCTGGAGCGCGGCGCTCCACGTCACACCGTAGTGCACCTCCGAGAGGAGCGAGGTCGCGGTGGCGGAGGTCGACGTATTGACGTAGTACGGAATGGCCGCGACCGCCGCCCGCGCGAGCCCCACGCCGAGCAGGCTGCCGGCGAGACCGAGCACCATCACCTGCAGCATGTAGATCGCCATGATCTGGCCGCTGGTCGCGCCCGTGCATTTCAGCACGGCGATGCTGTGCATCTTCTGGAGCACGAAGACGCGCGTGACGCTCGAGACCGCAATCCCGCCGAGGATCACGATGATGAGCCCCACCATGCTCAGGTAGTTCTCGGCCCGATCGAAGTCCCGCCCGATCTCGTCGTCCTGCGCGCGGTACGAACGGGCGCTGACGAACTCCTCCTTGAAATCGCCGCGGAGGGTCGTCACCAGCGGGTCGACCTGCGCGTCGGCCAGCTTGACCAGGATGACGTTGCGGGCGCGGCTGCCGAACGTGAGCAGGCCCGTGTCGGGAAGGTCGGCGTAGTCGATCAGCACGCGCGGCCCGAGGCTGAAGTCCCCCACGCGTCGGCCCGGCTCGTCCTGGATGACGCCGCGAATCGTGAACGGGACCTTGCCGATCATGATCGCGTCGCCGACCTTGACGTCGAGTGCCGTCAGCAACTCAGGGCGGACCAGCACGCCGCGGTTCTTCAGCAGGGCGTGGGAGTAGGCCTGCCCACCCTGCAGGGTCAACGTGCCATATAGCGGGAAGCCCGGCTGGACGGCGCGTAGCTCCGACATCCGCGCCACCGTCCTCCCCTCCTCCGCCGGCCGGATCATCGTCGGGGTCTCGACCGACTCGGTCGACTGGATCGCACCGAACTCGCGCAGGCGGCGATCGATGGTCGCGCGGGCCTCTGGTGTCCACGCGCGATTGGTGGAAATCAGCACATCGGCCGCGATCAGGGACTTCGCCTCGGTGCCGAACACCGCCCGCACGCTCTGGATCACGGAGCGGAGCGCCACGATGGCCGCGACGCCCACGGCGATGCAGATGAAGAAGAAGAGGAGACGCCGCCATGAGGCGCGCGTCTCGCGCCAGACCATGCGCAGGACGAACATCAGACGACCCTGCCGTCGCGCAGCGCGATGCGCACGTCGGCCATCGCCGCGAGTTCCTGGTCGTGGGTGACGAGGATCAGTGTCGTGTTCCGCTCCTGGTGGATCGTGCGGAGCAGGTCCATGATGTGGCGGCCGTTCTTCGTATCGAGGTTGCCGGTCGGTTCGTCGGCCAGCAGGATAGGCGGGTCGTTGGCGAGGGCCCGTGCGAGCGCCACGCGCTGCTGTTCACCACCCGAGAGCTGCGACGGGTAGTGATGCGCGCGGCCGGTCAAGCCGACCTCGTCGAGCAGCGCCCGCGCGCGTGCGCCGGGGTTCGGTGTGCCGCGAATTTCCATCGGGACGGCCACGTTCTCGTAGGCGGTGAGCGATGGAATCAGGTGGAAGAACTGGAACACGAAGCCGATCTTCTCACCGCGCAGCTTCGCGAGGTCGTCCTCGCCGAGGGCGGTGATGTCGACGCCGTCGATCACGACCGACCCGGAGGTCGGCGCGTCGAGCCCGGCGAGCAGACCCAGCAGCGTCGACTTGCCGCTGCCCGAGGGGCCCACGATGGCCACGAACTGCCCGTCGGGAATCGTCGTGGTGAGGGGATGGAGGATGGTGAGCGGCTCGGCCCCGCTCTGGACGGTCTTCGAAACGGCGCGGAGCTCGATCATGTTCCCTTCAGCGTTGGGCGCAGCACTGTCCAGACATTGTCGGCGACCGTGCGCGCACCCTCGGCCGTGGGATGGATTCCGTCGCGCTGGTTCAACCCCTCTTCGCCTGCCACGCCCTGCAGCAGGAACGGAATGAGCGGGATGCCGTACTGCTTCGCCAGGTCCGGGTAGACCTGGTGAAACGAGACGATGTAGTCCTGTCCGAAATTGGGGGGCGCTTCCATGCCGGCGAGAATCACGGTGATCGTCCTGGCCTGCGCGCGCTCGATGATGGACGCGAGGTTCTTCTTCAGTTCGGGAGCCGGCAGCCCCCGCAGCCCGTCGTTGCCCCCCAGCGCGATGACGAGGACCTTCACGTCGCCCTCGAGCGCCCAGTCGACGCGGCTCAGGCCTCCCGCAGAGGTGTCCCCGGATACGCCCGCGTTCACGACGAGGTAGTGGAGACCCGCAGCGTCGATCTTCTTCTGGATCAGAGACGGGTACGCCTCGTCCTGCGCCAGGCCGAGGCCGGCCGTCAGGCTGTCGCCCAGGAACACCACACGGGGACGACGATCGTTGGCGGGCTCGGAAGCCGTGCGGGTCTCGATGGCGGCAGGCGGGGCGGCTGTCCGCGCTGGAGCCGGTGCTCCGCCGCCGCACGCCAGGCTCAGGCCACCAAGGGTCAGCGCCGCGGCGAGGAAGGCACGCACGTGTGTCATGAGGGTCACTTGAGAGACGCGAGTTCCGCCTCGAGGGTTGCAATCGCCCGCTCGATCATCGTGCGGTGCGCGGCCACCTGCGCTTTCTCGAGGTCGCCGCGCATGCGGGCCAGCGACAGTTCGAGCATTGCCCGTCGGCTGTCCGCCGCGCGCGCCTGAGGTGTCGGGTCCGCACGCGGAACCTCGCGCGCCCGTTCCCGCTCGGCCTGCTGGAACTCGACATCCTTACTCTCGAAGCCGCGGGCCATTACAGTATTCTACCGTCATGCCGTCGACCGCCTATCGCTCCGGATTCCGTCTCGTTGCTGGCCCGCTCGCAGACGCACTCGCCGCCGAGGCGTCCGTCGCCTCCCGCGCCGCCGAGGGGCTGTTCAGAAAAGACGCGTCGACCTGGACGGCCGACCCTGCTGTGCAGGCGAAGATCGCCAACCGGCTCGGCTGGCTGTCGTCCCCCGCGCTCATGGCGAGCGAGGTCGATCGGCTCACGACGTTCGCCGCGCAGGTGCGCCGCGACGGCTTCACGGACGTCGTGCTCCTGGGCATGGGCGGCTCGAGCCTGGCACCGGAGGTGATGCGGGCAGTGCTCGGGATCGCCGATGGATCGCCCCGGCTGCACATGCTCGACAGCACCGATCCCGCCGCGGTGCTGGCGATCCGCACCAACCCTCACACGACGCTGTACCTGCTGGCGAGCAAGTCGGGCACGACGATCGAGCCCAATTCGCTGGCGGCGCATTTCATTCGCGTGCTGCAGGACGCCGGCGTGGCCCGCTGGGCCGATCACTTCGTGGCGATCACGGACCCAGGGACCGCACTGGCGACCCGCGCCAAGGCGGAAGGATTCCGGGAGACGTTCATCAACCCGGCAGATATCGGCGGTCGGTTCTCGGCACTTTCCTTCTTCGGGCTCGTCCCCACGGCGCTGATGGGCCAGGACGTGGCGAGCCTCGTGCGCGAAGGGCTGGCGATGCTCGACGAAGCGGAGGCGTCGGCGGCCGATCCCATCAACAATCCGGCCGTGGGGCTCGGGCTGCTCATGGGCGCCGGCGCGAAGGCCGGTCGCGACAAGCTCACGCTTGTCGTGCCGCCATCGCTCGAGGCCTTTGGCTTGTGGGTCGAGCAGCTCGTCGCCGAGAGCACCGGCAAGCAGGGCGTTGGCGTCGTGCCGATCGCGGGCGAAGCGCTCGGTGCTCCGGGAAGCTACGGGAGCGACCGCGCGTTCGTACGACTCCGGCCGTTCAATGCTCCGGACGAAGCGGCGCGCGACACGGCATTTGCCGCGCTCACCGGCGCCCCGACGCTCACGCTGGACTTCCCGGCGCCGGCGTCGCTCGGCGCGGAGTTCATGCGGTGGGAAATTGCCACGGCGGTGGCTGGCGTGATCCTCGGCGTGAATCCCTTCGACGAGCCGAACGTGCAGACGGCCAAGGACGCGACGAACTCGCTGTTGGCAACGCACAAGGCGGAAGGCCGGCTGCCGGTCGCCGCCCCGGACCGGACGCTCGCCAACGGCGTCACGCTCACGCTGAGCCGCGCCGCACGGGCCGCGCTCGGCAGCGGTGCTCCTGAATCGCTGCTATCGCTGGTCAGCGGCGGCGACTATGTGGGCATCCTCGCGTATCTCGGTCCCGACGCCTCGCTGGCGGCGGCGCTCGACCGCTTCCGCTCAGGCGTGCGCACCCGCACGGGTGCCGCGACGATGTTCGGCTACGGCCCGCGCTACCTGCATTCAACGGGACAGCTGCACAAGGGCGGCGCGAACAACGGCGTCTTCGTGCTCATCAGCGACACGCCCGCGCAGGACGTCGACATTCCGGGCCAGCCGTTCTCCTTCGGCACGCTCGAACTCGCGCAGGCGCTCGGGGATTTCAACTCCCTCGACGCCACCGGCCGGCGGGCCCTCCACGTGCATCTGCCACGACCGGATGCCGCGCTGCTCGAGACAGCGCTCGAGGCGCTGCTGCAGGGCTGACGCGGCGCCCGGATTCCTGAACCCAGGAGCCCGTGGTCGCCGTCCGGGCGAGCGGCG
This sequence comes from Acidobacteriota bacterium, assembly GCA_018268955.1. Taxonomy (GTDB): domain Bacteria; phylum Acidobacteriota; class Vicinamibacteria; order Vicinamibacterales; family CAVVIG01; genus CAVVIG01. The sequence continues at coordinate 66,777 of JAFDVO010000015.1, read as the reverse complement.
AAGCCGACCCGCCCGGAGCCTGAGGCCCGCGGTCGCAGCGTCCAGCCGGGCCGGAAGCCGACATGCCCCGCAGCCTGGAGCCCGACGCCTGAAGCCCGAAGCCTGAAGCCTGAAGCCTTTGTAAAGGAGTCCCCCTGATGCAGCTCGGATTCGTCGGTCTCGGCAAAATGGGACTCAACATGGTGACGCGGCTCGTGCGCGGTGGGCACGAGGTGGTCGCCTTCGACCGGAGCCCCGAGGCGGTCCAGCGGGCGGCCGCGAATGGCGCCTTTGGCGTGGAGACGCTGGAAGCGGTTGTCGATCGGCTCGCGACGCCACGAGCCGTGTGGGTGATGGTGCCGGCGGGCCCACCGACGGAATCGACGGTCCAGGCCCTCTCATCACTGCTCTCCGAAGGCGACACCATCATCGATGGTGGGAATACCAACTTTCGAGACGACGAGCGGCGTGCGCGGGACCTGCAGACGCGCGGGATCGGCTATGTCGACGCCGGAACGAGCGGGGGGATCTGGGGACTGACCGAGGGCTACTGTCTGATGGTCGGTGGCGACGAGGCAACCTGCACGCGCCTCGAACCGATCTTCCTGACCCTCGCACCACCGCAGGGCTACCGACGCGTCGGTCGGGCAGGCGCCGGTCACTACGTGAAGATGGTCCACAATGCCATCGAGTACGGCCTCATGCAGGCGTATGCCGAAGGCTTCGAGCTGCTGGAGCGGAGCAACTTCGACCTCGACCTGCCCGCCATCTCGGCGCTGTGGCAACACGGCAGCGTGGTGCGTTCGTGGCTGCTGGACCTCACCGCCCGCGCACTTGCGGACGACCCGCACCTGGCTGGTCTCGACGCGTATGTCGAGGACTCGGGCGAGGGACGCTGGACGCTGGAGGAAGCCATCGCGCGGGGCGTGCCCATGCCGGCGCTCGCGGCCGCCCTGTTCACGCGGTTCCGCTCCCGCGAGGACAACCCGTTCGCGGAACGCCTGCTCGCCGCGTTGCGGAACCAGTTCGGCGGCCACGCCGTGAAGGCGGCCGCTCCGGCGGGACCGACGCAGTGACCACGCCGCTCGAGATCGACCCGCACGCCCGCTCGAGTGCGCCTGCCCCGCAGCCGGCCACCATCGTGATCTTCGGTGGTGCCGGCGACCTCGCGCACCGCAAGTTGCTGCCGGCACTCTACAACCTGCATGTCGACGGCCTGCTTCCCCCGTCCACGGCCGTCGTCGGCGTGGGGCGCAAGCCGCTCACCGACGATGCGTATCGTCAGTTTGCACGTGAAGGGGTCGAGCAGTTTTCCCGTCGCCCCCTTGACGGCGCGCAGTGGGAGGCGTTCGCCGCGTCGCTGTTCTTCGCGTCGGCCGACATCGACGACGAGCGCGGTCTCGCGCCGCTCGGGTCGAAGCTCGATGTCGTCGAGCAGGCGCGCGGCCTGAAGGGGAACCGGATCTACTACCTGGCGGTTCCGCCGACGCTGTTCGTCCCAACTGTCCGGCAACTGGCGCGATCGCGGTTCATCACACCGCCCGGCAGCGGGCCATTCGCCCGGCTGGTCGTCGAGAAGCCGATCGGCCAGGACCTGCAGAGCGCGATGGCTATCAACGACGCCATCGCCGAGGTGTTTGCCGAGCCGCAGATCTTCCGCATCGATCATTACCTCGGGAAAGAGACGGTGCAGAACATCCTGGTGATGCGCTTCGCGAACAGCCTGTTCGAGCCGCTGTTCAACCAGAAGTACATCGACCACGTGCAGATCACGGTCGCGGAGCGCGAGGGGGTCGGCACCCGGGCAGGCTACTACGAGCAGGCAGGCGCGCTGCGCGACATGGTGCAGAACCATCTCCTCCAGTTGCTCGCGCTGGTCGCCATGGAGCCGCCGCATTCCCTGGACGCGGACGTCGTGCGTGACGAGAAGCTCGAAGTCCTGCAGTCGCTCCGCCCCCTGAACGACACGTCGGTGGACTCCTGTGTGGTGCGGGGGCAATACACGGCAGGTACCGCGGAGGACGAACGGGTCCTGGGCTATCGGCAGGAACACGGGGTCAATCCGGCGTCCACAACCGAGACCTTCGTCGCGCTGCAGACCTTCGTCGACAACTGGCGCTGGGCCGGCGTGCCGTTCTTCCTGCGCACGGGCAAGCGGCTGCCCACGCGGGCGAGCGCGATCAGCATCCAGCTGAAGGATGTTCCGCCGATCCTCTTCAACACCGACAAGGCGCGCCGCCTCGACGCGAACGTGCTCACGATTCGCATTCAGCCTGACGAAGGCTTCTCGCTCTCGATCGAGTCCAAGGTGCCGGGGCCGCACGTGCGGGTCCGACCTGTGGAGATGAACTTCGACTACACCGACACGTTCGGCACGGCGTCACCCGAGGCGTACGAGCGTCTTCTGCTCGATGTGATGGCGGGCGACGCGACGCTGTTCATGCGCCGCGACAGTGTCGAAACGTCCTGGCGCTGGATTACGCCGGCCCTCGACCGGTGGGATGAACTCGGGCCCGCGTCGTTGCCGGTCTACCCGGCTGGAACGTGGGGCCCCGAGGCCGCCTGCCACCTGATCGAACGCAGCGGCCGACGCTGGCGGCATCCCTGAGACGGCGGGCCGAAAAGGTATACTGCGGACCTCGTGGCATCTCCGTCCCTGCACGCCGTCCTTGCGCGCGCGGGAGCAGCACTCGAACGGGGTCGTGGCCCTGAGGCGGTCCAGGTGCTCGCCCCGCTCCTCCGGTCTGCCGCGCTGGCGCGCGGAGACGAGCTCGCGATCCGCTGCGCGCTCGCCGAAGCCTGGCTGCTCCAGGACGAGATCGACGAGGCGGCCGCGGTGCTCGGCCGCACGCCGGATACGTTCCGCGACCAGGTCTCCCCCGCACGCATCTCGGCCCTCTGGCGCCTGCACGGCCGCATCGCGTCGGTGCGCGGCGATCAGTCACGCGCCATCGCGCTGCACTCGCGGGCGCTGAAGCACGCCGAGTCGGCACACGACGCACGCGCGATTGGACTCGCGCACTTCGAACTCGCCCGCTGCTACGGCCAGGTCGGCGACACCGCGATCGTCCGCGAGCACCTGACCAAGGCGTCATCCGCGCTCCACGCCGCTGGTGACCGCCGGCACCTCGCGCTGGTCCACTCCCTCTCGAGCGTCTCGCTCGCGCAGGCCGGCCGCTACACGGAGGCGATGTCGGCCCTCAAGCAGGCCGAGCGCCTCGCCGAGCGGGTCCAGGCAGACGACGTGCTGGCCCGCGTCGTCGGGAACCAGGCGAACGTCCTCACCTTCGAGCATCGGTACGAGCAGGCGTTGACGCTTGCCGAGCGAAGCGTGGTGCTGCACGAAGCGCACGGATCCGGCCATGGCCTGGCCGTGGCGCTCGCGACGCTCGGGCAGATCTGCATCCGGCTCGGAAACCTGGTCCGTGCCGAGGAGGCGCTGCATCGCGCGCTCGGCGTCCGCAGTCCGATTCAGTCCCGCGAAACGGCCGGCGCCGTCTACGACTCGCTCGCCCAGATCCACCTGATCCAGGGGGACTACGAAGCCTCGCGGCAGTGCCTCGAACGTGCGCGGGAGTCCTACGGCGCGTACGGCAAGCAGGCGAGCCACTGGTACGACTGGTCGGTGCGTGTGCTGCTCGCGCGTCTTGCGCTCCGGCAGGGAGCGCTCGATGAGGCGGTGGCCCAGGCGGATGACACCGTCGCGGCTGGCGCGCCGACGTTCGATGCCCTGCAGGCGACGCTGATTGCGGCGGAAGCGCTGGCGACGGACGGTCGCCTCGAAGCGGCAGAGGCGCGCCTGAAGCAGGTGGCCGAGCAGCTGGCGCCGCGCTCCGCGCCGGCGATCTGGGCCGAGTACCTCCGGATCCGTGGCCTGCTGCACGAGAAGGGGAATCGCGCGCCCGAGGCCTATCACGACTACGCCCAGAGTGGCACGCTGCTCGACCTGCTCGGGGAGCGTTACCTGGCCGCGCGCAGCCGCCTCGCCATCGGCCGCCTGCTCGCCCATGCCGGCGCACGGACGATGGCGCAGCGCCATCTCGATGCGGCGGCAGCGGTGTTCCAGAAACTCCGCGCCACGCGGGACCTCTTCGACACCGAAGCCGCGCGCCGGCTCCTGAGCGGGTTCGGCACTGGCGAGGACATCATCGCGCAGCCCGACGCAGACGATGCGCTGGTGCGCCGGATCGTGGAGGCGGCAGAGCTCCCCGAACTGCTGGATCGTGAAACCGCGGCCACGCTGCTCGAAGCGAGTGATGCCATGGCAGCCGTGGTGTTCGTCAACACGGCGAACGGGATCACGATCGTGGAGGCCATCGGGTGCGAGAGCGACACCGCCCTGGAGCATGCGCGGGGTGCGCTCGAAGGCACGCTGGAGAAGCGCCCCAACGCGTTCGTGGCGCCCCTCTGGCGCGACACGGAAGGGCCTCGCGCCGTACTCGTCATTGGGTCGACGACCTTTGGCTACCCGACCATCCGCCGCCTGCGCATGCTCGCCGCTGTCGCGCGGCAGGGGTTCGCGCTCTCCGCGGCGCGCGAGCGTTCGTCGGCTCCGGCCAGTCCTGCGGGCGAGCGGGCGCTCGAGCCGGTGCTTCCGGGTTTCCTGTGCGCGAGTGCGGTGATGAGCCGCGTGGTCGACCAGATCCAGCGGTTGCAGACCAACGACCTCAACGTGCTGATCACAGGCGAGAGCGGGACCGGCAAGGAGCTGGTGGCACGCGCCATTCATATGGGCTCGCACCGCAGTGGCGCGCTGTTCCTGCCCTATAACTGCACGACAACCGGGCGGGACCTCGCTGACAGCCAGTTGTTCGGCCATCGACGTGGCGCGTTCACCGGCGCCGTGGCGGACTCGCCCGGGCTGGTTCGCTCCGCCGCCGGAGGCACGCTCTTCCTCGACGAGATCGGCGACCTGCCACTCGACGTGCAGCCGAAACTGCTCCGGTTCCTCGAGCAGTCCGAGATCATGCCGGTGGGGGACTCGCGCCCGATCAAGGTCGATGTCCGCGTGATTGCGGCGACCAATGCCGACCTCGAGCAGCGCGTGACCGAAGGGCGATTCCGCGAGGACCTCTACTACCGGCTGGGCGTCATTCGCATTCACGTGCCGCCGTTGCGCGAGCGACGGGAGGAGATCCCGCATCTGGCCAGCCTGTTCCTGCGCGAAGCCGCAGAGCGACTGAGCAAGCCGGACGTCTCGCTCGGGACCGATGTCCTCGACGTGTTCGCGCAGTACTGGTGGCCCGGCAACGTCCGCCAATTGAAGAACGAAATCCAGCGGATCGTCGCGATGAGCGCGCCCGGGCGCGCCATCGACGTGAGCCAGCTCTCCCCGGAGATCGTCGCAACGCGAGTGAACGAGCTCGCCTCGACCGGCGCTGCCGGGCCATCGCCGGCGACGCGGCTCCAACGCGCACCCGGCCAGACGCTGGCGGCAGCCGTCGAGCAGGTCGAACGCGACCTCATCCAGGACGCGCTGATGTCGTCCTCAGGCAACATCTCCGAGGCCGCGCGCCTGCTCGGCCTCACGCGTCGGGGCTTGTACCTCAAACTGAAGCGGCTTGGGCTCGATACCCGCAACGAAGCCGATCTGATGGTGGACTGAACTGCCCCCACGCTCGCGCAATTGGATACCAGATATCCAGTTGCGCGAGACCATGGATACCAGGTATCCGCTCTGGCGACGGTCGCCAGCCCTCTCGCAGCGTGGCCAGAGGAGAGCAACAACCTTTGCTCTCAACATCTTAACCGCGATGGATACGCCGTATCCGCATCACCGCGGCGCCTCGGACTGGAAGTTGATACTCGCCGAGTCGGTCCCACCGAGCTATGGGACCAGACCCCGGAGAGTGATACGTGAGAGCAGCCTGGGCCCAGCCCGTGTCCCGCCAGATGCCGAACAGACGCGCCGCCGAGCGACTCACCGTCGCGCTGCCGGCCCGCCTGACTTGGAAAGACCAGCGCGGCTCCACCCGATTCGCGAGCGTCGTGACCCGTGACGTGAGCGAGTTCGGGGTCTTCGTCGAGTGCCCTTCCCCGATCGCCATCACGCAGTTTCGCCTCGTCCAGTTCCAGCTCGAGCGAGACGTCCGTCACATGCCGGGTATCCCGGAAGCCATCCGGCACGGTCGCCTGCTCTCCGCCGTCTACCGGATCGTCCAGCCGACCCGCTCCGGCGGTCGACAGGGCATCGCCCTGCGCCTGCTCGTCGACCCGCGGCGCCGCCTGCGTCCGGAGATCGAGCTCGACAGCGACGCCCATCTCGAACTCGTGGCTGCCGCCGAGCCCGCGGAGCTTCCGGTCGCGACGGTGTAGGCCCGACCGCTCGGGCGGCCGCCTCCGCTAACGCCCGCCTCGCGAGACGAACCGCCGCAGCCCACGCCAATTCAGGTCGAACCGCCCCGCCACCTGGTAGGCCCGCAGGTCTGCCTCTCCCATGCGGCGGGTCATCTCCATCCGGATCCGATCGGTAAACCACGCCTCCTGATCTGGCTCCTCACCGGAGCGCGTCATCGCTTCGCGCGCAAACCGGTCCACCATCTGCAGGTGATCCCGCAGTTCGGCGAGATGGCTGGCGACCGTGTGGGTCGGACCGAAGTGGGTCAGCACCAGCGAGGACGGCCGCCACGCCTCGATGGTCGCCAGGCTCTGGAGCCACTGCGGCACGTCGATGTCCGGCGGTGGCGTGGGGGGCAACACGAACCCGCCCGGCATCACCTGCACGCCCGCGGTGTCACCCACGAAGGCGATGCCCGTGTCTGGCGAGAAGAACGACACGTGATGTGACGCATGCCCCGGGGTGTACGCGACGCGCCAGGGACGGCCGCCGTTCGTCAGCACCTCCCCACCTCGCACGGGACGGATGGCTGTGACCGGCACCGGCAACACCTCGCCCCACAGCGGACCCATCTGGTCGCCATACAGACGTCCCGCGCTCGCCAGCAGCCTGGACGGGTCGGCCATGTGCGGCGCGCCTACCTCGTGCACGACAACCGACAGACGCGGGTTCTTGCGGAGCAGTGTGCCGGTTGCGCCAGCGTGGTCGAGGTGGATGTGCGTGAGCCACACGGCGGTGACGTCCGCGACCTGCGCACCGAGCGCCGCCAGGTGCCGCTCCAATGCAGGCAATGACGTCGAGGGACCGGGATCGATCACGACAATGCCGTCGGTCGAGGTGAGGAACGCTGTTGCGATGATGCGCGGCAATCCCTGGAACATCAGGTCCGCGTAGGAGGTGCCGGCCGCGAGAGTGTGCATGAGCGGGTGCGCTTCGCGTTAAGATTTCGTTTCGACACCAAACAACGACGTTTCCCAGTTGTACTCGAACTTCGGCAGCCCCGTGGCAGCCGCCTTCGGGGCAGCCTTCTCCCTGATCTGGACGTGTGATGCGGCTTCACCCGGCACTGATGCTCCTCGCGCTCGCGGGCGCGGGGCTGTTCCCCGTCTGCGTTGACGCGCAACCGTCCGCGCCCACCAGGCGATCCGTCACCGCGGTCCGGCTGCCCGACGACGCACGGATCGTCCTCGATGGGCGGCTCGATGAAGAACTCTGGGAGACCGCAGTGCCTGCGGGCGACTTCGTCCAGGTCGATCCCTCGAACGGCGCGCCAGCGACCGAGCCGACCGAAGTCCGGATCGTCTACAACCGGCACGCGCTCTACCTCGGCGTCATGTGCTTCGACTCCGAGCCCGACAAGTGGCTCGGGTACCAGCGGCGGCGTGACGAGTTCCTGCAGTCCGATGACCGCTTCATGTGGACCATCGACACCTTCCTCGATGCGCAGTCCGGCTACTTCTTCGAGATGAACCCGTCCGGCCTGATGGGCGATTCGCTCATGGGCGGCGGCATCGACAACCGGCAGTGGGACGGCATCTGGAACGCGCGGGTCCATCGAGGCGATTTCGGCTGGTCCATCGAGATCGAAATCCCGTTCCGCTCGCTCAACTTCGATCCGAACAGCGATCAGTGGGGCATCAACTTCCAGCGGACGGTCAGGCGCAAGAACGAAGACAGCATCTGGATGGGGTGGGCGCGCAACCAGGGGCTCCGCCGCATGACGAATGCGGGCCTGCTCACAGGGATCCGGAACGTGAGCCAGGGGCTCGGCCTCGACGTGAAACCCTATGCGCTCGCGATGGGCGAGTCGTTCCCGGGACGCGGGCAGTCATCGTTCGCGCGGAATACCCAGGCAGGTGTCGACGTCTTCTACAGTCCGACGTCCGGCTTGCGCAGCGTGCTGACGGTCAACACCGACTTCGCGCAGACCGAGGTGGACCAGCGGCAGGTGAACCTCACGCGTTTCTCGCTGTTCTTCCCGGAGAAGCGCGACTTCTTCCTCGACGGTGCGCCCTACTTCGCCTTTGGCAGTCCGCTCGGCGGGGACCTCATCGTCAACCCGTTCTTCTCGCGACGGATCGGGCTCACGCCCGCCGGCACGCCCCAGCGGATTGACTACGGCGGCAAGCTGACCGGACAGCTCGGCCGACAGGACGTCGGCTTCCTGCACGTCCGCACGGGAGAGGATCAGGGCATCGTCGGCGAGGAGTTCACCGTCGGCCGCGTGCGCCGGCGGATGCTCGCGCAGTCGTACATCGGCGGCATCTACACGCGGCGCGATCCGCACGGAGACGATCGCACGACGCGGCAGACCGCCGGGCTGGACTTCAGGCTGGCGACCTCACGCTTCCGCGGCAACCAGAACCTCGAAGCGACCGGCTACTTCCTGCACGCGGACACGCCGTCGCCGCAGGGTGGATCGGCTCCGACGGGAGGCGGCAACTCCTTCGGTGTGACAGCAGCCATGCCGAACGACCTCTGGAACATCCAGATGGCCTCACGGCAGGTCGACGCGCAGTTCGACCCGGCGATCGGCTTCGTGACGCGGCGAGGCTATCGCCGCCACCAGCCAAGCGTCGAGTACGGGCCCCGGCCGCGCGGCAGCAAGGTCGTGCGCCGCTATGCGTTCAGCACCGGGCTCGACCTGCAGACGGACCTCAGGAACGACCTGCTGTACCGCGGCATCGACGTGAAGCTGCTCGACGTGCAGTTCCAGTCACAGGACTCCTTCAACGTCACGGTCTCGAACCGGCGCGAGCGGCTCGACGCGCCGTTCACGCCGAGCCGCGGCATCACGCTGCCGCTCGGCGCGGAGTACGAGAACACCGTCGCCACGCTCCGCGCCCAGACCGCCAGCCGACGGGTGATCGCCCTCAGCACGACGCTCGAAACCGGTGGCTTCTACTCCGGCGATAAGCGCAGTGCCGCGATCAGCCTGACACTTCGCGCGCGGCCGGGGCTGATCGTGTATGCGTCGACGGAGGTGAACCGGGTCGAGTTGAAGGAAGGGGCGTTCACGACGCGGCTCTATCGTCTCGTCGGCGAGACGCAGTTCAGCCCCTGGATCGCGCTCGTCAACAACTTCCAGTACGATTCGGTCAGCGCGGTGCTCGGCTGGCAGTCCCGCTTCCGGTGGATCCTGCGGCCGGGCAGCGACGTCTACGTGGTCTACACGCATAACTGGCTCGATGACCCGCTCTCACGGTTCACGACGCTCGACCGGCGTATCGCATCGAAGGTGCTCTACACGCACCGGTTCTAGGAGGCTCCCGTGCCGCTCACCCATTACGTCACCCTCGGCCGCTCTGGCCTGCGCGTCAGCCCCTTCTGCCTCGGCGCGATGACGTTCGGCGAGGACTGGGGCTGGGGCTCGACGGTCGCGGACTCGGAGGCGATCATCGCGACCTTCCTGGAGCGTGGCGGGAACTTCATCGACACGGCGAACGGCTACACGCGCGGGCACTCCGAGCGGATCATCGGCGACTTCATTGCCCACGACCGGTCCCGGCGCGATCGCATCGTCATTGCCACCAAGTTCTTCTCGAACCTCTACCTGGGCGATCCGAACGGCGGTGGCACGTCACGCAAGGCGATTGTCGCCTCCTGCGAGCAGTCGCTGCGTCGCCTGCAGACCGACTACATCGACCTCTACTGGATGCACGCCTGGGACCGGCACACGCCGATCGACGAGACCATGCGCGCGCTGGACGACCTGGTCCGCGCCGGGAAGGTCCGCTACATCGGTGTGTCGGATACCCCTGCATGGAAGGTGGCGCAGGCACAGGTACTGGCGGACTGGAAAGGCTGGACGCCCTTTGTCGCCCTGCAGGTCGAGTACTCGCTGATCGAGCGGACCATCGAGGGGGAGCTGCTGCCGATGGCCCGCGAGTTCGGGCTCGGCGTCACGCCCTGGTCCCCACTGCGAGGCGGCGCGCTCTCCGGCAAGTACACGCGCGCGAATGCCGGAACGATGAAGGCAGACCGGGGCGACCGCGTCACCGCGTTCCTCAACGAGCGCACCTACACCATCATTGACGAGCTGACGCGGATCGCGGGCGAGCTGGGCGTCACGCCCGCCGCGGTGGCCATCGCCTGGGTCCAGCAGCGACCGGGTGTGACCTCCACCATCATCGGCGCACGCACGATGACGCAGCTCGAGGCCAACCTCGCCGCGCTGGACGTGCCGCTCACCGCCGACCACATGGCCGCGCTCGACAAGGTGTCGGAGCCCACGCTGAACTTCCCACACCAGTTCCTGAAGTTCGCCTCGATGTTCTCGGCTGGCGGCACCACCATCAACGGCGAGCCGTCCGTGGTCTGGCCGATGGCCCCGAAGGACGACGGCGAGCGGTACTAGCGCACGCTGGGCCGGCAAGGCTGGCGGGGCTGGCGGCGGCGTAGGGCTGGTCGGGCGGGTTGGGCTGGCGGGGCCGCCAAAGCGGCTGGACTGGTGTCGAGGCGCATGCCGTCCCGCCTGCCCGATCTGCCCTGCCCGCCTCTCCTACTGAAGGCGCTTGTCCACTTCGATGAGCGTGCTGAGCACCATCTCCGCCGCCGCGGTGAAGAACCGCTGATCGATGCGGTCGGCCGTGTCGGTCGGCTGGTGCATGTCGGCATGGTCCTCGACGCCGAAGTAGAGGAACGGCACGCCGACGTCGTGGAATGAGCTGTGGTCGGAGGCGGCGGTCCAGTCGTCGATCAGTCCGGTCATCCACATCGGACGGTCGTGGCCGGCGTGCACAGGGACGCTGGCGGTCTTCGCGGCCGCTTCCAGCGGGGCGAGCAGTTCGGGCGTGTAGCGCACCCCTGACACGAACAGCCGACCGTCATCGCTCCGCCCAATCATGTCGACGTTGACGTTCAGTCGCAGCTGGTCGCGCCGAAATGGCAACGACTGCACGAACGCGCGCGACCCGCGCAACCCGAGCTCCTCGGCGTCGAACGCCGCAAAGACGACGGAATGCGCGAGCGGATGCGCCTTCACCCACGCCGCGATCGCGAGCAGTGCGGAGGTCCCCGACGCATTGTCATCGGCACCTGGGTAGATCTCGTCGCGGATGCGTCCGAGATGATCGAAGTGCGCCGACACGACGATGAACGAGTCGGGTGCAGCGTTGCCCCGCACCCACCCCACCACGTTCCTGGCGTCCGAGAAGGTCTCCGTGAAGGGTCGATTCCGACGCCACAGCGCCCTGATGCTGCGGTGCTCGAACGAGAACGGGTGCACGAAGCCTGAACTGAAGCTGGCGAGCCCAAGGTCCGCGAACCGTGATGCGACCACCTGGGCGGCCATGCCGCCACCCGGCGTGTCCGTCGCGCGCCCACCGAAACGCGGAGAAGCCAGCGTCTCGAGGTCGAGCCGCATCCGTTCCGCATCCAGACGAGGCGCCGGCGAGCTGACGCCCGGGTCGCGAGCGAGCGGCACCGCCAGCCGGCGGACTTCGAGAATCCGGCCCGTCGCCAGGAGGGCGACGACCACGGCCAGGATGCTCAGCCGGAGGCGACGAGAGATCCGCATGGGCTCCAATCATAGCGGCCGCCCTTCTCATGTGCTTCTCATGTCCGGGCACTAGGCTGGTGACATGCTCGCAGCAGTGCTGGCGCTGGTCGTGTCGGCCGGCGTGCAGGCGCCGCCCGTCCAGGCGCCTGCGCAGACGCTTACGTTGGCGGAGGCCGTCGCGCGCGCACGGCGTGAATCGCCGGTCCGCGCTGGCGCCGCCGCATCGGCCGAAGGCGCGGAAATCGCCGCCACCCTCGCTGGTCGACGGCTGAACCCGCTCATCGACGTGCGCGGCGAGAACCTCGCGCCTCGCGACCCGCTCGTGCCGGACCGCGACCTGTTCGCGGTGGTCAGCCAGCCGTTCGAGCTGGGTGGCAAGCGTGGCGTCCGGCGCGATATCGCGGGCGCCGACCGTGACGTCTCGCACCTGGTCCTCCGCACGGTCGAGCGGCAGCTCGCCCTCGAGACGGTGCGGGCCTACATGCGTGCGGTGCGCGCGCGCGACGTCCTCGCCATCCTGCAGACCCAACGTGACGGCCTCACCACGATCGTCGCCACCATGCGGCGACGCGTCGAGGAAGGGTTGGCACCGGAGTCGGACCTGCTTCGCTTCGAAGCCGAAGCGGCTCGCATGGCGACGGAAATGACGCGAATCCAGGTCGAGTTGAACCGCGCGCTGATGGATCTGAGCGCGCTCATCGGCTCGCCGATGCCCGTGGCACCGACGTCCCTGGTATCGCCGAACCCCGTGTCGCCGCCGGCCATCGGCGTCGACGCCATCGATCGCGCCGTCGATCAGCGGCCGGACCTTCAACTCACTGCGGCGCGGGTCGAACGCGCCCGGCTCTCTGCGTCGCTCGAACGGCTGCGTCGCCTGCCCGACCCGAGCGTCAGCGCCGGATACAAGCGTACCCAGGGGCAGAACACGGCCGTTGCCGGGGTCGTCGTCGCCGTGCCGCTCTTCGACCAGAACGCCCAGGCTCGAGCGATCGCCGACGCTGGCGTGCGCGCAGCCGTGTTCGATCAGCAGGCCGCCCACGCGCGCGCTGTGGCCGACGCGCAGGCGGCCCTGAACGCCGCTGTCGCCCTGTCTGGCAGCCTCGCGCGGGTCGACCGCGATCTCCTCGCGCCCGCCGAAGGCGTGAGGAACGCGGCGCAGGCGATGTTCCGTGAAGGCGCGAGCGACGTGCTCAAGCTGGTCGACGCCGAGCGCATCTATGCCGACGTTCGCCGTGAAGCGCAGTCGCTCGCGGCTGACGCCTATGTGGCCGCCATCGAAGCCCGGTTCGCGGTCGGTGAGGAGGACATTCCGTGAACGCGACCTCTCGTCTCTTCGCCGTCACCGCGGCAGCACCGCTGCTGCTCGGCCTCGCGGCGTGTCGACCGGCGCCGGAACCGGCAGCCCCAGCGGCAACCGCCGACGCACCGGCTCGTTCGGCCGAGGTCGTGCTGCTCGACGACACCGCGCGCCAGCGGGCCGGGCTCGTGGTCACCGACGCACGCACCGTCGAGCGTGCTGACGCCATCGACGCTCCCGGCATCGTGGCCCTGAACGAAGCGCGTACCGCGCGCATCGGCTCACTGGCCGAGGGCATTGTCGTCGACCTTCGTGCCCAGGTCGGCGACCGGGTCCGCCCACAGCAGGTGCTGGCCACGATGCACAGCCACATCGTGTACGACGCCTGGGCGGGATACCGCAAGGCCAAGGCCGACGAGCGGCGGCTGCAGACGGAGCTGCGGTACGCGACCGACGCGCAGGCTCGCGCCGAGCGCCTGTATGCGGCGAAAGCGGTGTCGTTGCAGGAGCTGCAGCGTGCCGAGGCGAACCGCGCCTCCGCCGAGGAGTCGCTGGACATGGGACGTACCGAGGTTCGGCGTTCCGAAGAGGAACTCGAGCACCTCGGGATCACGAACGGCGAGGACCCGTCAGGCGAGAGCGGCGAGCAGATTCCGGTCCGCGCCCCGTTCGCGGGTGTCGTCCTGGAGCGACTGGTCACGCAGGGCACCACGGTCACCCCGGGCACGGCACTGTTCGTCGTGTCGGATCTGGCGACGGTGTGGGTGCTGGCGGAACTCGATGAGGCCCACGTGAGCGGCGCGCAGGTCGGTCGGCCGGTGAACGTCCGCGTGGCGGCCTACCCGTCCGAAGTCTTCACCGGGCGCGTGACATACGTCGGCGAAACGGTCAACCCGAAGACGCGGCGGATCACGGTGCGCTGTGAGGTGCCCAATCCCGAGGGCCGTCTCAAGCCAGAGATGTACGCGACCGTCGAAATCGGCGAGGCCCAGGGGCGCCCGGTCGTGGTGGTGCCGGCGGACGCGCTGCAGGTCATCAACAACCAGCCCGCGGTGTTCGTCGCCGAGTCTGACACCCAGTTCCGCCTGCGGCCAGTCCAACCGGGCCCCACGCGCGACGGCCTCGTCGAAGTGCGCCGAGGGCTGCAGGCCGGGGATCGGGTGGTGACGTCCGGCTCGTTCATCCTCAAGTCCGAGCTCCTCAAGACCTCCGACAGCGGAGAGTAGCGTCATGGGTGTCGTTGAACGCATGGTCGCGCTGGCGCTGCGGCAGCGTCTGTTCGTGCTGCTGTGCCTGGCGGCGCTGATCTTCACCGGGGTCGTCGCCTACCGCGACCTGCCGGTCGAAGCCTTCCCGGACCTCACGAACAACCAGGTGGTCGTCATCACGGAGGCGCCCGGCCTGACGTCCACCGAGGTCGAGCAGCGCGTCACGTACCCGATCGAGACCGCCCTGATGGGGGTGCCGAACACCGAGGAGGTCCGCTCGATCTCGAAGTTCGAGCTCTCGATGATCACGGTCGTGTTCAAGGATGCCGTGCCCATCTACATGGCGCGCCAGCTCGTGAACGAGCGGCTTCTCGAGGCGCGGAGCCGCATTCCGGACGGACTCGCCCCGACGCTCGGACCCGTGGCCACGGCGTTCGGCGAGATCTACCAGTACCTGATCGAGGGCGAGAGCGTGGATCCGATGGAGCGCAAGACGATCCATGACTGGGATCTGCGCACGCGTCTCCGGTCGGTGCCGGGCGTCAGCGAGATCAACTCCTGGGGTGGACTCACCAAGCAGTTCCACGTAGTCGTCGATCCGCGGCAGCTCGATCGGTACGGCCTCTCCCTGCGCCAGGTCTACAACGCCATCGAGGCGAACAACGCGTCGTTCAGCGGCGGCTTCATCGAGCACCGCTCAGAGCGGTATACCGTTCGCGGCGTCGGGCTCGCCACGAATGAGGACGACCTGAAGCGGATCGTGATCGCCTCGGCCGAAGGAGTGCCGGTGCTGGTGGGCGACGTCGCCACCGTGGAACTCGGGGCGATGCCGCGGCAGGGTGCGGTGACCCGTGACGGCAAGGGCGAGACGGTCGCTGGCATGGTGATCATGCTCAAGGGCGAGAGCGGCCGGGTCGTGGCGGACCGCGTGAAGGCCCGCATCGCGAACATCGCGAAGACCCTGCCGCAGGGCCTGACGCTCACGCCGTTCTACGATCAGACCGAGGTGATTGACCGCACGTCCGCCACACTCAAGAAGAACCTGCTCGAGGGCTCGCTGCTGGTCATCATTGTGCTGTTCGTCTTCCTGCGCAACGCGCGGGCGGCGCTGATCACGGCGGTCATCATCCCGCTGTCGATGCTCGTGGGCTTCATCGGGATGCGGCTGTTCGGGGTGTCCGCCAACCTCATGTCACTTGGCGCCATCGACTTCGGCCTCCTGGTCGACGGCGCCGTCGTGATGATCGAGAACTTCGTCCGACGCGGACACGAGCCGGACCACGCCCCGCCCGACGAATCGGCGCATCACCGGACGATCCGGCGCGCCACTGAGGCCGCCACGGAAGTGGCCCGGCCGATCCTCTTCGGCGTGCTCATCATCATCGCGGTGTACATCCCGATCTTCGCGCTCGAAGGGCTCGAGGGGAAGATGTTCCGGCCGATGGCGATCACCGTCTGCTCGGCGCTGCTGGGATCGCTGCTGCTCTCGCTCACGGCGGTGCCGGTCTTCGCGTCGTTCGTGCTGAAGCCGCACGCGGAGCACGAAGAAGCCTGGTTTGCGGCGCTGCGGCATCGCTACGGCCGGCATCTGGCCGACGCCATGAACCACAAGGGACGGACGCTCTCGGTCGCCTTCGTGGCCGTCGTCGCGGCGCTCGCCTCTGTCCCGTTCCTCGGCACCGAGTTCATGCCGAAGCTGGACGAGGGATCGATCCTGATCGAGACAAGGAAGCTGCCGTCGGTGTCCCTGCAGGAATCGGTTGCGCTCTCGACCGAGGTCGAGAAGGTGGTGAAGACCTTCCCCGAAGTGAAGACCGTCGTCACCAAGATCGGCCGACCGGACGTCGCGACTGAGGCAATGTCGATCTACCAGGGCGACGTCTACGTCATCCTCCATCCCAACGAGCAGTGGACCTCCGGACGGACCAAAGAGCAGCTGATCGACGCGCTCGCGGCGGCGCTCGAGGAGGTCCCGGGCCTGACGTTCAACTTCACGCAGCCGATGGCGATGCGGCTCGACGAGGTCGTCTCCGGCGTGAAGGCGGACGTCGCGGTGAAGTTGTTCGGGCCTGACGCCACGGTGCTCGAGAGGCTTGGCGAGCAGGTGAGGCTGGCGCTCGACAAGGTGCGCGGAAATGCCGACCTGCAGGTCGAGGTGCTCTCGGGAGCCACGCAGATCCAGCTCGACATCGACCGCGCACGGATCGCGCGCTATGGCCTGAACGTGTCCGACGTGCGCGAGGTGGTGGAAACCGCGGTCGGCGGCATGGAAGCGAGCGAGGTGCTCGACGGCGCACGGCGCTTCCCTGTCGTCCTGCGGTATCCGGCGTCGATGCGGACCGACTCGGACGCGATTGCCAACCTGCTGCTGACCGGCGCGGCCGGTGAGCGGGTGCCGGTATCAGCCGTCGCTCGCGTCAGCGAGATCCAGGGCCCCGAGGCGATCAACCACGAGAGCGCTGAGCGCCGGCTCGTCGTCCAGACCAACGTCCGCGGACGCGACATGGGCAGCTTCGTGGCCGAGGCGCAGCAGGAGGTTGCCCGGCGCGTGCAAATGCCACCCGGGTATCACATCGAGTGGGGCGGCCAGTTCGAGAACCAGCAGCGCGCGATGCAGCGGCTGACGGTCGTCATCCCGCTCTCGCTGGCCATCATCTTCCTGCTCCTCTTCGTTACCTTCGGGCGGGTGCGGCAGGCGGGGCTCGTGATCCTGAACGTGCCGTTTGCCCTCGTCGGCGGCATCGCCGCCCTGTGGCTTCGGGACCTCAACCTGAACCTCTCGGCCTCGGTCGGGTTCATCGCCCTGTTTGGCGTCGCCGTCCTGAACGGCGTCGTGCTCGTCTCGGCCGTGAACCGCCTGCGGGAAGGGGGCGCCGGCCTCCGGCATGCGGTGCTCACCGGCGCGTCTACCCGGTTGAAGCCCGTGCTGATGACCGCGACGGTCGCCATGTTCGGCTTCATCCCCATGGCCCTGTCGCACGGTGCCGGGGCCGAGATCAGCCGTCCGCTCGCCACGGTCGTCATCGGGGGGATCGTCACCTCGACCCTGCTGACCCTCATCGTCCTGCCGACGCTCTACGAGCTCATCGAGAGGCGTGTCGAGCGGCGGCGTGAGTCGTAAAATTGGATGACGTGCACATTCTCGTCGTCGAGGACGACCCGACCATCGGCCGGTTCCTGGTGCGCGGGCTGAGCGAGGAGAATCACGTCGTCGACCTCGCGGAAGATGCCGACGCCGCCGAGCAGTGCGTAGCCGCGGCTGAGTACGACGCGATCCTGCTCGACGTCATGCTGCCGGGCGACACGGACGGGTTTGCGCTGTGCCGACGCTTCCGCGACAACGGCATCGACACGCCCATCCTGATGCTGACGGCGCGGGACGGCGTGACGGATCGGGTGCATGGCCTCGATCTCGGCGCCGACGACTACCTGACGAAGCCGTTCGCCTTCGATGAGCTGCTGGCGCGGCTTCGGGCGCTGACGCGGCGCGGACGCTCGCGCCACGTGTCTGCCACGCTGACGTACGGCCCGCTCGCGATCGACCTCGAGGCCCACCGGGTCAGCGGCAACGGCGAGGAGCTGCACCTGAGTGCGACCGAGTACCGCCTGCTCGAGTTCCTGATGCGCCGCGCCGAAACGATCGTCTCGAGGGCGCAGCTGGCCGACCACGTGTGGGGGAACGAGTACGACCCGTTTTCGAACGTGGCCGACGTGTACGTCGGCTATCTGCGTCGTAAGCTGACCGCCGCCGGGATTCCGGGAACGCTCATCCAGACGATCCGCGGGCTCGGCTACATGCTCAAGCATCCCTGAGGCACCCATGCGCACGCTCTCCTTCCGCGCCCGTCTCACCGTCCGGTGGACCGCCGCGTTCGGATGCGTCCTGGCGCTGCTGTGCCTTGGCGTCTACGCCGGCACGCGCGCGTTCCTCTATGCGGAACTCGACGCGCAGCTGCGCACGCTGGCCGGAACGGAACTCGCCTCGGCAACCGACGGCGCGACCGGCGTCCATTTCCACGAGTTCCCCGCCGAGGAAGTGTCCGGCACCTTCGCCGGCAAGTTCGCGCAGCTCTACGACCGGTCGGGTCGTCTGCTCAGCCAGTCCGCCGTGCTCGGCAATGCACCCGCCCTGGTGGGTCCAGACCGGCAGCAGGAGGCGTTTGCCGGCCGAGCCCCGGTGTTCAGCGTGGACGCAGCCGGACGGCCGGCCCGTGTCATCGCGCTCACCACGCGCAAGGATGGCGAGCCCTATATCGTCGCGGTGGGACTCTTCACGGAGCCGATCGTGACCACCCTGCACCGCGTCGCCTGGCTGCTCGCCGGCCTGTCACTTGCGGGGCTCGTGCTCACCGGCCTCGTGGGGTACCTGCTGGCCACTCGCGCGCTGCAACCCGTGGCTCACGTCACCGAGCGCGCGGCCCGGATCGCGCGCGGCGACTTCTCCGCGAGGCTGGACCACCCCGAGGTGGACGATGAGCTCGGGCGGATGACGCGGCTGCTGAACGAGATGCTGGAGCGGCTGCACGGCTCGGTGCAGGCGAATCGGCGGTTTGCTGCGGATGCATCGCATGAGCTGCGCAGCCCGTTGACCGCGATGCTCGGCGAGATCGACGTCACGCTGAAGCGGCCGCGCCTCGCCGACGAGTATCGCGAGAGCCTGCTGATCGTCCGGGACCGCATCCGCCAGCTCGCGGAGATGACCGAGCAGCTGATGATCCTCGTGCGCGCGCAGGAGGGTCAGGTCGTCGGCGCCACCGAGGTGGACCTCGAGTCGCTCGCGCACGACGTCGTGGGCGCTGTCGCGCCGGTCGCGGCCGAGCGCCACGTCACGGTCGACGTGCGGTCGATGCACGGCGCCGTCATCTACGCCGACCGCGGGCTCTTCACGCGCGTGCTGGACAACCTGGTCCGAAACGCGGTGCAGTACAACCGCCCCGGCGGTGCGGTCACGATCTCGGCTGACGTGGAGGATGCGGGAACGGGCGACTGGACGAGCGCCCACACCGTGCTGCGGGTGTCGGACACGGGCCAGGGCATTCCCGATGCGGATCGCGACCGTGTGTTCGAGCGGTTCTACCGTGTCGAGCGCTCGCGCAATCGACGCATGGGCGGGGCCGGCCTTGGTCTCGCCATCGCCAGCGAGGTGGTCAGGCTGTTCTCGGGCACGATCCGGGTGGCTTCATCTTCACCCGAGGGCACGACGATCGAGGTGCGACTGCCCGGTGCACGGGTCGCGACGACCGCTGCGCCGCAGACAGCCCAGCCGGCGCTGAACGTCACCGCGCCTTGTTCTTGAGTAGCGCGGCGATGCTCGCCTGCGCCTTCTCCTTCACGCCGTCAGGCAGCTCGTTGATTGCGGCGCCCCGGCAGAGCCCGATCGTGTCGCGCAGGCCGGCGATGACCGACGCGCAACTCGGGCAGCTCTGGCAGTGCTGCTCGATCGCGTCGCAGGCCGTCGCCTCCAGCTCGCCGTCCAGGTAAGCGGAAATCCCCCCGAGGACGGCGGCGCACTCGGCGCTCATTTCCTTCTTCATAGGTCCTCCAGCGACTGTCGCAGCATCATGCGGGCGCGATGCAGTCGCTGCTTCACGTTCGCTTCCGAGAGCCCGGTGACGGTCGCGACCTCACGCGTGGACAGCCCCTCTATCTCGCGCAGGACGACGATCACGCGATAGCCGGCGGGGAGCGCCTCGAGGGCTCGTCGCAGGCGCGCGCCAAGCCATGAGTCGATCAACTGCTGGTCCGCCGAGCGATTGCTGACGTCGGCCACGTCGACCGGGGCCGCGTCCCCGTCGCCCGTCACACCTCCCTGTTCAATCGACGTCATCGTCGCCGGCTCGTCGACGCGGCGACGACGCTTCATCAGGCAGGCGTTCCTGACCGTCTGGTACAGCCAGGTGCGAAACGCATCAGGGTCCTTGATCTGCGAGACGTGCCGGTACGTGTTGAGCAGCGCGTCCTGCATCACGTCCTCGGCATCTTCCGGGTGCCCGCAGACCAGCAGGCTGAAGCGATAGGCCACCTCCTGCGCCCGCATCAGCAACTGCTCCATCGCCTGCTCATCGCCGGCTGCCGCCTTGCGGACCAGGCCCGCGTACTCGGCACGGACGGTGTCGCTTCGGGACTGATGCGCCGCGTCGCGATTGGTGACAACCACGTCGTCGATTGTACCGGTGTCACCAACCCGGACGGCACTGCATCTGTCTGCCAATGACACGCCGATCTCTCCTGCTCGCGTTGGTGCTGATGGCTGGCGCACCACGTGCGCACGCACAGCCGACCGCGCCCGCCCTTCCGCTCGATGACGTGATCAGGCAGGCGCTGGCGGGCAACGCGGGCCTTCGAGGCGCGAAGGCAGGCGTCGACGAAACGTCCGCGCACGTCGATGCCGCGCGAGCCGCTCGCTTCCCTCGAGTGTCGGTATCCGAGAGCTGGCAGCGCGGCGACCAGCCTGTCTTCGTCTTCAGCACGCTGCTGGCCAGCCGGCGCTTCGCGGCCACCAACTTCGCCATCGACCAGTTGAATCATCCGGACGCCCTCGGGGCCTTCCACGCCACCACGGCCATCGAGCAGCTCCTGTTCGATGGCGGCACGCGGCGCGCGACGGTTGACGCCGCGCGGGCGCAGCAGCGCATGGCGGACAGCGGCGTGCGTGAAGCCGCGCAGGCCATCGCCGCTGCCGTGAGCGATGCGTACGGCCAGCTCCTCTCCGCTCAGTCGCTCCGCAGGGCCGCTCGCGGGGCACTCGATGCCGGGCGCGAGGATTTGGCGCGTGCAACTCGACGTCGCGACACGGGCCTTGCGACCGAGGCCGACGTCCTCGCGCTGGCGGTGCACGTGGCGGACATGGAGCAGCGGGTCATCCAGGCGGATGGCCAGGCGGCGGTCGCTCGCGCGCAGATCAACCGCATGAGCGGCGCGCCCATCGACCGCGTATTCGAGGCCCTCGAGCCCGATGCCGCTGCCGACGCGCCCCTCGCACCGCTCACTGACCTGCTGACCGAGGCCGAGGCCGGTCGCCCCGAGCTGGCGCGTGCCGCGGCAGCGCGTGACGCCGCCAACGCCATGCGGCGCGGTGCGGCGTCCGCGTTCCTGCCGAAGGTGGCGGCGCAGGCCGCCCTCGACATCACCGGCACGCGGCTGACCGATCGCGCCTCGGCGTGGCTCGTCGGCGGAGAGGTCCGCTGGTCGCTGGCGCTTGCCGGCGCGGAGCGCGCACAGCTGCGGGCGGCGGCGGCTGCCGTCGCGCGTGCGTCGGCGGAGGCGGACGATGCGCGGCAGCAGGTCGCCGCGGATGTCGTCGCCGCGACGGAGCGGCTGCGCTCGGCGCAGGCACGTCAGGCCGTGGGCCGCGCGGCCGTTGAGCAGGCGCGCGAGAGCCAGCGGATCGTGCGCGATCGCTACGAGGCCGGCCTCGCGCCGGTCAACGACGTCCTGCGAGCGGCCGCTGCCCTGCTCGACGCCGACGCCCAGCGCACGGCGGCGCTGGTCGATGCGCTGACCGCCCGCGCGCACCTGAATCGCGCACTCGGGCGGACGCCGTAGACATACCACCCGGATCTTTCTTCAAGGCTGAATCCCCGTGAAATCGACCTCCTTCGCACTCCTGTTCATCGGCCCCCTGCTCGTGGCGAGCTGCTCGCGTCCGCCCGAACCGGCCGCCGCAGGCCAGCTGCCCCCGATCGACGTGACGACAGCCCGGGTGGCCGTGGCCGATGTGCCGTCCGGCTTCGAAACCGGCGGGATCGTCGAAGCGCGGAACACCGCGGTCGTGGCAAGCCGGGTCATGGGCGCGGTAGCCGCAGTGCGTGTCCGCGCCGGCGAGCGGGTCCGGCGCGGCGCCCTGCTCGTTGAACTCGACGCGCGCGAGATGCAGGCCAATCGCGACCGCAGCCACGCCTCGGCGGCAGCCGCCGAGCAAGCGGCCGTGGCTGCCGACGAGGACCTCGCCGCCAGCCGCGCGCAGCTTGCGCTCGCGCAGGCGACCCACGGCCGGATCGCGGACCTGGCCGCGAAGAAGTCCGCCACGGCCCAGGAACTCGACCAGGCGACGGCGGCCCTGCGCGCGGCTGAAGCGCAGGTGCGCAGCGCCGAGGCTCGCCGCGCTGCCGCACGTTCGGGGACGGACGCCGCGCACGCCGCCACGACGGCTGCGGAGACCTCGCTGTCCTACACCCAGGTCGTGGCACCGTTCGATGCCGTCGTGAGCGAACGCGCCGTGGACGCCGGCTCGATGGTGATGCCGGGCGCGAAGCTGTTGCTCCTCGAAGACACCTCGGCGTTCCGCGTGGTCGCCACCGTGGACGAGGCCCGTGCCGCGACGATTGCCATAGGAGACAGCGCCGACGTGGTGCTTACCTCGGATGCCCCCGACCGCCAGGCCAGGCACGTCGACGCGCGCGTCGCTGAACTCGCCAGGGTCGACCCGTCCTCGCATGCATTCGTCGTGAAGCTGGACCTCCCCGCAGACGCCACGGTGCGCCCGGGCAGTTACGTTCGGGTGACCTTCGCCGGGCCGGCGCGGCGAGCGCTGGCGATCCCGGCGCAGGCGCTCGTGCAGCGGGGACAGCTCTCCTTCGTGTTCGCGGTCGACACTGCCGGGGTGGCACGTCTGCGCGCGATATCGCCAGGACAGGCGGCCGGCGACCGGCTGGAGGTGCTGGCCGGTGTGGCCGACGGAGACACGCTCGTCGTGAACCCGCCGCCGGCCCTTGCCGACGGCCGCCGCGTCCACTCCGCCACCAGCGTGGCCCAGGGAGAGCGGCGATGAGCACCTTCCGTATCGGGGCCGCCGGCCGCCTCGCGAGCGCATTCACGCACTCGAAACTCACTCCGCTGCTGATGATCGCCTCGCTGCTGCTCGGCGTCTGGGCCGTCATCGCCCTGCCCCGCGAAGAGGAGCCGCAGATCATCGTCCCCATGGTCGACGTCTTCGTGGAGATGCCAGGTGCGTCGCCGGCGGAGGTCGAGCAGCGGGTGACGCGTCCGGTCGAGAAGCTGCTGTGGGAAGTGCCGGGCGTCGAGTACATCTACTCGACCTCGAGCGCCGGACGCGCCATGGTCATCGTCCGGTTCCTCGTCGGCCAGGACGAGGAGAAGGCACTGGTCCGCCTGAACGAGAAGCTCGCCGCGAATCGTCAGGTGCTGCCTGGCGGCGCTTCACCACCCGTGGTGCAGGCGAGGTCGATCGACAACGTGCCGGTGATGGCGCTCACGCTCTCCGGCCCAGGCTACGACGATGTCCAGGTGCGGCAGCTTGCCGCGCACCTGCAGGACCTCTTGAAGGAGCTGCCTGACATCGCCGAGGTGACGCTCATCGGTGGTCGGCCCCGGCAGGTCAGCGTCGAGCTGGACCCCGCGGCGCTCGCCGCCCGCGGCCTCGACCCGATGGCCGTACAGCAGGCCCTCGCCGCCAACAACGTGAGGCTCGAAGGGAGCAGCGTGGTGTCCGGTAACGCCTCGACGCGAGTGGAGGCCGGTGCGCTCATCGGATCGATCGATGCCCTCCGCCGCGTGGTCGTCGGCGAGAGTCACGGTGCGCCCGTGTGGCTGGGTGATGTGGCGACGGTCGTGGACGGCGGCGGCGAGCCGGCCGACTACGTCCGTCAGCACGTCCGCGGCGGCGAGGCGCGGCCGGCGGTGACGATCTCGATCGCAAAACGCAAGGGTGTCAACGCCATCGAGCTGACCCGGGCCGTGCACGAGAAGGTCGACGCCGCTCGCGGGTACATCCTGCCCTCGGATCTCGATGTGGCGGTCACGCGCGACTACGGCGAGACCGCCGAGCAGAAGTCCAACGAGCTGCTCTGGCACATGTTCCTCGCGGTCGTGTCGGTCTCGATCCTGATCTGGCTCGTGCTGGGCCGCCGCGAATCGCTCGTCGTGCTCACCGCGATTCCGGTCACGCTCGCGCTGACCCTGTTCGTCTTCTACCTGTACGGGTACACGCTGAACCGGATCACGCTCTTCGCGCTGATCTTCTCCATTGGCATCCTCGTGGACGACGCGATCGTCGTGGTGGAGAACATCGTGCGGCACATGCGCGGCAACCACCACGATGTCGACGCCGCCGCCGTGGCGGTGCGCGCGGTGGACGAAGTCGGCAATCCGACCATCCTCGCCACGCTGGCCGTCATCGCAGCGATCCTCCCGATGGCCTTCGTGGGCGGGCTGATGGGACCGTACATGCGGCCCATCCCGGTCGGCGCCACAGCTGCGATGGTGTTCTCGCTGATCGTGGCCTTCATCGTGACGCCGTGGGCCTCGCTTCGCCTGCTGACGCGCGGCGGGCACGGCCATGGCGATCACGAGGAGGACCGCGTGACCGCCGCGTATCGGCGGGTCATGCGCCGGCTGATCCTGGAACCGAAGGCTCGGTGGACCTTCCTCCTCGGCGTCGCCGTCCTGCTGGTCCTCGCGATCCTGACGGTGCCGACCGGTCTCGTCACCGTGAAGATGCTGCCGTTCGACAACAAGAGCGAGCTGCAGGTGGTCGTCCACATGCCTGAAGGCACGCCGCTCGAGACGACGGCGTCGGCTGCGGACACCCTCGCGGCTGATGCATTGAACGACTCGGCCGTGACCAGCGTGCAGAGCTACACGGGCACATCCTCGCCCTACACCTTCAACGGCCTGGTGCGCCACTACTTCCTGCGCCGCGATCCGAACCTCGCGGATCTGCAGGTGATGCTGACGCCCAAGGAAGAACGCTCGGAGCAGAGCCACGACATCGCCAAGCGCATTCGCGAGCGGCTGGTGCCCTCCGCGCGCGCGCTCGGCGCCACCATCCAGGTCGTGGAAGTGCCTCCGGGACCACCGGTGCTGCAGACGATCGTGGCGGAGGTCTACGGTCCCGATGAGGCGCGTCGGCTGGACCTGGCGAAGACCATCAGGACCGCGATGGAGAAGACGACCGGCGTCGTCGACGTGTACTGGTACGTCGATTCACCCCGCAGGCGCGTGCGCCTCGACGTGGACACCGAGAAGAGCATGGCAGCGGGAGTGCCGGCGGCCGCGATCGCCTCCGTGGTGCAGATGGCTGGCGCGGGCAGCGTCGCCGGGCTGCTGCATGAGGAGCAGGCGCGCGAGCCGGTGCCGGTGGTGCTGCGACTGCCGCGCGCGCTGCGGGGCACGCTCGACGAGGTGCAGAGCCTGCGCGTCGGGCCGAGGCACACCGCCATCGGCGAGCTGACGGTGGCCCGCGACGGCCTCGATGCGCAGCCGATCTACCACAAGAATCTCCGGCCGGTCACCTACGTGACCGCCGATGTTGCCGGACAGATCGAGAGCCCTGTTTACGCCATCCTCGCGATGAACCGGGCCCTGGCGTCGGTGGTCCTGCCGGAAGGCTATGGGCTCGAGATCTACAACACACACCAGCCCTTCAACTCGTCGCAGTACGCCATGAAGTGGGACGGCGAATGGCATATCACGTACGAGGTGTTCCGGGATCTCGGGATCGCGTTTGCCGCGGTGCTGGTCCTGATTTACATCCTCGTGGTCGGCTGGTTCCAGTCGTTCAAGAGCCCGCTGACGATCATGCTCGCCATCCCGTTCTCGCTCGTCGGCATCCTGCCGGCGCACGCCGCCCTCGGGGCGTTCTTCACCGCGACCTCGATGATCGGCTTCATCGCAGGCGCGGGTATCGTCGTGCGCAACTCGATCATCCTGGTCGACTTCATCGAGCTGCGCCTGCGGGACGGCATGCCGATCGAGGAGGCGGTTGTCGACGCCGGCGCGGTCCGCTTCCGGCCGATGGCGCTCACCGCCGCGGCCGTCATCGTTGGGTCGGCGGTGATCCTGTTCGACCCGATCTTCCAGGGGCTCGCGATCTCGCTCATGGCGGGCGAGGTCGCCTCCCTGCTGCTCTCCCGCATGACCGTCCCGATCACCTACTACCTGACGCACCGGCATGACGGCGTGGCGACCGCGCCGGCGGTGTCCCCCGAAGGAGTTCCGGCATGACCATCGACAACCTGATTCACGTCATCGGCGGCACGTTCGTCGTCCTCAGCGTCCTGCTCGGGATGTTCGTCGACCCGCGCTTTCTCTGGTTCACGATCTTCGTGGGCCTGAACCTGGCGCAGTCTGGCGTGACCGGCTGGTGCCCGATGATGAGCATCCTCCGGAAGCTCGGCGTCCCCGAGCGCCGCACCAGCGCCCCCGTCTAACCGGCCCGCGCCGCTCAGACGCCTGCGCGTGTCGCGTGCGAGCGCCGTGCGTCTGTGCGTGTTGGCGTTCCTGCGTTCCGTGGGTGTCGCAACTCAGCGTTTCAGCCTCCGTGGCCCTGTGCATTCCTGCATTCCTGCATTCCTGCACTCCTGCATTTCTGGATTTGTAGAATGTCCTTCTGATGTCGCGCGATCCGGCCGAGATCGACAGGGCGACCGTCACGGCCCGCGCCGTTGTCCGCTCGCCCAGGCCGCGGTTCGAGGCGATCGTCGACGCGCTGCCGATTGCCGTGCTGGTATTCAGGCGTCATCAGCTCGTCTATGCGAACGGGGCCGCACAGCAACTGCGTGAGCGGCTCCGATCGAAGTACCGATTCGAGCTGACGGTCCTGTTGAGCGACCACATCCGCGGCCTCGATCGCCTGGAGCACGCGAACACCATCAGCCTGCTCACCGGGCAGCGCGGTGAGCCGTTCCACCTCCATGTGACGCCGCTGGATCACGCCGGGACCGACGTGGCGGTCAGCGTCCGCGAGCTCGGGTCCTCGTTCAGCGCCTTCCGTTCCCGCTACCGGCTCTCGCGGCGTGAGGCGGAAGTGGTCGAGCTGGTCCTGCTCGGCTACCGCAACCGCGACATCGCGGCGACGCTCGGCACGGCGCCGACCACGATCAAGAAGCACCTGACCCACATCTTCGACAAAGTCGGCGTCGATACCCGCACTCAGCTCATCGCCCGCCTGGCCTGACCCACGCACGCCGTGCCCTTGCCGGCCCGCGTTTTCGCGTTCCCGCGTTTTGGCGTTTCCGCGTTCCTCCGCCCCACCTGCCCCACCTGCCCATCCAGTCCCTCCCTGCCTTCCCAGCCTTCCTGCCCTCCCGGCCCTCCAGGCCCTCCCGGCCGTACTACCTAAGTAGTATTGTTGGGGTATTCTTTCGCTCATATAGTCCGAAAAGTCTTTCCAGACGAACGGCTTGCGTCCGGGCACCCGCCCGGCGCCGCCGCCTGCCCGGAGGGTGTGTTGCTCGACGCCAGTGCCGTGTCCGATGTCGGACGCGTACGCAAGACCAACGAGGATGCGTTCGTGGCCGACCTCGACGTGTCCCTGTTCTGTGTGGCCGACGGGATGGGCGGGCACGACGCCGGCGAGGTCGCATCCGCGCTCGCCATCGAAGCCATCAGCGCCTTCATCCGCCGGTCGGCCGCGGACACCGACTTCTCCTGGCCCTACGGGATCGATCGGAGCCTGTCGTACGACGCCAATCGCCTGCGCACGGCCGTCCACCTCGCGAACCGCCGGATCTTCCGGACGGCCGAGAACAACGACGACTACAACGGCATGGGCACCACCATTGTCGGCGCCTTGATCAACGGAACGCGCATGGCGATCGCGCACGTCGGCGACAGCCGGCTGTACCTCATTCGCAAGGGGCGCATCCGGCAGCTGACCGCGGATGACTCGTGGGCCGCCACGATCCTCGCGCACGATCCGCGGCTGAACCCCGCAGACATCGCCAGACACCCGATGCGCAACGTGCTCACGAACGTGCTCGGCGCGCGCGATCAGGTGGACGTGCACGTGTCCGAACACGACCTGGAACCGGGCGACCTGGTCCTGCTCTGCAGCGACGGACTGCACGGGGTCGTTGATGACGCAGCGCTGGCCGAAATCGCGGGCGGCCAGACCGACCTCAAGCTCGCGACACGGCGGATGGTGGACACCGCGCTCGAGCGTGGCAGCCGCGACAACGTCACGGCGCTGCTGGTCCGTGTCAGCGGAGCTGCCGCATGACTGCTGCGCGTGTCACGGCGGACGCCGCCGACCGGATCGTAGGTCGATTCGCCATCGCGACGACGATCGCCGCCGGCGGGGCTGGGTGCGTGTACGAGGCGCGGGACCGGGAAACCGGCCAACGCCTCGCGCTCAAGATGCTCGCGCCCGACATGGAACAGGACGCCGAGGCACGGGAACGCTTCTGCCGTGAAGCCGCCATCCTGGCCCGCCTGTCCCACCCGAACATCGTCCGTGTCCTCGACGTCGGCGAAGTCGACGGTCGGCTGTACATGGCGATGGAGCTGATCGACGGCCTGCCGCTCGGCGAGTACCTCCGTGCGCATCCGGCGCTGCCGCTCGAACAGCGCATCGAACTGCTCGTGCAGGTCTACCAGGGCCTCGCCGCCGCGCACGCACAGGGCGTGGTGCATCGCGACATCAAGCCCGGGAACATCCTCGTCCAGCCGAACGGCGCGGTGAAGCTACTCGATTTCGGGCTCGCTCGCCTGCGCCACTCCACGCTGACCGGCCTCGGTCGTGTCGTCGGGTCGCCCGTATACATGGCGCCCGAGCAGGTGGAGGGTCGGCCGGTCGACGAACGTTCGGACATCTTCTCGGCAGCAGCGGTTGGCGTACTCGTCCTATCGGGCGAACCGCCCTTCAAGGCGCCAAACCTGCCGTTGCTGCTGCACGCCATCCTGCACGACGAACCGACGATTGCCGAAGGCGCGGTGCCGGCCTCAGTGGCGCAGGTGCTCCGCACCGCGCTGGCCAAGAACGCGGATGCTCGGTACCAGACGTGCGCCGACGTGATCGCGGCGCTGCAGCGCGCCGTCACTCCGGGGAGTGCGTCATGAGCCGGAAGCTCGTCGTCGGGAACGGCCGCTCCGAGCGCGAGGTCCTGCTGGTCGGCACCGTCATCGTGGGACGCGACCCTGGATGTCACATCAGCGAGCCGGACCCTTTGCTCTCACGCCGCCATGCGGAGATCGTCGCATCCCCCTACGGCGTGACGATCCGTGACCTGAACAGCCGCAATGGCGTGCTGGTCAACGGCGAGAAGACGCGTGAGCGCACGCTCGTCTCGGGCGATCTCGTGCAGATGGGCCATCTCCAGTTGCGATACCTCGACGACGCCGCGCACCAGGTACCACCGTCCGCGCCAGCACAGCCCTGGGACATCGATCGCTTCCGGCCGGAGGCGGCTCCGCCGCCTGCTCCCGTGTCGCTGACGCCGAAGCCCGGTCGATGGAAGCCGGAGCCGACGCCGCTGCCAGGCCGGCGCTCGAGCGCACCGCCTCCACCGCCCCGGCCGTCGCACGCGCCGCGCACGTTCACGCCGGTCCCACGCGGTCGCGCCGCGTTCGAGCCGCCGTACGCGGCGCCGACGACCGAGGCCTCGGAACCGACCACCGTAACGAGCCCGCGCCAGACGACGCTTGGCATGCCGGCGATGCCGGACCAGACCTTCTCGGCGGAACCGCCGCGCCGCCAGGACCCGTCAGGCATCAACGCGTGGACCCGCAGCACCGATGCAGACGCCACGCTCCTCGCCGACGACATGGCAGAAACCGAGGAACTGCCCGTCATGCCCGGCGACTCGACGTTTGCGGCGGCGCTGTCGCATCTCGCGGGCATCGCGGATCAGGGCAGGGACATCCCGGTGCTGCCGCATACGGGCGCGTGCACGCTGGTCGCGAACGCAGAACTCACGATCACGCAGGCCTCCGCGGAGTGTGCGGAACTGCTGGGCGTCCCCGACGAGCCGCTGATCGGCGACTCGCTGACCGACGTATTCGTGCGCGGCGTGCGCCGCGCGTATGCCGACCCCGGCGCCGCGCTGACCTTGCGGGTCGGCCGCGGGCCCCGAGGTTCGATCACCGTGACCTTGACGTTAGACAGAACCAGCGGAAACGAGTAATGGACGCTCCGAAGCAGCTAGAGAAGATCGGCCGGTACCAGATTCTGGAGCGGGTCGGCAAGGGTGGCATGGGTGTGCTCTACCGGGGCTTCGACCCGGTGCTCGATCGCGAGGTGGCGATCAAGCTGATGCTCACCGACTTCACGGAAGACACCGAGCAGATGCGGCCGCGGTTCTACCGCGAGGCGCGGGCCGCGGCCAAGCTGAATCATCGCAACATCGTCACGATCTTCGAGTTCGCCGAGGAATCGAACACGCCGTACATCGTGATGGAGTTCCTGCGCGGCACGCCGCTCGGCGCGCGGTTGCGCGAGGAGCCGCCGCTCTCGCTCGACGACAAGCTGAACATCGTCGCGCAGCTGTGCGACGGGCTCGCCTACGCCCACGAGCAGGGCGTCGTCCATCGCGACGTGAAGCCGGATAACGTCTTCATCCTCGAAGACGGATCGGTGAAGCTGCTCGACTTCGGCATCGCGAAGCTGACCAGCTCGAACCTGACGCGCCAGGGCGACGTCCTCGGCAGCGCGTCGTACATGTCTCCGGAGCAGGTGGGCGGCAGCGACTCGGTCGACGGCCGCGCGGACATCTTCTCGA
Organism: Acidobacteriota bacterium; assembly: GCA_018268955.1. Taxonomy (GTDB): domain Bacteria; phylum Acidobacteriota; class Vicinamibacteria; order Vicinamibacterales; family CAVVIG01; genus CAVVIG01. The sequence goes on along the minus strand of JAFDVO010000015.1, from coordinate 35,999 downwards.
CCGGCGTGATGCTGTACGAGCTGCTCACCGGGCGCAAGCCGTTCGAGGCGGAAGCACCGACCGCCGTCATCCTGAAGATTCTGAAGGATGACCCGCCACCGCTCGAGACGTACGTCCAGGGGCTGCCGCCGCAGCTGGTCGCCGCGGTCATGAAGGCGCTCTCGAAGAATCCGGACGATCGGTTCCCGAAGGCCGACGCGTTCGGGCGTGAGCTGCAATTGATCCGACGGTCCCTGCCGCCAGCGGGGATGCCCTCCGAACTCGAAGAGACCCGCTACGCGAACACGCAGATGATCAAGCAGATCCACCAGGATCTGCAGAAGCTCCGTGACGATGCCACGGTGACGCCGGGCACGTCCACCGCGGTGGCCCAGGCCGCGCGCGACGCCATCGGGGCAGCGGCGGCAGACGCAGCGACGCCTGCATCGTCTGGCTCGTCGTGGGTGATCCCGACAGCGGTCGCGGCGCTGGTCGTGTTGGGAGCTGGCGCGTACTTCGTCTTCGGCACTCGGCAGTCATCTCCTCCGGCCACGCAAACGGCCACTGCCCCATCAGCTGCCGTCACCACCCCATCGTCGTCTCCAGCCGTACCACCAGCGCCACCCGCGCCGACCACGCCTGCCGCGGCACCCGATACGTCGGCCGCACCGAAGGCCGCTGATGTCGTGCCCGCCGCTGCCCCCAGACCCGTGGCCGCGCCAGTGGTCCCCGTCTCAATGGCCGGCGGTTATCCGTTCGAGGTGCTGGACGGAGGCAAGGTGCTCTCACCCGCCAGCGCGGCGCACGACTTCAAGGCGCCGGCCGGCAAGTCGCTCGTGGTCTCTGCGCCGAAGTACTTCCTGCGGCAGACCGTCCGGGTCGACGGATCGCCGACCCGCGGGTTCGACTGGACCGCGCCGGGACTCGGCAAGCTCGACGTGCGCAGCGCCCAGGAGACCTGCGACGTGGTGATTGGCGACCGCAAGCTCGGGAACCCGCCGCTCGTCATCCCGGAAATTGCCGCCGGGCAATACCGCGTGGACATCTCCTGCGCCGGCGAGGTGGTCAAGAGCCATTACGCCACCGTGCGCGCCGGTCAGACCTACGTAGCCGCCATCAAATGACGATGAGGTCATCCTGTCTTGCCGTCGCCCTGCTCGCCGCCCTCGGCGTGTCGGCAGGTGCGCAACAGAACAACGAGGAGTTCGCCCGGCGCCAGTTCGACAGCGGGATGTCGTTCCTGCAGAACCACCGGTACACGGAGGCGCTGAAAGACCTGCAGGCGGTGGTCGACTCGTTCGGCGCCAGCAGCGTCGCCGACAACGCCCTGCTGCAGATCGCCCAGTATCAGCTGGAGGTCGCGCACGATCTTGATACGGCGCAGGGCGCGGTCGACAAGCTCCTGAAGGATTACCCCGACACGGACTCCGCGCCGATGGCGCACGTCCTGAACGGCCGCATCGCAATCACGCGCGGGCGCACCGCCGCGGACCTGGATTCGGCGCTCGCCAGCTTCGAGCGTGTGCCGCGGTTGTTCCCCGGCAACGACGCGGTCGCGGCCGCCGGGTTCTACGCGGGCGAGGCGCTGCGCTCGTTCCGCCGCGACGGAGATGCCCTGGAACGGTACCGCCGCGTCACGATGGAGTACCCGCGGTCCATCTGGGCCGCGCGGGCCGCGGTATCCGCCGGGTATTGCCTGGTGCAACAGGAGAAGCCGCTGCAAGCGCTCCAGGAGTTCCAGCGCGTCCGGAAGCTGTTCCCGTCGTCGCCCGCGGCGGCTGAAGCCCTCAACCTGAACTCGATCGCGTACCGGCTCTACCTCCGTGCGCCCGCCCAGCCGGCGTTCTCGTTCAACAAGGCGATCGGACCCGAGAAGTCGGAACTGCGGGACGCCACCGGCATCCAGTTCGATCCGACAGGCCAGCTGATGCTCGGGCACAAGAACGGCGTGACGTTCTTCAAGCCCGATGGATCCGTCGCGCAGTCGGTCACCGCTGTCGACGCCACTGCCTTCTTCCTCGACGAACAGGACCGCGTCGTCGTCGCGCGCAACGGCACGCTGGTGACCGCGCGCGCTGACTCGATCCAGTTCATGGGGCCCGGATCCGACAGCCAGCTTCGGGCGGTCGACGAGATTCCCGCTGCGATCGCAAACGACCGGGGCGAGCGCCTCATCTCCAACATCAAGCAGCGGAATGTCATCCGGTCGCTTCCGAACGGCAAGTTCGTCTCGGTGTTCGCGCAGGGACAGGTCACGCGCATGGCCACGAACTGGCTCGGCGACGTGGCGATGCTCGATCGGAGTTCACACGGCATCACCGTGGCCGACCGGGACGGCAAGGTCCTCTCGAAGCTCGCGCAGAAGGGCACCGGCTACGAACTCGACGAGCCCGTGGATCTGGCCTACGACGCCCTCGGGCACCTGTACGTGCTGGACAAGGGCAAGAGCACAATCCTGGTGTTCGGCCCGAAGAACCGACTCATCTCCAGCCTCACCATCCCGAATAACGCGCCTGGCGCGCTGAACCGCGGAGAGGCGCTTGGCATCGATGCCGCCGGGCGGCTCTACGTGTTCGATGACAAGTCGCGCCGCATTCAGGTGTATCGATGACACGGCTGATCACGTCCCTCCTGTGCGCGGGCCTGCTTCTCGTCAGCGCAGGCGCCCGGCCGGTACTCGCGCAGGGCGATGCCGAACTGCAGATCCAGATGTCCGAGGCGCGCCGGCACTTCGAGGCGCTGGAATACGAACAGGCCGTGCCGTCGCTGGATCGCGCCATTGCCCTCCTCCAGGCACGCCCGGGGGAGGACACGCGCCGGATGCTGGCCGAGGCGCTCGAGCTGCGCGCGCGCTCACGGTTCGGCCTCGGCGACCAGGACGGCGCGAAGCAGGACTTCGTGCTGCTCCTGAAGGCCGACCCTGGCCACGCGATGAGCGGCTCGGTGTCGCCCCGCGTGGTCGCCCTGTTCGACGACGCGCGCAAGACAACGGTGACGACGCTGAATCTCGCCGTGACGCCGCCGGACGCCACCATCCTGCTCGACGGGCAGCGTGTCTCACCTGGCAGCATCGCCGTGCTGATCGGCGACCACACGATCACGGCAAGCCGAACCGGCTACAAGACCGACAGCCTCACGTTCTCCGCGATGGCTGGAATGACGGCGGAGGCCAGCCTGACGCTGCCCCGCACCTCCGCGGTCATCGCGCTGGTGACGGCGCCAGCGGACGTGGAAGTGCTCGTCGACGGCGTGTCGCGTGGCCGCACGGCGGCCGGGCCTCCTCCGGCGGACTACACCTCCAAGGCCACGGCAGCGGGCATCAATCCCGCCGATCTTTCCGGCGTCCTCATGCTCACCGACCTGGCGGCTGGATCGCACCGGATCCAGTTCCGGCGCGCGTGCTACGCGCTGGCGGAGCGCCGTCAGGAGATCTCGCAGCTCGATGACTACGTCCTCGATCCGGTGAAGCTCTCCCCGGCTGTTGCGACTGTCACGGCGCAGTCGCCGCAGCCCGGCACGACGGTGTACGTTGACGGGGACTCCAAGGGCAGTGCCCCCTACACGGGTGAGTTGTGCGAAGGCGCCCACACCATCGAACTGCGTGCGCCGACGGGTCGCTACATGCGGCGTGTCGATGCGAAAGCGGGCCAACGGATCGACGTGAGCGGAGCCCTCCGCCCCGCGTTCGCGCTCGTGTCCAGCACGCAGACGAGCCTGAACACCGACCTGCGGATCGCGGTCGAGAAGGCGTTCGAGCCGCTCCGGAGCATCGCCGTTTTCGCACCGCCAGCCGACGCGCTCGACGCCGCGTTGAAGGCCGAAAAGCTGCCGCCGGACTGGCTCGGCTACGACGCCAATCGTCGTCCCGTCGGTGTATCCGCCGAAGTGACGGCCGCCATGCGGCGCGATCTCTCGGCGAAGCTGGCCAAGGCCTTCGACGCGCAGGGGATCGCGGCGGTGACGGCGCCCATCGCCACGAACCGCTCGCGCATCGTGCTGACGCTGCTCGGCGCCGGCATTGCCGAACCGGACATCATCGAGGTCAATCTCGATCAGCAGGACACGGTGGCCAATGCCGTTGCGCAGTTCGATCAGGCGCTCTCGTTCCTGGCGCCGTCGATCGGCCTCACCGCCATTGACGTCGCCGACCTCGCGGGCCCTGTCATCGTGGCGATCGACGCCAACGGCCCGGCCGCACAGGCCGGTCTCCAGCCCGGCGACACAGTCGTCGCCGCAGACGGTAAGCCGGTCGCCAGCGCGACCGACCTGCTGAACGCGGTCGCCGCACACGGCGGCGGCTCGGTTGCGCTCGACGTGAAAGACCGCGCCGGCGCACAGAAGCGGGTCGAACCGAAGGTGCTGATGCGCCCACGCGTGATCGGCATTAGCGACCAGACGATGTTCGTGAACCGCACGCTCGTGGCGCTGCGTGCGCGCCTGAGTGAGGCGAAGGACCCTTCGGAGCAGGCGGCCATCCGCCTGAACCTGGCCGCAGCCCTCGTGCGGCTCGAGTCCTGGAGCGACGCGCGCCGCGAACTCGAGCAGGTCACGCTGACGGATGGCCCCGGCGTCGGCACCGGGACCGTGCAGTATCTGATGGGCCTCTGCTCTGCGAAGCTGGGCAACCGCGTGGAGGCCGAGACGGCACTCAAGGCGGCGGCCGCCTCGAACAACCTGCTGACGGAAGACGGACCGCCGGTGAAGGAGCTCGCCGAAGCGAGGCTCGCGGAACTGGCGGGAAATGTGAGGCGCTAGACGTTGGGCGCTGGAAGGTAGAAGGCGGACGTGGCGCGCCGGGTCACATCCAGCGCTTCGGTGTTTCCCACGACACCGACTTGATGCCGGTAACGCCCCCGTCAAGAAGATGCTGCGTGACTTCCTCGATTGGACGGTGCCCCTGCAGCACGGCCCGGTAGCGCACGACGGTCTGCTGTCCGTGGGTGATCTCGAAGGGTTCGGCCTGAATCTGGTAGGTCGAGAAGATCTCGGTGATCTGCGCGACCGGCAGGGTCGGCCCGTCGGCAACCACCGCCACGCGCATCGATCGCGGAATCGTCCCGCCACCCTGGCGTGACAGGACAACGAGCGTCGCGGCCAGAAAGAGCGCGCCCGAGATGGCGATGCCGTACGCGCCAACCCCGCACGCCATCCCGAGCCCCATCAGCAGGAACAGCGCGACGCCGTCGCGTGGATCCTCGACCGGCGTGCGGAACTTGACGATGCTGGCGGCCCCGCCGACAGCGAAGGCGCGCGGCAGCGACTCTCCGATCATCGTCATCGTCAGCGCCCCGGCGATGCAGAGCAGGACGTAGGTCTGCGCCATCGAGCGCGTGAGGGGCAGATCGCGGCGGGTCTGCGCCTGGACCGTCGTGATGAGCCCACCGATCCCGGCCGCGAGCAGCAGCTTCAGCGCGTCCGTCAGCTGAATGCCAGGGAACGTCGCGGTTGGGTCATTCGTGCGCGCCTGCCCCTGTGCCGCGCTCACGGCCGCGGCCTGCAACCCGGGCGAGAGCCACAGCGCGACCGCCCCCAGTCCGGCGACGACGAGCAGGGCGGCCGCCGGCACGCGACGGGGGACGGCGTGATTGCCGAAGGTGGTTGAGGTCATGTTCGCATCCGGGAATCGGCAATCCGCCGGCAGGCTGCTCCCGAAGGCGCCCCCGCCGCCGTTCCGCCAGATCACGATTCCGGGATGGGGATGGTCCCCAGCAAGAGCATTGCCGCTCCTGCGCAACGGGCTCGCGCGCTGCTGCACGCGACGGCAGCGGTCCGGCACCCGTTGCGTTCGGAAAGTGGCAGCCGAGTGACAATTCCCGGCACCTGTCGCCGCGCGGGCCTACGCTGCGCGGTTCTGCGCCCGGAAGTGAGTTACGGTTCCGCGGGGCTTCTGGAGACGTGGTGCTGCCGCAGCGTCGCTCCGGGCAGCGGTCCCGCCGACGAGCGCCGCAATCGACCCTACGGCGGCAAGTGACGCCTCGGCCTGCGCGCTGAGTTCCTCGCTCGCCGCGGCGCTCTCCTCTGCGGTCGCGGCGTTCGTTTGCGTCACGTGCTCCATCTGCTCGATGGCCCTGGACACCTGTTCGAATCCCTGCGCCTGCTGCTGGCTCGCGGTGCTCACGGCCTCGACCAGCCCTCGCATCTCGGCGACCGCCTGCGCGATAGACGTGATGCTTCCGCCGACCTGCTGCACGCACGCGGTGCCCTCGTTCGAGCACGAGATGGAGCGTTCGATGAGATCGGTGGTATTTCTCGCCGCCTCTGCGGAGCGCTGCGCGAGAGAGCGGACTTCGTCGGCCACGACGGCGAAGCCCATGCCGGCCTCACCCGCGCGCGCCGCTTCCACGGCTGCGTTGAGCGCGAGGATGTTCGTCTGGAACGCGATCTCGTCGATCGTCTTGATGATGCGGGAGCGCCGCTCGACTCCTGAATCGCGGTCATGGACTGCACCATGGCGCGGAGCGCCGCGTTGGAGTCGGTGACCTTGGCATCGACCGCCTGAATGAGGTGCTCGGCGGTTCGCGAGTTCTCGGCGTTCTGGCGCGACATGGAGGCCATCTGTTCCATCGACGCGGACGTCTCCTCGATCGACGCCGCCTGCTCGGATGCCCCCTGTGACAGCGACTGCGCGGCAGATGCCACCTGCGTGGAGGCCGAGGAGACCTGTTGCGCACCATCACTCAGCGCCGCGACCGATTCCCGCAGCACCGACGCCGTCGTCCGGACGATGAGGAGCGCGATCGCGCACCCGAGGATCAGGGTCACGACCACGCCGATGGAGACGCCGACGGTGGTGGTCGACACAGCGTGATCGATGCCGACCGCTGCCTCACGCCCCGCCTTCTGGTTCCATTCAGCGAGCACCGTCACGGCGTCGTCGTACGCCTTGTAGGCGGGCTGCAGCTTCTCGTGCAACTCGACGAACGCCTCGTCCTTCTTCCCTGCCCTGCTCAGTGCCATCGTGCGATCGACCTCCTCGATGAAGGCCTTGCGCACCGGTCCGATCTTCTGGAAATTGGCCCGGTCCTCGTCGGAAGCAATGGTCTTCTCGTACTCGCTGATCACAGCGGACACGTGAGAGCGCAGGCGCATCAGATCGGCCTGTGCCCGGTCCATCGCGGCAGGATCGTCGGCGGCGAGGTGCACGAGCGCGTCAGCGTACACATCCTTGGTCTTGTTCGCGATGTCCGCGCTCATCGCGAGGCCGGGCACCGCGTCGGATGCGATCCGACTGGCGCTCGCACTGATGCTGCGCAGTTGCTGCACGGCGAACAGGCCGAGCACCGAGACGATCACCATCACCACACCAAAACCGAGGGTGAGCCGCTTGCCAATGGTCACGTTCTTCATGGGACTCCAGACTGTGGCTGCCCCCTCCCCGAGGCGCAGCACACTCGACATGAGTCTGATTCGACCGTCGGCGCTGCGCCTTCACGTCACCCACGCAGCCGGTGACACACGGACGTGGTACGGGATTCCCGGTTCGAACCACCAGGCAGATCCGCTGGATGTGTCAGACGCGCGGTGTCCGCGTATACTGGGCCGCCCAGCTCATCCACTGCCGGCGTTCGGCATGAGAGAGAACGGTCCCCAGCGCAGATGAACGTCGGTCCCAACGCCTCACACCGTCCGCTCGCCAGGGCTGCCACTGCGCTGGATCTCGGCCTCGCCGTGGTCGCGCTGGTCCCGCTTGTCAGCGTGGTCCGCGTGTTCGCCGGCCGCATGGCTTACCCGATGGACCTCGAATGGTGCGAGGGTGGGAGCCTGTACATGGCGTGGCGGCTCCTAAAGGGGCTGCCGGTTTACGTGAAGCCCGGGGACGTGTTCGCACCCTTCCCATATCCGCCCGGGCACACGCTGGCGCTGGCGCTTGCGGGACGGCTGGCGGGCGGCCTGGATTTCGGACCGGCGCGGGCCGTGTCCGTCACCTGTTTCGCGCTGCTCTGCGCCACATTGGTGACCGCCGTGGCACGCGAGTTCCGGCGTCCGATTCAGGGCGTATGCGCCGGACTTGCCTCCGTGGGGCTCGTCGCGTGCGCCTTCCCCGTGACGGGCGGATGGTACGACCTGGTGCGGGTCGACTCGATGATGATCGCGTTCTCGGTGCTTGCCGCCGCACTGGTCATTGCGCCTGGCCTGGGACGCTGGCGCATGCTGCTCGCCGCGCTGGCGATGACCATCGCGGTCTACACCAAGCAGACCGCCGCATTCTTCGCGGCGTGGATCTGCCTGTTTGCGATTGTCCGGAACTGGCGTGAGGGGATCAGGCTGAGTGCCATCGCGCTCGCGCTGTGTGGCGCGGCCCTCGCGGTGCTCTGGCGGTCCACCCATGGGCAGATCTGGTTCTGGATCTTCGAGAACCTCACGTCACATCCAGTCGAGCGCATGGACCTTGGGAAGGGCGTTCGCCTCGTGCTCGGGTTCGCGCCGTTCGCGCCGCTGCTCCCGGTCGTTTTCGTGGGCCTGGCCTGGTGCCGCCGGGCGAGTGCCGCGAGCTGGATGTGGATGGGCATGTTGCTGGTGGCCTTGCCCGCAACGCTGCTGCCCTACGCCAAGCATGGGGGCTGGAAGAACGACATGATCCCGGTGATCGTGCTGATCGCACCGCTCACCATGACGCTCCTCGCGGATCTCGGCCGCCCGGATGCGGCGCTGGCCAGCGTCGTGCGACCAGCGGGCAGCGTGGCGCTCGCGGCCTTCATCTGGGTCCACCCCGTCGATGTCGCGACCTACATCCCGGATGCGACCTTGTGGAGGGCCGCGGAGAACCTGAATGCGTTCGTCGCCTCGCTCGATGGCGGCGTCTTGTCGCCACAACTCGCGTTCCTGCCGGCGCGCAACGGGCAGACCAATCCGCACTGGCACCGGATGGGACATGCAGATCTCGTGTGGAGCAACCACGCGGTCGACGAGGACTGGGCGGTCGTCCGGACCCAGGCACGCTACGCACTGATCAACCAGCTGGATCGCGGCAACTTCGGGATGGCTGTGCGTCGCCAGTACCGCCTTGTGGGAAACCTTCCGGACGACCGGCGCGTCCGCATGCTCACGGGGGGTGGGGTCGTTGACCTGGATCAGTTGTGGGAACGCCTCCCTGCCCCCGGTGACCCGCCACGGCCGTAGTCACGCATGCGCGATGGCGTCGGCGCGCGTCGACGACGAGAGACCCGCGATCAACACGCTGACGACCTCGCGCACCTGCGACTCAGCCAACCCGGCGTAGATCGGGAGGCAGACGAGCGAGTCCGCAATCTGCTCTGCGACACCGAGCGTCGCAGCGCTGCCGAACAGCGGTTCCTGGTGGCAGAGGGAATACCGAAGGTCGGCGTGGATCCCGGCGGCAGCGAAACGCGCCAGGAGGGCGTCACGCTCCTGCGGCGGGACGAGCACCGGGTAGATGAACGGCACGACCGCCGAGTAATCGCGGCGGAATGTCCGCAGGTCGTTGCGGTGGCCGAGCAGCCCGTCGTAGAGACGGGCCACGGCCCGACGCCCCTCGAGCAGCTCCGTGAGCCGCGAGAACTGCGCGAGTCCGATGGCCGCATTGATGTTGCTCAGGTGGTACCGGAAGCCTGAGCCGACGACACCTCGCAGTTCCGCGGCACTCGTCGGAGTGCGCCGCCGCGCGCCCGCCCGGAATCCGAGCATGCGACGCTCGCGCAGCAGCTCCGCACGCCCAGCGTCGCACACCAGCACCGCCCCACCTTCGCCGCAGGTCAGGTTCTTGATGGGATCAAAGCTGAAGCAGGTTGCGTCTTCGCCGTCCCGGACGCCGACCGGTCGCCCGTCGATCGCCGATCCGAACGAGTGCGCCGCATCACGCACAATCGCGATCGGACGGTCACCCAGCGCGCGCCGCAGCGCGTGGACGTCGGCGGGTAGCCCGGCGTAGTCGGTCACCAGGATGGCCTTGGTGCGGTCGGTCACGCGCGAGGCGGCGTCTGCGGGATCCAGGGTCAACGTCTCGGGATTGATGTCCGCGAATACCGGCGTCGCGCCACACATCCGCACGGCCATCGGATCGCTCACGAAGGTCAGCGTCGGCACGATGACCTCATCACCGGGACCGACGCCGCAGGCGTCGAGCGCCAGGTGCAGCGCCGAGGTCCCCGTGTTCACCGCCACCACGTGCGGCGCGCCCGTGTAGTCGGCGATCGCCGCCTCGAACTCGGCGGTCCACTTCCCTTCCCCGAGCCAGCCGGTCTCGAACACCTGACCGACCGCCGCCAGTTCACGAAGGCCGATCGACGGACGACTCAGTGGTATGCGCATCTTAGGACTCCCATTTCCGGACCGCGCTGAACTTGCCATTGGGCTCGAGGTGCACCCGATCGACGGTCACCACCCGCAGCCGATCGCGCTCGGCTGGAACCGCCGTCCTGAGCCGTTCGAGCAGCGTCGCCGCCCGGCCGGCGGACCACTGCGCCGCGTCAGGGACGACGCGGACCTCTATCGAGCCGTCGGGCGCCTGCGCGATCTGGACAAACCGCACGGCGTCATCGTCCTGCGCGGCCGAGATGAGCGGGCGTGGCACCAGCGGTCGTCCGTCGATGCCGACGAGGCGATCGCGCATGCGGCACCCGATCCCGTTCATCAGCGGGAAGCGTCGGCCGCAGGGGCACGGCTGGTCGACGTAGCTGCCGATGTCCCCGAGCTCGTACCGGATCAACGGCATCGTGTAGCTGTCGAGATCCGTGAGGATCAACCGTCCCCACTCGCCCGGCCCGACGGGCCGGTCCTCCTCGTCGAGGAACTCGGGATGGACGCTGTCGATCGCGAGGTGAATCCCGCGATGTTCGTGGCATTCGAACCCCACGCCTTCCATCTCGTGGGGCCCGAAGCGATTGAACACCTCTGACGCGAATGCCTCTTCCAGCCTGCGCCGGAGTCCGTCCGACAAGGTCGCAAGCACGAACATGCGGGGGATGCGCAGGCGCGGGAGCCCACGGTCCTCGATGTACTTCAGCAGCGCGAGGATGTTGAACTCCATCGTCTCCAGCAGGAACGGCGGACGACGACGGAGCGCGTCGTACCACGCCGCAACGATGGTGTCGTCTCCTGACTCCGACGACGCGTAGGGCGGGTACAGGATGCGGTTGTGGAGCACGCGGAATACGAACTGCCGAGTGCCGACGTAGTTGTCCTGGTCCGGTTGGCCGGTGTACCGGCCGGCGAACTCCGGATGCCCCGAGTAGTGCAGGGCTGCGGACCGCATCCCGAGACGCCAGTCGGTCACGTAGAACTCACGCAGGTAGTTGGCGTACTTGACCTGCATGTCGGCGGGCGTGAACGGCAGGTAGACCCGTGGACCGGTCGTGCCCGACGAGTGCGTCATCTGGTAGTCGTTCCGGCGGCTGAGTAGGAAGCCGTCGTCCTGCTGCGCCTGAAGAACCGCCGCGCGCGTGGTCACGGGCAGGTGACGCAGATCGTCGATGCACGTGAACCGCCGCGGGTCGACGCCAACGGCCGTCCACATGTCGCGGTAGAAGGGCACCTGCTCCATCGCGTACGTGAGCAGTCGCCGCGCTTTCGCCCACCGGATCGCGTGAAGCTCACCCGCCGCGCGCCACTGGTTGGACTGGAGCGCCTGGAACTGTGTCCAGGCGTCGTAGCGCGAGACGCGCGCAAGCAGGGCGTACGCGGCCTCGAAAGCCCGCGTCGCCAGGCCAGGCCGGTCAGCCATGCCCGCCTCGCTCGGCAGCGGACACGCCGGTGGGAGCCTCGAGATTCACGGTGCCGCGGACGACGAACTGCGGCACCTGGTTGACGTTCATCAGCACACGGCCGAGGTACTCGCCAACAAGGCCGAGACTGATCAGCACCGTACCGCCGAAGAACAGGTTGACCAGCATCAGGGCGGTCCAGCCGTAGACTTCGATCCCTTCGAGCAGCCGCTCGGCGAGGAAGTACAGGCCGAGCACGAAGGCACTCGCGGAGCAGGTCACGCCCGCGGCGGTCATCAGCCGCAGCGGCAGCACCGAGAAGTTCGTCGACAGGTTGAGGAAGACCTGCAGCTGCTTCCAGAACGTGTGCGTGCTCCGCCCTTCGGCGCGGTCGTGATGCTCGACGGTGATCTGCCCGATGCTCGACGTGATCTGGAAGAGCAGGCCGTCGACATATGGGAAGGGACCGCGATAGCGCACGATCGCATCGACGATCTCGCGCCGCATGACCTTGAACGGCGACATGTAGATGTGGGGTGGCTTGTCGAGAACCGCCTCGCCCACCTTCCCCGCCGCCCAGCTTCCGAGGTTCTTGATCGGCGTCTGCCTCTTGATGTGAAACCTGGCGTAGCAGACGTCGAACCCCTTCTGGATCTCGGAGTACAGGCGCGGAATGTCGTGCGGGTCGTGCTGCAGGTCGTCGTCCATCACGACCGTGAAGTCGCCGGTGGCATGCGCGAGCCCCGCCATGATCGCGCGGTCCTGTCCGACGTTCCGCCGCAGGTTGACCCCCTTGACCCTGTGGTCGGTCCGCGCCTCCTGCTCAATCGACTGCCAGCTCCGGTCCGGAGAGCAGTCGTTCACGAGAATGAGCTCGTAGTGCAGCGGACTCAGGGCAGCCCGAACCGCCTCGCACAAGCGCGACACGATGCGCTCGCTGCGGTACACCGGGACGACCACCGAGAGCAGCGGCCGTTCTCCTGATCCGGGTGACCGGTTGGACGGAAGCGACACGTCAGTGCGGCTCCTGGGCCAATGGCGCCGGTGGCCACTGTACGGACCGACGGCGCGGCAAGTACACAGTGGCGGGGTAGATGGGGTTTCCCACCTGCTGCCGCAGCGCCGTGCGCACCGGCAGCAGTTGCCCGAACGGCTGATAGTGGCTCCCCAGGGGCACGGCGAACCAGTCGGGCGAGTCCTGAATGATCAGGTCGAACTGCTGCGCCTCGATGGCGCGCCGGACCTGGTCGCGAAGCCGATCGCCCCACGCGTCGTGCGCCGCGAATAGGTCCCGCATCGGCATCTCGTGGACGTGGCTCCGCTTGCCGGCCAGCGTCGACCACCACGCGTGGTCCGCGAACAGCACGTCTCCAGGCACGCGCCGCATCAGGTCCACGACGTCGGCCGCAGCCTTCCACTGTGTCGGTCCCGGGATGAATGACGAGGGGTTGTAGACGAGCAGGGCGAGTTGCGCCACGACGAGGCCGCCCCCGAGCCCTGGCACCTGCAGGTCGACGACCCGGGCGAGCCGCACCATCCCGAGCGCCAGGACGATCAACGCTGGAATCAAGGTGTTGAACCACGCGCCCGGGTGGATGCGTGCCTCCCAGGTCGACATCAGCACGCCCCAGGTGAACACCACATGGAAGGTCCAGTCACGCCATGCGCTGAAACGCCAGGCGATCGCCGACCAGGCGAGCCCCATCGCGGTGCCGATCGGGAACCGGCCGAACAGGTCCGAGGTCCAGAACGCCATCGGCCTCTCCGTCCACGCGGTCTGCGCCTTCGAGAGGACCGTGAAGGTGTAGTACAGGAACCAGCCGTGGCTTTCACGCTGCAGGAGCGCGATGCCGACCGCGAGGGCGCCTGCCCACGACGCCGACGCGACCAGCCCTCGACGGCCGTGCCGAATCACTGCGTAGAGCAGCACGGGCGGCGCCAGTGTCAGCGCCACCTGCTTCGTCAGCGCTGCAGCGGCCAGCAGGGCTCCGGCCGCAATCAGGCTGGCCGTTCCCTCGCGATGGCGCACGAGAAAGGCGGCGCCGAACACCAGCAGCAGGAGCAACGCGTCGACCCGGGCGATGTCGAGCCACGCGCCGGAGATCGCGTAGCACCCGGCGACAACGCCGGCGAGCACGACCGCGTCGATGGTGCGTCCACACTCGCGGCGACCGAAGGCGATCAGGAGGCCGAACAGGGCGAGCGAACAGCCGATCGAGACCGCACGGAGCGTCGCGATCCCCACACCGAAGACCAGCGCCGCGCCCGCCGCCAGGTAGTAGTAGCCGGGCGTGTACACGAGCGGGACGAAGTTGATCGACGGCTCGACGTAGATCGACTGGCCACGCACCACACGCGCCACGTGGTCGACGAAGAGCCCCTCGCCCCATTCGAGGTCGAACGGGAAGCCGATGCGCGAGCAGGCCACATACAGGTACAGGGTGCCGAATCCGATCGCTGCCGCAGCCGCCGTGATCCAGAGCACCCGAACGACCGCAGGGGAGTCGGGCTGAGTGTCCACCGAATTTCTGTGGATTATCAAGAGCTACTATGGCGTTTACAACACAAGAATCGATGAAAGTTCCTTTTACAAATCGCCGCATGGCACCGGCAAAACTAAAGAAATCACTAACATATCGGTAAGAAGATCTAGTCAACGCCGTAAGCAGACGGCCAGGACGGCACCACCAGACGATCCCAACCAACCGATATATTTCTTGTAGAAAATACGCTGCGCTTCGGCTTGACCGGCCTGGTGCTTTGGGACATCATCGGATTCCGTAATCGTTTTTCGTTAACGGGTCACGATGATCACTGCTCCATTGCGATCGTTCCGCTTCGTCCTTTCCCTCGCCGCGGCACTGGCATGGCTCGCGCCCGATGCCCCTGTAGCGGCCCAGTCCCGGTCATCCGCTCCGCGGTCCGTGACGCTCGCCGAGGTGATGGAGATGGCGCGTGAGCACTACCCCGCCGTCCATGCAGCCACGGCACGCGTGGAGGCCTCTGCCTCCGGCGTGAGCGCAGCGCGCGCCGCATGGCTTCCTCGCCTCGACGGCGTGTGGCAGGTCAATCGCGGCACGGCCAACAACACATTCGGCCAGGTGCTGCCTCAATCGGTGATGCCGTCGATGTCCGGGCCTGTGCTGGGCTCCACGTCGAACGGCAGCGTGTGGGGGACCGCCGCAGGCGCGCTCCTCTCATGGGACGCGTTCGACTTCGGCGTGCGTCATGCCGCGCTGCAGCAGGCCGAGCGAACGGTGGATCTCCGGCAATCCGAGCAGTCCCTGACGCTGCTGTCGGTGCAAGCCTCTGTCGCGTCGGCGTTCCTTGGCGCCGCCGCCGCGGAACAGGCGGTCACCGCCTCCGAGGCCGACCTGCAGCGCCGTGAGGTCCTCGCACGAACGACCCACGTGCTGGTGGACAACCAGTTGCGCCCCGGCGCTGACGCGTCACGCGCAGACGCCGAACGGGCCGCAGCCGAGATCCGGCTGATCCAGGCACGCCAGGCGCTGACCGTCGCACGGATCGGCCTCACCCGACTGCTCGGCGGTAGTGGGGCGCCCGTCACGCCCGATACGGCAGCCCTGCTCGACGATGCCCGGGCGTCGCAGGTCGACGCGCCTCCGGGAGACCTGCCCCTGCATCCGGCCGTCGCGGCGCGCCGCGCCTCCGTGTCGCTGGCCCGCGCCAGCGAGGAGGTGCAGCGCTCGGCGGATCGCCCCCGCATCCTGCTCCAGTCCGCCCTCTTCGGGCGTGGCTCCGGGGCGAACCCGGACGGACGTCTGGACGGCACGGGCCTGTGGTTCGAGCGCGCCAACTGGGTGACCGGGATCCAGTTCGTCGTTCCCAACCTGTTCGACCGTCCGGCGCTTCACGCCCGCGTTGCCGGCAGCGCGGCGCTCAGGCGCGCCGAAGAGGCGCGCGCGGCCGAGACAGCGCTTGCGGTGACCGCCGAACAGCAGACCGCGCAGGCGATGGTCGACACGGCACGGGCCGTCGCCGCCCAGACACCCGTGCAGTTGGCGGCAGCGCAACAGGGCGAGGCGCAGGCGCGCGCGCGCTACGATGCAGGGCTCGCCGCCATCACCGAAGTGGCCGAGGCGCAGGCGTTGCTCGCCCGCGCCGAGTACGACGACCGGCTCGCACGCGTGGAGGTCTGGCGGGCCCTGCTGGCCCGCGCCGCGGCCCAGGGCGACCTGGCACCCTTCATCGAGCGCGCCCGCACGGCAGGAGGCCGATAGCCATGTGGCTCATTCGCGGCGCCCTGCGGCGTCCCATCACGGTCCTGGTCGCCGTCATCGCGATCGCGCTCACTGCCGCGTTCGCGGTATCGAGGATGCGGGCCGACATCTTCCCGGACCTCGATCTGCCGGTCATCTACGTCGCACAGCCGTACGGCGGCATGAGCCCTGCCCAGATGGAGGGCTTCGTCACCTACTACTACGAGTACCACTTCCTCTACATCAACGGCATCGAGAGCGTCGAATCCAAGACGATCCAGAACACGGCGCTGCTGAAGCTCACGTTCCATCCGGGCACCGACATGTCCGAGGCGCTGTCGCAGACCATCGGCTACGTGAATCGAGCACGCGCATTCATGCCACCCGGCACGGTCGGCCCGTTCGTGATGCGCTTCGATGCCGGAACGGTCCCCGTCGGCTATCTCGTGTTCCGGAGCGACACGCGCAGCCTCGGCGAGATCCAGGACCTCGCGTTGAACCGCGTGCGCCCGCAGTTCGCCACGTTGCCCGGGCTCACCTCTCCCCCACCCTTCGGGGGCAGCCAGCGCACCATCGTGATCCGCGTGGATCCGGAGCGGCTCCGCGCGCACGGCGTCGGGCCTGACGAGGTGCTCCGGGCGGTGACGAGCGGGAACGTGATCATGCCGTCTGGCAGCGTGAACATCGGCGACCAGACTCGCATCACCCCGATGAACTCCGTCGTCGGGCCGATCAACGACCTGCTGGAACTGCCGCTTCGGCCGGGGGCGGGCACCCCGGTGTTGATCCGTGACGTGGCATCCGTTGCGGACAGCACCGACATCCCGTCGCCTACGCGCTCGTGAATGGCCGGCGTGCCGTGTACATCCCGGTCACGAAGCGCCCGAGCGCTTCCACGCTGGACGTGGTGCGCGAGGTGAAGGCCAATCTGGGCCGCTTCCAGGCACTGGTACCGGACGACATCAGCGTCTCCTACGAGCTGGACCAGTCGGCGGACGTGGCGGCGTCTCTGCAGGCCGTGATCCGAGAGGCGCTTCTCGGCGCCCTGCTCACCGGCCTGGTGGTCCTCGTGTTCCTCAGGGACTGGCGCAGTTCCGCGATCGTGGTCATCACGATCCCCTTCGCGCTGCTGACCGCGGTGGTCGCCCTCTGGGGAGCCGGCCAGACGATCAACATCATGACCCTCGGGGGGCTGGCACTCGCGGTCGGCATTCTGGTGGACGAGGCGACGGTCGCCATCGAGAACATTCACGCCCACCGTTCGCGCGGAACGCCGCTTGCCCGGGCGGTGCTCGACGCGAGCGGCGAGGTGGTCGGCCCCAGGCTCCTGGCGATGCTGGCGGTCGTCGCGGTGTTCGTGCCGTCGTTCTTCATGACCGGCGTGTCCCGCTCGCTGTTCGTCCCACTGTCGCTGGCGGTGGGCTTCTCGATGATCGCGTCGTTCCTGTTGTCCAGCACGCTGGTGCCGGTGCTTGCCGCCTGGTGGCTGCGCGGCGCGGACGCACAGCACGCATCCGAGCCCCGGTGGATAGATCGGCTGCGCGAGCGGCTCACAGGCGCCTTGCGGCGCTCGTCGGAGAGACGCGTGCTGATCGTTGCCGCGTACCTGGTGGCGGCGCTGGCGGTCGCTGCTGGCGTTGGCCTCACGCTCGGTCGCGAGATCTTTCCTCCGAGTGGCGCCCGGATCTTTCAGCTCAGGTTCCGCGCGCCCGCAGGCACGAAGTTCGAGAAGACCGAGGTGCTCGCCCGCGACGTACTGGAGGTGATCCGGCAGGAGGCTGGCGACAACGGCGTCGACATCACGCTGGGGTACGTGGGCGTGCAGCCCTCGTCGTATCCGATCAACACCATCTTCCTGTGGACCGGCGGATCGCATGAGGGCGTCCTGCAGGTGGCCCTGGGCCGAGGAGCGCCGCCGCTCGGCGCGTTCAAGGAACGGCTCCGCGCCCGCTTCAGGGAACGCTTCCCAGAGGCGCAGTTCTCGTTCGAGCCGGGCGATGTGGTGAGCCGGATCATGAACTTCGGCGCCCCGACACCTGTCGAGATCGCGGTGATGGGGCCCGACTTCGCGGCCACGCGCGCCTTCGCGGCGAAAGTGCGCGAACGACTCGCGACGGTGTCGTCGCTGCGCGACCTGCAGTATGGGCAGGCGCTCGACTACCCCGCCGTCCAGGTGAACGTCGATCGTGAGCGAGCCGGTCAACTGGGTGTCACGGTCGACCAGGTCGGGCGGTCATTCGCCGCTGCAACGTCCTCGACCCGCTTCGTTGCGCCCAACTACTGGGCGGACCCGCGCACTGGCATCGCGTTCCAGGTGCAGGTGCAGGTTCCGCAACCAAAGATGCAGACGCTCGAGGACCTGCGGACGGTGCCGCTTGCAGCCGCAGGGCGGTCCACGCCTATGCTCGGAGACATCGCTCGCATCGAGAACACCACGATCGTTGGCGAATACGACCGCGTCAACGGGCAGCGCATGGTGACGCTCTCCGCCAATGTGGTCGGCACCGACTTCGGGCGGGCACTGCGCCAGGTCAATGAGGCCATTCGCGCCGCCGGCGATCCACCACGCGGCGCGACCGTGACGGTGCGCGGCCAGATCGCCGCCATGCAGGAGACCTTTGCCAACGTCTCTGCCGGGCTGGCCGTGGCGGTTGTCGTGATCTTCCTCCTGCTGGCGGCGAGCTTCCAATCGTTCCGCCTCGCGATCGCGATCGTCTCCACCGTACCGGCGACGCTCGCGGGCGTCGTCCTCATGCTGTGGGCGACAGGTACGACGCTGAACGTGCAGTCCTTCATGGGCGCCATCATGGCGATGGGGGTCGCGGTGGCGAACGCGATCCTGCTCGTCACGTTCGCCGAGCAGCGGCGGCGTGAAGGCGGCACTGCCGTCGACAGCGGTATTGCTGCCGCGGGCGCGCGCATGCGGCCGGTCCTCATGACCAGCGCTGCCATGATCGCCGGGATGGTGCCAATGGCGCTCGCGCTCGGCGAAGGGGCGGAGGCGACCGCGCCACTGGGGCGGGCGGTCATAGGCGGACTCGCGGTGGCGACGCTCGCCACGCTCCTCGTGCTGCCCTCCGTCTACGCACTGCTCCAGCGCGGCGCCGGCCGGTCATCCGCGTCGCTGGACCCGGACGATCCGGGTGCAACCGTCATTGCCCGGGGTTGAGATGATGTTGACGACCATTCGACCAGTCACGCGGCCACTCGGCGCCGCCCTCATGCTGACGATGGCGATCGCCGTCGGCTGCTCGCCGTCCACGGGCTCCCCGCCGAACAGCGGCGTGCCGCCGCAACCCGCAGCCCAGGCCGGCTCGCCGCTCGCCGTCGACGTGACGACGGTTGTCGAGCGGGCGCTGGACGTCCCCCTGACGCTGCCGGGCGAGCTGAGCGCATTCCAGTCGGTGGCCATCCAGCCACGGGTCAACGGATTCGTCCGCAGCGTGGCGGTCGATCGGGGCTCCCACGTTCGCACCGGCGACCCGCTCGTCACGCTCGACGCGCCCGAACTCGTCGCGCAGCGTGCGGAAGCGCAGGCCCGCGTGCTTGCCGCGCAGGCGCAGGTGGCCACGGCGCAGGCCAAAGCCGATGCAGACCGCGGCACGTTCGAGAGGCTCCGGTCGGCCGCCAACACCCCGGGCGTCGTCGCGGGCAACGATCTGGTCGTTGCTGAGAAGGCCGCGGAGGCGAGCCGCAACCAGCTGGCATCGGCTCAGCAGGCGGTCGAGGCGGCGCGTCAGTCGCTCGCGTCGGTCCGTGAACTCGAGAGCTACCTGCGCGTGACCGCACCGTTCGCGGGCACGGTGACAGAACGGAACGTCCACCCTGGTGCGCTGGTCGGCCCCGCCAATTCCACTCCGATGCTGCGCCTCGTTGATGCACAGAAACTGCGGTTGGTCGTCCCCGTGCCGGAAGCGTACGTGGCAGCAGTCAGCGCCGATGCCGAACTCCGGTTCACGGTGGCCGCGTTCCCGGGACAGACCTTCAGCGGGCGCGTGGCGCGCATCTCCAGGGCGGTTGATACCGACACCAGGACGATGGCGGTCGAGCTCGATGTGCCGAATGCCGACGGTCGACTGGCCCCTGGCGCGTTCTGTCAGGTCACGTGGCCGGTACGGCGGAGCACGCCGTCTCTGTTCGTCCCGAGCAGCAGCGTCGCGGGCACCACGGATCGGACGTTCGTCGTTCGGATCCGCGACGGCAAGACCGAGTGGGTCGACGTGCGCACCGGCGTGACGGCCGGTTCGCTGGTCGAGGTCTTCGGCAACATCGCCGCCGGCGATCGTGTGGCGAGCCGCGGCACGGATGAACTGCGCCCGGGCACCGCGGTAACGCCACGGGAACCGCGCGCGGGGAACTGACACCGGCCAGACGGAGGTTCCAATGGCGGACCCGCTCGTTCGTGAATTCCTGCTGGGCTTCTGGAAGATCCACATCCTTCACCACGCCGCGGAAGAACGCGGCGTGTACGGCCAGTGGATGCTCGAGGAGCTTCGACATCACGGCTACAAGCTGAGCCCAGGCACCCTCTATCCGGTGCTCGCGCGCATGGAGAAGCGGGGCTGGCTTCGTGCCGAGCCCGCGGCACGCCCGAGCGACCCGCGCGTCTACCGGATCACACCTACCGGCGCACGGGTGCTCGATTCGCTGCGCTCGTCGCTCGACGAACTCCAGCGTGAGGTGTCGGTTCACGGGTCGTCCGGCCGCCAGGCGCGTACGCCGCTCGCGCGCAAGAAGCGGACGACCGAAACGCGGCACTTCTCGAGACGCTGAGCAGCGCACCCGGAGCTGAACTTGCA
This sequence comes from Acidobacteriota bacterium, assembly GCA_018268955.1. GTDB lineage: Bacteria > Acidobacteriota > Vicinamibacteria > Vicinamibacterales > CAVVIG01 > CAVVIG01. The sequence goes on along the minus strand of JAFDVO010000015.1, from coordinate 15,341 downwards.
AACGGACCAGGCATGAACCGAACCGCTGTGGGCCCGCTGTCCTGGACCTTCCCGGCGTCCGTGATTCTCGGCGCACTCACCGTCTGGGGCTGGGCGATGTTCGCGTGGCTCAGCCGCAGCGCACCTCCTGCGTGCGAGTTGCTCGATCGCAGTGCCTGGCTCGCAGCGACATCGGCGTCCACCGCGGGGTTCCTGTTGCCCTTCACGCTTGTGGAATCGCGGTGGCTCCGGGGGCTCAGCGCGGTCATCGGGGCCGCGGTGGCCGGGGCGCTGGCCTGGTGGCTGACGGCCCTCGTGTTCCCGCGCTTCTGCTGACCCGCTGGACACACGAGGTGCTGCGAGACCGTGCCGTGCCGACCTGGAGGATCACACCGGGCCTGGGTCGAGCTAGCGCTCCCAGCCGTCCCAGTCCATGCCGTAGCGCTGCTGCACCGTCCGCACGGTGCCGGGGAACACACCGGACCTCCGCGCGGCTTCCGCTGCCTCCGTCATGGCGCTGCTGATGGATGCGCCCTGGCCTGCCACGTAGTCGCGAAGCGACCGACAGGACGCGGAGATCGCCGCATCATCACGTGCGGCGTTCCAGATGCCGAACCACTCACGTCCGGCGCTGCGTGAACCGGCCGACGGCTGGCCGCAGTTCCGTTTGAATCGCAACCACTCGGCGTCGAGCCCATCGGCGGCGTGCGACAGGGTCGTCACCGTGCGCTCGAACTGTTCTTCACCCTGACGACGCAGTCGCTCGGTGTCCGATCGACCGCTGTCGCCAAGCGCGGCCTCGATCGACGGGGTCGATCCGCCCGGGCCAGGCCCGTCCTCGCGCGCCACTGCGCTGTTGCCGCGCAGCAACGCGGACACGTGGTCCGTCGCGATGGCGAACCCGATCGACTCGGCGCCGTTCATCTTGGCCGTCGTGATCCCGACCACCGCTCCTGTGCGATTGACGAGCGGGCCGCCGCTGTTGCCAGGATTGATGGCGGCGTCCGTCTGGATCATCGTGATGCCGGAAGCGCGCCTGAACGCGCTCACGATGCCGCGGGTCACCGTCCCCTGGAACAGGCCGAGCGCGGAGCCGACCGCCAGCACTTCTTCGCCGACGCTGACCTCGCGCGCGGGCGCCAGACGCAACACGGGGTGCCCTGGCGGCGGCTGGTCGACACGCACGAGCACGAGGTCGGCATCGCTCGCTTCTGCGCTCACCGATCCGGCACTGCCGGTACCGTCGGCAAACGTGACCCTCACGGACTGCTGCCCGTTGACGACGTGACGGTTGGTGGCGAGGAGGCTCGACGTGACGAAGAAGGCGGTGCCGGTTGCTCCGCCGGCTTCGATGGTGACAACCGCCGGCATGACCGCACGCACAATCTCCTCGCGGGGCGCGTCGGGGCTGAGCTGCGGAACCGGCGAACTGCTGCCGCTGGTTACATCTGGATCGGGCGCGCTCCCGCGCACCGGCTTCAGGTCTGCGTCGCTGAATCGCCGCGATGGTGCTCCGGCGCTCCGTTGTTGACCAGCGCGCTCGGCCACGGCCGCCAGCGACTGCGCCGACAGCGCGGTCGCGCACAGCAGCAGCGCAGCTGCGATCAGGCCGGTCCGTATCGATATCGAGCAGTCTCCCCGCATCGCGTCTCCCTGTGCGCCGGCTCTTGGTGTCAGTCCTGTCGTTTTGGACCTTCCCGCCCTTCCTGCCCTTCCTGCCCTTCCTGCCCTTTCCAGAGTTTCTGAGCTTCCCGACCTTCCGGGCCATCCTGACGCCATCTCGGTTCATCTGCCGACGCGCACACGTCCGCTGCGGTAATCGGCACACGAGGGGGAGAGTTCACTCGGGACTCGGGGCTCGGGCTTCGGAACTCGGGACTGGGGACTTGGAATGGTGCGACGTGGAACTCGGAATTGGGGATTCGAATGGGGAACATGGCTCCGCTAGAATCGAACGCGCACCTCACCTACGCCGGGGTGGCGAAACTGGCAGACGCATCGGACTTAAAATCCGAAGGCCCGGAAGGGCCGTGCGGGTTCGATCCCCGCCCCCGGCACCCGCGCTCGCGTTCCCTCCAGTCCCGACTCCGAGCGTTCCCAACTTCGAAACGGGGTGAGCCCTGCCCCGCGCGTCGGTGTTCGTCCGACGCCGACCGCACCCTTCGTGCGGTTTCGGCGGGGCCGACGTTCTCGTCTGCAGAGGTCGAGCACGACCCCCCCTCGGGTAACGTCCGCGAGCCGCTCCGGTCTAACTAGTTGAGGCCCATCGCGATGCTGAGCAGAGACGCCATGCAGACCTACATCCCCTTCATGCTGAACATGAGCGCGGCGCTGCTTTCGGTCTACGCGGCGGTCCGCTTTGCTGTGTGGACCTGGACGCCGTAGGAGCCGAGACTCGACCTTGGGGACTCGGAATTCGGAACTGCGGACTCGGGACTGGTGTTCGAGACTCCGAGTGCGTTCCAGGAGCGGACCACGTCACCGCGGCGGCCGCAGCGACCGCGGCGTTCTCCAAACAGGTCGCGGCTCCGCGTGTTCTCTGCTCCGTGCTGGAGCACTTGGCGCTGGCGCGATTGCGGCTCGGCGCAGCGGATGATAACGTCCGGCGATGCCCACCTCCGTCCCTCGCGCGCAGACGATCGACCAGGTCATCGACAGGCTCGATACCCTCGTGCGCGACTGCGTTGCCGCCGGCTCGCGCCTCGGCTACTTCGCCGCCCTCTACAACCGCGTCACGCGAGCCGTGCGCGACAGGATCGACGCCGGCGGATTCGATGACAACCCGAGGATGGCGCGGCTCGATGTCGTCTTCGCGAACCGCTATCTCGATGCATGGGACGACTGGCACGCGGGACGCCCGACGTCCCGCTCCTGGCAGGTCGCCTTCGATGCCGGCGCACGCACCGACCTCAGCGTGCTGCAGCACCTGATCCTCGGCATGAACGCGCACATCAACTTCGACCTGGGCCTCGCTGTCGTAGAGGTCGCCCCGGGGGATCGCATCCTGCCGCTCCACGACGACTTCGTCCGCATCAATGACGTGCTCGGCGCAGAGCTGCCGGCCGTCGAGTCGGTCCTCCGCCAGATCTCGCCCTGCCTCGACCGCCTCTCTGAGGTCGCCGATCGTCTCGACAACCTGGACGATCGCTTCGGGATGTTCTCGGTGGCAGAAGCACGGAACGCCGCGTGGCGCTTTGCTCTTCGGCTGAACGCGCTCGATACCTCCCTCGGCCGCACAGTGGCGGTGACCGCGCGCGACGCCGTCGTGACGGAGGTGGCCTGCCATTTCGCCGCACCGGGGTTGACCGCGCTCCTCGGCGGAGCAGATGCGGTGGACACCGCCGCGCACCTGCGACTCTTCGCCGCCGCGAGCGGAACCCCAGCCGCCCTCGCCTGATCCGGAACCGCATACATCGCGGCGACGAAGAGCTCTGCCGCGTGCGCTTGGCAACCCTCCTGCTACGTGGAGCACGCAGGAGGTTACATCTGTGAAGCACACACTTACTGCAGGACTCGTGGCCGTCGCATCGGCTGTCGTCTTCGCCCAGACCCCCTCGTCCGCCACAGGACAGAACGCGTCGCAGGGGAACACGCAGGGAAACCGCACGTCCAGCGGAGAGCAGACCCTCACCGGCTGCCTCACCTCGGCCGACAACATCTTCACGCTCACGGTTATGGACGACTCAGGCGCTCCGGGTACCACGGCCGAAACGATCGCCTATACGCTGGCGCCCGGCAGCGGTGTCGACCTGAAGGGACATCTGAACAAGCGGATTACCGTCAAAGGCACGGACGCCGGCCCTGACGCGCAGAGCTCGAACCGCGTGGTAATGAACACGCCGGCGGCGCCGGCCGCGACCGGCACGTCTGGCCGCAGCGCAGCAGGGGCCACGGACAGCGGTGCGAACAGGGGCAACACCAACGGCAATCAGAACGCGGGTCAGCCAGGGAACCAGAGCAACGCGTCTGGCGCAAACGGCAGCACCCCGATGGTCCAGACCTCCGCAAAGGCGCGGATCACGCAGAAGACGTTCAATGTCACGAGCGTGCAGCCAGCCAACGGCAACTGCGGAGCGTAGTCATGCCACAGAGCACAGGACGTGGAGGCAACAAACAGATCCGCCGTGACCAGCAGGTGCGACGGGAAGTGCGCGACGAGGTCGCGGAGGAGATCCGCTCGAGCGACTCGCAGACGCTCATACGGCAGCCCAATCGCGATCAGGCACGCGGCGACTGGGACCGCAGCGGGTTTCACCAGGATGTCGGTACAAGCCGGGCGGACGACGAAGAAGAGCTCCCGTAGACGAAGGTAACGTTGCTAAATGCACCACCGCGGAGTGCGCGGAGCTCGCGGAGATTCTATTGGGAGCCGTGTAGCTCCGTGTTCTCCGTGGCCTCCGTGGTGGAGCTTTCCTCCTAGTGCACCGTCGTCGTGGCCGGGCCTCGCGCCTGGTTGAGAACGCGGGAGACCATGCCCTCGAGCGTCTTCTGGTCGATGTCGAATGGGCCTGCGATCGCAGCCCCGAGCGTCACCTCGATCGCCACGACGACGCCGCCTTCGTCGTAGGGATTGACGATCCAGCTGAGCCCGCGCAGGGCGACCGGATGCTCCTCGTCATTCGGGAACTTCAGGCGATGCATTTCGAGGAGCATGCCTTCGAGCATCGCTCGCACGTCATCGTCGGTCCACGACGCGGGCTCGCGAGTGATGCCGGGGATACGCGAGGTATGCGCGGTCTCGTCTCCGCGCAGCCAGATGTCGACGTAGTAGGTCATTTGGACAGTTCCTCGACGAGCGCGTCGGGTGAGGTGACGGGAGCGCGGCAGGCGAAGTCGCGACACACGTACGCCGCCGCCCGTCCATCGACCGGGGCCATGCTCGCGACGAACGGTGCGATCTGGCGCAGGGCCACCTGCTGATCGGGGGACGCAGCCACGGTCATCGTGAACGGCCTGAACGGCGCCGCGGCGACGTCGAGGAGCGCTTCGGCGTCCGCCCCTTCACCGACGATCACGACCTGCTGCATCCCGGCGACCCACCCTTCGAAGGCAGCAGCCATCATCGGCACGGCACGACCCATGTTCTCGAGCCGTGGGCCGTAGAGGCGCAGCGTCTGCTCGATGCGAACGGCCCACTCGGGGTGCTCGTGGAGGTGCGACAGCCGCATCAGGTTCATCACCGCCACAGCGCTCGCCGACGGCTCGGCACCGTCGTACTCCTCTTTCAGCCGCATCAGCACGGACGGATCGTCGCCGGTCGTGCTGAACCATCCGCCTGACTCTCCATCCCAGAACAGCTCGTCCTGGCGATGTTGCAGGTCGATGGCCCACTCGAGCCATTCGACATTGGGGTCGGCCTGGAACAGCTCGAGCAATCCGAAGATCAGGTACGCGTAGTCCTCTGCGTAGGCATCGATCTCGGCGTGCCCATCCCGGTACCGTCGCAGCAGCGTCCGGGAGTCGGCGTTCCACATCGTGCTTCGGAGGAAGCGCGCTGCCTTGATGGCCGCCTCGAGATAGGGTGCCGCGATGCGGTCGCCATCCTGCACGAGCGCACGCAGCACGAACGCCGCCCGGGCGAACGCGGCGATCATCAGGCCGTTCCATGCCGTGAGCACCTTGTCGTCGAGGTGCGGCCGCGGCCGCGCCAGTCGTGCCTGGAACATCCGGAGGCGAGCCGCATCGAGCGACTGGCTGATGCTCTCGGGTGTGCGCTGGAACTCCTCAGCGAGCTCAGTGATTGATCGCGCCACGAAGAGCAGGTTCTTGCCGACGAACTCCTCCTGCGGATCCACCGCCGCGTTGCCGTCCGCCTCGATGCCGAACCGGCGCTTCACCAACGCCGCGTCACCACCCAGCAGTTCGTCCACCTCGCTCGCACGCCACAGGTAGAAGGCCCCTTCCATCTTGTGCGCATCCGCCTGCCCTGCCTGTTCGTGCGGGATGCTGTCCGCGTCCTCCGCCGAGAAGAACCCGCCAGCGGCGTCGGTCATCTCGCGCATGACGTACCGGAGCGTGTCCTCCGCGATCTCCAGATACGACACGTCACCGGACACCTGTACGCCTTCGATGTACGCGAGCACCAGCTGCGCCTGGTCGTAGAGCATCTTCTCGAAGTGCGGCACGCGCCAGCCCGCGTCGACCGAGTAGCGATGGAAGCCGCCGCCAATGTGGTCCCGCATCCCGCCGAGCGCCATCGCTCGCAGCGTGGCCAGCACCATGTCACGCGCGTCCTGATTGCCGGTGCGGGCGTGCTCACGCAGCAGGAACAGCAGCTCGCTCGGGCGCGGGAACTTCGGCGCGCCGCCGAATCCCGCGTGCCTCTGGTCGTAGGCGCGACGGAACTGCGTGGCGATCTCGGTCAGCACGGCTGCGTCCGGCAGGCCGGTGCCCGGTTCGCCCCTGGATGCCGTCCGCAACTGCTCGGTCACCGACGCAGCGGACCGCTCGATCTGATCCCGCTGCTCGGTCCACGCGCGACGCAGTTCCTGCAGGATGTCGATGAAGCCGGGACGATTCCACTTCGAGGTCGGCGGGAAGTACGTGCCGCCGTAGAAGGGCTTGAGCTCTGGCGTGAGCCAGACGCTCATGGGCCACCCGCCAGATCCAGTGGTCCCCTGCACGAACGCCATGTAGACGCGATCGACGTCCGGCCGCTCTTCCCGATCGACCTTCACCGAGATGAAATGTTCGTTCAGGTACGCCGCAATCTGCGGGTGCTCGAACGACTCGTGCTCCATCACGTGGCACCAGTGGCACGTGGAGTACCCGACCGACAGGAAGATCGGCTTGTCTTCCGCCTTCGCGCGCGCGAACGCCTCGTCTCCCCACGGATACCAGTCGACCGGATTGGCGGCGTGCTGCAGGAGATAGGGGCTGCGCTCACGCGCCAGGCGGTTCATGACGCGATTATGACATGCGGTAAAATCGCGACCATGAGCGACGACAGCGGGCTGTCCGCGAAGCGGGTGGCGGTTCTGGTCGAGGAGGACTTCGAGGATCGCGAGCTGCCCCAGCTGCTGGACCTGCTGCGCGGCACCGGGATGCAGATCACCGTGGTCGGTCCCCTGGCCGAAACGGAGTACCGCGGCAAGCGTGCCGAAGCCACCGTGAAGTCCGACATCGCGGCCGGCAAGGTGAAGGCGAAGGACTTCGACCTGATCGTGGTCCCCGGTGGTTACGCGCCTGACCGCATCCGGATGCGACACGCGATGGTCGACCTCGTGCGCGATGCCTACGATGCCGGTCGTCCGGTTGCCACCATCGACCGGGGCGCGCAGCTGCTCATCACCGTCAACGGCCTTCGCGGCCGCACGGTCACCTGCTGGCCGTCGATTGCCATCGACGTGAAGAATGCCGGTGGCCGCTACGTCGACCGCCCTGTCGTCGAGGACGGCCACGTGATCACCGCACGCAAGTGGGACGATGTGCCCGCGCTCACCGACGTGATCGTGAAGGTCCTCAGCCGTTCGCCCGCCGCGTAACTCCGCTCACAACGCCACACCACCGAGCACACGACGCGCTGGGCGTTTCAGCGTTTTAGCGTTCTGCGTTTTAGCGTTCCCGCGTTTCAGCGTTCTTACGTTGCCCCGTTGTCGCGCTACACCCGCGGCGTCGGTGCCGCCGGCACTTCGTCCGGTCGTCCGCGGCGGAGGCGGGCGTATGCCGCGGTGAACTCCACGCCGTACAGCAGAATGACCGCCTGCACGTAGACCCACACGAGAAACACCACGACTGCCGCGATGGATCCGTTCACGCGCGTGAACCGCCCCATGTCGCGCATGTACCAGCCGAGTCCGAAGAGCGCTCCCTTCCACAACAGCCCCGTCAGGAACGCGCCGATCCAGACGTCGCGGAATCGCACCTTCGCATTCGGCACGAAGTAGTACACGAGCCCCACGACGAGGATGAACATCATCGTCGTGGCGTTGCGGATGGCGAAGCTGCGGAGCACCAGCAGGCTGGGGAACTGTGAGAGCACGCTGGCGAACCAGGTCGCGCCGACGATCTGCGACGCGCTGACCAGGAGGGTGGCGGCGGCGAGCAGCGCGCCAGCGACGAGGAGCATCAGGAACGAGAAGAGCTTGTGGCTCCAGTAGCTGCGCGTCTTCTCCACGCCCCACGCGTAGTTCACCGCGGTACTGATCGCCCCGAAGAAGCCGAGCGCGCCCCACACGAGCGCGATCGTCCCCGCGATGCCGAACGTGAGGCTGCTCCCGCGGAACGCATCGAGCTGCTTCGTGATGAACTCGAACTGCGCGGGGAAATAGCGGAGGACGAAGTCGAGGACGGCGGCCCGATCGTGTTCGTCGGCCGTGACGCGCCCGATGACGGCGACGCCAAGGAGCGCGAACGGGAACATCGAGAGCAGTGCGTAGTAGGCGATGGAGGCGGCGTAGGTGAGGTTGTCGCTCCGATAGAAGCCGACAAGGCCGCGCCATAGTGAGAGCACGGTGAGCCGCGCGATCTCGTTCGCCTTCGCGGCACCCCGTTTCAGCGACGTCACACGCCCATTATCTCAGGCGGTGCGATCCGACTCCACCCACGCCCGCCCGATTTCCCGCAGCAGGTACGCGGGCACGCTCGAACCGAGCCACAGGCGTGTGCTACCGACAACAAGGCGACGCAGCGACGGCGTCGTGATCACCACGTACGCCGCCGCCACGCCAGCCGAGACGAGGAGCGCACCCGCCGCGGCCTGTGCTGCGGGTCGCGACATCGCGATCAGCTCCGGCGCGTGCCGCCCTGGTTGGAGCCGCTGCCCGTGCTGCCGCCAGAGTAGCTGCTCCCGCTCGACCCGGTCGACCCGGAGCCGTATGCGGAGCCGGTGCTGCCGCTGTTGCTGCCGCTGCCGTACGAGCTGCTCGTCGAACCACTGCCGTAGCTCGACGCGCCCGACGTCGCCGTGGACGCGGAACCGCTCGACCCGCCCGTCGCCTCCTGGGCGTAGCGCTGCGCCTCTTCGGCGCCGCGGGACACGGCGTCACGCGCCTTGTCCATCATGTCGCGTCCCTTGTCCGCCCAGTCACCGGCCGCTTCGCTCGCGCGGCGATAGCCTTCCGACGCGGTGTCGCGAAGGTTGCCGGCCTGCTCCGAGAGCTGGTTGCGCAGTTCAGATCCGGACTTCGGGGCGAAGAGCATGCCGAGCCCCGCACCGAGCACCGTGCCGGTCAGCAGTCCCATGACGAAGCTGCCACCGCCGCTCTCGTTGTCGTAACGATCGTATCCGTCTGCCATTCCCGTGTCCTCCTCCATTGACCTGATTCGCGTCCTCATGCCGCGCGTGACAGGATGTGTTCGAGCGCCACGCGTGCCCCACGCACGATCCCCACGATGCGGCTCGTCCGCGCGCGGACGTTCGAGCGGACGCGATCGGCTGTGTCGTCCACCCGCTCCATCGTGGTGCGGATGGCCGAGTCCACCCGCTCCGCTTCTTCCCTGACCTTCGTGCTCACCACCTTGGCATCGTCGAGGATGGCGTTCACGCGGGCCATGGCCGGGGCCACCTGTCGCTCCTCGAGCCCGCTGATCAGCGTCATCACGCGCGAGTACACCAGGTAGCCCGCGACGCCCATGCCAATGAGCAGCAGCGCTTCGAGCACGCTGACCGCGGCCATGATTCCGAGCAGTACGTTTGTCGTCCCGAGCCCCTGCATGGTCTCGCCTCAGAACGGGTTCGACTGGCGGTGCGGCGGGAACGCCTGGCCCGTCGCCTGTTCGCCGAACGCCTCGTTGATGACGTGCCACCCCTGAGAGGCAACGCCCATGGCGCGATTCACCGTTCCACGCAGCTGCAGCAGCTCGTGGGCGAAGTCATCGAGCGCAGGCTCGAGCTTCCGACGCATCTCACGGCCACGTTCCGTGAAGAGCATGTACCCCGCGACGCCGCCGACCACCGCGCCCACCACCGCCGCAACTATTCCCCGTTGCCTGTCGTCCACACCGCCTCCTCTCCGCCTCCTGACCACTCACGTGGCGCCAGCCTGTGAGCACGCCTGCGAAGGCGGTCGCACGTGTCCCGGCCCATGAGTTCCAACATGCGTGCCACACCACAGCCACCGCGACAGACCTGGCGATCCGGGGCGAAGGGGCGAAATCAGGGGGATTCAGGCGTTCCTGCCGACGTGTTGCCGCTCGTCCGGTGGCGTGTGGAAGAGCACTACCGCTCGAGGAAGAACGCGAGGGCAATTCCGTTCCACGGCTCGGCGGGTGCACCGTCAGCAGGCCCGGCTCCGAGTGGCATCACGCCGGTGGACCGGTTGTCGAGATGGAAGCGTGACACCAGGTAATCGCGGGCGGCGACGGCCCTCGCACGTGAGATCACGAACTGCTGGTCCCTGCTCCCACCCGGCTCGAAGCCTTCGACCACCAGCACGCCATCCGCAATGCGGTCGAGATACGGGGCCAGGGCGGCGTCCAGCCGACGACGGCCGTCCATCGTGAGGCGTGGACTCTCGTCGGGAGAACCGGGATCGAATACGCGCGTCGATTCGAGCCAGACGCGCGTCACCGTGCGGCCCCGCTGCATCAGCGCGCCGGCTCGATACTCCGCAGGCGAGATCTGCGCGAGATCGAAGTATCCCCGCGCATTGAAGAACCCACGCAGCAGGAAGTTGTGCCGTAGCGCATCCATGTTCTCGGCGAAACCCGACATCGCGTCGCGCGCGTCTTCGAGCGTTTGGCGGAGGTTGTCTGCCAGGCCAACCATCGGGCCTTGGGCGTTCTTCACGCCGCTGATCGCCTCGCGCGCCTGCGCCACGACGGCGCGCGCGTCGGACGTCACCGCCTCGGCGTTCGCCGCGATACCCGAGATGTGCGAGTACAGCGTATCGTCCGTGAACAGCCGTCCAACCGTGCCGCGGCCCTCCCGAACGCTCGTGCTGAGGCTCGCGATGTCGCTGCTGACCCGCGCGCCAGAGGCCGCCATCTTCTTCACGTCATCGGCAACCCCGGTGATCAGGTCGTTCGCATTCACGACGGTCTGGTTCACGGCCGTGATGGTCTGCTCCAGTTGCCCGCTCACCTGGTCGATCGTCGCGTTGACCTTCGTGACGGTCGCGTTCATCTGCTGGAGCAGGTCGCCAAGTTCGAACGGTTCCTTCCCGGCAATGGTGGAGAGCGGTGGCGCTTCCGCGGCTCCGGCGGAGCCGGCGGCGATCGCCAGGTACGATCCACCCACAAGCCCCTCCGTCTCGATCGAGGCAACCGAGTCACTCCGCACGAGCTGGTGCAGTTCCTGGCTGACGCGCAGTCGCACGCGGAACTTGCCCGCCGGTTCGGCCGGCGGCGTGATCTCGATCACTTCGCCTGCCCGCGCGCCCGAGACGCGCACGATGGCTCCTGCCTGCAGCCCGGTGACCTTCGCGAACTCGGTGTAGATATCGAACCGCTTCGTGAACGCCATCTGGCGATCGCCAATCAGGAAGACGGCAATCCCGAACAGCACGATCGTGCCGATGACGAACAGGCCTACGCCCGCCAGCCGCGCTGGTGACGTCCGCATCAGCCGCCCGCCTCCGATCGCATGAAGGCCTGCACCAGCGGATCTGCGCTCGCATCCATCTCTGCCACGGACCCCCGCGCGACGACCCGACCTTCGTGAAGCAGGGCCATGTCGTCCGCGATGACGCGGGCACTCGGGATGTTGTGCGTGACGACGACGAGGGTGACGCCGGCGGCCTTCTGGGCGACGAGCAGGTCATCGATCTCTCGCGTCGTGATCGGATCGAGCCCGGCGCCCGGTTCGTCGACGAGCAGGATCGCCGGGTCCAGCGCCATGGCCCGCGCGAGGCCGACGCGCTTGCGCATGCCGCCAGACAGCTCAGAAGGCATCTTGTGCGCGTCGCGCGCAAGCCCGACCGCGTCCAGCTTCGCCATCACGCGTGCCTGGATGTCCGTTTCGCTCAAGGTCGTGTGGCGCCTGAGCGGAAAGGCGACGTTCTCACCGACCGTCATCGAGTCGAAGAGCGCAGCGTTCTGGAACAGGAAGCCCATCCGCTTGCGCACGCGGGCCAGCTGCCACGGCCGCAGCGCCCCGATGTCCTCACCGTCGACGAGGACGCGTCCCTCATCTGGCATCACGAGGCCGACGATGTGGCGCAAGGTGACGCTCTTGCCGGTTCCGCTCCGCCCGAGCAGGCAGAACGCACTCCCGGGCGAGACATCGAGGGTCACATCGTCCAGCACGCGGCGGCCGTCGAACGCCTTCGTGAGGTGCTCGAGCCTGATCGCCGGAGTCATCCAACCACCTGCGGATAGAAGAAGAAGATCATGCGAACCAGGATCACGTCGCTGAGGATGATCAGGATCGAGGACAGGACCACGCTGCGGGTCGAGGCGTCGCCGACGCCTTCAGTCCCGCCGGTCGTGTTGAAGCCGAGGTAGCTGGCGACGACGGCGATGAGGAACCCGAACACCGCCGTCTTGAGCGTGGCCGGCAACAGGTCCGCGTACGAGACGAACGTGAAGGAGCGGTCGAAGTAGAGGCGCCACGACATGCCGGACGCCACCGCTTCGGCGAGGTATCCGCCGAGCATGCCGGCAAAATCCATCAGGATCGTCAGCAGCGGCATTGCCAGCGCGCACGCCACCACGCGAGTGCTCACCAGGAAATGGAAGGCGTCCACCGCGTTGGCTTCGAGCGCATCGATCTGCTCGGTGACACGCATCGCGCCAAGCTCCGCGCCGATTCCTGCGCCGACCCGTCCGGCCACGAGCAGCGCCGCCGTCAGCGGCCCGGTTTCCCTGATGAGCGCAATCGCCAGGCCCGCCGGGATCATCGACTCCGCCCCGAAGCGCTCGAGCGACGCGCGCGTGTGCATCGAGAGCACGACGCCAATGGCCAGGCCGGAGGTTGCGATCAGCGGGGTCGAGCGGAGGCCGAACTGGAAGAGATGGCGGAGGATCTCGCCTCCTTCATAGGGAGGCGCGAAGGGACGGACGAGGGCACGCGCCGCGAACAGCGCGAACGCTCCGGCCGGCGCGAACAGTCGGATGACTGCTGCGCCGACCCGGTCGACCATCAGAGGCTCACCCGTCGTGCCAGGCACCTGCTCGAGCTGTGCAACAAGCAGGCCGGGTGTGCCGTGAGGCAGCCCCGCCGAGAGGCGTCCTCGGCGGGGCGCGTACGGATGTTACGAACCGCTGGAGGCGGGGACCGGTGGCGTGGACGACGCCGCCCTTGCCGCTTTCCCCGCATCGCGGATGTCGTGCTTCTTCATCTTGCTGTAGAGGGTCGGCCGATACAGCCCGAGGATCTGCGCGGCCTCCTGCTTGTTCCAGTTGGTGCGCTGCAGGGTCTGCACGATCGCCATCTTCTCGATTTCGGCGAGGGTCCGATGCGGCGGGATCACGAAGTCGCTGGAGCCGGTACTCTCCTCGCGAATCGACTCGGGCAGGTCGCCCACACCAATTTCCGAGCCCTTCGCCACCAGCACCGCACGTTCGATCGCGTTCTCCAGCTCACGCACGTTGCCGGGCCAGCGGTTCCGGATCAACAGGTGGTAGACCGATGGCGCGAGCGTCTTGACGTTCTTCTGGTACCGCGTGCGGAACTTGTCGAGGAAGTAGTCGCACAGCAGCGGGATGTCCTCCGTGCGCTCGCGCAGCGGCGGCACCCGCAACGTGATCGTGTTGATCCGGAAGTACAGGTCCTCGCGGAGCCGGCCGTCCCTGAGCGCGGCGTCGAGGTCGATGTTCGTCGCGCAGATGAGCCGGAAGTCCACGTGCACGATGCGGTCGCTGCCAATCGGACGGTACTCGCGCTCCTGCAGCACGCGCAGCAGCTTCGTCTGCAGGTAGGGCGGCATCTCGCCGATCTCGTCGAGCAGCAGGGAGCCACCCTCTGCCATCTCGAAGAGCCCCTCCTTGTCCATGGTCGCGCCGGTGAAGGCGCCCTTCTTGTAGCCGAAGAGCTCGGACTCGATCAGGTCCTTTGGAATGGCGGCGCAGTTGATCTTGATGAACGGGCCCTTGGACCGCTTGCTGTTGTAGTGGATCGCGTTGGCGATCAGCTCCTTGCCCGTGCCGTTCTCACCCTGGATGAGGATGTTGGCTTCGCTGGCCGCCACGCTCTCGATGAGCTCGAAGAGCTCCTGCATCTTCTTGCTCTTGCCGATGACGTTCTGGAATTTGTAGCGATCCTGCAGCTTCTGCTTCAGCAGTTCGTTCTCGTCGACGAGCGACTTCTGCTTAATCGCCTTTTCGAGCTTGTCGAGCAGCCGCTCCGCGTCGACCGGCTTCTCGAGGAAGTCGAAGGCGCCAGCCTTGACGGCCTCAACCGAGCGCGGGATGTTGCCCTGCCCGGTGATCACGATGACCTCGGCCTCGGGCTCGAGGTCCTTGAACTTCCTGACCAGCTCGATGCCGTCGATGTCGGGCAGCATCATGTCGGTCACGACCGCGTCCGGACGCCATGTCCGGAAGAGCTCTTCTCCGCGGGTACCGATGAGGGCGGTGCGCACCTCGTAGCCCGCATGCTCGAGCAGAATCTTCAACCACTCGGTCATCGATGGTTCATCGTCGATGGCCAACACCCGACGCTTGCGCTTGAGGCTCATAGCTGAAGAGTCGATCAATCAACGTCCGAAGTCAATACACAAACCATCAAACTGTTTTCAATCCCTACAACGTGAAGCGACTTAATACAGATGAGCTGCGCGGGATCTCCTGCGGTGGCGTGACTTACCGGAGCGGTGGCGGCCGTAAGTGCTCTGCCGTAAGCCTTCAGGTCGGTGTGCGATAATCGCCGCCAGTGTCCGGCCAGCCGCTCGCCGTCCTGCCGATGGAACGGTCGTGCGCCTGCGCTCTCTTCTTCGGCGGCTGCTAGATGCAGGTCCTCGACACCCAGGTCGACCCGTCCGATCCGCTCTTCCTCGCCAACGCAGAAAAGATGCGGGGCCTCGTGGCCACGCTTCGCACGCACCTCGCTCGCGCTCGCGAGGGCGGAGGTCCCAAGTACCTGGACCGTCACCGCGCGCAGGGCAAGCTCCCGGTGCGCGAGCGCATCGCGGCCCTGCTCGATCCGGGGTCGCCATTCCTCGAGCTCTCCCCGCTCGCAGCGTTCGCCATGTACGGCGACGACGCTCCGGGCGCGGGGCTCGTGACCGGCATCGGCCGCGTCTCCGGCAAGGAGGTCGTCATCGTCGGCAACGACGCGACGGTGAAGGGCGGCACGTACTACCCCATCACGGTCAAGAAGCACCTGCGAGCGCAGCAGGTCGCCCTGGAGAACCGGCTGCCGTGCGTCTACCTTGTGGATTCGGGCGGCGCCTTCCTGCCGATGCAGGCTGACGTCTTCCCGGACCGCGAGCACTTCGGCCGCATCGTCTACACCCAGGCCAACATGTCGGCGCTGGGCATCC
>JAFDVO010000014.1 GCA_018268955.1 Acidobacteriota bacterium | reverse complement strand
ACTTTAACCACGGACTGCTAGACGACGCAGGCAAGCCGATGGTTGGTGACGATGGAGAGGTTCGCATCGAACCGACATTCGGCCCGACGAAGACAAAGCGCGCACGTACGATCGACCTCGGACCCGAGACCGTGCGCTTGCTCCGTGAGCACCGACGCACGCAGGCCGAACTGAAGATGCAGAACCGGAACATCTACCGTGACCACGGACTGGTGTTCGCCCGCGAGCTGCGTGAGCCACGCGACCCACGTGGTGACCTAGGGATGCCGCTGTCGGACTCCACGCTCGGCAGCACGGTGTTCAGGCGGCTGACGAAGGCCGCTAACGTGAAGCGGATCACGTTTCACGGCATGCGTCACACGTGCGCAACGCTGATGCTTGCCGCCGGTGAGCCAGCGAAGGTCGTTGCGGAGCGTCTCGGTCACAGCAACGTCATGATCACGCTGAACACCTACCAGCACGTCTTGCCGGGGATGCAGCGCGCAGCGGCGACGCGCCTCGGAGCGCTCCTGCACGGGTGACGCAGCCCGGAGAGCTCTCCAGTGGCTATCCATTGTGAATTTCGGACTGCGTTGTGTTCCACCGTCGCTGCCTGCTTGAAGGACTGAAAACGCTAACAAAACAGCATCAGCCGACACCCACCGACACCCACCGATACAGCACCTGCGGAATATGATGAAATACGAGCATGGTTGAGCCGCGCCCTGTGGTTGGGGTCATCATGGGCAGCCAGTCTGATTGGGAAACCATGAAGCTGGCAGCCGAGGTGCTGGCCGAGTTTGGCGTGCCACACGAGTGCCGTGTGGTGTCGGCGCACCGCACACCGGCACTGATGGCCGAGTACGCATCCGCGGCAGTTGCGCGGGGCCTCGAAGTCATCATCGCTGGCGCTGGCGGTGCAGCGCACCTGCCCGGCATGGTCGCAGCGCAGACCGTGCTGCCGGTCATCGGCGTGCCGGTCCAGAGCAAGGCGCTCAACGGGCTCGACTCGCTGCTGTCGATCGTGCAGATGCCCAAGGGCATTCCGGTGGCGACCGTGGCGATCGGCGCAGCCGGCGCCGCGAACGCCGGGCTGCTCGCCGTGTCGATCCTCGCGACCACACGCCCTGACCTGCGCGCGAAACTCGAAGCCTATCGCGTGCAGATCGCCGACGCGGCAAGGAACAGCGTTCTCTCGTGACGACACCACGCATCAATCCCGGCTCCACCATCGGCGTACTCGGCGGCGGCCAGCTCGGCCGCATGTTCGCCATGGCCGCGCGTCGGCTCGGGTACCGCGTCCACACGCTCGCTCCCGAGCACGACACGCCGACGGGGCAGATCGCGGACGTCGAGGTGGTCGCGTCGTACGACGATGTGGACCGCGTGCGGGCATTTGCGCGTGAGGTGCAGGTCGTCACCTTCGAGTTCGAGAACGTGCCGGCGGCGGCTGCGGCGGCGGCCGCGGAGGTGACGTTCGTCCGCCCGAGTGGCGCGGCGCTCGAAGTGGCCCAGCACCGCATCCGCGAGAAACGGTTCCTGACGCAGCATGGCCTGCCGGTCGCCCCGTTCGCGGAGGTCCGCACCGAGGACGACCTGCGGGCGGCAGTGCACGCGATAGGCCGGCCTTCCGTGCTGAAGACCGCGGCCCTCGGGTACGACGGGAAGGGGCAGGTGGCGATCACCGAAGGGGTCGACCCGATCGAGGCGTGGGGGCAGCTTGGGCGCGCCGAGTGCGTCCTCGAAGCGTTCGTGGATCTCGAACGGGAGATCTCGGTGATCGGCGCGCGGGGCGTCGACGGCGCAACATCCTTCTTCGAGCCGTTCGATAACACGCACCGGCACCACATCCTGGACGTGACGGTCTGCCCGGCGGACGTGCCCGCGAACGTGGCCTTCGATGCCATCGAGATCACCCGCACCGTGCTCGAGCAGCTCGAGTACGTGGGGATTCTCTGCATCGAGTTCTTCGTCACGCGCGCCGGGAAGCTGCTCGTCAACGAGCTCGCGCCGCGACCGCACAACTCCGGTCACCTGACATTCGACGCGTGCCGCACCAGCCAGTTCGAGCAGCAGGTGCGTGCGATCTGCGGGTTCCCTCTGGGTGGGACCGACCTGCTGCAGCCGGCCGCCATGGTGAACCTGCTGGGCGACCTGTGGGCTGACGGCGAACCGAACTGGGCTGCCGCGCTCGCGATGCCCGACGTGAAGCTCCATCTGTACGGAAAAGCCAGCCCGCGGCCAGGACGGAAGATGGGACACCTGACGGTGATGGCCCCCACGGCGACGCACGCAAAGGAACGCGCACTTGCGGCTCGGCGTTTGCTAGTATCGGGGCATGCGGTGCGGGCTCTTCAGTAGTTCGCTCGTGCTCGCAGCAATCGGGGCCACCCTCCTTGCTGCGCCCGCCGGTTCCCGGACCGACGTTCCTGCCATTCCTGCGCTCCAACGATTCCTCGCCATCGAGTACGGCGTCATCCGCCAGGCAACGACCACGCGCCACCTCGAAGCACGCAACGAGCATTTCGATACCGATGCGTGGATGGATGTGCGTACCGACGCCGATGCGACAGGCTTTCGCTATACGGTCCTTGCGGAAGGTGGATCCGGGCTCGTGCGCAGCAAGGCCCTTCGTGGCGCGCTCGAACAGGAGAAGCGCGCGTGGAGCGACGGCGCGGCCACGAAGTCCTGGTTCACGCCGGACAACTACCAGTTCGCTGACGGCGGCATGGATGGAGACGGGCTCACGCGCGTGGCCGTGAACCCCCGCCGCAAGGACACGCTGCTCCTGGACGGCGCGATCTTCCTCAGGCCAGAGGATGGCGCCCTGATCCGGATCGAAGGCACGCTCGCACGCTCACCATCCTTCTGGACCAAGCGCATTCAGGTGGTGCGTCACTACGCCACCATTGCCGGCATCCAGTTACCCGTGGCGGTCGAGTCCACGGCGCAGATCCGCATTGCCGGCAGCTCCTCCTTCCGCATGCGCTACACCTACCTCACCGTGAACGGGACCAGGATCGACTAGACCTGGGTGGCGGGCCTGTCGCCTCGCGAAGTACCCGAGACGTCCCTACTCCGACGTGCGCACCCCCAGGATGCGTGCGGTCGTGATTGCCTGTCCGGCATGGCGCGTGGCGTGCTCGGCCACATGGAACAGCAGCCCCAGCGTCGTCGACGGCAACCCCGCGCGTCCGACCTTCCGCTCTTCGAGCAGCGTGCTCGCAGGCGTGTGCTTGACCTGTTCGAGAGCACGGTCGATCTGTGCGTGCACAGCGGCAAGCAGCGTGACGCGGTCGACCTGCTCGGTCGTCTCCACCTTCGCGGCCGCGAGCTGCTCCGCCGTCAACCGTTCGCCGCGCGCGTAGGTCATCAGCCGATCGGTGCTTCCCCCGATGTGGCGGACGTGAAAGCCGATCGACGCCGCGCCCGATGGGCGCTCCCACAGCTGAGCGTCGCTGACTCTTCCGACGACGGCGTCCAGCTCAGCTTTCACCTGCAACAGCGAGTGCACGACGGGCATCAACAGCGGTTCGTAGCCAGGCACAGGGCCGGTCAGCCAGATCTCGGTCATGAGGGGAACATCGTATTGCAGATCGCCGGTGACGTACTCCTTGCCTCCGTCAGCCCTGACCGCGTGAGAATAGCGGATGCTCCGCACTGTGCTCGCCGCTGCGCTCCTCGCGGTATTCGTCGGACCGGTCCGCGCTGAAGTTGTCGATTCCAGTTCGAGCGGCTTCTCCATCAGGATCGCGACCGCTGTCGACGCACCCCCGGAAATGGTGTTCAAGGCGCTCACCCAGTCGGTGGGCTCCTGGTGGTCGTCACAGCACACGTATTCCGGCAGCGCCGCCAACCTGGGCATCGACGCCCGTCCCGGTGGCTGCTTCTGCGAGACCTGGTCTGGCGGCGCCGTGCGTCACATGACTGTTACGCACGTCCTCGCGCCGACCACGCTGGTATTGAACGGGGGGCTGGGGCCGCTCGGCACGATGGCCGTTGCCGGCGCCATGGAGTGGACCCTGAAGGCACAGGGGGGCCGGACCGAACTGGCGGTCACGTACAACGTCGGTGGCTACACCCCGGGCGGCTTCGCCCCACTCGCGCCTGCCGTCGACGCAGTGCTCGCCGAACAGGTCACACGGCTCAAGAGGTTCATCGAAACAGGACGCCCGCAATAGGGCTGGATCACACACATGACGACAGCCGTGCAGGATCGTGACCGCGCGTCGATCGCGGACAAGTACACGTGGAACCTGACCGACCTGTTTCCGAGCGTCGATGCGTGGCGCGCGGAAAAGGAACGAGTGGCTGCGGCGGTGCCGCAGGTTGGCGCGTGGCGGGGGCGGCTGGCACAGTCGGCCTCGGACCTGGCCGACGCGCTCGAGAAACGAAGTGAGCTGCGCCGTGCCGTGCTCCGGTTGTACGTCTATGCCGAGATGCTGTCGGACCAGGACACACGCGACTCGGTCCATCAGGGCATGACGCAGGAGATGACCCAGCTCTACTCCGCGCTTGCGGCCGGGTCCGCGTACATGGAGCCGGAGATCCTCCGCTCCGCGGGATCGGTCGAGGCGTTCCTCGCTGCTGAACCCCGGCTGTCGATCTACGCGCACGAACTGCGCGACATCGTCCGCCGCGCGGCGCACACGCTGTCGGATGCGGAAGAGAAGCTGCTGGCGGACCTCGGCCCCCTCGCGTCCGCTCCGGGCTCGATCTACAACATCCTGTCGAACGCGGATTTCGCGTATCCGACGGTCACGCTGGCCGACGGCCGCAGCGCGACGATCACGCATGCACGCTATACGGAACTGCGGGCCTCAGTGAATCGCGCCGATCGCCAGGCGGTGCAGTCCGCGTACTTCACCGCACTCGGGGAGTTCCGCCGCACGTTCGGCACCATGATGGACGGGCAGGTCCAGAAGGTGCTGTTCTTCTCGAAGGCGCGCAGGTACGGTTCTGCACTCGAGTACGCGCTAGACGGGAACAACGTGCCGACGAGCGTCTACACGCGGCTGATCGAAGGCATCAACCGGAGCCTGACTCACTTCCACCGGTTCCTGCAGTTGCGCAAGCGGATGCTCGGCGTCGACGAGCTGCATTACTACGACCTGTACGCGCCACTCGTGCCGTCCGTCGAGACCGCGTATACGCCGGAACAAGCGGAGCAGGTCATCGTCAAGGCGGTCGCCCCGCTCGGGTCCGACTATCAGGCGGTGATCGCACGCGCGTTCAACGGACGGTGGATCGACATGTACCCGACCGCCGGCAAGCGGTCCGGTGCGTACTCCCAGGGCGCCTGCTATGACGTGCACCCTTACATCCTGATGAACTACAACGGGCGGTTCGACGACGTGAGCACCCTCGCGCACGAGCTCGGGCACACGATGCAGAGCTACCTGTCGAACACGCACCAGCCGTTCCCGACGGCCGACTACCCGATCTTCACCGCCGAAGTGGCGTCCACGTTCAACGAGGCGCTGCTGCTGGAGCACATGCTCAGAACGCTGAAGGACGATGCGACACGGCTGTCGCTGCTCGGGCAGTATCTCGAAGGGATCCAGTTCACCGTCTTCCGCCAGACGCAGTTCGCCGAGTTCGAGCTGCGCATGCACGAGATGGCCGCACGCGGGGAGCCGATCACCGGCGATGCGCTCTCGGACATCTACTTCGACATCACCAAGCGCTACTACGGCCACGACGCCGGCGTCTGCATCGTCGACGACTACATCCGGCACGAGTGGTGCTTCATCAGCCACTTCTACGCGGAGTTCTACGTTTATCAGTACGCGACGGCGTTCACGGCGTCCGAAGCGCTCGCCGCGCGCGTCAAGGCAGGCGATGCGGACGCCGTTCGCCGTTACCTGGGCTTCCTGTCGGCGGGCGGATCCAAGTACCCGATCGACCTCCTGAAGGACGCGGGGGTCGACATGACGACCGACGAGCCGCTCGACCTCACCATGCAGCAGATGGTCCGCGTGATGGACGAAATGGAGGGGATCCTGGACGGACGCTCGTAACGCACAAACGCAACGCACGAACGCAGGGCAGGAACAGGGAACGAACGAGAGCTGTGTCCGCCGACTACCTCGGTGGGTTCCGCGGTCGTGCATTCCGACCGGTGCCGCTGCGCATTCGCCGCTGGAGCGGGGCTGTTCGTCCGCCCGTGGCCGCCGTTCGTCGGAACGAGACCGGCGTGCGGCGCGTCTTGTGAGACAGTCTCTTCCCGGAGGACGTGATGCTCGAAGTCCGCTCCCTGCGGAAGACCTACGGCGACCACGTGGCGGTTCACGACGTCTCGTTTTCGGTGCAGCCCGGCGAAGTGGTCGGTTTGCTGGGGCCGAACGGTGCCGGGAAGACCACGACCGTGTCGATGATCGCCGGGCTGGTCACGCCGGTGTCGGGGCAGGTGCTGATCGGCGGCGAGCCGCTGGCCGGCGACACCGATCCGAAGAAGCGCACGATCGGCCTCGTTCCGCAGGACCTGGCGCTCTACGACGAGCTGTCCGCGCTGGCGAACCTCAGGTTCTTCGGGGCGCTCTACCACCTTTCCGCTGATGCACTCGAGCGCGCCATCGCGTCGTCACTCCAGCTCGTCGGGCTGGCCGATCGCGCGCACGACCGCGTGTCGACGTTCAGCGGGGGCATGAAGCGGCGGCTGAACCTTGCGGCGAGCCTGCTGCACGACCCCGACATCCTGCTGCTCGACGAACCGACGGTCGGTGTCGACCCGCAGAGTCGCAATGCCATCTTCGACAACCTCGAGACGCTGAAGGCCCGCGGCAAGGGGCTTCTCTACACGACGCACTACATGGAGGAGATCGAGCGCCTTGCCGACCGGGTCGTCATCGTCGACCACGGCAGGGTGGTGGCGTCGGACACCCTCGAGGGGCTGCAGCGGTTTGCGCCGGCCGGTGCGGCCGGGGCATCGCTCGAGAGCATCTTCCTGGCCCTGACGGGCCGCACGCTGAGGGACTGACGCATGCGACCGATTCTCGCCATGGTCCGGAAGGACCTCCAGCTGTTCCTCACCGATCGCCGCGCCGTGATCATGAGCCTGGTTGCGCCGATCGCCATCGCGTCGTTCTTCGGGTCGATCTTCTCCGGGAACAGCAACGCCGATCGCGCCAGGATCCCGGTTGCGATCGTCGACCAGGACGGCAGTGCGATCTCGCGAGGGATCCTCGACCGCGTGCGTGGCGACAAGTGGGTGTCGGTGTCGACGCCTACCGCCGACGAGGCGCGGGCCGCCGTGCAGAAGGGGGCGCTGACCGTCGCCGTGATCATCCCGGGCGGCTTCGGCGATGCTGCGGGCCGCGCGTTCTTCAGCGGCGCGAACCGACCGACGCTCACGATGTGGTACGACCCGTCGCACAGCACGGAACTCGGGCTGGTGCGCGGTGTGATGACCCAGTACGTGATGGAGTCGGTCAGCGCCGAGATGTTCACCGGCGAGCAGGGCCGCAAGGTGATCGACGACACGCTCGCCTCGATCGACAGCATGCGGCTGTCCGGCCAGCAGCAGGCGCTGCTGCGGGACCTGCTGCAGTCGGCGCGCAGCTTTTACAGCCAGGCGACGCCTGCGCCTGCGGACGGCGCGACGTCCACCACGCCGAGGCGCGGGCTGAGCATGCCCTACAGCGTTTCCGAGGAGGCGGTGACGTCGGGCCGGAATGCCGCGTACAACGGGTATGCGCACTCGTTTGCCGGGATGGGCATCCAGTTCCTGCTCTTCGCGTCGATCGATCTGGGGGTCGGCATTCTGCTCGAGCGACAGCGCGGCTTGTGGAAGCGGCTGCGCAGCGCGCCGGTATCGCGCGTGTCACTGTTAATTGGCAAGGCGACGAGCGGGTCGATCATCGCGCTGATGACGCTCGTCGTGTCGTTCGCCTTCGCGATGCTCGTGTTCGGCGTACGCATCCACGGCAGCCTCGCGGGCTTCGGCTTGGTTGCGTTCGCGACCGCTGTGATGGCGGCGACCTTCGGGCTGCTGATAGCGGCGCTTGGGAAAACGCCGGGCGGGACCCGCGGCATTGCGATCCTGGCCGTGCTCATGATGGTGATGCTTGGTGGCGCGTGGATCCCGAGCTTCATCTTCCCGGCGTGGCTGCAGCAGCTCACCGTGGTGATCCCCGCGCGCTGGGCGGTAGACGGGTTCGACGCGATGACCTGGCGTGGGCTCGGCCTCCAGGCTGCGCTCGTGCCCACGGCGGTGATGCTGGCGTTTGCGGTGCTGTTCGGTGGGCTCGCCGTCGCGCGGTTCAGGTGGGAAGAGGCCTGAGGGCGACGGCACCGGCAAGTGGAGCACAGGGCAGTAAAATCAGCATGTGACATTGACCACGGCACCATCGGCCGCGTCCGCACCGGCGGCTCACCGGGGCGCGGTCCGCGCTGCGCTGGTGCTCGTCGCCGGCGGGGCGGTGGTGGTCGCCAGCGCCGTTTCGGTGCGGCAGTCGGCGCTCTTCCTCGTCGGCGTTGCGGCCGGCCTGGTCCTGTATCACGCCGCCTTCGGCTTCACCTCGTCGTGGCGTGACCTGATCGCCAACGGTCGCGGCGGCGGCCTGCGCGCGCAGATGCTCATGCTGGCGGTGACCACTGCCGTGTTCGTTCCCCTGATCGCGCAAGGGTCGGTGTTCGGCCAGGCGGTCCGCGGATCAGTGGCGCCTGCGGGAGTACCAGTGCTGGCCGGCGCGTTCCTGTTCGGTGTCGGCATGCAGCTCGGCGGAGGTTGCGCCTCGGGCACGCTGTTCAGCGCGGGCGGCGGCAGCATGCGCATGTTCGTCACCCTTGCCGCGTTCATCGCCGGTTCGGTGCTTGGCGTGCGCTACACGAGCATGTGGGACCATGCGCCCACCCTGCGCCCGATGTCGCTGGTGGGCGAGTTCGGCGCGGCGCCTGCCGTGGTCATCAGCCTCGCGGCCTTCGCGGCGATCTACCTGCTGACCCTGGCTGTCGAGCGCAAACGGTACGGCACTGTCCGTCGCGATCGGGCCGCGAACACCTGGCGTGCGCTGCATGGCCCGTGGACGCTGGCCGCGGGCGGGGTGGGGTTGGCCGGCGTGAACATCGCGACATTGCTGCTCGCCGGCCGCCCGTGGGGCGTCACCGCGGCCTTCGCGCTCTGGGGGGCAAAGGTGCTGATGGCCGCCGGCGTCGACGTGGCGTCGTGGCCGTACTGGCAACCCGCGGCCCGGGCGGCCGATCTGCACGCCAGCATCCTGCGCGACGTCACCTCGGTCATGGACATCGGCATCATGCTCGGTGCGTTCGGCGCGGCAGCGCTCGCCGGTCGATTCGCACCCGTCTGGCGCGTCCCCTCACGGTCGCTGGCAGCCGCCGTCATCGGCGGGCTGATGCTCGGGTACGGCGCGCGCATCGCGTTCGGCTGTAACATCGGTGCCTATTTCAGCGGCGTCGCGTCCACCAGCCTGCACGGCTGGGTGTGGCTCGCCGCGGCATTCACGGGCAACATCCTCGGCACGCGTCTGCGTCCGTGGTTCGGATTGAGTGTGTGATGGCCTTCGACCGGATCGCCGACAAGCGGATCCGCGAGGCGATGAGCGAAGGGAAGTTCGACCACCTTCCGAAGAAGGGCGCCATCGACCTCGAGGAGTACTTCAAGCTACCCGCAGAGCTCCGCATGGGCTATTCGATCCTGAAGAGCGCCGGGTGCGTTCCCGAGGAGGTCGAGATGTTCCGTGATGTCGAGCGGCTGGAGACGCAGCTCGCGGCCACCACCGGCGAGGCGGCGCGCGCGGACCTCCGTCGCGCTCTCAACGATGCTCGCCTGAAGCTCGACGTGGCGCTCGAGCGTCGGCGACTCCAGCGGTCCAGCCCTGATGCGCGTCGAGCTGAGTAACGCCGTCGTGCGCTCCTGGGAGCCGGCGGACGCCACCAGCATGGCGAAGCACGCCGACAACCGGGCAATCTGGCTCAACCTGCGCGACCGCTTCCCTCACCCCTACACTCGCAACCACGCCGTGGCCTTCATCCGTCGTGTCCAGGCGAACCGCCCCGAAACCACCTTCTGCATCGAGGTGGACGGGGAGGCGGCCGGCGGAATCGGCTTCATGCTGCAGCAGGACATCGAGCGGGTCTCGGCCGAGGTCGGCTACTGGCTCGGCGAGCCGTTCTGGGGCCGTGGCATCGGCACCGGCGTGTTGCGCGCCGTCACCGCTTATGCGATGACGGCGCACGGGCTGACACGACTCTTCGCGGTGCCGTTTGCCGACAACCTCCCGTCCTGCCGTGTGCTCGAGAAGGCCGGGTACGTGCTCGAAGGCGTGATGCGGCGCAGCGCGATCAAGGACGGCCGCATCCGGGATCAGAAGCTGTACGCCTTCGTCGGGCCCGAACCGTGAACCGCGGGGCGGGTGGCCGCGACCGTCTCGCGCCCCGTGAGCGGCGCGGTCAGCCGCCCACCGTCTGCCCACCCATCGCCGGAAGCACGACGCCGGTGATGAAGCTGCTGTCGGCTTCGGAGGCGAAGAACACGTAGGCCGGCGCGATCTCTTCGGGCTGCGCCGGCCGCTTCATCGGCGTCTTCGACCCGAAGCTCGCGACCTTGTCCGGCGACGCCCCTTCGTCCGCAGCGTTCAGCGGTGTCCACACCGGCCCTGGCGCCACGCAGTTGACCCTGATGCCGCGCTCGAGCAGCTCCATCGCGAGCGTCTTCGTGAACGCGTGGATCGCACCTTTCGTGGCGGAGTAGTCGAACAGCTTGGCCGCGCCCTGGATGCCGGTTTCGGAGCCGGTGGCGATAATCGACGAGCCCGGCCGCAGGTGCGGCAGCGCGGCCTTCACCAGCCGGTAGTACGCATAGATGTTCGTCCTGAACGTGCGGTCCCACTCGGCTTCGTCGACCTCCTCGAGCGAGTCCTTCCGGTTCTGGTGGGCCGCGTTGTGGACCAGGATGTCGAGCTGGCCCAGTTCTGCGACCGTCCGCTCGACCGCATCGATACACGCCTCAGGCTCGCTGAGATCCCCCTCGATCACGATGCAGCGCCGGCCGGCCTGCTCGACGACGGACCGGGTCTCAGCTGAATCGACGCGCTCCTCGGGCAGCGCCGTGATCGCCACGTCCGCACCTTCCCGGGCGTAGATCAGTGCCACGGCGCGGCCGATGCCCGAATCGCCGCCGGTCACGAGCGCCACCTTGCCGTTCAGCTTTCCCGCCGGCTTGTAGTCGCGCGCTTCGTACTTCGGGCGCGGCTCGAGGTCCGCTTCGATACCGGGCTTGTCGAGCTTCTGCTGCGGAAACGGTGGTTTCGGTTCGTTCTCGATCTTCGTCTGTGCCATGGGCGCAAGACGAAGCAAGCACGTCGCCAGCACACAGGCGCGCCCGGCGTGGCTGCCCAGCCGCAGCCCTTGCCTCGCCAGCCGCTGCCGCCGACGGCCCCGGTGCTTTGATCGCAACGCGCGGATAGCGCGAACTGTTGGTGGGCAGCTACAACAGGCGCATGATGATGGTCGATACCGCAGTGACATCCCAGGACTCAGTGACGCCCGATACCTTCCACGGTCGCTGGCGTGCGGTGCTCGCGCGCGACAGGTCCGAGGACGGCCGCTTCGTGTACGCGGTCACCTCGACCGGCGTCTTCTGCCGCCCCTCGTGCCCGAGCCGGCGCCCGCACCGCGACCGGGTTCGGTTCTTCGACTCGCCCCCTGAGGCGGTGGCGGCAGGCTTCCGGCCGTGCCGACGGTGCCGTCCCGAGCGTGCCGCAGACGTGTGGGTTGCACGGATCGCCGGGGTATGTCGACTCATCGCGCAGTCCGAGGCCGAGGTGCCGCTCGCACGCCTGGCGAGGGCGGCTGGCAGCACGCGCCATCATTTCCTGCGTGTGTTCACGCGCATGGTCGGCGTCACGCCCCGACAGTTCGCCGAGGCGCGGCGGTTCGCGTCGGTGAGGCGCCTGCTGCGCACCGCGCCCGACGTGACGACGGCGTTCATCGAGGCGGGCTATGGCTCCAGCAGCCGCTTCTACGAAGGCGCCGTGCCGCGGCTGGGCATGGCGCCGGTCGCCTATCGTCGCGGCGGCGTGGGCCAGACCATTCGGTACACCACGACGAAGACAGCCCTGGGCTGGATGCTCGTGGCGTCGACCGACGTCGGCATCTGCGGGATCGCGCTGGATGATGCGCGCGCGCGTGTCGTCGAGCGGCTTCGAACCGAGTACCCGCACGCCACGCTGGAGCCGACGACCGACATGCGTGACGCTGTGCGGTTCGTGCTCGATCACCTGGAAGGTCGCACGCCACGGGGCGATCTGCCCCTCGACGTGCGTGCGACCGCGTTCCAGTGGCAGGTCTGGAACGCGCTCCGCGCGATCCCGCGCGGCGAGACCCGCACGTACAGCGACGTCGCGCGTGCGATGGGTCGCCCGACTGCATCTCGCGCCGTTGCACGCGCGTGTGCCACGAACCCGGTCGCCGTCGTGGTCCCCTGTCATCGGGTCGTGCCGGCCGCCGGTGGTGTCGGGGAGTATCGGTGGGGAGCAGCCCGCAAGTCGGCGCTGCTCGCGCGTGAACGTGAACCTGACAACCGATCGCGAGCCCGGTCACGGACGTAAGATCAGCCCAGGAGCCGCATGGCCACATCCGACCTCGATCTGCTGGTGTTCGGTCCGCATCCGGACGACCTCGAAATCGGCGCCGCGGGCACCATCGCGCGTCATGCCGCCCTGGGCCACCGCGTCGGCCTGTGCGATCTCACAGGCGGCGAGATGGGCAGCAACGGCAGCGTGCCCGAGCGGCTGCGCGAGTCCGAGGCGGCGCGCGTCGTCCTTGGCGCGGTGTGGCGCGAGAACCTGGGCTGGCCCGACCGTGGCTTCGGGAAGGACCCCGCCGAAATGCAGCAGGCGGTCGGGCTGATCCGCCGTGCACGCCCACGTGTCGTGGCGATGCCGTACTGGTCGGACCGCCATCCGGACCACGTGATCGCGTCGCAGGTGCTCACGGAGGCGGTCTTCAACGCGGGGCTCCGCAGGTTCGCGGCCGAGGGTGACGCGTGGAAGGTCGAGTGGGTCTGTTACTACTTCATCAACGACGCCGTCACGCCGTCGTTCGTTGTCGACGTCACCGAACACTACGAGACCAAGAGACGCGCGCTCGACTGCCACGCCTCGCAGTTCACGCCGCCGGCTGCGTCCGGTGAGGTGGCCACTCGTCTGAACACCCCGATCTTCCGGCAACTCATCGAGAGCCGCGACGCGCAGTTCGGCGCGCTCGCCGGTGTGCGCTGGGCAGAAGGGTTCGTCGTACGCGAACCGGTTGTGCGTGACGGACTGTTGCGGTTCCACGCATGAACGTCGGGATCATCTGCTACGCGTCGATCGGCGGCAGCGGGATCATCGCCACCGAGCTCGGCAAGGCGCTGGCGGCACGCGGGCATCGCGTGCACATCATGAGCGCCGACATGCCGTTCAGGCTGGGGCAGTACCAGCCCGGGCTCACGTTCCATCGTGTCGAGGCGCCGACCTACCCGCTGTTCCGTGAGCCGCAGTACCTGCTGTCGCTGGCGAACCAGGTGGTCCGCGTCGCCCGGGAGGCGCGGCTCGACATCGTGCACCCGCACTACGCCATCCCGCACGCGACGGCGGCCTACCTCGCTCGACAGCTCCTCCTCGCCAGGGACGGCCGTGCGCCGAAAATCGTGACCACCCTCCATGGGACCGACATCACGCTGCTCGGCAGCGACCCGTCGTTCGCGGAAATCGTGGCGTTCAGCATCGAGCAGTCGGACGGGGTGACTGCCGTGTCCGAGAGCCTTGCGGCGGACACGCGGCGCCAGCTTGGTATCGCCAGGGAGATCCGGGTCATCCCGAACTTCATCAACTGCGACATCTACCAGCGCGTCGACGCGACCGTGCTGCGCGAGCGGCTGGCGCCGAACGGAGAAGCGCTCATCGTCCACGTCTCGAATTTCCGGCCAGTGAAGCGCGTCACGTCGGTGGTCGACGTGTTCGCGCGCGTGCGGCATGAGACCCG
Organism: Acidobacteriota bacterium; assembly: GCA_018268955.1. Taxonomy (GTDB): domain Bacteria; phylum Acidobacteriota; class Vicinamibacteria; order Vicinamibacterales; family CAVVIG01; genus CAVVIG01. Next base: position 101,739 of record JAFDVO010000014.1, on the reverse strand, counting down.
AGCGCGGTTGCTCCTGGTGGGTGACGGTCCCGATGCACCGGTCGCGATGCGGCTCGCGCGCGAGCTCGGTGTCGAGCGCGACGTGGAGTTCCTCGGCGAGCAGGACTCGATCGTGCCGATCCTCTCGGCGGCGGATGTCTTCCTGCTGCCATCGGCGCAGGAGAGCTTCGGGCTCGCCGCGCTCGAGGCCATGGCCTGCGGGGTGCCCGTGGTCGCCTCACGCGTCGGCGGCGTGCCCGAGGTCGTGCAGGATGGGGTCACCGGATTCCTGCATGGCGCCGACGATTACGACGGTATGGCACAGTCGGCAATCCGCCTCGTCCGCGACCGCGACCTGTGGCTGCGCATGTCCGCCGACAGCCGCACGCTCGCGCACACGCGCTACTGCGACGCGTGCATCGTGCCTACGTACGAGCGCTTCTACGAAGCGCTCATGGATCAGCCGCGCCGGTGATCGGGTGATTTGGATCGCCGCGGCATGACGCGCGATCCGGCGCGCCTGCGCGTTGATTTGGGCCGCTTGGTGGGGGCTATACTCGAAAGTCACCTCTCATAACACCACCAAGGAGTCGGAGATGCTCCGTAAGATCATTGTCGCGATCGTGCTGGCCCTCATGGCGGGCCCGGCGTTCGCGCAGTCCCAGGCCGCCAACGGCACCATCGAAGGAACGGTGGCCGATTCGCAGGGCGGCGTCCTGCCTGGCGTCACTGTCGTCATCACGAACACGGATACGGGTCTCGAGCGATCGCTCGTGACGAACGCGGAAGGGCAGTATCGCGGCCTCCTGCTGCCGCTCGGTCAGTACCGCGTGGCTGCGGAGCTGCAGGGCTTCAAGAAGTCCGAGCAGACCGGCATCGCGCTGCGCGCGGGCGACACGGCCACCATCAACTTCCAGCTCGAAGTCGGCACGGTGAGCGAAACGGTCACGATCACCGCGGAGGCGCCGATTGCGCAGCCGGGCAAGATCGATCTCGGCCGGACGATTGGCGACGTCGAACTGCACAACCTGCCGCTCCCGTCGCGCAATCCCTACAACTTCGCGTTCCTCCAGGCGAACGTGACCGGCTACGAGAACAACGAGTTCGGCGTGCCGCGCATCAACGCCAACGGCACGCAGATGCGGACCAACTACCAGCTCGATGGCAACACCAACACGGAGAAGGACCGCGCCGGCCTCCGGCTGCTCCCGATCTCCGAGGTCCTTGTCCGCGAGGTGAAGGTCGTCACGAACGGCTTCGCCCCTGAGTTCGGCCAGACGACCGGCATGGTCTACAACGCCATCACCCAGTCGGGCACGAACAAGTACACCGGGTCGCTGAGCTACCGCTTCAAGCGCAACAGCATGTCCACCTCGCCGTTCTTCCTGCCGGCTGGCACACGCAAGCCGGACACGAAGGCCGACGATGTGACGGCCGCGCTGGGCGGCCCGATCAAGAAGGACAAGGCGTTCTTCTTTGGCGCCTATGAGTACGTCAACCGATCGCTCATCACCGGTGGCCAGGTCATCTCGGTGAAGCAGGCCGACGCCCAGGCGCTCGGCATCTCGCTGCCGTCGAGCGGCGTGATTCCGGCGAACCAGTCGGTGCCGTTCGCGTTCGGCAAGGTGGACTACCAGGTGCTGCCGAGCACGCTGGTCACCGGCCGCTACTTCTTCTTCCAGAACCTGTCGCTCTCGAACATCGGCGGCGGCCTCACCACCACGGAGCGCGCCACTGACTTCCACGACAAGATGGGCTCGGCGGCGTTGCAGGCGAACACGACGATCGGCGCCAGCAAGCTGAACGAGTTCCGGTACCAGTTCGCGCAGCGCCACCAGTTCCGCACCATCGGCACGGGCGTCGCTGGCCCGGCCCTCACGGTGAGTGGCATCGCGCAGTTCGGCGGTCCGAGGATCGGGGACACCAACTCGGTCGGCTTCGACTTCACGCAGCGCATTCACCAGGTCATCGACAACTTCACCTGGGTCAAGGGCGCGCACGCGATCAAGACCGGCGTGGACGTCCAGTGGATCGGCGACGAACGCGTGCAGGGCGACAACTTCCAGTACACGTTCCCGACCATCGACGCGTATCTGGCGGCCAAGAGCGGCGTGAACCCCTACGGCTACACCACGCTGCAGCAGACCTTCGGACAGCTCGGCATCAACTACAGCTCGCGCTTCTACGGCTTCTTCCTCCAGGACGACTGGCAGGTCACGCCCCGACTGAAGGTGCTGTACGGCGTCCGGTACGACCTGTTCGACGTGCCGCAGATGCGTTCGTACGCGCAGAATCTCTACAACGGCACGGCCTTCACGATCGACAAGAACAACTGGGGCCCGCGCGTGGGCGCGTCGTACTCGCTGGACGACTCGGGGCACACCGTCGTGCGCGCGTCGATCGGGAAGATGTTCGACCCGCCGCTCATCGACTTCTACGACAACGCGATCCTCAGCAACGGCGACCCGATCCGCTACAACGTGTCGGTCTCCGGTTCCGCCGCTGGCGCTCCCGCCTTCCCGACGAGCCTGAGCAGCGTGCCCGCCGGCTTCACCCTGCCGCGCCAGAGCATCGTCGCGGTCGATCCGGAGTTCAAGACGCAGGAAGCCTGGCTGAGCAACATCCAGGTCGAGCGCGCGCTTGGTGAGCACTACGCGATCTCGGCCGGCTACGTGAATGCCATCGGCCGCAACCTCCCGGTGCTGATCGACATCAACCTGAAGCCCACGGGCCAGACGCTCGCCGACGGCCGCCCGATCTTCTCGACGACGGTTGGCGCCGACACGCGCGTGAACCCGACCTTCAACAACATCAACCAGTTCCAGTCCATCGGGAAGTCCACGTACAACGCGTTCACCACGACCCTGACGAAGCGCATGCAGAAGGGCTTCCAGGCGCAGGCGACGTACACGCTGGCGCGCGGCGTGGACAACGCGCCACTGACCGGCACCTACGTGGTCGGCAGCGGTGATGACCGCGTGAGCGACCCCACCAACATCGATCGCGACAAGGGCGTGACGCCGTTCAACCAGACGCACACGCTCGCCATCTCGACGGTGTACCAGCCGACGGTGAGCGGCGACGGCGCGCTGGCGTACCTCGCCAACCACAACCAGCTCGGCGTCATCATCCAGGCGAACAGCGGCCTGCCGTTCAACATCCGGTCGAACCGCGACCTGAACGGGGATGGCGTGCTGAACGATCGGCCGCTCGGCATCGAGCGCAACGCGGGTCGGTTCGGCAAGGTGTTCAACGTGGACCTCCGCTACTCGCGCTACATCCCGTTCGCCACGTCCAGGAAGGGTGAGATCTTCGTCGAGGCGAAGAACCTGTTCAACCGGATCAACATCTCCGGCGTGAACCGAGTGATCGCCACGGATGCGGCCGGCAACCCGCTCGTCGACATCAGCAACACCACCGCGACGGCGACGCTCGGCCTGCCGTTCACGGGAACCTCAGGCTACGACCAGCGTATCGTGCAGGTCGGGTTCAAGGTGACGTTCTAGGGACAGGGCGGGCGAGGCGGGCATGGCACGCAGGGCAGGAACACACTGCTCCGCTGCCGCGCCCGTCTCGCTCCGCTCGTCCGTTCGGTCCCGCCAGCCTCGCCTGCCCAGCCTGCCTAAGGAAGCACAGAGAATGAAACGCCTTTTGTACGTCCTGCTTGCCGTGGGGTGCCTCGGCATTTCCACACCGCGCGCGCAGATGCGCGTCACGCCGATTGATGAAGTCCAGGGGCATGCGGCCCTCGGCCTGGCGCTGCGCCATCTGGACAACGCCGGCATCTTCATGATGGCGACCGCCCACCCGGACGATGAGAACAACGGGTTGCTCGTGATGCTGAATCGCGGGCAGGGGTTCCGCACCACCCTCGCAACCGCGACGCGCGGCAATGGGGGACAGAACGAAATCGGGCCCGAGATCTTCGAAGCGCTCGGCGTCCTTCGGACGGAGGAACTGGCGGCCCTGCACCGCTTCGACGGCGCCGAGCAGTACTTCACTCGTGCGGTCGACTTCGGGTACTCGTTCAGCGTCGAGGAGACGCTGCAGAAGTGGGGGCACGACGAAGTGCTCGGCGACTTCGTCCGTCTCATGCGGATGATCCGCCCGGACGTGATCGCCGGCCTGAGCACGACCGGCGTGGGCGGCGGCCAGCACCACCAGACCTCCGCTCGCCTCGCGCTCGAGGCATTCAAGATCGCGGGCGACCCGACCAAGTATCCCGAGCAGATTCGCGAGGGGCTGCGGCCGTGGCAGCCAAAGAAGATCTATTTCATGACGAACTTCGGCGGGCCGGCTGACCCGAACGCGCCGAAGCCCGCGCGCACGCTCAGCATCGACCTCTCCGGCTACGACCCGCTGCTCGGGAAGACCTACACGGAAATCGGGACCGAAGCGCGCAGCATGCACAAGTGCCAGGGCATGGCGCAGCTGCTCTCGTTACCCGGTCCACTCGAATCCACGTACTACATGGCCGACACGGTCATCCCCGGGCAGATGGAGCGTGCCGAACGCGGGATGTTCGACAACGTGGACTCCTCGATCGCCGGTCTCGCGCAGTACGCCGGCGCACAGGCGCCGAAGGAACTGACCGACGCGCTGGCCGCCATCGCCTCGGCCGTTCAGGGTGCCCAGCAGGCCTTCGACGCAGGCCGTGACGCCGCTGTCGTCCAGCCCCTCGCCTCGGGCCTGCGCACCGTGCGCAGCCTGCGCGCGCAGCTGAAGACGATGACCGGGGTCAGCGATCAGGGGAAGTACGAGATCGACTTCCGTCTCGAACAGAAGGAGCGTGAGTTCAACGACGCGCTGCTGCTCGCGAACAACGTGCGGATCGAAACACTCGCTGACGACGGGGTGGTGGTGCCGGGCCAGTCGATGAAGGTCACCACGATCGTGGCCAACCGCGGTGCGGCCGACGTGACGGTGAAGCAGGTGAGCTTCGCTGGATTCGATGCGCCTGGCGCCTGCACGATGACCGAGGTGGCGACGGCGAACATCTTCGGTGCGATGGGCCCTGGCGGACCACGCGGACCCCAGGCACCGCCAAAGCCGCTCTCGACGCTCAAGACCCACCAGGTTGCGCAGTGCGCGCCCTCGATGACGGTCCCGCCGAGTGCGCGCGCGACCGAACCGTACTGGCACCGGGCCGGTGACGCTGGCCGCTACACCTTCGATGCGGACGCGCCATTCGGCCTGCCGTATCGGCCGACGCCGTTCCGGTCGACCGTGACGCTGACGATCGGTGCAGGCACTGACGCCATCGACGTGGTCGACGCCAACGCGGTGCAGTATCGCTACGAGGGCAACATCTTCAGTGGTGAGAAGCGGTCGGACATCCTGGTGGTCCCGGCCGCGTCGGTGCGCGTCTCGCCGGAGATCGCGATCATCCCGGCGAGCTCCGTGCGCGCAGCGCGTCCGACGGCTGCCGGTGCGGCTCGCGCCGCCCGTCCTGCCGGCCGCGAGGTCCGGGTGACCGTCGTGAACGACGCCAAGGGCGCGACCGAGGCAGCGGTGAAGCTGGAGTTGCCGCAGGGCTGGACGTCGAGCCCGGCGCAGGAGACGGTGAAGTTCACTCGTGAAGACGAGACACAGACAGTCCGCTTCGAGGTGCGTCCCGCGCCTGGTGCGGCCGCGGGCGAGTATCGCGTGAAGGCCACGGTCACGTCGTCCGGCGCCACGTTCGGCCGCGGGTACCAGGTGATCGAGTACCCGCACATCCGTCGCGCGCACATCTACCGCGAGGCGGAGACGGTGCTGAAGGTCATCGACGTGAAGGTCGCGCCGAACCTGAAGGTCGGCTACATCATGGGCGTCGGCGACGAGGTGCCGCCGGCGCTCGAGCAACTCGGGCTGAACGTCGAGATGCTCGACGCGGACGACCTGGCATGGGGCGACCTGTCACGCTTCAACACGATCATCACCGGCGTGCGCGCCTACGAACGTCGCGCGGATCTGCGCGCGAACAACAGCCGCCTGCTCGACTACGTGCAGAAGGGTGGGACGCTGATCGTCCAGTACAACAAGTTCGAGTTCAATCAGGCGCAGTACGGTCCGTTTCCCGCTCGCGTGAGCTCGGATCGCGTGACGGACGAGTTCGCCCCGGTGCGCACGCTCGATCGTGACAACCCGCTCTTCTACACGCCCAACCGGGTCGACGAGAACACCTGGAAAGGCTGGGTGCAGGAACGCGGGCTGTACTTCCTCGGCGAGAAGGACCCGCGCTACAAGGACCTCGTCGCGCTCGATGAGCCGTTCCCGTACAACAAGGGCGAGAAGAAGGGCGCGCTCGTGGAGGCGCAGTACGGCAAGGGGCGCTGGGTCTACGTCGGGCTGGGGCTCTGGCGCGAGCTGCCGGCTGGCGTCGACGGTGCGTACCAGCTGCTCGCGAACCTCGTGAGCCTCCCCGCGGTGCCGCCAAAGGCGCAGTGAACCACAGCACGTGGTGAATTGGCGAGTTGGCGAGTTGGTGAGTTGGTGACGTAGTGGATTGGTGGGCGGCGTCGATCGTGCGCCGCCCACCAGTCGCTCCCCGCGTCACTCAGGCCACAGTTCCGCACGCCTCCGCTCATCTGTTCCCTCCCATCCAGCCCTGGTTCCCGGGCTTTCGCGAACGCTGCCTGCGTAAACGAGCCTTCTCGCGCGATGTCCGCTAGGATCGCTGCGGACCGATGCCTGCCGACTGGACCCGCGTCAAGACGTTGTTCGACGCTGCGCTGAACGAACCGGTCAGCGGCCGGTCCGCGTGGCTGCGCCGTGCGTGTGGGGCAGACGATGAGGTGCGTCGCGAGGTCGAGGAGCTGCTGGCGCTGGCCGAAGAGGCGGAGGCATCATCCGCTGCGCCGAATACCGACGACGGGGCAGTGGCCGTGGACCCGAACGTCGGCCGGCGGTTCGGGCCTTACCGGATCGTCCGTGAGCTGGGGCGGGGCGGCATGGGCGCCGTGTACCTCGCTGAGCGCGTCGACGACTTCCGGCAGCAGGTCGCCATCAAGATCGTGCGGCAGTCGCTGGCGGATTGCGACATCGAGCGGCGCTTCCGTCTGGAGCGGCAGGTGCTCGCCTCGCTTGCCCATCCGAACATCGCGCGCCTGCTCGACGGGGGTATCACGGAGTCCGGTGAGCCGTTCTTCGTGATGGAGTACGTCGAGGGTGAACCGCTGCTCACCTTCGTCGCCCGGACGAACGCGACGCTGCGTGATCGCCTGTCCTTGTTCCTGCGTGTCTGTGAAGCGGTTTCGCACGCGCACGCCAGGCTCGTCGTGCACAGGGACCTCTCGCCGTCGAACATCCTCGTCACCCCTGATGGTTCGCCACGACTCATCGACTTCGGCCTCGCGAAGGTGCTCGATGAGACGCTCGCGGGCGGCGCGGACCTCACGCGGACCGGGTTCAGGGCCTTCACGCCCGCCTACGCCTCGCCCGAGCAGGTGCACGGCCTGCCGATCGGGACGGCCACTGACGTGTACTCGCTCGGCGTGATTCTGTACGAGCTCCTGAGTGGGCGTAAGCCGTTCGAGTTCGTCAGTGGTGTGATGACGGACATCCTGCGGATCCTCGACGCCGGCGTGAGCCGCCCGCCGAGTGCCGCGGCAGCTGCCGTCCTTCGCGAGGCGGCGCGTGTCCCGCCCTGTCGCCCAGCCAGCCTCCTCGGCGACCTCGACAACATCGTCCTCACCGCGTTGCGTGTGGAGCCGGAGCGGCGGTATGCGTCGGTTGCCCTGTTTGCCGAGGACCTGAGGCGGTTCCTTGACGGCCGCCCGGTCACCGCGCACCCGAACACGGCCGCGTACCGGGCTCGCAAGTTCCTGCGTCGGCATGCGGTGGCCTCTGCAGCGACGTCGCTGGCTGTAGCCGCAGTACTCGGCGGCCTCGGCGTGTCGCTGTGGCAGGCCAGCATCGCGCGGAACGAGCGGGATCGGGCGACACGCCGGTTCGAGGACGTGCGCCGCCTGTCGAACTCGCTGCTCTTCGAACTGAGCCCGCGCATCGAACGGCTGCCTGGCGCAACTGGCGCACGCGACCTGCTCGTGCGGCGAGCGCTCGAGTACCTCGACAGCCTGGCGACCGAGGCGGCAGGCGACCGGGCGCTGCAGCGTGAGCTGGCCGCCGCCTACGAGAAGATCGGCGACCTGCAGGGGAACCCGACCAACCCGAACCTGATCGAGTACGACGCGGCGATCGACAGCTACCGCAAGGCCCGCCGCATCCGGCAGCAATTGCTCGCTGCTGCGGGTGGCGATCGTGCCGAACGGACCGCGCTGGCAGAGAACTTCCGGGTGCTGGGTAACATCTACAGCCAGGCTAATGAGTTCGAGAGTGCAGCCCACGACCTGCACGAGGGGCTCGCCGTCTTCGAGGCCGAGGCCGAATCGTCGCCAAGCGACCTGACGCTTCAGCGATCGCTCGCCCAGGCACTCCACGACATCGGACGCAATCAGTCCAACAGCTCACGCTACGCGGGCGCCATCCCGCCGCTCGAGCGGGCGATCGCCATTGCAGATCGGGTGCATGCATCACAGCCGGGTGACATCGACGTCACGCAGTTGCTGGCCGACACCTGCGCACAATACGGCCTGGCCCTGTCGTGGGAGGGGCGGCAGCGCGAGGCCGAGACGCAGATGAATCGGGCCGCGGCGCTCTATCAGCCCCTCCTCGCTGCGCAGCCCCGCGACGTGAACGTGCGGGACGGCATCTGGTCGGTGTACTGGCTCTCGAGCAGCGTGTACGAAGAGCAGGACGATGCGCGGGCGCATGCCTTCGCGAAGCGGGCGCTCGACGTCATCGAGCCGGTCGTCGAGCAGGACCCGGAGAACGTGCGCGCGCGGCAGCAGCTGGCGAAGTCCTATTCACGCCTCGGGCAGACCGCGACGAACCTCGGACACGCACGTGAGGCGGGCGAGCACCTCGAAAAGGCATACCGCCTGCTCGACGGAATCGCCTCCGCCGAGTCGCGCAACGGGCGTCTCCGGTCGGAGCTGGCACTCGTGCTGACACGGCTGGCAGACGCGCGTGGACGTGAGGGGCGTCTCACGGAAGCCCTGGCGCACGCGCAGCACGCCGTCGATGTATTTACCGATCTCATGGCCCGCTTCCCGAGCGATCGACGATCAGTGCGGAACCTCGTGCTCGCGCACCAGACGGTCGGGGACATCCACGAGCGGATGGCACGCGCGGTTGCGCAGGCAGCCCCGCGGGTAGACCATCGCGCCAATGCCATCGAGAGCTATCGGCAGGCACTGGCCCTCCTTCGGCGCCTCGAGTCGCAGTCCGTGCTCGCTGCCTCGGATCAGAAGCTCATGGCCGCGCTGATGGTGAAGACCGGCGGGCAGCCGGCGACAACGCCGGCGGAGGCGCGGTGAACGTGCGCAGGGGCGGGCGGTGACCGACGTCACGCAGGTGCTGCAGGAGTGGGCTGACGGTGATCAGTCGGCTCTCGATCGGCTTGCGCCGATCATCTACCCCGAGTTGCATGCCCTCGCGCGTGCGTACTTGCGGCGCCTGTCCTCCCGCGACGTGCTGCAGACGACGGCGGTCGTCAACGAGCTGTTCGTCAGGCTGCTCTCCCACAAGCCCGCAGCGTTCGCGAACCGACGACACTTCTACGTGCTGTCGGCGCGCATCATCCGGATGGCGCTCGTCGACAACTATCGCCGGATGCAGGCCGAGCAGCGCGGAGGCGGGCAGGTCCGCATCCCGTTGCACGAGGAGCTGGCCTGGGTGGCGGCAGACAGTGGCGAGATCCTCTGGTTCGACAGGGCGATGGCAGAACTCGATGCGCTCGATCCGGAACTGGCCGAGCTGGTCAATCTCCGCTTCGTGCTCGGATGTACGGCGACGGAAGCGGCGGATGTGACCGGCCTGTCGAAAGCGACGGTGGACCGAAAGGTGACGCTGGCGCGTGCGTGGCTGAGACGCCACTACAACGGCACCGCACCTGCGGCCTGACAGGCACGCGATCCCCGTTCACTGCCGTGCATACCCGTCGAACGTCGTCACGTGGGCGGCACGAGAGTCCACGGTCGGCGGGAATGCGGAGACGCCCGGCAGTGGGTCCGCGACCGGCGGTGCAGGCACGACCCGCGTGCCTTCGGCCCACCGGACGGACATCTGGGGTGTGCTCGCCAGGTTGGCACCGAACCGTGCTGCCGTGGGCTGTGCGGAGAGCGCAGCACTTACCGACAGCAGGAGCACCAGTCCCAAGAGAACGGATCGTCGGCGTATATCGAAAGAGGGCATCGTGGAGAGGGCCCGCAGCGGGCCTCATCTCCACATTCGCAATCGCGCCGAAAAGTGACTCACCGCCTAGAATGGCTCGGTGGTCATCGTCGTAGGGGCCGGTCCAGCCGGTGCCGTCGCCGCACGAACGCTCGCCCGGGCCGGGGTGCCGGTGACGCTGCTGGAGCGCGCGGCAGGCTTTCCGCGCAACAAGCCCTGCGGCGGTGGGATTTCCATTCGGGTGCTGAGCCGGTTCCCCTGGCTCGAACCTACGCTCGCCTCCATTGCCACGCTGCGGCTGTCGCGGCTGTACCTCGAAGGGCCGGATGGCGACTCCACGGTGATCGCGTCGGACAACGCCGCCGTCCTGATGATCCGCCGCGTCGAGTTCGACGCGGTGCTCGTGCGCGAGGCGACTGACGCCGGGGCCACGCTCGTGACCGGCGTCGAAATCGTGCGGGCGAAGGCGACCCCCGACCTCGTGGTCCTGGAGGCGCGCGATGGCCGTCGCTTCGAGGCACCGGTCGTGATCGCCGCCGACGGCGTCCACTCGATCGTGGCCCGCCGCCTCGGGTTGAACCCCGGATGGCCGCCAGGGAGCGTGGCTGTCGACATGATGGAGGAGACACCGCGCGACACGCTCGATGCGGACCGCTCGACCCTCTGGGTGTCGTACGGCTACGCCGCACGGGCGAACAGCCGCACGCACGACACGACGCGCGCTCCTGAGGGATACGCCTACATCTTTCCGAAGCGCGATCACGTCAACGTCGGGATCGGCTACGTGCTCGATCACTTCCGCGCGGACGTGGACGCGCACCCCTACGCGCTGCAACAGGAGTTCGTCGCGCACCTGCGCGATCGCGGTCTCGTCACGGGCGGGTCCGTGCGGAAGAACTTCACGCCCTTCATCATCCCGGTGGGCGGTCCGCTGAAGCGGCCGGGCGACGGGCGGGTGCTGCTGGCTGGTGACGCCGGTGGGTTCGTTAATGGGTTCACCGCGGAAGGCATCTACTACGCCATGGTGACCGGTGAGCATGCGGCCAGAGCGGTCATCGCGACGGCGCCTCGCGATATCCCATCCCGGCTCGCCAGCCGATATCACAAGGCATGGCGTCGTGAAGTGGGAGCCGAACTGCGCGACTCGGTGCTCGTGCGGCGCTATCTTTTCGCAGATCGCCGCAGGATTGCGCGCGTCATTGCCGCGGCGCGTCACGACCCTGCGATCACGCGCTCGGTGCTGGACTACGCGATGGGCCGTGCGTCATACGCAGGCGTTCGGCGTCGCGTCATCGCCGGCGCGCCAGTGGTGGCGGCGCGGTTGCTGATCGACCACGTTCGTACGAGGCTCTTGCAGCCCGGCAACAGCAGGGCTACGATCTCGACACCTCCAGGACAAGTCTGATGGCTTTTGTACTCGATCCCAAGATCGAGCACCTGCTTCGGCGGACAGGATTCGGCGCCAGGCAGGACGAGCTCGACGTGTATCGTGCCGAGTCGTTCACGGGTGCCGTCGCGAGGCTGCTCGACTACGAGCGCGTCCCGGACGATGTAGACGAGAAGATAGGGCAGCCCGGGTACGTCGGCATCACGACGCGTGGACAGTTCGCGCCCGCGATGGTGATCACGGACGCCCGCCAGCGGTGGCTGTTCCGGCTGGTCCACACCAACCGGCCGCTCCAGGAGAAGATGGCGCTCTTCTGGCACAACCACTTCGCCACCGGCTACTCGAAGATTGCCGGGCTCGTCGGCACCATGGAGGCGGCGCGCTACATGGCGGCGAAGCCGTCGGAGGATCCCGCGGGCGTGCGGGGGCAGCTCGAGCTGTTCCGGGACATGGCGCTGGGCAACTTCAAGGATCTGCTCGTCGCGGTGGCGAAGGACACCGCGATGCTGTTCTGGCTCGACGGGTACACCAACACCAGGGCGCGTCCACAGGAGAACTTCGGCCGCGAGATCATGGAGCTGTTCACGTTCGGTGTGAAGCACTACACCGAACCTGACGTCTATGCGGCCGCGCGTGTGTTCACCGGCTGGAACCTCGCGCGTCCGGGCAACGCGAGCGACGGCACGCAGCGCTACCAGTTCGTCTACAACGCCAACCAGCACGAGACCGGCGACAAGACCTTCAGCTTCCCGATCTACGCCGACGGCAGCAAGACGATCCGCAGCCGGTCGGCCGCCGAGGGGATGCAGGACGGGCTCGACTTCATCGAGGCACTCGCCGCCCATCCGGAGACGCCCCGCTACGTCGGTGCGAAGCTGTATCGGTTCTTCGTCTCGGAAACCGGCGACGTCCCTCCGGGTTTTCTCGACCGCATTTCAGCCGCGTACTTCCGCAGCGGCTACAGCATCAAGGCCGTGATGCGCGAGCTGCTGCTCTCGCCCGAGTTCACGGACAGCAGCAACATGTTCACGCGCTTCGGCTGGCCGGTCGAGTTCGTGGTCCGAGCCATGAAGGACATCGGCTGGAGCGGCTTCTCGGTGAACGATGCGCTGACCCCGTTGTCGAACATGGGGCAGAACCTGTTCGATCCACCGGACGTGGCGGGCTGGGATCTGGGCCGCTCGTGGTTCTCGACCGGTTCGATGCTGGCGCGCATGAACTTCGCGGCCGCGCTGGCCGGCAACCAGAAGTTCAATCTGGCGACCGCGGCAAAGGCGCATGCAACAAGCCCTGAGGCGCTGCTCGCGTTCGTGCTGGATGCGTTGAAGACCCCCGAGCTCGACGCCGACACGCGCTCCGCGCTCGCCACATACCTGCGCGCCAACGTGACGACGTGGACCGGGAGCGGGACGCAGTTGCAGGCGAAGGTATCGGGCCTCATTCACCTTGTGGCGGGGACGCCGGAGTACCAGTTCGTATGAAGATCACCAGGCGCCAGTTCGTCAAAGGCGGCATGGCCGCCTTCACGGTCACGTATGCCGCGCCCGAGGTCCTCACCGACGTGGCGCTCGCGCAGGGATCGACCGCGCGCAACCTGGTCATCCTGTACCTCAGCGGCGGGAACGACTCGCTCAGCATGGTCGTCCCGTACAACGACCCGAACTACTACGCGCGACGGCCGACCATTGGCGTGCCTGCCGGCAACGTGCTGCAGGTCGGCACCGATGCCTCGCGGGTGGCGCTCGGGCTGCATCCGCGCCTGACCGGCCTCAAGCAGATCTTCGATCGCGGGCGGCTCGCGCTCATCCAGCGCACCGGCTATCCGAACCAGAGTCGCTCGCACTTTCTCGGGACCGACATCTGGTCCTCGGCCGATCCATCGAACCCGGCGAGCAACGGGTGGGTGGGGCGCTACCTCGATTCGCTGCCCTCACCGGTCGACGCCCTCGTCGGCTGGAACACCACGCGCGATCTCCCGCGCGTGCTGCAGTCGAACAGGGTGTCGGTGCCGGCAATTCCCAGCCCGGCGACGTACGCGTTCGGCAGCCCCAACACCGGTGCGGAAGCGGTTGCCGAGCGCCTGGCGGCGCAGCGGATCAACTCGCATGTGCCGGTCGACAATCCGGAGCTGGCGTTCGTCTACTCGAACGCGCAGGCGGCAATGGCGACGCTCGACCGCGTGGCGACCGTCGCCAGCTACAACGGCACCGCCGCGTACCCGAACACCGGCCTTGGCCAGGCCCTCAGGGCGGTGGCCGGCGCGATGGTGCGTGGCATCGGCACGCGGGTGTTCTATGTGACCACCGGCGGCTTCGACACGCATTCCGCGCAGAACCCGAACCAGGTGAACGGCAGCTACTACGGCCTGATGGCTACGCTGAACGACGCCCTGTTCGCGTTCTACCAGGACCTCACGAACCAGGGGCTGCTGGGGGACACGCTCGTCCTCTCGTTCTCGGAGTTCGGACGCCGCATCTCGGAGAACGGCAGCAACGGCACCGACCACGGCGCTGCATCGGTGATGCTCGCAATGGGTGGCCGGGTGAACGGTGGGCTCTACGGCACCGCGCCGAACCTGAGCCTCGACCCCAGCAACCCGACGCTCGAGAACAACGCGGGCGACGTGCGCTTCGAAACCGACTTCCGCTCCGTGTACGCGCGCGTCATCGACTCCTGGCTCGGTGCCGACTCGCGCACGATCCTCAGCGGCGACTTCCGCAACGCGGGGCTGACGTTCATCTAAGGGCCGAGAAGTCCGGAAAGGCCAGGAGGGTCGGGAGGGCCGGGAGGGCCGGGCCGAGCGCCAACATCGGACGGGGCACAACTGGGACGGTTCCCGGCCGTCCAGGCTCTCCAGGCCTTGCCTGCCCCTACCTGAGCTCCACCGCAATCCGGTCCGCTGGCGTGCCTGCGTCGTTGCGTTCCGTGTGCACGGCCGCTCCAGCCATCCGGACATCGTCGGCCTTCATCGATCCTTGATCGTTCATGTAGATGACGACGCGATCGAGGATGTGCTCGTGCTGTGCGCCAACGTCGTGCGGGTCGAAGTGGACGCGCAGCACGCGCACCTGCTCGTTCTCGAGCACCACTCCGTAGTGCTTCGGGTCGACCAGTGGCGCATCCAGCTTCGTGGTGGGCGCAGGGCCGGATGGTGGACCCTTCAGGTCGATCTCGAGAATGCGAATCGGCGCGGTGCCGGTGTTCTCGGAGACGTACGCGCCTGATGCTGGCCTCCAGCGCACGTCGCCTCGCGTGAACGAGATCGTCTCCACCGGGCCGTCCCCATCTTTCCTCGTCATCGTCCCCTCGTCCAGGTAGACGAGGACGCGGTTCGTCGCGTGCCCGCCCGGCGAGATCGATGGTGCGTGCGGTTGGAGGGTCACGACGTAGACGCGTGCCTTTGCGACGTCGAGCTTCTGCGCAACCGCCGCGCGAGGCGCCAGTTCCTGCGCGTGCAGTGACGCAGTGACGAGCAGCGCGGAGATGGCGCACGCGGGAAGGGACATGTGCATGGGGCGCTATGCTCCCACGCGCCCAACCCGCGGACAAGGGAATACCTGAAAGACGGTAGACCGTGGAACTTAGAACTGAGAACTCAGAAGTCAGAACTGGATTCAGAATTCAGAGTTCTGCGTTCTGAGTTCGAAACGACGGTCATTCGTGGTGGAGGATGGCGTCGAGGGCGAGTGCGAGCGTCGGATACGCGAACGTGAAGCCGAGTTGCTGTGCCCGGGCGGGAACGGCGCGCTGGCCGGAGAGCAGCATTGCGTCGGCCATCTCGCCGAGGAGGACGACCAGCGCCAGGCGCGGCACGGGGAAGAACGTCGGGCGGCCGAGGGCACGACCCAGTTCACCGCTGAACTCCGCGTTGGTCACGGGCGCGGGCGCCGTTGCGTTGATGGGGCCCACCACGCCCGGCGTGGCCACGATGAACCGGACGAGGTTCACCCAGTCCTGGTGATGGATCCACGGCCAGTACTGCTTGCCGCTGCCGAGGCGGCCGCCGACACCAAGCTTGAAGGCCGGCAGCAGTTTCGGGAGCGCCCCGCCCCGTTTCGACAGCACGAGCCCGGTGCGCAGGCAGACCACGCGCGTGGTCGATGAGCTGGCGGCCACTGCCTGTGCTTCCCACCGGCGACACACGGCTGCGAGAAAGTCGTGCCCCGCGCCGGTCTCTTCCGTCACCACGGCATCGCCGCAATGACCGTAGAAGCCCACGGCCGACCCGTTGAGGAGCAGTGCTGGCGGCGCTTCGGCGCTGGCAATCGCCTGGACGATCCGCTCGGTGGCGGCAACGCGGCTGTCCTCGATCCGGTGCTTCTGCGCGGCGGTCCAGCGGTGGTCGGCGATCGGCTCGCCGGCCAGGTTGATCACCGCAGCGCTGCCGTCGATCTCGCCGGCCCACGGTGCGGCTGCACGCTTCGGGTCCCACGCGACCGCGCGTACGCCGGCCGGGACGCTGGCGTGCTCGCTTCTCGTCAGGACGACGACCTCGTGGCCGTCGCGCACGAGCCCCTCGCACAACGGGCGCCCCAGGAAGCCGGTTCCGCCGGCAATGACAATCTTCATGGTGTTCGTGTAGAGTGATCGTAGTTAACTAACTGGTTAGTTTCAATGCCCCGTCCCGCACGTGTCTCCCCGGACCGGATCCTCGACGCGGCCGCGCTGGAATTCGCCGCGCGCGGCTACGCGGGCGCCCGCGTCGACCACATCGCCAGGCGCGGACGGGTGAACAAGGCGATGTTGTACTACCACTTCGGCAGCAAGCAGGGGCTCTATCGCGCGCTCCTGCGGCGGACCTTCGGCGCCATCGCTGCGGACCTGCAGGCGATTGCCTCCGGGCCGCTGGACCCCGCCTCCCGCCTGGACGCAGCGGTATCGGCGTTCGTGCGGCACATCGAGACACACGCCCATTTCCCTTCCATCATGCTCCGGGAAGTGGCCGAGGGGGGCACGCATCTGGACGCCGACACCATGGCCGCGGTTGCGGCCGTGCCCCAGGCGTTCGCCGCCATCCTCAAGCCGGGCGTGGAAGATGGCGTGTTCGACGGCGTTCACCCGCTGAGCGCCTACTTCATCACCATCGCGCCGATCGTGATGTTCGTGGCGAGCGCGCCGCTCCGCGCCCAGGCAGCCCAGCGGCGGATCTCGCCGACCGTCGTGGGCCGCCGCATCAGTACCGACGCGTTCATGGCGGACGTGAAGCGCGCGCTGCAACGCGCGTTCGCGGCCCGTTCCTCTGTCCATCAAGGCCGATCATGACGACACACCGCAGCCGCACGTCTGCTTGCCTGGCGACCCTCCTCGTGACGCTCTCCGCTGCGCTCGCGGCTGGCTGCCGTGCTGCGCCCCCCTCCGATCGGATTCGCGTATCGGGTCAGGTGGACGCGACCGAAGTGCAGGTGGCCTCGACGGTCGCCGGAAGACTGATCGAACGCAAGGTGTCGGAAGGCACACACGTGGACAAAGGCGCGGTTGTCGCGGTGCTCGACACAGCAGATACCGAGCTGGCACTCAACAGGGCGCGTGCAGACGTCGCGCAGGCCGAGGCGCAGCTGCGCCTCCTTCAGGCAGGCGCACGACCTGAGGATGTGCGCCAATCGGAAGCGCAGCTCGGTGCGGCGCGGGCCGACGTGCCGCCAGCCGAAGCCGAACTCGCGAGCGCCGAACTGGACGTGCAGCGCTTCGAGCAGCTGCTCGCGGCGAATTCCGGCTCCCGCAAACAGCGAGACGATGCGGTGGCGAGGCGGGATGTCGCGCGCGAGCGCGTGCAGGCGGCACGCGAGCGGATCCGCGTTGCCGAGCAGGGGCTCGCCCGCGTCCGTGCGGGCGCCAGGCGCGAGGAGGTCGACGCCGCGCGCGCCCGTGTCGATGCCGCAGCTGCCCAGGTGGCGACGCTGCAGAAGTCCCTGTCCGACGCCACGATCGTCGCGCCCGTGAGCGGCGTGGTCACGACGACCGTGGCCGACGAAGGCGAGCTCATTCAGCCACGGGCACCCATCCTGGTCATCACCGACCTCGACCACCCGTGGGCGAACGTCTATGTGGACGAACCCTACGTGCCCCGGCTGCGCGTCGGCGACACGGTGACGGTGTTCACCGATGCGGGCGGTCCCGGAGTGCCGGGACGCATCAGCTACATCTCCGAGCGTGCGGAGTTCACGCCGCGCAACGTGCAGACGGCTGAAGACCGCTCCAAGCTGGTGTACCGCATCAAGGTCGCCCTCGATAACGCGAACGGGACGTTCAAGAGCGGCATGCCTGTGGAGGCGGAGATTGTCTTCGCTCGCTGAGGCGGTCGTCTTCGACCGGGTCTCCCGACGGTACGGGAAGGTGGAGGCGGTCCGCGAGCTCTCGCTGTCGATCGCGGAGGGCGAGATGTTCGGCCTCATCGGTCCGGACGGCGCCGGGAAGACAACGACGATTCGACTGCTCTGCGGCCTGCTGCGCGCGGACGCCGGGCGCATCCGCGTGCTCGACGCCGATCCGGTCGTCCAGCACCGGGAGCTCACGGACAAGGTGGGCTACCTGTCGCAGCGGTTCAGCCTCTACGCCGATCTCAGCGTCAACGAAAACATCGCGTTCTTCGCCGAGATCCACGGCATGCGGGACTACACCGCCAGGCGTGATCGGCTCCTCGAGATGACGCAGCTGACCGCCTTCGGAGGGCGGCTCGCCGGGCAGCTGTCAGGCGGCATGAAGCAGAAGCTGGCGCTTGCCTGCACCCTCGTCCACGAACCGCGGCTGATGGTCCTCGACGAGCCGACCACCGGCGTCGACCCGGTCTCACGTCGTGAGTTCTGGAAGCTGCTGTCGGAATTCCTCTCGCAGGGCATCACCATCGTGATGTCCACGCCCTACCTCGACGAGGCCGAGCGTTGCTCGAGAGTCGCGCTCCTGCACCAGGGCCAGCTCCTCGCGCTCGACCGCCCGGACCGGCTCCGTGCCGCGCTGCCCGGTGCGTTGATCGAGGTCATCGCGCCCGACCACCGCCGCGCAATCGCGGTCCTCAGGTCGCTTCCAGGCGTTGTCGACGTCCAGAGCTTTGGCGAGCGTGCCCATGTACGCCTCGCGCAGACAGCCGCAGGCGTTGAGTGGATCGCCAGTGAGCTACGGGCGCGTGACGTGCCGGTCACGTCGATCCGCCCGGTGCCTGCGTCGCTCGAGGACGTGTTCGTCACCAGACTCGGAGAACTGTCGTGAGTCCAGCTGCTCTCTTCCGTGCGACGCTCATCGGGGTGCTTTCGCTGGCGACCACGCCAGCGTTCAGCCAGGGGCCCTCATCGACGCTGACCATCTCCCTTGACGAGGCGGTCGCGCGCGCGGTCGGGGCCAGCCACCGGATCGCCGAAGCGAAAGCCCGCGGCGAGGCAGCGACCGCCATCGTCGGCGAACGCAGGGCGGCGGAACGGCCGCAGGTGGCGGCTGTTGGCGGGTACACGCGGACGAATCACGTCGACCAGTTCGGCATCCTGCTTCCCAACAATCAGCTCCGCGTCATCTACCCGGACATTCCGGACAACTACCGCGCGCGCCTCGACGTGCAGTGGCCAATCTACACGTCTGGTCGGCTGCAGGCGATCGAGCAGGCCGCTCGTCTTGAAGAGGCTGCCTCGGTACACGACGTGGACACGACCGAGCTGGACGTGCGCCTTGACGTGACGCGCGCGTTCTGGGGCCTGGTCGTCGCCCGCGAGTCGCAGCGTGTCGTCGACGAATCGCTGGCACGGATGCGCGAGCATGTGCGCGACGCGAGGAACCAGTTCGAGGCGGGGCTCATCGCGCCGAACGACGTGCTGAGCGCCGAAGCGCAGGAAGCCAGGCAGCGGATGCTCAGCGTCCAGGCACGGACGACGCGAGAAGTGGCGGAAGCCGACCTCGCCCGCCTCATCGACGCCGAGCCAGGCACGCGCATCGAGCCGGATGCGCCGTTGGTGCCGCCGACCGTCGACGCGACCTTCGACGCACTCGTCGCGGCCGCGAAGGAGCACAGGCCGGAACGGCAGGCGCTCATCCAGCGTGTGGATGCGGCAACTGCGCGTCAGCGCGCAGCGGACGCGGGTCGGCGTCCTGTCGTCGCCGTGGCCGGCGGCGTCGACTACGCACGGCCGAACCCGCGTATCTTCCCGCGTGTCAGTGACTGGCGGGAATCGTGGGACGCGGGGGTGAACGTAAGCTGGCCGCTGTTCGACGGAGGGCGCGCAAAGTCCGAGGTGGCTGAAGCGAGCGCAGGCGTGCGGGCCCTGCAGGCCAGGCTCGCCGAGTTCGACTCGACGGTGTCTCTCGAAATCCGGCAGCGGCTCTCGGAACTGCAGTCCAACAAGGCGGCTCTCGATGCCGCCGACGCCGCTGTACGTGCCGCCACGGAAGCGCGACGCGTCGTCGGCGATCGGTTTGCCGCAGGTGTGGCGACGAGCACCGATGTCGTGGACGCGCAGGTTGCGGTGCTGCAGGCCGAGCTCGACCGCACGCAGGCGATTGCGTCCGCGCGGCTGGCCGAGGCGCGCCTGAACCGGGCGGCAGGACGATGAACGCGATCACCGTGCGTGAGCTGACCAGGGTCTTCGGCGACTTCGTCGCCGTCGACCACGTGTCGTTCGACGTGCGGAAGGGCGAGGTCTTCGGCTTCCTGGGCAGCAACGGCGCAGGCAAGTCCACCACGATCCGCATGCTGTGTGGGCTGCTGAAGCCGACCAGCGGCACCGCGACGGTCGGGGATGTGGACGTCGGTAGGGACCCCGAGGGGGTCAAGCGCCGCATCGGCTACATGTCGCAGCGGTTCTCGCTGTACGAGCAGCTCACCGTCGACCAGAACATCCGCTTCTTCGGCGGGATCTACGGTCTCTCGGGCGCCGCGTTCGAGGAGCGGCGGGCGTTCGTCATGGAGATGGCGGGACTGCACGGCCGCGAGGACACGAAGGCGTCTGAGCTCGCCGGCGGGTGGCGACAGCGTCTCGCGCTCGGCTGCGCCATCCTGCACCAGCCGCCAATCGTCTTCCTCGACGAGCCGACCGGAGGCGTCGACCCGGTCTCGCGCCGCCAGTTCTGGACGTTGATCGACCAGCTCACGGAGTCGGGTGTCACCGTTCTCGTCACCACTCACTACCTCGATGAAGCGGAGCATTGCCACCGCATTGCGATCATCCACGCGGGTCGGCTGGCGGCGCTCGGCTCGACCACGGAACTGAAGCGCGTGTTCGCGGGACGCACCATCCTCGAGGTGCAGTCCGAGGATCCCGTGAATGCCATGCGCGTGCTCGACGCCATGGACGATGTCGAGAAGACGAGCGTGTTCGGGACCGCCGTCCATGCGGTCATGCGCGCGCACGACCAGGGGGCTGTCGAGCACCTGCGCGACGTGCTCGCCGAGCGTGGCGTCCAGGCCCGTCGCATCGAGCCGGTCGAGCCGTCGCTCGAAGACGTGTTCCTGGAAGTCGTGGCGGAGGCGGGGTTCTGATGCGCAAGGCGCTGAGCGTCGGCCGCAAGGAGGTGCGTCAGATCCTGAGGGACCGACGGTCCCTTCTCGTGCTGCTGTTCGTGCCCGCGTTCTTCCTGCTGGTCTACGGGTATGCGCTGAACTGGGACATCCGTCACGTGCGGCTGGCCGTCGAGGATCGCGACCGGAGCGCGGCAAGCCGGTCGCTCGTCTCCGCCTTCGTCAACTCCGGCTACTTCGATCTGGTGGCGGACATCCGGAGCCCGCAGCAGCTCACGGACCTCATGAACCGCGGCGCGGCGCGCATCGTCCTCGTCATCCCGGACGGGCTCTCGCGAGAGCTGACCGCCGGACGCACCGTGTCGGTGCAGGTGTTGATCGACGGCGACAACGCGAACACCGCCACGACCGTCATGGGCTACGCGCTCACGATTCTGCAGAGCGAATCATCGAAATACAGGCTCGTGGCCGGCACGATGCAAGGCCCGTTGGTGACGGCACTGCCACGGGTCTGGTACAACCCCGAACTCCGGAGCACGCTATTCCTCGTGCCTGGCCTCATCGCCTACATCGTCATGATCACGTCGGTCGTGTCCACCTCGCTGTCGATTGTCCGCGAGAAAGAACGCGGGACGATGGAGCAGGTGCGCATGGCGCCATTGGACGCGGGCTCCTTCGTGCTCGGCAAGACAATCCCGTACTACCTGATTGCGCTGCTGTCAGCACTCGCCATCCTGTTCGTGGCGATGCTGCTGTTCGGGCTGCCGCAGCGGGGCTCATGGCTGCTGCTGCTGGGAACGATCTCGTTGTACCTCGTCGGGGCACTCGGGCTGGGGCTGCTCGTCTCCAGCATTGCCGAGACGCAGCAGGTGGCATTCCAGGTGGCGGTGCTCGCGTCGTTCCTGCCGACGCTGATGCTGTCCGGCTTCATCTTCCCGATTGCCAGCATGCCGGCGGTGCTGCAGGCAATCACCTACATCGTCCCGGCGCGCTACTTCCTCATCGCGCTGCGGGCGATCGTGCTCAAGGGCGCCGGCCTCGACGTCGTGTGGCCGCAACTGCTGTCGCTCGCGGGTTTCTCCCTCGGGGTGCTTGCACTGGCGTCCCTTCGGCTGCGGAGGCAGTGGAGCTGACATGCGCCGCATCCGCTTCCTGATCTGGAAGGAACTCATCGAGCTCGGGCAGGATCCCCGGTTGTTCGGGATCGTGATCATGGCGCCGATCATCCAGCTCTTTGCGCTGGCGTATGCGGCCACCACGGACATCAGGAACGTGCCGGTCATCGTGGCGGACGCCGACCGATCGGCTGCGACGCGCGACCTGATCGCCAGGTTCGACGCGTCCCCCACGTTCTCGGTCATCGGCGTGGTGAACAGCCCGAACGACGTGGACCGCGTCCTCGAACGTGGGGATGCCTGGATGGCGCTCGTGCTCCCGCAAGGGTATGGCGCAGCTCTCGCCAGCGGACGTGCACAGGCCGTGCAGATCGTGGCCGACGGCAGCGACGCCAACTCTGCGGGCGTCTCGCTGTCCTATGCGACGAACCTGATCGCCGGGTACGCACAGGAACGTGCGGCAGGTGCAGGCCAGGCAGTCGCATCGGGCGGACAGGCGTCCATCCAGCCCGTGGTGCGTGTGTGGTTCAACCCGCGCCTCGAGAGCCGCGACTTCATGATCCCGGGAATCGTCGCGCTCCTGCTGCTGGTCGTGACGACGAACCTGTCGTCGATGGCTGTCGTGCGCGAGAAGGAACTGGGCACGCTCGAGCAGTTGAACGTCACGCCACTCACGCGCGCCGAGCTGATCATCGGCAAGCTGCTGCCGTACGGGCTGGTGGGGATGATCGACGTCCTGCTCGTACTCTCGGTGGCGATCCTCTGGTTCCACGTGCCGATGCGCGGGAGCTACGCCCTGCTCTTCGCCCTCACGCTCTTATATCTCGTCAGCACGCTCGGCCTCGGCCTGTTCGTCTCCACCATCTCGCAGACGCAGCAGCAGGCGATGATGACGACGACGTTCTTCTTCCTGATGCCGATGATGCTGCTGTCGGGCTTCGTGTTCCCGATCGAGAACATGCCCGCGGCCATCCAGCCGATCACCTATCTCATTCCGCTTCGCTACTTCCTCGTCATCCTCCGGTCCATCTTCCTCAAGGGCGTGGGGCTCGAGACACTCTGGCCGCAGGCGCTGGCGCTCGCCGCCTGGAGCGTCGGCATCCTCGCGCTCGCGATTGCGCGCTCCACGAAGCGCAGCGCGTAGGGGGCTACGCCTCAAACGCAAAAATGCAGAAATGCAGAAATGCAAGAACGCAGAAACGCACGAATGCACGGAATGCGGAAATGCAGGGATGCACGAACGCAAGAATGCGCGGCCGAGTCCCGCATTGCCGACCTGCAGCCTCGTGCGCGGAGTGCTCAGCTCCGAGTTCCAGTCCCGAGTTCCGAGTCCAGAGTCCCGAGCCGCGAGTCCCCGGTCCCGAGCTCCGAGTCCCGCGCCCTAGAACACCGAGTAGACCGCGCCGACCTTGAACATGAGGACGTCGGCGCGGATGGCTCGGGTGTCGCGCCCGAGTGAACTCGAGACCGTCACGTCCGGTCTGGCGATCATGTAGCCGAGGCTGATGTTGAGGCCGACCTTTCGGCTCAGGTCGACCCAGGCCTGTACCTCCGGCTTGAGCACGAACGCGTTCGAGACATCGGTGCGGATTGTCGATGCGCCGAGTGTCGTCCGATAGCGGTCGTCGAACGTCGGTTGCAGTTCGAACGAATTGAACGCGTAGCCGCCCAGCAGGCTGGCGGTGGCGAGCGTCCGTCCAAACCGGCGTGAGTATCCGTACCCGCCAAGGAAGGGGCGAACGTGCAGTTCGCCGAATGAGGTTGTCGCAGGCCCCACCGGCTGTGACAGGTCGGCCGAGTACCAGCTCAGGCCGTACTGCCAACCCCACCCTTCACGCCCGCGCCCGAAACGCCATAACAGCCCGGGGTTGACGTGACCATCAGTGCCGTCGGCTGTGCCCCCCTTGATCGAGAGGTTGGCACCGATGGCGAACACGTTCTCCGACTGCGCGGCTGCAGGGGCCGGATGCAGCACCGCGGCACCCACGACGAGACACACGAGCAGGATCCCTCTCATCCTGCTCCGTGCTACGCAAGGCGGACGCCAGACGTGCTGCGCGCACGCTGCTGAGGTCCGCGCTGATGGTCAGACGTAGCGTTGCGGAAGTGAGACGATCACCCTGCGACGGATGAGATCGTCGAGCGCGGGCTGCGGAGTGCCTGCCTGCAGGGCTGCCAGTGCGGCGGCGTCGACCGTTGCTGATTGAGGGAGATACCGGCGGCACGCTCCGAATTCGTATTCGTAGTCGTCCGACGGGAACCGGAACGTCAGGCGCAGCTGGCCGGCGTCCCGATCCACCTGATACAGCGGGTTGATGGACCACTCACCGCTGTACTGCTGCGGTGGCGGCACCGCATGGCTGCGGAAGACCTCCTCCACCTTCGTGCCGATCAGCGTGAACGCCGCGTCCTGGCTCAACTGTGCTTCGCTGTCCACGCGCGCGAGGTCGATTCTGCCGGACTGCACGATTTCCTCGAGCAGGGCCGACTCACCGAACGCACGCGGCACGGCCGGCTGGAACAGCTGGCGGTAGCCGGACACCGTCAGCGTGTTTCCGTGCGACGGACTCCAGACGAGCTGGTTGTGTGCGTGGTTGACCAGCACCGTGGCCCGCGGTGATCCGTCGACCGCCCTCAGCATCTCTCCGACGACGAGCCGCTTCATCCAGACGAACATGAGCGCGTCCGAGCACATGGCGTAGTCGAATGCGCCGCGAGCGAAGGGGAGCGGGATGTTCGCGTCGCAGCAGACCGGCACGGCTCCCGGCGCCGTGTACCGCCGGGCCAGCCAGAGCTTCGTGTAGAAGAGGTCGGCCATGACAGGCGCAGGCGTGGAGAGCGGCACCAGCGCGCGCGTGAGGTGCCCGGATCCGCCGCACACATCCAGCGCGCGTCCGCCGCCCGCGAGCACCGTGCCTGCCACCGCGCGCACGACAGCGTCGGCCACCACGTAGGTCGGGTCCGAGAAGCGGTAGAGAAAGTAGCCCCCTTCGAATCCGTCGCCGAGCGAGTTGACGATGTCGCGATAGGTCGAGGTGGCCGAGGCGGCCGCCTCGGTGAATGCCTCTGCAGCCTTGTCGTTCTCGGCGCCCACCATGGCCAGCAGCGCGCGGTCCGGGGCCTCCGCCTCGATCGCTTCGCGCGCCGCCACCGCGGACCCCTGCAGGTGCATCACCGGTATCCCGTCCACCACAGGAAACACGCAGCACTCGCAGCCGATGACACCATCGGAGATGGTGTCATCGCTGGTGCGATGGAAGAGGGAGGTGACGAGATTCAGACGACCGCCGCAGAAGGGACAGCGCAGGATGTCCAGCAGGTCTAGGTGCATAGATCTTCGAGGATGCGATCGGGACGGCACGGAATGTCGGCGCGCCTGAAGTACTCGCGCCCGAGCCACCGGCGCGCGTCGACAGGCGACAGGTCGCTGAACGGGTGGCCAGTGCCCATCTGCGTGCCGTGCGCGAGGATGCCTGACAGCTTGCGCGGGACCGCGTCCGCCACGTCGATCGCCATGGTGTGCGGCTCGGCGAGGAGGCCGAACGACTCGGGCGTGATGCTCCAGAACCCCTTGGCAGGTGGAGCCCAGCCCCGCGCCACCGCAGACTGCACGATCTCGGGCATGACACCGGTCGGCATCGTGACGAAGTACAGCGGCGGGGCATCGTCTCCCAGGGACTTCACGGCGGTGAGCACGCGCTCGTACACGCCGATGTGATCCGGATGCCAGTAGAGGCCGTCTTCCCCGAACGTGATCACCGCAGAGGGTCGACGCTGCCGGATGAAGAGGAGAATCTCCGCGTTGAAGAGCGTGACCTCGGCCCACCGCAGCTCACCGTCCGGGTGCGCGAAGAGCTGGACCTCGGAGATGCCGAGCGCCCGGGCCGCCGCGCGCATCTCCAGTGCGCGCGCACGCCCGAGGTCGTCGTCTCGCACGGGGCCGGCGTCCGATCCGCGCTCACCGTGAGAGGCGCACATGACGACGACGCTGGCGCCGAGATCCGCGAGGCGGGCGAGCGTGCCGCCGCACGCCAGCGACTCGTCGTCCGGGTGGGCGAACACCGCGAGCACCACCTGTCCGTCGAGTCGCGGCGTTGCGCCGGCCATCAGCGTTCCTTTCGTCCTTCGATAATCCTGGTGAACGCGCGGACGTACCCGTCGACCATCGGCATCACGCCGAACCGCTCGACGGCACGTTCGCGAACCCTGCATCGGTCCAGCGACATCACCGCGTGAAGTCCGTCCGCCATCGACGGCTCATCCGCAAAGATGCCCCCGGTCACCCCTTCGTCAACGACTTCGCGCACCGCCCCGCGATCGAGCGCCGCGACCGGCGTGCCGCACGCCATCGCTTCGGCGAGGACGAGGCCGAACGGCTCGCCCGCCTGCACCGGATAGAGCAGGGCGCGTGCGCCGCCATACAGCCGGACCTTCGTCTCGAAGTCCACCTCGCCGACGTACACGACCTGGGTGCCGTCGACGAGCGGCGCGACGGCCTCGCGATAATACTGCTCTTCGGCGGCGGCGAGCAGCAGTCGCAGCCCACATTTTTTCGCAATCTCGATCGCCTGCACGGGGCCCTTGCCCGGCGTGAAGCGGCCGAGGAACAGGACGTAGTCCTCAGGGGTCGCGCTGAAGGTGAAACGGTCGGTATCGATGCCGTGGGGCACGATGTCGACGACGTTCAGCCCGGCGAGAAGCCTGGCCTGCTCGTTCGAGATCGCGATAAAGGGCGCGTCAGGATACCGTTTCCAGAGTGCAAGTTCAGCGAGGCTCGGCGCGTGATGCAGGGTCTGCGACACCGGCGTGCGCGTGAGCCGCGTGAACGCCATCGACATCGGGTAGTAGCCGGCCTCGTAGTGAATGACGTCGAACTCCGAGGCCCGCTCGACCGCTGCCGCGATGTTCAGCAGCTCGTACATCTCCCACGGCCACATCGTCGGATCGTGCCAGTAGCCATGCGGGTGGGTGGCATGCAGCCGTGCGCGCGTGGTCGAATCGCCAGGCGCGAAGAGCGTGACGTCGTGCCCGCGCGCGACGAGCCCCTCGGTGAGGAGCGACGTCATGGTCTGGACGGAGCCGGACTTTGGCGGGGGCACGCTCGTCGCCATCGGGGCGACATGTGCGATTCTCAGCGGCCGCATACGTCGAGGAGTCGGGGCAGGACGCGGTCCGCCGCGAAGTACTCCGTCGCGATCTCCCGCGCCCGGCGTGCGTGCGAGGCGTAGTCCGTGTTGATGCGATCGATCCCCGCGAGCGCCTCGTCGGGATTCGTGAATGCGAGCAGTCCCTCGCCCGACGGCAGGTGCGCAGACCACCCGGTGTCCTGCACGAGCGCGGGGCGGCCAGCCGCGAGGTAGCACTCGGTCCGGTCGCTGAACCAGCCCGAACGGGTCGAGACGTACGTGTGCTTGGCGACGCCGAACTCCGCGCGCGAGCGCTGGATGAACTCGCGGTAGTCCCAGAGGCTGCGCGACACGCCCATCGCATCGACCGTTGACCAGCCGTGCTCACGGAGCAGCGTCTGCGGACCGTTGATCGCGAGTTCGAAGTGCTGCGGCGTGCGGGAGGGGAGATCGATGAACTTCACGAACTCCTGATCCTTGTTGCCGCCGACATCCGCGAAGCTCTCGATCTTCCAGGTCATCACCGTCGAGAAGCGGTCGAGGGGCGTGACGTCGTTGGCCCAGTCCGCGATGGTGACCGGCTGCCATGTCTTCAGCCACGTGAAGTCGCCGACCGGCACGCTGCAGGCCGGCGTGCCGATGTTCGCGCCGAATGTGAAGAGGTGATTGAAGCCGCGGAAGAAATCCACATACCAGGTGTCCTTCGTCTGGGCGATGGACAGCTGGGTGAACGCCGGGTCCGAGTCGATGAACACGCGACGCGGAATCCGGGCGTACTCGTCACGCCAGAACCACGAGCCTCCCGAGAGGTTGATGTACAGGTCGGCATCGGCGCAGAACCGCTTGACCGTCTCCGCGCCCTGTCCGTGATAGGTGCCGTCGTAGTTCACGAACGACCAGCGATCCCCGAGGCCGAACGGCTCGAGTGACTGGTGGATGTAGCTGGTGCCGTAGGAGGGGTCCTTCGACCGCGTGTTGAGCACCGGGTCGTACACAGCCTCACCCGTGTCCTCGATGTAGAAGACCTCGTGGCCGAGCGCGCGCAGGCCCAGCATGTACATCAGGGAACACCAGGTCACGCCGCCGAACGGATAGCGGGCGATGATGCCGGCGAAGACGATCTTCACTGCCGTGCCGCCTGGATGAGCTCGTCCACCGTCTCCGGCTCGTCGAGCGATTTGCCAACGGAGAGCCGCGCGCACATGCGCCGATACAGCTCGCTGCTCTTGAGCAGGTCGTCGTGACGGCCGAACGCGGAGATGCGGCCGCCGTCGAGGACGAGGATGGCATCGGCATCGCGCACCGTCGACAGGCGATGGGCGATCACGATCGTCGTGCGGCCGACGCGGAGCTTCTTGAGCGCCGCAAACACGATCTCCTCAGAGATCGCGTCGAGCGAGGAGGTGGGCTCGTCGAGGATCAGGATTGGCGCCGACTTGAGGATGGCCCGTGCCACGCTGAGGCGCTGACGCTCTCCGCCCGACAGCCCCCCGCCGGCTTCGGCGATCGGCGTGTCGTAGCCCTTCGGCAGGCGCATCACGAAATCGTGCGCATGCGCCGCCCTCGCTGCCGCCTCGATCTCCTCGCGGGTCGCGTCGAGTTTCCCGTACCGGAGGTTGTCCGCAATCGTGCCGGAGAAGAGCACGGCATCCTGCGGGACGATCGAGATCCGCTCGCGCAGCGACCGCAGCTTGTACTTCCGGATGTCGATGCCGTCGATCAGCACCCGCCCCGAGGTCGGGTTGTAGAACCGCGGAATCAGGCTGACCAGGGTCGTCTTGCCCGCACCGGTGAGGCCGACGACCGCAATCATCTGCCCCGGCTTCGCCTCGAACGAGATGTTGTGCAGGACGTCCGCGCCGCTCGGGTACTTGAAGCTGACGTCGTCGAACACCACGTCGCCGGTGACGGCACCTGCGTCGAGCGCTCCAGGGTCATCGATGGTTTCCGGCTCCAGTGCGAGCATGGCGCGTACCCGGCGCGCCCCGGCGATCGCGGCCTGGAGCTGGCCGGTCGTGAACGCGATGGACGACAGCGGCCCATACACCGCACCGAGGTAGCTGGTCACGACAATGAGTGACCCGACGGTCATCTCGCCACGGAGCACGTGCAGCCCGCCGACGATGAGCACGAGCGCCGTGCCGAGGATCGTGGTCGTGGCGACCATGAGCCCGAAGAGGCTCTGCTTCCACGTGACGGCGATGCGTGCCTTCATCGTGGTTGCGCCAGCCTCGGCGTAGCGTGCGCTCTCGAGCCCCTCGCGCGCGAAGCTCTTCACGAGCCGGATGGACGAGAAGATCTCGTAGAGCCGGGAAATGAGGTTCGACTCGAGTTCCTTGACCTTCTCTTCCTGCGACGAGAGGCTGGTCGCATAGTAGCGGAGCGAGAGGAAGAGGAACGGCACGACGCTCAGCGAGAGGAGCGCGACAGAGACATCCAGCTTCACGAGAATCGTGAACATCACGATCAGCGTGATGGCTGATGTCGCCAGCGGGAAGACGCCGCTGATCGCGAGGTTCTCGATGGAGTACGAGTCCACGTCCACGCGGTAGACCGCATCGCCGGTGCTCGTGCTGATGTGGTGCAGCAGTCCGAGCGACTGGAGATGCTCGAGGAGGCGGTAGCGCAGGTCGTACACCATGCGCTGGCCGGTGTCGGTCTGCAGGCGGACGCCCACGGCCGACGCGACCTGGTGCACGAGCTGAAGCACGACGCCAGCGAGCACGAACAGGATGAGCAGGGATGCCGTTCCGCCGCCGGTCAGCCCGAAGGCCCAGCTCTTGAGCGGTTCAGGCAGTTCGTGCTGGCCGAGCACGTAGTCGATCACGATCTTCAGCGGCCAGGGTTCGAGTGCGCCGAGGCCGACCTGCAGCAGCATCAGCGCGCCGACGCCGGCCACGCGGCCGCGGTACGGCCGCATGTGCTCGAGCGTCCAGCGCAGGAGCCGTCCGTTGTCGTCGGGCGGTGGCGTGGTGCTCATTGGCCCACCTCTGGCGGCGGCTGGGGCGCGGGCGTCGCTGGCGCTGGCTGCTCCACGGGTGGCGCCTGCGGGGCGGGTATCGTCTGCTCGGGTGCCGTCGGTGCAACCGGCTTCGGTGGTGCCGGAACGGTCGGCGGCGGAACAGCCCTGCGCGGTGCCGGGGTCGGCGGCGGCACCAGGGTTGGGGCCACCTTCGAGATGTTCAGCACGACGAGCCTGTCGCGGGTCGAGTCGGTTACGTACAGCCAGCCGCCGCGCCGCGAATAGGCGACGCGTGTCGGCGCCTCGAACGTCTCGCGGTCCTCGGATACTTCCCGGATGATTCCGTCGGGGCCTACCGCCCGGACACGGCCGTTGTAGTAGTCCGCGATGAAGAGCGTCAACCGCCCCTTCGCATCGGGCACGACGGCAATGCCCGCAGGGCCGGCCAGTGTGGCTGCCGTGGCGGGGCCGCCATCGCCGGTGTTGCCCCACCGGCCATTCCCGGCAACGGTGGTGATGACACGGGTGCGCGCGTCGATGCGGCGAATGCGCTGGTGGTACATGTCGGCGATGTAGATGTCGCCGTTCGGCGCGAGCGCGACGTCACTCGGCATGTTGAGGTGCGCCGAGGTCGCCGGCCCGCCATCACCCACGTTCATGTCATCGTCGCCGGCGTTGCCGTCGCCGGCGATGGTGTGAATCAGGCCGGTGGCGTGGTCGATCATCCGGATGCGGTAGTTCAGCGTGTCCGCGATGTAGATGTCGCCGTTGGGGGCAGCCGCGACACCGCTCGGGTTGTTGAGCGACGCCTCGGTCGCCGGCATGTCGTCGCCGTTGTAGCCCGCCTTGCCGTTGCCCGCGACGGAGATGATCATCTGCGTCTGCTTGTCCACGCGACGGACGCGATCGTTGTGCGAATCCGCGATGATGATGTCCCCGTCCGGCGCGATGCTCACCCCATCTGGCGTGTCGAGCTGTGCCTGGGTCGCCGCGCCGTAGTCACCCGAGAACCCCGGGCCTGCCGCGTTGTTCCCGATGATGGTGCTGATGTTGTTGCGCGGGTCGATCCGGCGCACCACGTTGTTGTTCGAGTCCGAGAACAGGACCTCTCCGGACGGCGAGACGACGATGCCGCCGGGAGTGTCGAGCCAGGCGTCGATCGCCGGGCCGTTGTCACCCGCATAGCCCTTGCGGGCGCCGATGATCCGGGCCGTGGCCGCCTCGCGCAGCATCAGGGTGCCCGCAGCGATGGCCGTGACCATCACGACGAAGAGGGCCGCCGTGCGGAGGGCGTAGACCCGCGCCATGGAGGGCGCGAGCAGCGGGACCCGGGCGCGTGCCGACTTCATCCGGACCATGGCCGACTCGTCGGCAACGGCGCGGATGCCGCGCTGCACGATCGCGGTCGTCTGGGCCGTCCGCCACGCGGCCGCGGCGACCAGCGCCAGCGCGAGCATGGACACCACGATGCCGGCGAGCGGCCAGCGCAGCGCGAAGCCGGCGCTGACGGAGATCACGAGACCGGTCGCGATCGCAATGGCGGAGAGGACGCCCACGCTCGTGGGGCGGAGGAACATGTTCACGCGCAGCAGCGCGCGTCCGGCGGAGTGCTCTTCGACGAGCGCCCGGATGTCGAGCCACGCCCACCGGCCGACGAGCACGCTGACGTCGCGGTCGAGCGCCCAGCCCTCGTCGATTTCGATGATGCGGACCGCGCGCGACTTGCGGAGCCAGTCGGTGAGCGCCGTCAGGACCCGCTCGGTGTTCGTCCAGGTCTCGCTCCAGTAGCGGTCCTCGGTGACGCCACCCGCGAGCAGCGTGAGCGCACGTCCTGACTCACGGAACGACGGCGTCGGTCCCCGGCTCGTCTGCCGCGGCCCGACCGGTTCGATCACCTCTGGCGGCGCGAGGATGCCGCGGATGATGCCCCGCACGCGTGCGAACGGCTGGATGAAGTGCAGGTACGCGACCGTGAACCGGTACCAGAGCGGATGTCCCTCGAGCGAGTCGACGTCGGACCGCCACGCGTACGACACGTTCTTGGCCAGCGTCGCCAGGATGCCGACCATGCCGGTGGCCAGCAACAGCACGGCAGCCCAGGTGTGCTGGCGGCTGACGGCCACGCCAGTGCCGATGATGGCGAGGACGAAGGAGATGACCTGCCAGTGCACCGAGTGCGGAAGGAACGCGAACGGGTGGACGTCGGCGCGATAGACCGACGGAAACGCCGCCGTGCCCCAGACGCCGGCGTTGATCCGCTCGCTCCAGAGTGAGCGGACGAACGGCAGCGGGCTGTAGATGCGCCCGCGCCAGAGCATGTGCCCGTCGAGGAACTTCTCCGGGTGATGTGCGAGCAGCCACCGTTCGCCTTCGCCGTACCCGACCTGCTGTCGCCAGTACGCCTTGACGCTCGATCGGTGGTGGTGCCAGACCAGCGCCGCCGCGGCGAAGCCGATCTTCCCGCCACGGGCCTGCAGCCGCCAGCACACATCCACGTCGTCGCCGGCGCGAAGGTAGATGGGGTTGAAGCCGCCGATGGCGAGGAGCGCATCACGGCGGAACGCCATGTTGCAGCCGGGGACATGCTCGGCAATGCGATCGTCGAGCAGCACGTGCGTCGGGCCGCCCGGCGCGCGCGCGATGCACTGCGCGATCGGCGGGTCGTCCGCGGGGACGACGTTGGGACCGCCGGAGCCGACCACGTCGGAGCGGAGGAACGGCTGCACGAGGAACGTAAGCCAGTCGCGATCGACGCGCGTGTCGGCGTCGGTGTAGGCCACGATCTCACCGGTCGCCGCCGCGAGGCCGACATTGCGAGCCGCGCTCAATCCCCCGTTCGGGATGTCGATGACGCGCACGCTCGGGTGCGCGTGGCCGATGTCGCTCGTCCTGTCGCGCGAGCCGTCGTTGACGAGGATGACCTCGTAGTTCGGGTACGACAGCCGCTCGAGCGACGTGAGGTTGTCCTCGAGCGTGTCCGCGGCGTTGTACGCGCAGACCACCACGGATACCTTCGGCCAGGCCGCCTGCTCGGCCTTCGAGAACGGTGCGTCCGCGAACGCCTGCGCGACGGCCGTGGCTGCTGCCTTGGGGCGGCGGGCCTTGTCGACGAGGCCGAACTTCCAGTCGTCGACGTCGAACCCGCCGCGCCACCATTCGTCGGTCCACGCAAACGCGAATGCGCCGCACGCCCCTTCCTGGAAGGCGACCCGCAGGTGCATGGCCGTGAGCGCCGCCTGGCCGTCCTCGCCCTCCCGGATGCTGTCGGCGCCGGCTTCGGCCATCAGCAGCGGTTTGTGGCCCGCCATGTTCTGCAGCCGCGCCACGTACGCGCGCAGGTTCGCCTCCTTGTGCAGGTACACGTTGAAGGCGAGGACGTCGAAGAACGACAGGTCGAGGAACTCGGTTGGCGGGAAGTTGACGTAGGTGAACAGGCTCTCCGGTGAGATCGCCTTGGCCTTGCGGTAGAGGCGGCGGAGGAACCGCTCGATTCTCAGCCGGCCGTGCCAGCGGACGATGCTCGGCGGAATTTCATTGCCGAGCGCGAACATCAGCACAGCCGGATGACCGCCAAGCGTTCGTACCGCACCCAGCAGGTCGGCCTCGATCTCCTCGCGCAGCGTGCGATTGTCGAGGAAGGCGATGTGTTGCGCCCAGGGCAGCCCGACCATGACGCGCAGGCCGTGGCGCAGCGCGACATCGAGCAGTTCGCGACGCGGCGGCGTGTAGACGCGCACGGCATTGATGCCGAGCTCCGCCATCTGGCGAAAGTCCTGCTCGACGCGTTCGAGGGGCGGGAACTGGTAGCCGTTCTCGTCCGGCGCGAACGTGCCGTACGTGACCCCCTTGATCAGGAACCGATCGTCGCCAGTACGGAGGAACTTGCCGTCGGTGGCGACGCGCTGGGCGCCAGGTGTGGAAGCGGCTGGGGGCGGGGCCGGGTCGGCCTGAAGAGCAATGCTCACGGAAGTTGAACGTGCCTGCCGGGAAGGCAGATCTCCATTCTACCGCCCAACTGATGTGCGGCCACCCCCTTCGACGGCTCCGCCGGGCTGAGCCGCCCAGGGCGCGAGCGTGCAGCTATGCCGAACGATGGACGCGTTCAGCCGAGGTCGTCGATGGCGAGCGTCCCGGTGTAGACCGCCATGCCGACGACCGAGTCGACGCCGTTGGCGTGCAGCGTGTCAATCTCCTCGCGGGTCGTGATGCCGCCAGCCGCCGTGACATGCCGCGACGTGGCGCGGCGCACGTCGAGGATGGCTGGGATGTTGGTGCCCTGCATCAGCCCTTCGGCATCCACGTAGGTGTAGAGGAACTCGCTGCAGTACGGCTCCAGCGCCTGGACCGCCTCGACGGCCGTAACCGGAAGCGCCGTCTTCCAGCCGTTCACGACCACCTGGCCACCCTTGCTGTCGACCGCCGCGATCAGCCGCTCCGGGCCGATGGCGTCCGCGAGCTGCTTCGCGAATTCGAGGTTGGGCTGGCCGTTCTTGAAGAGCGCCGATCCGGCAATGACCGCCGTCGCGCCGGCTCCGAGAATGTCCTTCGCACGCTCGACAGTGCGCACCCCGCCGCCCACGCGGCAGGTGAGCTGGCCCGCAATACGACGTACGATGCCGAGGTTGTCGCCGCTGTTCATCGCGGCGTCGAGGTCGATGACCTGCACCTTCGGGAACCGCGCGAACCGCGTGACCCACTTGTCGATGTCGGCATCGCGAATGGCGAGCCGCTCACCCTGTACGAGCTGGACGACCGCGCCGTCCTTCAGATCAATGGCTGGAATGAGCATCAGATCCGCACCGGAATGTGGTGCGCGCGCAGGTGTGCCTTGAGCGCGTGCACGCTCGTCTCGGCGTAGTGGAAGATCGAGGCTGCGAGCGCGGCGTCGGCCGCGCCTGTGGTGAAAACGTCGACGAAATCGTCGAGCTTGCCGGCGCCGCCTGAGGCAATGACGGGGATCGAGACCGCCCTGGACACGGCCGCCGTCATCTCGCAGTCGAAGCCGATCTTCGTGCCGTCGCGATCGATCGAGGTCAGCAGGATCTCGCCAGCACCCCGCTCCTCGGCTTCCTTGGCCCACTCGACCGCGTCGCGGTTGGCCGAGGTCGTGCCGCTGCGGGAGTACACGGCGTAAATCTTCCTGCCCTGCGCATCGACCGCGTGCTTGGCGTCGATCGCGCAGACAACCGCCTGGCTTCCGTAGCGGTTGGCGAGCGTCGTGAGCAGTTCCGGGTGTGCGAGCGCCGCGCTGTTCAGGCTGACCTTGTCGGCGCCGGCCTCGACGG
The DNA here is from genome assembly GCA_018268955.1 of Acidobacteriota bacterium. Lineage (GTDB taxonomy): Bacteria > Acidobacteriota > Vicinamibacteria > Vicinamibacterales > CAVVIG01 > CAVVIG01. Next base: position 66,234 of record JAFDVO010000014.1, on the reverse strand, counting down.
CAAGTGCCGCGTCCGCTTCCGTCCGGATGCCGCCACCGACAGCAAGCGGGATGAACAGTTCGCGGGCGACCGCCTGGATCGTGTCGGCGAGTGCACGGCGGCGTTCGAGCGTGGCAGTGATGTCCAGGATGACGAGTTCGTCGATCCCTTCCACGTTGTAGCGACGGGCGAGTTCAGCCGGGTCACCCGCGCTCCGCAGCCCTTCGAAGTTGATGCCCTTGACCACCTGGCCGTCGCGCACGTCCAGGCAGGCGATGATGCGTTTGGACAGCACGGTCAGCCCACCATCTTCATGTAGTTGCGGAGGATCGTGAGTCCGATCTCGCCGGATTTCTCCGGGTGGAACTGCACGCCAGCGACGACGCCGCGCTGGACGATCGAGGCGAAGCGCTCGCCGTGTGTCGTGGCCGTCACGGTGTCAGCGGTGACCGGCGCGACGTAGCTGTGGGTGAAGTAGACCTGCGCGCCATCGGGAACCCCGTCCACGATCGGAGCGTCCGCGAGACGTTCGAGGCTATTCCATCCGACGTGCGGCACCTTGACGGCGGTTCCGTCAGCCGACTCTCCGCGCAGCTTCCGGCACATCCCGCTCAGGACGCCGAGCCCCTTCAGGTCCGGCGACTCGTCGCTCCCCTCGAACAGCCACTGCAGCCCGAGGCAGATGCCGAGCAGGGGACGACCAGCGCCGACGAGCCCCAGGATCGTCCTCCTCCACTCGTCGTCCAGCGCCACGGTCGCGGAGAAGTGCCCGACACCAGGGACAATGACGCCTCGTGCGGGCGCGAGATCCGCCGGCGTCTCCGGCGTGAACACCTCGGCCCCGACCGCCGCAAGCGCCTTGCGCACGGAGGTCAGGTTGCCAGCCTTGTAGTCGATGAGCGCGATGCGAGTCACCTACATGAGTCCCTTCGTCGACGGGAGCATCTTTGCGAGCCGCTTGTCCTTCGCGACGGCGACGCGCAGCGCGCGGGCGAACGCCTTGAACGACGCCTCGATCTTGTGGTGGTTCGACCGGCCGTAGAGCACCTTCACGTGCACGTTGGCCCGTGCGCCGATGGCGAACCCCTCGAAGAAGTCGTGGACGAGTTCCGTCTGGAGGTCGCCGACCATGCGGACCTTGACCTTCGTGTCAACGACCGTGTGCGGCCGCCCGCCAAGGTCGATGGCGACGACTGCCAGCGTCTCGTCCATCGGCATCACGAAGTAGCCCGCGCGGTTGATCCCCTTGCGGTCCCCGAGCGCCTGCGACACGGCTTCGCCGAGCGCGATGCCGAGGTCCTCGACGGTGTGGTGCTGGTCGACGTCGAGATCGCCGCGTGCGTCCACCTTCAGGTCGAAGCCCCCATGGCGGGCGAACAGCTCGAGCATGTGGTCGAGGAACCGGATGCCGGTTCGCACGGTGTACGTGCCCTTGCCGTCGAGCCCAACCGTCAGGGCGATTTGCGTTTCAGTGGTTCGTCTGTCGATCACGCCGCGCCGCACAGAACCTCCTCGATGACCTCGATGCAGCGCTCGGTGTGCGCCACGATGCCGGCGCCGATGCGCAGGCAGCCTTCCAGACCGGCCTCCTGCGACCGGTCGCGCAGGTAGACCCCTCGTGCCGCCGCCGCCTGCGCCAGCGCCGACGCCCGAGGGCCTGCGTGGATCAGCACGAAGTTGGCAGCGCTCTTCCAGTATCGCAGGCCGAGCCGATCGCACGCCGCGTAGAGCTGCTCTTTCGACGCCTCGACCTGTGCCTTGTACCGCTCGACGTAATCCATGTCCTGCAGTGCAGCCTGCACGGCGACCACCGCCGCGATGTTGACGCTGTAGACCGGAACGACCAGCCGCAGCGGCTCGAGCGTGTCGGGATGGCCGGTGATGGCACCGATCCGGAGCCCCGCCAGGCCGAAGGCTTTGGAGAACGTCCTGCCAACGATGACGTTGGGGTACTGCTCGAGTTCCGGGATGAAGCTGATGCCCGAGAACTCCGCGTACGCCTCGTCCACGAACACCACCGCGCCGGCAGGCACCCGGCGCGCGACGGTGCGAATCGCATCGAGCGGCGTCAGCACGCCGGTCGGGTTGTTCGGGCTCGTGATGAAGACGACCCGCGTGTTCGGCGTGATCTCGTCGAGCACGCGGTCGAGCGGGAACGAGTAGTCAGGATTCGGTTCGACGCGAATGGGACGGCCACCCACCACTTCCGTGTCGTAGCCGAAGATCTCGAACGCCGGCTCCGGAATGATCGCTTCGGGCCGATCCCCGGTGCCGCGCGGACGCAGGTAGCCCACGGCGAGCGCCATCACCCCTTCGTCGAGCCCGTTCACCAGCGACAGGCGATCGGGATCGACCCCGAGGTACGCGGCGCACGCGCGTGTGGCCGCGTCGTATGGAGGGTAGAAGCCGACCTGCTCCGCCGTGAGTGACGCCAGCGCCTCGAGGACCTTCGGCGAACAGCCGCCGGTGTTCTCGTTCTGGTGCAGGCGCAGGCCGTCGTAGAGTTCGGCCGGCTTCTTGTACTTCTCGATCACGATCCGTCCGCCTAGAGCCGCACCTTGATCGATTCGGCGTGCGCCCGCAGCCCTTCGGCCGTTGCGAGCGGCACGATGGTCGGGGCGAGCCGGGCGAGGCCGTCGGCCGTGAGCCGCTGCACCGCCATGACGCGCACGAAATCCGCCGCGCTCAGGCCGCCCCGGAAGCGGGCCGCGCCGGCTGTGGGCAGCACGTGGTTCGAGCCGGTGGCGTAATCGCCGGCCGCCTGCGCCGTGTGCGGACCGACGAATACCGCTCCGGCGACGATGGGACGATTGATGAGCGCGTCGCTCTCGACAACCAGGTGCTCGGGAGCGAAGCGGTTGGAGAGCGTCATCGCTTCGTCCGCATCCTTCGCGATCACGATCGCGCCGTGCGCGGCAAGCGACTTCGTGACGATGTCGCGCCCCTTCGCGATCCGGTCGACCACCTTGCTGACCCGCGTGGCGAACCCCTTCTTCCAGGTGATGAAGACGGAGCGCGCTTCAGGGTCGTGCTCGGCCTGGGCGATGAGGTCTGCAGCCACCCAGCGCGGATCGCCGCTGGCCGCGACGACGACGATTTCGGTCGGGCCCGCGTAGAAGTCGATGGCGCAGTCCTTCGTCACCTGCGCCTTGGCTTCGGCGACCCACTTGTTGCCAGGGCCGACGATCTTGTCGACGCGTGGGATCGACTCAGTGCCGTAGGCGAGTGCCGCCACCGCGTGCGCGCCGCCGACGCGGAACAGCTTCGTGACGCCAGCCTCGAGGGCGGCCGCCATGACACTGCCTTCCGGCCGTGGGCAGACGGCGATGATGTCGCGCACGCCCGCGACCCGAGCCGGGACGGCGGTCATCAGCACGGACGAGGGCAGCGGGAACCGGCCACCGGGCACGTAGCAGCCGACGCTCTCGAGCGGTTCGACGCGCTGCTCGACCTGCACGCCTGGGACGACCTGCACGTCAAAGTGCTTCGGAATCTGCCGAGCGGCGACGCGCGCGATGTTCTTCGCCGCGTTCCTGATGGCCAGCCGGACGTCGACCGGCAGCTTCGCGGCTTCGGCTTCCATCTCCTCCCGGCTCACTTCGATCGGCTGGGAGAGGCTGTCGAACTGCCTCGCGAACTTCAGCAGCGCCCGGTCGCCGCCCGTGCGCACCTTCTCGACGATCGCCGCGACCTTGCGCTCGAACAGCCGGTCGGCCGCTTCCTTCTTCGCAAACAGCGCCTCGACCGCGCGCCTGTTGGTGGACTCGATGATTCTCATGGCCTATCACCTGGGCAGGTTGGGCAGGTTGGGCAGGTTGGGAGGTGGGACTGTTCCGTGACAGTCCTACCTGCCTTGCCCGCCCTGCCCGCCCTGCTAGAGCACGATCTTATTGAGCGGATACTCGACGATCCCCTGGGCGCTGGCCGCCTTGAGCTGCGGGATCAGGTTGCGCACGACCTTCTCTTCGATGATCGTGTTGACCGCCACCCACTGATCGTCGCTCAGGTTGGAGATCGTCGGGCGCTGCAGCGCCGGCAGCAGCGAGAGCACCTTCTGCAGGTCGTCGCGCTTCACGTTCAGCATGATCCCGACGCGCCCCTGCGCCTCGATGGCCGCCTTCAGCAGCAGCGCGATGTTCTGCAGCTTGTTCTTCTTCCAGCTGTCGGCGAGCGCGGTCTTGTTCGCGAAGAGCTGCGTGTTGCTCTCCATCAGCGTGTCGATGATCCGCAGCCGGTTGGCGCGGAGCGACGATCCGGTCTCGGTCACCTCGACGATCGCGTCGGCGAGCATCGGCGGCTTCACTTCGGTCGCGCCCCACGAGAACTCGACCTTCACGTTCACGCCCTGCTTCTGGAAGTACGCCTTCGTCGCGCGCACCAGTTCGGTCGCGATGGTCTTGCCCTCGAGGTCCTTCGCCGACTTGATGTTCGAGTCCTCCGGTGCCGCCAGGACCCAGCGCACCTTGCCAAAGCTCTGCTTCGCGTAGATCAGATCGGCGATCGGCTCGATGACGCCGGTCTTGCCTTCACCGGCCTCGTGCTCCGCGATCCAGTCAAGCCCCGTGAGTCCCGCGTCGAGCACGCCGTCCGAGACGTACCGCGCCATCTCCTGCGCGCGGATCAGCATGCACTCGATCTCGGGATCGTCAATCGCGGGGAAGTACGAGCGCGAGCTCACGGTGATGTTGAAGCCGGCGCGCTGGAACAGCTGAATCGTCGCGTCCTGCAACGACCCCTTCGGAATGCCAAGTTTGAGTTTCATCGCGTGTCCTTCGATTAGTCGTGTGGTGCCAGCCAGGCGGGTCGGGCGGGTCGGCCGGGTGGGACTGTCACAGTCCTACCTGCCTGACCTGCCTTACCGACCCTCGCTCGCTATTCGAACTTCCGGTAGAAGCAGGTGCGCTCGCCGGTGTGGCACGCAACGCCGTCGCCGAGCGGCTTGCACTTGAGTACCAGGGTGTCTTCGTCGCAGTCGACCAGCGTCTCGACCACCTTCAGCTGGTTGCCGGAGGTCTCCCCCTTCATCCAGAGCTTGTTGCGCGTGCGGCTCCAGAAGGTCGCGAAGCCGGTCTGCTTCGTCTTCTCGAGCGCCTCCTCGTTCATGAAGCCGACCATCAGCACTTCCAGCGTGTCGGCATCCTGGATGACCGCCGGAATGAGGCCGTCGAGTTTCGAGAAATCGATCTTCATCGCTGTCCTTTCGTCCCTCTGCTGGCTCCACGAGAACGGGTGGTCTGCCCGAGCGCAGACACAAAAAAACCCGCCGGGAGGCGGGTTGCATGTCGCTCGGTTCGTTCGTCGATCCGATCCTACAGTGCGCGCAACTCCACCTGCCCGGCAGCGGCCGGATGATGATGATGCACGTGGTGGTGGACGCGAACGATCATGTCCCGCTGAGCGTATCCGGAGTGCCGCGCGCGTGTCAACGAGTACTTCCCGCTCCACACGCGTCGCTTGACCGCGCCGGCCACATCGCAGAACGATGGCTGCACGGTGGACACGAGACGCTTTCGGGACGCACTGACAGCAGCCCTGCACGTACGGGCGTCGCTGCTCGCGTCCCCAGACACAACCGCCTACCGCATTGTCGACGGAGCGGGCGACGATCTGCCCGGCATCTACATCGACCGCTACGGCCCGGCACTCGTCCTCAACGTGTACGACGATGCCGGGGTGGATGAGGGGGCGGCGACGACGGTGGCGAGGGCGTCGCTCGACGGCATGCGCGATCACGACGTCGAGTCGGTCTACGTGAAGCGCTTCGTGCGCGATCGCAGCCGGTTGGGCGGACAGGCGCCGGAAGAGACGAGGATGCCCATGCCGCGCGCTGGTGTCGCGCAACCGGAGGCGATCGCCATACGCGAGCACGGCGCGCAGTTCGAGGTGCGACTGTACGACGGCTTCTCGACCGGCCTGTTCCTCGAGCACCGCGAACACCGCCGCGCACTTGCCGCGCTTCAGCCGGCGCGAGTGCTCAACCTGTTCGCGTACACGTGCGGGTTCGCCGTGCCGCTCGTTGCGGCTGGCGCGCACGTCACGAACGTTGACGTGTCCGCACGCTATCTTGCGTGGGGACGACGGAACCTCGAACTGAACGCACTGCCGCTGGACCGCGCTCGCTTCTACCCGATGGACGCGTTCGAGTTCCTTGCGTGGGCCGCACGAAAGCCGGAGGAGCGGTTCGACCTCGTCATTCTGGACCCGCCCACCTTCGCAGCCGGCGACGTGCGCCGCAAGCGAAAGCCGTGGAAGGCGGTTTCCGGCTATCCAGCGCTCGTGCAGGCGGCAGCGAAGGTGCTCACGCCGGGAGGGCGTATCTTCGCGGCAACGAACGCGCGGGAGCTTGCCACCGGTGACGCACTGCGGGATCTCATCGAAGACGCCCTCGGGCGCCGCGTGAAGTGGGAGCGCCTGCCCACATGGCCAATCGACGTGCGCGAGCGCGGGCGTGTGGCTGCGGTGCTGTTCTCGCGGCGCACGCAGGCGTGAGCAGCCAGCGTGGCCACCGCCATTCGCAATCAGCAATCTATTGGTTGAGGATCGTCGCGAGCGTTCGGGCCTGACTCTCCAGCGCATCGCCGAGGGCACGATCCCACGTCGGACGATCGCGGTGCTCGGGCGCGAGCCAGCGCTTCCATCCATCTGATCCGAACGGGCGGGCGGCGAGCATGACGTGTTCGAGGTAGAGCGGCGCTGGCGGCGGACCACCGTACCGTTCATCGCCGACGAGCGGCGCGCCGAGGTGCGCCAGCATCACCCGGATCTGGTGGAACCGGCCAGTGTGCAGTTCGATGAGCACGTCGGACGCGTCAGGGTATCCGGGCGCCGGCGCAACCGCCTCGATGTCGAGGAACGACGGCTTGCCGCCGGAGCGCACCACGAGCGCCGACCGGCCCTCGGTCGTGAGATAGGCCTTGTGCTGGCCGACAAGCGTTCGTGCGACGTCGACCGGCGCGGCCACGCGCGCGACGTACCACTTGTGCCACTGTCGCCGCTCGATTTCGCCGGAGTAGTGCCGCGCAGCGTCGAGTGTCCGCGCGATGAGCATCAGGCCGCACGCCGGGCCGTCGAGCCGGTGGACGAGACGCAGTCCGTCGAAACCCTGCTGCCGGAGCCGGAACACAAGCGAGTCCGCCTTCGGATCCCGCGTGTGCTCGCTCGCCAGCCCCGCCGGCTTGACGACGACGAGCTCGTGTGGGGTCTCGTCGATGATCGCGATCGACACGGCACCCAGCATAGTCCCGGCGCTCCGCATCTCCGGTCTGCTGCATACGAAAGACCCGATTTTTGACGCGCTGGGAGCATACGATTAGCATCGATTCATATGCGCACGACGCTGGACCTGCCCGCCGATTTGATAGACGAGGCTCGTGAAGCGATCGGCTTCAGGTCGAAGACCGACACCGTGGTCTTCGCGCTGCGCGAGGTCGACCGTCGCAGCAGGATGGAAGACCTGAAGAAGCTGGTGCGCCGCGTGGAGTACACCTTCGATCCCACGCAGCTCCGCCGGCGGGAACGCGGCACACGGTGATCGTCGTCGACACGTCGGTCTGGATTGCCGCCCGTCGACAGGCCCGGATCGGCGACACGCTCGATTCGCTGATCGACGCAGACGAGGTGGCCCTCGCCCTGCCGGTCCGCCTCGAACTGCTGGCGGGTGTCGCGAAGCACGATCGTCGGGCGTTCCTCCGCGCCCTCTCCGCACTGCCCCAACTCGTTCCGGAGAAGAGACCTGGCGGCCGCTTTCCGGCTGGGTCGAACGGGCCGCTGACGCGGGGCAGCGTTTCGGAATCAGGGACCTGCTCGTGGCATCGCTCGCCGCGGGCATCGGTGGGTTCGTCTGGTCCCTCGATCGTGACTTCGAGCGCATGGAGGCGCTGAAGTTCGTCTCCTGCTATCACCTGCCGGCGAAGCCCGCCTGAGCGAACCGGCTTGGCGAAGCGCGGTCGCGGCGTTAGGCTCGGGTGAGATCACCATGACCCCTGCGCCTACGCGCGAGCCGGTTTTCGTCGCCCGGGACCTGCGCAAGACCTACGAGATGGGCGAGGTGACGGTGGAGGCGCTGCGTGGCGTCGATTTCGACCTCTACGCGGGCGAGTTCGTCGTCCTCCTTGGGCCGTCAGGGTCCGGCAAGTCGACGCTCCTCAACATCCTCGGCGGCCTCGACGTGCCGACATCCGGCTCCGTGATCTACAAGGATCACAACCTGACGACCGCGGGCGAGTCGGCGCTTACGCAGTATCGCCGCGATCACGTCGGCTTCGTCTTCCAGTTCTACAACCTGATTCCGAGCCTGACCGCCCGGGAGAACGTCGCGCTGGTCACTGAGCTGTCCACCGGCTCGATGACGCCGGAAGCCGCACTCGCGCTCGTCGGGCTCGGTCGGCGGCTCGATCATTTCCCTGCGCAGCTGTCCGGCGGGGAACAGCAGCGCGTGGCCATCGCTCGTGCCATCGCCAAGCGGCCTGACGTCCTGCTGTGCGATGAGCCGACCGGCGCGCTGGACATCACGACCGGCGCGGTCGTGCTCGACGCGATCACGCGCGTCAACCAGGAACTCGGGACCTCGACCGTCGTCATCACGCACAATGCGGCGATTGCCGGCATCGCCGACCGGGTGGTCCGGCTGTCGGACGGCCGCGTGGTCGCGGTGGAATCCAACGCACACAAGCTGCGCGTCGAGGAGCTGCAGTGGTGAGGATGCCGCGCGTCGTCGGGATCCTGGACCGCAAGCTCCTGCGCGACCTGTGGGAGATGAAAGGGCAGGCGCTCGCCATTGCGGTCGTGGTTGCCGCGGGCGTGACGATGTTCGTGACGTACCTGTCCAACTTCTCGTCCCTGCAGCAGACCCGTGCGGAGTACTACGACACGGCGCGGTTCGCCGACGTCTTCACGTCGCTGAAGCGGGCGCCGAACAGCGTGCGGGCGCGGCTCGAGGCGCTGCCCGGTGTCGAGCGGGTCATGACCCGTGTGGTCGCCGACGTGACGCTCGATGTTCCGGGCATGGACGAGCCGGCGACTGGGCGGCTGATCTCGCTTCCGGACCGCGGGCGGCCCGCACTGAACGACCTCTTCCTCCGCCGGGGCCGCTGGGTCGATCCCGCGCGGCCGGATGAAGTGCTCGCGAGCGAGATGTTCTGCGAGGCGCATGGCTTCGGCCCTGGCGACCGCGTCGCGGCGCTCATCAACGGACGGAGGCGCTGGCTCACGATCGTTGGGATCGCACTCTCACCCGAGTACGTGTTCGCCGTGCGGCCCGGTGATGTGTTTCCGGACAAGCGGCGCTTCGGCATCTTCTGGATGAACGGCACCGCGCTGGCGTCGGCGTTCGACATGGAGGGCGGCTTCAACGACGTCTCGATTGCGCTCGGTCGCGGGGCCTCTTCAGCAGACGTGATTGCCGGCGTGGACCGGATCCTCGAACCGTATGGCGGCCTCGGTGCCGTGCCCCAGACGCAGCAGCCATCGGGCTGGACGCTCGAGAACGAGCTGTCGCAGTTGCAGACGTTCGGGTTCATTACGCCGCTGATCTTCCTGTCGGTCGCCGCGTTCATCCTCAACGTGGCCCTCACGCGCGCTCTGTCGCTCCAGCGCTCACAGATCGCGTCGCTGAAGGCCCTCGGCTTCGCGAACGGCGCCATCGCGTGGCACTACATCAAGTGGGGGCTGGTGATTGCGGCCGCTGGTGCGCTTGGGGGAATTGCGGCCGGGGCCTGGCTTGGCGCCGGCATGATCGGCCTCTACAACGAGTACTTCCGGTTCCCGGTGCTCTACTACCGCATGTCGACCGACGTCGCCGTCGTGTCGCTCTTCGGCGCGCTCGCAGTTGCGGCGCTTGGCGCCTGGTCGGCGGTCCGCCGCGCCGTGCGGATCCCGCCGGCCGAAGCCATGCGACCGGAGTCGCCGGTGCGCTATCGGCGGAGCGTGCTCGAGGGGACGCTGCGTCTCCCGATGGCGTCACGGATCGTCCTGCGCAACCTCGAGCGGCAGCCCGTGCGCACACTGGTGTCGGTCATCGGCATTGCGTTCGCCGTGGCCGTGCTCGTCGTGGGCCTGTCGTTCATCGACGTGATGGAGCGGCTGATTCAGCAGCAGTTCGTCCTCGCGATGCGCCAGGACGCCACGATCTCCTTCGCCCAGCCGCGGTCTGCGCGGGTCGCCTTCGACGTGCGGCACATCCCAGGGACGCTCGACGTCGAGCCGACGCGCAGCGTGCCGGTTCGGCTCCGGGCCGGGGCTCGCAGCCGCACGCTGGCGATTACAGGCGTGGCCGAGCGGCCGACCCTCACCCGGATCGTCGATCGCTCCGGACGCGTGATCAGTCCACCGCCAGACGGGCTCGCGCTCTCGGAGAAGCTGGGGGAACTCCTGCAGGTCGTCCCCGGCGACGCCGTGCAGGTCTCGGTGCTCGAAGGGCGGCGACCGGTGCTCGACGTTCCCGTGCGCCTGCTGGTCGATGACAGCATTGGACTGCAGGCCTACATGCAGCAGGACGCCTTGCATCGGCTCCTCGGCGAGGGAGACACGGTGACCGGAGCGGCTGTGACGGTCGACCCCGAGGCGCTCGGCCGCTTCTATGGATCGATGAAGGCGATGCCCGCGGTGGCCGGCGTCGCCCTGCGCGAACTGACCATCCGGAACTTCCGTGACACGACAGCCGAGACGATGAACCTGCAGATCTTCTTCAACGTGCTGTTTGCCGGCATCATCGCCTTCGGCGTCGTCTACAACGCCGCACGGGTGTCACTGTCGGAACGCAGCCATGAGCTCGCGAGCCTTCGCGTGCTCGGGTTCACGCGCGCGGAGATCTCGCTGATCCTGCTCGGGGAACTCGCCGTGCTCACGACCGCCGCGCTGGTGCCCGGCGCGGTCATCGGGTACGGCCTGGGGCAGTTCATCATGTCGAGCTTCAGCAACGAGCTGTATCGCCTGTCGTTCGTCGCGTCCCCCTCGACGATCGCGTGGGCCTTCCTCGTTGTCATCGGCGCGGCCGCGCTGTCCGGGTTCGTCGTACGGCGCCGCCTCGACCGGCTCGACCTCGTCGCCGTCCTGAAGAGGAGGGAGTAGCCGATGCTGCGCCTGCTGCGGAACGTGCGCCTCTGGCTGGCGCTGCTCGTCGTCGCTGGTCTCCTTGCCATCGCGCTGTGGCCGAAGTCGGTTCCGGTGGAGACCACGGAGGCGACCCGCGGGCCGCTGCTGGTCACCGTCGACGAAGAAGGGCGGACGCGCGTACGCGACCGGTTCATCATCGGAGCTCCCGTTGCCGGTCGGGTCCTGCGTATCGAGCTCGAGCCAGGCGATCGTGTCCGGGCAGGGCAGGCCGTCGCGCAGATCAGGCCCGAGGCGCCTCCGCTGCTCGATGTGCGATCGCGCGCCGAAGCCGAAGCAACGCTCGCGAGCGCGCGAGCCGCGGAGGGGCGCGTGCGCGCCGAGGAGCAGCGCGTGCGCGCGCTTGTCGCACAGGCGGAACGCGAGCTGGAGCGGGTCCGCCGCCTGGCCGCTGAAAGCCTGGCAACAGCACAGCAGGTGGAATCGCGCGAAGCGGACGTCGCCACGGCGCGCGAGCAGCTCAATGCCGCCGCGTTCGCCCTGCGCGCGGCAGCCGCGGACGTCGGGCGGGCGCAGGCCACGCTGGCGCCGCCGGCGGCCGAGCGTGGCGGACGTGTGGTGCCCGTCACGTCCCCGGTCGACGGCGTGGTGCTGAAGCGCGTGCGCGAGAGCGAAGCCGTGGTTCCTGCGGGCGACCCCCTGCTGGAGGTCGGGGATCCCGCACAGCTCGAAATCGTGGTGGACCTGCTGTCCCTCGATGCCGTGCGCGTGAAGCCGGGCGCGCGCGTGCTGGTCGATCAATGGGGAGGCGATCGGACGCTCGACGCCCGGGTGCGCCGCGTCGAACCGTCCGGGTTCACGAAAGTGTCGGCGCTTGGTGTCGAGGAGCAGCGGGTCAACGTCATCCTGGAGTTCGCCGACCCGGAGAATGCCTGGAAAGCGCTCGGCGACGGGTACCGGGTCGAGGCCCGGATCGTCATCTGGGAAGCGGGGGACGTGACGAAGGTGCCCACGTCAGCGCTCATCCGCGTCGGTGAGCAGTGGGCTGTCTACACCGTTCAGGACGGACGTGCGGTCCAGTTACCCGTGACGCTCGGTCACCAGAACGGACGCGAGGCCGAAATCGCCTCGGGCCTCGAGCCGGGCACGCCCGTGATCGTCCACCCCGGAGACACGATCTCAGCCGGGGTGCGCGTCGAACGTCGCACATCGGGGAACGCCCCATGACGCGACGGACAATTCACCCCGCCTGCCGCGCGTCGAAGGGGTGTATTGTGTAATGGACAGCCGATCGCCGCGGATCGGAGACCGGCCATGGGCAGTGGACTCCTCGCCGTCGTCCGGGAGCTCGAGCAGCTGAGCACCGATCTGGGCAGCGCCGATATTGCCCAGCTTGGCGTCGACATCGCGCAGCGCGCGACCGACAGTCGTATCGCCTACCTGCATTTCCTCAACGACGACCAGAACACGATCGAGCTTGGCGCCTGGTCACAGGAGACGCTGCTCGGGTGTACGGCGGTCTACGACCGCCACTACCCTGTCGCGGATGCCGGTATCTGGGCGGACTCGGCCCGCTTCGGGCGTCCTGTCATCCACAACGACTACGAGCACTATGCGGGAGCACGGGGGCTGCCTCCCGGACACTCCCGCCTGATCCGCCACCTCGGCATACCGGTCGTCGACGCTGGTCGCGTGCGGATGCTGCTCGGCGTTGGCAACAAGGCGACCGACTACGACCGCGCGGACGTCGAGCTGCTCGAGATGATCGGCGCGCGGATCTGGTCCGTGATGCGGCAGCGCCGCGTCCTCGAGCACTACCTCGACCTGAGCGCGCGGTGCCGTCACGTCCAGCAGATCGCCTGGGCGTGCGGCCTCGAGTACGACGTGGACGAGGACCGGCTCGAGTGCGACGCGATGTTCGCGAGCGTGTTCGCGGTCGCGCGCGCCGGCGAGGTGCCGACATCGCTCGAGGCGCTGCTGCGCTTCGTCGTCGCCGAGGATCGCGATCACGTGGCCGCGGCATTGACGCAGTCGCCGACACAGGGGCGGGTCTGGCGTGTGCGCGGGCTCCGTGCCGCGACGGGGACCGCCTTCCCAGCAGAACTGCAGGTCGAGTTCCGTCGACGAGAGCTGGGGGACGGGCTGCTGGCCAACGCGATTCTTCGCGATGTGTCGGAAGAGATGGCCATGGCGGACCTGCGCCGCCGGGCCGACACGGATCCGCTCACCGGCCTCCCGAACCGTCACGTGCTCAATCGGCTTCTGGAGCAGGACGCCGACCGTCGGCATTCCTCACCGGGAGTGGCGTTCCACTACATCGACCTCGACCGCTTCAAGCCGGTCAACGACAACCACGGCCATCTCTTCGGCGACGAGGTGCTCCGCGTCGTCGCGGAACGGCTGCGCCGATCCACACGGCAGGGCGATGTGGTGCTGCGCATGGGCGGAGACGAATTCGCGGTCGTGCAGGTCGGCGTGGATGGTCCCGCGGGCGCGCTGCTATTGGCCGACGCCATCGTCGACGCGATCAGCGAGCCGATCACCGCCCACGGTCACACCATCCGCGTTGGCGCGAGCGTCGGGATTGCCATCAGCCCCGATGCGTCGACGCCGCTCAGGGATCTCAGTGCCGAGGCCGATCGCGCGCTCTATCGCGCCAAGGCCATGGGCGGACGCAAGAGCGTCATCGCCGGCGCCTGGGAGGAATAGGCTTCCTCGTCTCTTCGTTTGTGCGTTCCGCGTTTCTGCATTCCTGCATTTCTGCATTCCTGCATTCCTGCATTACAGCGTTTCTACATTACCTGGGCTTCTGTCCGATGACGTCCAGCACGCATGGCGCAATCAGCAGCGTCGACCGATTGCGTCCGAGCGCGAGCCACTCGCGCTTGAGGCGTGCGGCCGCCGTGCGTGGAAAGGCCGGTGAGTGGTCGAGGCGGTCGATCACCGACAGCACGTAGTTCGTGACCCAGTTCCACGTGGGCGACCCGGGGTGGCCATCTTTGGTGGTCTGCTCGATGCCGGTCACCCTCAATCCCGCCGCCTTCATCATCGCGGGCAGGTGAACGCCAATGCTGACGTTCCCCCCTTGTGATGCGAAGAAGGCCCGGTCAGCCGTGATGAAGGCGTCCCAGTCCTGCGGCTTCGGTACGAGCATGAACGTGTCGCGGTGGTAGTCCTGCACGGCGAGGATGCCGCCCGGCTTCAGCGCGCGTGCGAGGAGCTTCACGTGCGCAGCGGGATCCGGGAGGAAGAGGAAGACCCAGCGGGCGAAGATGAAGTCGTAGGTGTTGGCCGGCAGATCCGCGTCGATGAGATCCGAGAAGAAGATGCGGCTCGGGCCGAGGCCATCACGCCGGACCCGCTGCTCGAGTTGCGACGCGAACGCTTCCGAGCGCTCGACCGCGTCGACGGTACCACCAACCCGACGACGGAGCTCCATGTGGAGCGAGCCCTGTCCGGGCCCGACCTCGAGCACACGCCAGCCACGTCTCACCCCGACGCGATCGAACAGCGCGTGTGACACGGGATCCCAGAGCCGTGCCTGCGCGCGCAGCCGCGCGGCCTCGCGTGCATGGTCGCCGAGTACGTATTCGAACCGTCGTCCAGTCCGTGCCATGCCTGTAACGAGTACCACAAAAAGAAGGGCTGCGGTTCGACGGGGACCGTGCCGATTGCTCAGGTGGTTTGGACTGGAGGCATGGTCGGATGAGACTTCGGGTGCAGGGAACGATTCTGGCGGCGGCGCTGCTGGTGATTGCCGGTTCGGATGGACGGATGCTGGCCGCGCCAGGTGCGTCCTCGAGTTCGTTGGCAAAGCTGAAGAGCGGGAATGCCCGGTTTGTGTCGAGCCCGCAGGACGCGCTGCCGGTGGACGCCGGTCGTCGCGCGGCGCTCGCGAAGGGGCAGACGCCGTTTGCCACGGTGCTCTCCTGCGCCGATTCGCGCGTGCCTCCTGAGATTGTGTTCCACACAGGGCTGGGCGACCTGTTCGTCGTGCGGGCCGCCGGGAACATCACGGACAAGGCGATCCTCGCGAGCGTCGAGTACTCCGTCGAGCACCTGAACGTGCCGCTCGTCGTCGTGATGGGCCACGAGTCCTGCGGTGCCGTGAAGGCCGCCGTGGAGACGCCAGCCGGCCAGTCGCTCGGGCCGAATCTCGATTACCTCGTGTCGGCGATCCGTCCCTCGGTGAACGCGACGGCGTCGCGGCCCGAAGCGGAACGCATGCGTGCAGCGATCCTCGCCAACGTCGAGGAGACGCTGAATGACATGCTGACCGGCTCCGCGATCCTCCGTGAGGCGGGCAAGGAGGGAAAGGTCGCCTTCGTCGGTGCCTACTACGAGCTGGCAAGCGGGAAGGTCTACTTCTCCGAGCCGGTCGCACCACCGCCGGGTGAGCCTCGCGCGACCGGAGGGCACCAGTGACACGTCTCGAGATAGCACTGGCCGCGGGAGTGATCGCGGCCATGACGAGCGTGCCGATTCCGGCACGCGCCGGGCAGCACAAGGAAGCGGCGCCGGCTCACGAGGCGGCTGCACCTGCCACAAAGGCCGCCACGAGCTCGCACGAAGCGTCGAAGCCGGCACCCGCCCATGCGGAGGCGAAGCCCGCGGCAGAGCCAGCTGCCGCAGCGAAGGCGGAAAAGGTGGCGCAGGCGACAGCCGGCGAGAAGAAGGCCGAGCCTGCCCCAGCGAAGAAAGAGGCGACTGCGGCGGCCGCGAAGGACGCGAAGGCTGAGACGAAGCCGCCTGCTACGGAGGCAAGGACCGCCAGCACGAAGCGCGCGGCTGATGCGCCACGCGTGTCCGTCACGAAGGTCGACGCCAAGACAGGGATGGCCGAAGGTCCGGCCAAGCCGGCGCCAGCCTCGAAGCTGGAGGAAGCGCTGACCCGCATCAACGAACGGATCGAAGACGTTCGCGCTGACACCGTGCGGCGCCAGTCGCGAACCGCAGGCGCGACTGCGCCTCGTATCCGCCTCTCCTGGCGGACCTCTCTCGAATGGCCCGAGGAACTCGTCGGTGCCGCTGACGCAGCCAGGCCCGCAGACGCGGCGGATGACGGCCGGGTGTCGCTGGTATGGAAGTAGACGCGACCGCCGGGTCTATTTCGGCAACGGCTTGCCGAGCGTCTCTTCGCCCAGTGGCAGGATGAGCAACCCGAGCAGGAACGCCACCGACGTGAAGGCGACCGGCGTCCCCAGCGTGCCGTAGTACGAGACGGCCGCGCCGACAAGGAACGTAATCCCCGCACCAGCAAAGCGCCCGACCGACGTCGCAAACGCGAAGGCGCTCGCGCGGCACTCGGTCGAGTACTGCTCCGGCAGCCAGAGCGTGTACATCGCGAAGTTCGCGCCCCCCACGCCGAGGAAGAAGAGCGCGATCATGAACAGCGAGAGCGATCCCAGGTAGAACACGTACCCGAACCCGATCGCGATGCTGAGGAACATGATCACGAAGTAGAACCCGAGCGTGAGCCGCCGACCGTACCGTTCCGCGAGGGGCGCCACGCCAAGGCACCCGAGGATCGTGCCCGCCGACAGCACCATCGTCCCGTACGAGGCCATCTGCGCGGCCTGCGGCGCGGTATAGCCAGCGGCGCGGGCGAGCTGGGTGACGGAGGTCGGGACATACACGGAGCCGGCCCAGAGCCCCACCACCGAGACCAGCAGGAACAGCGAGTTGAGCACCGTGCGGCGTGCGTATTCGGACGAGAACAGCGCGCCGAACGACGCGATCATCGAGGGGCGGGTGCGCTCGATCGTCGTCTGCCACCGTGCCGACTCGTGGACACCGTGCCGAATGAAGCCGACGAGCAGTGCCGGCAGGCCGCCGAGCGCGAACATCACGCGCCAGCCATAGCGTGCGCCGATGAAGTAGTTCGCCAGCGCCGCAAGGAAGAACCCGAAGTAGTAGCCGGTGTGCATGTAGCCCGCACCGGTCTTCCGGCGATCTTCAGGCCACTCTTCCGCGACGAACGTGCCGCCCATCGACCACTCACCGCCGATGCCAACCCCCGCGAGCATGCGGCAGATCGCGAGCTGCCAGACGCTCGTGACGACTGCGCCCAGGAAGGTGAAGACCGAGTAGCACAGGATCGTCAGCATCAGCGTCTTCACGCGACCGTAGCGATCCGCGAGCGGCCCCCACACCATCGAGCAGCCCCAGCCGAACAGGAACAGCGCGAAGAGCAGGCTGCCGTAGTAGCCGATGTTGCCGGGTGTCGCCTCGATCCCCGAGCGGGGCAGCAGCTCGGTGATCGCTGGCGTGAGCACGAGCGCGTAGATGAACGAGTCCATGCCGTCGAGCGCCCACCCGCCCCAGGCGGCCCAGAACCCGCGGACCTGGTTGCGCGTGAGTGGAGTCGGAGCGGCGGCAGCAATGCTCGGCATAGGCCCGCCATTGTAAGGCCGCGCCGAACGCCGGGCTATCATCGCTCCAGGCCCACGAGGAACTGTCATGACCCTGCGCGTCCGCATGCTCGCCCCACTGGCGCTCGCTCTCGTCGTCCTGCTCCCCGGCGTTCCCGCGGCGCAACGACGTGCCGCCGCCCCGGTGGTGTCCGACGACCCGGAGTTTGCGGCCTTCGTCAAGGCTGCGACCACCAAGGCGGAGTTCTCATCGCCGCTGGTGGATCATCTGCCGCGCCGCCCCGGGGTGCCGACACCAAAGGACGTGCTCGGCTACCACGTGGGCACCGAGAAGAAGCTCACCTACTGGGCCGACCAGCAGCGCTGGTATCGCGCACTCGAGCAGGCCCTTCCCGGTCGCGTGAAGACGGAAGTGATCGGCACCACCGAGGAAGGGCGCCAGATCATGGTCGTCTTCCTCACCGGTGAGGCGAACATGCGCACGCTCGAACGCAACCGCGAGAACATGCGTCGTCTGGCCGATCCGCGCGGGCTCAGTGAGGCCGAGGCGCAGCGCCTCATCGCGACCACGAAGCCGCACTACCACCTGAGCGCCGGCCTGCACAGCGGCGAGACGAACACGTCCGAGATGCTCATGGAGCTGGCCTACCGGCTGGCCGTGAGCGACGAGCCGTACATCCGCCAGATCCGCGACAACGTCATCGTCTCCCTCACGCCGACCACCGACATCGATGGTCGCGATCGCTACGTGGACTGGTACAACGCCTACAAGATCGACGAGGCGTACGACGGCGGCGAGACGTACGGCGAACCGCCCTATTGGGGCAAGTACGTCTTCCACGACAACAACCGCGACATCAACTACGGTGTCGACACGCTGCGCACGCACCTCCAGTGGTACCTGCGCTGGCTGCCGCCCGTCTGGCACGACCTCCACGAAGCGCAGACGCTGCTCTACACGTACAGCGGCGGCGCGCCCCAGAATCCGAACTGGGACCCGACGCTCTACAGCGACCTGATGTTCTTCGCGAACTACGAGGTCAGCAGGCTCACCGGCTACGGCATGCCGGGCGTGTGGCACTTCGGGTTCATGGACGCGTGGTCGCCCGGGTACCTCGCCATCGCCGCGCAGAACCACAACGGCATGCTGCGGATGTACGAGATCTTCAACCAGCAGGGGGCCAACACGAAGAAGGCCCGGTTCTCCGGCCCAGCGACCACGCGGCAGTGGTTCCGGCCCAATCCCGTCAAGGCGGGGGAGGTCGACTGGTCGATCCGCAACTCGATCAACTACTCCGAGTCCGCCGTTCTCTCCGCGCTCGACCTGACCTCGCAGGTACCGGCAATGGTGGTGGGGAACTACTACCGGCGTGCCGTGAACGCCGTGAAGCGGGGCGACGCCGGACCACCCTATGCGTTCGTGATTCCGGCGGGGCAGGGCGATCAGACCAGGGTGGACCGCGTTGCCAACCTCCTTCGGCTGCAGGCGATCGAAGTGCGCCGCACGCGGGAAGAGATCACGGTGCAGGAGGGGACGTTTCCGGCAGGGTCGTACGTGGTGAAGTTGAACCAGCCCTACGGCCCGCTCGCCAGGACGCTGCTCGAGCGTCAGGCCTATCCCGACCCGACCCTCACCACCTACGACGACAGCGCCTGGACCATGGGGCTCGCAAGCAACGTCGACGTCAAGACGATCGCCGACCGGGCGATCCTCGACGAGCCAGCCGATCTGGTGGATGCCGACGTGACCACTGTCGGCTCCGTTCGCGGCAGCGCGGCGGCGGGCACGCTCATCGTGCATCAGAACGGCGCGCTCAACCTGATCACCTTGCGATACCGCCTGCGCGACGTGCCGATGAAGGCGGCGCGCATCGCCTTCGTCGTCGACGGTGTCCAGATGCCTGCCGGGTCGTTCCTGTTTCCGGACTCCTCGCGTGCTCGCGACGAGATCGCGCGGCTCGGACTCCAGGCGACCGCGGTCGACCGGGCTCCTGACGTGGCCAGCGTCGACGTCGACCTGCCACGCATCGCCGTGTTCACCACCTGGTCGAACACGGAAAAGGTCGGCTGGGTGCGGCTCGCGTTCGATCGGTTCGGCATCCCGTTCGACCTCATCCACAAGGACCATGTTCGGCAGGGCAACCTGCGCGGCAAGTACGACGTCATCGTGATGCCGCACCAGGGCAACGGCGGCAAGAGCATCGTCTACGAGCAGCCGAAGCTCTCGAAGCCGCTGCCCTATCGCCGGAGCGAGCGGTTCAAGAGCTTCGGGTACTACACCGAAACCGACGATGTGCGTGGCGGGATGGGGCTCGAAGGGGTGGTCGAACTGCAGCGGTTCGTCGAAGGCGGCGGCACGTTGATCACGCTGGGGATTGCGAGCGCGTTCCCGGCAGAGTTCGGGCTGGCGCGCGGGGTTGACGTACAGCCGGCGCAGCCAGGGTTCTACGCGCCGGGACCGTACGTGCAGGCCGATGTCCTTGCGCCGGAGCATCCGGTGATGTTCGGCTACGTCGACAAGCGGCTGCCCGTCCGCTACGCAGGGGGGCCGCTGCTGCAGGCCGGTCTGCCGCCGGATACGCCAGCAGCAGTTGCGGCGTCGATGCCGTACCGGCCGACGGTCATCGCGAGGTTCGTGGGTGGTGAGGCGTCGGTGCTCAGCGGGCTGATGCGCGGGGCGGAGCAGGTGCGCAACCGGCCGATGATCGTCGACGCACCGCTTGGCGCCGGGCACGTCCTGCTGTTTGCGAACAATCCGATTTACCGCTGGCAGACGTTCGGCGAGCACGGCATGGTCTTCAACGCGCTGCTCTTCTGGAACGACTTCCCGAGCGGACCTGCGGCGTCCGCACCCGGTGCCGCCCGCAATTGACACCCGTTCGGGGCCGGACGTATAAGGGCTGAACCTTCCGCTCACCACTGTGGGCGGGCAGCAGTGAAGGAGGATCATCATGCGGCAGTTCTTCTCCGGCATCGCGGCGTTCGCGATGGTTGCGACGCTCGGCGTTCCGGCGTTCGCCAAGACGGGGACGGTGAAGGGGCAGGTCGTCGACCAGGAGTGCTACCTGCGCGAGAAGAAGGTGGACGCGGACAAGTCGTGCGCCGTGGAGTGTGCGAAGTCGGGCAAGCCGCTCGCGCTGCTCACGAACGACGGCAAGGTCTACGAGATCACCGGCGGTCTCGCAGCCAACAAGAACGAGAAGCTCATCGCCCACGTGCTGCACACGGTCGAGATCACCGGCGACGTCACCGAGAAGAACGGCAAGCTCTCCATTGCCGCCGACTCGGTGAAGATGGCGAAGTAAACGGCCGCACCTCGCATGACCGAAGCCCCGGGGCCACCGCGTGGCCTCCGGGGCTTTTCTGCGTACGGCTGACCTTGAGTCCGCCGTCGCCCCTGCCGATCTCCGGAGGGAGAGCCCGGGTGGGTGATCGCGTGGACCTTGCATGACCGACGACATGGCCAATCCGCTGGAGACACCTGCGCCGGACGTCAGCGCAGACGGACTGATCGACACACGGCCGGCTGTGCTGATTGCCGACGATTCAGCCGAAATCCGCCAACTCGTCGGCCATCGGCTGCGCAC
The DNA here is from genome assembly GCA_018268955.1 of Acidobacteriota bacterium. Classification (GTDB taxonomy): domain Bacteria; phylum Acidobacteriota; class Vicinamibacteria; order Vicinamibacterales; family CAVVIG01; genus CAVVIG01. The sequence goes on along the minus strand of JAFDVO010000014.1, from coordinate 45,248 downwards.
GCGGTATCGCGTCCTGCAGGCAACTGATGGGCGAGCGGCGCTCGAGCAGTTCGCCCGGTATCGGCCGGCGGTCGTGCTGCTCGATCTGGACATGCCGATCATGGATGGGTACGCCACCGCGGCCGCGATCCGCAGGCGCGAGGACGGTCGAACGGCGCCAATCATCGCGATGACGGGCGAGGAAAGCGTGGAGGCGCGCAGGAGGGCCACGATGGCCGGGTGCACGGCGTATCTGACGAAGCCGGTGCCCCTGGCGGCGATTGCCGCGGCGGTCGATGCGGCGCTGCTGCAGCCTGTGTCGGACGCCGTGTCCATCGCGCTGCCGGCCGGGACCGGCGAGGGTGAGTCACACCCGCCGGTGCCGCTCGACATCGACCCGCTGCTCGCGGATCTCGTACCCGCCTACGTGCGCGAGAAGCGGCGTCAGACCGGTGATCTGCGCCACTTCATCGCGAATGACAATATGGACCGGGTGCTGCGGCTGGCGCACGACATGAAAGGGACCGGTACGTCGTACGGGATTCCCGACGTCACGCGCATCGGCCGGGCGCTCGAAGCCGCTGGCAGGGAGCGCGATGCCGACGCCGCATCGCGGCTCGTGGACGAACTGGATCGGCTGCTGGCGCAGGTCCAGCAGCAGCTTGGGTGCTGACGTGGACGAACCGTTGGTGGACTTGACGCGCACCGCAGCGCTGGCTGACCCCGCCACCGAGGCAGGGCAGGCCGCGCTCGTTGAGATCTTTCGAGCCTACTTCGATAATGTGTGCGCCGCCTCCGACGCCATGCGCCGGGCCACCGCCCCGGAAGACGTGCGGGCGCAGGCCCATCGGGCCAAAGGCGCGAGCGGCATCGTCGGGGCCGTGGGACTTGCCGCGCTGTTCGCCGACCTCGAAGTGCGTGCAGCGGCAGGCGAGTCGGTGACCCGCGACGTGTTCGATCAGATTGACGCTCAGCTCGCCGCGCTGCGCCGGACCATTACGGCGTGGCTCGGCAGGGACCTCCAGTGACACCTGTAACGCCATCCACGCCACCCGCGACCTGGAAGGTCGTGGTCGCAGACGACCATCCGGTCGTCCGCATCGGCGTCCGCAACATCCTTGCGCCGCTGACGGAGTTCCAGATCGTCGGTGAGTGCAGCGACGGCGAGGTCGCGCTGCGGCTCGTGCGCACGCACACGCCGGACCTGCTGATCCTCGACCTCGCGATGCCCAAGATGTCGGGCATCGAGGTGCTGCGCGCCCTGCGCATCACCGCGCCCAACATCAAGACCCTCGTGCTCGCCGCCACCGTGGACCGCAAGCAGACACTCGAGATCATCCAGCTCGGCGCACGCGGCATCCTGCTGAAGGACGTCGTCGCCGAACGCCTCGGGGCCGCATGCCGCGCGATCGTGGGCGGCCGCTACTGGCTCGGCGACCAGACCGTCACGGACATCGTGCGCGCGATGGCCGATCCGGGCGGCATGCACCTGCCGAACCCGAACGGCGTGAACCTCACCGCCAGGCAGCTCCAGATCGTGAAGGCCGTCGTCGAAGGCCGCTCGAACAAGGACATCGCCGAGAAGCTCTCGATCTCCGAGGAGACCGTGAAGCGCCACCTCACGATCATCTTCGACAAGACCGGCATGTCCAGCCGCCTCGAACTCGCGATGTACGCGGTCAAACACGGAATTGGCACGTAGAACCGTGTCCGAAGTCAGAACCTAGAAGTCAGAAGTCAGAAGTTTCGGCGGGAAGACGCCATCGGGTACGGAACCTGAATGGCTCAGGCGACGTGCAGGCACGCGAACTTCGGGAAAGAACCTTCGAGTTCGCCTGCCGCATCGTACGGCTGTGCCGACGGCTGTCACAGACGCCCAATGTACAACGCCAGATCAGCGCGCAGCTTCTGCGCGCAGGCACGTCTGTCGGTGCGAACCTCAAGGAAGCCAAATCCGCTCACACGCGCAAGGAATTCAGTTGCAAGCTCGCGCTTGTCTTGCGAGAGGCGCGAGAGGCGTCGTACTGGCTGCGACTGATTCAGGCGACAGGGTTGGTGAACGAAGCGCAAATCAGGGGACTAGTACGTGAGGCCGACGAACTCGTCGCGATCTTCACGGTCGCTGCTCGGAAGTCGAAAGAGAACCGGCCTGCTTAGTGGGCACTGCGTGCCCAGCGAGGCCAACCGTTCCCGGCGCGCACTGGGCTTCGGCCTTCCGAGCTTGAAGTTCCCTTCGAACAGTTCTTCGGAGTAGTTCGCTGTCGTCCTTGCGTTGTGGAAAGTCGTGGAACGCGTTCTGAAGTTCTGACTTCTGAACTCTGAGTTCTAACTTCGGGCAGCAATCGCCTCAGCGATGGCGGCCCGTAGTTCGTCCCATGCGCCGCTCTTGGCGACGCAGGCGGTGGCGCCGGCGGCGAGGGCGCGCTCACGGACCTCGTCGGCTGACGCGCTGAAGAGGATGGCTGGCGTGTTCCCGCCAGCCTGTTTCAGGCGAGAAATGGTTTCGATCCCATCGATCCCCTGCAGGGACATGTCGACGCAGATCGCATCGAATGTCGTGGTTCCCGCCGCGTCGAGGACCTCTTCGCCGCTCGCGAACACCCGCACCGCGTACCCTGCCCGCGTGAGGATGCGGTCCAGCATCATCGTGCACATCCGGTCATCGTCCACGACGGCGACCAGCGGCGTGCGCTCTGCGGCGGGTGACGGGTCGTTCGTGTTCACGAGCGTCTCCAGTCGATCGGCGTGAGTCGTTGGGGCGGTCGGGTCAGTCCTGCAGCACGAGCAGCAGGTCGCGCGCCTCGACCGCTGCGCCGGGCTCGACGTGAATTGGGCCGACCTTCGCGTCCCTCGGGCTGTAAACGGCCGTCTCCATCTTCATCGCCTCGATGGAGAGCAACCGCTCACCCTTCTTGACTGTCTGCCCGGTGCGCACCGCCACCGAGGACACCTTGCCCGGCATCGGTGACGCGATGTGCGCCTGGTTGTCCGGGTCGGCCTTCGGGTTGCGCTTCACGGTGGCGGACGCCGAGCGATCGACGATCGTCACTGCACGCGGCTGGCCGTTCAACTCGAAGAAGACCGTCCGCGTCCCGTCCTCGCGCACCTGACCCATCGTCAGGAACTTCACGATGAGCGTCTTGCCGCGCTCGATCTCGATCGACGCTTCCTCGCCCGGCTGGAGACCGTAGAAGAAGTTCGCCGTCGGGATCTTCGAGGTGTCGCCGTAGGCGGTGACGTGCTTCTGGAAGTCGAGGAACACCTGCGGATACAGCAGGTACGACAGCACGTCGGTGTCGCTCGCGGTGTGGTGCGCCTTCGCCTGAATCTCCCTGGACGCCGCCTCGAAGTCCGCGGGCGCCATCGAGGCGCCAGGCCGACCCGCGATCGGCTCCACGTGCGCCGACTTCAGCACGATCTCCTGGAACGCCTTCGGCCAGCCGCCGACCGGCTCGCCGAGCAGCCCCTGCATCATCTCGACGACGCTGCGGGGGAAGCTGAGGGGGACGGTGGAATTCATCACGTCGTCCGCGGTGAGCTTGTTCGTGACGAGGAAGAGCGCGAGATCGCCAACGACCTTGCTCGACGGCGTCACCTTCACGATATCGCCCACCAGCTGGTTCGCCGTGGCGTAGGCCTCGCAGACCTCCTGCCAGCGGTGCTCGAGCCCAAGGCTCTTCGACTGCTGCCGCAGGTTCGTGTACTGCCCACCGGGCATCTCGTGCTGATACACGTCCGGACCCGGGGCACGCAGCCCTTCCTCGAAGGGATAGTAGAGATCGCGCACGGCCGCCCAGTAGCGGCTCATGTCGTCGAGCGCCGCCTGATCGAGGCCGGTGTCGCGGTCCGTGTTGCGCAGCGCCGCCACGATGCTGTTGAGGCACGGCTGGCTGGTCATGCTGCTCATCGAGGCGAGCGCCGCATCCGCGATGTCCACGCCGGCATCGCAGGCCCGCAGGATGCTCGCGGAGTTGATGCCGCTCGTGTCGTGCGTGTGGAAGTGAATCGGCACGCCGACCTCTTCACGCAGCGCCTTCACGAGGGCGTACGCCGCGTACGGCTTGCAGAGCCCCGCCATGTCCTTGATGCCGAGGACGTGCGTGCCCATCCGCACCAGCTCCTTGGCGAGCGCCACGTAGTACTTCAGTGAGTACTTGGTGCGCGTCGGGTCGAGGATGTCGCCGGTGTAGCAGATCGCCGCTTCCGCGATCGCGTGCGTGTCGTTCCGCACCGCCTCGATCGCGAGCTGCATGTTCGCGGTCGAGTTCAGCGAGTCGAAGATGCGGAAGACGTCGATGCCGACGTCCGCGCTCTGCTTCACGAACGCGCGGACCACATTGTCCGGATACGTGGTGTAGCCGACCGCGTTGCTCGCGCGCAGCAGCATCTGGAAGAGGATGTTCGGGATGCGCTGGCGGAGTTCAGCCAGCCGCTGCCACGGGTCTTCCTGCAGGAACCGCATCGCCGTGTCGAACGTCGCGCCACCCCACATCTCGAGCGAGAACAGGTTCGGCGTGAGCCTGGCGACTGCGTCGGCCACCGCGAGCATGTCGTAGGTGCGGACGCGGGTGGCCAGCAGCGACTGGTGCGCATCGCGCATCGTCGTGTCGGTCATGAACAGCCGCTTCTCGCTGCGGACCCACTCAGCGAACTTCTCGGGGCCGAGTTCCAGCAGGCGCTGGCGCGTGCCGGCCGGCGGCTCGATGCCATGCGGAATGGGCGGCGGCACGGGGATCGGCATCGGCCGCTTCGGATCGAACATGCCCTTCACGTCGGGCCGGCCGTTCACGATCACGTCGCCGAGGTAGGAGAGCGTCTTCGTGGCGCGATCGCGGTTCTGGCGGAAGCGGAACAGCTCCGGCGTCTGGTCGATGAACGTTGTCGTCGCTGCCCCGGACTTGAAGGTCGGGTGTTCGATGAGGTTCAGGAGGAATGAGATGTTCGTCTTGACGCCACGGATCCGGAACTCCCGGAGCGCACGGTCGGCGCGCTGGCCCGCTTCCTCCAGCGAGGAGCCCCAGGTCGTCACCTTGACGAGCAATGAATCGAAGTACGGCGTGATGACGGACCCACCGAAGCCGTTGCCGCCGTCGAGGCGGACGGCGAAGCCGCCAGCCGAGCGATAAGTCGTGATGCGGCCGTAGTCGGGCGTGAAGTTACGCTCCGGATCCTCGGTGGTCACGCGGCACTGCATGGCCACGCCGCGGTGCTCGACCTTCTCCTGCGTGGGGATGTTCAGGGGCGATTCGTGGAGCCTGTGCCCCTCGGCCACGAGGATCTGGCTGCGCACGAGGTCGATGCCGGTCACGACCTCAGTGACGGTGTGTTCGACCTGGATACGGGGATTGACCTCGATGAAGTAGAACTCGTTGCGGTCGACGTCGAGCAGGAACTCGACGGTGCCCGCACTGCGGTAGTTCACCGATCGGCAGAGCGCCGCGGCCGATTCGCAGATCTGTCGGCGCAGGCCCTCGCTGAGGTTGATGCTCGGCGCCACCTCGACCACTTTCTGGTGGCGACGCTGCACCGAGCAGTCGCGCTCCCACAGGTGAACGAGGTTGCCGTGCGCATCCCCGAGGATCTGCACCTCGATGTGCTTGGCGCGGGCGATGTAGCGCTCGAGGAAGACATCGGCGCGCCCGAAGGCGGCGCCCGCTTCGCGCTGCGCCTCGGCCAGCTTGCCCTGGAGCTCCTCGGCGTTCTGGACGACGCGCATGCCGCGCCCGCCGCCGCCGAAGCTCGCCTTGATCATCAGCGGGAAGCCGATGCGGAGCGCCTCGCGCATCACCTCGTCGGGATCGGCGATGGCCTCCTGGGTGCCCGGAATGGTCGGAACGCCCGCAGCGACGGCGAGCTTCTTCGCGGCGGTCTTGTCGCCGAACGCCTCGAGGTGATCGGGCGTCGGCCCGATGAACTTGATGCCTGCCGCCTCGCATGCACGCGCGAACTCGGCATTTTCCGAGAGGAACCCGTAGCCCGGGTGGATGCAGTCGACGCCGTGCTCGAGGGCGACGGCGATGATCGCCTCGATGTTCAGGTATGAACGGACCGGTTCCCCGCCGGTCGGCGGACCGATCAGGAACGCTTCGTCCGCCTTGAAGCGGTGCAGCGAGAAGCGATCCTCATGGCTGTAGATGGCCACGGTGCGCATGCCGAGTTCAGTGGCGGCACGGAAGCACCGGATGGCGATCTCCGAGCGATTGGCGACGAGCAGTTTCCGCATAGCTGGCAGCGAACCTTCAGACCAGCTCCACCCGCACACGTCGGCTGGTGGAACCGGAGCGGTGACAATCAGTGATCGATGGGCCCGCGGACTCTCGGGGCGAGGCAGGCTCCGGAGATCTTAACGTAAGATGCGGAAGGTGGGGGCGAACGACATCCTTGTCATTGGCGCCGGCGTGATCGGCGCGGCCATCGCCCGGGAGCTCTCCGCGCGCGGCGCGTCGGTGTCCATCCTCGATGCCCGCACGCCGGGGAGCGGCGCGACGCAGGCGTCTGGCGGCATGCTCGCGCCGTACACCGAAGCGGGCGAGGGCGGCCCCCTGCTGGAACTCGGGGCGCGCAGCCTCGGCCTGTTCGACCGCTTCATCGGGCAGCTGCAACAGGATGCGGGCATTCCGGTCGGCTACGAGCGGACCGGCACGCTGCACGTGGCGCGCGAGGACGCCTCGCTCGCCCACTTCGCCGAGACCGCGGGTGAGCTGGGCCAACTCGGCATCGAGGCGCAGCTGCTGGACACTGCGGCGGCGCGCGCCGCGGAGCCGAACCTCGCGCCGGACATCTTCGGCGGCCTGCTCATCACGACCCAGGGCATCGTTGCCGCGCCGTCGCTGACACGCGCGCTCGTCATGGCGGCACAGCGCGCTGGCGCCACGCTGCTCGAGCCCGCGCGGGTGCAGCGGATCAGGGCCGAGGGTGACGGTGTTCGCGTCGACACGACGCAGGGCAGCATCGCCGCTGGCACCGTCGTCCTCGCGGCCGGTGCGTGGGCGGGGCAGGTGACGGTGGAGGGCGCGGATGCCGCTCCGCCGGTGAAGCCTGTGCGCGGACAACTGCTGCACCTCGGGTGGACCGCCCAGCAACTGGCGCGCATCACGTGGGACGAACGCTGCTACCTCGTGCCCTGGCGCGATGGCACGTTGCTCGTCGGCGCGACCGTCGAGGACGCGGGGTTCGACGAGCGGAACACCGTCGGCGGCGTGCGCCAGCTGTTCGAAGCGGTCTGCGACCTGCTGCCGCTGGCCTGGAATGCGACGCTGCTCTCTGCGCGCGTGGGCCTCAGGCCGGGGAGCCCCGATCCGCTGCCGATCATCGGCTGGTCCTCAGCGGTGCCGCGCCTGATGTATGCCACCGGACACTACCGCAATGGCGTGCTGCTCGCGCCCCTCACCGCGCAGGTCGTCGCGGACGCCGTCCTCGATGGGACGGCCGATCCCGCCCTCGCGCTCACTAGCCCGGCGCGATTCGGGAGGCTCTAACGCGGACGAGACCGGGGGAATGCAGCAATGCAGCAATGCAGGAATGCAGGAATGCCGCAAGGCAAACCGGGCGGGCAGGGCAGGCACGGCGGGCGGGGCTGATGACGACGCGGTAACGTCCGAACGCGCGAACGCCGTCGTAGCGGGTGGGCTTCAGCCCGCCCGACCGTCCGGGCCCGAGTTCCCAATCCCGGATGTCCAATTCCGAGTCAGCGATTGGCCATCAGCATTCAGCGATTAGCATTGATTCCCCATGGACCTGCACATCGGCAACACCATCTACGACCTCGTCGCGACCGAACGCAATGGCCACTTCGTTGCCCACGCGCTCAGGGGCGAGCACCGCGATCGGTTCGGTATTGAGACAAGCGGGTCGTCTGCGGCGGAGGCGCTCGACCGGCTCACGCGCTGGCTCGAATGGCAGCACGCGCACACAGAGGCGCTCGCGGCACTGCAGCAGGCCGAGCGTGTGTATCACCGCGCGATGGCCGACGCCGCCTTCGGCGCGTCAGAGTTGGGAGAGGCGAGTCGGGCTGCGCTGGAGGCCTTGAATGCGGCGAGGGCCAGGCTCGACGAGGTGAGAGGCAGGAGACCCTAGGTCTCTCGATTGCTAATCGCTAATCGCGAATTGCTAATCGTTGATCGGTGCTTAGCGCTTCGTGATGGGTAAGTGCCAGACTGCCAGTTGAGGACTCACGGTCCTCGCCGTGTGCCGGGCCGTGGCCGCAACCTGACAGCTGCTCTATCAATTCAGGAGATCGGAAAGACCTTCTCGACGTCGTCTGCGGGGCGCGGAATGACGTGGACGCCAACCAGCTCGCCCACCCGGCGTGCGGCGGCCGCGCCGGCGTCGGTGGCGGCCTTCACGGAACCGACGTCGCCGCGGATGATCGCGGTGACGAGCCCGGCGTCGACCTTCTGCCAGCTGACCAGCTCGACGTTTGCCGTCTTCAGCATCGCGTCGGCAGCCTCGATCATCCCCACGAGCCCACGGGTTTCGATCATGCCCAGGGCATCGCCCACGACGCGCTTTTCCTTGTCAGCCATCAGGAGGACAACTCTAACACGGGCTTCGGGCTCCGGGCTTGAGGCTCCGGGGCGGGTCGGCTTCGGGCCAGGGACATGGCAATCGGCGATGGGCGATGGGCGATGGGCTATGGGCGGTGGGAGGTAGGCGCTACGACCGGATAGCTGCCGGCCCGCTGTAACACGGGCTTCGGGCTCGGGGCTTCAGGCTCCGGGGCGGGTCGGGTTCGGGCCAGGGACATGGCAATCGGCGATGGGCGGTGGGCGATGGGCTATGGGCTATGGGCTATGGGCGGTGGGAGGTAGGCGCTACGACCGGATAGCTGCCGGCCCGCTGTAACACGGGCTTCGGGCTCGGGGCTTCTGGCTCCAGGGCGGGTTGGCCCCGGGCCAGGGACATGGCAATCGGCGATGGGCGATGGGCTATGGGCGGTGGGAGGTAGGCGCTACGGCCGGATAGCTGCCGGCCCGCAGTGCGGCATCACCCGTAGGTCACCCTCACAGCCTGCGATTTTGCGTTCTTGCGTTGCTGCGTTTTAGCGTTACCGGCCCCTGCCGGCCCAGCGTCAGCCGAAGAGCCCGGCGAAGCGGCGGTCGTCGATGCGGTAACCGGGGAAGATGCGGCTGGCGTCCGGCACACCAAGGTGCCGGACGACGACCTCGGCGAAGACGTCGCGGAAATCGGTGGTGACCGCGAGGTCGCGGCCGTCGTACCGCTGTTCGGCAGCAAGCCCGGGCCAGCGACCGTACACGTGGCCGCCGCGTACGCCGCCGCCGATGACCATCATCGCGTTCCCGTGCCCGTGGTCCGTGCCGCGGTTGCCGTTCTCGCTCACGGCACGACCGAACTCGGACATCGTGAGGACGACCGTGTCCGCCATGCGCTCGCCGAGGTCCGTGACCAACGCGGCAATGGATCGGGAGAAGTCGTCGAGCCGCGTGGCGAGCTGACCCTGTGCGGAGCCCTGGTTGACGTGCGTGTCCCAGCCGCCAAGCTCCGCGAACGCCACTTCGAGCCCCACACCGGCCTTGGAGAGCTGCGCGATCTGCTTCAGTGCCTGTCCGAACGCGGTCGTCGGATACTCCGCGCCATGCTCAGCCTGGTATCGGGACGGCTCGGCGGCCTGCAGCGTCTTCATCGCGTCGAACGCATCGCGTCCGGTTCCGCCGAGCAGCCGGTCGGCTGCGGCCGCGTACTCCGCTTCGAACGCATGCTGCGCCTGCGCCGCGCGGATGCCGAACTGCCCGATCTGGTTCATGGCCATCGCAGCCGCGCGCCCCTGGAGCATGCGGGGCATCTGCGGCGTCAGCGCCACGGCGCGGAACGGCGTCTCGCTCTCGGCTTTCCGCACCTGCAGGTATCGGTTGAGCCAGCCGTCTGGCGTGCTCTTCACGCCGGGCGTCGCGGTCTCCATGTAGTCCTGCGCGTCGAAGTGCGATCGCGTGGCGTCCGGCGATCCGCACGCATGGACGATGGCGAGATCGCGGCTGTCCCAGAGCGGCTTCAGCGGCGCAAGGCGCGGATTGAAGCCGAAGAAGCCGTCGAGGTCCAGCGCCGCATCGGCACTCTTTTCTGGCCGTCCGATCGCGATGCCCGGTCGCACACGGTAGTACTCGGCCTCGCCGTGCGGCACCACCACGCTCAGGCCGTCAACCGCCCCGCGCTGGAAAATCGCGATGAGCTGCTTGCTCCGGCGGGTGTCCGCCGTTGCCGCCACTGTGCGCGCCAGGAACGACGGCGCAAACCCAAGGCTGACCAGGGCACAGGCGCCGTCACGAAGAAACGCTCTGCGGCTCACCATCTCGCTACTCCCTACTTCCGCTGAAACTCCGGTGCGCCCAGCGCCAGGGCAATCGCCTGCGGCGCTGCCTGCGCGCGGGCGATGGTCACCTTCGTCGTGTCGGAGACGACCCCGGGAATCAACTGCAGTGGATCCGCGATCTCCCCGATGCGCGCGCCCGGCAGCTTGCCGCTCGCAAGCGCGAGCGCGGTATTCATGCGGCTGACGAGTGCGCCGGTGTTCACCCACGTGTCGGCCGTGTCCTTGTAGCCTGTCGGTGGCTGGCACTGGTAGAGCGGCATGCCGAGCTGCTGCACGGCCCGGACGAGCGGCCGCGCGTCCCGGACGTCGGCGCCGGTCGCCCGCAGCGAGGAGACCACGAACTCGAACGGGTTCTTCACCTTCGCGCCTGTCGCATCCGCCGAGAGGAACTCGTCGGAGGTGAGAAGGACCCGCATCACCTCACGCAGGTCGCCATGCGTCTTCTGGAACGTCGTCGCCATCCGCCCGACGAGCGCATCGGGTGGCGTGTCGCTCACGAAGCGACGCGCGAGCTTCAGCGAGATGAAGTGCGCGGTTGACGGATGCGACGAGACGATGTCGAGGACCTCTTCTCCGTCGCGTTCGCCGCCGCCAGCCTTGATCCGGCGCCCCAGCACCACCTTCTCCCCATCGTCATGAAGGGCGGGCGCGAAGCGGAAGCCGCCCCCAGCGCGCGGCTGCTCGATGGTCCAGCCCGTGAACGCGCGCGCGACCTCGGTCACGTCCTTCTGCGTGTAGCCGCCATCGACGCCGAGCGTGTGCAGCTCGAGCAGCTCGCGTCCGTAGTTCTCGTTGAGCCCCGCGCGCTGACGCGCCGCCTGCGCGGCGCCAGGGCGCGGCTGTGTCATCGGCATGCGCTGAAGTCCGCGCCGTCTCGCCCCCGGGAATCGGCCCGCGCCGGCAGGTCTCGCGCGGTCGAAATGCGGCCCGTTTGGATCGGCGCTCATCCAGTTGTCGAGATAGAAGAGCATCGCCGGGCTCTTCGCGACGGCACCGAGCAGATCACGGAAGTGACCGAGCACGTGCGGGCGGATCACGTCGCGCTCGTATTCCGTCAGCATGAAGCGCGTCGGACCCTTACGGGCGTCGACGTTGAAGTGGTTGAACCAGAAATCGGTGAGGACCTCTTCAAGCTGCCGTTCGCTGTAGGTGGCGCGGATGATCTTCTGGGAGGCGAGCTCCATCATCGGCAGGTTCGCGCGCTGCTGCTGCGGGTCGCGCGCAGCCTCAGGCGCAGGCTGGCTGACGCTCGTGTCGCCAGCCGCTCGCTGCTGGGCGAGACGGGCCTGCAGCGCCGGAATCTCATAGCGTTCCGCGATCGTGCGAGAGCTCAGCCCCAGCGTCTCGAATGGCTCCAGGCGCCGCTGGACCTCATCGTCCTTCAGTCGTTCAGGATGTAGCTGCTCGTCGATGTAGCGGTTGAGCCCGATCTTCTGCACACGCTCGAGGTCCGCGGGACGGAACCCGAAGGTGATGCGGCTGAGAACGTGAAGGATGGTTGCTGGATCGGTTGTCCGCGTCGCCGCTTCAGTGGTGCTCACCAGGCCGGCCGCGAGGACGACGCCGCCGACCTGCGCGCCGATCAGGAGAGCGACTGCGGTCACGATCGCGCCGACGAGCGTAAGAAAACCATGTCTCATGGATGCCGGTTCCTGGGTGGTTAGACCGGCGGGACCGCGAAGCGTCACATCCGCGGTCGACCCAGCCCTGCAATTAGCCATGAGCGCCGGCCGGTTCGCCATTTAGAATCGCCTTCATGCCGCCTTCGACCAACGACTTCGAAAAGCTCGGTGTGTTCTACCTCGGTCGCCGCTTCGACCCGGACACGAAGAAGCCAACGGACGACCTCGTCCTCTACGATTCGAAGGACCTCGTCACCCACGCACTCTGTGTCGGCATGACCGGCAGCGGCAAGACCGGCCTCGGCATTGCCGTCATCGAAGAGGCTGCCATCGACTCGGTCCCGGTCATCGTCATCGACCCGAAGGGCGACCTGACGAACCTCGTGCTCACGTTCCCCGACCTGAAGGCCGACGACCTGCAGCCGTGGGTCAACGAAGACGATGCGAGACGCGCGGGGAAGGACGTGGCGACGTTCGCGGCCGAGCAGGCAGACCGGTGGAAGAAGGGGCTTGCGGATTGGGGAGAAGACGGCGCGCGCATCCAGCGACTGAAGGACGCGGCGGAGTTCACCATTTACACGCCAGGCAGCACCGCTGGCGTGCCCGTGTCCGTTCTCACGTCGTTCCAGAGGCCGACCATCGACGACCCCGAACTCGTGCGTGAGCGTGCGCAGACGACCGTGTCGAGCCTGCTTGCCCTCGCAGGAGTCGACGCCGAGCCGCTCAAGAGCCGCGAGCACATCCTGCTGACCACAATCCTCCTCTCGGCGTGGCAGAACGGCGAGAACCCGGACCTTGCCACTCTCATCCAGCGGATTCAGCAGCCGCCGATGACACGCATCGGCGTCATCGATCTCGAGAGCTTCTATCCGGCGAAGGACCGCTTTGCCCTCTCGATGACCATCAACGCGCTGATCGCGTCGCCCGGCTTCGAGGTCTGGACGCAGGGCGAACCGCTGGACGTCGCCGCCTTCCTGCGAACGCCCAGTGGCAAGCCACGCGTGTCGATCTTCTCGATTGCACACCTCGACGACACCCAGCGCATGTTCTTCGTCGCGCTGCTGCTGAACGCCGTCGCGGGATGGATGCGCGGGCAGACCGGTACGTCGAGCCTGCGTGCCATGGTCTACATGGACGAAATCTTCGGTTACTTCCCGCCGACCGCGAACCCGCCGTCGAAGGGGCCGCTGCTCACGCTGCTGAAGCAGGGGCGCGCCGCCGGCGTGGGTGTCGTCCTCGCCACGCAGAACCCCGTGGACCTGGACTACAAGGGGCTGTCCAACATCGGCACGTGGTGGCTCGGCCGGCTGCAAACCGAACGCGACAAGGCGCGGTTGCTCGACGGACTCGAAGGCGCCAGCGATCACTCCGGGTTCGACCGCGCCGAGATCGACCGGATCCTCTCTGGTCTGACTGCGCGCGTCTTCCTGATGCGCAACGTGCACGAGGATCGGCTCACGCTGTTCCAGTCCCGCTGGGCCCTGTCGTACTTGCGTGGTCCGCTCGGACGTGACGAGATCAAGAAGCTCACGGCCGGACGCAAGGCCGCCGCGGCGGCGTCGACGACGCCGGCGGCTGCAGCCACGCCAGCCGCCGTGCCATCAGCGCAACCATCAGCGCCGGCTCCTTCGCCACTGGCGGTCGCGGCGAGCCGCCCCGTGATTCCGCCGGAAGTACCGCAGTTCTTCTCGCCCGACGCGGTGGGCGGGTCAGTGCCGCTCACGCCGGTCATCTACGGCGCTGCCAACGTCCGATTCGTCGAGCCGAAGCTGAAGGTCGACGTCACGAAGCTCGTCTCCTGGACGACTCCCATTGGCGACGGCGCGGTAGCGGTGGACTGGGACGCGGCCGCAGCCGTCGACCTCGCGCCGGAACTGCTCGAGAAGGAGCCACCGGACGAGGCATCGTACGCGGCGGTCCCCGCGCCGGCGTTGAAGGCGAAGAACTACGACGGCTGGTCCAAGCAGTTCGTCACTGCGCTGACCACGAAGGAGGAACTGCAGCTGTTGCAGAGCCCCTCGACAGGCCAAGTGTCCAACCCGGACGAGTCCGAACGCGATTTCCGGGCGCGCCTCCAGCAGGCGTCCCGCGAATCGCGCGATCGCGCGCTCGACGTGCTGAGGAAGAAGTACGCGCCGCGTCAGGCGGCGCTCGACGAGAAGTTGCGGCGAGCCCAGCAGGCACTCGAACGTGAATCGCAGCAGGCGACCGGTGCGAAGCTGCAGACCATGATCTCGGTGGGCGCGACGCTGATGGGCGCGCTGATGGGGCGCAAGGCGATCTCTGCGAGCACGATCGGCCGCGCGACGACCGCGGCGCGCGGCATGGGCCGGTCGATGAAGGAGTCCGAAGACATCGGCCGCGCACAGGACACGATTCAGGCGCTGCAGGACCAGCGGCAGGCGCTCGAGGACGACATGAAGGCCGAAATGGCGACCATCGAAGCGGCTGGCGACCCAGCCACCGAGACGTTCGACCGGATCACGCTCAAGCCGAAGCGCGCCAACGTCACGGTCAAGCTGGTCGGTCTCGTGTGGACCAAGTAGCGCACCGAGGCGATTGCTAATCGCTAATCGCTAATCGCTAAATGCTAAATGCTAAATGCTAAATGCTGATTGGCGATTGCGGACTGACGATTGCTCATCGAGTGGCGTTCGACTGATTCATGGCGGTAGAAGGCGGTCTCAGAAGACGTGCAACGTTGACGCTGGCAGCGTGCGTCTGCGGGTTGCTCGCGGTGAGCGGATGTTCCTCCCCGACGACCCCAACTCCGACGCCTGTGGCGGGTGCGCCGACGATCACGTGTCCAGCGCCGCAAATTGTGCTCTCGCCAGACAACAGGCCCGTGTCGGTCGCCTATCCGAAGCCGACAATCGACGGCGGCACGGCTCCGGTCACGACATCGTGCACGCCGGAGACCGCCTCGGCGTTCGCTGTCGGGACGAGCACGGTCACCTGCACCGTGACCGACGCGCAGACCCGCGCGGCGAGCTGCTCGTTTCCGGTGACGGTCAATCCAGCGCTCCGCCTGAACGCGACCGCGATCCTGGCCTTCGGCGACAGCATCACCGAAGGGACGACACCGACGACGCTGAGCGGCATGACGCTGACGGGCATTGGCTGTCACACCGGCTCGGCGGTCGCGTACCCCGCAGTGATGAACGACCTGCTCAAGACGCTCTATCCGACCCAGAGTGTTGCGGCGACGAACTGTGGGTGGGCTGGTGAAGAGGCCACGCAAGGTGTCGTGCGGTTACCCACCGGGCTCTCCACAGGCACCTACGACGTCGTCCTGCTGATGGAAGGCGCCAACGACCTGAGCGCATTGAGTGGCGGGAGCCAGAGTGCCGCCGTGAACACCATCGCGAACGCGATCGTGTCGATGATTCGGACCGCGCGGAGCGGACGGACCGTGTTCGTCGGCACGTTGACGCCGCAGCGGCCCGGCGGCAAGGGCCCGCGGCCCGAGTGGGTGGACCCGGTGAATGCGAGGCTGCGGAGTGTGGTGCCTTCGGAAGGCGCGGTGCTCGTGGATACGTGGCAGGCGCTTGGGGGCTCCCCAGATCCCTACATCTCGTCCGACGGCCTGCACCCGACGTCCGCTGGGTACCAGCGCATCGCTGACGCGTTCCTGTCCGCCATTCGCGGCGCACTCGAGACGCGATCACAGCCATGAGATTGTCTCAATTACGTCATCATCCGCGCGGGACACACGGGCGATCATGGGTGGTCCGGTCGTGGGTGCGTGCTGAAGTGCGCGCCGCATCGGCCGATAAGACCGAGGACAGGTAGCGGCGTCCACGCGACCTTCTCTATCAGGAATCCGTGAATCCCACGATTACGATCGTTCGCGTGCTGGCGTGTGCGGGCCTGTTGCTGGCGTGCGGCCCGGCTGCGTTCGCACAGGTTGACGACGCGGCGTCGCCCCCGCCGAATACGCTCACGGCGACGCTGTCAACCGCGCCGTTGCAGACCTTTCCCGGACCGACCGATTCGAATACCCCTCTCGTGTGGATTGGAGACAGGCTGACGGTCTTCAGCTCGCAGAGCGGCCGCACGACCCGCGCAACGGGCTCCAGCCTTGATGATGCGGCGATGCCGGAGGATGCCGAGCCGGGCATGGCGTACACGGACGACATCGGCAGCGGGCGCTGGCTCGAGGCGGTCATCAGGGACGACGAGACCGGCCGGCTGTACGGCTGGTACCACAATGAAATTCCCACGGATTGCCCTCAGGGCATCCGCCTGTGGCCGCAGATTGGCGCCGCCATCTCGGACGACGACGGCGCGACGTGGGACGACCTTGGGATCATCCTGACGCCGCGGGAGGGAACCGTCAGCTGCGACACCGAACATCCGATGACCGACGGTGGCATCGGGGACTTCTCGGTGATCCTCGACAACAACGAAGACCCCACGCAGCGCTTCGTCTACTTCCTCTTCTCCAGCTATGGCGGCGACCTCGAGGAGCAGGGGATCTCGTTCGCGCGCATGCGCTGGATCGACCGAGACCACCCGCTGGACCGCTTCTCAGGCGAATCGGCAGCCTTCAAGTGGGACGGCCAGGACTGGGTCGCTCCCGGCATCGGCGGCCGCAGCGTGGCCATCTTCCATGATGCCGAGCAGGTGACCTGGACGAGCATCGCCAACAACGGTTACTGGGGGCCGTCGGTCCACTGGAACGTGGATCTCCAGCGCTTCATCGTCCTCATGAGCCGCTCGCGGGGTGGGAACTACGAGTCCGCCGGGATCTTCATGACCTACACCACGACACTGGACGACCCGCGTTCGTGGGCGCAGCCGAAGGTCGTGATTGGTGACAGTCAGGGCTGGTACCCGCAAGTCGTGGGCGATCCGTCGATCCAGGGGACGGATAAACTCGGGGGCCAGCACGTCCGCTACTTCAACCAGGGGCAGTCGCGCTTCTTCATCGACTTTTCGGTTGACGCCCCGATCGATGCGGCAAGCGAACTGCGCTGACGCGATCGCCGATCTGCCCGCCTCAGTCCTGGGCCATGAACGGGTAGCGGTAGTCGGTCGGCGGGTTGAAGTTCTCCTTCACCGTACGTGCGCTCACCCATCGCACGAGGTTCAGCTTCGAGCCGGCCTTGTCGTTCGTGCCGGACGCGCGCGCGCCTCCGAACGGCTGCTGGCCGACCACCGCGCCGGTCGGCTTGTCGTTGATGTAGAAGTTGCCCGCCGCGTACCGCAGCGCAGACGAGGCTTCGATGACCGCCCGTCGGTCCTGCGCGAACACCGCACCGGTCAGCGCGTAGGGGGACGTCGTGTTGACCAGCTCCAGCGTCTCCGCCCACCGTGCATCGTCGTAGACATACGCGGTGACGACCGGGCCGAAGATCTCCTCGCACAGCTGCCGCAGCGTCGGGTCGTCGGTTTCGAGCAGCGTTGGCTTGACGAAGTACCCGGTGCTCTTGTCCCATTCGCCCCCGGCGAGCACGCGCGCCGTGCGGCGTGCGTCCGTGATGTGCCCGGTGATGCGGTCGAAGGCGCGCTCATCGATGACGGCGCCCATGAAGTTGCGGAAGTCGCGCACGTCGCCCATGCGGATGTCGTTCAGCATCGCCACGATGCGATCGCGCACGTCGGGCCAGATCGATCGCGGGACGTAGATGCGGCTGGCGGCGGAGCACTTCTGCCCCTGGAACTCGAATCCGCCGCGGACGACCGCTGTCGCAAGCGCAGCCGGGTCAGCAGACGCGTGCGCGAGGATGAAGTCCTTGCCGCCCGTTTCCCCGACGATGCGCGGATAGGAGCGGTAGGAGGACATCGACGCGCCAATCGTCTTCCACATGCTGTTGAAGACGGCGGTGCTGCCGGTGAAGTGCACGCCGGCGAGATCCGGGTGTGAGAGCACGACGTCTGAAATCGGCGCGGGATCGCCGGGTACGAAGTTGATGACGCCGGGAGGAAGCCCCGCCGCCTCGAGCAGCTTCATCAGGTAGTGGGCGGAGAGCATGGCGCTCGAGGCTGGCTTCCACACGACCGTGTTGCCCATGAGTGCCGGCGCGGTAGGGAGGTTGGCCGCGATCGACGTGAAGTTGAACGGCGTGACGGCGTAGACGAACCCTTCGAGCCCGCGGTACTCCACCCGGTTCCACATCGTCCGGTCGCTGATCGGCTGCTCCGCCAGAAGCTCCTCGGCGTAGTGCACGTTGAAGCGCCAGAAGTCGATGATCTCGCACGCGGAATCGATTTCCGCCTGGAACACCGTCTTGCTCTGGTTCAGCATCGTCGCGCCGTTGATGACGTCGCGCCACGAGGTCGTGAGCAGTTCGGCTGCCTTCAGGAACACCGCGGCGCGATCCTCGAAGGACCAGCTGGCCCACTCGCGGTGCGCGGCGAGCGCGGCGTCGATCGCGTGGGTCGCCATCTGCGGCGTCGCCTTGTGCCAGGTGCCGAGCACGTGCCCATGGTCGTGCGGCATCACCGCGTGCGCCGTGTCGCCGGTCCGAACGTCGGTGCCGCCAATCACGATCGGAATGTCCACCTGCTCGGCCGCCATCACGTCGAGCGTCGCCTTCAGCGAGGCACGTTCGGGCGAGCCTGGTGCGTACGACTTGATCGGCTCGTTGACGGGCGGAGTGACGCGTGAGCGGCCGTTGAATGATGCAGGCATAGGGGAAGTGTAACGCCGGACGTGAGGCGGTTTCGGGTGTCAGGCCAGTGCATCTGCTATGGTCACCGCAGGGCTTGGGCCATTGACGCTGGAGAGGCGATCGGGATGCCGTTGGATGCGATTGTTCGGTCGCGAGCGCTGGCGCCGGTTCGGCGGGCTGGGCTCGAACTGGCCCGACGCTGGCCGTGGCCGGTCCGGACGCGGATTGCCACGGGGCGGCGGATGTACGTCGACCTGCGGTCCGCGGTGAGCCGAGGGATCTTCGTCAAGGGCGAGTTCGATCCCATGGTCTTCCAGCCGATCCGTGCCGCGCTGTCGGACGGCGGCACCTTCCTCGATGTCGGCTCGAACGTCGGCTTCTACTCGATGCTCGCCCTCGACGTCGTTGGGCCCAGCGGATCGGTCCACGCCTTCGAGATCGATGCGCGGCCGCTGCGCTGCCTGCGCCGCACGATCGCGAGCGAGCAGCTGACCAACCTGCACGTGCACGCGGTGGCGGTCGGCGATCGTGACGGAATGGTCGGCGTGCACATGGACGCGGATTCAGGGCTGACCGGCGTGGTCCAGAGCGCGTCCGCGCCGCAGGTCATGATGACGACCCTCGACGCGTGGTGGCGGGCTTCCGGCGCCAGCAGGATTCAGGCGATCAAGATGGACATCGAAGGGGCCGAATGGCTGGCGCTCCGGGGCGCAGCCGATCTGCTGCGTGCCGAGCGTCCGCTGATCGTCTGCGAGTCCGACGAGACGTTGCAGCAGCGCTTTGGGCACGGCCCGGCGCAGCTGCAGGAGTACCTGGCCGGGCTTGGCTATCGGATCGATCCACTCGCTGGAGCGTGGAGCGAGACAATCGTCGCCACGCCGACCCTCACCTGAAGCGATACGACAGCCCCGCGAGCACTCGCAGTTCGCGGAGGCCGACATCCCAGGTGCGATCGACAGTGAGCTGAAGTGAGGTGGCCGGTCCCACGTTGACGGAGGACGTGCCGCTCAGCCGCCGCGTGGACGGACGATCCTCGGTGATGAGGCCGTTGCTCAGCGAAAAGCGGATGATCGAGAGCGAGGTCGTGTAGTCGCCGGAGACGTAGACGCGCCGCCCCACCTGCCGTCCGACCGACACGTAACTCGAGTGGTAGCTGCCGTTCGAGCGGAGCGTTCTCGTGTCGGACGCCGCGACGTCGAGCCCCGTCCCGCCGACATTCGGCGCGTACCCGCCGACCATCGTGCGGTGTGCCGGCTTGTCCTCTCGGCTCGACTTGTCCTGCGTGAACCCTGCGTAGACGCGCACGCGCGCGATCGGCTCGACGGTGATGCGGCCCCCCTGCGATTCATAGGCGAGCCCGAGCGCGGTGGCCTGCGATACCGGCCGACCGTTCAGCACGTCGTCCGCAATGCCGCGCGTGTCGATCGAGCGTCCGCGATTGTAGGTCCCCTGAAGCTCCACCCGAGCCGACGGGTTCACGCGCGCATTGGCGTAGAAGTAGTTGAATCCGCCTTTTGCCATCCCGGCCGGCTGCGACAGGTCGTACTCGGCCGCCTGGTAGAGGAAGAACGTCCGGCCGACCGGCACGAAGTTGGTCGCGGACAGGACCGAGCGTTCGATGAGCGATTGATCGCGGACCTGTATGTAGCCGAGCGAATGCCGTCGTCCTGCGTCGCCGTCGAGCGCGCCGTAGACGCCGAACTTCTTCACGCCCGAGTAATACCCCGTATCGAGGATCTTCGGCTCGAGGCCGCCAAACGCGCCGACGCGCAGCTGGCCGATGCCCTGCCGTGCCGACTCCTTCTGTCGCACCTCGACGTGTCCTCCTGCGAGCGAGCCGAGTGCGCCGAGGTCGGTCAGCCAGAGATGACCGCCGCGGATCCGAAGGTGGCCGTCGGCCGCCCTCGCTCCCACGAACCCTTCGTAGAGCGAGAAGCGATTGGGCCGTGTGCCGCCACTCAGGCCGCTGTGCCGCATGTCCATGCCGTACTCGAGGCCGTCGGCCTCACCCTCTGGGGCGCGCAGCGTCGCGGTTGTGATGACGTTGCGGAACGATCGGCTCGGCCCGTCATCCGGCGACGTCGACCATGAGTCGACGAACATCGAAATGCGTCCGCTCGGTCGCGGCTTGGGGACGGACGCGGTGCCGTCCTGCGCCTGGAGTGCAGCGGGCACGACGAGCCCGAGGAGGGCGCTGGCCACGGCCACTGTCAGGCGGGAGGCGCGAGTCACCGGCAGGCTCCAGGACATGTCAGCTCCGTCCGTTCGGATGGCATGAGTAGCACGCGTTCGAGTCGTAGACGTATCCCGAACGGCCTCTGTGCTTGCTGTCGGTTTCGCTGCGCCCGTGGCAGGTCGTGCAGGAGAAGACGCGGTAGTTGTTCGGTGTCGTGTGGCACTGCGTGCACGCAACGTTGTGACGTCCGGACAGCGGGAACTGCGTGTGGCTGAACCGGCCCTGACTCCAGCTCGTGTCCGTGGCGCGATGGCAGCTGTCGCAAGAGGTCGGGAAACCGGCCGACGCGTGGTTGGGGCTCGTGGTCGCGTTGTACTTCGCGATGTGGCAGCCGGCGCAGTCCCGCGACGTGCCCTTGTAGACGTTGTTCTTGTGGCACGACGCGCACGCCGTCGTCGCGTGCACTCCCTGTAGAGGGAACGAGGCGTTGTGGTTGAAGCTCACGCCGGTCCATCGCGTGTCGGTCGCCCGGTGGCATGCCTCGCAGGTGGTCGGGAATCCTGCCGCCGGATGGTTCGGCGCGGTCGTCGCGTTGTACTTGGCGATGTGGCAGCCAGCGCAATCCCGGGCCGTGCCGCGGTAGACGTTGTTCTTGTGGCAGGTGGTGCACTGCACCGTCGCGTGGACCCCCTGCAGGGCGAACACGGCGTTGTGGTTGAAGGCCACTCCGGTCCACTGCGCGTCCGTTGCACGGTGGCACGACTCGCACGTCGTCGGGAACCCGGCGGCCGCGTGATTCGGTTTCGACGTGGCGTTGTACTTGGCGATGTGACAGCCAGCGCAGTCACGGGCGGTGCCACGGTAGACGTTGTTCTTGTGGCACGTGGCGCACTGTACCGTCGCGTGGACGCCCTGCAGGGCGAACACGGCGTTGTGGTTGAAAGAGGCGCCTGCCCACTGCGTGTCAGTCGGACGGTGGCAGGAGTCGCATGTCGTCGGGAACCCTGCGGCGGCATGGTTCGGGGTTGTGGTCGCGTTGTACTTCGCGATGTGACAGCCGGCACAGTCGCGCGCCGTGCCGCGATACACGTTGTTCTTGTGGCAGCTGACGCACTGGACGGTCGCATGCACGCCCTGCAGCGCGAACACCGCGTTGTGATTGAAGTTCGCACCGGCCCACTGCGCGTCGGTCGCCCGGTGGCAGGTCTCACACGTGGTCGGGAAGCCCGCCGCGGCATGATTCGGCGTCCGCGTGGCGTTGTACTCCGGCAGATGGCAGCCGACGCAGTCGCGCGAGGTACCGCGATAGACGTTGTTCTTGTGGCATGAGACGCAGGTCACCGTGGCGTGCCGGCCGACCAGCTGGAACACGGACGCGTGATTGAACCCGCGTCCGCCTGAGTTCTGCCACACCGTGTCGTTCGGCTTATGGCACGAATCGCACGTCGTCGGGAACCCTGCGGCCACGTGATTGGGGCTCGCCGTCGATTGGTAGTCCCGCTGATGACACGAGAAGCAGTCGCTCGTCGTCCCCTTGAACTGTGCGTTGATGTGGCAGGAGTCGCACCCGATCGTCCGGTGGTTCGGACCGAGCGCCACACCTGCCAGCGTCGAGTGGTTGAAGTTGACTGCGGTCCATGAGGTCGGGCGGTGGCACGACTCGCAATCGTTGCCGAGCCGCGTCTGGTAGCGGTCGTCCTTCCGGCGGACCCAGTGGCACTGATAGCAGGTGCGAGGCGTACCGGCGTACTGGTTGTTGATGTGGCACGAGGTACAGGGCACGGTCTGGTGGCGCCCCTCGAGCCTGAACGATGTGCCGTTGTGGAAGGCACGGCTCGGTGTCTCGAATTGCGCGGACGCATCGCGCGCCCCGGTGAGCAGGCCGAGGAGTCCGAGCAGGGCGATCGCGAACAGGCGCGTTGTTCTCATGGGCGGTGGCAGGTGGCGCAGTTCGGGCCGAGCGCTCCCTTGTGAATGTCCGTGTGGCAACTGACGCAGGTCCTCTCGACCTTGAAGCGGACCGCGGTCCCGCGCCCCGCGGGGAAGTTCGTCGTCGCAGCCTTGTGGCAGTCCTGGCAGGTGGCTTTCAGGTGTCGGCCGACGAACAGTGACGACAGCGTCCGGTCCTTGTGCGTGTAGTGGTCAATCGTGAACGAGCTCGTCGCGTGGCACGTCTCACATGCGCCGCTCAGCTGGCCGAGATGCACGTCCTGATGGCAGCTTCGGCACTCATGCGCCAGGCCGCTGAAACGGATGGCGGTGCCGGGGCCCTTCGGGAACTGCCCCGTCTCACGCTTGTGGCAGACCGCGCACGCGGCGGTCTCGTGTTTGCCGGTCAGGGCGAAGCTGGTGCGCGCGTGGGAGAAGCCGGGGACGGCGAACTTGGGAGAGGTGATCGTGTGGCACGTCTCGCATGTCGCCGGTTCCTGCCCGAGGTGCGCGTCCTCGTGGCACGATGCGCACGCCTTCGGCAGGTCGCGGTAGCGCACGTTCAGGGCGACCGGCAGGTCGGTCCGCGTTGCTCGCGGCGCCGACGGCACGTGGCACTTCTCGCACGTCAGTGAGGCGTGCTGGCCGGCAAAGAACGACGGATCGCTCTTGTGCGTGAACGAGCTGACCCGGAAGCTCGCAGACGTGTGGCACGTCTCGCACGACGCGCCGAGCTGGCCCTGGTGGACATCGGTGTGGCAGCTCACGCAGGTCGTGCTCAGCCCGCGGAAGTCGGCGACCCGTTTCGCCGCAGGCGCAGTCGGCTGGGCAGCCGGGCTGGTGTGGCACTTCTCGCAGGTGAGCGCCTCATGCTTGCCGGTCAGGGCGAAGCGGGTCTGCGCATGATCGAACGGAGCCTTCCCGAACCCGTTCTCGTTGTGACAGGCCTTGCAGTCCTGCTTGAAGGTGCCGCGATGGACGTCGACGTGGCAGGCCGCGCACGTATCCGCGCGTAACGCCACGCGCATGGGTGGCTGCTTGTGGCATGCCGCGCAGTCGACCTTCTGGTGCAGGCCGACCAGCGCGAAGTCGGTCTTCGCGTGGTCCACCCGCTTCGTGCGCCAGCTCTCGTTCGTGTGGCAGGTCGTGCACGTCGCCCCGAAGCTGCCCCGATGCCGATCGGCGTGGCAGTTGGTGCAGCTCGCGAATGCAATCCCCTTGAAGGTGCGGTTGACGTGGCACTTCTCACAGGCGACGGTCTGGTGCGCTCCCTGGAGCTGGAAGGCCGCCCTGGTGTGGTCGAATGCCGTGCCGACCCCCTTGAACGCCGTGCGCGTCGAGTGGCAGGTGTCACACTTCGCGCCGAGCGACGGCTTGTGGACGTCCTGATGACAGGACGCGCACTCAGCCCGTGCGGTCAGGAATGAGGGGCCCTGATGGCAGGCGGCACAACCAGCTGCGAGGTTCGCGTGCTTCCCGTCGAGGGCGAACCCGGTGACCTTTGCGTGGTCGAACGACTTCTGGTCGAACGGGCGGAGTTCACCGTCGACCCCCGCATGTTCGGCATGGCAGGCAATGCAGTTGCCCTGGACATCCTTGTGGACACCCTTCTTCAGCCGGATCCGCTCTGCCACCGGCTTGTGGCACGTCAGGCACTTCGTCGCTGAGACCTTCTGCCCCTGCTCATGGCACTGCTGGCAGTTCGACAGTCCTTCCAGGTTCGCGTGCGCTTTCGCGAGCCGACCAGGGGAGAGCAGGCTGCCGAGCTGCGCATGTGCCGTTCCCGTGCTGGCGATCCAGATGAACAGGCCGGCAGCGACGATGCGGAGGAGGCGCGCGCAGGATCCAGAACCTCGCATCGCTACCACCGGAACGGCACGTAGCCCAGGTACAGGGCGACGCCGATGTGCGCAGCGACGATGACGAGCATCAGGTAGACGAGCGGCAGGTGGAACACGTGCCAGAGGCCGAACAGCGTCTTCGTCTTCTGCAGGTACGCGATACGCCGCAGCAGGGTCGCGCGCTCACGGGTCAAGGTGACGACGGCATGCGCGAGTTCGGGCGAGAGCCCTGCGGACGTCAGCTCCTGCTCGAAGCGGTGAGCCTTGCGTCCCAGCGTGAGTTCCCCGGTGAACAGGTCCAGGAAGGACAGGTGCGCTCCGGACGGCACGACCGAAGCCTCGAACGCGTGGACCCGTTCGAGCAGCGCCATGGACTGCACTGACTCGGCGATCTCGCCGTTGAGCGACTCTGCCCGGGCATCGAGTTCGCTGCGGGTCAGCTCGCTGCCGCGGATGGAGCGTGGGATGCGCACGAAGAGGAAGCGCCCCACGAAGCCGGAGAGCATCACGATGACCATCGACCAGTAGGCGGCCGAGATGATGCCGTTGAACTTGAACGAGGTGTGCAGCGTGACGAGCACGGGTCCGACCACGCCGCAGAACAGGTGCACCTCGAGCCAGCCTCGCGCGCTACCGATCGCCCGCAGCCCGGGGATGCGCTTGCGGAGCATGTAGACGAACGGCACCAGCATCAACGCGGCGCCAACGACACCGAGCGTCTGCCCGATCGGCCCGGACGGGCGGAGCAGGGGATGCGCCGTTGAGTAGGCGCGTGTCGACAGCGGCGTCAGGTAGTACTCGCGTCCGTCCTGCGCGAACAGCACCCAGCCGACGCACGCGACCGACACCACCGCGCTCCAGAACAGTCCGCTGGTCATCCACGACACGACCGCACTCCGGGGCGCGGCTGCCGCGGGGATGTTGGCCGTCGGGCGGTGCGGGATCGCGTTCGCGTTCATCGCTGCACCGTGCAGTTGCTGAGTGGCTGTGCGACGCAGGCGAGGACGTAGCCCTGACCCAGTTCGCTGGCGTCGAGCGTCGTGGTCTCGCAGGCGACGTCACCTTCGGTGATGCGGACACGGCAGGTGCCGCAGACGCCCGCTCGGCACAGCGACGGGATCTCCACGCCGCAGCTCTCGGCGGCTTCGAGGAGCGTCTGCCCCGGCGCCACCGCCATCGTCTGGCCGTCGGGGAGACATCGCACCTGGACCGTGTTGCCAGCGCCGGCAGCGTCCGCGCTCGACCTTCGGCCGACCTTGCCCACGTGAGCATCGCCTTCGGCATGGGCGCCCGCCGACGCGGCCACCGCTGCTTCGAAGACTTCGTGCCGGATCTGGCTGGTGGGAACTCCGATGTCGAGGAGGAGCGCCTTGAGCCCGTCGATCATCTGCGCCGGGCCGCAGAGCATGGCGATTGAGTGGGACGCATCGGGGACCGCCGTTCGCAGCAGGGCAGCATCGATCCGTCCTGGGTAATACGTCGGTGCCGGCGCCGGCTGCCTGGTCAGGCAGTAGACGACCTTCACCTGCGGATGGCGACGCGCCAGGGAGTCCAACTCGTCTCGGAACGCAAAGCCGGTCTCCTCCGCTGCGCTGTACAACAGCGTCACGCGACGGGTCGGTTCCGAGTGGACCGCGTGCCGGAGCATGCTCATGAGCGGCGTAATGCCCACGCCACCTGCGAGGAGGAGCAGCGGCCTGTCATCCGCCGACGGGTACTTGAACGCGCCGTTCGGCGCCTTGATCGAGAGGATCGAGCCCGAGCGAGCCGTGGCGTGCAGGGCGTTCGAGACGAGCCCCTGCCGCTTCACCGAGACTTCGAGGTAGCCATCGCTGTGCGGCGCCGAGCTGATCGAGTAGCAGCGAACGTACTCGCGTCCATCCACGCGGATGCGGATCGGGATGAACTGGCCGGCTTCGAACTGGAACCCGTCAGGGCGCAGCATCCGGATGGTGCGGATGTCAGGCGTCTCGTCGACGAGCGCGACAACGGGAGTCTGGACGAACCCACGGGGCGGTGAACTGCTGCGTATCGCCGCGGCACTCGAAGGCGGCTGCGTCGTGCCGGGAAATCGAACGGGCGCGACCGGTGGTGCGGGGGCGGCCTTCGCCGCAAGCGGCGCAAACCGCTCGCACGCGCCAAACCAGGCCACGTGCGCGAGGAGCCCGAACCCGAGCCCGTAGAGGCTCGGAAAGATCCACGGCAGGGCGGCGAGCGCCAGCGACACGACAGTGAGCGAGCTGAACGGCGCGGTGGTCGCGCTGCGGTGGTTCCTCAGCGCGGCGAGCGCGAGGTGGATAGTCGTGAAGAACGCGAGGAACGATGACGCACTCGCCGGTTCGAACAACACGAATCGAAACTCCGGACTGAAGCCCGAGGCAATTGAGGACGCTCTCGCGTCACATGGCTGTATCGGCGGATTGGCTGAGGCAAGATACGGTCCAGCTAGACCATATTGGGCTAGTGGGGACTGGATACCAACAATTCAGGCGGGATTAGCGGCGTGCGCGATTGTCGCATGGCGGCTGCGATCACGATTCGGTAACCAGCTCACGTATTTCGTTGCGACACCGCGCGGCACCCGTTCACTGTTTCGGAGCGCTCGCATCAGCGGGATGTCGGCGAGGACCGGTATCTCGACGCCTCTCGCCGATTCACAACCGGTCGGTGAACGGCTCGTTGAGGAAGCGGATCAACGGCGCGACCTCGCGATAGACGCCGAGCACGCCGCGGTAGAAGGCAGGGTCGTGGGCGAACGCCGCCGGGAACTCCTTCCCGGCGAGGAACTGCTTGTGCCGCAGGTAGTCGGCCGCCGGATGCGCCTTGTCGAACCCGCGCGGCACTCGCGTGAGCGTCTCGCCTTCGAGACGGCCAACGGACCGGCGGAAGCGCGGTGACTCCACGATTGCCCGAAGGCGCTGGTGGTTGCCGGCGATGTGCTCGCGCACGGCGGCGAGCTGCGCTGTCTCGGGGGCGTACATCCCGCCGCCCACCCACACCCAGCGCGGGGCCACTTCGATGTACAGCCCGGCACCCTGATGGCGATGCAGGCCGCGCCAGGGAAAGCTCGCCGCGATGTTGGTCTTCAGCGGCGTCTTGTCATCGGAGAACCTGGTGTCGCGGTAAATCCGGTACACGCACCTGGGGCTTGCCACGAGCTCCGGAGCGAAGTCCTGGAAGTCGACGGCCAGCTGCTCGATGACCGCGAGCATCGGCGCCTTCACGTGCGCGTCGTACTGCTCCTTGCGTTCCCGGAACCACTCGCGGTCGTTGTTGCGCGCGAGCGAGCGAAGGAACGACAGGGTCTTCGGCGTGAAGCGCGGAGCAGGAGCAGTCATGCCTCGAATCTACCGCAAACGCGGGCACGTGCCCTGCTATCGTGGGAGCCAGCATGCCGGTCGTCAGCGCCAGTGTGGTGGCGGTTGTTCTCTTCAGCGGCGCCGTCGCTGGCGGTCTCGGTTCGACGCTCGGGATTGGCGGCGGCATCTTCCTCGTCCCATTCCTCACGATCGTGATGGGCTGGCCCATTGGTGTGACCGCTGCGACGAGCCTCGCCACCGTCATCGGCACCTCGAGCGCGGTGTCGGCCGGGCGCACCGGATCGCACCTGATCAATTTCCGCCTCGGCATGGTGCTGGAAGTCGCCACAGCCGCCGGGAGCCTGCTCGGTGGCATCACGGCGCAATATCTGGAGGCGCATCTCCTCGAGCGCATCTTCTCGGGCGTCACGCTCATCGTCGGCCTCGCCACGCTGTCGCGCGTGAACAGACGCAACGTGCTTGTGGGCGATGTGGACCCCGGCGTGCTCGGGGGACGCTACGTCGAAGCGGAGAGCGGCGGCACGGTGAGCTACAAGATCAGGCGGCTGCCGCTGGCGCTTGTCGCGTCGTTCGTCGCGGGGAACGTCTCATCGCTGCTTGGCATCGGCGGTGGCGTCATCAAGGTGCCGGTCCTGAACGCGTGGTGTGGCGTCCCGCTCCGCGCTGCCGCGGCAACGAGCGCGTTCATGATCGGGGTGACCGCCGCCGCGGGCGCGATCATCTACTACGGCAACGGGCAGCTGGTCCCCGCCCTTGCGGCAGCGGCGATCCTCGGCGTGCAGGCGGGCACGGCCATTGGCGGCCGGCTCGGCGAGCGGGCGTCGGCCCGGTCGCTCAAGCTCCTCCTGGCGGCGGTGCTCTTCGTGGTGTCGGCGCTGATGTGCTACCGGAGCCTCGCATGACATCGCCTCAGGACCGCGCCACGTCCGATCGCCGGCTGGCGGATGAACAGATCGAAGCGCGGCTGGGACGCGTGCTGCGCATCGGCGTGGTCGCGAGCACCGGGATGCTGAGCGTGGGACTGCTGCTCACGCTGGCACTCGGGGCAGGGCAGGTCCCCGCACTGCTGCTGACGCTGGGGCTCGTGCTGCTCATGATGACGCCAGTTGCGAGGGTCGCGGCGTCTGTCGTGGAGTACGGCCGCCGACGGGACTGGACGTTCACGGTACTCACGGCGATTGTCCTCGCAGAGTTGATCGCCGGCGTCGTCGCGGCGTTGGTGTTCCATCGCCGGTTGTGAGCTAGAGCTCTTCGAAGGCGCGCATCATCGCGTCCCGGTCGGACCTGTCAATCAACGGAAAGGTCGCGAGGACATGGCCGAACTCGGCCGCGTCGAGCGCATAGAGCTTCGCGACGATGGCGTTGAGCCGCGCGAATACATGCGGCGCGTCCTCGCGCGAGAGGAGAGCGGCGCCCTCCGCCAACTCGCCCCACCAGGGACCGACCCGATCCGCCGTCGGAACCGGCAGCCGTTCCACGATGCTCGTCGTCACATGAATGGAGACCCGCATCCGGACAAAGAAGTTCACGACGAGGCTGTTGAAAAGCGCGCAGAGCACCTGTTGCGCATCTAAGGGCAGCTCTTCCTTCAGGCAGAAGAGCGTGTGCGTCGAGGCGGTGTGGGCTGGCAGCAGGGCGGCGATGAGCGTGACGCGGTTGGTCGCGCTTGCCACGTCCCGGTACGCGAGCCTCGGACGCGCCGCTCGCGGGCCGATCCGTTCTGCCGCGGCATCCGGAGCGATCCGCCACCGCACCAGGTCCACGCGTGCGCGAAACGGCTCGATCAGCTTGCCTTCCAGCACGGGCAGCCCGGCGTCGTGCTGACGGAGCACGTCGCTGTCCTCGGTCGCATTCAGCTCGCGCCCGAAGTGGACCTGCCAGCCGTCAGCCGCGCCGAGTGCGGGACAGATCTCCGCCGCGCGCTCGACGAGCGCGAGGTCCACGGGTGTCCGCGCATCAGGGACCGAGAGGTCCTCGCCTGAGATCTTGTGCAGCAGGGCCGGGCTGACGCGCAGCGGATACCAGCTGGATCGATCACCTCCGTCCGACAGCGCATCAGGGAGGCTCGCTGCATTCGTTTCTCCGAAACGACAGTGCATCTCCCTTGTGGCGCCACCCGCGGTGGCAGACAGCAGCACGAAGCGGACGCTGCGATGAATCGGAAACGTGCCGGCACGGTTGTCGAAGCCGACGATGTGATCGACCGACGTGCGGGAGAAGAGCAGGCGACGGACCGGCGCGCTGCCGCTGTCCGCAACGATCCCCGACGGCAGGACGAGCCCGATGCGTCCGCCCGGTCGCGTGAGTGCGATCGCCCGCTCCGTGAACAGCTGGTACCGATTCACCTGCCCACCTGGACGTACCTCGTACACGCCCGATTCCCTGGCGAAGCGGACCAGCCGTGCAGCTTCCGCGCGGGCGCTGGTCCTGTCGCCCGCGCCATCGGCGCGCACCATGTCCCAGGGTGGATTGCCGAGGACCGCGTCGAACCCGGCATCCGCCCGTCGCCGGCCGTGTTCATCGAAGAACACCTCCGGGAACTCCAGCTCCCAGTGGAACAGCCGCTGCGCTCGCGCGGTGTGCGCCACGCGGTCGAGGAGCGAGTGCTGGGTCCCCCTCGGCAGCGCCGAGCGGCACGTCAGGATGGCGTCGGCGAGTTCCGCATACGCTGCCGCGGGGACAGGAGGATCGGCCAGCCAGCCCGCGCACCAGAGGTCGGCGATGCGTGTCCACCGCGCCAACGGTGTGTCGGCCTTCGCCAGCGCCGCGAGCGCCCGCTCCTTGGCGCGGACCTGCGCCGGTGTGTCGTTCGGATCCTCCGCGAGGCGGAAGCGCACGGGCAACGCACCAGCCAGCGCCGACTCCTGTGCCGCGTCGGGAAACAGGGGCAGCGTGCCTCCCTGCATCCTGCGGATCGGAGAGGTTCGCAGGCAGGCGATCCATGTGCCTGCCAGGCTGTCGCCGCACCGCAGATGATGATCCAGGAACGTGAGCGGCCGATCAGCCGCGAGCGTCGTGAGCCACAGCGACAGGCGGGCGAGCTGCACGGCAGTGGGGTTGATGTCGACGCCGAACAGGCAGCGCTCCGCGACAAGCCGGTGCATCGAGGCGCGCTCGCCTGGCCCGATGTCCGTCGCGTGGCAGCGACCATGATCGATGAGTGCCGTCTCGTACGCCGCCGCCAGGAATCGGCAGGCACCGACCAGGAAGGCCCCGCTGCCCATCGACGGATCGAGCACGCGCAACCCGAGGATCGCCTCTGGGGTGGCGTCGCGCACAAGCGGCGACAGCGTGTTGCGCACGAGGTACTCGACGATCGGCTGCGGCGTGTAGAACGTGCCGGTCGCCTTGCGGACACCGGAACCGGGCTCCAGCGAGACGCGGAGCAGGCGTCCACGCGGCCCTCGCTCCACGCGCGGTTCGTAGTCCAGCAGCGTCTCGTACACGGCGCCGAGCTGCTCCACACCAAGGTCACGGTACGAGATGCGCTCGCGGGCCGTGCCGTCGCGAGCCGGGCGGGTGGAGAGCGCGACGATTGCCCGCCGTGCAGCGTCATCGTCCAGGCCGCGGCGTTCGGCAAGGGGCGTGCGCGACGGGGAGAACAGGCGGCCGTTGAAGGGCGTGACGTTGAGCCCGCCGGCCTGGCAGCCTGCGTGCGCGAGACGCGCCACCGCACGCAGGGCGTCCCACAAGCCGGTGGCTTCTGAGGTGAGCGCGGCGTCGCGCAGCGTGTGGACGCTGTAGCTCTCGCGATACACCGGATGCCACAGAGGTACGAGGGCTCGCGCCTCGGCGAAGAAGAGGAACAGCAGCCGGTAGACGACCGTCAGCGACTGCTCGAAGACGTCGGGCACAGGCCGGCCGCGTTCCCGTGCCACGAGCGCCCGCAGCACCTCGGACGACGCCTCGAGGACGCCGGCTCGCAACGAACGACAGACACCCGTGGCGTGGTCGTCAGCCTCCGCGATCAGTTGCGCAACGCCCACGTGGCCTTCGGGTGCGACCAGCGCCTCAGCGCGGAACAGCAGCCACAGCGCCGACGCGGTCAGCAGGTCGTCGGCCGCGGCTTCGAGGTCGATCTCGGCGTGCCGCCTCGATTGCAGCCTGGACGCGTGGACGAGGCGCAGGTGCGTGCCGTTGCAGAGAAGGCACCAGGCCGCACCCGTGCGGACGGCCTGCGTGACCGCCTCGCGCCAGAACGCCGCAAGCGGTGCACCCCAGGTTGTGACGATCACGGCGACCTTGGTCGCTGCCGCGCGGGCACTGACCCGCACGTGGCCGGTCGCGACCTCGGCCGGTCCTGCCACCTCGAACCCGAGCAGATCCAGCACCGGATACAGCGCCACATCGAGCAGCGCGCGGTACGGCGACGCGGGGCCGAGCGTACGGGCGTGCGCACACCACCGCTTCAGCGCGTCCTGTCGGTCGCGGGCGAATGCCAGCGCATGCGGCTCCGACGCGCGGGCACGGACGAACTCACTCGCGAGCAGGTAGCCGTCGTACCCGGTCATCGCCACGTGTCTGGCCTGGGCACCGCGACCAGCATCAGTTCGGGCTCGGCGATGCAGACGCGTGCGGCAGTCGCGATGCGCGCGAGGCGCTCCTCGGCGACCGTGCGTTCCTCGCGCACCGCACGGCCGCGCGCCGCCGCCAGATGCTCCACGCGCCGATCGAAAAGCCCGGGTTGCTCTTCGGCACCGGGCGGCCTGCACAGGCGGGCAATGGCTCGTGCGCGCCGTAACTGCGTGGCGGTGAGGCGATGGTGGGCCTGGACGGAATCGTGATGCGATTCAGCCGCGGCGCGAGCCGCAGCGGCAGCGCCTGCGCGGATCGCGGAGTCGTGTGGCAACCCGGTGTCCGCCAGCACTCCGAGCACGTGCGTCGCGACGGCTCGCCCTGACGCATCGAGCAGCTGGCTCCTGAAGACGAGAAGCCGCCGCCCACGCAGGGCACGACGCATGGTGCGGCGACGAGCGCGAAGGACGAGCGTGTCCAGCAGTGGTGCTGAAGCGGCCCGACCCGGCTCGGCAGAGACGCCAGGAACGGACCGCCGGCGCCCATTCCCAGCGAAGGCGCGGACGCACTCGATCCGCTCAGCCTCCCGCAGTGCCTCGTCGACGAGGCGCGTCAGGTGGACCGGTGGCGTCCTCAGCGTGGACGTGGCCGGCCCGGCGTGCTCCGAGCTGCGGCGCAGCACGACGATCGCGGCGGATGCCTCCTCGGTCCATTCCGCTCGACCGCCGAGCGGGTTCGGTGCGGCCACGCGATCCTGTGCGTGGGTGACCCGGGCGGCCAGCCGGTCGAGCAGCCGCATCTCTCCCGTGCCATTGGCGATCAGGTGGACCACGTGGACCCGGCGTCGCTGCCCGATCCGATCGACCCGTCCGATGCGCTGCTCGAGCCGCATCGGATTCCAGGGAAGCTCGAGGTTGATCACGGTGCGGCACTCATGGTGCAGGTTCAGCCCTTCGCCCGCGGCATCCGTCGCGAGGAGGACACGTCCGGCGCGGAACTGTTCGAGTGCCGCGCGGCGCTGGTCGCGGGACATACCCCCGTGAATGACGACCGCTTCGGAGGCCACCTGGGTGCGAAGGTAGAGCAGCGTGTCCCGGTATTCCGTGAAGACGATGACCGGCTCGTGGACCGACTGCAGCAAGCGCCGCAGCCGACGGAGCTTGGCCTCGCAGCCCTGGGCTTCACGTGCGGCGTCGAGGACCTGTTGGAAGAGCCGTCGCTCCAGGCCGCGATCGTCGAGCACCGGCGTGTTCCACATCGGCGGCGCGTCACCGCCATCGAGCTCGCCCGTCTCATCGTCCAGGGGCAGTGGCAGCTGGGCGCCGCTGGGAGTGGGCGCGTCGTCCAGGCACTGCAGGCGGCGCTCCACTGACGCCGCCAAGGCATGAGCGCTCGAGAGCGCGCGTTTGTGCAGCAGCGACAGGAGGAGCCACGCGTCGCGGCTCAGCTCGGCCCGCTCGTGCCGGATCGCTCGCGTGAGGCTCGCGACGGCCGCGTGCATGCGCCGCTCGGCGGGACTGGGCCTGACGCGCAGCGTGTGGACACGACGTCCACGATCGCGGCCCGCTTCGGTGCGTGACCGGCGAAACACCACAAGTTCCTCGTCGAGCCGTCCGAGGTGGCAGAGCGACGAAAACGCGTGTTCGTCCCCGTTGTGCGGCGTCGCGCTCAGCAGGATCACGAAGAGCGCTCGCGATGCGATCGCGGACACCGCGTCTCGCCTGTCGGAGTCGCCGCAGCTTCCATGCGCTTCGTCGACGATCACCATGTCCCACGCCGCGGCCCGGACCAGTGGAAGCACCTCGGGCCGCTTCACGTAATCGATGGATGCCACGACGCACGGCTCGGTCGTCCAGGGGTTGATGTCAGGCGGCAGCGTGGCCGCGAGGCGCCTGATCGTGAGCTGGTCAACGAGCCTGAGCGGCAGGCCGACGCGTGCCTCTGCCTCGTAGACCCATTGCTCGCGCAGCCCTGCGGGCGTCAGCACCAGCACACGCGTGCCAAGTCCGCGCGCACGCATCTCACCGGCACAGAGCAGTGCCTGCATCGTCTTCCCGAGCCCCACATCGTCTGCGAGGAGGAACCGCGTGCCGTGACCCGCGACGAGTGACAGTGCTGGCTCGAGCTGGAAGGGCAGCAGGTCCATCCGCGCGTCGAGCACGGCACGCAGCGACGTCGCACCGCCGTGCGACCGGCCGAGCGCGTGGAAGGCGCGATGCCACGCGCGGGCGCCGACGAGACGCGTACGGCGCTGGTGCTCCGTCGGCTCTATGTCGTCGAACGGATGCAGGACGCGCCGGATCGTTGCCGGTCCATCGTGCGCGTCGCTCCTGAGCGTGACGACACGGCAGGACTGGTGCGTATCGACATCCTGGACGACCCATGTGCGTTGCCGCACCCGGACGCGGTCACCAATCTTCGGCTGCAGATTCTCCATACCCCTGATGCCCGCACGATCGCGCGTATTGCAGCGCGCATGCCGCGACCATGCGAAAACGCTCGGAAATCGAGCCGTTCGCGCGAAACGCCTGCTTGCGTGGGCAAGGCGGATGCCGGGCAGGAACGCGGGAACGCGGGAACGCGCCTACTTCTTGTTCGGTGGCTGCGCGGCGGTGAACAGCGCGTTGAAGAGCAGGCGGAAGGTCGCGTAGGACTGCGCGCGGTGCTGGACGGGGAAGCCGAAGAGGACGACGCGTCCGGCGCCAATCGGTGCCTCGACGACGGCCGAGCGGCCGGCGAGGAGCTCCTCGCCTTCAATCCAGCCGCTGAGGACCACGTCCTGCTGTCCATAGTGCGCGACGGTCTTCATCCCCGCCGCGCGTGACGGCTCAGCGTAGGGCGCACCAGGCCCGGCGGCGGACAGGGCGCCGAACACGGAACTGAAGACGAAGAACCCCGCCGTGTCCGCGGGCATCCCGTAGGACAGCGGCTGCGACGGGTCGAGCGCCACGCGCACGATGGAGCCTGGGACGAACAGTTTGTCGTCTGCATCGCGTGCGACGTCCCGGACAGGCAGGTCGAACGCGCCGATGGCAAAGCCGGACGACTGCCCGAGGCAGACGAGCGTGCCGCCTGCGCGCACGAAGGCGCGCAGCGCGTCGACACCGGCGGGGCTCAGGCCACCTGTGTACTCCGGAGGCATCGCGTCGTCCGACCACCCCGACGAGAGTCGATCGCCTGGGACATTCGGCAGGATGATGACGTCGAACTGCGCGCGAAGGTTCCCGGTGCGCACCTGCTGGTCGGTGAGCGTCGAGAACCTGAATTCGAACCGTTCGAGCAGGAAGCGCGTCCACCCCTCGTCGATGCTCGCGGTCCACGGCCGGTAGAGCGCCGTGCGTGCACGTCCGATCGGCTGCAGTTGCTGCGGCAGGCGACCCTTCAGCCCGTCGACCCGCAGCCCGAGCGTTCGTGCGATGCCCGCGACGGCCGACTCCGCGCTCTTCGCGTATGGCACGACGAACGAGCCCGGTTCGTAGCGGAACGCCGACGTGGCAATCCCCGCCGTCGTCCACATCGGCTGCGCGCCTGCGGCAACCAGCCTGTTGAGCGCGAGGGCGGCGCCCGTGCCCCGACCTTCGATCACCCAGTAGTCCGGCTTCCGTTCGCCCCATACCGTGCCCGACGGTATCGTCGGCGCGGTGAGCCGCGTGAGGGACGGCGGCTCGAAGCGCCGCTCGATCGTGATCACCTTCACGCCCATCTGCAGCGGCAGCGTCCAGCCCGCGACGTCGTACGGGCGCTCAGCCGGTGCGTTCGGCATGCCACGACGGCCCGGGTAGTGTTGAACCTCGAGGAGCGTCTTCACGTACGCGCGATACGGTTGCGTGAGGAAGACGATGTCCGTGCCTTCGGCGTACGGTTCGCCATCGGCACGGAAGGGCTCCATCGCACGCTGGATTTCGACGGCGCCGTCGAGCAGCAACTGCTCCAGACGTGCAGTCGCATACGGATCCTGCTGGTCGGGCGGAATGATGAACGCAAAGGGGGCCGCGTCTCTGCCCTTCTCGATCGCGCGTCGCCCCATCTCGTAGAAGTTGCGCACCAGCGGTTCACGATACGCACTGGCCGCGTACAGC
This sequence comes from Acidobacteriota bacterium, assembly GCA_018268955.1. Taxonomy (GTDB): domain Bacteria; phylum Acidobacteriota; class Vicinamibacteria; order Vicinamibacterales; family CAVVIG01; genus CAVVIG01. Next base: position 8,843 of record JAFDVO010000014.1, on the reverse strand, counting down.
AGGCCTCGCACGGCGCTGAGGTCGTACTCGACGATGTCGTGCAGCGTCCAGCGGCCGCCGGGCCACGGGTCGGGGAAGTTGATCTGCGGGCGGTACGAGAGCAGGCCCTTGAAGCCGGCGCGCAGTTCCGTTGCCGGGATGTTGACCGGTGACGCGACGTCGACGCTCGCCACCTCGGTGAGGAGGCAGACCGTGTTGTGCCCCAGCGGCGCCGAGTCCTCGAACCCGGGCCAGTAGTAGTCGTACTTGGCCGCGGTGACGACCCCGGAGCGCCGCTCCTGCTGCATTTGCATGGCGATCGCATCGCCAAGCAGCGCCGCGGAGCGCCAGATGAGCGGGTCGGCGTTCGGGTCGATCGGGTCGGTATTCGGCGGAGCGAAGAAGCGCGGCCCGTTGTCTTCCATCTGGTGCATCGTGAGGAAGACCTGCGGGTGCCAGTCGCTGTATATGAACCGCGCGAGGTTGCGGGTCTCCGCGAGGTTCAGCATGAACATGTCGCGGTTGACGTCGTGGCCGGCGTACTTGTGGTAGAGCCAGGGCATCGGTCCGCCTTCCCACGCGGTGCCCTTGTACTTGTCGTACCACTCGGTCACCATCCGGTGACCATCAGGGTTCAGCGTCGGGATGAGGACGACCACCACGTTGTCGAGTATCGCGCGCGTGCCAGGGTCGGTCGCGCTCGTCAGCTCGTGCAGCAGCTGCGTCACGGCCTGGGTGCCGCCGACTTCCGAGGAATGGATGCTTGCGCCGATTGCCACAATCACCTTCTGGCTGGCAATCGCTGTCGCGGCATCCTGGGGCTCGAGCCGTCCCGGATCCGAGAGCCGAAGGTTCGCCGCACGGATCTGATCCAGGTTGCGGATATTGGCCGGTGCGCTGACGACCGCGGCGATCGTGCGGTGGTTCTCGGTGGTCGGCCCGAGGTCCAGCAGCTTGACGCGGTCAGACTGCGTGCTGACGAGCGTGAAGTACTGCTCGATGGCGTCTGCGGTGGCGAGGCGGCGGTCGGCGCCGAGTTCGAAGCCAAAGTGCGTGGCCGGCGCGGTGACCTGGGCCGCAGCCGGTGCGGCACCGAGCAGCAGGGCGCCCAGCAGGAGGGCGCGGGCACCCGAGAAGGTCACCGGCGCATCATAGCAGAGGGGCTCAGGCGGTCCGGCTCAGGTCGGAGTTCGGCGCGGGCACTCGGAATCAGGGGCTCGGGACTCGGAACTCGGGACTGGTTGGGGTGTGAGGGACCGCGGCGAGTCGGCCCAGCGACTCTGCGAGTTCAAGCGGATGTGCGCGTGAGCACGACGAGCGTCGCGCCGAGATGTGAGCGCGGGTCGTCACTGAATGCGGCGACGAGCGGGTGGCGTTCGAGCAGGGCCTGCACGATGCCGCGCTGCACGCCGCGGCCGCGGCCGTGCACGAGCCGCACTTCCGCAAGGCCGGCATTCACCGCTTCATGCAGGTACTCGTCGACGACCGACGGAATGTCGCGCGGCTGAAAGCTATGCAGGTCCAGCTCGGGCCCGATCGGGACCACCACCGCATCGTCACCGCACTCGTCGTCTGCCCTCATCGTGCCCAGACTCCGATCGTCGTCGGCGCGGTGCGCCACTGTCATGCCGCGAATCATACAGCGGCCGGGGGCGCGGAACGACGCCGCTCCACGCATCGGCCGGGGCGCCGAACGACGCCGCTCCACGCAGCGGCTCCACGCAGCGGCTCTACGTAGCGGCTCTACGTAGCGGCTTTACGTAGCGGCGGGGCTTCAGCCCCGCCGTGCCGGCGCGATGAACGACGCGGTCAGTCGTTCTGTGCTCTGTACTCGAACGTGGCCGTGACGCTCGTGGTGATGCCGCCGCGCGCCGAGAAGTTGCCGACGACGGTCATGCGACGTGGACGGGTGACCGCGACGAGGTCGTCGAGAATCTGGTTCGTGACCGCTTCGTAGAAGATGCCCTTGTTGCGGAACTCGAGCAGGTAGTACTTCAGCGACTTCAGTTCCACGCAGGTCTGGTCGGGAACGTAAGCAATCCGTATCTCGCCGAAGTCGGGGAGGCCCGTCTTGGGGCAGACCGACGTGAACTCCGGACAGCTGATGGTGATTTCGAAGTCGCGCTCGGGGCGCGGGTTGGGAAACGTCTCGAGGGTCGAGCTGGACATGACCTCAGAAGTCTAGCATTCGCTGAGGAAAATCGACGATTTCGGCTGCGAAGCGTTTGACACTGGCGGAAACCGCGCGTTAGCATACGGCCAACTTCAAAGGCATTCACGCCGCGATCTTCGCCGCGCGCGCGGTGATCGACGGGTCAACTCACTGACGCGCAACTCACACGAGGAGACACAACATGGCCGACGCCCGCCGCATGGGCAAGTCCGAGCTGTTCTCGCACTTTGCGGAACGGTTCGAGGTGAAGCGTACGCAGGCTCGCGAGTTCTTCGACGAGCTGGCGCAGCTCGCGGAGAAGGAACTCAAGAAGTCCGGCGAGTTCGTCCTGCCGGGTATGGTGAAGCTCGTGGTCCAGAAGCGCAAGGCGCGCATGGGCCGCAACCCCGCGACTGGCGAGGCGATCAAGATTCCCGCCAAGACGGTCGTGAAGGCCCGCATCACCAAGCAGCTGAAGGACGCCGTACTTCCGCGCAAGTAGCACGTCCCGCACTCGCAATCCCCCCACAGATCATCCTGTGTGCCTCCCGGTGGAGAGCAGCGCGGCGGCCGGCAACGGCAGGCCGCTGCGCTCCCTCACCCGGGTGCGGCCTGACGCGCGAAGGGGTCAGATGCCGCGGATGCGGCGCGCGAGCTGGCGGACCTCGAGCCGGTCCATCTTGTACTTGAGCGTGCTGAGCGGCATGCCGAGGTACTCCGACGTGGCCGTGACACTCCAGCCGCACTTCTCGAGCGCGCGCAGGATGAAGTTGCGCTCGAACGTGTTCGTCGCGTCCTCGAAGAGCGACTCACTGCGCTGCCCCTGCGGCTCGAGCTGCGCGAAGTGGAACTCGAGCGGCAGATCCTCTTCGCTCAGGTAGTCCTTGTCGCAGACCGCGACCAAGCGCTCCACGAGGTTCTCGAGCTCGCGGATGTTTCCCGGCCACCAGTACTTCTTGAGCATCGACATGGTGGACTCGGTGATGCCGCCGATGCGCTTGCGGAAGCGCGTGTTGTAGCGCTTGAGGAAGAACTCCGCGAGCTGCGGGATGTCCTCCGCCCGCTCCCGCAGCGGCGGGAGCCGCAGCGGGATGACGTTGATGCGGTAGTAGAGGTCCTCGCGGAACCGCCCTTCCTTCACCGCCTTGTCGAGGTCCACGTTCGTCGCCGCAATCAGCCGGAAGTGCGTGCGAATTGGCTTCTGCCCGCCGACGCGCTCGATCTCCCCTTCCTGAATGGCGCGCAGCAGCTTCGACTGCAGGTCGAGCCGCAGGTCGCCGATCTCGTCCAGGAACAGCGTGCCGTTCGATGCCAGCTCGAACTTCCCGAGCTGCTGGCGCAGGGCGCCGGTGAACGCGCCCTTCTCGTGGCCGAACAGCGTGCTCTCGACCAGCTCCTTCGGGATGGCGGCGAGGTTCACTGCGATGAACGGGGCGTCCGGATTCTCGGACTCGCGATGGATGTAGCGTGCGAGCAGTTCCTTGCCGGTGCCGCTTTCGCCGAGGATCAGCACGGTGGCCGGCAGCTTCGCCACCTTGTGCACGGTATCGATCACGTCGCGCGTCGACCGGCTCGGCCCGACGATGAACTCGCGACCCTGTTCGTCCGCGACCTGCGCGGTGAGTGAACGCACCTGCCGTTCGAGATCCTGGTGCTCGCTCGCGTGCCGCATGAGCCCGCGCAGGTGATCGCCCGGCACCCCTTTCTCGACGAAGTGGTACGCGCCGCGCTTGATCGCCTGGACCGCCGCATCGATGGAGCTGGACCGTGCGAGCATGATGACCTCGCAGAGCGGGCAGTTCTCCTTGACGATCTGCAGTACCTCGAGACCGCTGATGCCGGGGAGGTCCATGCCGAGCAGGACCAGATCGATGTCGTCCTTGTTGAGGATGGTGAGCGCCGCTTCGCCGGTCGCGACCTTCAGCACGCGGAACTCGCGCTTGAACAGCGAGTTCAGGCCATCACGCGTCCCCTCATCGTCGTCGACGATCAGGAGCGTCTTGGGCTTCACGTTCATGAGATCTCAGGGGGGCGCGGGTATTGTCTCAGGCGGTTGACACTGTTGCAAGCCGTTCGTTAACGTACCTGTTTTGTTGACCTTTGCGCTGACCATCGCCACGCTGTCGCTTCTCGTGGCCCTTGCCGCCCTGCTTCGGGCCCGGAGCGCAGGCCAGCGGGCCGCGCGGCTCGCGGAATCGTACTGGGAACTGCGGTACGAGGTCGGGCAGTTGAAGGCGCGAATCAACCGACTCGAGACCTCCACCGGCATCGCGGAAGCCCCTGCCGAGGCGCCGGCCGACGCCGCGCGCGCGGTGCCGTCCACGTCCTTCATTCCTCTTGCATCGCTGAAGAAATGACCAACGAATACGACGTCATCGTGATTGGAGCCGGAACCGGCGGGTATGTGGCGGCGATCCGCGCCGCGCAGCTGGGCCTGAAGGTCGCCTGCGTGGAGAAGCAGAAGTCGCTCGGAGGCACCTGCCTGATCTGGGGCTGCATCCCGACGAAGGCGCTGCTCGAGCACGCGCACGCGCTCAAGGTCGTGCAGCACGCGAAGGAGTGGGGCGTGCGGATCGGCGACGGCTCGGCCGACGTGTCGATCGACATGACCCAGGTGCACGCCCGCAAGGACAAGATCGTGTCGGGGCTGACCAAGGGGGTCGAGTTCCTCTTCAAGAAGAACAAGATCGACTGGATCAAGGGCACGGCACGGCTGGCCGGCAACGGCGTGGTCGATGTGTTCGAAGGCGAGACGCAGACGCTGAAGGCGACGAAGGAGATCATCGTCGCGACCGGGTCGACCCCACGCAGCGTGCCGGGAATCGCGTTCGATTACGAGCGCATCATCACCAGCGACCAGGCGATCCACATGAAGGCGGTGCCGAAGTCGATTGCCATCATGGGCAGCGGCGCGGTCGGCGTCGAGTTCGCGTCGATCTTCCGCAGCTTCGGTGCGGAGGTCACGATCATCGAGCTGCTGCCACGCCTCGTGCCGGTCGAGGACGAGGCGGTCTCCGCCGAACTCCAGAAGTCGTTCCGCAAGAAGGGCATCGCGGTGCTCACCGGCACGAAGGTGACGAGCGCGAAGGTGAACGGCGACGGCGTCGATGTGCAGGCAGCGCTGCCCGACGGGTCGACGAAGGACATCCGTGCTGAGTACCTGCTGGTCGCCACGGGCCGGGGTCCGGTGACGACCGGTCTCGATATCGAGAAGCTCGGCGTCGAGATGGAGCGCGGCTACATCAAGGTGGACAAGGCGTACCGCACGAACGTGCCAGGCATCTCGGCCATCGGCGACGTCATCACGCTCGGTGACGGCCCGCACCCGCAGTTGGCGCACGTGTCGTCCACCGAAGGCATTCTCGTGGCCGAGCGCATCGCCGGACACGACATCCAGCCGCTCAACTACGGACACGTGCCGGGCTGCACGTACTGCGATCCGGAGATCGGCAGTGTCGGCCTGACCGAGAAGGCCGCGCGCGAGAAGGGCTATGACGTGCGCGTCGGCACGTTCCCGTTCGGCGTGCTCGGCCGCGCCAAAATGGCGGGCGAGACGGAAGGCTTCGTGAAGATCGTCGCCGAGAAGAAATACGACGAGATCCTCGGCGTGCACATGATCGGTCCGCGCTCGACCGAGCTGGTTGCCGAGGCGACGCTCGCGCTCAGGCTCGAGTCGACGGTCGAGGAGCTGATCCGCACCATCCACGCGCATCCGACGATGGCCGAGGCGGTGGGCGAGGCGGCGCACGCCACGCATGGCGCCGCGATTCACGTCTAGCTGCAGACGACGTTAGAACTTAGACGTTAGACCTTAGAAGTCAGAAGTCAGAAGTCAGAAGTCAGAAGTCAGCATCTAGCAATTAGCATTTCGCGATTCGAGTATTCCGCTTATGGCCAGCGACGTATTGATGCCGCAGATGGGCGAGTCGATCGCCGAGGGGACGATCGTCCGCTGGATCAAGAAGGTCGGCGAGGCGGTCGACCGCGACGAGCCGCTCTTCGAGATTTCGACCGACAAGGTCGACGCGGAGATCCCGTCGCCAGCGGCCGGTGTCCTCATTGAAATCCGCGCGCGTGAGGGCGAGACCGTGCCGGTGAACTCAGTGGTCGCGGTCATCGCGCCAGCGGGGACGCAGCCTGTCGCGCCGGCCAAGGCGCACCGCACCGAGCCCGCGGCACCGGCCCCGGCCGTGGCCCCGCCCGCTCCCGCGCCGCAGGCGGATGGCGCACCGTCCACGCACGCACAATCAGGCCCCCCGCCAGCAGCAACCGCACCGACGACGGGGTCGCAGCCTGTTGCGGCACCGGCCGCGAACAGCATCGAAGAACGCCTGCGGCAGAAGTCGTCACCGCTCGTGCGCCGCATCGCGCAGGAGCATCAGGTCGACATCACGAAGCTGCAGGGGACCGGCGTCAGCGGTCGCGTGACGAAGCACGACATCCTCAGCCACCTCGAACACGCCGGCTCGGCACCGGCACAGGCGTCCAGCCACGGCGCGCGGCCGACCGCACAGACACCGGCATCAGGGCAGACGCCAGCAACGGGTGCTGGCCTCGCGGGCCAGACCGTCCCGCTGTCGGTGATGCGCCGCAAGATCGCCGAGCACATGGTGCTCAGCAAGAAGACGTCGGCGCATGTGCACACGGTCTTCGAGGTGAACTACAGCCGAGTGGACCAGATCCGCAAGGCCAAGAAGGCCGAGTACGAGGCGCACGGCGCCAGGCTCACCTACCTCGCCTTCATCGTCAAGGCGGTGGTCGACGCGCTGCGACAGGTGCCTGTGATGAACGCGTCGCTCGACGCGGAGAACAACGTCACATACCACCGGCAGATCAACGTGGGCATTGCCGTGGCGTTGGAGTGGGGCCTGATCGTGCCGGTGATAAAGGCCGCGGACGAGAAGAACCTGCTCGGCATCGCCAAGTCGATTGCCGACCTCGCAGAGCGCGCGCGCACGAAGCAGTTGAAGCCCGAGGACGTGCAGGGCGGCACCTTCACCATCACCAACCCTGGCGGCATCGGCGCCCAGTTCGGATTGCCGATCATCAACCAGCCGCAGGTCGGCATTCTCGGCGTGGGTGCCATCGAGAAGCGCGCCGTCGTCATCGACGACGCGATTGGGATCAGGTTGATGGGGTACCAGTCGCTCGCCTTCGACCACCGCGTCGTCGACGGTGCGGTGGGGGACCACTTCATGGCGCTCATCAAGCACCAGCTCGAGCACTGGGATCCGGCCCAGGCCTGAAGCCCGCACGGCGATTTGACGATTGAGATCGCCTCATGCACACCAGAACCCTCGACGTCCGGCGCGTCGGCCGCATCGAGTATGCGGCTGCCCTCGATCTGCAGAAGCAGCTCGTCGAGCAGCGGCGTGCAGGTACGGTGGGCGATGTGCTGCTCCTCGTGGAGCACCCGTCGGTCCTGACCCTTGGGGTTCGGGGAGACGGCGGCCGCTCGCATATCCTCGCAACTGACGAGGAGCTTGCCTCCCGTGATATCGGCGTCTTCGAGACCGGCCGCGGCGGAGACATCACGTATCACGGACCCGGACAGATCGTCGGATACCCAATCATCGACCTGAACCCTGACCGGCGGGACGTGCACAAGTACGTGCGCGACATCGAGGAAGTACTCATTCGGGCGGCTGCGGATTACGGCATCACCGCCGGCCGCGTGTCGGGTCTCACTGGCGTGTGGGTTGGCGACGAGAAGCTGGCTGCGATCGGCGTCCGGATACAGCGGTGGGTCACGAGCCACGGGTTCGCCCTGAACCACACGACCGACCTCTCGCACTTTGGCCTGATCGTGCCGTGTGGGATTTCAGACAAGGGCGTCACGTCGCTCCAGAAGCTCGGCTGCCGCGCCTCGCGCGCCGAAGTGGAGACGCGCATCGCGGTCCACTTCGGCGAGGTGTTCGGGCGCGAGGTGCTCGACGCCGCTCGCCCGGCGAGCGAGGCGAGGGCCTGATGCGCTTTGGCGGTCTCGTCCGGCCGACGACGGTGACACAGGCTGCGGCCCTGGCGACCGCCCTGTTCATCCTCGCAACGCTGATCCTGCTCCTGATTGCGTACCCTTCACTGCCGGATCTGCTGCCGGTTCACTTCAACCGGTACGGAGAGGCCAACGGCTGGCAGTATCGAACGCTGCCGCGCGTGCTCATTCCTGTTGGCGTGCAGATGATGCTCGCGATCGTATTCGGCGCGGTCGCCGCGCTCCTGCTGTCGCGACCGCACGGTGAGCACGAAGCCGACGCCGCGGACGTCCGCGCTGCCGCGACAGCCGCTGAAGCGGTGGTGCTCCTGGCGAGCATCTGGATCGTGTTCCAAGGCTACGCGGCGTTCTCGCTGGCGCGCCTGTGGATGTCGCACCAGGCGACGTTGCCGTTCTACAACCTTGCTGAGCTCGTGTGTGGTGTCGCGTCGGTCGTCGTCGCCGTGCGTGCCCATCGGCGGCTCGGCCGACCTGAGCCGCGCCCGTTCGTGCCGGGGCATTGGCGGCTCGGGCAGCTCTACAAGAACCCAGACGACCCGGCGCTCTTCGTCCCCACGCGGGACGGACGCCGCTGGACCCTGAACTTCGGTCGCCCCGTCGCCGGCGCCCTCCTCGGCATCGTCCTCGCCGTTGGCGTCCTCGCACCCACGGTCCTGATAGCGCTGGCGCTACGGTAGACCGGGGAAGGGCAGGCAGGGCGGGCTCGGCTGGCTGGACTGT
>JAFDVO010000013.1 GCA_018268955.1 Acidobacteriota bacterium | reverse complement strand
GTGCATCGCCTCGTCCATGCGCAGCCCCTCGAGATAGGGCCACTGCAGGACCGGCTGGCGGATGCCGGGCATCATGCCGTAGTCGGCGAGCGTGGTGAACTCCACGAACTTCGCCTTCGGGGTGGGCTCGGCCTTCTTGATCAGGTCCGCGAGCGGGAATCCGACCCAGGGAATCACCATCGACCACGCTTCCACGCAGCGGTGCCGATAGATGCGCTCTTCGAGCGCCTGGCCCTTGAGGATGTCGGCGAGGTTGTAGTTCCCTTTCTTCGCGCACTCCCCCTCGATCATCACCGACCAGGGCTCCGTCTTCAGGCGTCCGGCGGTGAGCGACGGAGAGTCCTTGTCCGTGCCGAACTCATAGAAGTTGTTGTAGGAGGTGATCTGCTCCCAGGTGTTCGCCTTCTCCTGCTCGGGCGCCAGGCTCAGGCCGCTCTTCGTCACGCCTTCGAGCTTGCGTCCGTGCGGGGCGGGTTGCCCCGCCGCGAACACCGTCTCCGTGAGGCCCGCCGCTCCGGCACCGGCCGCGGCCACGCCGGCGGCGGCGCGGATGAAATCGCGGCGATTCAGGTACAGCCGCTTGTCGGTGACCTCGGAGTAGGGAATGTCCGCGGGCTTCTTGATCAGCATAGGGCTCACACCGCTTGGACGCCGCGGCAGCGGCGTGGGATACACGAGCCCTCATTATACGGACACCGCCTCGCGCACCTAGGTATCGCTCCGCCGGCCGCGCCGCATCGCGGCGGCGAGCCCGAAGAGCACCGTGCCGATGCCGAGCAGCTTCGCACCCTCGGGCACGTCGGGGAACATCGTGGGCGCGGCGGCGTGCGCCACACCCTGGGGCCGGGTCACCAGCACCTGGGCGACCGGCTCGATCTGGACGGGAGCTGTGGCGCGACGGGACGATTCGAGCGCGAACCCCACCGGCACCACGACCGCGGCAGCGATGACCGCCAGCAGCACGATTCGAAGTCGTTTCCACATTGCGGCGGTCGAGAGTTCAAGTGAAATGCCACGCTGCAGCGACACGCGTGTCACTCGCGCGGGAGGCCGCGACCATTCCAGACACGGCGAGATCACCAATAAAAGCGCGCGTTGCTGCGGTCCGCGCTCGGCCGTTTCGGACACGCGCCCCCGCTCAGTCGGGGAACACGTTTTCCCAAACTGGGAGCCGCGCAGGAGGACGCCTGCGTGCTAGTCTCCGCCCATGACGAGCGATACGCCCGAGCGCGCCACCCCTGCCACTGTTGCCGAGTACGCACAGCTGCTGTCACTCGCCGCGCATGAGTTCCGCACGCCCGCGTCCGTCGTCGGCGGGTACCTCCGCATGCTCCAGAAGGACAGCGGTCCGCTCGACGAGCGGCAGCGCAAGATGATCGACGAAGCAGCAAAGTCCTGCGCGCGGCTCGTGGCCCTCATCGGCGAGCTCAGTGAGATCGGCAAGCTCGACAGCAGTCGGGCGGCGATCGCGATCGAAGCGTTCGACCTCTTCCGGGATTTGGACGAGGTGGCAGCAAACGTGCAGGAGGGGATGGAGCGCGAGGTTCGATTACAACTCAGTGGCACACCCGGGGGTGCGCGAATGAGCGGAGATCGGCAGAGGCTACTCGCAGCGTTCGGCGCGTTTTTCCGGGCGTTACTGCGGGAGCAGCCCTCAGCCGTCACCATCGTCGCCGACCGGAGGGTGGTCACGGAGATGGGTCGCACCTCGGCGGTTGTCGTGATTGCCAAAGACACCGACGTACAAAGAGCATACGACGCTGTCAAACAACCATTCGATGAGTATCGCGGCGGCATGGGGCTCAGCCTGCCTATTGCCCGCCGCGTGGTCGAGCAGGCAGGCGGCCGCCTCTGGGCGCCCGTGCCGGTTGATGACAGCGACCGGTCGATTCGCAGTGCGATGGTCGTCTCGATTCCTCTCCTGGAGTAAGCGTTGAAGAAACCGTTTGTCTCGATCGTCGACGACGACTCAGGCTTCGCCAACTACCTGCGCACGTTCCTCTCGCTGAGGGGATACGAGACGCGGTCCTACTCGCGAGGCGACGAGATCGTCGCCTCGATCAAGCAGGGCGATCCGCCAGACGTGGTGCTGCTGGACGTGATGATGCCAGGCATGAACGGCCTCGAGACGCTGCGGGCGCTCAAGACGGCCAAGCCTGACCTCCAGGTCATCATGCTCTCCGGCCGCGAGCAGGCATCCACCATCGTGGAGGCGGTGCGGCTCGGAGCGGCCGACTACGTGGTCAAGCCGGACGACCCCGAGGGGCTCGGCGAGATCGCGCTGGATGCCGCCATCAAGAGCGCGATCGAGAAGACCCGCCTGGTCTCCGAGATCACGGAACTGCGACGCCAGCTGAGCGACGACCAGGACCGCGCGTTCCTCTTCTGGGGCGACAGTCCCGACATGAAGACGATCGCCTCGGTCATCGAGCAGGTGTCGGACAGCGACGTCACCGTCCTGATCCGCGGTGAGAGCGGCGTCGGCAAAGAGCTCGTGGCTCGCGCCATCCACCAGCGGTCGTCGCGCAAGGACCGGCCGTTCGTGAAGGTGAACTGCGCGGCGCTCCCCGCCGAACTGCTGGAAAGCGAGCTGTTCGGCCACGAGAAGGGCGCCTTCACCGGCGCGGCCATGACCCGCATCGGCAAGTTCGAACAGGCGGACAGCGGCACCATCTTCCTCGACGAAATCGGGGAGATGAAGGCGGCCCTCCAGGCCAAGCTGCTCCACGTCCTGCAGGACGCCCAGTTCACGAAGCTCGGAAGCAACAGGCCGATCAACGTGGACGTGCGGGTCGTCGCCGCGACGAACCGCGACCTCGAGTCCATGATGCTGCGCGGCGAGTTCCGCGAGGACCTCTACTACCGCCTCAAGGTCATCGAGGTCACCGTCCCGCCGCTGCGCGAACGGCGTGGCGAGATCTCCCACCTGACGCAGTTCTTCATCGACCGCTACGCGCGCCGGTACAACCGTCCGGTGCGCCAGCTCTCCGAAGGGCTGCAGCAGCGCTTCCTCACCTACGACTGGCCCGGCAACATCCGGGAACTGGAGAACATGATCAAGCGGATCGTCATCCTCCAGGACGAGTCGCTCGTCATCCGCGAGATGGAGCGCAACCCGCGGGCCCAGCTGGCCATGGCTGGCGTCGCCACCGGCGTCAACGGCCGTCCGCTCGCCGCCGCGCCGCCGCCGATCGCCGCGCCCGACGACCTCGAGGAGATCGAAGAACCGGACGATGCGATCGTGCAGCCGGAGGTCGCCGTCGCCACGGCGCCTGCGGGCTCGCGCCTCGCGGACATCGCCAAGTCTGCCGCGATGAAGGCCGAACGGTCGATCATCGAGGACACGCTGCAGCAGGTGCACTGGAACCGCCGCCGTGCGGCCGAGCAGCTCGGCGTGAGCTACAAGACCCTCCTCAACAAGATCAAGGAGTGCGGCATCAGTCGCGCATAGGCGGACCGGATGCGCACGTCCGCGACGCACGTCGGCAGACGGACGCCACTCCCGGCAGGCAGCGCCGGCTCATCCCGGTGCTGCCTCGCAGCACCTGATCTCCTGCTCACGCTCACTCGGCCGGTAGTGCGGCTGCTCTTGCTCGCGGGCCTGGCCATCAGCGCCAGCGCCATGCCGCTGTACGCCACCCCGGTCGAGCTCACGGTGCACGATGGCCGGCTGTCCCTCGTGGCAGTGAACGCCACGCCGGCCGAGATCTTCGACGCCTGGAGCCGTGCGGGTGACGTGCGGGTGGTGAACGCCGAGCGCATGCCTGCCGCGCCGCTCACCATCACGCTCGAGGACGTACCGGAAGAACAGGCGCTCGATACGCTGCTCCGCCCCGTGACCGGCTACCTGGCGCGACGCCGGACGGAACCCACGGCCACCGCGTCGATCTTCGACCGGATCGTGATCGTCCCCACAGCAGCCGCCGCGCGACCGGCGGCGGCTCCGGGCGCGCCGACGCCCTCTGCTCCGCCGTTCTCGCCTGCCGCGCCGCCGCTCAGTCGAGCGCCGCAGCCGCCCGCTCCGTTTGCGCCTCCACCTCCACCTGCTGCGCCTCCGCCGCCGACTGGCGTCACGCGCATCATCGGACCCGATGGGCAGCCGGTCGAGGACGATCAGGTTGGCGCCCCGCCTCCCCCGCCGTCATCCGCCGCAGGTGACGCGCCTGACATGCGCGCGGTTCCGCAACCGCCCCGTCCATTCGCCGCGCCGCCGCAGCAGGCGACACCGCCCACTCCGCCGACCAGCGCACCTGCGGGCGTACCGCGCCCAGGCATGGTCGTGCCCTCGCCAACGCCAACCCCCACGCAGCCGAGACCGTAGCAGGGGAACGCTCGAACGCTGAAACGCCACAAACGCTGGAACGCTGGAACGCGACAACGCGAGAAAGCGAGAACGCGAGGACGCGAGGACGCCAGAACGCAGGAACGGAAGAAGGATCCGCGAAGGCGGGACGCTGGTACGCCACAGCAGAGGTCAGAGCCTTGGCGTTCGTGCGTTGTTGCGTTCGTGCATTTGCTGCGTTCGTGCATTGCTGGGTTCGTGCATTGCTGCGTTCGTGGGTTCGTGCATTGTTGCTTTCGTGCGTTGTTGCGTTTGCCCTGTGAACGCGTTCTCCGTTAGTGAGCAATCCTCTTCCGCACTCCACGCACCTTCTCTTCTCCTGTAACGCACGTACGCATTTCACGAGGCCCGTTCTCCTCGACAGCAGTACGGATATGCCTGTGGCACCTGCATTGCTCGACAGGCATCCGTGCCAGCGGAGACTCAGCAGGTGCCGCACGATGCGGGCGGCCCTCGCGCCGCGGAAGCGGCGGACATCCTCGTCGTCGATGACGACGTGGACATGCGCGCGTATCTGATCGACTTCCTCGAACGGCGCGGCTACGGTGCCGTGGCCGTGGGAAGCGCGGAGGATGCGGTTGCGCGCTACACCGACGTGCGGCCGGCGGCCGTGATCCTCGACGTCGTGATGCCGGGCGGCATGGACGGTCTCGCCGCCCTCGCCGCCTTCAAGAAGATCGACCGCGACGTGCCGGTGATCCTGGTGTCAGGACAGGGCCGCACCGCCACGGTCGTGCAGGCGATGAAGCTCGGCGCGTCGGACTTCGTGAGCAAGCCGTTCGAGGATGGCGACCTCGAAGCGCCGCTCGCGCATGCGATCGAGCACCGTCGTCATGCACGCGAGGTTGCGGAACTCCGCGAGCAGCTGCAGTCCCAACCGCGCCATCAGATGCTCTACGGCAGCGGACCGCGCATGGCTGACGTGCGCGAGCTGATCGACCGCGTCGCGGACACCGACGTCACGGTCTTGATCCGCGGTGAGAGCGGTACCGGCAAGGAGCTGGTGGCGCGCGCCATCTGCGCCTCTTCGCTGCGCCGGTCGAAGCCGTTCGTGAAGGTGAACTGCGCGGCGCTGCCAGCCGAACTGCTCGAGTCGGAGCTGTTCGGGTTCGAACGGGGCGCATTCACCGGCGCAATCCAGCACAAGCCGGGCAAGTTCGAGTTCGCCAACCACGGCACGATGTTCCTCGACGAGATCGGCGAGATGAGCTTTCCGCTGCAGGCCAAGCTGCTGCAGGTGCTGCAGGACGGCGAATTCTCGCGGCTCGGGGGCAAGCACGACGTCCGCGTGGACGTCCGGCTGATTGCCGCCACCAACCGGAATCTCGAGCAGGCGGTCGCCGACGGGCACTTCCGCGAGGACCTCTTCTTCCGCCTGAACGTCGTGTCGATCACGCTCCCGCCCCTGCGCGAGCGACGAGAGGATATCCCTCTGCTCGCTGACTACTTCCTGAAGAAGTACTCGGTCCAATACAACAAGCCGTACGGCCCGCTGGACGACGACGTCCTCGAGCTGTTCGGCCGTCATGACTGGCCGGGCAACATCCGCGAACTCGAGAACCTGATCAAGCGTGCCGTGGTCCTCGGGGCCAACGCCACGATCAAGAAGGAACTCGCGCAGGCGATGGCCATGTCCGCCCACCGCCAGGCGCACGTCTCTGCGGTTGACATGCGGCCGGCCGAGGGCGCGAGCCCGCAGCCTGCCGCCGCGCGCGGCGCGGACGACCCGCGTGCCGAGGCCGCACCGCCCGCGCGGCCGACGCCAGCCGAACTGGCGCTCGCCGCCGCCGATGCGGGCAACTACTCCCTCAAGGACATTTCGCGCGAGGCGGCCAGGCAGGCCGAGCGCGAGCTGATCGCGCGGATGCTGCAGCACACCCGGTGGAACCGCAAGGAAACCGCGGAAATCCTCGGCATCAGCTACAAGGCCCTTCTCTACAAGATCAAGGAGAACGGCCTCGACAAGGCCTCGTAGCGCATGGCCGGGAGTTCGTTCTACGAGGAGGGCACGCGCCTGCTGACCGCCGGAGCGTTCGAGTTCGTGCTCGACAGCGAACTGAAGCGGGCGGTGCGCTCACAGAACTTCCTGACGCTCGTCGTGCTCGAAGCGAGCCGCGAGTGGGAAGGGATGATGGTGACCGCCGACGACGGGACGCTGCAGGAAGTGGCGCAGGTGATCGGGCGCGAGGTACGAGATACCGACCTGCTCGGCCACTCCGACAAGGGCATTCTCTCGCTGGTGCTGCTCGATGCCGACTTCGAGCATTCGACGCGCGTGATCGACCGGCTCGTCTCGCGCATCGACAACTACGAGTTCCCGACCGCCCTGCGCATCGCGATGGGCGCCGCCTGTTATCCGACCCACGCCGTCGACGCCGAGTCGCTGAAGCGACAGGCGGTCACGCGACCGATCGTCAACTGGCGCGGCGGGAAACGCCGCACGCCCGCAGCGGATCGAACCGCCGATCAGAACCAGGAGCACTGAAGATGCCTTACACCGCGTTCACCACCAGGCTGATCCCGGCCGTCGTGGCCGCCCTCACCGTTGGTGCGGCCGCTGCCCACGCGCAGACGGCACCGCGCAGCGTCGTCCCTGCGCCGCCGGTGCAGGCGACGCCCGCCTCCCCGATGGCCGCGCCTCCGGCCGATCGGCAGCACGCCACGCAGGCCGCGCTGCCCGACGACTACCGCCTGCAGGTCGGCGACAAGCTGCGGGTGGAGGTCTACAAGGACGCGCAGCTCTCCCAGTCCGTGCAGGTGCGGCCGGACGGCAAGATCACGCTGCCGCTCCTCGGTGACATCCCTGCGCTCGGGCTGACCCCGATCGACCTGCGCGAGCGCCTCGCCACCTCACTGAAGGAGTACATGAACAACCCGGTGGTCACCGTCATCGTCGTCGAAGGGACGTCGCCGATGGCGTACGTGGTCGGTGAAGTGAACCGTCCTGGCCCGGTGCTGCTCCAGTCGAACATGACCGTCCTGCAGGCACTCGCCGTCGCAGGAGGGCTCAAGGACTTCGCCGACGCGAAGAACATCCGGATCCTCCGCAAGGGGGCGGCCGGAGCCCAGACGATCCCGTTCAACTACCGCGACGCCATCAAGGGCAGCCATGACGCGACCGTGTCCCTGCAGTCGGGCGACACCGTGGTCGTGCCGGACTGAGCCATGCGCAGGACGATCGTCACGCGTGGCTGCGCCTGCGCAGCCGCGGCCGGCCTTGCCATCCTCGTCGCCGCCGCCAGTGCCTCGGCACAGCAGGCCGACCCGCGCCTCTCCGAGGATCGGCAGCTGGCGGGCTGGAGCGTCACGCCGCGCATCAGCACCGGTGCGGCCTATGACGACAACGTGCTCATCCAGGGCACCGGCACGACACAGACCGACCTGAACACGACGCTCACGCCAGGAGCGCGTCTCGATTACACCGGCAAGCGCGGCCAGCTGTCGGCGTCGTACACGGGCGCGGTCCAGCTGTATCGGGACTTCAGCTCGCTGAACAGCTACGAGCAGTCGATCGGGGTTGGCGGCCGTCGACGCATCTCGAGGCACCTGCTCCTGTTCGCACAGCAGTCGTTCTCGAAGACGCCGACGACCGCGCTGCCGGCCTTCGTCGGCATCCCGTTCCTGCGCATCGGCGCGCGCCTCGCCGACCTCCGCTCGGGCGTGGAAGTCACGCCGTCGAAGCGGATGTCGGTGGCGGCGCAGTACAGCTTCCAGTGGATCAAGTTCGACAACGACCCGGTCCGCGGTGTGCCGCTCGTCGGTGGCCACGCGAATGGCGGGTCGGCCGGCCTGAAGTACCAGCTCTCCACGCGCACGATGCTGACGGCCGACTACGACGTGCAGCGGGCGCAGATCGTGACCGGCAACCGGTTCCTCGTCCAGAACAGCTGGGCGGGCGCCGAGTATCGCCTGACGGAGAACTCGCATGTCTCGGGTGCGCTCGGCATCGCGCGCCTCGACGCGGCGGACCTCGGCACGGGCAAGACCTCGCCAGCCTGGCGCGCCGCGTACGACCAGCGGTTCGAGCGGGCAGTGGTTGACCTGGGCGTGGCGCGTTCGTTCGTGCCCTCCTACGGCGGCGGCGGCACGCTGTCCAACCTCGAGTTCTCGGCCAACGTCCACGTGCCGATCGCGCGGCGGTTCTACACCGACGCGACCCTGTCGTGGCGCCGCAATGAACCGCTCGTTGCGGGGGACCAGGCCCTCACCTCGCTCTGGGCCGGCGGTACCGTCGGCTACGCCCTGCAGCCGTGGATGCGGCTCGAGGCGTTCTACGGCGGCACGCACCAGCGCATCGATCGCCCCGGTGGCCGCCTCGATCGCACCCGTATTGGTTTCCAGGTGACGACTGTCAAACCCGTGAGGATCCGCTGATGGAAGACACGCCCCGATCCGTCCATGCGCTCGACTACCTGCACCTCGTCCGGCGCCGCAAGTGGTGGCTGATTGTCCCGATCGTCCTGTCGGTCGTGGCCGGCCTCGTGCTGCTTCGGGTGCTGCCGAAGGAGTACCGGTCCAACGCGACGCTGGCTGTGGCCGCGCCGGCGGTCTCGCCCTATCTCGTCAACCAGGCGACACCGCTCGACAACCAGGAGCGGCTCCGCGCGCTGTCGCAACAGCTCCTGGCCACGCCGATTCTGTCGCGCGTCGTGCAGGAAGAGGGGCTCGGCAACGCGAGCGACGACCGGCTCGTCTCGCGCATCCGCAGCGAGGTCTCGATCAGCGTGCCCGATCCAGTGGCGCAGGTGAACGAGCCGCGGCGCCTCGACGCCTTCGTCGTGTCCTACGGCGACGAGCAGCCGACCCGCGCGCAGCGCATCGTGAACCGCCTCGTCTCCGTCTTCGTCGACGAGAACTCGAAGCGCCGGGCCGCGACCGCTGAGGGCACCGCCGCCTTCCTGCAGACGCAGCTGGACGCGAGCCAGCAGCGGCTCGGCGAGCTCGAAGCCAAACTGCGCGCCTCCAAGGAATCGTTCATGGGGCAGCTCCCGGAGCAGACGCAGGCAAACCTCTCGACCCTCTCGGGCCTGCGGCAGCAGCTCGAGGCGAATGCCACCGCGCTGCGAGGCGAACAGGATCGTCTGTCCATGATCGAGCGGCAGCTCGAGAGCGTGCGCCAGGGGAACGGCGACGTCATCATCGTGCCGGGCCCGAACGGCGGGACCCAGGCGCAGACGCCAGAAACCCGCGTGCTCCTGCTCCAGCGCGAGCTCGCCGACGCGCGCACGATGTACACGGAGAAGCATCCGGAGGTGCAGCGCCTCCAGGAAGAGCTCCGCAACGCCCGCCAGGATGCGGAAGCCGAGAAGTCCAAGCCGGTCTCGGATCGGATGGCGCAGCTCTCGCTCGACCCGGGCTATCGCCAGCTGACGGCCGATCGCGAGATGTCGCGCCTGCGCATCCGCGACCTGCAGCGCGCCGAAGGCGACCTGCGCCGGCAGATTGGCACGTATCAGGCACGGGTCGAATCGGCCCCGCGCGTCGAGCAGGAGCTCGCGTCGGTGCAGCGTGACTACGACCTCGAGCGCCAGCAGTACGCGGAGCTCTCCTCCAAGCTCCACTCCGCGACCATTGCGGAGAACGTGGAGCGCAACCGCAGTGGCGAGCAGTTCACCGTGCTCTACCCCGCCTCGCTGCCGACGGAGCCGACGCGCCCGGTGCCCTGGCGCGTGATGCTGATTGCCCTTGCCGCCGGCATCTGCCTTGGCGCGGGCGCCACGGTCGCACGCGAGTACCTCGACCGATCGGTCCATGACGCGCGTGACCTGCGCGACGAATTCCAGTTGCCCGTGCTCGGCGAAGTGACCCGCATCCAGCCGGCGTGAAAGGACCAGCCATGACTCCACGCATCCAGGACATCCTCGACAAGGCCGACCGCGAAGGCGCGGTGCGACGTGTCCGCACCGACGTGGCGGTCGCCGCCGCAGACCCCATGCTCACGACGCCAGCGGCACCAGGCCTCGAGCCGGCGCTCGCCGCCACGCTGGCCGCTACCGGCACCGCGTCCACCACGCACCTCGGGACGTCGACGGCAGCGACCGTCGCGGCGCCGCCACTCACCCCCGCGCGCATCGTGGCCGGCGCGCTGCTCGACCCGCGACTGATCACCGCGAACTCGGCCAACAGCGCGGTGGCCGAGCAGTACCGCGCGCTGCGCACGCGCATCGTGCACGCGGATCCACTCTCGCCGGTCAACGTCGTGCTGCTCACGAGCGCGGGCCGTGGGGAGGGCAAGACGCTCACGGCAGGCAACCTCGGGCTGACCATGGCGCAGGAGTGGCAGCGTCGCATCTGCATCGTCGATGCGGATCTCCGACGGCCGCAGATGCAGCGGCTGTTCGGCCTGCCCGACGGCCCCGGCCTCTGCGACGTCCTCGCGGGTCGCGCGTCGATCGAGGAAGCGCTCATCACGCTCGAGGAGCACGGGGTCACGATCCTCCCGGCGGGCCACGTACCGGCGCACCCGGCCGAGCTCCTGGGCACGACCGCCATGCGGCGCACCCTCGAGACGCTGCGAACGCAGTTCGACCGGGTCGTGATCGACGCGGCACCGGCCGTGCCGCTGGCGGATGTCAGCATCCTCGCGCCGCTCGTGGACCGTGTGCTCCTCGTCGTTCGCGCCGGCGTGACCACGCGCCCGGCCATCCAGGACGCGGTCTCCGCGATCGACTCGGCGAAGCTGCTCGGCTTCGTGCTGAACGAGGCCGATCAGGCCTGATTGGGCGGGGGCAGCATGCGGGTCTTCAATCGTCACGTGTCGGGCCGCGGACTGACCGTCTTCGGGTTCGAGACGGTGCTGATCACCGGCGCCATCCTGCTGGCGGCGCAGCTGCACGGATCCTTCGACACCGCCATGAGCGGTGCCTGGAAGGTCGTGCTGATCACCGGGCTGTGCGAACTCTGTTTCTACTACAACGACCTGTACGACCTCACGGTCGTGCACTCGAAGGCAGAGCTCGCCGTCCGCATCCTGCAGGGCGCCGGCGCCGTGGCGATCATCCTGGCGTTCCTGTCGATGCTCGCGCCTGGCGTGCTCATCGGCAGCGGCACGTTCGTAACGGCGCTCGGGCTGCTCCTCGTCGCGGTGCCCACCTGGCGGCTCGCGTTCGACGGCGTCACCCGCGATCCGCACATGGAGGAGCGGGTCCTGATCCTCGGGACGGGCACCGCAGCCCGGCAGGTCGCGTCGCTCATTCGCGCGCAGCATGACTTCCCGTACCGGGTCGTGGGCTTCGTGGACGAACCGGGCACCTACGACTCCGACGTCAGCGTGGTCGGCAGCCCTTCCGAACTCGCCGACGTGCTCCGCACCAGGCGGGTGGATCGTGTCGTCGTCAGCCTGTCCGATCGTCGTGGGCGGATGCCGATTCGCGAGCTGCTGCAGGCGAAGATGTCCGGCGTCCGCGTCGAGGACGCCGCGACGATGTACGAGCGGCTCACCGGGAAGATCCTGATCGACGAGATCAAGCCGAGCTGGCTGATCTTCTCCGACGGCTTCCGCGCCTCACGCGTCACGCGGGCGCTGAAGCGGGTCGTGGACCTGCTGCTCTCCGCGATCGGCGTCGTCCTCGCCTCGCCGCTCATGCTGCTCACCGCACTGGCCGTGCGGCTCGAGTCGCCGGGCCCGGTGCTGTACCGCCAGGAGCGCGTCGGTGAAAACGGGCGTGTGTTCACGCTCTTCAAGTTCCGGTCGATGCGGACCGACGCGGAGAGCGGCACGCCGATCTGGGCGAAGGACAAGGACGACCGGGTCACCCGGGTTGGACGCTTCATCCGGATCACGCGGCTCGACGAGCTGCCGCAGCTCTGGAACGTGCTGCGTGGCGACATGAGCTTCGTCGGGCCGAGGCCGGAACGGCCGTTCTTCGTCGAGCAGCTCGCGGCCATCATTCCTTTCTACATGGAGCGGCACGCGGTGAAGCCGGGCGTCACAGGGTGGGCGCAGGTGAAGTACCGGTACGGCTCCTCCGTGGAAGACGCCATGGAGAAGCTGCGCTACGACCTCTACTACATCAAGCACCTCTCGATCGTGTTCGACCTCACGATCGTCATCGACACCGTCAAGGTGATCGTCTCCGGAAAGGGCGCCAAGTGAGCCGCGACGAGGCCTCCCTGCTCGGGCGCCCCGCGGAAGACGACGGGGTGGTGGTGGCGCGCAACCTGTCGACGCGCTACCTGGCGATTGCGACCGAGGCGGCGCTCGGCGTGCTGATCCTGCCCTTCAACGTGGAGCACCTCGGCACCTCGGCGTACGGGCTGTGGGTGCTCGCCGCGTCGGTGACGGCGTACTTCTCACTGCTCGATCTCGGCTATTCCGGGGCCCTGGTGAAGTTCGTCGCACAATACCGGGCCCGTCGTGATGCGCAAGCGCTGAACGAGATCCTCAGCACGCTCTTCTGCGTGTTCGTCGTGGTGGCCGTCGCGATGTACGCAGCGGCCCTGGGCGTCGCCGCCTACGTCGACCGCGTGTTCCACCTCGCGCCGGACCAGACACAGACGGCGCGCGTGGTGCTGCTCGTCGTCGCCCTGAACGTGTCCGCCAGCACGGCGTTCAGCGTGTTCGGCGGCGTCATCAACGGGTTCCAGCGCTACGACCTGAACAACGTCGTCGGGAGCGTGAGCAGCGCGGTCACCGCGGCGGTGAACGTGGCGGTGCTTCTCGCCGGCTACGGGCTCGTGACGCTGGTCGTCTCGATGACGGCCGTGCGGGTCCTCACCCTGTGGGTATACCGGGCGAACGCGTATCGCGTCTTCCCCGGGCTGCGGGTCCGCCCCTCGCTGTTCCGGCGCGAGCGGCTGCGTGAGGTGACCGGCTTCAGCGTGCACATGGCCGTCATCGACTGGGCCAACAAGCTGAACTACTCGGTGGATGCGCTCGTGATCGGCGCCGTGATGAACACGAGCGCCGTCGCCGTGTGGGCCATCGCGCAGCGGCTCGCGGAACTCGTGCAGCGCGTCTCGAATCAGCTGAACGACATCCTGTTCCCGGCGGTCGTCGAGAACGACACCGCGGCGCGCCTCGATCGGCTACAGCGCATCTTCCTGCAGGGCACGAAGCTGTCGCTCGCGACGGTCGTGCCGCTCGGCTGCGCGTTGATCATGCTGGCCCGTCCCCTGGTGTTCGCATGGGTGGGCCCGGAGTTCGAGGGGAGCGTCCTCATCCTCCAGGTCCTGGCGGCCGTGGTCATCGTGCGGGTCGGCAACGCCACGGGCATGACGCTGCTGAAAGGCGCCGGCTCGCATCGCATCGTGTCGGTGACGAACATGGGCACGGCGCTCTGCAACGTGGCCCTGAGCCTCGCGCTGGTCCGTCCCTTCGGCCTGCTCGGCGTGGCCCTCGGCACCCTCGTGCCAGTGGTCACGGCAAGCGTCCTGCTCCTGTTTCCGCTCGCGTGCCGACGCGTGGAGCTGACGCTCGGACGTGCCGTGGCAGAGGGCGTCTGGCCATCCGTGTGGCCCGGGCTCGCGATGGCGGCCTTTCTTGCGCTCGTGCGCGGGATGGTGCCTGCGCAGCTCGTCGCCCTGGCCGCGACCTGCATTGCCGGCGGCCTCCTCTACGCGGCGATCTTTCTGCTCTTCAGCCTGACGGCGGTCGAGCGTCGCTTCTACATCGACAAGGTGGCCCAGTTGCTGGGCTTCACCCGGCTGAAGCCGGCGGAGGAACCGCTGTGAACGCAATCATCCTGGCCGCGGGCCGTGGAGGACGGCTGCAGGGGGTGATCGGCGATCGCCCCAAGTGCCTGGCGCGCGTCGGAGACCGCACGCTGCTGGAACGACAGGTGGCGACGCTGCAGGCGATCGGCATCAGCCGGATCACCGTCGTTGCGGGCTACGGCATCGAGCACGTGCGGCGCACATGTTCACGGTCGGTCGAAATCGTCGAGAACCCGCAGTTCGCCGCGACGAACAGCCTCTACTCCCTGTCGCTCGTCAGCGATCGGCTCCAGGACGGGTTCGTCGTCATGAACTGTGACGTCCTCTTCCATCCGCAGATGCTGGAGGACCTGCTGACCGCCCGGTGCGCTGATGCCCTGCTCGTCGCCTCACGCGCCGACGGCCCGACCTACGGCGATGAGGAGATGAAGGTGTCGGTGCGACGAGGGCTCATCACCGCCATCTCGAAGACCCTGGACCCGGACGACTGCGACGGGGAGAACGTCGGGATCGCACGCTTCTCCGCGACGGGCGCACGCGTCCTCACCGACATCCTGCACCGCACGGTCGCCGCCGGCGAGCTGCGTGAATGGCTCCCCCGGGCGTTCGGCGACTTCGCGGCCGTCCGCCCACTCCGCGCCATCGACACGCGCGGCTATCCGTGGATTGAAATCGACTTCCCTGAGGACTACTGGCGCGCCTGCAGCGACGTGCTCCCCGCGATCGACGGGGATGCGGTGCGTCCTGCGGTACCGCCGGCGCTCCTCACCGCAAGGACTGTCCGTCATGTATGAACGCTTCTACCACCTTCGGGAGCGTCCGTTCTCGCTGAGCCCGGATCCCGACTACCTGTACCCGAGCCGCGTGCACAAGGAGGCCCTGAGCTACCTCCGGTACGGCATCGAGGGGCACGCCGGCTTCATCGTCATCACCGGCGAGATCGGATCGGGCAAGACAACCCTGCTGCAGACCGCGCTGCGCGGCCTCGACCACCAGACGTCGGTGTCGCGCATCGTCAACACAATGCTCGATGCGCGCGAGCTGCTCGAGGCCGTGATGCTCGACTTCGGCCTGGATCCGGGGACCGGCAAGAGCAAGCCGGTGCTGCTCCGCGACCTGGCCCGGTACCTCGTCGAGCAGCGTCGGGCCGGGCGCCTGGCGCTCCTGGTGATCGACGAGGCGCAGAACCTCAGTCTGGCGGCGCTCGAGGAGGTGCGGATGCTCTCGAACCTCGAGACCGAGAAGTCGAAGCTGATTCAGATCGCGCTGGTGGGCCAGCCGAACCTGCGCGACCTCCTCCGCCGCCCGGAACTGGAACAGCTGCGTCAGCGCGTGACGGTGAGCTATCACCTCCAGGCGCTCGACAGCGCGGAAACCGCGGCCTACATCAACCATCGGCTGCGGCGGGCCGCCATCGGTGCACCGCTGGAGTTCTCGCGCGATGTCACCGATCTGATCCACCTGCACAGCGATGGCGTGCCCCGCAAGATCAACGTGATCGCGGACGCCGTGCTGCTCTTCGGCTACGGCGAGGAACAGCGCACCATCACCGTCGACCTGACGCAGGAAGCGATTGAGGAACTGGAACAGACCGGCGTCATCCAGAGCAGTGACCGACTGCGGACGCGCACCATGCAGCCGCTGCCCCGGCTCTCGACAGCCGTGCAGGAAGAAGAGTTGCAGGCGCGGGAGGCGCGTCTGGCGGAGCGCGAGCGGCAGATCGCCGAGCAACAGCGGGTGATCTCGGAGGAGTTCCGCCTGCTGAAGCTGCGTGCCGAGCAGACGGTCATCGATCCACCGCTCAAGGCGGAGTGGGCGTGGCCGCCGCCGACCCAGTCCGCGGAACCGGTCGCAGCCGCGGTGCCCGCACCGGCCGCCAGCGTGCCCGCTCCCACGGCAGCCGCCGTGCAACCGACACCCGCTGCGCCCGCACCGCAGCGCATCGTGATGCCGACCCGCGACGTCCCGCCACCGCGGTTCGCGACGCATGACGGCATCTGGTCACGACTCCGCCGGACCCTGTTCGGCACATCCAAACCGGCTTTCGAGGACTAGGAGGTCCATCGCTCATGTCAGCACTCGCCCAGGAACTGCGCCGCCGCCTCGACACGCGTACGGCTCGCGTCGGCGTCATCGGACTCGGTTACGTCGGCCTTCCGCTCGCGGTCGAACTCGCGCGGGCCGGCTTCGACACCACGGGCATCGACGTCGACCCGCAGAAGGTCGCGTCGATCAATGCCGGTGAGTCCTACATCCCCGATGTGCCGACGGCGGACGTGCAGTCGCTCGTCACCGCCGGACGGCTGCGCGCGACGACGGACTACCGCGCGATCGCCGATCTCGACACGGTGAACATCTGCGTGCCGACGCCGCTGCGCAAGACCAAGGACCCGGACATGTCGTTCGTGGTGTCCGCGGTCGAAGCGGTCGCCGAACAGCTGCATCCCGGGATGCTCGTCATCCTCGAGTCGACGACATATCCAGGCACGACCGTGGAACTGGTGCAGCCGCAGCTCGAGCGCACCGGGCTGAAGGCTGGCGCGGACTTCTTCCTCGCGTTCTCGCCCGAGCGGGTTGATCCCGGCAACGAGCGGTTCAACACGCGCAATGTGCCGAAGGTGGTCGGCGGCACGACGCCCGACTGCAGTGCGCTTGCCGCAGCCCTCTACGGCTCCGCCATCGAGACGGTCGTGCCGGTCAGTTCGCCACAGGTGGCGGAAATGGTGAAGCTCCTCGAGAACACCTTCCGCGCTGTCAACATCGGCCTCGTCAACGAGATCGCGCTGATGTGCGACAACCTCGGCATCGACGTCTGGGAAGTGGTGGATGCGGCGAAGACGAAGCCGTTCGGCTTCATGCCCTTCTACCCAGGGCCGGGCCTCGGGGGGCACTGCATCCCGATCGACCCGTTCTACCTCTCGTGGAAGGCACGACAGTCTGGCTTCGAGGCGCGCTTCATCGAGCTGGCCGGACAGATCAACGGCTCCATGCCGGAAGCGGTCGTGCACAAGATCGCCGACGCGCTGAACACGCAGAGAAAGTCGCTGAACGGCTCGCACATCCTCGTCGTCGGCGTCGCCTACAAGCGCGACATCGATGACATCCGCGAGTCGCCCTCGCTGGACGTGATGGCGGTGCTGGAGCAGAAGGGCGCGCGCGTGTCGTACATCGATCCGTTCGTGCCGGTACTGCCCGGTCGGGCCTGGCGCGGCGGGCGCGACCTGACATCGCTGCAGATGGGACCCGGCACGCTGGCCGACGTGGACTGCGTGGCGATCCTGACCGATCACAGCTCGATCGACTACGCCACGCTGGCGGGCTCGGCCCCACTTGTCGTCGACACGCGGAACGCGGTCAAGGGGCGGTACCCGCACGTGTTCAAGCTCGGTGCGCCGGCCGAGGCGGGCACCGCTGCGCCGTCCACCGCCGAGGAGGCCGCGTAACACCCATGAGAGCCCTGTTCTGGTCGTCGGCACTCTTCATCGCGTACGTGTACGCAGGCTATGGCCTCCTGCTGATGATCTGGGCGCGGCTCCGCAGAAGGCCGGCTCCCGCAGCAGTCGACGCGGCGCCCGGCGACACGACGCTTCCAACCGTGTCCATCGTGCTGGCGGCGCGCAATGAAGCGCGTCGCCTGCCCGCCCGCATCGACAACCTGCTGGCACTCGACTACCCGCGCGATCGCGTCCAGATCGTCGTGGTGTCCGACGGCTCGACCGACGACACACGTGCCGCGCTCGAACCGTTCGGGCCAGACGTCGAGCTGATCGAGCTGCCGCCGTCTGGCAAGTCCGCCGCCCTCAATGCCGGCGTCGCCCGGGCGACCGGCGAGATCCTCGTCTTCGCCGACGCCCGGCAGACATTCGCCGAGGACGCGCTGCTCGCGCTGATCACCAGGTTCCAGGATGCGACGATCGGCGGCGTCAGCGGCGAGCTGATTCTCGGCGCTGAGCAGACGGCGGGACGCCGTGCGTTGCCCGATCGCCGCGCAGGCGAGCTGGAATGGCGTGACCACGAGCGCCGCGCGACCGACCGACGTGGCTCCTCCAGCATCGGCGACGGCGTGGGCTTCTACTGGAAGTACGAGAAGCAGCTCCGGCGGCTCGAAAGCGAGGTCGGCTCGATGCTGGGCGCCACGGGCGCCATCTACGCCCTCCGCCGCGCGCTCTGGCGGCCGCTTCCTCCCGGCACGATCCTGGACGATGTGCTGGCGCCGATGCGGGCTGTGCTGGCAGGCGCGCGGGTCGTCTTCGAACCCAGGGCGTGCGCGTTCGACGTGACCTCGAGCAACGCGGACGCGGAGACCCGCCGCAAGATCCGCACCCTTGCGGGCAACGTGCAGATCCTCTGGTTCGAGCCGCGCCTGCTGCTGCCGGTCCTCAATCCGGTGTGGCTGCAGTACATGTCACACAAGATCGGGCGGCTGCTGGTCCCCTACGCCCTCATGGCGCTCTTCGCCGCCAGCATCGTGCTCGCGTCGGCCTCGCACCTGTACCTCTTCGCCCTCGCCGGCCAGGTCGCCTTCTACCTGCACGGCGGCTACGGCGCCTGGCTCGATCACTGGCATCGCGTGGCGCCCCGGCAACGCTCGCTCGTCCAGCGCACGGGCACCGTCGCCTTCACGATCGTGGTGATGAACGTGTCGGCGGTGGCGGGCGTCGGCGCGGCGCTCCTCGGACGAAAGGTGTGGCGATGATCAGCGGCACTCGGGAACGCCTCGCATTCAACTTCGGCGGCGGCTCCGTGCCGTCGCGGCACACGGTCGACGCCGCCATCGCACGCGAGAACGAGCCGACGTTCGCGACGGCCCCGTACAACGAGCCGCGCGACTGGGGGTACGCGGGCCTCCTGGCCTTCACGGGCGTCCTCATGTCGCGTCCGCAGGACACGCTCACGTTCCTGAATCCGCTCCACCTCGCGGAGGTCTGCGCGCTCGTCGGCATTGCGCCCATGGTGCTCCATCGGTTCGCGAGCCGGCAGCCCGTGTTCCGCGTGACGCCCGAGACGACCGGACTCATCGCCTTTGGCGCCGCCATCCTGCTGTCGGTCCCCTTCTCGATCTGGCCGGGCGGCTCGTTCAACCTCTTCACGGACTCCTACCTGAAGCTGCTCGTCATCTTCGTGCTGATGATGAACACGCTGACGACGCCCCGCCGCATCGAGCAGATCACCTGGCTCATCGTGATCTGCTGCGGATTCATCGCTGGACGGTCGGTCATCGACTACGCGCGCGGCGTGAACCTCGTCGAGGGGAACCGCCTTGCCGGCCCGGTCGGCGGCATCTTCGGCAACCCGAACGACCTCGCGATGAACATGGTGACGTTCCTCCCGGCGGCAACGGTCTTCGCACTGTCGAAGCGCTCGGGCACGGGATGGCGGCTCCTCGCAACCCTCTGCGCCGCGCTGATGCTCGCGACCGTCGTGTTCACGAAGTCGCGCGGCGGATTCCTCGGCCTCGGTGCCGTGCTGCTCATGCTCGTCCTGCTCGGCCGCAAGGTCCGGCCCGGGTTCGGCACCATGGCGGTCGTCGCCGTGCTGTGCGCAACCCCGTTCATGCCCTCCACGTTCTGGGAACGCATGGCCAGCATCGTGGATGACCGCAAGGACAAGCAGGAGTTCACCGGCACGCGCGAGGCGCGCTGGACCGTGATGAAAGAGGGGCTGCGAGCGTTCGCCGAGCGGCCGCTGACCGGCGTGGGCGCCGGCGTCTTCCAGGCCTGGAACCCACCAGACCGCAAGGAGGCGTGGCGTGAGACGCACAACGCCCCCATCCAGGTCGCATCGGAGACCGGCGTGCTCGGCCTGGTGCCCTTCGTCTTTCTCGTGGTCAGCGCGGGGCTCGGGGCGCGCGCGACGCGACGGCTGATCGAGCGCCGCCGCGGCGGGGCGGACCTCCTCGAAACCGTCATGCCCACGGAGGATCGCCGGCTGATGCAGGCGCACTCGGTCGCCATGACGGCGGGGTTCGTGGGCTGGCTCGTCTGCTCCATGTTCGCGTCGGTGGCGTACAACTGGACCTTCTACTACCTCCTCGCGTTGATCGTCGCCAGTCGCGAGATGGTGATGGCGAGGCTCCGCGCGGCACGCGCGCTCCGTGCCGAATCTGGGAAAACCGTTTCCGTCGGCCTCGGCGCCGCGCCACCCGCATTCCCACGGACCGCCCGGTGATTACCGGAATGTTGAAGTTGCAGGCCCGGATGACAGCGCGTCAGCTCGGCATCCCGGTTGCTCTTCCGGAGTCCGTGACCGTCCGCGCCCGCCATGCCTGAGGTTTCCGTTCTCGTCGCCGCGTGTGACGCAGGCCGCACGATCGACGCGGCGCTGCATTCGGTGCTGGCCCAGACCTTCCGCGACTTCGAGCTCATCGTCGTGGACGACGGGTCGAGCGACGATACCGCCGTCCGGGTCGCCGCATTCGGTGACCGCGTCACGTGCATCCGGCAGCCGCGCACCGGCCGCGCCCGCGCGTGGGATGCCGCGCTGCGCGTGGCGCGCGGCTCCATCGTCGCCTTCCTCGATCCCAGCCACCTCTGGATGCCGCGGAAGCTCGAGCGGCAGGTGCGGCACCTCGAGACGCACCCGGAGGTCGCGCTCGTGTTCGGCAACGTCCTGCGCTGCGCGTCCCCGGCGGCGGCGTTGCTCGACAGCGCCGACACGGTGCCGCTCGATGCGGCCATTCACCCTGACCATGTTCCAGGCAGCACAGGCCCGACCGCTGGTCCGCTGATCTCGACGATTGCGGTACGTCGCGCCGCCCTGGACGAGGCAGGCCAGTTCGATGCGTCGTTCGACAGCGCGGACGCGGAGCGCACCGCCTGGGCCAGAATCGGCGAGCGCCATCAGGTGAGCCACGTCGAGGTGCCGGTCGCGGTGGTTCGTGAGGGCGCCCCCTCACGTCCCGCAACCGCGCGGGCCTCGAACCTCCTGCACGACACGAGGTACCGTCGGCTCCGTCACGCGGTTACCCGCACCGCGCACGGCATGGACGATGTGCTGCATCGACGAGGGGACGGCCCCAGGCGTGTGCTCTTCGAGGCGGCCTCTCCGATGAGCCTCGCGGTGTTCGGCCCCGTGCTGCGGCAGCTCAGGCAGGACACCCGCCTGGACTTCTGGTTCACGAGCTGTAGCCGCACGTGGCCTGCGCAGAGCATTTTCGGTGCGGCCGGCATCACGGACCGGGTCGTGCCAGCCGAGCGCGTCCGCTGGACCAAGTTCGACGCGTACATCAACACCGACTTCTGGGACATGACGTGGCTGCCACGGCGCACGTCCCGCATCCACTTCTTCCACGGGGTCGCGGGCAAGTACGGGCTGGACGCACCAGTCCGCATCGCGCCGGTCGTCGCTACGTTCGATCGGCTGATGTTCCCGAACCGCGATCGACTCCGCCGCTATGCCGAGGCCGGAATCGTCGATGCCGACTCGCCGCAGGCCGCGCTCATCGGTTATCCGAAGGTCGACTGCCTCGTCGACGGGTCCCTGAATCGGACCGAGACACTGGCGCGTCTTGGACTCGACCTGAGGTGCCCCACTGTGCTGTACGCGCCGACCTGGTCGCCGTACTCGTCCTTGAACCAGCTCGGCGAGAGCATCGTCTCCTCGGTCGCTGCCCTTGGTGTAAACCTGATCGTGAAGCTGCACGATCGTTCGTACGACGCGACGACCCGCGGCTCAGGCGGCGTGGACTGGAGCCGTGCCCTGCACGAGGTGTGCGCCCGCACCGGCGCGCATCTCGTCCGCGACTCCGACGCGTCACCGTGGCTACACGCCGCTGACCTGCTGATCACCGACCACAGCTCCGTCGGGTTCGAGTTCATGCTCCTCGATCGACCGATCGTGGTCGTGGACGTGCCCGACCTGATCAGCCACGCGCGGATCAACCCCGACAAGGTCCGGCTGCTCCGCAGCGCGGCATTCGTCGCCGCTGCGGCGAACGACATCGCCCGCGCTGTACGCGAGGGGCTGGATCACCCTGCGGCGCACCGCTCCGAGCGGCGGCGCGTCGCCGACGACCTCTTCTACTGTCCGGGTACGGCCACTGCGCGCGCCGTGCAGTGCATCTACGACCTCATGGCGCTGCCGGCCCCTGGCTGGCTCGCCGAACGCGCGGCGCCCGCGCGTGCACCCGCGCTCGCGCCGCTGATTCCGATCTCATGAGCGACCACTGGATCGGTTCGTGCTGACGGCATCCCGCCGCCGGCATCCGTGACTCGTTTGCGTTCTGCACATTTGACGTTCGAGGACTGCTGTGATCACTAGCCTCATCACTCGCGCTTCCCGCATGGTCGCGATGCTCGCCGTGCTGCTCGCCGTGGGCGCCCCACGCCAGGCCGCGGCTGCGGACCAGGTCTACTTCTCTGCCGTAGACGACGTCGCCGCGCAGCTCGTCCAGCGCATCAACGCGGAGACCGTCCGCATCGACATGTCGGCGTGGTACCTCACCGACAGCAGCGTCTA
The DNA here is from genome assembly GCA_018268955.1 of Acidobacteriota bacterium. Taxonomy (GTDB): domain Bacteria; phylum Acidobacteriota; class Vicinamibacteria; order Vicinamibacterales; family CAVVIG01; genus CAVVIG01. The sequence goes on along the minus strand of JAFDVO010000013.1, from coordinate 129,158 downwards.
CAACGCCCTGCTCAACCGGTTCAAGGCCGGCGTGCAGGTGCGACTCATCGGCGATCGCGGATCGATCTTCGAGATCGACCAGAACACGAAGAACACGTTCTACTACCTCGCGAGCCAGGGGGTGCCGATCAGGTTGCGCTACAACCCGACCTGGTACCCGGAGATCGATCACTGGAAGGCGACGATCTTCGCGGGCCAGAACCTCGTGGCCTTCGGGTCCGCCAACTACACGCCCTTCGAGCTGACGCCGTTCTCCTCATCGAACTACAAGGACGAGATCACGCTCTTCACCACCGACAGCACCCTGGTGAACGCGTTCAAGACGAAGTTCGACCGCTTCTGGAACGATACGACATCTGAGCCGGAGAGCCTCATTCCCTCGCCGCCCTACTTCAAGAACTGGGACGATGCCTGCGCGAGCGAGGCAGCCTGCTCGGACTACCGGACCAAGTACCCGAACCCTGTGCCGATGGTGATCAACACCTCCCGGCTCGAACCGGACTACCCGATGCCGTCCGACATGGTTTGGGGGCAGGGACCGTCGTTCAACAACCGTCTCGTCGACGAGATCAACAAGGAATCGACAGCGATCGACTTCGTGATTTACCGGCTCACCGTCGACAACATCACGAACGCGCTGCTCGCGAGGAAGGCGGCGGGCGTGCCCATCCGCCTGATCATCGAGCCAGATGAGTACCTGAACCGGAAATGGCCGGAGTTCTGGATTACGCACGCGAACGTCGACAAGCTCTGGGCAGCCGGCATCCCGGTGAAGATGCGCACGCACACCGGGCTGACGCACATGAAGGTGCTGATCACCTCGGCCATCGCCACCATCGCGTCGTCGAACTACGCGGCCGCGTGGCAGCGGGACCACGACTACTTCATGCCGGCATCGGCGAAGCCCACGATCTACACCGCGATCAAGGACCGTTTCCAGGCGATGTGGAACGATGCGTCCGGCTTCGCGGATTTCCGGCCGCAAGGACCGGATGCTCCGTCGCCCGTGTCTCCGTCATCTGGGTCCAGCGGCGTGTCCACGACCCCGGTGCTGACGTGGAACCGTGCGGTGTTCGCCACCAGCTACGACGTCTATCTCGGGACTAACGCCAACTCGCTGCCGCTCGTGGGCAACGTCCCCGCGCAGATCGTGAACGACCCTCCTGACACCTACTCGTTCACGCCGTCATCGCCGCTGACCGGCAACGCGACCTACTACTGGAAGGTCGTGGCCAGGACGAATGCGACGCCTCGCGAACCCTCGATGGTCGCGTCGTCCTCCCTGCAGTCGTTCACGACCGGCGCAGGCTCGGGTGGTGGCGGCGCGCTGCCGACCCCGTGGGTATCGCAGGACGTCGGTTCGGTCGGCCTCTCAGGCAGCGCCAGTTACGCCAACGGCGTGTTCACGGTGGTCGGCGCGGGCGCCGACATCTGGGGCAGCGCGGATGCGTTCCGCTACGTGTACCAGAGCGTCAACGGTGATGCCGACCTGATCGTCCGCGTCGCGTCGGTGCAGAACACGAACAGCTACGCCAAGGCCGGCGTGATGCTTCGCGAATCGACAGCGCCCGGCGCAGCGCACGTGATTCTGGACGTGCGGCCGGACGGCAGCGTCGAGTTCATGACGCGCACGGCGACCGGCGGCCAGACCACGTATCTCGCTGGTGCCTCCCAGCCGACCCCCACCTGGCTGAAGCTGTCGCGCAGCGGGAACACGGTGACCGGCTCCGTCTCGTCCAACGGTTCGGCCTGGTCGACGGTGGGCAGCACGACGACATCGATGAGTGCGTCGGCGCTGTTCGGATTCCTGGTGAACAGCCACACCACGGCGGCCCGCGACACGTCCACGTTCGACAACGTGTCGCTCTCGACCAATGGCGCACCGCCGCCTCCGCCGCCTCCCCCATCACTGCCCTCGCCGTGGGCCAACCAGGACGTCGGCAGCACCGGGCTTGGCGGAAACGCGAACTACTCCAACGGTGCGTTCACGGTGTCCGGCGCCGGTGCGGACGTGTGGGGCTCGTCGGACGCGTTCCAGTACGTCTACCAGCCGACGAACGGTGACGTGGAGATCGTGGCGCGTGTGATGGCCATCCAGAACACGCATCAGTGGGCGAAGGCCGGCGTCATGCTGCGGCAGGCGCTCACCGCCTCGTCGCCGCACGTCCTGCTGGACATCACCCCGGGCGGCACGGTGGAGTTCATGACCCGCGCGTCGAATGGCGCCGCGACCACGCTCATCACCTACGGCTCGCAGAGCGCGCCAGGCTGGCTGAAGCTGTCGCGCTCCGGCAGCACCGTGACGGCGTCCGTGTCGGCGAACGGGTCCACGTGGACCACGCTCGGCAGCACGACCACGTCCATCCCGGCGTCTGCCTATGTGGGGCTCGCGGTCACCAGCCATGACGTGAACGTTCTGAACACGTCGACGTTCGACAACGTGTCGGTGACCACCGGTGGCACGCCGCCTCCCCCGCCGCCTCCGCCGCCGACGGCAACCGACGTCGTCATCTACGCCGCCGACATCGCGGCTGATGCGCTGCATGGTGGCTGGACGAGCGCGACCGATCCCGCCTCACCCAGCTCCGTGAAGCTGGTGACGCCGGACAACGGCGTGGCGAACACGAACAGCCCGCTCGCGTCTCCGACGGACTACGTGGACGTCACGTTCTCCGCCGGCGCGAACACCCCGTACACGATCTGGCTGCGCCTGAAGGCGACCGCGAACAGCAAGTACAACGATGCGGTCTGGGTGCAGTTCTCGGATGCGCTGGCCAATGGCGCGCCGGCATACGCGATGAACTCGACGTCGGGCCTGCTGGTCAACCTGGCCACCGACTCCACGGGGTCGAGCCTCAATGGCTGGGGCTGGCAGAACACGGCCTACTGGCTGTCACAGCCGACGACGGTGACGTTCGCCAACGCCGGACAGCACACGCTCAGGATTCAGATCCGCGAGGACGGGGTGCAATTCGATCAGATCGTGCTCAGCCCGTCCACCTACCTGTCGCGCTCGCCAGGTGCGGTGACGAACGACAGCACCATCGTGTCGAAGCCCTGAGACGGCCTCGATGACGCAGACGCAGAGGAGCGACGCCGTGCACACGTTCTCGGTCGTCATCGCCACGCGCAACCGCGCCGCGCTGCTGGCGCAGACGCTCGAGGCGCTGCTCGTGCAGGACTGGCCTGCCGGCCGCTTCGAGATCGTCGTGGCTGACAACGGCTCGAGCGACGACACGGCCGACGTGGTCGCGCGGGCGGCCGCGCAGGTCGGTGCGCCGCTCGTCCGCTACCTCTTCGTCTCGGATCCCGGGAAGTCCGCCGCCGTCAACCAGGCGCTCGCGATGGCCGAGGGCAGCCTCATCGCGCTCACGGACGATGACGTACAGCCGGAGCAGGAGTGGCTGCGCTCGCTTGCTGACGCCTTCGACGATGCGGCGGTCGACTTCGTCGCGGGTCGCGTGCTGCCGCTCTGGGAAGTCGAACCGCCGGAGTGGCTGTCGCCATCGGTCTACGGGGTGATTGCCGTGCCCGACAACGGCGACGTACGCCTGCCGATCAGCACCGATCATCACCAGGTGGTGCCGATCGGCGCAAACATGGCGGTCCGTCGTGCCGTCGTCGAACGGCTCGGCGGCCTCCGGCTGGATCTCGGGAAGCTCGACGGGTCCGCGCGAACGGGCGAGGACCACGAGTTCTTCCTGCGCATGCTGCAGGCAGGCTATCGCGGACGGTATGAGCCGACAGCCGTGGTGCACCATCGCGTCGGGTCGGAGCGGCTCGATCGATCGTACTTCCGTCGATGGCTGCACCAGAACGGCCGTGACGTCGCCCGCCTGGATGCCGCCTACGAGAGCGCGGTGCCGCATCTCCTCGGCGTGCCGCGCTTCCTGTGGCGCCAGGCGGCGGGGGACGTCATGTCCTTGCTGCTGGCAGCCATCCGACGCGCCCCGGCAGCCCGCTTCAGCGCGACCGGTCGCCTGTGCTGGTTTGCCGGCTACGTGCGCGAAGCGTGGTTTGCGACCGAGCGCCTGCGCGCTGCCCGCGCCGCGGCTCCACGTCCATTCGTCTCCGAGGCGAATTGATCCGACCCATGCCCTCTGCGAGCGTCGTCATCGCCACGTGGAACCGGGCCGCGCTGCTCGACGAGTGCCTGCGGCATCTCGCGCAGCAACCGTACGGTTCAGGGGACGAAGTCCTGATCGTCGACAACGGCTCCACGGATCACACGGCAGCGGTCGTGGACCAACACGCCTGCCAGTTCCCCGTTCCCCTTCGGCGCCTGTACGAGCCCACACCCGGGAAGTCACACGCCATCGCGGCCGGGCTTCACGCCGCGACCGGCGACCTGATCGTGTTCACGGACGACGACGTGAATGTTGGAGACGGATGGCTGCTCGCGCTCACGCGGGCGTTCCTCCATCCGAAGGTAGCGCTCGCTGGCGGTCCGGTGCACCCTCGATGGGAGCGCCGGGCGCCGCGCTGGCTGGCCCTCGCCAGCCATAGCCGCCTGGGCGCACCGCTCGGGCTGCTCGACTACGGGACGACCCCGCAGCGTCTTGGCGCGCGCACGCTGCTCGGCGCCAACATGGCGCTGCGTCGGTCCGTGCTGGACGACCTTGGGGGCTATGCCCCGCACCTTGGCAAGCTGCGGGGCACGCTGCTGTCCGGCGAGGACCACGAACTCTGCGAGCGCGTCCAGGGCGCGGGCCATGAGGCGTGGTACCAGCCCGATGCGATCGTGTCGCACTGGGTGCCGGCCGAGCGGATGCGCCTGGGCTACTTCCTCCGCTGGTTCTTCTGGTCAGGGATCACGAACGCCACGATGGACGACGACCGTCGTTCGCAGGGCGGTCACCTGCGGCCAGCGTACTTGCTCCGGCAGTTCTCGACCGGCATCGCCGCCGCCTGTGCCTCCGCCATGCGGGGGCGCCTGCCCTCGGCCGTCGACCGAGCGCTCGACTCCGCGTTCGCGGCCGGCTACGCCGCCGCGCGCTTCGGCATGGTGCGCACGGGCACCATCTCCAACCCGGCACGACACGTATGAACGTCCGCTCTGTCTCGGTGCTCATCTGCACGTACAACCGCGCACGCCTGCTGCGCGAGACCATGCTGAAGCTGCAGACGCTGCAGCCACCTGCGGACTGCACCGTCGAGATCCTGGTCGTCGACAACAACTCCACCGACAACACACCGCTGGTCATCGACGAGGCCGCCCGCACCGGCCCGTTCCCGGTCATCGGCCTGCGGGAGACGCGCCAGGGCAAGAGCTTCGCGCTGAACCTGGGCCTCTCACACGCACAGGGAGACGTCATCGCGCTCACGGACGATGACGTGCTGCCGAGCGACGAGTGGCTCGTCCGCATCGTCGATGCGTTCCGGACGAAGGAGCCGCTGACGTTCGTCTTCGGCAAGGTCATCCCCCGATGGGGATCGGTGCCGCCGCCGGAACTGCTCACCGCGCGGGCGCAGGACATCTGGGGACCGCTGGCGATCGTCGACTACGGCGACGAGCCGGCAGATTACCTGCCCGAGAGCCACAGTCAGCGGCTGCCGATTGGCGCCAACCTGTCGTTCGCCCGGTCCGCCCTGCTCACGATCGGTGGCTGGCGCACCGACCTGGGCAAGGTGAACAACACGCTGATCTCCGGTGAAGACCACGAGATCTTCGTGCGACTGCGGCGCCACGGACTGTATCGCGGCTACTACGATCCGCGCGTTGCCGTTCGGCACTACGTGCCCGCCTCGCGCCTGACGCGCAAGTACTTCCGCCAGTGGTTCTACTGGCACGGCAAGACGAACGCGTTGATGCTGGCCGACCTGTTTCCAGACCTCGATCTGAAGAAGGTGCCGCGCATCGGCGGGGTACCCCGCTTCCTCTACAGGCAGGCGGCGACGCAGGTGATGCGATACGCGAAGACGATCGGCCGCACCGACTCGCTGGCGCTGCTCATCGAGGAACTGAAGACGCTGCAGTACGTCGGCCTCTTCTCGGAGTGCTGGTCCCGCTCGGTCCGTCGCGCGCCCGCCGCGCTGCCGCAGGCAGCACCACGCGTCGGCAGCGACGAGCGGCTGATGAGGAACTGAGGCATGTTCTTCGACACACCGGTCTACGCGTTCTTCCTCGCGGCGGTCGTCTTCCTCTACTGGCGACTGGGCTGGCGCAGCCAGAACCGGATGCTGCTCGCAGCGAGCTACGTGTTCTACGGCTGGTGGGACGTGCGGTTCCTCGGCCTGATTGCGGCCTCGACGGTCGTGGACTACTACTGCGCGCGCGCGATCGCCTCGTCTGAAGACCAGCGTCGGCGCCGACTGCTGCTGACCGTCTCGCTTGTCGTCAACCTCGGCTTCCTCGCCGCCTTCAAGTACTTCAACTTCTTCGTCGACTCGTTCGCAACGGTCCTCGAGAGCCTTGGCTTCCACCAAGTGCCGGTCACGACCCTCCGCATCCTGCTGCCGCCCGGCATCTCCTTCTACACGTTCCAGGAGGTCGCCTACATCGTCGACGTGTACCACCGGAAGCTGGAGCCGGCGGACTCGCTCATCGAGTACGCGCTGTTCATCAGCCTGTTCCCGCACTTGATTGCGGGCCCGATTCAGCGGCCGGACCACCTGCTCCCGCAGGTGCAGGCCCCGCGGACGTTCGACCAGGAGCGCTTCTTCAGCGGGCTGATGCTGATCCTGTCCGGCCTGTTCCGGAAGACCGTCATCGCCGACAACTGCGCGCTGATTGCCGACGCCGCGTTCTCGGGCCGACTCGGACATCCGAACCTCGCCACCACCCTGCTCGGCGTGTACGCGTTCGCCTGGCAGATCTACGGCGATTTCAGCGGCTATAGCGACATCGCCCGCGGCAGCGCGCAGCTGCTCGGGTTCCACTTCATGGTGAACTTCCGGCAACCATACCTCGCGACGAGCCTTCAGGACTTCTGGCGTCGGTGGCACATCAGCCTCAGCACCTGGTTGCGGGATTACCTGTACATCCCGCTCGGCGGCAATCGCCACGGCGAGGCGATGACGTACCGCAACCTGTTGCTCACGATGCTGCTCGGCGGGCTCTGGCACGGTGCGAACTGGACGTTCGTGGTCTGGGGCGGCATCCACGGCGGCTGGCTCGCGATCGAACGGGCAGTGACACGGACGACCGGGCACCTGCGACGGGAGACGACGCCGGCCACGAGCCGTGACGTGACAGCGGGCGACAGCCTGCTGACGCTCAGGCCCTGGGTGGCCCGTGTCGCGATCTTCCATCTCGTCTGCCTCGCGTGGATTTTCTTCCGCGCCGAGAGCGTGCACGCGGCGTTCGCGATGCTGCGCGGCCTGACCGTGCTGGCGTGGGCGCCCGAATACGGCATCGCGCTGCGGTTCCTCGCGATCTTTTCCATCCCCTTGTTCGTCATGGACCTGATCAACGAGCGACGCGGCGAGGAGTATCTATTCGAGCACGCGGTGGACACACGGCGCGTGGCTGTTGGCGTAGGGCTGATGAGCCTCGTGGCCGTCCTGGCGGCAAACCAGCTCAATGCGTTCATCTACTTCCGTTTCTGACACGTCGAGCGCGCGGCCGCTGACGATTGGCGAGCGGCATGCGCGGCTGCGGCGCGCGACATGGGCGCTGGCAATCGGCTGTGCCCTCGTGGCCGGCGGGCTCGAGGTCGTGGCTCGCACCGGGCTCGATCGCGCCAGCAAGATCCAGCGGCGAATGGTCGCGGAGTACCGGTCGGCCGTCCGCATCGGTCAGGACGGCGTGCACGGGCGCCATCTCCTCGTGATCGGCAACTCGCTGCTGGACGAGGGGGTCGACTTCGAGCGGCTGCGCGGGTCGCTCGGAGACCGCTTCGATGCACGGCGGTACATGGTCGAACAGACCGTCTACTACGACTGGCTCTATGGGCTGCGACGACTGTTCAATGAGGGCGCGCGACCGGACATCGTGCTGGTGATGCTCGGCACCGGCCACTGGCTCAGCCCGAACATCCGAGGCGATTACTCGGCGCAGTACATGATGAGTCGGAGCGACCTGCCACGCGTGGCGCTCGATCTCGGGATGCATCCCACACAGGCGAGCGGGCTGCTGTTTGCGGGCGTGAGCAAGTTCTGGGGTGCACGCACCGAGATGCGGACCTTCGTGCTGCGGCACATCATGCCGGACCTGGCGGATTTCATGAACATGTCGAGTGCGGTCGACCACAGGCCCATGGTGACGCAGGACATCGAGCCGGTCCTCGCGTCGCGGATCGCCCGTCTCCGCGCGGTCACCGAGGCGCACGGCACACAGCTCGTGCTCCTCGTCCCGCCCCTGCTCAACCCCGATGATGGCTCCGACGCATTGATGGCGGCAGCCGACGCGAATCACGTCGCCGTGCTCAGGCCCGTGACCTCGGGCACCTTCGGCGCGAATCTCTACCGCGACGGCTTTCACCTGAACGAAACCGGCGCGGCGCAATTCACCGAGCGCCTGATTCCGGTGCTCCTCGAGGAGTTCGCGACCGACCCGCGCCTCAACGCGCATCGCAACTGAGGTGTGCTGGCCCGGTTCATGCTCAACGGTTAGCGGCCATGCTCCCGACCCCTTCTGCGGCTGATCCCGGCCACGCCCCCGAGCCCTCGCCGACCGGCGCACCCCCGTCGCTCGCGTGGACACTCTTCACCGGCACAGCGACGAAATACACGCTGCTGATCGCGAACATCGCGATCGGCGTGTTCCTCATGCCGTTCACCGTGCGGCACCTCGGCACGGCCGAATACGGGCTCTGGATGCTTGTCGCCTCGTTCACGTACTACTTCCAGCTGCTGGATCTCGGGTACGGGAGCGGTCTCGTCCGCCACATCGCTGAAGCTGACGCGCGTCGTGATCTGGACGGCGTGAACCGGGTCCTCAGCACGTTCGTGCTGGTCTACGCGGTGCTCGGGTGCCTCGCTGGCGTGGGCGTCGTCGGCATCACGTTCCTCGTCATCCCGCACTTCCCCAACCTGCCGCCGGCTGACATCGTGCGCGCGCAGCAGCTACTCGGCATCATGGGCGTGCGCATCGCCGTCGGCTTCCCGATGACGGTGTTCGGGGCCGTGACCACGGCGCGGCAGCGCTTCGCGCTGAACAACATGGTCGCGCTGGTCGTGTCGGTGGCGAACGCGGTGGCCACGGTGCTGGTGCTCGTCAACGGTGGCGGGCTCGTGCCGCTCGTGAGCGCCACGACGGCGGTCGGCCTCGCCAGCTACGGCGCGTATGCGTGGACCGCGCGGCGTGCGTTCCCCGAGATGCGCATCCGTCGATCGTTGTTCGACCGCACGATCGTTCGCGACGTGACCGCGTTCAGCATCTACTTGTTCCTCATCGATGTCGCCATCCAGATCGGCTTCAACCTCGACAACATCGTCGTTGGCGGAGTGCTGGGGACCACAGCGGTGGGCATCTACGCGGTGGCGCTGCGGCTGGCCGACTATCAACGGCAGCTGTGCGTGCAGTTCAACTCGCTGCTGTTTCCGGTTGTCGTTCGCCTCGGCGCAGCCAGCCAGCGCGAAGCCCTTCGCGGTCTGCTGATCGAGGGGACCCGGATTGCGCTCGTGCTGGTCGGAGGCGTGACCGTCTGTCTGATCGGCTTCGGTGAACCGCTGGTGCGGACGTGGATGGGGCCGGGGTTCGAGGCAGCGGTCGTGCCGCTGTACGTGCTGGCGCTCACCGGCATCGTCCTCGTGGGACAGGGTCCCCTGGGGAACCTGCTGCTCGGCACCGGGAAGCATCGCCTCGTCGCATTCACCGCGCTCGCGGAAGCCCTGGCCAACCTCGCGCTCAGCGTCGTGTTGATCCGGTTGGTGGGGCTTGTCGGCGTGGCGATCGGCACGGCGGTGCCGATCCTGATTGCGAACCTCGGCGTGCTGCTGCCGGTCGCGTGCCGGGAGGCAGGCGTCAAGCCGGGAGCGTTGCTGCGGCAGGTGGCGCTGCCGCCGCTGATTGCGGCAATGCCGGCCGCCGCGACGTGCGCTGCGCTACGGATGCTGATGCCCCCTGACCATCTGGTGGGCGTTGTCGCGGAGGGCGCACTGGTCGGCGTAGTCTATCTGGTGGGGCTGGTGACGATCGGGTTCGATGCGGCCACTCGAGCGCGCTACCGGTCGTTCCTGCTGCGGCTTCGACCGCAGCGGGCCGGCGCTCCGAAGCCAGAACTCAGAATGCTGAATTCTGAGCTCTGACTTCTCACGTCTGACTTCTAACTTCTAACGTCCCTTACTGCACCCGGTAGTCGGCGATCACCGGGTTGTGGTCCGAGAGCGAGGTGACCGGCACCCAGCAGTTGGTCGGGGTCACACGCCAGCCGCCGTCCATCGAGCGGAAGATGTAGTCGAACCGCACGGCGTTGTTGACCGTGTAGCCGTTCTGGTTGCTGCCGGTGTAGTCCTGCCACGTGTCGGTGTACTGGGTCTGCATGTTCGTGATCCAGTACTCGCCCCACCACGAGTTGAAGTCGCCGCCGATGAGCCGAGGGCCGCCGAAGTTCAGCGCCCAGGTCATGAGCTGCTGCTCCTGGATCGTCCGGTAGCTGGTGCTGTAGTAATCCAGGTGCGTCGAGAAGACGTTGACGTCGACGTTGCCGACCTTCACGGTCGCCTGTGCGGCCGCGCGGTTCGCATACATGATGCTGTAGTCGCTCGTCGCGTGCATCTGGAAGGTGTTCTGGGCGGAGACCGGCAGCCGTGTCAGGATCACGTTCCCCTCGGTGCCGGCGGCATTGATGACGGGAGCCCAGACGACGGTCCACGAGTTCCCCGTGTACTGTTCGAGCAGCTGCTTGAGCCGCTGCGGCTGGTTCTCGTCCCAGGTCTCCACTTCCTGAAGCGCAACGACATCCGGCTTCTGGCTGGCGATGAACTGCGCCTGTGCCGTCAGGTTGTAGGCGCCGCTGGCGTTGGTGCCGTGCTGGATGTTCCAGGTCATCATGCGGAACGAGCCGCTCGTCGTGTAGCTGCCGCCGCTGTTGCTCGGCGCCGGCGTGGAGCCGCTTCCGCTACCGCTGCCGCTGCCCGCCGTCACCGTGACGCTGTCGAAGTTGACGCTACCGGAGTCGACCATGAGGGTCAGCAGCTGGCGCCCGGCCACGAGCGTCACCGGGACGTTCACGGTCGTCCAGGCCTGCCACCCGCCCGTCGACGGAACCGAGACGGCACTCCACACGTTGGACGTGCTGAAGCCGACGTGCAGGCCACCGTTGCTGGGGGTCGCCACCCGCAGCTGCACCGTGTAGCTGCCCGCGCTGGCGACGTTCACCGTGTAGTTCAGGTACTCACCCGCGGCGGTCCAGCCGACGTTGTAGCCGCCTCCCGCGCTAGACTCGATGTCCACGTCGGTGCTGCGATAGGCGCCACCGCTGTTGCCCGCGGACGCGTCGTGATACGCCACGCCCTCGCCGCCGTTGTCGAAGTCCTCCGCCTGTATGGTGCCCGGGATCGCGGCGCCGTTGCCGTTGTAGGGGGTCGGCGACCCTGAGGTGGTGGTCCCACCGGTCGTGCCGCCGGTGGGGCCACCCGCGGCGGCCACCACGGTGACGCGGTTGATGTTAAAGCCCGCCGTGTCGAACCCAAGCGTGAGCAGCTGGGTGCCAGCCGTCAGAGTCACCGGCACGTTCACCGTCGTCCAGGTCTGCCAGCTTCCGGTCGCGGGAATCGAGGCGGCCGTCCAGACATTGCTCTTGTTGAAGCCGACGTGCATCGAACCGCCGCCGCTGGGCGACGCGACTCGCAGTTGCACGGTGTAGTTGCCGGACGTGGTCACGTTGACGGAGTAGTTCAGCCACTCCCCACCCTCGATCCAGCCGACGTTGTTGCCGCCGTCGCTGCTCGGCTCGATGTCGACGTCGCCCGAGCGGTCCGCGCCCCCGTTGTTCCCCTTCGACGTGTCGTGATAGCCAGCGCCTTCACCACCGTTGTCGAAGTCCTGCGCGTTGACGGTGCCGGGCAGGTTCACGGGCGACCCGAGATACGGGGTCGAGGTGCCGGTCGATCCGGAGGTCGTCCCACCGCTCGTCGTGCCGGTCGCCGATCCATTGTTGTGGGTCAGGATTGTGGCGTCGTTGGAGCCCTGTCCCGGTGCGCGATTCAGGTAGGTGGCCGGGCTCAGGACGATCTGGTCGATCTGCGCGCCGTCCTCACGCGTCTGCACGCGGATGGTGTGAGTGCCGCGGGCGCCGAACATCACCAGCGCGCTCTGGGACACCCAATAGCCCTTGTCCGCCCATCCCCAGTTCGACACGCCGCAATTGCTGCACGGCTCGAGGTTGACCAGCAGCGCGTCGGTCGTGCCAATGCGGTACGCCGCGGACCCATTCGGGTCGGCCGCATCGTTGAACTGCACCCACACGGAATCGTTCCACTTGGAGTTGCTGCCAGCGCGCATCCGCAGCCAGACGTGGTACGTCGTGAACGAGGGAGCGGTGAAGGTCGCCTCGAAGTAGTCGGATGGATTCGCGAGCGCCGCGTTGGGCGACGACCATCCGCTGTCGTTGCTCGTCATGCGCTGGCCGCCAGCCGCACCGGCGTCCGAAACCGCGCCCCAATTGCCCTGGGCTACGGTCACATCGGACGTGTACAGCACGATGTCCTGTGCGGCGGCTGTCGCCGCGCTCCCGATCGCCATGGCGCAGCCCGCGATCACACCAAGCCACGTTCGCTTCAACATCTGCCCTCCGTCGGCACACACACGGTTCCCCGCCGGACACTCCGCGCTCGCGTCGGGCGCAGCGCTCGAGTGCGCGCCGTCCAGGCGATTCAGCGACGAGGAACTGATTTCAGGAAATTCGGCCGGCCCAGGTCGGGTACGAGCCGAGCCGCCCTGGAAAGGGCAAGTGGAGGACCACCACGGGGACATGCGCTTTCTCACAGGTTTCCCGCGCCTTCGCGAGAGACGCGCACGGCCGTGCACAGACTCACAACTGAGCCGTATCGTAAGGATTACGCGCCGACGCTCAGCTCGAGTGCGAAACCTTGAAGTTATCAGGCGAATTTCAACGTACGTAAAGATAACTGTTGAGTTGTGTTGAGATACAAAACCTGCACAGAAGCCACGGTTCTGTGGCCCGACGCGGTGTACGTGAACTGACCTGATACGTTTTCCGGTCACCCAGCCGTTGTCGACGCGACCGACGCGACAGGATCGTGATCGACGTTTCAGATCCGTGCGCCGCCGACCTCGAGCGTTCTGCACCACCTGTCGCCAGAACGTCCTGCCTCTTCCCGCTGGTCGTCCCGTTGCCCCATGAGTGCGCCAGCAGCGGCTCTGGCCGCTGGCGGTCCTCATACCGAGCACGGAGTAACGACAATGCGGAAAGAAGCCCTCAGGGGTGTGTGGGCGGCGTGTGCCTGCCTGATGCTGGCGGCCTCGCCGGCCAGGGCCGCGGCGCCCGAGGTGGTCCTCTACGCGACCGACGCGGTGAAACTCGCCGGCAACTGGGCGCGAACAGCAGACACGACGGCCGCGCGTGGCCAGGCACTGGTCAGCACGGATCAGGGCTGGTCCTCGACGAACGCACCGCTCGCGAGTCCCACCGACTACGTCGAGTTCACCTTCACAGCGCCAGCCAGCACACCGTATCACGTGTGGCTGCGCCTGCGCGCCGGCAACGACAACAAGTACAACGACTCCGTGTTCGCCCAGTTCTCCGACGCGGGTGCGAACGGCGCGGGGGTGTATGCGCTCGGTTCGACCAGCGGCCTGACCCTCAACCTGCAGAGCGCCAATGGCGCAGTGCTCAGCGGCTGGGGCTGGGTCGACGGCGCGTACTGGCTGTCCCAGGCTCCGGTCGTGGCGTTCACCACCAGCGGCATGCACACGATTCGCATCCAGACGCGTGAGGACGGCGTGCGCCTCGATCAGGTCGTGCTGTCCCCGGTCACTTACCTGAAGACCTCGCCGGGACAGGTCCTGGGCGATTCGACCATCGTGCCGCGTGCCTCGACCCCGGTGCTTGCAGCCACGCCGTTCAACGCCGTGCCGTTCGCCCTCCCGGGCACGGTGGAAGCGGAGGACTTCGACAATGGCGGCGCCGGGCTCGCCTACAAGGACGTCGACGCGGTGAATGCCGGCGGCGCGTATCGCACCACGGCGGTCGACATCGAGGCGGCTTCCGAAGGTGGCTACGACGTCGGCTGGATCGCTCCGGGCGAGTGGCTGGTGTACGACGTGACCGTGCCGGCTCCCGGCACCTACCGCTTCGAGGCGCGGGTGGCGTCCCCGGCCGCGGGCGGCACATTCCACGTCGAGGTCGCGGGCGTCGATGTGACCGGCCCCCTGACGATCCCTGCCACAGGCAGCTGGCAGACCTGGCAGACGATCGCGAAGATGGTGTCCCTCGACGGAGGCCCTCAGCAGATCCGCATCGTCTTCGATGCGAATGGCGCGAGCGGTGCCGTCGGCAACCTGAACTGGTTCCGCGTGTCCCCCGCGACGCCGCAGCCCTTCACGGGTGCGCCCATCGCGCTCCCCGGCACGATCGACGTGAGTCGCTATGACCTCGGAGACGAGGGCATCGCGTACCACGACACCACCGCAGGTAACGACGGCGGTGCCGTCCGCACCGGCGGCGTGGACCTCGAGGCCAGCAGCCTGGGCGGCAGCGACATCGGGTGGACCGCCGATGGAGAGTGGGTGAGTTACACGGTCAACGTCACGACCGCGGGCAACTACGCGATCACGGCGAAGGTCGCGTCCCCGTATACCAGCGGCCTGATGCACTTGAAGGTCGGCACCGTGAGCACCGCGACGCAGCCGGTCCCGGCGACTGGTGGATGGCAGACGTGGCGCGACCTGAACTGGACCGCCGCCCTGGCAGCAGGCACGCAGGTCCTCACGATCTACGTCGACACCGGTGGCTTCAACCTCGGCTCCGTCATCGTGGCCCCAGTGCCCACGGTCACCGGACCCAGCGGCAACACCGGGACCACGCCCGGCAGCTCGACACCGACGACGGGCACGCCCTCAACCGGTTCGACGACCGGTGACACGACGTCGCCGACGCCGGCGACGCGTCGTGTGATCGTGAAGCAGGGCGACGACCTGCAGGCCGCGATCAATGCGGCGCAGCCTGGCGACACCCTGCTCCTCCAGGCCGGCGCGACGTTCGTTGGCAACTTCACGCTCCCCGCGAAGACCGGGTCCAGCGTTGTCACCATCCGCACAGACATCGCGGATCCGGTTCCAGCGGGGACGCGGATCACCCCCGCGGCTGCCACGAGCCTGGCCAGACTCAAGTCCCCGAATACCGTTGCGGCGCTGGCTACGGAGGCCTATGCGCATCACTACGTCATCCAGCTGCTCGACTTCGCGGCGAACGTCGGCGGGTATGGCGAAGTCATCAGCCTCGGTGACGGGTCGAACGCGCAGAACTCACTGGCCATGGTGCCGCACGACATCGTGGTGGATCGCGTCTACGTCCACGGCGATGCGAGCGGCCAGAAGCGCGGCATCGGCCTGAACAGCGCGTCGACCACGATCCGCGATTCGTACATCGCGAACATCTGGTACGTCGGGCAGGACTCCCAGGCGATTGCCGGCTGGAACGGACCAGGGCCGTATACGGTGACGAACAACTACCTCGAGGCCGCGTCCGAGAACTTCCTGCTGGGCGGCGCCGACCCGGCGATCGTGGACCTGATTCCGTCGGACCTCAGCTTCACGCGGAACTACGTCACGAAGCCGCTCGCCTGGCGGTCCAACAGCAGCATCAACGTGAAGAACCTCTTCGAGTTGAAGAACGCGCAGCGCGTCACAATCGACGGCAACGTGTTCGAGAACAACTGGCTGGCGGCCCAGTCGGGGTACGCGCTCGTCTTCACGGGCCGCAGTCAGGATGGCTACGCGCCGTGGAGCGTCGTGCAGAACCTGACCTTCACGAACAACATCGTCCGGCACGTGGCGTCAGCCATCAACATCCTGGGCAAGGACTACCGGTTCCCGAGCGGCACGTCGGGCCACTTCGTGTTCCGCAACAACCTGTTCGAGGACGTGAGCGGCGCGAACTGGGGCGGCGACGGCCGGTTCATGCTGATCAACGGTGGCGTCGACATCACCGTGGATCACAACACCATCCTGCAGTCGGGCTCGTCCGTCCTCTACGCGGACACGAATCCGGTCCAGCAGTTCACGATGACGAACAACATCGCCCCCGATAACGCCTGGGCAATCATGGGCGGCGGCGCCTCTCCCGGGAACGGCACCATCAAGACCTACTTCCCAGGGTCGATGTTCCTCCGGGGCGTGTGGGCCGGCTCGAATCCCGGCTACTACCCGACGGGCAACTTCTATCCCGCGAACATGGATGCAGTTGGCTTCGTCGACCTGAAAGGTGGCGACTACCATCTGGCCCCCTCGAGCCTATATCGCAATGCCGCCCTCGATGGCGCCGACGCCGGTGCCAACATCGACGCCGTACGTGCGGCCACCGCAGGCGTGAAGTAACCCTCCGACTGGCCTCTTCGCCTGCTCAGCCGTCGGGCTGCCGGGCGAAGAGGTCGCCTCCTGCTGTTCCCCGGTCGCCTCCCTGCTGGTCCCCTGTTTGCACGAGCGCGGCGCGTTACCGCACAGGGTCACACGCGCTCGCGCGATTCGCGAGGCCGCGTGTTCATGGCGGTGCTCGGAGGCGATACGTCATGGACCAGAATCAGTACGCGAGTCCGGCTGCCGCAGCGACAGTGACGGTCCCTTCCGGAGACATCCGGGCGTGGGAGGCGGCGGAGATCGAGCGGAGCGCCGTCGAAGCGAGGCACACGCCTGCCGCCCGCCTTCGGACCACCGAGTGGAACCTCCAGCGATACCTCGCGCCGCCGGCCGACACCGCATTCCCGCTCGAGTACGCGTTCCACGTCATCGGTGACGTGTCCGGCAGGACCGTGCTCGACTACGGGTGCGGCAACGGCGAGAACTCGCTGCCGCTCGCCGTCCGGGGCGCGCGGGTGATCGGGCTCGACGTCTCGGACGATCTCCTCGCGCTCGCACGCCAGCGGCTCAGCCTCCACGGCGTCGAGAGCCGTGCCACGTTCCTCGCCGCCTCCGCGCACGAGATTCCGCTGCCCGACAACTCGGTCGACGCGGTCATGGGCATCGCGATCCTGCACCACCTCGATCTCGCGCGGTCCGCGAGCGAAATCCACAGGGTGTTGAAGCCGGGAGGGATCGCGGTCTTCCAGGAGCCCGTCAGGAACTCGCGCCTGCTCCGGATGGTGCGTTCGTGGATTCCCTACCGGTCCGAAGAAGTGTCGGACTACGAGCGACCGCTCACCGATCCGGAGCTGCGCGCCTTCGCGTCGGCATTCCGGGAGTACAGGTCTCGCGCATTCTCGCTGCCGTTCATCAACCTCGTCCAGGTCGTGCCGTTGCTGCAGCGGTTCGTGATGCCGCTCTACCGGATCGACGCGGCCCTGCTGCGGCGGACGCGCGCCCTTGACGCCTTCGCCGGCATACGCGTCATCTCGATGCGCAAGTGAAGCGGCGCGTCAGGGTCTGGCGCTGGCGGGGTTGCGCGCCTGCGCCCGCAGGTCGGCGCCGAGGGGCCGCCCGTCGGTCCCCTGCTTCGTCCACGGGCTCTGCGGCTGCAGGCGGAAGTCCCCGGCCGCCGCATCAACGAACTGGGCGCGGAATTCGTCGACCGATGGAAACAGGTTGCCCGAGGGATACCACGCCGGATTGCCCCCCGCGATCACGTTGCCCACAATCCGCGCGCCCGGCAGGTTGTTGCGGATGCTGTCATTCCCCGGCGCACGCGCGCTCGCGATGATCCCGTACGCGCCGTGCGCGACGAGGTTGTTCGTGAAGACGAACCCGTCGACCCGGCCGTCGACCTTCGCGATGCCGCTCGAACGTCCCTGGATCACCGTGTTGTGATCGAGCACGACGTCACGCGGACCGTCGGTCATCTGCAGGAGGTATCCGTCGCCACCCCACGCGGGCCCGTCCAATCCCGCGATGACGTTGTCCTTGATGACGACGCCCGTCGTCTGCCGGGACGGCTTGAGGTAATCGGTGCCGAGGATCTGGAATGCCGCCGCCACGTCGCGCACGGTGTTGCGCACGAACTGAACGTCGCGCACTTCGCACCAGGGACAGCCCCCGTCCTGGTTCCGCACCGTCAGCAGGATCGAATAGCCCGACTGCGCCTGCGCCCAGTTGTGCTCGAAGACGTTCTCCTCGATCCGCACGGCGCGTGCGTTCTTCAGTTCCAGCAGGTTCTTCACCTGCCAGCGCGTGCCCGGCTGGCGCCACGCGAGCGGCTTCGCGATGTGGTTGCGGCGGATCACGATGTCCTCGGGCGTCAGCTGCGGAATCGACGGATCCGCGCCCCCAAAGAGGATGTTCTCGCCGGCCGCTTCGATCGTGTTGTTCTCGATCGTGTACCGCCCGGGACCGTTCCAGCCCGCGATCGCCTGCGAGTCCTGCCCGACCGCGGCGATGTCCACGATCGAGGAGTTCGAAATGACCACGCGTGCCGCATTCAGGGCTATCGCGCGCTTCTGTCCCTCCCGCGTGTCCCCGTGAACATAGAGGCGGTCCAGCGTGATGTCCGAGGGGACACTGGCCAGCGAGCGCTGTGCGCTCGATCCGTCCCCGAGCGCGATGATGTCACCGGCTCCGCCGCGGTTCGCGTCGAACGCCAGCAGTTCGATCCGCCAGCCTCGCGCCCCAGGCGCAGTGGACAGGACCGGCATCGAGTTCGGCGACCGCAGACGCGCCAGAGTGTCTGCCCTTTCCGGCGTCATCCGCTGGCCGAACGCGACCGCCTCGGCGCCCGCCGTACGGACCACCACGGGCCGATCCGTTCCGGCCTGCGTGCGAAGCACGAAGTTGCCTACGAAGGTCGCACCGGGTTCGAGCGAGATGACGTCGCCGGGGCGAGCGCCGTCCAGTGCCGCCTGGAGGTCGCCGCCCGCAGGGACCGTCACGGTGTTCGCCTTGGAGGTCTGGCCCGCGAAGGCGGCGCCGACCGCGACGAGGAACCAGGCGAAGAGATTGACGACCCGTGCTGAGCTGATCACGCCGGGTCGCCTCAGCAAGATGCGAGCCCTGCTGGCCGCAGCGCTTCGCTTCTGCCGCGGACGAACGGGCCACACCGCTGCGCCGCACAGAGCCGAGACCCTCTGCCGTTCAGGCAGGCAGGCGCTCCCCGCCTCGACGCAGCGCCGCCTGTCTCTCGCGGGCGCGGAGTCGTGCGTGATAGGCGGACCACACAGGCTGCGGGGCAGCGCCAGTGCCATCGCCGCATACGGAAGTCCTTTTCCGCGACGATACAGTTCCCAAAAGTGGCAACGCGCTTCCGAGTACCGACGGCGCAACAGCGCCCGCTTGGCGGAGTGCAGCAGGCTCTCGGAGGCGAGCTGGTCGAGCTTCCGGTCGATCGCGGCGAGCTCATCGGCGCGAGGGGTGTGGCGGAAGGACCTCGCTCGCACCAGCACATCCTTGATGCTGGCGAACATGGCCGCCTGGTCTGCTGACGCGCTATCCGGTCGACGCCGGTACCACCCCAACGGCTCAGGGTGGGTGACGATCCGGAGGTCGGCCGCGGCGGCTCGCAGCCAGAAGTCGTAATCCTCGCTGCGATACAGCCGCTCGTTGAAGCCGCCGATCCGCTCGTAGACGGCCCGCCGGAAGAGCGCCATGATGAACACCGAATCTTCGTGCGTGACGAGGTCGAGGAACCGCAAGGTCCGCGGTTCGGCTGGCCACGGTCGCACGGGCCGTCCATCCAGCGCACCGCCGCCGTCGTTCACCGCATTCCCCGTCACGATCGCCACGTCCGGCTCGCGTTCGAGACGCTGCACCATGGCCTCGAGCCAGGTCGGCGCCCAGCGGTCGTCGGCATCGAGCAGCGCGAAGTATCGGCCTCTCGCCTGTGTCATCGCCACGTTGCGCGCGTGCGACACGCCGCGATTGGGCCCTCTGAACCCGCGCACCCGGGAATCCTGTGCAGCGTATGCCCTGAGTACATCTGCCGTGTCATCGACAGACCCGTCGTCGACGACAAGGACTTCGAAGTCCGGGAAGGTCTGTGCGAGCACGGAGTCGAGGCACGCCGCGAGATATCGTCCGACGTTGTAGGCGGGGGTGATGACGCTCACCACGGGTGGCGCAGGTGTCGAGGGTTTTCGCGGGCGCACGGGCGACGGCTGAGGCAAGCGGCGTTCCACCACTGCGGACGACAAACGCTCGAGACGCCGGACCGGTGTTTGCACAACCGCCTCTCGCGTGGACCTCGACAGCAGCCGCATCCGTGTCGCGATCGTTGCCCCTTCACTCCGCATCCTCGGCGGCCAGGCCGTCCAGGCCGATCGCCTGCTCCGTGCCTGGCAGGACGATCCGCAACTGGACGCGTGGCTCGTGCCGCACAACCCGGTGCCGCCCCGCCCGCTGCAGTGGGCCACGCGCGTGAAGTACGCACGCACGCTCGTGACGGAGGCCTGCTATCTCGCACTGCTGTTCCGCGAACTCCGGCGCGCGGACGTGGTCCATGTGTTCTCGGCGTCGTACACGTCGTTCCTGCTGGCGCCGCTGCCGGCGGTGCTCGTCGCAAAGCTGCTCGGCAAGCCGGTCGTCCTGAACTACCGCAGCGGGGAGGCCCCTGACCACCTCCGCCGATCGGCCATTGCGCGGTGGGTGCTGCGGCACGTCGACCAGAACGCCGTGCCGTCCGCATTCCTGCAGACCGTCTTCGCGGAATACGATGTCGAGGCCACGGTCATCCCGAACCTCGTTGCACTCGATCGGTTCCCCTATCGGCCGCGCACACCGCTGCGTCCGCGGCTGCTGTCGACGCGCAATCTCGAACCGCTCTACAACGTGGCCTGCACCCTCCGTGCGTTTCAGCAGATCCAGGGTGTCCACCCTGACGCGACGCTGACGCTCGTCGGGGCCGGCTCGGAGGAGCCCGCCCTTCGCGATCTCGCGCGCGACCTCGGCCTGCGCCACGTCACGTTTGCCGGCCGCGTCGCACCCGAGTCGATCGCCTCGTGCTACGACACGCACGATATCTACATCCAGAGCCCGAACATCGACAACATGCCTGCGTCCGTGCTGGAGGCCTACGCGAGCGGGCTGCCGGTGGTGTCCACCGATGCGGGCGGCGTTCCAACAATCGTGCGGCACGGCGAGCAAGGGCTGCTCGCGCCGGTGAACGACCACGACCAGCTCGCCGCGCATGTGCTGCACCTGCTGGCGGCTCCGGACAGGGCGCGGGCCCTCGCGGAGGCTGGGCACGCGTCCCTGCAGGCGTCGGCATGGCCACGGGTTCGTGAGCAGTGGCTGGCGCTCTACAGAGTCGCGCTGGCGCGAGAGTCCCGCGTCGCCGCGGTGCAGGCATGAGCCGTTCTCGCCTGGCGCGGCTCCGTTCGATGAGCCGCAGGGAACTGCAGTGGCGTACGGTGGCAGCCCTCCGCACGGCCGCCCAGCGGGTGGCCATGCACGCATCGCCCTCTAGGTGGACGAACGCGGAGATCACACGCGCACTCGTGCCGGGCTCTCCGCCACATGCGGCCGCGCAGCGTGGGGACCGGCTCGCGGCCCACACGGCCATCCGTGAAGCATTCCGCGCCGACGTTCCGTCGTTCCTGATCGGCTCGTCCCTGCGCCGCGCAATCGTGAAGGACATCGGCCACCACGTTCCACACGCTGCAACACTGGCGCGTGACCGCGCTGACCGTATCGTTGCGGGGCGGTTCGATCTGCTCGGGTACCGGGACCTGTCGTTCGACCCGTGCGGTCGTGGACTGCCGGACTGGCACTTCGATCCGGTGCACCACCGTTGCGCTCCGCCCGCCTTCTGGGCCGACGTGCCCTACCTCGATCCCTCGTGCGGCGATCACAAGGTGATCTGGGAGCTGAATCGGCATCAGCACCTCCTCGTTCTCGGGCGCGCCTACTGGCTGACGGGAGAGGGGCGGTATCGACAGACCGCCATCGCTCATCTCCTGGACTGGATTGCCGCGAACCCGCCGCTGCGTGGCATCAACTGGACGAGCATGCTCGAACTCGCCTTTCGTGCCCTCTCGTGGATGTGGGCACTCGCGCTGTTCGCGGACGAGGCGACCGAGCCCGAGCAGCCGTGGATGTCCGACGTGGTGGCCGCGCTTGACCGGCAGCTGCGCCACATCGAGCAGAACCTCTCGTACTACTTCAGCCCGAATACGCACCTGCTCGGCGAGGCGCTCGCGCTCTATGTCGGCGGCCGCTCGCTGCCCTTCCTGCGCCGCGCACGCCACTACGCCGATAGGGGACGCACGATTCTCGTCGACGAGATCGCGCGCCAGATCGGCGCCGACGGGGGGCATCTCGAGCGCTCCACCCACTACCACCGGTACACGCTCGATTTCTACCTGCTCGCGCTGTCGGTCGCGCGCGTGACCGACGATCCGGTCGCAGCACGCTTCGAGGCGGTCGTGAGCCGGCTGGCGCACGCGGCGAGGCTCCTCAGTGACGACACAGGCCGCATCCCACATCTCGGTGACGATGATGGAGGGATGCTGCTGCCGATGTGCGGCAGGGCTCCAGACGACCTGCGCGACAGCCTCTCGATCGCGGCGGCACTCACGGACCAGCCGGAACTGGCTCTCGGCCCGGTGCCCGAGGAAGCGCTCTGGATGCTGAGCCACCCGGCACTGGCGGATGCGCGTCTCCGGCTCGAGCGGCGCGGAACGCCAGCCCCTATCTCCTCGGCGGCCCTGCCGGACACCGGCTACTTCATCTCACGATCGCCCGGAGGCAGCCACCTCGTGTTCGATGCCGGTCCGCATGGATACGCGAACGCCGGTCACGCCCACAGCGACGCGCTCGCCGTGACGCTGACCGTCGCCGGCACGCCGCTGCTGATCGATCCGGGCACCGCCTGCTACACCGCCGACCCGGGCTTGCGAGATCGGTTCCGATCCTCGGCGCTGCACAACACGCTGGTCATCGACGGCCGAGAACAATCGACCGCGGCCGGCCCGTTTCACTGGCGGTCCATGGCCGACGCGCGGTGCGACAGCTGGCGTACGAACGCTGCCTTTGACTACGTGGTGGGCCACCACGAGGCGTGGCACCCCTTCGACCATCATCGGCACGTCTTCCACCTGCATGACGACGTGATCGTGGTGGTGGATGTCGTCTCGGGCACGGGCTCGCACGAGGTCCTCACCTCGTGGCACGTCGACCCGTCGTGGCTGATCTACGTCGACCCGCAGCGAGCGCTGATGCTCGGGTCGAGGCGGATCACGTGGGCAACGTCGTCCGGAGCCGCGGACCTCACGTGCGGCGACGAAGGCGAGCGGACCGGCTGGTACTCGCCCATGTACGGGCGTGTCGAGCCGTCATCCACATTGCGGGTCCGTGAGCATGCCACGCTCCCGTATCGACTGGTCTCCGTCTTCAGCCTCGACCCGGAGAACGACATCGAGCGAGTGGCACTCGCGCCTGACGAGCGATACGCCCCTGACAGACCGATCGTCGCCCAACTCTCGCGCACGCAGGGAACGGACGTGTTCGCGCTCCGAAGCGGGGTCTCGGGCAACGACGTCGGCCGGGCCTGGAGCGCCGACGGAGTGGAGACGGACGCCGCGTTGCTCTACATCCGAACGGGCACCCCGAGTCCATCGATCTCGATCGTCGACGGCTCGTGGGCCAGGGTCCATGGTGTGCCAACCCTGCAGGTGCACGCTGAGGCACTCATGCAGACGTACCACCGATCGACGACCACCGAGCGCCGCGAGGCCGCGCGCGCGGGATGTGTGGAGGCGCGCTAGCCGATGTGTGGCATTGCAGGGTTCGTGGACGCGTTCGAACAGTCCGGGTACACCGCCGACAGCGCGGAGCTGCGCCTCCGGGCGATGTGCGCGGCGATTCGCCATCGCGGACCGGACGATGAAGGGGTCTGGGTGGGCGATGACGTCGCCCTCGGCATGCGCCGCCTCAGCATCATCGACCTGTCCGGCGGACACCAGCCGATGCCGAACGAGGACCGCACCCTCTGGCTGGTTTTCAACGGCGAGATCTACAACTACCGCGAGCTGCGACGCGAACTGGAGTCGCTGGGCCATCACTTCGCCACCGCGTCGGATACCGAGACGATCGTGCACGCGTACGAACAGTGGGGGCTCGATGCCCTTCCGCGGCTGCGCGGCATGTTCGGATTCGCACTCTGGAACGTGCGGACGCGCGAGCTGGTCCTCGCACGCGATCGGGTGGGCATCAAGCCGCTGTACTACGCGAGGACGCGGAGCGGTCTGGCTTTTGGCTCCGAACTGAAGTCGCTGCTCACGCTGCCGGACGTCGGCCGCGAGGTGGACGCGGATGCGCTGAACCACTACCTCTCGTTCCTTTACACGCCGCGCGATGCGTCCATCTTCAGGGGGATTGAGAAGCTGCCTCCGGGCCACGTCCTCGTATGGCGGGACGGTTCCGCCGACGTGCGCCCGTACTGGCGGCCGCCGGTCGACGAACCCTTCCACGGCACGGAAGGCGACGCAGTGACCGCTCTCGAGCAGGTGCTCGAGGACGCCGTGGCCGCTCATATGGTGAGCGAGGTGCCACTCGGCGCCTTCCTCTCGGGCGGCGTGGACTCATCGCTGGTCGTCGCCCTGATGGCGCGTCGTTCGTCGGCCAGGGTGAAGACCTTCTCCATCGGCTTCGACGAGCCGGCCTTCGACGAGCTGGAGCATGCGCGGCGGGTGGCCGAACACGTCGGCACGGATCATCACGAGTTCGTCGTGCGTCCCGACGCGGTCGACATCCTCGACCGGCTCATTGGGCACTTCGACGAGCCGTTCGCCGACGCGTCGGCGATTCCCACCTGGTACGTGTCCGAACTGGCGCGACGGCACGTGACCGTCGTGCTCTCCGGAGACGGGGGCGACGAGCTGTTCGGCGGATACGACCGCTACGTGCCGCATCCGCGCGTGACGGCGTTCGATCGCTACGCACCGCCGGTGCTGCGGCGTGTCGCAGCGCTCACGGCAGAGCGGATGCCACACGGGATGCGTGGCAAGAACTTCCTCAGGCACGTCGGCCGCAGCGACCGCGCGCGCTACATCGACGCGGTACGGTACTTCAGCGCAGATGAGAAGCCCGCGCTGCTCTCCGGGGATCTGCGGACGGCACTCGCGCACCCGGACCCTGAAGTCCGGGTTGCAGCGCATTTCGACCGCTACGCCTCGCTGCCCTGGCCCAGCCAGATGATGCGCTTCGACACGGAGACGTACCTGCCTGAGGACGTGCTCACCAAGGTCGACCGCATGAGCATGGCGCACTCCATCGAATCCCGGGTCCCGCTGCTTGACAACGCGGTCATCGACTTCGCGATGGCGTTGCCGGCATCACTCAAGATTCGTGAGGGCCGTCGCAAGCACGTCCTCAAGGAGGTGGCGGCCCGGGTGCTGCCAGCGGGCCTCGTCGACCGGCGCAAGCAGGGTTTCGGCGTGCCGCTCGGCGTGTGGTTCCGCGGCCAGCTGCGGGAACTGTTTGCCGACACGCTGCTGTCGGCGCGCGCGAAGCAGCGCGGCTACTTCGATTCCCGCTTCGTCACGCGGCTGGTGCACGAGCACCTCTCCGGCCGGCGCGATCACTCGCTCCGCCTCTGGCAACTCGTCGTCTTCGAACGCTGGCACTGCCACTACATCGATCAGGGTCACGGGCATGCGAGCCTGACCGCCTCGATCGCAGGATGAACCCGATGCTCAAACGCGCCGTCATCTCCTCACTGCAGCCCCTTGTCGCGCATCGCGTGTACACGGTGCGCCACGGCCTCGCCCGTGGACTCAAGCGCCGCGGCGGCCTCGGGTTCGTCCCCCGGCTCGGGGCGCGCTCGGCGGAAGAAGAGTTCCTCGAGCAGCTCACGCTCGAAGGCGAAACGATCTACGACGTCGGCGGGTACGAAGGTGTGTTCACGCTCTTCTTCGCGAGGCGCGTCGGACCGCGTGGCCACGTGATCACGTTCGAGCCCAACCCACGCAATGCCCAGCGCATTGCGGAGAACGTCCGCCTCAACGGATTCGGTCACGTCACCCTCCGGCAGCTGGCGCTCGGGTCGGCGCCGGGGCGCGCCACGCTCGTCTTCCCGCCGGACGAAACCGCCCGTGGCTCCCTCGACGCACGCATAGCCGATCAGATCCGGCACGAACCGCATGTGGCGGCGGTGGAGGTCGAGGTCGATACGCTCGACCAGCAGGTCGCCTCCGGCCTGCCCGAACCGGACTTCGTGAAGCTCGACGTCGAAGGGCTGGAGCTCGACGTGCTGCAGGGAATGCGGACCCTCATGAGCAGGCGCCACCCGCGTCTCTATATCGAGCTGCACGGGGCCGACGCGGCCCTCAAGCTCCACAACGTGCGCGCTGTCGCGGCCCTGCTCTGGGAGGCGGGGTACGACATCCTCCATGTCGAGAGCCAGTCGCTCCTGCAGCGGCCGGAGCAGTTGCCCGGCGCTATCCGCGGCCACCTCTACTGCACATAGCGCACCCGTCCACCACTTTCTGCGAAAAGCCTTTCCACTGTGGCGTGCACGGCGTCGCGAAAAGCGGAATTTCCGGAGTGTCGACGCGCTGAACCGTGGCACCCCGCTTGCTCAGATGGGGACCGTGCCGATCGCCCGACCTCTGCCGATTGCGATTGCAATTCAAAGCTTCCATCCGGGCGGTACCGAGCGGCAGATGATCGAGCTGGTCCGTCGCCTCGATCCGACGTCCTGGCAGGTGCACGTCGCGTGCTTCAGCACGGACGGAGCCTGGTTTCCACAGGTCGAGTCGGCCGCCGCGTCGATCGGCGCGTTCCCGCTGCGCGGGTTCGCGAGGACCGACACGCTGCGCCAGGCGCGCCGGTTCGGCGCCTGGTGCCGCGAACGGTCCATCACGCTCGTGCACACGTCGGATCTCTACACGAACATCTTCTTCCTGCCGTCGGCCGCTGCGGCCGGCGTCCCGGTCCGGCTCGGCAGCCGTCGTGAGTTCGCGGCCGGCAAGAGCCGTGCGCAAGTTGTCGTGCAGCGCGCCTCGTACGCGTGCGCCCATCGCGTGGTAGCCAACGCACACGCGGTTGCCGAACGCCTCGTCCGCGAGCGGCTCGCCGCCGACCGCATTGCCGTCGTGCCCAACGGCCTGGACGGATCGCGCTTCATCGCGCGGGACCTGCCCCCTGCGCTTCGGCAGGTGGCGATGGTCGCGAACCTCAGGCCAGGCAAGGGCCAGGATGTCCTCATTGACGCAGCGCCAGCCATCCTCCAGCGCTACCCCGATGCGCGGTTCACGCTGATCGGGGGCGGCACGGAGCGCCCAGTGCTCGAGGCCCGCGCACGCGAACGCGGCGTCGCCCATGCGTTCCAGCTCGAGGGCCACGTCGAGGACGTGGCGCGGCGGCTGGGAGAAGCGGATCTCTGCGTGCTGCCTTCGGATTCGGAAGCGTTCCCCAACGCCCTGCTCGAAGCGATGGCCGCGGGCCTGCCGGTGGTGGCGAGCCGAGTGGGAGGGGTCCTCGAGGTCGTGCAGCACGAGCGCACCGGGCTGCTGGTGCCCCCACGCGACCCGCACGCGCTCGCGACAGAGATGCTCCGCCTCATGAGCGACCCTCAGCTCGCGCGCGGCATCGCCGCGGCCGGGCGGGAGTTCGTGCTCCGGCGGTTCTCGTTCGACCGCATGGTGTCGGCCTTCGAACACCTCTATCTCGACGAGGTCGCCAGGCGCGTGCCGGTCCGGCCGGTCGAATCTCGTTACGCGCCCCTCTGACTATGTGCGGCATCGCCGGATTCATCTCGTTCGACGGCCTTCCCGAAGGCGCCGCCGCCATTGCGACGAGCATGCGCGACGTGCTCACCCACCGCGGTCCTGACGAGGCGGGCCTGCACTGCGACCAGTTCGCGGCCCTCGCCCACCGGCGCCTCAGCATCGTCGACCTTGGCAACGGCCAGCAGCCGATGTGCAACGAGGACGGCTCCGTGTGGGTCGTGTTCAACGGCGAGATCTACAACCACGCGGAGATCCGCCGGCGGCTCGAGAGCCTCGGCCACCGTTACCGCACGCAGTCCGACACCGAGACGATCATCCACGCGTACGAGCAGTGGGGCGATGACTGCGTCCGCGACTTCCGCGGCATG
Source organism: Acidobacteriota bacterium (assembly GCA_018268955.1). GTDB lineage: Bacteria > Acidobacteriota > Vicinamibacteria > Vicinamibacterales > CAVVIG01 > CAVVIG01. Next base: position 101,076 of record JAFDVO010000013.1, on the reverse strand, counting down.
TTCGCGTTCGTCATCTGGGACAGCCGGGCCGGCCGTGTGCTCCTCGTCCGCGACCGGCTGGGCGTGAAGCCGCTCTTCTACCACCTTGACGGGTCGACACTGGTGTTCGGATCCGAGCTGAAGGCGCTGCTCCAGCATCCGGCGGTCCGGCGTGAGTGGGATCCGGAGGCGATCGACGCGTTTCTCGCGTTCCAGTACATCCCCTCGCCGGTCAGCATCTACCGGCACATCGCGAAGCTGCCGGCCGCGCACATGCTCGTCGTCGAGGGGGGCCACGCCCGCCTGCGGCGGTACTGGACGTTGCCGTTCGACGGGGACGCGTGGACCGACACCGAACCGGTACTGCTCGATCGGCTCGAAGAGGTGGTCACCGAGTCGGTCGAACTGCGGCTGATGAGCGACGTACCGCTCGGCGCCTTCCTGTCCGGCGGCATCGATTCCAGCCTGGTGGTCGCCGTCATGGCCCGACTGAACCGCGGGCGGGTTGTGACCACGTCCGTCGGCTTCGACGAGCACGCCTACAACGAACTTCAGCACGCCCGCATCGTCGCCACGCACCTCGGCACGGAGCAGCACGAGCACGTCGTCTCGCCGCGGGTGGCGGACCTGCTGCCGCGGCTCGCGTGGCACTTCGATGAGCCCTTCGCGGACTCATCGATGGTGCCGACCTACTACGTGTCCGAAGCCGCGCGACGGCACGTCACGGTGGCGTTGTCGGGCGACGGCGGCGACGAACTGTGGGCTGGCTACGCACGCCATCGCGTGGAGCTCTGGGAGGCGCGCGTGCGCGAGGGCCTGGGAGCACCCGCTGCGCGGGCGGCGGGCCTGATGGGCCGGTACCTGCCCCTGCGCATGAAGGGCGTCCGTTCCCTCCGCCATCTCGCGCTGACGCCGGCGGACGCCTGCGCACGGAAGCACGCGTACTCGTTCTTCGAGGATGGCGATCGGGCCGCGTTGTACACGCCGGCCTTCGCTGCCGAGACCCGCGACGCCGACCCGTTCCGCGGGTTCAGGGCGGCGTACGAGGACTGCCCATCGCCAGACGCACTGGACCGGGCCCTCTACGTCGACGCGAACACCTATCTCATCGACGACATCATGACGAAGGTTGACCGCACGAGCATGGCCGTGTCGCTCGAGGCACGCGAACCCCTGCTCGACCATCGCCTCCTCGAGTTCGCGGCGCGTGTACCCGGCGCGCTCAAGGTCCGTCAGGGGCAGGGCAAGTACCTGCTGCGGCGGCTGCTGGAGCGGTACGTGCCCGCGCCGATCGTGAACCGCCCCAAGCACGGGTTCGAGGCCCCAATCGGCTACTGGCTGCGAACCGCACTGAAGCCGCTGGCCGGCGACCTGTTCTTCGACGGGCGGATGCGCAACCGCGGGCTGCTCGACGTGACCGCTGTCGAGCGGATCTGGCGCGAACATCAATCCGGGGCGAAGGACCATCGTCATCGCCTCTGGAGCCTCCTGATGCTGGAGCTGTGGTTCCGTGAGTGCGCAGAAGGCACGATGACGCGGCGCCGCGCCGCGGAGGTGGCGGCCTGATGTGCGGCATTGCTGGTTTCGTGTCGTTCGACGGGCTCCCCGCCGACGCGCCGGACACCGCCATCCGCATGCGCGACATCCTCACGCATCGTGGGCCGGATGAAGCCGGGCTGTTCGTCGACGCGCGGGCGGCGCTGGCGCACCGGCGCCTCAGCATCGTCGACCTCTCGAGCGGGCACCAGCCGCTCGCGAACGAGAACGGACGCGTCCAGGTCGTCTACAACGGCGAGATCTACAACCACGCCGAGGTGCGTCGCGAGCTGGAGTCGCACGGCCATCGCTACCGGACCCGGTCCGACACGGAGACCATCGTCCACGCGTACGAGCAGTGGGGCGACGCGTGCGTCGAGCGCTTCCGCGGCATGTTCGCGTTCGCGCTCTGGGACAGCCGTCGCGGACGCCTCCTTCTCGTGCGCGACCGGCTCGGCGTAAAGCCGTTGTACTGGGCACAGGTCGGGAGCACCCTCCTGTTTGCGTCGGAGATCAAGGCGCTGCTCGCCAGCGGGCTGGTGACGACGTCGCCCAACCTCGCAGCGCTACCGGAACTCCTGAGCACGCGCTATGTGTCTGGCGAGGACACGATGTTCGTGGGCATCCGGAAGCTGCTGCCCGGCCATCGCCTCGTCTTCGAGCAGGGGCGCGCGACCGTGCAGGAGTGGTGGGACGTGCCCGCGGGACGGCGGAATGGCATCCGTGCCAGCGGCGACCTCGCCGCCGGTGCCGATCCGGTCGTGCGCTTCCGCGAACTGCTGGAAGAAGCGGTTCGCCTCCGGCTGATGGCTGATGTGCCGCTCGGGATGTTCCTCTCCGGTGGCATCGACAGCAGCGCGATTGCCGCGTTGATGGCGCGGCAGGTCGGCCGTCCGATCAAGACCTTCTCGGTCGGCTTCGAGGAACAGGCGTTCAACGAGCTTGGCTACGCCCGCGACGTGGCCCGTGCCATCGGTGCCGAGCCGCACGAGATCGTGATCGATGATGAGGACTTCTTCGGCGCGCTGCCACGCCTGATCTGGCACGAGGACGAGCCGATCGCCCACCCGTCGAGCGTCCCGCTCTACTTTGTCTCCAAGCTCGCGCGCGAGCATGTCACGGTCGTGCTGACCGGCGAGGGCAGCGACGAGTTGCTGGCCGGCTACGGCAAGTACCCGCGCATCGCCCTCAACTGGCGGGCCGGCACCGTCTATCAGCGCATGCTGCCGAAGGCCCTGCGCGGAGCCGTTGCCAATGCCCTCCTGCCCACGCTGCCCCCGCGCGCGCGGCGGCTCGCCACACGGTCCTTCCTGGCGATGGACCGGACGCCCGCGGCGATGTTCCTCGACAACTTCGCGGCCATTCGCCTTGGGGATCAGCGCGCGCTGCTCGCGGCAGGACTCCAGTCCGGCATCGACGCACGCGCGTACGGCGAATCGATCGCACGCTTCGAGAAGCCACCTGCTGGCAGCAGCCTCCTGACGCGCCTGCTCTATGCCGACATGAAGACCTACCTGGTCGAACTGCTGATGAAGCAGGACCAGATGAGCATGGCCGCATCCATCGAGAGCCGCGTGCCGTTCCTCGACCACAAGCTCGTGGAGTATGCGTGGACGCTGCCGGACAGCTGGAAGCTCTCGCGGTGGACCACCAAGCGCGTGCTCCGCGAAGCGATGAAGGGCGTGCTCCCGGAGGCGATCCTCACGCGACCGAAAATGGGCTTTCCGGTGCCGTTCTCCCGCTGGACGCGCGAGCGCTGGCTCGGACCGATCCGGGACGTGCTGCTCGACCGCCGCACCCGCGAGCGCGGCGTGATCGAGCCGCGTGCCGTCGAACGGCTGCTCGAGGATCACGCGAGCGCCAGCACGGACGGGTGGGATCGCATCTGGATGCTCCTCAACCTCGAGCTCTGGTTCCGCACGTTCATCGACGGCAGCGGCATCCAGAGCCTCTCGGCTCCGTCCCCCGCGCTCGCACGGCCCGCGCACGAGGCGGACGTCGCCGCAGGCGCGGCGGCTGACCAACCGGCGGCCTGACGCATGCGCATTCTCTGGCTCAAATCCGATCTGCTCCTGCCGCTGGACAAGGGCGGCAAGCTCCGCACGTGGCACCTCATGCGGCAGCTCGCACGCCACCACGCCATCACGTTCCTCTCCTACGCCGATCCGGGGCATTCGCCAGACGACGTGGAGGGGATGCGGGAGGTCGCGAGTGAGGTGATCACGGTTCCACGACGCGACGCGGCCAAGGGTACGTGGCGGTTCTATCTCGATGCCGCGCGGCACCTCCTCGATCCCCGTCCGTACGCCGTCGCGAAGTACGAATCGTCTGCCTACAGGCGCGCCGTGGCCGACGTGCTCTCGCGCACGGCGTTCGACCTGGTCGTCTGCGATTTCCTGCCGCCGATCGTCAACATGCCTGAGCGCCTCACCTGCCCGGCGGTGCTCTTCACGCACAACGTCGAGGCGGAGATCTGGCGGCGCCACGCCGAGACCGCGGCGGGCACGGTGAAGCGCCTGCTCTATGCGGTGCAGCACCGGCGCATGCTCCGATTCGAGCGGAACGCGCTCGCCCGATTCGACGGTGTCCTGGCGGTCTCCGATGCCGATCGCGAGACCTTCGAGCGCCTGTACGCGGGCGCGGCACGCCACCCGATCCATGTGGTGCCGACGGGCGTGGACACCGAGTACTTTGCTCCGCCGGCCCGCGAGGCCGGCGCGAGCCCGGCGACCTCGCGGACGCTGGTCTTCACCGGTTCCATGGACTGGCTGCCGAACGAAGACGCGATGCAGTTCTTCTGCAAGGAGATCCTCCCGCTGATCCGCGCGGAGGAACCTGAGGTCCGCCTCGAGATCGTCGGGCGTGCACCCACGCCCGCGGTCCAGCGTCTCGCAGACGGCGCTGGCGTGCAGGTGACCGGGCGGGTCCCTGACGTCCGGCCCTTCATGCGCGACGCAGCCGTCTACATCGTCCCGCTCCGCATTGGCGGCGGTACGCGGCTGAAGATCTTCGAGGCGATGGCCATGGGCAAGGCGGTCGTCTCCACGACCGTCGGCGCGGAGGGCCTTCCGGTCACCGCCGGTGAACACCTGCTGCTCGCGGACGAGCCCCGCGCGTTCGCACGCGGCGTCGTCCGCCTGCTGCGCGACGTGGACCGACGACGCGCGCTGGAGCAGGCTGCGCGTGAGCTCGTGCTCGCACGGTACGACTGGTCCGTGGTGGCAGGGGATTTGGAAGAGGCGCTCATGCGTTTCGCACGACTGACAACGGTCGATCAGGCCGTCAGGGTGAACACGCCACGCGTGGCGACGGCGCGCCCCACATCGGGTTGACGCGCTCGGCATACGGGCACAGACATCGGGTCTTCCTCTCGCGAGGAACTACGACGCGCCATCCGCTGGCGCACAGGCAGGAGCAGCAATGAACGTCTCGGTATTCGGTCTTGGGTATGTCGGCTGCGTCTCGGCGGCCTCATTTGCCGCGGACGGCCATCACGTCGTCGGCGTCGATGTGAATCCCGACAAGGTGGCGGCGGTCAATGCCGGCAGAAGCCCGATTGTCGAACCGGGCCTGGAGGAACAGCTTGCGGAGGTCGTTGGCGACGGACGCCTGCGCGCGACGACCGACACCGCGGAGGCGATCGCGGCGACCGACGTGTCCCTGCTCTGTGTGGGCACGCCGAGTCGCAAGAACGGCAGCCTCGACCTCAGCTACCTGGAACGGGTCGCCACACAGATCGGCGCCGAGATCGCCAAGAAGCCGACGTACCACGTCGTGGTAGTGCGGAGCACGGTGCTTCCGGGGACGACGCACGAAGTGGTCATCCCCGCGCTCGAACGCGCGTCAGGCAAGAAGTATGGGAATGGGTTCGGCGTGTCGGTCAACCCCGAGTTCCTCCGCGAGGGGACAGCCCTGAAGGACTTTCGCAAGCCGCCGCTCACGCTGGTGGGACACAACCACGCGGCCGACGCGAGCGGTACGATCGCGCTCTACCAGGCGATCGACGCGCCGTTGATCAGCACCAGCATTCGCGTCGCCGAGATGATCAAGTACACGAGCAACACCTGGCACGCGCTGAAGGTCTGCTTCGCCAACGAGATCGGCAACGTGTGCAAGCGCCTCGGGGTCGACAGTCACGAGGTGATGGACGTCTTCTGCAGGGACGACAAGCTGAACCTCTCGCCCTACTACCTGAAGCCGGGGTTCGCGTTCGGGGGATCGTGCCTGCCGAAGGACGTGCGCGCCCTCCAGTACCGGGCGAAGGAGATCGACGTCGACCTGCCGGTCATCTCGTCCATCCTCACGAGCAACCGTCTGCAGATCGAGCATGCGCTCACCGAGGTGCTCGAGACGGGCAAGAAGCGCGTCGGACTGCTCGGGTTCAGCTTCAAGGCAGGCACGGACGACCTGCGGGAGAGCCCGCTCGTCATCCTCGCCGAGGCGCTGCTCGGCAAGGGCTGCTCGCTGAAGATCTACGATCGCAACGTGTCGATCGCCCGGCTGGTCGGGGCGAACAAGGCGTACATCGAGGAGCAGATCCCGCATCTCTCTTCCCTGCTCTGCGACACCATCGACGAAGTGATCGACGGGTCGGACGTGATCGTCATCGGCAACAAGAGCTCCGAGTTCACGCCGGCCCTCGAGCGCACGCGGCCCGAACAGATCGTCATCGACCTGGTGCGGCTCCCCGTACCGGGTGCGCTGTTGCAGGCGGAGTATCGCGGCATCTGCTGGTGAGCAGGAGCACGTCGCAGACGGCAGCGCTGGGGGCGTGCGCCTTCCGGCCTTCAGCGCACCTTCCGCCAGTCGCGGTCGCCACTCACCTGCCGCTCGAAGCACCCGCGCGCCCTCGCGAGCGCATCGCCCAGCGCCCCCACCGACGTCGGATGCTGGAGTTCGGCGTCCGACGGGCACGGCGGACGGTACGGCATCGCGTCGCCGGCATCACCGAAGTGCACCGCCGCTCCCTCACGAATCCACGACGGCCTGGCGGGCAGCACCCGGTCAACGAACAGGCGGACCAGCTGCCGCCTGACGATGCGTTCGAGCATGCCGCGCTCGCGCAACAGCCAGAGCGGCGCCAGCTGGATTTCGTCGCCGGTCACGCCGCCGAGGGCGAACCACGGCTGGCCGGAGGCGTGCTCGAATGCCTCGTTCGTCTCGAACACACGAACGCGGACAGGGCGAACCGGCTCACCCAACACCTCCGCGATGCTCGCGCGTTCGCGGCGCACGAGTTCCAGCAGGGCCCGTCGATCGCCCGGGTCCGCCGCGGGCAGCACGAGCTGCAGATCGCCGGCCTCCACGTCCGCGGTCGTGGCCTCCCGCGAGTGCGACACACCAGGGTCAGCGATCGTCGGTGCGGATGACGCCGCTGGGGCGGCGACCCGCGCGGGCGGCGGCGCCCCGATGGCGGGCGCGGTGGGCGTGACGGACGTCAACCGGGGGCCAGACGTGCCGATCGTCGTCCCCGGGAAGTAGCGCGCGAGAATCGTCGCCGCGTCCTGCCCCGCAGCCGCCAGCTTCATCGAGCCGATCACGCACAGGCCGACCCCGTGCCCGGCGCCGCGGCCAGAGAAGCGGAAGGCGTTGCCGTTCCGTCGCAGCTCGAACTGGGTGCTCTGCAGGTGCTGGAACCCGAGGCTGCGTCCCACGACCATCCGCAAATCCTGCCCGCTGATCTCGGCGGGCGACATGCCGTCGAGCGCCAGCCGTGCGACACGCCCCGACTCGTTCCGTCGGAGCACGCGCACGTCACGCAGGCTTCCGGTGTACCCACCGGCACGCAGGGCGCGCTGCAGGTCCGACGTGGCGAGTTCCGCACTCCACATCGGGAACCCACCGCAGCCGTCGTCGTCATGCACCGAGAGGTACGGAGGATCGTCGGCCGAGGGCCACACGTTCGAGGGCTTCTCACTGCGGCCGCCGCATGACGCGCTGTAGAAGACCGTTGCAGGTGCCCCCTGGTACAGCAGGATCTGCTCCGCCGTCGCGGTCGACGCGCGCTCGGTCGCGTCGGTGGACGTGCGCATCACCTGGCAGTGGGTCTGGTCACAGAGGTCGAACCCCTCGGCCGCGTGCCGCCCGCGGTTCGTCACGGTGTACGTGCGGATGGCGACCGCCAGCGCCTCGAGCGACGCCTGCGGACTCGCAGGCGCGGCTTCCCCGGCCAGCACACGGGCAACGTAGACCTCGAGCGGCAGCGTGGTGACCTCGTACTTGCCATTCCGCAGTACGCCGATGCGCACGGTGCTCGCGCCGATCGGCGCAACGGCCTGCGGGAGGGTCGTCGGCCGCGCGGATGCTGGCGTCGCGTGGAGGGGGAGAGGCTGCTCCGGGACTGTGGTCAACGCGAGCAGCGCGGCCAGCAGCGGACGCGCGAGCTGCATCAGTCCAGCAGCCCCAGGAACTCCTCGACCGACTCCCACATCCTCGGCAGGCTCGCCGCGAGCTGGTGGTCGTCGTCCAGGAGTGACAGCGTGACGTTCGGTCGGGCGGCGGCGAACGCTTCAACCGGCTGCGGGTACACGACCGTGTCTCGAAGCCCCTGGAAAATCAGCGTCGGCTGGGCGAACTGCGCATCGAAGGGATCGTGGCGCAGGGAGTCTTCATAGAACGCGTAATCCAGCAGGCGCTCCTCGTTCCACGCGTAATGGAAAAACGGCAGCGCACCGCGATGCTTCCACTCAGCCATGCGCTCGGGCGGCAGCAGCGAGTGGCCAGGCTTGGCCAGCATGACCGCTGGCGCAAGCAGCACGAGCCGATCGACCGCACCTGCGTACTGCGCGGCTCCGAGGATCGCGAGCGCGCCGCCCAGGCTGGATCCCATGAGGACCGCCCGGCCACCGACCTCGTCGATGCGGTCGCCGAGCTGGCTCAGCATCCGCGACATCGTGAGCGTGCGGAAGTCGGGCTGGTTGAAGTCCGGGGTCGTCAGCGTGACGCGGTGCGCCGCGAGCCGCTCGGCGAAGTACCGGGCTTTCGTGGACTCCGGAGACGATGCGAACCCGTGGAGGTAGAGGACAGGCGTGCGCATCCGCCCCGCGTCGCTCACAGGAAGTTGGTGCACCCCGGACGGCACTTGCATGGGATCGTGGCGTCACCCTGGGTGTTGTAGTCGTAGGTCAGCTCGGTGCCCTTGCGGATGGTCTTCGCCGCACGGATCCAGATGACGCCGTCGGTGATCTGCACGTAGCAGTTGGGCTTGCAGGAATGGTTGATGAACCGGGCGATGTTGCCGCCGACGTGGGCGTCGACCGCGGTCCGGTTCGTCAGCTTGAAGCACCAGATGTGCCCCTGCTCGAGGTACCTGGCCTCGCGCTTCAGGCTTTCCTTGTTCGGGATCTTCTCGCCCGCGTAATCGATGATGCGCTTGTTCTTGGGGATCGTTTCCGTTGCAAACACTCCCCACCCCTGAATCTTCGATTTCCGCCGCTCGATCATTGGTTTCCTACTCTACCCGATGTTCGCTGCTATAGTTGGGGGGCATGCAGGGGATCATTGCAGCCTGGGGACGCATTCTCGGAGGTTACCGGCCTTCGCTGTCAATCGAGATCACGCGCGAGTGCCCCCTGCGCTGCCCGGGGTGCTACGCCTACGGCGAAGAGCATCTCGGGGGCGAGATCACGCTGCGCCAGGTGCGCGACTTCAAGGGACAGGAACTGATCGACAACGTGCTCGCGCTGGTCGACCAGCACAAGCCGCTGCACGTCTCGATCGTCGGTGGCGAGCCGCTCGTGCGCTACCGCGAGCTGAACACCATCCTGCCTGAACTCGCCAGGCGCGGCATCTGGGTCCAGCTGGTGACGAGCGCGGTGCGCGAGATTCCGAAGGAGTGGGCCTCCATTCCGAAGCTGCACATCACCGTCTCGATCGACGGCCTGCAGCCGGAGCACGACGCCAGGCGGACCCCTGCCACCTACGACCGCATCCAGAAGCACATCGTCGGGCACAAGATCGTCGTGCACTGCACGGTCACCCGGCAGCAGATCAACCGCCCCGGCTACCTCGACGAGTTCCTGGCGTTCTGGTCGGCGAAGGACGAGGTCCGGAAGGTCTGGATGAGCCTCTACACCCCGCAAATCGGCGAGGTCTCGGACGAGCGGCTGACACCGGACGATCGCACGCGCGTGATTGCGGACCTGATGGCGCTGCGCCTGAAGTACCCGAAGCTCGAGGCGCCAGAAGGGATGCTGAAGGTCTACGCCGAGCCTCCGCAGAACCCGGACGATTGCGTGTTCGCCCGGACGACGACCAGCGTCTCCGCCGACCTCACCACCCGAATCGAGCCCTGCCAGTTCGGCGGCACGCCCGACTGCGAGAACTGCGGGTGCGTCGCGTCGGCCGGCCTCGGCGCAGTCGCGCGTCACAAGCTCTGGGGTTTCGTCCCTGTGGGTTCGATCTTCACCGGGTCGGTGGCGATTGGCGAGCGCGCGAGAAAGCGGCGTGAGCGGAACGGCGTCACGGCCGGTGTCCCGGTCGGCGTCACGGCCGAACCGGGCTGACCGCTCACGACAACCCCGACCTGGCTGCCGCGCCTACAGCGCTGCGGCAGCCAGCAGCTTCTCCTCCGGCCCGAGCGGCTTCCCCGCCTTGAGGCTCTTCAGCGTCTTCTTCGCCGCCTTCTTCCCTGCCGGCGTGTCTGCCCAGTCGCGGGCGAACACGCTCATGATCTCTGCGACCACCGCACGGTCGGTGATGATCACGCCAACCTCGCGCCGCTTCTCCAGTTCGAGTTTGCGCAGGCTCTGGCTGCCGACGAAGGCGCGCTGGCCATCGCGCACGATCGCGCGCACGTGCAGCCGCTTGCCGGGGTACTTCTCCCAGCAGTCGAGATCCCACTTGTCCTCGACCTTGCCGATGATCTTCACGTCGACGCCGGCCTTGATCTTCGCGGTGATGATCCGCAACATCCCATCGTCGGTCAGGCCGGGATCGTAGATGAGCAGCTGCCGCTTCGCGCCCTTCAGGAAGTCGGCGAGGCGCGCGCGGGAGTTCTCCGGGCTGACGATCACGCGCTGGTGCCCGGAGACGTACGGATGGCGATCGAAGTCGGCGGAGAAGAGCTTGGCCGCTTCCTGCACGAGCGTCGGGTTCCGGCTGATGATGCCGAAACTGCGGCTCTTCTCGATGTCGAGCGTGGTGAAGTTGAAGCCGTAGACGTGGAGGATGCGACCGTCCACGATCATCATCTTGCCGTGGTAGCGGATCAGGTCGTCAGCGGTACGTGAGACGGTCACCCCCTGCTGCAGGAGGTGCAGTTCCAGGCGCCGCAGGTGCTTCTCGCCGCCCCTGTTGGTGTGGGCCGTCAGCGCCCGCACCACCACGCCGCGCGCAACCGCCGCTTCGAGCGCACGGGCGAGGTCCCCACGGTCGAGCCTGAAGATCAGGATGTCGATCGACTTCTTCGCCTGTTTGATGGCCGTCAGGATCGGGGCCATCCCGTCGTCTGGTTCCACTATCAGCTTCATTGCGGCTCAGCTTCCTGCGGCAAAAGGGTACGGAGCTTGAAATCTGCTCCCGCGTGACGCCTGCGAAGAGCAAGTTGCTCGCCATCCCAACCATCCACCTCCGGCTGTGGGGCCAGATAGCCATCGCCGTGTTGTTGTGCGGCAGCATCGCGCGCGGCACGGCCCTGAGTGCGTCGGCTGCGGCCGGGCGCCAGCCTGCCGCGGAAGCGACGAAGGAGGCGGTGTTGAAAGCGTTCTTGAAGCGGATCGACGAGTACGTCGCGCTCAAGAAGCGGCTCACCGCTGGAGTGCCGTCTCCCAGGCCCGGCGATCGGGGCACGGGCAAGGTCGAGCGCGCCGGGGATACGCTGGCATCGCGCCTCAAGGGCGCGCGCGCGGAAGCGAAGCCGGGCGACATGTTTGGGGAGGCTGCGCCATACTTCAAGCAGATCATCGAGCACGACACCGAGACGCGAGGCGTCCGCGATGCGTACGCGGCCATGCAGGAGGTGCCCGCGCAATCCCCACCGGCCGTAAATGCGCTCTACCCCGAGAAGGCGGCACTGGCCACGGTTCCGCCGCTGATCCTCGTCAACCTGCCGCGGCTGCCTGACGGCCTCGAGTACCGGTTCATGGGACGCGACCTGATTCTTCGCGATCGGGACGCGAACATCATCGTGGACTTCGTGCCGGGCGCCGTACCGGTCATCAAGCGCTGATCCCGATCAAAGGACCGCCATGTCCCGTCGTCTCCTCCTGCCCTGCTCGATGCTCCTGGCCATCCTGTTCCTCGTCTGGCCGGTCGGCGCCCAGTCGGTGCTGCAGCTCACGCTCCCGAACCGGCCGGACTCGGTGAAGTTCATGGCCATGGGCGACAACGGCACGGGTGACGACGGCCAGTACCAGGTGGCGCAGCGGATGGTCGAGGCACATCGGGTGTTTCCGTTCGAGTTCGCGATCATGCTCGGCGACAACATGTACGGCAGCCAGAAGCCGGCGGACTTCGTGACGAAGTTCGAGAAACCGTACGGCCCGCTGCTCGATGCGGGCGTGAAGTTCTATGCCGCGCTCGGGAACCACGACGAGCAGACGAACCGCTTCTACAAACCGTGGAACATGAACGGTGAGCGCTACTACACGTACACGAAGAAGAACGTGCGCTTCTTCGTCCTCGACAGCGACTACATGGACCCGAAGCAGCTGGACTGGCTCACCGGAGAGCTGAAGAAGGCCACCGACGAATGGAAGATCGCCTACTTCCACCACCCGCTCTACTCATCGGCGGGCCGACACGGGTCAGAGACCGACCTGCGCCTCGTGCTGGAACCGCTCTTCGTCCAGTACGGCGTGAACGTCGTCTTCTCGGGTCACGACCACGTCTACGAACGGGTGAAACCGCAGAAGGGGATCTACTACTTCGTCTCGGGATCGGCGGGGCAGTTGCGGAAGGGGGACCTGCGGAAGTCGGCGCTGACCGACACCGGGTTCGACCAGGACATGTCCTTCATGCTGGTCGAGATCGAGAAGGACACGATGTCGATCCAGACGATCTCACGGGCGGGGCGGACGGTCGACTCGGCGACGCTGGCGAGGCAGAAGAGGAACTAGCGAATTGGTGAGTTGGCGAGTTGGTCGGTTAGCGAGTTCGAACTCACCACCTGACCAACTCACCTCACCAACTCACCACGTGCCCGATTGGGGTTTACCGGCTGGCGAAGCGGACGCGCAGGCCGACGTTCACCATGCGCGGGGCGCCGACGGTCGACGGGTTGGTCTGCACGAAGAACACCTTGTTGGTGAGGTTCTGCGCGCCGACGAACACCTGGAAGCGCGAGCCGAGGTCGCGCGAGGCCATCAGGTCCACGGTCGTGTAGCCGGGCAGGCCGGCCGTGATGCTGGTGTCGTAACCGGCGGCGGCCAGGGTCGCAGCGGGAATGAACTGGACGTTCTGGTCGTCGTTGTACTGCAGCCCGGCAAACTGGAACGCCAGGGCCACGTTCGCGATCCGCGCGTTGGTGTAGGCCACCTGCAGGGAGCCGCGGTTCTTCGGCACCTGCGCCAGGTACTTGCCGACGAGGCCTGCGTTCACGCTTCCACCGTCGGTTACCTTCGCGTTGTTGAAGATGTAACCGCCGCTCACGCGCCAGTCACGGCCGATGAGGTACTCGACGTCCGTCTGCACGCCGGCGATCTTCGTCCGACCCAGGTTCTGCTTCTGGACGCAGTTGCCGAGCGCCAGGCCAACACAGACGCTTGCGTAGTCGGGCTGGCTGGGCGTCATGGTCACGTTGCTGACCGGGTCCTTCACGCGGTTGTCGAACCACGTCAGGCGCGCGGTGAGGTTCCGCATCGGCGCGACGTTGAGGCCCAGTTCCCCACCGAGTAGACGCTCGGGCCCGAGCTGCGCGTTCGGGCGGGTCGTGATGGCGCCGACCGAGAACTGCCGATAGAGCTCGGTCAGCGTTGGCGCGCGGAACCCGGAGTTGATGGCGCCCCAGACCGTCACGCGATCGGTCACGTGGTAGAGCGACGCCACACGCGGGCTCACGACCGTGTCGGTCCGATCGGGAATCGACGGCTTGTTGTTCGCGGTCGGCAGGCCGGTGGCCACGGTCGTTTCGAGGTTGTGGCCGTCGTAGTTGCGCCAGTGATCGACCCGCGCGTTCAGGGTGATGACCAGCTTCTCGACCGGCGTGATGACGTCCTGCACGAAGGCGCCGGTGCTGCGCTGCGTCCCGCCGGAAATCCGCTGCACCGTGAGCAGTGCCGGGAGCGTGACCCCATCCGCGCCTGGGCCCGCTCCCGCAATCGCCGAGTACGCGTCCTCGCGGCTGTCGCCGTCCACCGAGCGCCAGTCTGCGCCAGCCGTCAGGGCCTGACGCGTGCCGATCGCCTTCTGCCACTGGAGCATGCCGCCGACGCCGTTCACGGGTACGCGCTGGTCGGTGGCAAGCCGCACGAGGTTGCGGGTCGTCGCCGCGTTGCTCACCGCCAGGAAGTTGTAGTGGGCCTTCTGGATGTCGCCGTAGACGCGCGCCTGGAGGTCGCTCTGGTCGCGCAGCTTCATGCGGACGCCGCCGCTCATGCTGGTCCAGCGCGTGTCGTTCAGCTCACCGATCTTCCCGTTGTCGCGGTTCTCGTTGAAGTACCCGACGCGGCCCGACACGGTGATGCGGTCAGAGGGCAGGTACTCGACCTTGCCCGTGACGTTGCGGTAATCCACGCGCGCGTTGTTGTCCACCGGACCGGCTTCGGTCGTCACCGTCTTGAAGCCGTCCGTGTTCAGCGCGCTGCCCTCGACGGCGAAGCCCACCTTCTTGTAGACGTGGCTTGCGAACATGTCGAACTTCGGGGTGTTCCCCTTGTCCGATCCGCCGTTGGCACCGGAGAATGTGCCGAACTGCGGCTTGAGCTCCAGCGTGCGCGCCGTAGGCCGGCTGGTCACGATGTTGATGACGCCGCCCATGGCGTAGTTGCCGTAGAGCCCGGAGGCGGTGTCTTCGGTGACTTCGATGCGGTCGACGCTGACCATCGGCACGCGGGTCCAGTAGACCCAGCCGCCGAAGGGGTCGTTGAACGGCACGCCGTCGAGCAGCACGAGCGTGCGGCTCTGGCCGCTCGGGCCGATCCCCCGCAGCGACACGCCCTGCGTCGTCGGCTGCGCGACCACGCTGTTCGCGCGACGGAACAGGCTGAAGCTCGGCACGCTGCGCAGCACATCGTCGACGGCGATGGCCGGCGAAGATTCGATCTGCTCGGCCGTGACGACGTTGACACTGGCAGGCGTGTCGCCGAGCCGCTGTTCGGTGCGTCCGGGCGTGACCACGACCGTTTCGAGAATGGACGGCGGCTGGAGCGTGACCTCGACGTCGGTCTGGGTGCCTACGGTCTGGCGCTGTTCCGCGAAGCCGCCGGCACGCACGATCAGGACAGCGTCCGCCGGAACAGTGGCAAAGCTGAACCGTCCGTCAGGTCCCGACGTGACCGTCTGCTGTTCCGCGCCCGATGAGCTCTGGACTGTCACCGAGGCGCCGGGAACGGCGCCTCCGCTCGTGTCCTTCACTACACCGGTCAGGCCGGACACGGCCATCGACAGGGCGAGAAGTATCGCCAGTACCATCGTGATCTGCTCCGTTCGGTCGAAAGGAAAATGGGGCCCGGCCCCGGGGAAATGCGAGCGACGAGATTGTCGGGATTATAGCAAGCGGGCACTGAACGGAACGATAAGAGAACCAGCAACGTGCCAGTGTGCGTTCGAGCGTTCGTGCGTTCGAGCGTTCGTGCGTTCCTGCATTTCTGCATTTCTGCATTTCTGCATTCTTGCATTACAAGCATCAATAGAAGTCGTGCGCCTCGAAGTCCACAGACGTGCCGCCGAGCCCCTGCACGACCTCTGCGCGAACGGAAATCACGCCGTCCTGGTTTTGTAGGACACCTTCTATGAGGAGGAATGGCTCCTCGACGATCACGGATCGATCCTGCGCGAACAGGTCCGGCCGGACGATGATGTTCGCGATGCCGGTTTCGTCCTCGAGCGTGAGGAACACGAAGCCCTTCGCGGTGCCCGGGCGCTGGCGCGTGATGACCATGCCGGCCACACGCACCATGCGGCCCTGCCGCGCGGTACGCAGGTCGGTGGCACGCAGCACGCCGCGCATCACCAGCTCATGGCGACGCAGCGCCATCGGGTGCCGGCCGACCGTGAGGCCGGTGCCGGCATAATCGGCCACGAGCCGTTCGGCCTCGGTCATCGGCTTCAGCGGACACTCGGCGTCGTCCTCACGCGCAACGGCATCATCGACCGTGGCCGTCCCCTCATCCGACATGCCTGACTGAATGGCAGATGCGAGCGCCAGATCTGCCGCCGGCCCCAGCCACTGCGAGGCGTCGACGGCTCCTGTGTCTGCGCCACGATCGCTGAACAGCGCGCCGGACGGACGCACCATCCGCTCGGCCTGCCAGAGCGCCGCGCGTCGGTCGTACCCGAAGGCGTTGAGCGCGCCGATGTCGGCCAGCGTCACGATCTCGTCGCGGCGCAGCCCAATCCGCGACACGAGTTCGTCGAGTGACGAAAACCGACGCGGCCGTCGGGCACCAGGCACCCAGTCGTGCGAGCAGTTGTTGCAGTAATACGTGCCTGGCCGCGCGCCTCGACCCTCGACCGGCTCGAGCATCGACGGGTCGTCGCAGCCGCACTTCGGACACACGAGCACGTCAGCGGGCGGTCCGCCGCGATGACGGTCTCTGGCCGCGATGGCCTTGCCCGCCTCGGCGCGCAGGCCGTTCACATAGCGCAGGCCCAACCGCACGGCCCCGTCCGGTTCGACCGTGCAGTCCCAGTCGGACACCTGCACGTCGATCGGCTGGAATCGCACGCCGTGCCGCTGTGCATCCTTCACGAGCGTCGACGGGTGATAGAAGCCCATCGGCTGGTTGTTGAGGAGCGCCGTGTAGAACGCCGCCGGATAGTGGGCCTTCAGGTAGGCGCTCGCATACGCCAGCAGCGCGAAGCTCGCGGCATGCGACTCGGGGAAGCCGTACAACGCGAACGACGTGATGGACAGGATGATCTGCTCCATCGCGTCCGGCGTGATGCCCTTCTTCGCCATCCCCGCGCGGAGCTGCACTTCGATCTGCTTCATCCGCTTCTCGGATCGCTTGAAGCCCATCGCACGCCGCAGTTCCTCGGCCTGGCCACCGGTGAAGTCGGCGACGACCATCGCCATCCGCAGCAGTTGCTCCTGGAACAGCGGCACGCCGAGCGTCCGCGCCAGCACGGGCTCGAGTGAGGGATGCGCGTACGTCACCGCTTCCCGGCCGGCGCGGCGATTCAGGTACGGGTGCACCATCTGCCCGACGATGGGGCCGGGCCGGATGATGGCGACCTGCACGACGAGGTCGTAGAACGTCGTCGGCTTCAGCCGCGGCAACGTCGCCATCTGCGCGCGCGACTCCACCTGGAAGACACCAATCGTGTCCGCCTCCTGCAGCATGCGGTAGACGGCGGGATCGTTCTGGGGAAGATGCGCGAGGTCAACTAAAAGGCTCTGGGCTCTGGGATCTCGGCTCTGGGCCGGCTTCGCTTCCGGAGCGGTTGGAGGTTGGAGGTTGGAGGTCAACGGCTTCCCGACCTCTGACCTCTGCCCCCCGGCCTCTGTCACGCGCGAGCCCCCATTGACCAGCGCGAGCGCATCCTGAATGACCGCCATCATCCCGAGGCCGAGCAGGTCGACCTTGACGATGCCCATGTCGGCGCAGTCGTCCTTGTCCCACTGCACGACGACACGCCCGGGCATGCTGGCGGGCTCGAGCGGCACGACCGAGTCCAGCCGTCCCTGGCAGATCACCATGCCGCCCGAATGCTGGCCGAGGTGGCGCGGCAGGTCCTGCATCTGCTGCCAGAGCGTGGCGAACAGCCGCACGCGATGGCCGTTCAAATCGAGCCCAACCGATGCGAGATGACGCGGCAACGTTTCAGTCGCGTCGACGAACTCGAAGTGGTTCATCGCCTTCGCGAGGCGATCGACCTGCGTGGCGTCGAAGCCGAGCACCTTGCCGACTTCGCGGGCCGCGCTGCGGCCCCGATACGTGATGACGTTCGCCGTCATCGCGGCGCCGTGCTGGCCGTACTTCTGGTACACGTGCTGGATGACCCGCTCGCGCCTGTCGCCGCTCGGCAGGTCGAGGTCGATGTCGGGCCATTCGCCGCGCTCTTCCGACAGGAAGCGCTCGAACAGCAGGTCCATGCCGACCGGATCGACAGCCGTGATGCCGAGGCTGTAGCAGACGGCGCTGTTTGCGGCCGACCCGCGGCCCTGCACGAGGATGTCGTGCTGGCGGCAGAAGTTGACGATGTCCCAGACGATCAGGAAGTAGCCGGCAAGATCGAGCTTCTCGATGAGGTCGAGTTCGCGGGCGATCTGCGCACGGGCCTTGTCGTGGTACGGCCGGTACCGATTGCGCGCGCCGACGTCCGTGATGCGCCGGAGGAACGACGCCTGCGTCTCGCCGGCCGGCACCGGGTACTCGGGGAAGCGATAGCCGAGATCGGCCATCGTGAACTGGAGGCGTTCCGCGAGGTCGCGCGTGTTGGCGAGCGCACGGGGATGGTCCGCGAACAGCGACGCCATCTGGTCTGGTGACTTGAGGTACCGCTCCGCATTCGACGACAGCCGTCGCCCGGCATTGGCCAGATCCGTATGGTGATGGATGCAGGTGAGGACGTCGAACAGCGGGCGCTCCGCCGGGGTCGCGAAGCGCACGCCGTTCGTGGCCAGCAGCGGCACCCGGAACGCCTCGGCCATCGCGACGAGCGCCTGGTTGTCCGCCTCCTCGTCGCGCCTGAAGTGCCGCTGCAGTTCGACGTAGGTCCGGTCTCGCCCAAACAGGCCGACGACCCGATCGAGAAGGCCGCCCACGCCGAAGCGGTTCGCATCGAGCGCCGCACGGCCGACGATGGCGACAAGCCCGGTGGTCATGCCCTCGAGCGCGTTGATGGGGAGTGCCCCCTCGCCTTTTGGGGCGGCCAGCTTCATCTGCGTGATCAGGCGGCAGAGATTCCGGTAGCCCTCCTGGGAGGCGCAGAGGAGGGACAACGTGAAGGGCAGGCTGGCCGGGTGGGGCTGGGTGGACTGTCCTCGGCTCAGTCCTACCTGCCCTACCTGCCCGGCCCGCCCTTCACGATGCAGCCCCGCCTGCCGCGCCTGTCCGACCTGTCCTACGGAGATCTCTGCCCCCACAATGGGGCGAATGCCGGCGGCACGCGCGGCCTTGTGGAAGCGCGGCATGCCGTAGACGCCATCGCGATCGAGCAGCGCAAGCG
Organism: Acidobacteriota bacterium; assembly: GCA_018268955.1. Taxonomy (GTDB): domain Bacteria; phylum Acidobacteriota; class Vicinamibacteria; order Vicinamibacterales; family CAVVIG01; genus CAVVIG01. The sequence goes on along the minus strand of JAFDVO010000013.1, from coordinate 82,290 downwards.
CGGAGTACCCAAGTTCCGCGGCGCGCTCGACGAGCGCTTCGGGCAGTGAGGCCCCCTGCAGGAAGCTGAAGGCTGATGCGGTGTGGAGTTCGATGTAAGACACGGGCAGTCTGCTGGTGGATACGTGCGAAGAAGTCGAGAGCGCCGGGAAAGTCGGGAAGGCCGGGACCATGTCCGTGCTCTTCCTTTCCTGGCCCTCCCGCCCCTCCTGGCCATCCCGGCGTGCGTTGTCAGTCCACCACTCCGTCGATGAACCAGGCATCGGTCAGCCGGTCGCGGAAGATCCGATACACCGCACCATCGGCGAGCGCCACCTCCCATTCATCGCGATTCCACGGGCCGCCTTCGCGCATGGCACGGACGGACGGGAGGCTTTGGGCTTCGGGCTTCCGGCTTCCGGCATCGTCGGCTACAGGCCTCTCGACTCCAGGTCCAGACTTCAGGCTCGAGGCAGACCCGGCTTGGGACTCCGGGCGTCGGGCATGGTCGGCGTCGGGCATCAGGCTCTGGGCTTCCGGCTTCCGGCTTCCGGCATGGTCGGCTACAGGCCTCTCGACTCCAGGTCCAGACTTCAGGCTCGAGGCAGACCCGGCTTGGGGCTCCGGGCTTCGGGCGTGATCGGCTTCGGGCTTCCGGCTCTGGGCTTCCGGCTTCAGACTCCGGACACTGTCGACTCCGGGCTCCTGGTTCCCGTCAGGCTTCGGGCTGCTGGGCCGATGGGTCTCACGTTGCCGGAGAGGCACCGTGACGAGATCGCCATCGCGCGTGAACAGCTCACGCCTCTGGAGGTTGGAGGGTGGGGGTTGGAGGGTGGGTTGGCGGGTCGCACGTTCTGACTGCTGACTTCTCACTTCCAGGCTCGACCCCTGCTCTTCCCACCACGCACCGGATGTGCGCCACGGCCCTGCACTCGCGAGGACCGCACCGCCAGCGAATCCCCGGCGGTCGGTCGCGACGCGCAGGGGACGAAGCTGCGCATCCGCGACAACACGCGCGGGGATCGGCTGGCGGCAACGACGCAGGGCGGAGAACGGAGGACAGAGGACGGAGGTTGGAGGTTGGAGGTTAGAGGACAGAGGACGGAGGTCAGAGGCCGGCGTATGGTTGATGGCGAACGGACGCAGCTCGAATGCGCCAGGACGGAATGATTCAACAGCCGCCGGTGCGCCCACGCGGTCCTCCCCCATCAGCGCGCCGAGCCGTGCGAGCAGCGTCGAGAGCTGTTCCGGCGTCGGGTGCGGACGCGCGAACAACGTGTGCTGCAGGATGCGTCCAGGTGTCGGCTCGATCGTGACCGTCACGCGATCGATCGCAGCCGACGGCGGGTGCGTTTCGAGATCCAGGAGCGCGAGCGTCCGCAGCGCACGGACGTCGCGCAGCGGCGAGGGCAATTCAAGGCGACAGGTGTGCGTCTCGCGTGTGACGAGCCCCAGCACGACGTGCAGGACCGCCGCGCCACGATCGCGGCGCTCGAGGCGCGTGGACAACGGCTCGAGCAGGCGCGTCAGCACGAACGACAGCGGTTCGGCCCCTTCGATCGGCCATTCGAGTTCGAGCGTGCCGTCGAAGCGCTCCTCCGGCTGCATCGGCACGAGTGGACGCGAATCCTCACCGCGGGCAATCGCCTGCCAGAGACGCCCTCCACGCCCGAGCCGCGCTGCCAGATCGGCAGCGGGCAACGCCGCGAGCTCGCCGAGCGTCCGCAGCCCCCAGCGCTTCAACGCCGCTATCGCCGCGCGCGCATCCTCCGCACGCAGGCGTGCCTCGGCCTTGCTGCCGGCCGGCAGTGGATTTTCATGCAGCTGTTCGAGCACGGCGATCGGCACCGGTGCGAGCGCATCCGCCACGCTTCCAGCCGGAACCACGGTGAGCCCCGGCCGCGCCATCGCCAGCACCACGGCAGCCATGCGTGTCGGAGCAACGGCCACATGCACACGCACCCCGCGCGACGCCGCGTCGCGCCGCATCTCAGCCCCGATCGCCTTCGGCGTTCCCAGCAGCCGCGACAACCCACGCACGTCGACCGACACGAGATCCGCACGGTGCTGCTCGTATCGTGGGGAGAACTCCGCCGCGATCGCGATGAGCGGCGACGGCGCCACGACGCCCGCTGAGGGCACGTGCGCACTCAGTGGAACGTCACTCGCCGTGGCCCCCGGTGCAGGCGGCTGGTAGAGGCACGCAAACAGCGCGGCCTCGGTTGCTGGAGACGGCACGGCTGGGACGTCAGACATGATGTGCAGCTCGTGTGGTCAGTGCGATCGCCGAACTATCTACGGGCTGCACCCGCGCACGGGACACCCCGGCTTCAATCGAGAGCCCCTCGAACAGCGCACCCGAGAAGCGCGCATGCGTGCTGGACACGGTGGCCGCGGCACCGGCGGTGGCGCGCTGCAGCCGGATCGACACACCCGCGGAACTCCGCGCCATGGGCGCACTGCCGACCAGCACGGCTGCCGTCTGGCTGCCTTCGACCATGCGCTGCAACCGCAGCCACGTCGTGAACGGCAGCCGGCGCACGGCATCGGGCGGAGCCTCGGCGACATCGAGCACGACCAGGCCGACGTTGCCCGCCTGCAGCACGAGGCCGACCGCACGCACGGCCTGCTCCATCGATCGCTGCGCGAAGTCGCGGCAGAAGCCGGCGTGCAGCGCGACATGCCCTCGCACCCACAGCAGGCGCGACAGATCGACGCCTGCCGCGACAGCGGTCGGCACATCCAGCATGTCCAGCGCATCGACCAGGGCCACCAGTTCGCCCCGCTGTGTCGCCGACGCGATCGCCTGCAGCAGCAGCGACGTGCGTCCCGAGGACCGGGCCCCGACCACTTCCGACAGCTGGCCCCGTGGCAGCCCCCCCCCGAGCCGCCCATCGACAGCAGGTACGCCCGTCGGAGCCACCGCCTGCTCGTCGCGAGGACGAACGTCAGGCAATGTGGAGGTCAGGGTCCGATCGAGCCGGCGGGCCCGAAGTGCAGAGATGAGCGTGTTGCGGTCAGCGCGGGCAGGCAGCATTGTTTTCGCCTTTTGTTCGCCTACCCGCAAACTATAGCCCACCGCGTTTCGCGCGATCAAGTGGGATGCGGCTGCGGTAAGATGAGCGGCGCGCTCGTGCAGGCTAAAGTCCTGCGCGACAAAACGTTACGTGTCCAACACCACTCGAGCAGAGGCCGCTCCCGCCCCCGACGCTCCCGCGATTCTCGGGTCCAAGGCGCTCCACCGGATGTTCGCGGCGTTCACCTACCGCGACTTTCGCGTGCAGTGGCTGGGCGCGTGTACCTCGAGCGTAGGCACCTGGGTCCAGATCACCGCCCAGAACTGGATGGTGACCTCGCTTGCGACCGAGAGCCGCGCGGCGTTCTTCCTCGGGCTCGACTCGTTCCTGCAGCAGTTGCCGATCATGCTCTTCACGCTCGTCGGCGGCGTGCTCGCGGACCGACGTGATTCACGGCGGACATTGCTGAGCTCGCAGTACCTGCAGATGGCGACCGCAGCGGCACTCGCGCTGCTCGTCTTTGGCGACTACGTGACGATCCCCTGGATCCTCACGCTCTCGTTCGTGACCGGGATCGCACAGTCCTTCGGCGGGCCGGCGTACCAGACGCTCGTCCCCTCGCTCGTGGACAAGAAGGATCTGCCGAACGCCGTCGCCCTCAACTCGATCCAGTTCAACATCGCGCGCGTCATCGGTCCGCTGCTCTTCGGCGTCACGATTGCGGCGGGCACGGGCTGGGGGCTTGGCGATCAGCAGGCGATGGCGCTCTGCTTCGCGCTGAACGCAGCCTCCTTCCTGGTCGTGATCTACACGCTCATGTCGCTGCGCGTGAAGTTCAGCCCGCCCACGCAGCAGAAGAGCATCAGCGACGAACTCGCCGGCGGCATCCGCTACGTCCGCGAACAGGGCACGCTCATCGCCCTGATCGTGCTGGCGGCCACGACGACGTTCCTTGGATTTGCGGTGCTGACGTTCCTGCCGGTCTTCACCAAGACGGTGTTCAAGGAGGGGGCGAACACCTACAGCCACCTGCTGGCGTTCTCGGGCGCGGGCTCGGTGGTCGGCGCGCTGGTCGTCGCGTGGATGGGCAAGTTCCCGCGCATGGGCCTGACCGTGCTGCTCGTCCAGGTCGCCTACGGCCTCTTCATCGTCGCTTTCGCGATGTCACGCACGATGTGGCTGAGCGACCTGCTGCTGTTCCTGACCGGCGCCGCACTGATGATGGTCTTCTCGACCGTCACCTCGCTCGTGCAGCTCACCGCACCGAACGAGATGCGTGGGCGCGTCATGAGCATCTACATGCTCGCCTTCCGTGGCGGGATGCCGCTCGGCAGCCTCGCCAGTGGCTGGGCCGCCACCTACATCGGCGCGCCGGCCGTGCTGCAGATCAACGGCGTCCTGCTCGTCGGCGTCGCGATCTACTTCCTCATCCGCAGCCACGGGGTCAGGGAAATCTGACCATCGACAGTTGGCTCTTCCGAATCCGCTGAGCGGGATTGCTGATGTCTGATTCGAATCGGTGATTGCTGACCAGGGCGCGATCACTCGCGAGGCTGATGCCCCCCGCCAGGAAGCGCGATGCGATTGGCGAGTTCGTTGAAGAGGCTCCGCATCTCAGCCCCCTGGTCCAGAATCGCACCCGCCAGCTCCTTGTTCATTGCCGCCATGTCGGCGCGCAGTTCGTCGCGAACGGTATGGAGCTCGCCGCGCAGACCACTGATGTGGCCACTCAGTTCATCGCGGACGATGTAGAGCTCAGTGCGCAGGCCACTGATGTGGCCACTCAGTTCATCGCGGACGGTGTAGAGCTCAGTGCGCAGGTCACTCACTTCGGTGTGCAGCTCCTCGCGCAGGCCACCCACTTCAGTGTGCAGCTCCTCGCGAAGCCCACTCACTTCGGTGTGCAGCTCCTCGCGAAGCCCGCTCACTTCGGTGTGCAGCTCCTCGCGAAGCCCACCCACTTCAGTGCGCACCTCCTCGCGAAGCCCGCTCACTTCGGTGTGCAGCTCCTCGCGCAGGCCACCCACTTGGGTGCGCAGTTCGTCGCGAAGCCCACCCACTTCAGTGCGCAGCTCACCCCGCAATCCGCCCGCTTCGGTGCGCAGTTCATCGCGCAGGCTGCCGACGTCAGTGCGTAGTTCCCGGATGTCACTTCGAACGTCCCGAAGTTCACTGCGAATCTCTCGCGCTTCGCCCCGCACTGCTCCGAGTTCAGCCCTGACCTCACTGAGCTCGCCGTGCATTCCACGAACCTCGTCACGTAGCCCGCCAATGTTCCCGTGCAGCTCACCCACCTCACCGCGCAGCTCACCGACGTCACCACGCAGTTCGCCAACGTCCTCACGCAGGTCGCCGACCTCACCTCGAAGCTCCACAACATCACTGCGGAGCGCGCCGACCCCAGTTTCGAGTCGATCGACCCGCACTGTCAGCGCAGAAATATCAGTCCGAACGTCTTGCCGCAGTTGCAGGAACTGCGACGAGAGATCGTGCACCTGGCGGGGCAGCGACTGCAGTGAGGCAACGGTCTGCTCGAGGTTTTCCACGCGAATCTCGATGTGTTTATGTGGCACGGGCATCTCCGGTTCGTGTGCAGCCGCCTCTCACGGCGGTGCGTTGAACGAACGGTGGTGCGAGCTGCGTGCCACGGTCGAGCTATGCACCTGACCCCGGAGGACGACGACGCTACCATCGTCGGACTGGCTGGACAACCGTTGACACGGGAAAGGCGTGGACAATAAGAGGATGCCCTCGATCCCGCACCCGCAGCCCCCACGCGCGCCGCAGAAGCCCGTCACGCTGACCGCGCACGGCATCTCCCGTACCGACGAATTCGCCTGGCATCGTGCCGACAACTGGCAGGACGTCATCCGCGACCCGGCGCAACTGCCGGCCGACATCCGCGCGTACCTCGAGGCCGAGAACACGTACACCGCAGCAGTCATGCGTGGAACGGAGGACCTGCAGGAGCAGCTCTTCGCGGAGATGAAGGGCCGCATCGCGGAAGATGACGCGTCGGTGCCTGCGCCGGACGGCGCGTGGGAGTACTTCAGCGCCTTTCGGACCGGTGGCCAGTATCCGCGGTTCGTGCGGCGGCCCCGTGCCACAGCGGCCGGTCAGGATCAGGTGTTCTTCGATGGCGACTCCGAATCGTCAGGCGCGTCGTACTTCCGCATCGGCGGCATCGCGCACGCGCCGGATCATTCGCGCTTCGCGTATGCGGTCGACACGCTCGGGTCCGAGCTCTTCACGGTCCGCTTCCGCGAGTTCGACGGGACGGTCAGCTACGGCGAGACGCTGAGTGAGACCTCCGGGCGTGTGGTGTGGGCCATGGACAGCGCGCACGTGTTCTACACCGTGCTCGATCGGAACCACAGGCCGTGCCGCGTCTTCCGCCACTGCCTCGGCACCTCGCAGTCAGACGATGTGCTGGTGTACGAAGAGGACGACTCCGGTTTCTTCGTCTCCCTCGGCCTCACAGAAAACCGCCGCTTCGTCGTGATCGCCAGCGGTGACCACGTGACGACGGAGGTGCGCCTGATCGACGCGGCGAACCCGACCAGTGAGCCACGGCTGGTTGCGCCTCGCCAGCACGGGGTCGAGTACAGCGTGCACGGCCACGGCGACGAGCTGATCATCCTGACGAACGCGGGCGGCGCGGAGGACTTCAAGGTGATGCGCACGCCTGCGTCCACGCCCTCGCGCGAGCACTGGCGCGACTGGGTGCCGCACGTGCCCGGCCGGTTGATCGAAGGCCTCCTCTGCTTCGCCGGCGAGGTCGTCCGGCTGGAACGCGAAGCCGGCCTGCAGCGGATCGTCATCCGCCATGCCGACGACACAGAGCACGCCATTGCCCTCGATGAAGAGGCGTACGCGCTCGGGCTCGAGCCGGGTTTCGAATACGACACGACGACGCTCCGCTTCTCGTACTCGTCGATGACCACCCCAGAGCAGATCTTCGACTACGACATGCGTGCGCGGACGCGGGTGCTGCGAAAGCAACAGATCGTCCCGAGTGGACACGACGCGTCGCAGTACCGATCGTCGCGTGTGTTCGCCACCAGCCACGACGGCGAGCAGGTCCCCATCTCCCTGCTGTGGCGCACGTCGACGCCGCTCGACGGATCGGCGCCGTTGCTCCTGTACGGCTACGGCTCGTACGGCATCATCATCCCGCCTGCGTTCTCAGTCACGCGCCTGAGCCTCGTCGACCGTGGCTTCATCTATGCGATCGCGCACATTCGCGGCGGCAAGGACAAGGGATACGGCTGGTACCGCCACGGGCGCGAGCTGGAGAAGAAGAACACGTTCCTCGACTTCATCGCGGCCGCCGAGCATCTGTCGAGCGGCGCACAGGCGGTGACGAAGCCGGGCCAGATCACCATCGAAGGCGGAAGTGCCGGAGGGATGCTGGTGGGCGCCGTCGCGAACATGCGGCCGGACCTCTTCCGCGCGGTTGTCGCGCACGTGCCCTTCGTCGATGTGCTGAACACCATCTGCGACGGCGAACTGCCGCTGACCCCTATCGAGTGGCCGGAGTGGGGCAACCCGATCGAGAGCCGTGAGGTGTTCGAGTACATCGGCTCGTACTCGCCCTACGACAACGTCATTGCACAGGCCTATCCGCACATCCTCGTGACGGCGGGCCTCACCGATCCGAGGGTGACCTACTGGGAGCCCGCGAAGTGGGTCGCCCGCCTGCGCACGCGCAAGACGGACGACCACCTGCTGCTGCTTCGCACCTACATGGAGGCTGGGCACGCCGGCAAGTCGGGGCGGTTCGAACGCCTCCGCGAGACGGCGCTGCACTATGCGTTCGTGCTCCTGGTGAACAGGAACCCGGACGTTAGAAGTTAGACGTCAGAAATGAGAACTGAGGACAAGAGCTCTATCACGGGGGCCACCGAGGATAAGAGTGCGTTTCAACGGTACAAGAGCGCCACCGCGGAGTGCGCGGAGGTCGCGGAAGTTCTTTTGGGAATACCTCTCCGTGGCCTCAGCGTCCTCCGCGGTGGAGCCTTGAACCAGGCTCTTACCGCCAGGAGGCGACCGAGAACGCGATCCAGAAGGCGACGAACCCGGTGACGACCTGCCCCCCGAGATTGAGGCCGGCCCAGAGGAACTGTCCTTGACGGACGAGCACGACGCTCTCGTTCATGTAGGACGAGAAGGTCGTGAACCCGCCGAGCACGCCCGCAAGCAGCAGTGCGCGCATGTCTGGGGTGAGGTTGACCCGCTCCTGCGCCAGCCCGGTGATCAGCCCGAACGCGAAGCACCCGATGACGTTGACGGCAAAGGTCCCTGCGGGAAACAGCGTGCCGAGGGCGCGCAGCACGGCGGAGGTGACCAGGTAGCGGCACACCGACCCGACCGCCCCGCCAATCGCAATGAGCAGGATGTTCACGTAAGATGAATCCTGTACCGCATTATGGCCGTTCTCGAGCTCATCACCAGCTCCGGTTTCGGATCGCTGCTCGGGATGCGTCACGCCCTCGAACCGGATCACCTCGCTGCGGTATCCACGCTCGTGAGCCGCGAGCGCAGCAGCCTGAAGGCTGCGTTCCTCGGGATCTGCTGGGGGCTCGGCCACACGGTCGGGCTCGTGATCGTCGGCGCGTTTCTGGTCCTGCTGCGCGCCGAACTGCCGGCCCGAGTCGCCGACTTCTTCGAACTGCTCGTCGCCGTCATGCTGATCGTGCTCGGCTCGAGAGCCTTGCACCAGGCGTGGTCACTCGGACAGCCTTCGCACCTGCACTCACATGCGTTCGCCGTCCACCAGCACTCGGGGCTGCCGGCCCACGTCCACATCGGTACCTGGACCCTCGCCCGTCGTCCGCTGCTGATCGGCGCGATCCACGGGCTCGCCGGCAGCGGCGCCTTGACGGCGCTCGTGCTGACGACGCTGCCCTCGACTGCGGCGCGCCTGAGCTACATGGCGCTCTTCGGCCTCGGCTCGACGGTCGGGATGGCCGCCCTCTCAGGGCTCCTCGGTTGGCCGCTCGCGCGGCTCGGCGCGCACCGGACGGTCACCCGTGCAATCTCTTTCGCAGTCGGGTTGATGTCGATCATCCTGGGGATCTTCTGGGGCTACCCGCTGGTCGGCAGGGTTTTCTGACTGCTCAGAGCTGGCGAGCAATCACGTAACGCACGAACGCACACACGCAGGAACGCCACGGCGCTGCGGGCCATGGGCGTGCGATGCTGCCCAGGCGCTCACGCGCGCAGACGTGCAGCGACGCACGATGGGCCTAGCGCGATGCGATCGTCACGGTCCAGAGCACGGGCGCCACCGTCACCGGATAACAGACGCTGTCGTCACACGCCTGGTAATTGAGCGCTGCGCCAATGGTGACGGTGTCGCCGGGCCTCGCGGTTCGAGCCACGGACACCGGGACGGAAATGCGGAACGGGGCACTGTACGCCGGCACCTTGTCGGGTGTGCCTGGCACCTCGATGGGCGTGGGTTTCGGGTAGATCGGCTTGCCAGGGGTGATGCTCGCGTTCGGGGTCAGCACGAGGCGGACCGGCGAGAAGTCCTTCGCGCCCTCGCCGTAGATGTGGATGGACCGGTCGGGCCTGACGTCCGCGTGGAGCGCGATCCTGGCGCCGGGGCTTGCGCTGGTGGCGCTGGCGGACGGAGTCACCGACGCGTGCTGCACCACCGGCTTGCCGCTGAGCAGCGCCTGGGCGCGGGACGGCTCCGCACCCAGGGTGAGCAGGACGACGAGACTGCCGAGGAACGCCGCGGTCTTCATGCCAGCATTCTAGAGCGGCCCCGCGGCTCCGTCGAGGACGCCGCGCGCGACATTCAATGCTTCATCGTCTCGTAGATGGTGCTCGCGCCCCCACCGATCGCCGCGCCGATCAGCGCGCCCTTGCCGCCGCCCACGATCCCGCCGATGCCCGCGCCGGCTGCTGACGATCCGCCGATGATCATCGCGGTCTTCTTCCAGTCGCGCTGCGACCGCGAGCGCTCGCTGTACCGGGTGTTCGAGGCGCGCACCCGCCGCACCGGCTCGTAGGCCACCGTCTGCATCGGCCGCGGCGCAGGCTGCGCGTAGGCGGGCTGCGGCGCTGGCACGTACGTCATCGCGGGCGCGGCCTGCGGCACGTACACGACAGGCGTGGCCGCCTGCGGATAGCCGGCCACCGTCGCCATGCCACCCACCGGCTGCGACAGCGCGACCGGCTGCTGGAGCCCCGTCCCTGACGCGAAGCCCGCGGGCGCGGTCATCGACATGGCTGAAACGTCCATCGACCCACGCGGAACCAGCAGTCCGTAGGCCACCATCAACACGCCCGCGGCAATTACCGTCAACACCCCTGCGATGTACTTCGTCATCTCCGCCTCCAGTGCGCGCCGTTCGCGCGACACCCTCCAGAGAACAAGCCCAGTGCCACACGAATTCCTGAGGAAATTGCACAATCCTGTGGCCGAGGTGTACCGATTAGCGGACACGGATCGTTCCGAAGTCAGAACTCGGGATTCAGAACTGAGAACTTGGAAGCGGAACGTGGGACTCGGGATTCGGGACGCAGAGCTGGTTGCGAAATCCTCCGCCGCGGATGCCGCTGAGGCCACGGAGAGGGGTGTTTCGCAAGGGATCTCCGCGGCTCCGCGCACGCCGCGGTGGCGCTCTTGCTCCTGAATTCTGACGTCTGAATTCTGAGTGCTGAATCGTGGGTTCTGACTTCCGTTAGGATGAAACCCGTGAGTCGTGTGCTCGTTGTGGAAGACGATCCGGACATCGCGGATCTGATGCGGCGGTACCTGCAGAAGGCGGGGTACGAGGTGGAGGTGCGTGCGGCGGGGCGCGACGCGCTGACGCTGGTGCAGGCGAACCCGCCAGATCTTCTGGTACTGGACCTGATGCTGCCGCAGGTGAGCGGGCTGGATATCTGCCGGAGCGTCAGGGCCGACGAGAAGACCGCGGCGATCCCCATCATCATGGTGACCGCACGTGCGGAGGAGTCGGACCGGATTGCAGGCCTGGACCTGGGCGCAGACGACTATCTGCCCAAGCCGTTCAGCCCCCATGAACTGGTGGCACGGGTCCGTGCGCTCCTCAGGCGGACCGCCCGAACGCCAGCCCTTGATCCAACGCTGGTCTACGGGCCGATCGCGCTCGACACCGCACAGCACACCGTGACCGACGCCGGGAATCCGGTGGTGCTGACCGCGAAGGAGTTCCTGCTGCTGCAGTACCTCCTCCGCAACCGCGGACGCGTGCTGTCACGCGACGTGCTGCTGACCGACGTGTGGGGCTACAAGTACACGGGCGGCACGCGCACCGTGGACGTCCACGTGCGTCGACTCCGAGAGAAGCTGCCGCTCCTCGAGAGCGCCCTGCTCACCGTCAAGCAGTTCGGATACCGCCTGCTCGAAACCGCGCCCGACGTCGAGGCCCCTACTTCGCCGCGCTCGTGAGCGCCGTGAACGCGGCTTCGAGCGTCGCCAGCGTCGGCGACGCCATCACCCGATCGCCCATCACGACGACCGCCCCGGCGGGCAGTGCCGCGCTCGCACTGCCTCCCGCGTCAGCGACAACCGCCGCAGCCACGTCGCCGCTGACCAGCGCCGCCTGGAACCGCGGCACGTCGAGCTCGAGCTGCTTTGCCATCCCGCTAAAGTCAGCCATCGTCTGGCGATCGGCGTTGGCAAGGATGATCTGCGCCATGTCCCACGCGCGCGCCTGCTGGGCCGCCGCGGCGACCGCCAGGTCGGCCAGGCGCGACTGTGGTTCGACGGCGGCCGGCAACCGATGGTGGACCTCGACGAGGATCTGGTCCTTGTGCCGGTCGGCGAACGCTCGGAGCACGACCGCCTGCCGTGCCGCGCCTTCATCCGCCAGGTCCGCGTAGAACGCGACCCGCATCCGTGCCTCGTCCGTCTTCGCCTGCTGGTTCGAGGCCGCCGGGGAGACCGACTGCGCACGCACGGCCGGGACGACGATCGCGACCAGACTCACCGTCATGACCGCGAGAATCCCGTGGCGCGTCACGGCCGCTCCACCCAGCTGCGAATCACCGACTCGAGTGCCGCCGGCGAGTTGAGCACGCCGCTCAATTGCCATTCGACCTCTCCCTTCTGGACGCCAATCAGCACCGGCGCGCCCGAGAGTGCGAGCGCCTGCTCCGCCTCGCGCGATGCGTCTCCGTACCACAGCATCGTCGGGAGTTCCGGCGTGACCAGCCGCTGCACCCATGCGGCCGCGGCCTCGGGCGCGCCGCCGACCACCAGCACCGTCCGCCCGAGCAGCGCGGCGCTCTGCCACTTGGGCAGCGCCCGCACCAGGGTTTCACACGCGCGGCAGCCAGAGCTGACGTAGATCAGCAGCCACTTCTCCTGCGGGGCGAGCGCGCTGCTCGCCACCGCCTGCCCGCTCGGCGCCTGCACCTCGAAGGCCGGCAGAGCGCGTTCCTGGGCGTCGGCCGGCAGGGCCGCGCTCAGGACGGCCGCCATCGCCATTGCCATCAGCATTCGCATCCGATTCATGCTCCTCATCCTTCCCGCCACGTCACGGCAGGTTGAAGTTCCTGATCAACGCCTTCTCTTCTGCCGTGAGCCCAGCGAGCGCCTCCGGATCGCTGAGGTTCACCAGCGACTCGGACTGTGACACCGCCGCTGCGCCCTGATCCGCGTCACGCAGCACGATGTAGTGCAGGAACGCCACGCGGCTGTTGGCGGGAACAGTCGTCTGCCAGCCGAACTGGAAGTAGTTGCTGTTCCCGCTTTCGAAGCTCCCATTGATGCGCGGGGACGCGGCCACGGTGCCCGCCCCGGCCATGACGTGGCCGACGGCTGCGTACCGCGGCGTCGCACCGTTCCACGTATCGTCGGAGACGACGTACCGGCGCCCACTGTTGTCGGGCGTCACCAGCCACTTGGCGCTGGAGGCCGGAGCCTGGCTGTTCGCGTCAACGTCGACCGTCACCTGGCGCGGGATGCCGGTCGTGTTCTCGACGATCTCGAGATAGCGGACGAACCGTCCATCCTCGGGCATGAGCACCTTGCGCGTGATGAAGAGGCCCGAACCTTCTTCAATCGGCCCGAACGTCAGCTGCCGTCCGTTGTTGTCGAGGGCGGGGTAGTAGTCGCAGCAGATGTAGTCGCCGACCAGGTACCCCTCGTAGGTATACGAGAGCGGTCCCCACGTCGTGCTGGTCCCGCCACCATTCATCGATGCCACATCGGTGAGGGCGACGACGAGTCCATTGCTGCCGAAGAGGGAGTAGTCCGTCGACACCCCCGTGCCGTACCGCACCTCGACATCGGTCGTGGCTGCACTCGCCGTGACATGCAGCACGCCGACGTCGTCACCCGACGGTGAGGTCGCCACGATCTTCACCCTGCCCTGTGGCACGCGGGACATCGAGAACTCACCCTCGGGGCCAGCCTGCACGTACTCGTCGAAGTAGCCGAGCGGACCAGCGCCGGTGTAGGCGTAGATCTGCACGTCAGCGAACGGCTGGGCCACGCCCTGCGCGTCGACCACATGCCCCGTCAGTGCTGTCGAGTCAGGCGTGTGCAGATCGAGCGACAGCGTCGACGTCGCGGTCAGCGTGCCGTTCGCGGAGAGGTAGTAGGTCTGGCTGTCCTCCCACAGCGACGCGAAGAGCGAGACCGCCCCGACCGGCACGTCAGCGAAGGTGAACACGCCGTTCTCGTCCGTGTCCTCCCATCGGTCGTAGGCAAGGCCGCTGCCGATGAGGCTGACGCTGGTGAACGGACGGACCTGACCGTCCGGCCCGAACACACGGCCGGTCACCGTGCTGGTCGCCGGGAGCGACAGATCACGCACCACCGCGATGTTCTCGGACTGCATCGTGTCCTGGACCGTCACGATGACGCCATTGCGATCCTGCGCGGTGATGGTGAACTCCCCTGGCACCGTGCCGAACACCACGTAGTCGCCCGTCGCCTTCGTCCGCCGCGCCTGGCGCGTGACGCCGTCGGCTCCTTCCGTGAACACCGTTGGCCGCGACACAGCGGAGCCGTCTGCCGCTGTCACGCGACCGCGAACCACGGACATCGGCAGTTGCAGGACGACCGTCGCGGATGGCTGCGGCACCGGCACGGGCACCGTGGCCGAGGCGTCGTTCGAGTTGTAGCTGTAACTCGCCGCCACCTGGAACCCGCCTGGCGGCACCCACAGCCCACCGAACACGACCTGACCGCTGGCATTGGCGGTCTGGTATCCGAGTTGGCTGCCCCCGTCGGTCAGGATCGCCACGTCGGCGCTCTCGACCGGCGTCTGTCCGTCGCCCGCCAACACCTGGACTGTCAGGTTGGTCTGCACCAGGTCGAACGTGAAGTTCACCTCGAGGACCTGCCCCTGCGCCGTGAACTGCACCGGCTTTTCTGCCGACACGCCCGGGTACTCCGCGATGAGCCCGAGACCCGCCGGGCCGGTGAGCACGTTGTCGATGCGATACGTGCCGTCGGCCGCCGTGTAGACCGTCTCGAAGTAGTCGGCATCGCGGTGCAGCGTCAGGGCCACGTTGCCGACCGGCAACGCGCCGGCTGCGGTCACGGTCCCAGTGACGCTGCCCAGAGTCACCGGCAGCACCACATCCTTCTGCACGGTCGCCTGCTCGGCGTCGATCGTCCCGGTCGCCTGACCGACCGACCCGTACGGGCCCTGCGCGTCGAGCAGGAAGCCGGCAGCCCCGAAGACCCGGTTCGGGAACGAGAAGACACCGTCGGCACCGGTCACCACTGACGTGATCTGGGTCGACGAGTCCCGGTCCAGCAGTCGCACCGTGACGTTACCGATCGCCGTGGTGCCGTCACTGGCAACGACGCGCCCGGTGATCGTGCCGGTGTTCCGCGTCACGGTCACCGGCAGTTCAACCTGCCCCTCGTCGTCGGTCGGCAGCACCACGCCGTCGGCGGTCCACAGCGGCACTCCCGTGTTCGCATCGAGCAGCTTGACGGTGAACGGCCCTTCGGCGATGTCCCAGATGAGGGCTCCGCCGTCGTTGCCGGTCGTCGCCACGCCCCGGAAGTAGGGCCGCGCCGTGTCCTTCACCTGCACCGACAGCATCGGCCACGCCTGGCCGTTCGCGCGGGTGGCGACCACGTGGACATTCGCGACAGCTGGCCGCGAGATGTTCTCCTCGTGCGCATCGCCCTCCGACTGCAGCGTGAAGGTCGTGCCGTACTTCACGATGCCGTAGTTGCGCGTCGACCACGCATAGAGGCGCACCGGGATGCCGGTCGGGACACCGGTGAACAGGAACTTCCCGAACTGATCGGTCGTGACTTCCTTGATGAACCCGTCGTCCTCGGCTCGCCGGACCTGCAGCCACTGATTCGCGAGGATCTGTCCCTTGGCCGAGGTGAACACGCCGCGCACCTGGCCGACAGCCGGCAACGTGACGGTCAGCGGCAGGTTCTGTCCTTCGTTCGTCAGCGTCCCGTCGGCAAATCCCTGCAGGTCGCTGTTGAGCGGATGGAACGCCCGCACGCGCACGGCTCCACCAGGCACATTGGTCAGCGTGGCCTGGCCGGAGCTGTTTGTGTAGACGAACGGCGAGCTCCACCAATTCGGTCCGAGCTGGAACTGCACGCCGCTGTTGGCGGCCGGCAGCCCGGTTGACGGGTAGACCACCGTGACCGTCACTGAGCCGACCGCGGCCAGCGCGACGTTCAGCGGGTTCACCTGGTTCGCCGAGACGGTCGTGGCGGCGACCAGCGTATCCGTGCCCGTGCGCGGATCGTAGGCATACACGTTGTAGCTGCCCGGAACCAGGTCGTCGAGTCGGTACTGACCCTGCCCGTTCGAGTAGGTCCAGCGGGTGTACGGCCAGGAGCCCCATGTTGGGCCCTCGGCGCGGATCTGCACACTGGCAATCGGCGTCGACCCCGCTGTCGTCACGACTCCGCTGAGCACCCCGGTGGGCGCGAACGAGAGCACGATGTCGACGCGCTGGCCCGCGAGCACCTGTGCGGTGCCAGAGGCCGTCAGCGTCGAGTTGCCGTACTGGCCGGACGGAACCGGCAGGTCCGCATAGAACGAGTGCGAGCCTGCCGCGAAGCCGACGAACGTGAACTGCCCGTCGCCGTTGGTCTTCACCGACCGGTTGTAGTCGTCGTAGACGTTCACGTTGGCCACAGCCGACCCGTCGCTCCGCCGCAGCGTGCCCCGCACCGACCCGGCCGACGCGATCACGATGTTCGTCGTCGACGTGGTCTGGCCAACTGGGAAGGTCCCCGGTGCCGACGTGGTGAGCGTCGTCCCCGGCACCTGTGCCGTCAGCGTGAAGTCGGCCAGTGGCAGGGCCAGCGGCGCCGACGCCGTCGCAAACGAGCCGGTAAACGAGAACCCACCGTTCGACGACGTGTTCACCTGATAGGAGCGCGCGAACAGCGGGTGCGCGCTCTTGAAGGTCACGGGGATCCCGGCGAACGGCTGCGTGCCGTCGGCCCACTGAACGATGCCGTTCACGGCGCCGGTCAACCCAGGCAGCGCCGGGACCGCCGACTGGCCGTCAACGGGAACCACGAAGTTCCCGATCGCCGCACGTTCGTCGACGGTCAACCCTTCGAGCGCCTCCGGGGGCAGCTGGGCCAGCCGCTCCATCGACGCCTTCGCCGCCGCGCGGCTCGCCTGCTGCACGACGAAGTGCAGCAGCGAGACGGTCTGGCCCGGCTGGACCACGAGGTCGTCGAAGTGCTCCTCGAGGCCGCTGATGTAGCTGAGGTTGCGGTAGTCGAGCACGCCGGGCTTCAGGGCCGCGCCTGCGCCGCCCCAGACCATGCCGACGGCTGTCATGCCGTAGCTGTCGAGGAACGGATCGACGTCGCGCGTGTCGTCGAAGGTCGCCCACAGGTCGCGCGTCGCATCATCCGCTGACGCCGTCAACGTGCGGTCGCCACTGGACGAGGTGATGAGCTGCCCGGCCCCCGTGTTGTAGTTCCCCATCACGTTGACGAGGTTTGCCCCGATGGTGATCGGCTGGTTCGTCGGGTTCGTGAACGTATCCACGAACCGCGCGAAGTATCCACGGTCCGGCACGTAGATCTTGCGCGTGATCTGGAGGCCGTTGAACGCCCTGGACAGCCGGATCTGGCGACCGCCCATTTCCTGCACCGCCACTGAATCAGCGTGGAACGTGTCGATCACGGAACCGGTGTTGAGCTGCAGGATGCCGGCACCATTGCCGCTGCCGTAGAACACGCCGTCCTTGCCGTTGATGATCGCGCCGGTGTCATCCAGGTCGTACGGATAGCCGTTCGCGTCGTAGAGCGTGATCGGCAGCGACACGGTGTTGACGGTCAGCGCGAAGTTCACCTTCACGTCCTGTCCGTCGGTCGCGAGCTGACCGGTGCCCTTCCCGTAGAGGTGGTTGACCTGATCGTCGACCTCGACGACGAACGACGAGGCCGGCACGTTCTCGAAGCGGTAGCCGCCATTGCCGGCGGTGGTCGTCGAGTCGGACCCGACCGCACCCGATGCGAGCACGTAGCGCAGCTTCACCGTCCGTCCACCTGCGCCCGTGTTGTTCAAGGTGATCGTGCCGGACACCGAGCCGACCGGAATCAGCGTCAGCGTCGTGTCGACCGGCACCGAAGCCACCGTGACGGAGGTGGCCGAAGCGATCTGCGTCAGCGGCTCGATCGCCTCGAGCCTGTAGGTGCCAGGAGGCACGTCGCTCAGCGCGAACGCCCCGCCCGTGCTCGTGCTCGTTTCACGGCTGAAGCCCGTTGCCGTGAGCTTTACCTTCGCACCGATGGCCGGCGCGTTCGACGCACGCAGCACGGTGCCAGTCACCGCGAGCGTCTGCGGTGCGATCAGGTCCAGCGGCGAGTTGGTGCCGGCGCTGACGGTTACCGTGCCGACGGCCGCCACCGGGGAACCCTGCGCGGACGGAATGGTGCCCGTGACGGTGTAGGTGCCAGGCAGCAGCCCGCCGATCCGGTAGCTCGCATCGGGCGCCACGGCGTAGCTCGCGCCGCGACCGGAGATCGTGACGCTCCCGCCAGGGGCGCGCACGTTGCCTGGGCGCAGGATGGCGCCACTCACCTGGCCGGTGTTGCTGAAGGTCACGTCCTGCGTGGCCGTCGTGTTCGCCACGAGGAAGTCGCCCGCCGTATCCGGCGCGACGACGGTGGTCGCGTCCGGATAGGTTGCCGACAGCGTGAACGGCACCTGCGGGATGAACCGCTTGGCGCCCGTGTCCTGCGTCGCGATCGTGAAGCGTCCGTCATTCCCCGCCGTTACCGTGAACCGGCGACGGTAGAGCACGCTCGAACTGACCACACTGACCTTCGCCTGTGGCACAACGGTCGTCGCGTCGCTCTCGAGCACGCGGCCCGTGATCGTGCCGCGCATCAGCGGCAGGGCCGGGACGGAGCTGGACCCGTCCGCCGGCACGACGAAGTTGCGGATCAGCCCGAGTTCCTCCGGGCTGAGACCGACGAGCGCTTCGCGCGGCAACTGCACCAGCCGCTCGGCGGCCGCCTGCGCCGCCGCATCGGAGGTCTGCTGCACGATGAAGTGCATCAGCCCGACCGTCTGGCCGGGCGGGACGACGATGCTCTGCCAGGCGTACCGGACAATCGTCGGGTCGAGGCCGTCGACCTGCGTGGTTCCGACCTGCTGGAGCGCCCCGCCACCCTGCGTGACGAACGCCCGGGCCGGACGGCCCGCGCCGGTTTCCGGGACATGGCTCGACTGCCCGACGATCACCCACCGGTCGGCCTGTTGGAACACCTGGTCGCCACTCGACGTCGCGACCACGGTTGCCGCGCCGCTGACGGTGCTGCCGTTGCCAGCAGGCCGCACGGCGTTCGCGATCTGCACGTCCACCGTCACCGGCTGGTCGCCAGGGTTTGTCAGCAGTTCGAGTTCGCGTGTGAAGTAACCGTCGTTCGGCACGAACACCTTGCGGGTCACGGTGAGGCCGTGCAGGTTCGGCTGCCGGGTGACGACTTCACGCTGCGCATCCTCGATGCTGCTGATCGGGTTGCCCGTGAAGGCGAGCGGCACACCACCGCTCACCAGCGTCAGCTCATTCGCGCCGAAGGTCTGGTCGCCGGACACGCCGCCGAACGCCGACCCGCCGCGAGCGATCGACCCGTCGCGCTGCACGTCGAAGCTGTACCCGTTGCCGTCCGTCAGGACGAGCGGGAGGGTCACGGCGTTGTTCTGCAGCAGGATGTCGGCGGTGATCTTCGCGTTGTGCGCCGGCACCACGCCTTCGGCCTCACCGATCACCTGCTGGCCCGTGTCCGACGTCGACACGGTGAACGCGCCTACCGGCACGCCCGTGATCTCGTAGTTGCCACCACCGTCAGTCGGCGCCCACTGGTAGCCGCCGAACGTCGGGTTGAGGCTCCGCAACATGACGCCGAAGTCCTGGGCCGGACGGTTGTCGCTGAACAGCACGACCCCCTTCACCGTGCCGAGGCCAACCTTCTCGAAGTTCGCGGTGACCGTCTGGCCGTTGGTCGCGATCGTCACGCCACCGGCCGGGCTGATGGCCCTCGCCCGGTTCAGCTCGTCGTAGACGGTCAGCGAGTGCGTGCCCTGCCCGACCAGCAGGAAGGTGTAGGTGCCATCCGGGTTGATCGGGGTGGTGCGGCCGTACCAGCCGTTCAGTCGCACGTAGCCGGTCGTGGCCGGCGTCTGCCCGCCAGGCTCGTACACCGTGCCGGTGATCGTGCCGGTGGGCTGCAGGCTCACCGTGAACTCGGTGAGCACGTCGGCCGGGATCCTGACGCTGTTCAGCGTGCCTTCCAGCGCGCCGGCGCTGGCGCGGATGAAGCCGGTGCCCGCGAGCAGACGCTCGATGAGCACCGTGCCCTCCGGACCGGTCGTGCCGCTGGCTGCTGCCGTCAGCGCATCCTGCTCCGACGACACCTGCACGAACGCGTTCGGAACGGCCACGCCGCCGGCGTCGCGCACGGTGATCAGCAGCTTGCCCTGCGCCGCCAGCGAGATGTTCTGCTCGATGTCAGCGGCGTTGGTCGCCAGGGTGACGTTCTTCACGCCCTGGCCGCCCGTGCCCGGGTCGCTCACGGAGATCTGATAGTTCCCGAGCGGCAGGATCTCGAACCGGTACTCGCCGAGCTCGTTGGTCGTCACCAGCCGCGAGCCGAGGCTGACCCGCGCCCCGACGACGATCGTCTGGCCGTCGGCGCGGAAGACCTTGCCGTGCAGCGAGCCGTAGCTCGCGGTCACCACCTCGCGTTCGAGCACCTGGAGGTGCTGCGTCAGCGAACCGGTGACACTGCCCGCCTGGCCGGTCCCCGTGTCGCGCGCCTCAATCGAGAAGCTCCCGACCGGAACGTTGGTGAACTCGAAGTAGCCGAAGCCGTCGGCGTTCACCTGCACCGGCTCGTTCGTCCCGAACGCATCCCATGTCCGCAGCGTGACCGCGGCGTTTGCGACGGTGTTGCCCGAGGCGGTCCTGACCGTCAGCCGGATGGTGCCCTGGCCGAGGTAGACGATCGGGAGCGAGACCTCAGCGCCCGTTTCCACCAGCGACGCCGCAGCCCGGCCGCGGTTCCCGTTCACCGCCGACGCCTCGAGCACGTAGCTGCCGAGGGTGACGAGCGGGAACTCGTAGTGCGAGTTCGCGTCGGTGAACGTGGTCGCGAGCGGCTCGCCGCCCGCGCGCTCACTGATGTCCACACGGACACCGGCGCCTGCCGGCGTCGTGCCGTCGGCCTGCAGCACCGTGCCCTCGACCGACACGGCCGGGATCAGGATGACGTTGAGCGACCGCAGCGACCCGCTCGCATGGGTCATCGTGCCGGTCGCGTAGCCGCGCAGACGGGTCTCCGGATCGAGCGCACGTACCGTGACGTTCGGCCCGACGATCCCCTGCACTTCGTAGGAACCATCGGCTTCGGTGATGGCGGCCTTGCTGACGCCGCCGCCACTCACGGTCACCTGCACGCCGGCCACCGCGTTGAACTGCGAGTCGCGCACCGCGCCGCGCACGATGCCGCCGCTCACGGCCACGGTCATCGTCCCGCGCAGGACGTTCTGGACCAGCGCACGAACGGTCGTCGTGCCGCCCGCAATGCCGGTCACCTGGATCGTGCCGTCGGTCTGGCCTTCGGCGACCTGCACGAACGGCGTGACGGTCGCCACCTGGATGTCGTCGGTCGCGAAGTCGACGCGGACCCCACCCGCCGGTGCGGGGGCAGCCAACTGCACGGCGACGTTCACGGACTCACCGGCGCGCACGATCTGCGAGGCCGGCAGCGTGACACCCGCGGCGTTCACCACCGTCAGCGTCAGGGCCGCCGGGGCGCTGGTGTTCCCTGCGAGGTCGACCGCGGTCGCCGTCAACTGGATGGTGGTGCCAGCGGTCAGGGCCGGCGGGACGATCACGTCGAAGGTGCGGCTGGCGCTGCCCGACGGCGGCGTCACCTGCTTGGCGCTGGTGAACGTCATCCCGCCCGACGCTGCGAGCCGCAGTTCGCTGACGAGCCCTTCGTCCTCGGCGGAGACCACAACCTGCACGGTCTGTCCGGCCGCGGCGTCGAGGCTGCCGCTGGCGGTCTGGATCTGCACCACCGGCGCGACCGCATCGGCGATCGGCAGGATGACGCGTGCCGCCGTGCCGGTGTTGCCGGCGCGGTCGGTCGCCGTCGCGTCGAGCGTCAGCGTGTCGCCGGTCCGCGCGGTACTCGGCACGTTCACGGTGAAGCTCGAGACCACGGCGTTCTTCGCCGGGTCGATCGTGCGTGTGTCCGTGCGGGTGACAAGCCCACCCGCCGTGAACGTCAGCCCCGTGATCCCGCCGATGTCGCTGGCGGTCACGACGACGGTCGTCGCCTGTCCGGGCCGGATGGTCGCCCCAGTGGTGGCGCCGGTGATCTCCACCGCGGGCGCCACGGCGTCGAGCACCGTAATCTGCTTCTTCACGGCCTGGCCCACCTGGCCTGCGGTGTCGATGGCAGAGGCCTCCACGTCGATGGTGGAGCCCGGGGTCGCCGTCTCGGGCACGAAGAACGCAAAGCTCGAGGTCTTGGTGCTGACGGTCGGCGTGAAGATCTCCGTGCGTGCGTCCACCGGGTTGCCGATCGCCGCGCGGTAGCCGAGTTGCGCGATGCCGAGGTCGTCGCTGGAGGTGACGGTCACGACAATGCGGTCACCGTTCCTCGCCGACGTGGTGCCGCCAGGCACCGTGAGGTTCACCGACACATTCGGCGGCTGGTCCGCGACGATTGCGATCTGTGCGGACGCCGGAACGACGCCGCGGTTGCCCGAGGTGTCGGTCGGGATCGCCGTGACAGCGATGCTGTCACCCGGGTTGCCCAGTTCGGGCGTGACCTGGAACGCGAGCTCGAACGGCGACGTGCGGTCGGTGCCGGCGAGGGTGCCGTTCACGTAGAAGTCCACGAACAGCACGTCGCTGCCGGCGCCAGGCTGGGCGGTGACCCGTCCGACGCCGCCGCGAATGGCCTGTCCGTTATTGCCCGGGATCAGCGCCGCCAGGATCGGTGGCGTCCGCGTGGTCGTGGAGAAGCTGTACACGGTGGGCGAGGCCTGGGCCAGACCCGAGAGGTCGGTCGCGGCCTTGACAGTCACCTGGTACACGGCCGCTTCCGAAAGCGGGGCGAGCGGCGTGAACACCGCGACGGTGTTGCCGAAGAGGTACCCGATCGTCCCCGCTACCGGACCGGCGGGGCCGCTCATGACGATCGGCGCACCGTCGAAGCGGCCGGTGTCGATCGGCTCGGAGAACTTGATGCGGATCGGCGTGTAGATTGTCACGCCTGAATCGTTCGCGCGCGGGCTCGCCTCCGTGATGGCCGGCGGCGTGATGTCGAGCGTCGTGAAGGTGGCCACGTAAGTCGACGGCATCACCTTCTGCACGCGGTCCTTCACGTCCTTGATGCGGACGGTGTAGACGGTCTCCGCCTGGAGCGGCTGCAGCGGATCGATCACGACCACCGTGTCGTTCGTGGTCACGTCGAGCGTCGCCGTGACGGCGCCGTTCGGCCCGAGCAGCGTGACGTTCGTGGCGTTGATCGTGCCGGGCAGGATCGGCTCGGTGAAGGTGACGACCACGTTCGCGTTGAGCGCGACCTTCTTGGCACCGGAACCTGGGACCGTGGACGCGACCTGCGGTGCCGCCTCATCCAGCACAATGCTGCCGAGGTCCAGTGCACCAACGATCCGCCCCTGCCGGCTGGCGATGCCAGGCCCGATCGGATCGGCCAGCTGCAGCTGGTAGTTCTTCAGCGGCGCGGCCGGGAACGTGAACGTGCCGTCGGCGCCCGCCTCGCGATAGAGGCGACGCTCCTCGGGTCCGCCGGCATCGACGATGAGTTCAGCGACCGCCCCCTGCGCGGGAAGCCCGGCAGACGTGAGCACACGCCCGGTCACCTGCGCGGTCGGCTCGAGCACGATGCGCAGCGACTTCTGTTCGCCAGGCTGCAGCGACCCCCCGCCGACGCCCTTCAGTCCGGTCGATGGATCGACGACGGTGACGGTGAACGTCTTGCCTGGGACACCGGCGAAGCTGAACTCGCCCTGTCCGTTCGTGGACTGGACGCAGTCGCCGGAGCATCCGCTCGACGGCGAGGCTGACAACGTCACCTGGACGTTGCCCGCGGCGGACTGATCCGCGCGAACGACCGTGCCCGAGACCTTCGCGAGCCCGCTCAGGACGACGGTGACGCTCGCGACGTCTCCATCGACAACCAGTTCGCCGAAGGCACTGCCGCTGTCGCCACTCACCTGCGCCCGCGCCACGACCGAGAAGCGGCCAAGCGGCACGTCGTTGGCGACGAAGGTCCCGTCCGACGCCGCAGTGGTCACGATCGCGCGTCCACCGCATTCACTGCCGGTGCAGATCTCGATCGCGGTGTTGCCGACCGGCTGCCCGCTCGCGTTCACGACCACCCCGGTGATGCCGCCCGTGAGCGTGCGGGCGATGTCGACGAGCACAGGCACTTCAGTGACCTGCCCTTCGGCATCAATCCAGCCCTGCGCGCGACCAGAGCCACGAATCGACTGCCGGCTCGCCACGATGGTGAAGGTGCCGCGTGACGCACCAGGGAACGAGAAGCGGCCATCGACTCCGGTCGTCGTCTTCAGCGATGGCAGCGCGAGTCCGCCCGCGGACTGCTGCGACAGCGTCACCTCCCAGCCCTTGAGCGGCAGGAAGGTGCCAGCCTGCAGCACCTGTCCGCGCACCACGCCGATCGAGGCCTCGACGACGTCGATGTTCACCGACTGGCCACCGGCGTCGACACGACCCGACGCCGCGCCACGGCGGCCCGTGCGAGCCTCGAACACCTCGATTGAGACAGGGCCAAGCGGCACCGTCCCGACGCTGTATCGACCGTCCGCGCCGGTCACGGAGAACGCGAGCGGCCCGAATGCGCCGCTTACCGTCACTTCGGCATTCGGCACCGGCGTGAAGCCGTCTGGGGCGAACACGGTGCCCGACACGGTCCCGGCCGCGTCGTAGAGGTACACCTTCACCGTCAGCGGATCACCACTCGTGGTGACCTCGCCGCGCGCACGGCCTGCGAATCCGTTGGCTGGATCCGTTGCCGTGACGACGAATGCGCCTTCGGCAATGGCATCGCCGCCGGCGAACTGCACGATGCCCTGTGTGTCTGCGGTGCCTTCGATCGTCCGCTGTGGGTAGCCCAACTGCTGCAGCTTGACCCGCGCGCCGGCGATCTGCGTGGTCCTGTTGCTGCCGAGCACCTGAACGGTGACGTCAGACCTGGCGAGCAGACGGGCCGTGAGGTTCGCGTCCTCGCCTGGACGCACCGAGCCCTGGATCCGCGCCGTCGCACCGGTGGCGACATCCTCGATGGTGATCGAGAACGGACCGGCGTTGACGACCGGGAACCAGAAGCGCCCCTGCGCGTCGGTCACGGCGTTCTCTTCCTGAATCCCCTGCGGGATCGACTCGCATGACGACTCACCGAGCGAGTCCTCGCTGCAGATGACCTTGTAGGCCTCGGACTTGTAGCGAACGACGAGGTTCTCGCCCGCCGGCTGCACGCCGTTCGGCAGCATGACCGCGCCGTGAATCTGCGAGGTCGCCTGCAGCTTCAGGTCGACCGAGACCTGCGCGTTGGGCGCAGGGATGTCCACGGTGGCCGACACCGGGTCCGGGCTGAACTGCCCCACCGCGCTGATCGTCACGGGCCCCACGAACAGGTTCGAGAACGAGAACGCGCCGGTCTGGAAGTTGGTGTCGACGATGCGGAAGTAGTTGACACGCTCGAAGCCGACGGCGACCTGGTTTCCGGCGACGACAACCTGGTCGCCCGAGATCCCGACGCGCGCCTTCAGCGGCGTCACGCCGTCATCGTCGAGGACGCGGCCGGACAGGCGGCCGCCCGTGCCACGGAACCTGATCGTGGTGCGGAAGGTCTGCCCCTGGAACTTGATGGAGGCCGGGACGATGTTGCCGTCGCTGAAGTCCGCCTTGAACGCGGAGAGCTGGTAGTTGCCGGCGACGACCGCGGGGATCTGGAATCCGCCGTTGGCATCCGTGGTCGCACTGCCCGCGATCACGGCAGAACCGCCTTCGCGCGAGAACAGCCAGACCTTCACGTTCGGCACGCGCGTGACACCATCGGCCGCCACGACGAGGCCCGACACCGCGCCGAGCGGCGCGAAGGTGATCGTCGCGTTCACTTCCTGTCCGGCCTGGACGATGTCGATGGTCGTGCTGCCCTTGGCGCCGAGCGCCTCGCTGACGGCAACGATGTCGCGCCGGCCAACTGGCACATCGAGCAGCGTGAAGCGGCCGTCCTGGTCGGTCGTCGTCAGGCTGAGGCCACCGCCAACGACGGCGCCCTGCACCGGATGCTGCGCGGC
Organism: Acidobacteriota bacterium; assembly: GCA_018268955.1. Lineage (GTDB taxonomy): Bacteria > Acidobacteriota > Vicinamibacteria > Vicinamibacterales > CAVVIG01 > CAVVIG01. The sequence goes on along the minus strand of JAFDVO010000013.1, from coordinate 56,478 downwards.
GTCGAGGACGACACCCTTCACGGTGCCGAGTCCGCCGCCGAGGAGCACGTTCACCTGGACGGAGCCTGACGGCGGCAGGGTGATCAGCGCACGACCTTCGGAGAGCGCGCCCTGATCGAAGGTGGAGATCCGCAGGTCGCCAGCAGTGAGCTTGTCGAACGCGAAGCCACCCAGGGCGTCGGTCGTCGCCATGGCGATGGCGCACTCGGAGGGCGCAGGCTCGCCGGGGCAACGAACCCCGTCCTGGCTCAGGTGCTTGTACCAGACGATGACCGGCACACCGGCCACCGTGGTGACATTGTCGGCGCGCAGCACGTGGCCGGAGAGCGCACCCTGCTTCACCGTGATCTCGCGCTTCTCGACGTCGAGCAGCGTGATGTTCCGATCGAGCGAGGCACCGGCCGCCGGCATGAAGTCGGCGAAGGAGAACTGCGCGCGCGCGAGCACGTTCACGGCCTCGATGAACACGTTGCCGACCGGCACGCCCGGAATCGAGAAGCGGCCATTGGCATCGGTGCGGGCGCCGTATTCGGACCCGTCCGTGAGGCTGGAAACCCGAACCGCCGTGTCGGCGAGGGCGCGGCCGCGCTCGTCGAAGGTCATGCCCTTGACCGTGCCGCGACCGAGGTACACGACGTCGACGTTGAGGCGCTGCCCGTCACGCTGCACGTTGAACCGGACGTTGCGCGCTTCACCGGTCTCCTGGTTCACCGCGAGGATCCGATCCGGCAGCCGAGGCACGTAGTCGAACTGGTACCGGCCCGCCTCGTCAGCGGGCTTCGAGCTGATGCCGACCCAGTTCGGCTCGTCCGATTCGCAGACCAGCTGCGTGAAGAGCCGCACGTTGGCCAGCGGCACCGCGGTTCCGTCGGCGTTCATCACGCGACCCGACACGACGCCGCCGGTCGGCGGCACGGTCGCCTCCATCGCGCCGGTCCACGGCGCCATCGCGTTGCCCCTGGCGTCCGATACGTTCGAGATCGTGATCTGGCGGGGGATGAACGGTCCGTACGGATCGCGGAGCGCGACGAACGCGATGCGGCGCCCCGGCTGCAGGGCCACGCCGACGACCCGATTGCCCGCAATCGCGTAGTTGGTGATCGCCGATGAGTCCAGGCGATCCTGCACGCTGGCGGGCGTAACCTCCTCGGAGAACAGCACCGCGACAACGCGGCCGACCGGGGTGCCTGGATCTTCCGGCAGGCAGCGGAGCACGTCGGCGTCCGCCTGCTGCACGACCGAGATGACAGTCGGCGCCGGGTCCGCGATCGCACTGGCGGTCAGCACCGCGCCGTTTGCGGTGCCGCCGTCGAACAGGAACTGGTAGGGGGTGGCACCGCTGCCGGCCGACTGCGGCACCTCGGGGTACTGCAGCGTCGCGGAGGTGTACTGCGTCAGCGCGCCGGAGCCCTCCGGCGCGACGATCGAGATCGTATAGCCCGTGTTGGCGGCGACGCCGTCCACCGGCTCGCTGCTGATGCGGAATGTGCCGGGCTGCGGGGCCGCGAGCAGCAGCAGGCGCGCGGTGACACGACCCGACGCGTCCGTGAAGTCGAGCACGTCGCTGTACGGGATCTCCTTGATGACCTTGTTCTCGGCGCCGTTCGCGCCAACGCGACGGTTCTGGCTGTCGTTCAGGATGAAGCGTGCCGGGAGCGGAGACCCGTTGCCCGACACGAGGACGGCCACGTGGCCCGGACGATAGGACCAGCCCTGCGACAGCTCGGTGAGGAACTGCGACGCTGGCACGCTGTTCAGGCGTTCTGTCAGCAGTGCCGCGACGGCGTCCGCAAACCGATCGCCGCGCACCGAGCGCCGACGCAGTTCGTCGAACCCATCGAAGTTGTCCTTCTCGAACTGCTGGTCTTCCGGCTTCGGGAACAGCGTGGCAAGCCGCGAGACGTCGCTGCCGATCACGTCCATCAGCAATTGGGATGCGCTCGTCGGAATGGGCTCGTGCAACGAGACCCGCATGCCCGCTTCGGCCACCTGCACCGCACGGTCGATCACGATCTTCCTGGAGAACCGACGCACGTCCGGCGGCAGGGCCGCTGCGGGCGCCGTTGCCACCGCATGCGCCTTGCCGAGGAGGCCAAGGGCGGCGTCGCGCAGCGTGCCGGGGAGCGAGTTCGCCTCCTTCGGCAGCACCAGCGAGTCGGGCGAGAGCGGCACACCGAGTTCACCGACGGCGGCCTTGAGCAGGAAGCGCCCGGCGACGTTCTCGTTCGAGTCGAGGGTCGCCGCGGTCACCTTGCCGCTCACGCGCGACAGCAGCGTGAACGTCACGGTCTGCGAATCGCCAGGCAGCACGCTCTCGATCCCGCGCGTGCTCTCGCCCACGACCGTCGCGCCGCTCACGTTACGCGGGTAGAGGTTGAGGCTGACGAAGTTCGCCGGCGCCTGCGACGTGTTCGTCACCGTCACATCGAGCTTGTACGCCTCACCGGCGGAGACCACGTCCGGGTGCGTGAAGGTGAGCGTGAACTTCGGGTTCCGCACGAGCACACTGCCGGCAGCGCGTCCCGTGATGGTCACGGGACCGGCGGGCAGGCCGTTGAGCGTGCCGGTCATCTGCATCTCGACGACGTGGCTGCCCTCGCGACGGCCTTCGACGAGATATTCCGCATTGCCGCTGTCGCCGGGGCCGAGCGTCAGGATGTCATCCGCCGTGCCCACCTTGCCGTCAGGGCCCGGCTGCGCCACGAGGCGCACGCGCGGCGACTCGCCCTGCGTGGTCTGCGCCATGCGCAGCGGGTCGTCGACACTGTTCGCGACGCCGTCGTTGCCCGGGGGCAGGACGATCGTCGCCTGCAGGTTCGAGACGACGAGGTTGGACCCGGCCGGCGCCACGTTGCCGACCATCAGCATCACGCTGAAGTACTGGTTCAGGAAGCCGATGTCGCCCGGAATCACGACCACGCCCGGGATCGGCGGCACGACGAGCTGCTGCCCGGTCAGCTGCGGGACCTTCAGCGTGAAGCCGACGACCGTCAGGTTCGGAATCTTCGTCTGGAGCTTCAGCGTGTCCGGGATGATCGTCTGGAGCGCCGGAAGCGACGGCGCGGTAATCGCCGGAATCGTCGCGGTGCCTGTGCCGACGTCGGCCGCCCCCTCGAGGCGCGGCAGCACGACGGGGAAGTTCAGGTTGATCGGCTGGTCCGCAATCGCGAACGCCGCCGAGAAGTTGTAGGCCTGGAAGTTGTCCTTGTCGAAGACGATGCCCTTCTCGCGGATCTCGGCGGCGGTCAGCGCGCGCGCCGTCACCTGCGTGACGAGCAGCTTCTCGATCACTTCGATGGTCGAGCGGTCGGGCACGCCCCGCAGGAGCACCTCCCCACCGCTCACGAGCCGGATGTTCTCGAGGATGTGGGTGCCCGGCACCGTCATCGGCGGGATGTTGAACGGCGAGTTCGGCTTCACGCGCAGTTCGACCGGCGTGGCGAAGCTCGGGCCGCGCAGCGTCGCGACGACCTCGGCGTCCGCCGCGAACGGCGGCACGTTGTCCGGCAGCGTCGATGCCTGCAGGAACGTGCTGACGATCGTGGCGATGTCCTTCGGGACGGTCTGGGTCGCCGGGGCGACCTTCAGGCCGATGCCGTAGACCTTGATGTCCTCGCGCCCCAGCGTGCGCTGGGGCGCCGGCTGGCCGACGGCTGGAAGGACCTGGAGCAGGCTCGCGACGACGAACGCCGCGAGCAGGGACAGACGGGAGTGGATGCGATTCACTGCTGACCTCCCGCCTGCGGAGCGACGAGGAGCTGCTCGCCGTATGCCGTCCCAATCGTCGAGTAGACGATGGCGCGGCCCGGGACGTACGCCCCGTTCGGCGAGTTGTATTCGACTTCGAACTGCAAGGCACCGTTGGTCACGGCGACCTGCACACCTGGCATGGACGGATCGGCATCGGCCGTGAGGATCGTGCCGTAGTCCGTCAGCGGCGAGCCCTCACCCGGCGCACTGCGCACGGTATAGAGCGTGCCGTCGGGCACCGCCTGACCCATGTTCGTGCTCAGGCCGCTCGCGTGGATCGTGAAGCGGCGCTTCGCCTGGTCGTCGGTGCCGACCTGCTCGCCACCGGACGCGGCCAGCGTGACCGTTCGGGCCGGCATCGACGGCGCAATCGTGTAGAGCCTCAGCGTATCGATCGTGGTCGTCACAGTGTTGGCCACCGGATCGACCGCGCCGCCGATGTAGTCCCAGTCGAGCGTCTGGTTGTTCCACGCGTAGATGCGGAACGTCGACTCGTCGAGCCCGACGACGTCCGGGTCCTTGTAGTCGATGACCAGCGTCTGCGGCCCGCCGAGGTTGAAGCCTTCGGGCGAGAACTGGTGGAAGCCGCCGATGCCGTAGTGCGGCGCGTCACCGCGGCCAGAGCTGTCGCTCGGCATGTACCGGTAGTCCTTGTCCGGCACGGCCGTCGGCGTGTAGCGCCACGTGAGCAGCCGCACGTCCACCGGTTCAGGCAGCAGCGCCGGGTTGACCGTCAGCGTCGCGGTGAACAGCGACTGGATGGTGATCAGGTCGTGCACGGTGTTGTCGAACCGGCGGTTCACGTCGGAGAACGTCGGGGCGAAGCTGTCGAGCAGCGCCTTCCACGTGTCCTGCACGGTGGACCACAGGCCCAGGTCCGGCTGTGCCGGCGGCGTGTCGCCATAGGACTCGAGCTTGATGTCCTTGCCGCGGAAGCGAACGCCCTTCTCCTTCGTCCAGCCGACCTTGCTCTCACTCTTGAACTCGATGCCTGCGCCGAGCTTGATTCCGAGCGCCTCGCCTTCGAGACCGAACGGAATCGTCAGGCCCTTGCCCTTCTCCTTCGACACGCTGTAGCTGATCGGCGTGTCATAGAAGATCTGCCCGAACTTCCCGAGTTCCTGGTTGAGGATCGTCGGCTGCAGGTCGAGCCGCTGGTCTGCCATGTTCTGGCGCGCGCTCGCCTTGTAGATCGTGTCGAGGTTGGCAAGGTTCGCGATCGCCTTGTCCACCAGATCCGGATCGTCGATCGAGTAGCTGTAGCTGCCCGTGTTCCCGTCGCCGAGGTTCTCCTCGGCGCCAAGCAGGTTGCGCTTCCAGCCCCATCGCTTCGGGCCGGTGTAGCTGATGGAGATGCTGTTCGGCTTCAGGTCCGGCCGCAGCTTCGTGAGGTCGAACTGGAAACCGACGCCGTAGCTGGTCGTGCCGCTGTACGAGCCCTGAACCTCGAGCGCTTTGTTGAAGAACTCCGTCTCGACCTCGCCCGCTTCGTCCTTCTCCCCGTCTTCCTCCGGAGGGTCCTGCGGGAGGAGGCTGAGGCCGGCGGAGAAGTCGATGCTGCCCTTCAGGCTGTAGCTCTCCGAACTGGACGTCTCCTTCAGCACCCCGTCCTTGAAGGTGTAGCCGACGCCGTACTTCGTGCCGATGCCGAAGCCGTTGCTGCCCGACACGCCGAACTTGACGCCGATCTCCTTGTCCCCCTCGCCGAACCCGGGCGCGGGCCGGCCGAAGTTGAACTTGGCGGAGGCACTCTCGTTCGCCTCGCGCCCGAACTCACTCGAGGTCGATACGAGGTACTGGGACGGGTCGGCGCAGGGGCGCGAGCGAGCGAGTTCGATTAGCTTGGTGAACAGCGGGTTCACCTGGAACATGCCCGACAGCGTCAGGTTCGCGATCGCGCAGCTCTTGTCCGCGTCCAGGGGGAACGGGAACGAGAGCTTCATGCCCTTGCCGTCGTACTTCTTGTCGGTGGTTCCGATCGTGGCGCCGGCGTTGATCGATCCGACGCCAAGCCCGCCCTTCAGCTTGAAGAGGCTGAACTCGACGCCGAGCTTGCCGCTCTTCTGGAAGCTCTGGCTGATCGAGAGGGCCGTTGCACCCGTCGTGCTGTTCATCTCCTTCTCGATCTCCATGCCTGCTTCAGCGCTCATCTCCGTGCTGAAGATCAGGCCGGCCGATCCCTTGATCTCCGTGCCACGCGCGTAGGACAGCGAGTACTCGCGCGGCTTCACGCTTAACGTGAACTGCTGCGGGATGGAGCACGTCTGCGCGACGCCGTTCACCGCGGTGATGGTGACGTAGTAGTCGAACCCGGAGACCAGCGTCAGCCAGTTCTCGTCGGGCGTGAGGCGCAGGCCGGTCTCGCTGCCGGTCTTGATCTCACCCTGCGGCCCCGTGGTGAAGCTGAAGGTCTTCTTCGAGACACCACCGGTGAAGGTGCCGCTCACGTCGGCCGTGACCGTGGCGTTCACGATCGGTGCGCCGGTCCGCTTGTTGACCACGCGGTAGTAGCGGTACGCCGAGCCCCCCATCTGCACCTCGGACTTCTCCGGGTTGTAGGGCAGCGGGACGATCGCGTAGTTCTCGCAGCCGACCACCAGGCGGGTGGACGTGCCTTCGATGACGCCGCTCTGCGGCGAGTACACCGTCGCCGGGCCGTCGACGATGACGCCGGTCGTCGGCGCCGTGTAGTTGACGGTGATCGACTTCGACTGGCCGGCCCCGAGGAGGCCGACGCTGTAGCACTGGTTCGTAACGTTGCTGCAGACGACGACGTCCTGCATCGGTTCGGCCGAGAGGTTCTGTGCGGTCAGCGTGATCGTCACCGTCTCGCCGAAGCCGACGTTGGCCTCGCCGATGAGCGGCTGCCCGTCGATCTGCAGCGTCTGCGTCATCGTGAGCGCCGGGCCAGCGGAGCACGAGGCATCCGGGTTCAGCAGCGAGTCACCAGGCAGCGGCACGTAGGGCGCGGCCGGCGCGTTCACTGGCTGGGGGTGCTGCCGATCGACGACCCAGTAGAAGAAGCCACCGACGTTGTTCTGCCGGTTGGCTTCCTGCACGGAGTGATCCGGCAGGTCGACCACGAACGACACGCCGTGCGGCGTGCCGAAGCCGCCGGTCTGGTCGACCTCGAGCTTGAACAGCGGCACCGCCTGCCCGTTCGAGAGCGCGAGCGTGCCGTCCGCGTTGTGCTGCCAGGTGATCGAGCGGTCGTCGCCGCCCGGGATGTCCTGACGGATCTCCTTCACGAGCGACCCGGTTCCCGGGGCGTCGCTCTTGTACATCGCGATCCGGACGTTGCTGCCCGATCGGAAGCCGCGGTTGTAGACGTGCGGCGACAGCGTGAGCTTGGCCGACGCCAGCGCCCCCGCGGTCTTGTTCACCGCCTGCGCCCGGTTCGCGCCACGCTGGCCCGCATCGGGATCGTTCGGCAGCGTCTGCTGGTAGATCGGGAGCGTTTCGGCCTTCGCGCGGTCGATGAACTGCGCGACGAGCGCGGCAAATGCATCGGCCTGCGCGTCGGACACGATGCGCTCCAGGTCCGCCTTCACCTTGTAGAAGCGGCTGACCTGGTTGACGATCTCGTCACGGCTGAAGAGCGGCAGCGGCGTGGAGCCGCGCAGCGTGCGTGCGGCCGCCGAGGCGACGTACTCCTCGAACGACGTGCACGGCTTCTCCTTCCAGTTGTTCGGGTTGATCGTCGTCGACACCACCGAGATGCAGGCGTTGCTGTTGTAGGCCTCGCGCGTGACGTTCATCAGCAGCGTGTTGGCCGCCGGGTTCGCCACCATGCGGGCCATCGCCGCACGGATGCCCGCCTTGCCGGCATCGTGCATCTGCTTGACGAACAGCCCGTTGAACGAGGACGAGGGATCGGAGGCGCCGCCCACCCGGACGAACGCCTTCGACTTCGCGAGGTTGTACTCCTGGAGCAGCGACCACTCCTGACCTTCCAGGTACGGAATGCGCGTGACCGTCTTGAGGTCCTTGAGGATCGCGTCGAGGCTCCGCCCCTCGAGCGACTGTCCCGGCACGCCCGAGACGTAGGCACCTTCGAGCAGCCACTTGAGCAGGAGTGACCGGCGCCCAAGGCCCATGTCGCCCACCGCGTCGCTGCCGCCCGAGTTCGGCGGCATCACATCGAACTTCGCCGTCTCGAACAGTTCCTTCACGACCGGGAAGAACGTGATGTCCTCGAAGGCGATCGTCGAGCCGTCCGACACGGTGATCGGCTTCGGCTCGCTGGTCTGCGGGTCGATGAACACCTCGTTCAGCGCCTTCACGACGCAGGCGCTCGCCGCGGCGTACGACGCCTGCGGGATGAACACCTCGAAGTCGTGGTCGCTGAGGCCGGGCTGGTAGTTGGAGCCGCAGTCGCCGCGCCAGAGGCACGCGCCGCTGCCCTGCTCGATCATCGTGATGCCGGCCGGCACCGCGCACGATGCGGCCGCCGTCGAGAAGCCCTGCGCGATCCCCTTCTGCAGCGCTTCCTTCTCCTTGGCCAGCAGCGACGTGCGGTCGCCCCGTGGGCGATCGGTGTTCGAGCGGGTGGTGAAGTCGACGCCGAGGTCGCAGCAGTTGTCGTAGAGCGCGAGGATGTCCAGTCGACCCGGACCTGCCTGCGCGAGCGCCGACCCGTCCGGATAGGTCGGGATGTAGGCCACCCCGCGCTCCGCGTCGACCCGGAAGCCATTGATGGTCTGCGGATACTGACGCTTGTAGATGACGCGGTCGTCCCAGCCGTCGGCATCGGCGTCGACCGAGGTCGCCAGCGGCTTGGTGATGTCGATGATGAAGAAGCCGTCGCCGCCGCCCTGCTGGCTCCACGAGCCGCCCGCGAACAGCCGCCGCTTGGCCGGGTCGATATCGAGGTCGCGCACGACCCCCTTCATCGCGATGCGTCCGATCACCACGGGCGAGGTGAGGTTCGTCGCATCCACGATCGTGATCGAGCCGACACCGGCCACGAAGACGAGGTCGCGCTGCTCCTCAGGCGTAATCAGCCCGTCCTCGTTGTCGTCCGAGCCGTAGCCCTTCGCGAACAGCAGGCGGCGCGGTTCGTCACCAAGGTCGACCGAGCCGAGCCAGGACAGGTTCGGATCGAGCACGTCGATGCGACGCGCCGACTTCTCCACGGCGAGTAGCCGATCGTTGACGTTGATGACGTCCCAGTAGTCGCCGGGGTAAATGCCTTCCTTGATGCGGTCCTTCGGGAACGGCTCCGGCAGGTTCTTGCCGATGTCCGCGGACATGATCCCGAGTTCGCGGACCGCGGCGTACGCCGCCACGCCGTTGTTGTGCCGCACGTAGGTGACGCCTTCGGCGAAGCCCATCTGGTGCACGGTGCCCGGCGTCGTGTAGTCGTTCAGGAAGTCAGGCGTGGCGTTCAGCAGCTTGTTGCCGATGACGCAGGGCGACGTGGGATCGGTGACGTTGAAGAACGAGAAGTAGCTGTACTCGTTGATGCTCGACGTCGTGATGGCCATGTCGCCGACGAACTGGGTGCCGGTGGCACAGGCGGGATCGCCGTTCGACGGCGGGTCGATAGGTACGCGGTACCGAATGGCGGCGTTGCCGTTGGTGCCGATCGACGGCACGAGGATCAGCCGCTTCTTGCCCTGGCCCCCGAACGACGAGTTCTGCTCCGCTGGGTGCTCCACGTCCGTCGCGTCGATCGACAGCAGCTTGTAGCTGTTGCGGCTCTCCGTCGTGGCGAAGAGGAACGTATGGAGCGCGTTCCCGATCGTCTTGCGCGTGAAGGTCACCTGGCGGATCGGCTCCAGCAGCCGTCCATCGCGGCCGGTGCTCATCGCGGCGACGAGTCGCGGCGTGAATGTCTTGATCGCGAGCCGCGTCGTGTTCATCGCGTTGCCCGCCGCGTCGGTCACGGTGAGCCCGCTGGTGTTCAGCGCGTCGGCGCCGGGGAACGTGACGGAGTACTCGGCGCCGATCTCGAGCGAAGTCGTCGGGATGAACGTGGCGGTCCGTCCGTTGTTGTAGACGCGCCACTCGCCCTGCACCTTCACCCGCTGGATCTGTCCACCGGCGCTCGTGATCTTCTCGACCAGCGCGGCGGCCTTGATCGAATCCGGGCTCATCGGTTCAGAGAAGGTGAACGTGAGCGGCGATGCCGGGTCGAAGTTGTCCAGACGCGAGGGTGAACTCGTCAGCAGCGGCGCCTGCGCATCGTCCGTGATCGTCCCGAGGTTCAGCGGTTCGTCCTTCGGCGGTGCCTGCGTCGTGATCGTCTTGATCACCTGGCCGGTCGTCGGGTTGGAGACGACAATCCGGAACTGCGGGATGCGCTGGTAGTCCTCCGGCGCCGCTTCGTAGCTGACACGGATGGCGTAGCGATCGTCGAGCAGCCCCTCGAACGGGAAGCTGAAGCCGCCGTTGACGATCTGATTGGCTGGGATCTCGACCGTCCAGCCGTGCTGCGGATCCTCGTCGATCAGCTCGACCTTCGTGCGCGCCCGCGCGAGCGGCAGCGGCGCCTCCGGGTGCGCCGCGTTGTAGATGACGATCTCGTCGTGCGTCGGGTCGATCGTGCCCTCACGCGCCTTCGCCGCGAGGTTCTGCACGCCGTTGGGAGACTCAATGGTGAAGTCCGCCGGGTTCAGCACGCGCGCCGCACCGGTGGCGTCCAGGGCCGACACGAAGTAGAAGTCGTCCGCCCCGCCGGTGACCGGCAGCGTGATGGCCATCTGCGTCGCGCCGAACTGCGACTCCAGGCTCCGCGTGACGTTCCGGATGATGACCGTCTTGATCGCGGTCGTGATCGAGTCGGCATCAACACCGATGGTCACCTTGCCCGCGGCGCCCGGCACGACGGACACGCCGGCCGCCTCCGTCCGGGAGCCGTCGTTCGCCTCGAGCAGCACCGTGAACGAGTCGCTCTTCGCGCCGGTCACGATGAACTTCATCTCGAGGAGGTTGCGCGGGAAGCGGGTCTCGGTCCCGGCGAGCGCGTTCTTCACGACCAGTTCACGGTCGGCCGGGGCGAGCACGCCCTGCTTAATCCGGACGTGCTGCGTGTTCGGGACGACCGTCACGCGACCGGTCAGCACCGGGAAGCACACCGGTGCCGGCACGTCGTACGAGAACGCCGCGAACGGGAACGCGAACGCGGGGGTCATGAACGGGATGACGACGTTCACGCGCAGGCCACCGTATTGATTCGCGTACATCTGCGCGTAGTTCAGGCCGACGGTGTGCGCCGCGCGGTAGAAGCCGTAGACGCCAGCCGCCGTCACGCCCGGGCACGGCGGCGACGACGTGCGCACCGCACCGCTGATCAGCTTCGCGGTGTCGACGACGTTGAGCGCCTGCTGGCCGCCGATGTTCACAACCTGCGCGACAATCCACTGGTTGTCGACGGTATCGCCAGGCTGCGCCGCGATGCCCACGTTCACGTACTGCGTCGGGACGGCGCCGTTGAAGTCGACCTGCACGCCGCCGACGTACCCGAACTCCTTCTTCTGTTCAGCGTCGAGCTGAATCGGGAAGGCAGCTTCGGCCACGCTGCGGACGGTCACGAGCGCACCGTCGGGGAACGTGCCGGTCTTCACGTCAGCGAAGGTGCCATTCGGCCCGTCGACGCGACCGCCTTCCGGGCCGATGGCGGCCGTCACGCTGCCGTCCGCGTTGGTCTGCGAGAACACCGGCAGCGAGAAGATCGTCTCCGCGCCGGACTCGCCGACGATGTGGAGGCGGAGCTTGTCGCGGAGCGCAGCCGCCACGCGCACTTCGAACCCGCCGTTCGGGCTCACCAGGACCGGTGTAATCGCACCGGTGGTGAGGTTCTCGATCGTGACGACGTCGTGGAGGCCCACAGTGCCCTGCGTGCCGCGGATCGTGGTCAGGCCGGTCGGGTCCGGCAACGATGCGGTAATGGCGCCGGCCGGCGGCGGAGGCGGCGGCAGCACGTTCAGGGTGGTGAAGCTGAACGTGCGGGTGCCCTGAAGCGGACGTCCCGCGACGTCGGTGATGCCAGCCGCCACGTCGACCACGTATTCCTTGTTCGACTCGAGCGGGGACACGGGCCAGAAGGTGGCGACGGTGTTCGCCGCCGAGAGGCTGACCGCTCCGGAGATGACGGTGGAGCCGGCCTTGATGGTCACGCGACCCGCATTGGCGCCGGTCAGCGTGGCCGGATCGATGGGCTTCGAGAAGACGAGCGTGATCGGGTTCGACAGCGGGACATTTCGTCCGCCGGCCGGCGGCTGCGTGGACGTGATCTGCGGGGGCTGGGCCACGATGCGTACGTCGAGCGCGACCTCGTCGCCGGCAGCTGCAATGGCGGTCGGCGCGGTGCCGCGATCCGCGCGCGCGAGGTCAGCTGCGGTCACGGTGACGCCACCGACCTTCGCGGCGGCGATGTACCCCGAGATGGTAGAGAGTGAGATGACGGCGAAGTCGTTGACCGACACGCGGGCGCCAGCGATCGGCGCGTCGGCAGCACCGAGGATGCGACCCGCAACGAAGCCGATGGGAGTCGTGGCGCGCGCAAAGATGTAGCGACCGGTCTCGCGGAGCCCGGAGAACGGCAGCCCGTTCTTCGGCAGCGTCAGGCGGCTGATGACTCGGTCCGCGGTCAGCGAGCCGAGCCCGGCGAGCACGAACTCGGTCTGGCCGCCGACCTCCACGACCTGCAGCAGCAGCACCTGCGCGTTGTTGGGCAGCGTGCCCGGCCGGGCGACGGAGAGCGCACCAGGCGCGGTGAGCGCCGCGCCGTCGAGGGTGAGCGACACACCCCCGACGAACTCGAGCCCTGCCGGCAGTTCCACACCAACCGTCGCGGCCTCGAGGCGATCGATCTGTGCGGAGCGCGTGCTGCCGTCGGCTTCGGCCTGGAGGTCCACGGCCTCACCGCTCGGCAGCTCGAGCCGCGCGCCCGACGGGCCGACGACGGCCGCGGCCACCGCGTTCGACGGCGTGAGGACCTCGACCGAGATCGTGCCGCTCTTGAGCGTCGTCGCCTCGAATGTGAGCGACGGGGTCACCGGGTAGTTGCCGACCAATGCGTTCTCCGAGCGGAAGAACGCAAGGTCCTGCACCATCGGCAGGGGCTGCACTGCGGTACCGTCCTGGAACTCATACCGCTCGGAGATGCGGGTCTGCAGCGGCGTGCCGCTCGGCATCGCCGCGCCAGGGGTCACCGCGCTGTGCACATCGGAACGCACGCCGGGCTGGTAGAAGAGCACGGCGGGCTGCGGCGTCACCGCGGCGAGCGTGCCATCAGGGATGGCGACGCCACTGATGCCGGCAATCGCGGCGCCAACCTGCGGAACGGGCGGCGCAGTAGGAACGGTGTCGGCACGGAGCCAGGCGTACTGGCCACCCGCCGCGATCGGTGCAGCCATCCGGGTCTGCGCAGGGGCGACCTGCTGGAGCGACACGGCGCGCCACTCGTTCGCCGAGCTGTCGAACCGGCCGAGGACCAGCGGGGTTCCAGCGGCGAGACCGGCCGGCACCGGAACATCCAAGGACGCGGGCTGCAGAAACGACGCGTCACGCGGCGTTACGCCGACGGCAGCGATCGGCGTCCACCCGAGCGGGGTGAGGGCTTCGAGCGCGTGCGCACCCGTGCGCGTCAACGCGATCGCGGTGCTCGCCTGCAGCGCACCAGCCGGGACGTCGAGCGTCGCCTGGTCGCCGCCAGCGCGTCCACCAAGGACTGGCGTGAGCGTCGTGCTGGTCGTGGAGAGCGGCGTCAGCCGCGCGTCGAACATCGCGGACACCTGGCCGGACTGCGCTGACACGGTCCGCAGTGCCTCCGTGAACCCGGCGCGGGTCACCCGAATGCGCACGACGCCGACCGACGCCGGCAGCACGAAGCGGCCGCGCGCATCGGTCTGTGCCGTCACGCCAGGCGTGCCGACGATGGACGCGATGGCACCGCTGAGGGGCAAGCCGGTGGTGTCGTCGAACACTTCGCCAACGATAAGAGCCGCGGCGGCGTCCGCTCCGACGACGAGCAGTTCGCGCTGGACCTGCGCCTCCTGGCCCGCGAAGTCGGTGGCGCGAGCCTCGAAGCGGATGCGCGTGCCGGCCGGCAGGCCAGCTGGCACGGTGTACTGCAGCGAATACGGCGCGTCACTGATCGTGCCGATCGGCGCGTCGTCACCGAGGAACGCGACGGCAGCGATGCCGGAGGCATCCGTTGCGGTGGCGCTGACCGCAATCGTGGTGCCCGGGCGCGCCTGCTCGGGCACGTTGAGCGTGAGGACCGGCGGGGTGCGATCGGCCGCAGCCGTCACGGCGATGCTCCGCTCCTGACGCGTACGGTTGCCGGCGAAATCCCGCGCGTCAGCCGCGATGACGATCTGGCTGCCCGCAGCCGCATTCTCGGGGATCTTGTGGGTCGCTTCGAACGGCGCGAGCACGTCCGTGGCGATGGCGACACCGTCCGCGGAGAACGCGACGTCCGCCACACCGCCGTCGTCGGTCGCGCGTGCCAGCACGCGAACGTCAGTACCGGGTGCGGCTTCGGCTGGCGCCTCGAGCGTGAGCGTCGGACCGGTCGTGTCTGGCCGTGAGGCGATCGTCAGCACCAGCGTGGCTTCGCCGGCGTTGCCAGCGGCGTCCGTGGCGATCGCCTTCAGCGCAATCGTGTCGCCAGGCGCGGCGACGTCCCCGATGCGGATCGTGCGCTGATAGGGCGCGGCGCTCAGTTCAGACGGGGCGAAGCCCTGCGCTTCGAGGCGGACCTTGACGACACCCACGTTGTCGGTCGCCGTGGCGGACACGACGACGTCGGTGCCGGGCAGTGCCGACTTCGGCGCGTTGAGGGTGACGAGCGGCGGGGCGCGGTCGATGCGGGCTGCAACGGTCACGTCCGCAGTCGCCTGCGCGGTCGCCTGGAACGCGTCGGTCACCGTCACGGTCGCCGAGTGCGGCTGCGCCGTCGCGAACACGTGCGTCACCTGCTTGCCGGTCGCGGTGCCACCATCGCTGAACGCCCACGTGAAAGTCAGCGCGTCACCATCCGGATCGCTCGACGTCGACGCATCGAATGCGATCGGCAGCCCGGCCTCACCTCCGTAGGGTCCGCCGACGCGAGCCACGGGCGGACGGTTCGTCTGGGCTTGTCGCTCGGTCACCGTCACCGTGACGGTTGCGGACTCCGCGGCGCCGCGCGCATCGGTGGCGGTCACCGTGGCGACGTAGGTGCCGGCTGCGTCGTACGCGTAGCTGGTGGTCGCGCCCGTGCGGCTCCGGCCGTCGCCGAACGCCCACACGAACGTCAGGGCATCGCCGTCGGGATCGGTCGACGCTGTGGCGTCGAAGGCGATCGGCTCACCGACCCTGGCGGCGTACGGGCCGCCGGGCCGCGCCGTCGGCGTGCGATTCAGCGCCGCGATCGTCACGACGGCTGACGCGGATGCGGAACGGCCGCGGCCATCGGCCACGGTCACCACGGCCGTGAAGCTGCCGGGACTCAGGTACGCGTGCGAGGGGTTCGCACCAGATCCCTGGGAACCGTCGCCGAAGTCCCACGCGTAGGTCAGCGGGTCATTGTCCGGATCACTCGAGGGCGTGGCGTCGAAGATGACTGCCGTGCCGACCTGCCCCGTGTAAGGTCCGCCCGCCTTCGCCACTGGAGTGCCGTTTGCCGGACGGATCGTGATCGACGCGTTCGACTCAGCGGAGCCGCCGCGACCATCCGTCACGACGAGCGTGACGCTGAAGGTCCCGGCGGAGAGGAACGTGCGGCGCGGGTTGATGCCGGTGGCGATCTGCCCGTCGTTGAACTGCCACCGGTACGTCAGCGTGTCGCCGTCAGGATCCGTCCCGCCGCCAGCCAGCACGAGGGCGGTGCCAACGTCGCCGGTGTACGGGCCGCCAGCCGTGGCGGTCGGCACCCGGTTGGGCAACACCACCGTCGCCAGTGTCGAGGCGCTCGACGTCAGCTTGCCGGCGTCGGTGACCGTGAGCGTGACTGTGAAGGTACCTGCGGTCTGGTACGTGTGCGACGCCTGCACGCCGGATCCGACCTGGCCGTCGCCGAAATTCCAGGCGTAGGTCAGTACGTCGCCGTCCGGATCGTTCGATGCCGCGCCGCTGAACGCGATGGGCGTCCCTGCCTCACCTGCGTACGGACCACCCGGCGCCGCGGTGGGAGCAGCGTTGCCACCGAGCGTGATCGTGAGGCTGCGCGTCACCGTGTTCCCGGCAGCGTCGCTGGCGACGATCGCGATGCCGTTCTGGCCGAGCGACAGGTTGACGGTGCACGAGAACGCGGCGCCAGACAGCGTCGCAGGCACACCGTTGCAGACGACGGTCGTCAGCCCGGACAACGGGTCGGATGCAGATCCGCTGATCGCGAGGGCCGCCTCGCGCACGATGGCGCCGTCGGCGGGTGACGACACCTGGACTGAGGGAGCGGTGCGATCGATCTTCAGCACGATCGATCCGGCAGCCACGTTGCCGGCGAGGTCGACAGCCGTCCCGCTCACGGTCTGCGTGCCGTCGGCGTCGACTGTCTGTGGCCCCGGGCACGTCGCCACGCCGACGTCGTCGGCGCACGCGAACGTCACCGTGACGGGCGTGTTGTTCCAGCCGTTGCCATTGGGGCCAGGCGTGGCGGTGAGCTGGATGGTGGGCGGCACGCGATCGACCGGGATGTCGACATCCGCCGCGGCCGTGTTTCCCGCTCGATCCGTCGCCTCACCGTGCACGGGCCCGGCGCTCACCGTCTGCGGCGAGGGGCAGCTCGCAATGCCTGACAGTGCATCCGTGCACGTGAAGCTCACCTTCCACTGCCCCGCACCAGCCGGCGACACGGCGCCAGTGATCGAAGGGGCCGTGCGATCGATGCTGAAGGGCGTGCTCGTGACCGACGCGCTCGCACCCGTGGTGTCCGTCACCGTGCCGCTGACCGTCTGCCCCGCACCTTCCGCGGACACGACGATGTCCGATGGGCAGGAGGCGATCGGCGCGCTGCCGGGCGTGCACACGAAGTGCGCGGTCACTGGCGTGTTGTTCCAGCCGTTGGCGTTGGGCTCGGGCGAGAGGCTCGTCGTAATCGAGGGCGGCACGGAGACCGGCGGCGCGATCGTCAGCGGCATCACCGGCGAGAGCACGCGCAGCAGGACGCCTCGGAAGGCGGCCGACACGCGGTAGTAGAGGGTCCCCTGCGCCGCCTCGTTGATCGACACGCGCAGCGTGAAGATTTGATCGCCCGCTGCGGCGTCGCCGTTCTGCCCGTCGTCCTTCATCACGCCCACGGTGCCGAGCGTGCGTCCCGCTGCGTCAGTGCGGAGCAGGTTGACGCCCGTCGCCAGCACGCGCGTGTCGGTGATGACCACCGTCGCGAGCACCTGGGTCGGCGTGCCGGTCGACACCGTCGAGGGCGTCAGCGTCGATTGACCGAGCGTGGGCTGTTGAGCGCCGACCGGAACTGCGAAGCAGACGAGGAACAGAAACCAGAGGGAGATCTGGAGGGAGCGCCGAAGAAGGTTCTGCATGGGATACGCGTCTGACATTTTCTTTACGGTCGCTGGAAGCCCGCAACAGCCAAACGCGCCAAGTGATACAGAAACCCGCAAGTACACTCGTGGGTCGACAAATGTCGAGCTCATCGACGAGGGGCCTTGAGATCCCTCTCGATCTCTGCATCGCCGTTCGTACTCGAACCGTTCACGCGCACTGGCGTGGCGAACTGGGAACTCGAGCCGGGGATTCGGAACCCGTGTCTTCAGCGCACGCCCGAATTCCCAGTCCCGAGTCCCGAGTCCCGAGTTCCGAGTCCCGAGTTCCGAGTCCCGAGTTCCGAGCCCGAGTCCCATCCCGCGATAGCATGAGTTCGTGCGATTTCGCGCATCATTCCAGACCAAGCTGTTCTTCGCGGGGGTCTCCGCCGCGGTCATGACGCTCGCCGTCGCCGGCGTGCTGTTCGCGCTGACGCTGCAGCGGCAGACCAACGCGCGCGTCGAGCAGACGCTGAAGCAGGAAGCGCACGTCGCCGCCGAGTTGGTGGCCCGTGCCCCCGCACTCCCGGACGGCGTGGATCCGCGACCGGTGCTCGATGCCGAAGCCGATCGGATCGGCAGCCTGCTGACCGCTCGCGTCACGTTCATCGCGGCGGATGGCACCGTGCTCGGCGACTCGGCAGAGCCGCTCGATGCCGTGCGTGCGATGGAGAACCACGCCGGCCGGCCTGAGGTGCTCGACGCCCGCGCGCACGGTCAGGGCATCTCGACTCGGGCAAGCGCCACGCTTGGCGAAGACATGCTCTACGTGGCGGTCGGCGTGCAGCACCCGCGCATCGCCTTCGTGCGCGTGGCGCTCCCGCTCACCACGATCAGGCAGCAGCTCGCCAGCCTGCTATCGACGACGGTCATGGCGCTCGCCCTCGCGCTCCTCGGCGGAGTCGTCAGCGCCGGCGTGCTTGCCGGACGCATCGGCCAGCGCGTGCGCGCGATTGCCTGGGTCGCGGAGCGCTATCGACACGGCGACCTCACTCCGCCCAGGCTCGATTACGGCGATGACGAGCTCGGCGTCGTGGCGCGCGCGCTCGACGACTCCGTGCACGAGCTCGGGAACCGGCTAGAGGACATCGAACGCGATCGCGGCCGGATGGCCACCATCCTCGCCGGCATGGTCGAAGGCGTCATCGTCGTCGATCAGGGCGGACGACTGCAGCTGGTGAACGGCGCCGCGCAGGAGATGCTGCGGATCGAGGACGCACCGATTGGGCGGCACTACATCGAATCGATTCGGCACCCCGCCATTGCCGACCTGGTCACGGCGGCACTCGCCGGCCGCACGCCAGGTTCGGTGGAGTTCACGCCGCCGCGCGACAACGCGCGGACGATCATCGCGCGGGCCGCCCCGGTGTCGAGTGCCTGGTCACACGGCGCGGTGCTCGTGCTGCACGACATCAGCGAGCTGAAGAAGGCGGACAGGATCCGTCGCGACTTCGTGGCGAACGTCTCGCACGAACTGCGGACGCCGCTCACGGCCATCAGGGGCTACGTGGAAGCGCTGAGCGAGGGGGATGCCAGCGAGGAGGACACACACCGCTTCCTGGAGATCATCATGCGGCACACGCGCCGCATGGAGCGGCTCGTCCAGGACCTCCTCCGCCTCGCACGGCTCGATGCGCGGCAGGAGACGCTCGATATCGCTACATGCGATCTCCGGACGCTGATCGAGGGCGTCGTCGCGGATGTGGAGCCATCGCTCGATGCCCGCGAGCAGGACGTTCACGTCAGCATCGGAGCCGGTGCGGAGAAAGTGGCCGCCGACCCGGCGAAGCTGCACGACATCCTCAGGAACCTGCTGGCCAACGCGAGCGCCTACTCTCCCGAGCGCAGCACGATCGGTGTCGTCACACGGGCGACCCGCACGGAGCTCGCGATCGACGTGCTCGACCAGGGCCCCGGCATTCCGGAGGCGGACCGCACGCGCGTATTCGAACGGTTCTACAGGGTCGACAAGTCACGCGCCCGCGACCCCGGGGGCACCGGCCTGGGGCTTGCGATCGTAAAGCATCTTGCCGAACTGCATGGCGGGCGTGTGTCGGTGTCCAATCGCCCCGAAGGCGGCGCCTGCTTCACGGTCGAGTTGCCGACGGGGCCGCGGGGCTAAGGGAAGCCGGGAAGGCCGGGAAAGCCGGAAGGCCGGGACCGCCGGGAGGGTCGAACGCCGGGAATGCCGGGACGCGTTCGTGCGAGCGGTACGCTACTTCGCGCCGGTGAGGTGCAGCAGGAAGTAGGTGCTGGAGCCGATCGCGAAGGCCGCGGGAATGGTGAGCACCCAGGCCCAGACGATCTGTCCGGCCACGCCCCACCGCACGGCCGAGAGCCGCCGCGTGGCGCCGACGCCGACGATGGCGCCAGTGATGGCGTGCGTGGTGCTGACCGGCACGCCGGTCAGCGTGGCGACCATGAGCGCGGTCGCGGCGCCGGTTTCGGCCGCGAAGCCGCCGACCGGCTGGAGCTTCGTGATCTTCGACCCCATCGTGTGGATGATGCGCCACCCACCAGCCAGCGTGCCGAGGCCGATGGCGGTGTGTGCCGCCAGCACGACCCAGAACGGGATGTCGAAGGTCGGGATGTAGCCGGCCGCGAACAGGATGCCGGCAATGATGCCCATCGTCTTCTGCGCGTCGTTGGCGCCGTGGTTGAGCGAGAAGAACGCGGCGGAGAGCAACTGCAGCCGGCGGAACCAGCGGTCGACGCGAGAGGGCGGCGTCCAGCGGAAGATCCACAGGATCGCGGTCATCAGCGTGAGGCCGGCCAGCAGCCCGATCAGGGGTGACAGGAAGATGAAGATGACCGTCTTCGTCCAGCCGCTCAGGATGATCGCGCTGAAGCCCGCCTTCGCCACAGCCGCTCCCGCGTAGCCTCCGATGAGGGCGTGCGACGAGCTGGTCGGGAGGCCGAAGTACCAGGTGATCAAATCCCAGAGGATCGCACCGGTCAGGCCGGCAAAGACGACCGCGAACGTGACGATCTTGATGTCGATCATGCCCGAGCCGACCGTCTTCGCGACGGCTGTCCCGAACACGAACGCCGCAACGAAGTTGAAGAAGGCCGCCCAGACGACCGCCTTGCCCGGCGAGAGCACGCGGGTGGACACGACGGTCGCGATCGAGTTCGCGGCGTCGTGGAAGCCGTTGATGTAGTCGAACAGCAGCGCGACGGCGATCAGCGCGACGACGATGAAGAACATCGGGGAACTAACCGTGCTTGACGACGACGCCCTCGAGGACGTTGGCGACGTCCTCGCAGCGATCGGTGGCATGCTCGAGGAGATCGAGGGTCTCTTTCCACTTCAGCACGGCAATCGGGTTCTGCTCGTCCTCGAACAGCCGCATGACCGCTTCCTGGTGGATGCGATCCGCCTCGTTCTCCAGCCGATTGATCTCGACAGCGTGCGTGGTCACGCCCTTCCGACGCTCCAGCGCGTCGAGCGCCAGGCGGATCTGCTTCGTGCTTTCGGTGATGGTCTTCGCGAGTTCGCGTGCGCCGAAGCGGATCCGATCCAGCTTGTACAGCCGGACCAGCGTGGCCACCGCGTCGATCGCGTCCATCACGTCATCGAGCGACTTGGCGAGCTCGTGGATGTCTTCGCGGTCGATGGGCGTGACGAACGTGCGATTCAGGCGCGAGATGATGTCGTGCGTCAGGAAATCGCACTTGTGCTCGATTTCCTTGATCTCCTCGGCCTTCGTCCAGACGGGCGACTCGGGCGCGAGCATCTCCTCGAGTTGGAGCGCCCCGCGCTGGATCTCGTCGGCCAGCGCCTGGAAGTCAGCATAGAACTTCTCTTCGCGCGGTATCAGACGAAATGCCAACGGATCCTCCCCTTCCCTGTCGCGTCACTGACGTGTGCTGGAACCGTCGAATTGTAGCAGATCCGTTTACACCGACGTTGCACGCGCACGGCTCGTGACGCCTGCACCGGGTGTACCATTTGCACCACGGAGCGACCGTGAACAACGAAGTTCTCGCAATCATCCTTGGAGGCGGGCAGGGCTCGCGCCTGTTCCCGCTGACGCAGTTACGCTCGAAACCAGCGGTGCCGATCGGCGGCAAGTACCGCCTGATCGATATCCCGGTCAGCAATTGCCTTCACGCAGACATCCGTCGCATCTTCGTGCTGACGCAGTTCAACTCGGCGTCGCTGAACAGGCACATCAGCCAGACCTACCGCATGGATCTGTTCAGCCCGGGGTTCGTGGAGATCCTCGCGGCCGAGATCACGCCCGAGAACACGAAGTGGTTCCAGGGCACGGCCGACGCGGTCCGGAAGGCGGCCCGGCATTTCCTGCGGTACGACGCGGACTACTACCTGATCCTCGCCGGCGATCACCTCTACCGCATGGACTACTGCGAGATGGTCGAGGCGCACATCGATCGACGTGCCGACATCACGATCGCCGCGCAGCCCTGCACGCCAGAGGACGCGACCCAGATGGGCATCTTCCGCTTCGACCGCGACGGGCACATCGTCGCATTCGAGGAGAAGCCGAAGGCGGAGCGGCTGGCCGAGATCGGCCAGAGCATCCCGACCGGGTCGATGGTCTCGGGCTACACGCCGGACAAGCCGTTCGTCGCCTCGATGGGCGTGTACGTCTTCTCGCGAGACGTTCTGATGGAGCTGCTGTCCGAGAGCGACGCGACCGATTTCGGGAAGCAGATCATCCCCTCGGCCCTGAATCGCTACCGCGTGAACTCGTACCTGTTCCGCGGATACTGGGCCGATGTCGGCACGGTGAAGTCGTTCTACGACGCGAACATCATGCTGACCAAGCCAGGGTCCCCCTTCAAGTTCTACGACCCGCACAAGCCGATCTTCACCCACGCCCGGTTCCTGCCGGGCTCGCGGCTTGTCGATGCACGCGTGCACGACGCGGTCGTCTCGGAAGGGTGCTACCTCGGGCAGTGCGACATCGAGGAGTCGATCATCGGCATCCGGACGCACGTGCTCGAGGGGACGACGATCAAGCGCTCGGTCCTGCTCGGCGCCGACTACTACGAGGCCGACACGGTCGCGCCGGCTCGCGGCGACGCGCCGCGCCTCGGCATCGGCCGCAATGTGGTGCTCGACAAGGTGATCGTCGACAAGAACGCCCGCGTCGGCGACGGCGCCCGGCTCGTCAACGAGAAGGGGCTCGACCACTTCGACGGTGACGGCTACTACATCCGCGACGGCGTCATCATCGTCCCCAAGGACGGCATCATCAAGCCCGGCACCGTGGTGTAACAGCGAGGAAGTCAGAACTTAGAAGTCAGAACTTAGAAGTGACGCGCCACCGCGGAGTGCGCGGAGGTCGCGGAGATCCTTCTGACATCAGTGTCGCGCTCCGTGTTCTCCGTGATCTCCGTGGTGGAGCTTCGAAACAGGCTCTTTACGGGTAGAGGTTAGAGGTGACGTTCTGCCTTCTGACTTCCGAGTTCTGAGTTCGGCACGCAGTTAACGCCGCCGTAACACGCCCGTCACCCGCCCCTTACTCCCGCTTTCTACAGTGCTCGTGCGCGCCTGAAGACGGCGCCAGGTCTGCCCATCATGCGGGTGACCGGCCCCGGCATTCGCCCGGGGCGAGCGGAGTGGGAGGAACAATGAGGATGTTTCGTTGGGTGGTGACGGCGCTGTTCCTGGCGCTGCTGCCATCAATCGCGGCGGCGCAGGACGCACGGGTTGTCGGCACCGTCAGGGACTCGAGCAAGGCATTCATTCCGGGCGCGACCGTCACCGTCAAGAACGAGCGGACCGGTGAAGTGCGCACGGCAGTGACCGACGCCGAAGGCGGCTTCATTGTCCCGGCACTGAAGCCGTCGGTATACACGATCACGGCGGAACTGAGCGGGTTCACGACCGTCGAGTACGCGCAGTTGAACCTGGCCGTGGGCCAGGAGCTGACGCTCGCGTTCGAGTTCAAGCCGGCGGGGGTGACCGAGAACGTCACCGTCACGGCGGTCGCACCGGTGCTCGACGTGAGTTCCGCCCGCATGGGCGCGAACGTGAGCGAGCGCGAGGTGCAGAACCTCCCGGTGAACGGGCGCCAGATGTCGCAGCTGATGCTGCAGGCGCCCGGATCGCAGAACGCGGGCGACGGCACCTGGCAGGACGTCCGCTTCTCCGGCCGCGCCAACGAGCAGAACGTCATCAAGTACGACGGCGTCGAAGGCTCCGCCATCATCGATGCGTCGCCGGGCAACGCCAACGGCGAGAACAAGACGCCGTTCAAGCTGCAGGCGAGCCTCGAGAATGTGCAGGAGTTCCGCGTCGAGTCGTCCGGCTACGCAGCCGAATTCGGCACTGGCACCGGTGGCCAGGTGAGCGTCATCACGAAGTCGGGCAGCAACATGTTCCGCGGCTCGCTGTTCGAGTACTTCCGCAGTGACAGGATGGACGCCCGCAACTACTTCGATGCGCTGCGCAACGCCGACGGCAGCCTCCTCTCCGCCGGGCCGAAATCGATGCTGAAGCAGAACCAGTTCGGCGGCTCGCTCGGCGGCCCGCTCGCGAAGAACCGCGCGTTCTTCTTCGGCAGCTACGAAGGCTACCGCCTGGATGCAGGCAAGAACTTCGTCGAGGCCGTCCCGAGCGCCGCGGCCTGGTCCCGCGCCGTCCCGACCATTGCCGCACTCCGCTCGGGCTTCACGGCGCCGGGCGCCGTCATCGTGCAGGGCGCCTCGACGAACCCTGACCTCGACATCGTGCAGCTCCAGGACCAGCAGCGCGTCACCGAGAACGCCTACTCGGGCCGCCTCGACGTGAAGTTGAGCAGCAACTGGTCCGCCTACGCGCGCGTGTTCCACGATCAGGGCACGAATAGCGACCCGGCTGGCGTGACCGGTCGCCGGCTCGAGATGACCGCGAACCCGACGAACGCGGTGTTCAACCTCCAGGGCCTGTTCGGCACGATGATCAACGACCTCAAGGTCGGCTACAACTCTGCCCCCACCACCGTTGGTGCGTCCACCGGCGCCGGGTTCGAGGGGATCGCCTTGAGCCTGAGCGGCACGGTCGCGAACTCCGGCATCGCGGGCCAGGGCTCCAGCACCGGCCTCGCCTCACCGGGCGGTCTCGTCCGCGTCAACAGTGCCGGGAACGGCCGCTCGGCGCCCTACAAGCCCTACTCGCTGACATTTGCGGACACCATCAGCCGCTCAACCGGTGCGCACCTGCTCAAGGCAGGCGTCGATGCCCGCCTGATCCGGATGTCGACCGATCAGCAGGGCGGCATCACCTACACGTTCCAGAACCTCACGGGCTTCCTTGCCAACCAGCCGTCGAGCATCCAGTACTTCGGTGACCTCAGTGAGCCCAGCCCGTTCAACAACGGCGCATCGGGCTGGAAGCACACGGTCCAGAATTACTTCGTCGCCTTCGCGCAGGACGAGTGGCGCGTGTCGCCGACCTTCACGCTGAACTACGGCGTGCGCTACGACTACTACACGCCGCTCCGCGAGCGCGACAACCGTATCGTCAAGTTCAACATCAACACCGGCGTCATCGATCCGAACACGACGCCGCTGTTGACGATGAAGAAGAACAACGTGCAGCCGCGCGTGGGCGCCACCTGGCAGCCGTTCCAGGGCACGGTGATCAAGGGCGGCGCGGGCATCTTCGTCGGCCCGGGCCAGACCGAAGACCAGATCCAGCCGATCGAAGCCGAGCGCATCAGCACGACCATCACGTCCGGCGCGCTGATGGCCTACCCGATCGATGCCAACGCGCTGCGGGCGAACTTCATCAACAACCCGAACAACCGCTCGTACCAGCCGCGTGCCTACGCCAATGAGTACACGCTGCCGGAGAAGGTCTACGGCGAGACGATCTCGCTGCAGCAGGAGCTGCCCGGCAACATGGCGGCGACCATCGCCTATGTGGGGAGCCAGGGACGGAACCTGTTCCTGCGCAGCATCGCCAACCGCACCATCGGCGTGCAGAGCAATGGGTCGGCTGCGGCAACGCAGGTCCGCGAGTTCGACATCGTCACCTGCGCCGACGGCCAGGTGCAGACCGGCTCGCTGTGCCCGGGCTCGTCGATTGTGGGCATCCAGCGCCCGTACGCCGAGATCGACTACAAGACGAGCGGCGGGCGCGACACCTACAACTCGATGCAGCTCTCGCTGACCCGTCGGTCGACCAATGGCCTGGTCCTCAATGGCCAGTACACGCTCGGTTACAGCAAGGGCACGACCGGCGGCTCGAACGAGGCGATCACGGTCGGCAACAACGCCCGCAACCTCGCTGACTTCGAGTACGACTACGGCTACAACAACTTCGACATCCGCCACACCTACAACTTCAGCGCGCTCTACACGATTCCTGGCCAGGGTGCCTTGAAGGGTGGCTGGACGGTCGGCGGGATCTTCAACGGCCGCAGCGGCCTGCCGATCAACGTCACCATCACCCGGCCCGACATCGTCTACGTCGACGGCGCCGGCAACACGTTCCTGAACCCGGCGGCGGACCGCACCGCCATCGTCAACGTGCCCGGCGGCGGCGCGTCGCGCGCCACGCGGCGGCCAGACCTCGTCCCTGGAGTGGACCCCTACATCAACCAGGGCGGACTGCTGTTCCTGAACCCCGCGGCGTTCTCCACGCCGAAGCCGGGCACCTTCGGCAACCTCCCGCGTAACTTCCTGCATGGACCGTCGTTCAGGCAGGTTGACATGGTCGTCACGAAGCGCGTGCCCTTCGGCCGTGCGAACGGCGAGTTCCGCGTCGAAGTGTTCAACCTCCTCAACACGAACAACTTCACGAACCCGCCGTCGACGCTCGCGAATGCGCTGCCGAGCAACAGCACCTCAGAAGCGAACAAGGTGCAGCCGGGCCAGCCGCTCACGGCCGCCGCAGCAGGGTCCGCGTTCGGTCGCCTCGCCAGCACGGTCGGCACGACCGTAGGCCTCGGTACGAACCGCCAGGTGCAGCTCGCATTCAGGCTGAACTTCTGACGCGCCTGGCGCATGGCGCCAGCGGTCTGGCAATAGGCGATAGGCACTAGGCGCAAGGCCCCGGGGGCGTATGTCCTCCGGGGCTTTTTCATTGCTGATTGCAAAATGCTGATTGCTGATCTGCCCCCCGCCCGTACATTTCTGCTTCTTGCATTTCGCATTTTGCATTTTTGCGTTTTTGCATTTTTGCATTACGCCATCCCGCCGCCGTGATGCCGTTGTCATAGCCGGCCCCTATAATCCGACGCATGACTTCACTGCGTGTTGCCTCTCTGCTCCTCACCGGCCTTGGCGTCCTCGTCGCGGGCGCGCTCGTCCGTGGCGCGGACGCGCCGAAAATGCTCATCGCCCATCGCGGCGCGTCGGGCTATGCGCCCGAGCACACGTTCGCGTCCTACGACCTCGCGATCCAGCAGAAGGCGGACTTCGTCGAGCCCGATCTCGCCGTGTCGAAGGACGGCGTGCTGGTCTGCCTGCACGACGATACGCTGGAGCGGACGACGAACGTCGAAGAGGTCTTTCCAGATCGCTACAGCCACGATGTGAAAGGGCGGAACGGGGAGAAGCGGTGGGTCGCGAACGACTTCACGGTCGCCGAGATCAAGCGGCTCGACGCCGGGAGCTGGGTGGATGCGAAGTTCCGCGGTGCGCAGGTGCCGACCTGGGACGAGATGCTCGCCCGCGTCCAGCAACATCCGGGTGTGGGCGTGTACCCGGAGCTCAAGTCACCGCCGCTCTACACCGCGCGCGGTGTCGACATGGCGAAGATCTTCGTCGACTCGGTAAAGCAGCACCACCTGGACACGCCCGAGTCGCTGAAGCGGACGCCGGTCATCATCCAGTCCTTCGACCGCGCCACCATCAAGCGGATGTCGACGGAGCTGCCGACCGTTCCGCGCGTCTTCCTCACATCCGACGAGGGGGACATCACCGATGCGCAGTTGAAGGATCTGGCGACGTTCGCGCAGGGGATCGCACCGGAGAAGAAGCTCATTGCGGCCCATCCCGATCTGGTGCGCCGTGCGCATGCGCTGGGCCTGACGGTGACCGCGTGGACGTTCCGTGCCGACGAGAAGACCGCGTACGCCTCGGTGAAGGACGAGATGGCGAAGTTCCTCTACGACTTCGGCATCGACGCGCTCTTCACCAACAATCCGGACCAGTTCCCGCGGCGCTGAACGCGCCGCTGACCAGGCAGGGAAGGCCGGTCGGGCTGGCAGGACTGACGGCGAGGTCGCCGTTCTCGAACACAGCCCTACCTGCCGTACCTGCCCTACCTGCCCTACCTGCCTTACCCGCCCTACCGAGCCCCACCTGTCCCCAGCCCGCCCTACGACCGCGTGAACCCGCTCATCTTCCTCGTTGCGAAGCGCGCGAGCAGTGAGCACACGAACACGATGCCCACGAGCACGAGCGCGCCGGCCCACGCCTGCCGATGCCAGTCCTCATAGGGCGAGATCGCGTACGTGAAGACCTGAACGGTCAGCGATGAGATCGGCTGGGTGACATTCGTGCTGAAGAAGCGGTTGTTGAACGAGGTGAACAGCAGCGGTGCGGTCTCACCGGCAATGCGCGCCAGCGCGAGGACGATGCCGGTCACGATCCCGGGTGCGGCAGCCGGCAGCACCACGGTAAACACCGCGCGCGCACGCGTCGCGCCGAGGGCCAACGCGCCTTCACGCATGGTACCGGGCACGAGCAGCAGGAGCTCTTCGGTCGTCCGCGCGATGATCGGGATCATCATGATGCCGAGCGCGATGCCGCCGGCCAGCGCGCTGAACTGCTTGAATGGCAGCACGGCAATGCCGTACGTGAAGACGCCGATCACGATTGACGGGACGCCGTTGAGGGTGTCCGCTGCAAACCGGATCGCGGACGCGAACCGGGTCCCCGCGTACTCGGACATGTAGACACCGCTCAGCACGCCGATCGGAATGGCCATCAGCGACCCGAGCGCCGTCAGGATCAGCGTACCGACGATCGAATTCGCCATGCCGCCGCCAGGCTCCCCGACCGGGGTCGGCATGTGCGTGAAGAAGTCGACGTTCAGCGCCCGGATGCCTTGAGAGACGACGAAGAACAGGATCATCGCCAGCGGGATGAGGGCGAGGATCACCGCAGCACCACAGAACCCCACGAACAGGCTCGAGACGAGCTTCCTGCGCAGCATGGTCAGGCCTCGGCAGCGACGGGCTGCACGGCGGTCGACGGCACCGCCTTCGCACTGCGGGACATGCTCCAGATGAGCACGCGCGACAGGCTGTTGACGATGAGCGTGATGATGAAGAGCACGAGCCCGATCTCGATGAGCGCGTGCAGGTAGAGTTCGTCGGCCGCCTCCGTGAACTCGTTCGCGAGCACGGCGGCCATCGTGTACTGCGGCGCGAAGAGTGACGCCGACACCTGCGGGTTGTTCCCAATCACCATCGTCACCGCCATGGTCTCGCCGAGGGCGCGGCCAAACCCGAGCATGACGGCGCCGACGATGCCGGTGCGTGCGTAGAAGAGGGCTGCGGAAATGGCCTCGAAGCGGGTCGCGCCAAGCGCGTAGGCCGCCTCGCGCTGCGCCACCGGAACCGACTTGAGCACTTCCCTGGCGACCGATGAGGTGAACGGCACCACCATCACCGCGAGGATCAGCGTGGCGGACAGCATGCCGACGCCGAGCGGTGGACCGCTGAAGAGCGGCAGGCCGCGCAGCGCATCGGGCAGTGCGACCTGCAGGGCACGGACGATCGGCACCAGCACGAAGATGCCCCACAGGCCGTAGACGATCGACGGGATTGCCGCGAGCAGTTCGGTCAGGAACACCAGCGGCTGCCGCAGCACCTGCGGGCAGAGCTCGGTGATGAAGACGGCGATGCCGATCGCAATCGGAGTGGCGATCAGCAGCGCGAGGACGGACGAGTACAGCGTGCCCCAGATGAACGGAAGTGCGCCGAACTCGCCCGCGACCGGATCCCACGTGGCGTTCGTCCAGAAGGCCAGGCCGAACTTCTGGATGGACAGCATCGACTGCCGCGTCAGCTCGAACCCGATCGCCGCGACGATTAGGATCAGGAAGAGTCCGAAGACGCCCGTTCCGAGTCTGAACCCCAGGTCTTTTCGCATGCCTGCCCTGCCTGCCCGGCCCGCCCTACTGTGTCTTCACGCGCTCGAGCGCAGCCATCTCCTGCTTCACCACGTCCGCAGGCAGCGGCGCGTATCCGAGCTGCGCGGCGAACGCCTGGCCGTCAGTGAGCGCCCACTTCACGAAATCCACCATGGCCTTCGACTGCGCCTTGTCCTTCGCATCCTCGTAGAGCAGCAGCCAGGTGAAGGAGGAGATTGGGTACGCGCCAGGACCAGCCGCGTTGGTGATCGACACGCGGAAGTCGGCTGGCATGTTGGCGGCGGCAGCCGCAGCCGCAGCAGTCACCGATTCGGTCGACGCCTTGACGAACTCGCCGTTCGCGTTCTGCACGGCGCCGAACGCGATTTTGTTCTGCAGCGCGTAGATCAGCTCGACGTACCCAATCGACCCGGGCGTCTGGCTGACAAGCCCTGCCACGCCCTCGTTCCCCTTGCCGCCCACACCGGCCGGCCAGTTGAGCGAGGTGTTCACGCCGACCTTGTCCTTCCACTCAGGCGAGACCTTCGAGAGGAAGTCGGCCCAGATATAGGTCGTGCCGGAGCCGTCAGAACGATGGACGACGGTGATGTCGGTCGCCGGCAGAGTGGCGCCCGCATTCACCTTGGCGATGGCCGGATCGTTCCACTTCTTGATCTTGCCGAGGAAGATGTCGGCCAGCAGCGGGCCGGTGAACTTCAGCTCGGCGTTGATGCCAGGAAGGTTGTAGACCGGCACGTCAGCGCCGAGCACCGTGGGGAGATGGAGGATCGCCCCGGGAGCGGCCTTCAGCTGCTCCTCGGTCATCGGCCCGTCCGTGGCGCCGAAGAACACCGTCTCGTTGGTGATCTGGCGGATGCCGCCGCCGGAGCCAATCGACTGGTAGTTGATCTGCACCTGCGCGTTCTTCTTGTGGTACTCGTCGAACCACTTCGAATACAGCGGGTACGGGAAGGTCGCTCCTGCGCCGTTGATCTGCACGGGCGCACCCGCAACCGGAGCCGCAGCCTTCTGCTCACCTGCGGGTTGACCGCCGCCACAGGCGGTCGCAAGCGCGGCACTCGCCACAACGGCGGCGCCAGCGATGGCACGGAACATCGAACGATTCATCGGATGGACACCTTTCTCGAAGTTCGTCAGCACTAGAAATTCACCAGCGCGTGCACGGCAATCCGCTGCTGCTTCGGCTGCGCCGTGACGAAGTTGTGGAACGTCTGGCCGTCGTAGTCCACCAGCAGTGCGCTGGTGACAGGGCCCTGATGCGGGAACCAGTAGGCCGCGCCAAGGATGGTGCGCGTCCGCGTCTGGTTCGAGACCGACGTGTCCGGGGTCATGTGGTCGTAGCGCAGCAGCGCTTCCCACCCATTCTTCGCGCGTGGCGTCGCCCACATCGAGAACCCGTGGCCGCTCACGGCCGTGCGCGCGATCGTCGGGCGGTCCCGCGTGTCCAGGTATTCGATGCCCGCATTGAGCCGCGCGTGTTCGAACGTCGCGCCCACGTCCGCCCGGCGGCGCTCGCCGTTCCGCACGTAGTTGTCCGCATCGTAGAAGCCGTGCACGCGCAGGCCGCGCAGCACGGGCGCGCCGCTCGCCAGGGGGCGCACGGATCCGCGCACCTGCAGTGCCTTCTGGCCGTTCACTTCGGCGCGGTTGTAGTTCTCGCCGTTGTAGACGCCGACGTGGATCTCGCCGTAGTTCGACGGCATGTTGTAGCGGAACGACACGCCCGCATCCGACGATGAGAGGTAACCCTCACGCTCGGAGAACACCGTGCCCTGGAAGCGGTAGCGATAGATGCCTTCCTGGAAGTCCACCCAGGGGGTCTGCTGGATGCCGAACCGCACCCAGGAACCATGCGCCATCCAGTCGTCCAGGTTCACCTGTCCGAACGCGTACTTCACGCGGAACGTGAGGCTCCCGTTGAGCGAGCTGCCCGCGCCCGATTCACGTGAGATATCCGGCGTCAGCCTGAAGTTCACGATGTGATTCAGGTTGCCGGTGATGTTGATGTAGCTGCGGCCCACGTTGAACTGCGACGGGTGGTACGTGTTGCTGTCAGCGTCCGTCGCCTGTGGCGAACGCGTGTAGGTGAAGTCGGTGAAAAGGACGCCGCCGATGCGGACGGACGGGGTGTCGTCTGGACGGGGCGCCGCAGGTTGACCGGCCTGCGGCGCGGCTGGCGTCTGGGCCGATGCGCTCCAGGCGCCGGAGACCAGCATGATGAGCGAGATCCACAACCGAACAACGAACCGGGCATTGCGCGTCACCTTGAACTCCTCCGCGGTTCCTCATCGGGAACCTCACGAAGGAGTCTGCCTTGACGGTAGCGGCCGTGTGTATCGGGCGTGCTTCGCGCGTGTTACGTCTGTGTAAACTCGCCGGGACTCGGGGCTGGGGATTCGGAATTCGGGACTGGGATGGAAGCCAGACCTACGTTCTGGCTTCCGCTCCGTTGACTGCCGACTTCTGACTTCCGAGTTCTAACGTCGGAACGCTAGAACGAGACCTTCAGCCTCGTCGTCCAGGTGCGCGGGGCGCCGTAGTGGGTGCCGTTGAAGATCGACAGGAAGTTGAGCAGGTACGTCGTGTCGAACACGTTGAGGACGCCAGCCTGCAGTTCCAGCTTCGTGGTCCCACGGGCGTAGACCTGGCTGCCGACCATGAGGTCCGCCAGCGTGCGCGCCTTCGCACGGCCCGTGGCGAGATTTACAAGCGTCAGGGCTTTCGGGTCCGCGAACGTCGCCGCATCGAACCCCTCTGGCAGGTCGAACGGAATGCCGCTGTCCACCCGGCCGGTGAACGACACGAAGAACTTCTGGCTCGGGTGCTCGTAGCTGACGCCGAGCTGCGACTGCCAGCGCTGATCGTGATCCGCATAGAACTGCTCACCCGCAGGCGGCGTCTCGCCGAGGAAGAGCCCGCCGGTCAACGGCGCGGTCAGCAGGATCTTGGCGCGCGCGACGCTCGCGTAGCCATTGATCCCCTTGTAAACCGGCACGTCGACCCGTGCCTCGACACCCTGCGCCAGCCCCTTGGCCACCGAGAGCGGGAACGTGACGGTCGTATCCAGGAACTGGTCGACGTCGGCCACGTTCCGGATGTCCTTCCGGTAGTAGGCAAGGTCGACTTTCAGGTGGGTGCCGATCGCCTGCTGCACGCCCGCCTCGAATGCGTGCTGCGTCTCCGGCTGCACGTCCTCTCCGCTGACGGGATTCGGCGAGAGCGCGCGTGCCTGCGCGGAGCTCGAGAGGAGCAGGTTCTCGGAGAACGGCGGCATGAACAGGCGGCTGTAGGATCCGCGAAGCACCGTCCCGGTCTGGTGCACGTGATACGCGATACCGAGCCGCGGACTCACGGCCGACCGCTCGATCAGCAGCTTGTACCGGTCCACCCGCACGCCGACCGACAGGTTCAGGTCCTCGACCGGCGAGAACGTGTCCTGGATGAACGCGCCGAGGTTCTGCCCAACCCTGTCCCCGCTGAACGTGAACGCCCGGCCGCCCAGCACGGGATCGAACTGCGCCTCGATCGAGCCGGCCTCGGTCCCGTTTCCGACCAGGAAGAACTGCTCCCGCACCGGGTTCCGGTCGTATTGAACGCCGCCCTTGACGCGGTGCTTGCCCGACGCATAGCTCAAGGCCGCGTTCACGCCCTGATGGTCCAGTGAGCGATCCTGCGTGGCAGCCAGCGGCACGGTCGTTCGCGCGTCGAGCGCCGCGGACGCGGAGCGGCGGTAGGCGACCACGTCGAGCGTGAAATCGGTGCCGAGCTGTCGCAGCCATGTCACCGTCTGGGAGTTGTCGCGCAGGGTCTGGGTGGGATCCTCGCCGCGGAGCTCGGCCTCCGGCCGGTTCGGCGCCTGGAAGTGGCTGCCATTCGCGGAGAACACCAGCCGCATGAAGTCATTGTTGGACGGCTTGAGTTCGAGCTTCCCCGTGACCCGATGGGCGTCGCCGGAGTTGTGCAGGTTGTCTCGCGTTGGCGGGTCCAGGTACCGATCGGTCCGGTTCGCGCCGGCGCTCAGGAAGTAACCGATGTTCGGCGTGATCCTGCCGCCGACGGTCGCACCACCGTCGACCGCGCCGAAGCGGCCCACGTTCACGCTCGCTTCACCTCTGGCCTTCCGTGGATCGTCGAGGCCCGACTTGGACGTGATGTCCACGACCGCCGCGAGCTTGCCGCCGTACTCCGCGGGAATACCGCCGGTCATCACCGCCGCGCTCTTCACGTACCGCGGATCGAGCGGGTTGGCGAAGGCCTCGGTGTACTCGTCGGTCATCGGCACGCCGTCGACGACATATTGTATCTGGCCGTGCGAGCCGCGCACGTGGATGCGGCCGTTCTGGCTGGGGATGAACCCGGGCGCCGACAGCAGCATCGCGGACAAGGCCTTGCTCGGCGTCGCGCTCGGCAACTGATCGATCAGGTTGGCGCCGAGGTCCACATGCGACCCTGTGGACGAGGTTTCGAGCAGCGCATCAGCCGACACCTCGACGACCTCGTTCATGCTGCCGATCCTGAGCTGCAGGTCGGCCGTGATCGCCACGGTCGAATGGATATCCACCACCTGCTGGGCGGGCGTGAACCCCTCGAGCGTTGCCGACAGCACGTAGATACCGAACGGGATGTTGGCCAGCGTGTACTTGCCGCTGCTGTCGCTGACCGTGTCCTGGCTGGCCTGCGAGACGCGGTTGAGCAGGTTCACCGACACACCCGGAACGGGCAGCCCCTGGGCGTCCCGGATGACCCCTGTCACCGTGCCGATGTTCTGTGCGGATGCGGTCGATGCCAGCGCCGCGAACAGCAGGGGGATCACGAGCGCAAGGCGCCGACGCGCTCCGCGCGAAAACAGGTCATTCATGCCT
Source organism: Acidobacteriota bacterium (assembly GCA_018268955.1). GTDB lineage: Bacteria > Acidobacteriota > Vicinamibacteria > Vicinamibacterales > CAVVIG01 > CAVVIG01. The sequence goes on along the minus strand of JAFDVO010000013.1, from coordinate 22,333 downwards.
GAAACCTCACCTGAAACCATACAAGCGTCGGCGTGCCACACCGCTAACGGCAGTCTTGCCGCGCGACAACACACGGGACACTCCAACCGGGCCCGCTCCTCACCTTCCTGGGCAAGGCGGACGCGAACTTCACTGGATGCGGTTCGATCGACTCAGGCGAGAGGCGGTGCGCGGGCAGGGCGACGGGCGAGCGGCGTGGTGCCAACGCTGAGGCCGACGACGTCCGCCACCGCCTGCCCTGCAGTCGTCAGGGATGACACCCAGATGGACGCACCCAATGAACGGAGCGACTGCGTGTGGCAGATGAAACAGTGATCCGGCGCCGAGGGGCTGACGGGCGCCGCGCCGATGTGATGCGCGGAATGGTCGTGGACCACCAGCACCGGATTGCAGAGGACGTCGTCGTCCTCGCTGTGCACGAGGACCGACACGGACATCCACGCCATGCAGAGCTGCATGACGAACGCGAGCACGTGGATGAGCCGCCGCCGGCGCAAGCCCGGGATCACAGACCGCCAGCGTAGGGCGCGCACGGGCAGGGTGTCAAATGCGGCCTTCCGGGCCGAAGCAGGGGGACTCGGGACTGGGGACTCGGGACGCTCTGGAGGTTGGAGGTTAGAGGTTGGGGCTCGGCTTGCCCGCCGAAGCACGGCGCCGCAGCGCGTTCACACAGCGTGCGAAGGCGGGAGTTCGCGGAACGTCGCAACCAGCTCTCAGGTTCTTGCACTTCTGCATCACTGCCGTCACGACCCGTACACACCCGGTTGGTAGCGTCGGACTGCTGCGGTCCGTGTCGGGCCGCGCGTCCGAAAGGCACAGCAACCTCCATGTCCATACGATCGTTCCTGACCGTCCTGCTGCTGCTCCTCGCGGGGCCGGCGTGGGCGCAGTTCGACGCCGGCTCCGTCCTCGGCACAGTCCGCGACGAGAGCGGTGGGGTCCTCCCCGGCGTCACCGTGACGCTCCGCAACACTGACACCGGCATCACCGCCACGCGCGCAACCGACGAGCGCGGCAACTACGAGTTCCCGACAGTGCGGGTCGGGACCTACACGGTGACCAGCGAGCTCGAGGGGTTCTCGACGCGCGAGGTCACCGGCCTGAAGCTCGAGATCGGCGCGCGCCTCCGTGTGGACGTCGAGCTCAGGGTCGGGGCCCTCTCGGAAGCGGTCAGCGTCACGGGCGCGGCGCCGCTGCTGCAAACCGACTCGAGCCAGCGCGGGCAGGTGATCACGGGCGAACAGACGCGTGCGCTCCCGCTCAACGGCCGCGAGTACTCCTCGCTGGCGCTGCTCACCACGGGGGTGCGCCTCTCCGCCTTCAACAACGGCAGCTCGAACACACCCCGCGAAGGATCGTTCAACGTGAACGGCCTGCGAAGCACGTTCAACAACTTCCTCATCGACGGCGTGGACAACAACGCGTACGGCACCAGCAACCAGGGGTTCTCGAACCAGGTGATGCAGCCGCCGCCTGACGCAGTCGGAGAGTTCAAGGTCGTGACCAACAACTCGAGCGCCGAGTACGGACGCGCCGCAGGCGCAACGATCAACGTCGCGTATCGCAGCGGCACCAATGCGTTCCACGGCGCCGGGTGGGAGTTCGTGCGCGATACGAAGATGAACGCCACCGGCTTCTTCCTGCCGGCCAACGGCAAGCCTCAGATGCATCGCGACCAGTTCGGCGGCGTGCTGGGCGGCCCCATCGTCAAGAATCGCGCTTTCTTCTTCGGCGATTACGAGGGCTATCGCCAGAGCCGCAAGCTCACCGGCATCAGCACGATCCCGACGGCGGCGAACGCCGCAGGCATTCTGCCGGTGGCCATTCGCGATCCGCGCACGGGCATCACCTATGACGCGGGCACGCCGATCCCGATGACGGCCTTCGCGCGCAAGGTGCTGTCCTCGCTGCCGGCCCCGACCAGCGCCGGGACGGCGAACAACTACACCATCCTGCAGAACTTCACCAACGACACGGACAAGGCAGGCGGCAAGATCGACCTGCAGGTGGCCGAGGGCCTTTCGATGTTCGGCCGCTACGGCTGGCGGGACCTCAAGACGTTCGACCAGCCCGGCGTGCCCCTGCCGGCGGGCGGCGACGGCAACGGCACCATCTACGCGCGCAGCAAGCAGCTGGCGCTTGGCGTCACCTGGGTGCAGAGCCCGACATCGCTGCTCGAGGTTCGCTTCGGGTACGGCACGACCGACGCCGGGAAGAACCCGCCCGGGCTCGGCAGCGCGAGCGCGCTCGAGCAGTTCGGCCTGCCAGGGCTGCCGACCGACCCGCGCATCGCCGGCGGGCTGCCGACCCAGAGCATTACGGGCTACACGTCCCTCGGCCGACAGGCCACGAACCCGCAATGGCAGTACCCGACCGTGTGGAACCCGAAGGTCAACTACACCTGGCTCGCCGGCGCGCACTCGATGAAGGCCGGGTACGAATTCCAGCGGATCAACACGCAGGTGCAGGACGTGAACCCGCTCTACGGCCGCGATACCTACAGCGGCCAGTACACGCGCCCGTCAGGGGCCGCAGCTGCGAACGTCTACAACCTCGCGGACTTCATGCTCGGGCTGCGTTCGCAGTACGCGCTCAGCAACGTGCTCGTCGCCGACATCCGGCAGAACATGCACTTCGGTTACGTGCAGGACGACTGGCGCGTGCGCGATGGCCTGACGCTCAACGTTGGCCTCCGCTACGAGTACGCCTCGCCGCAGTGGGAGAAGAACAACATCCTCTCGAACTACGATCCGGTCGCACGCACGATGGTGCTGGCGACGAACGGGTCGATGAGGGACCGGTCGACCATCAATCCCGACCGGAACAATGTCGGGCCGCGCCTTGGCTTCGCCTGGACGGTGGCCGATCGCACGGTCGTTCGCGGCGGCTGGGGCCTCAGCTACGTCCACTTCAACCGCGCGGGCGGCGGCAACCTGCTGCCGATCAACGGTCCGCAGGTCATCAACGCCGTGGTGAACCAGAGCCCGGCGGACGCCACCTTCGTGCCGACCGAGCTGGGGTACCCCGCCGGCTTGACCGACCCGTCGAAGTTCAACCCGCTGACCGCCAACATCACCTACATGCCATCGGATTACCACTCGAGCCCGGTCCAGAGCTGGTACATCTCGATGCAGCGCGAATTCGCCAACGGATTCCTGGTGGATCTCGCGTACGTCGGCAACAAGGCGGACGACCTCCTGCTGTTCGCCAACTACAACCAGGCGCTGCCGAACAACAGCGCGGGCACGCTCTCGCTGCAGGCGCGCCGGCCGATTCCGGAGTTCTCGGACATCACCTACGCATTCAACGGCGGGAAGTCACGCTACAAGGCGTTCCAGGGCAAGGTCGAGTGGCGCTATCACACGAACTTCTCCGTGCTCAGCTCGTTGACGTTGTCGCAGGCGAAGGACAACGGGGCGGGCTCGCTGGAAAACCCGAACGGCAACTTCCCCGCGCCGCAGAACTTCTACGACCTGAACGCGGACTTCGGCCTGTCGGCGTACAACGAACCGTTCAACAGCAAGACGAGCGTCGTGATGTCACTCCCCTTCGGGCGCGGCCAGAAATGGGGCACCAACGCGCCCGCGGCGCTCGACGCGCTCATCGGCGGATGGCAGGTCGCGGCGATCAACAGCTTCAATGCCGGTGAGCCGGTCACCTTCATCTACACCCCGACAACGCCGTTCATCGTATCGGGCATCCAGCAGGACTTCCGCGGCGCGAACAACTACCGACCGAACGTGACGTGCGATCCGTATGCGACCAGCCGATCCATCACCGGCTGGTTCAACAAGGACTGCGTCGTGATCCCGACCGATCCCAGCCAGCCGTTCGGGAACGCTGCCCGTAACAGCGTGCGCGGCCCGAACTTCTGGCAAATCGACATGGCCGCGAGCAAGAGCGTCACGGTGGTGAAGCGCGTCAGGCTCGAACTCCGCATCGAGGCCTTCAACCTGCTCAACCGCACGAACTTCCGTCCGCCGAACGGCAACCGCTCGTCGAACGCCTTCGGGACCATCACGAGCACGTACGACCCCCGTCAGCTGCAGCTGGGCGCGAAGCTGCTCTGGTAACGCTGGAGTCGCGCCGCCAACCGGGGCCGCCGGCGCGCATGCGTCGGCGGCCCTTTCTCTTGTTGTGAGGGCGTTCGTGACCTGTCGAAGGGACGTGGCGGGTCGGGGCTGACGTGGCCTCTCAGCGGGCCGCCGAACGCCAGAGGGTCACGGTCACCGAGTCCCCCCACCGCACGTTGGTCGTGGCCGCGGCATCAGCGTTCCAGAGGCACTCGCGGACCGTCATCAGCCGCCTCTTGCTGTCGATGCTGACCACCTGAAACGACAGTCGCCGCTCGTCAGTGGCGGACACGGCCCCCTTCATCGGCGAGTCGGCCCTGAAGACGTGCAGGCGCGCCTGGCGCCTGGGGCCGTTCCACTCGTACGCCTGGTGCCAGTTCGAGTTCCCGTGGAAGTACGCCGTCACATTCGGGTGACGGCGGAGGAAGCCCTCCAGCTGCTGCTGTTCGGCCGTGCTCGGCAGGTCCGTGGAGGGACCATCAGCGAACGTGTCGGCAAGGAGGTTCTCGAACTGATCGCGCGCGTTGATGTCGTGGCGACCGTTTGGATTGATGAAGTGCTTGGCCTCGACATCCGGCTGGTCATGGGTGAAGACCACGACCGGCGTGTCGGGACCGACACTGGCGAGGTCCGCTTCCATGCGCGACCGCATCGCGGAGTCGGGCCACACCTGCAGGAACTGCATGTGGATGCCGGCAAGGTCCTGGCTGGAGAAGAACCGGTCTCGGTTGTAGTCGAAGGTGGAGGCGGTGAGCGGCCGTGGTGGTCGCAGCATCAGGTTGTAGATCGACACCATTGCGGTCGCGTCGGCGTCGGGGGTCATGTGCCGGTAGAAGCCGACCGCATTCGAGGCGTCGTGGTTGCCGGGAATGACGAAGAGCCGGGTCCGCCGGCCCGCCGCGTCGGTCGTACGTAGTCCGTCGGCGTAGTCGTGCATGAACGCGGACCACGAGACCGCCGCCCGCTGGATGCCCGCCGTGCCGTCGATCGCTTCCTCACGGTTGGCGATGTCCCCTCCCTCGGCCAGGAAGTCCAGGCTGCCGACCAGGGCACCGGCGTCGATGCCGCCATCGTCCGGGAAATGCACCGTGGGAAGCGAGTTGACGGCTGCGACGAGCGCGCCGTTCACGACCGCGGCGTCCACGTCCCGACCTGCACGGAAGGTCGCCCGCGTGAGGCCGTAGTGCGCGTCGGACGTGAAGACGAACTGCAGTGTCGAGGCGGGCCGGGTTCCTGCGAGCGACAGGCTCGAGGCCGCCAGGGCTGCTGCCCCGAGGAGCGCGCCGGCGATCAGCACGCGACGAACCGGGATCTGTAACGTCATGGGGAGGACGCTGCACGGCCGGTCCCGTCCCGGAAGGACGGTGACCGGCCGGCTGGAAAGGCGCTAACGGCTGAGGCCGACGGTGAGCGCGAGGGAGACGCTGCGGCCCGCCATCATGGTGAGCACGTCGTTGGGGGACGGCGCGTTGCTGGCGGCCGACGCAGGGCTCACGGCCGTAATGGCGTGTGAGTCGGTGAGGTTGTTGACCGCCAGCCGTACTTTCGACTTGGCGACCAGGGAGTGGCCGCCCACGGTGTAGTTCAGGAACAGGTTCGTGATGTGGTACGGGTCGATCGTGACCGCCTCGTGGGTGCCGCCGTTGTCGTTGAACATCTGGCCGACACGCTTGCTGAAGAATCCGATGTTCCAGCTCGAGCGGTTGTAGGTGAGCCCGACCGTCTCGGTATCGTTGGGGGCGTTCTGGACCCAGAGGCCGGTGTCGTTGTACTTCGCGCTGCCCTTCGTCCCATTCAGGTACAGGGCGAGGCCGCCGCCCAGCATCATCGTGCTCTCCGCCTCGACACCCTGCGTCGTCGATTTCCCGTTCAGGTAGTAGAGGGTCATGCCGGTCGCCTGATCGAGCGTCGAGGAGTAGTCGTTCTCGAAGACCACGTGGTAGACGTCCACGTCGAGCGTCGCACGTCGCGCCTTCCACACGGTGCCGAACTGCACCGTGTTCGTCAGCGTCGGCTTGGGGAGCGTGGACACCAGCGCGCCTTTCACGTCGAAGACGCTGGTTGGCGGAATGTTCTGTCCCTTCCCGTACTGGGCGTACATCGACCACCACGGCTGGGCGAGGTAGTGCATGTCGAAGGAGGGCAGCCACGACTCGTAGGTGACGGCGTGCTGCACGTATGGGGCGCCGTTCAGGTTGCCGACCACCTTGCCGTTGTCGGCGAACTGCGTGAAGTCCTGTGTGTAGCGTGCGTACTTGAGGCCCGGCGTGACCGACAGGTTCTCGCGCACGCGGAGCTGGTACTCGGCGTACGGTTGATACGTGGTCGTGATGAACGTCTCGTGGAAGTTCGGCAGCGCCGCATTCACCCAGGTGCGGGGATCGGACGGGGTCTGGTAGCGGTCGGTCGACGCGTACTCGGACCAGAGCCCCGTGCGCAGGACGCCGAACCGGGAGGCGTGCGTGACCGGGATGATGTTGCCCATCTTCCAGTACGAGTTCAGCTTGTCGGTGGCGCTCGTTGCGGAGATCGTCGACGTGCTGTTGTAGTTCTGCTTGTTCCGGTACCGCATCCCGTAGGTCTTGTTGTCGATCGACCAGCCGTGACCGAGATTCGCTTTCACGCCGACGTACTCGAAGTTGGTTGGCACGTGATAGAAGTTGAACTTGTAGTAGAGCGGCGAGGTCGGGTCATCCTTCATCAGGAAGTTGTCGCCGTTCTGCGCGATCTGCGCGCGGGTCGCCCCCTTCTGGTTGGGCGTGTTGCTGTGGAGGTCCATCACCGAGGTGAACGCTGTCACGGACACGGCATCGGTGATGGCGTACTGGTACTTCGCCTGGAACGCCTTGCGATCCTGGACGTTGAATGTCTGGTACCCGTCGGACGTCATCTGATGGCCCTCGACGAGCAGGCGCATCTTCCCGTCCGGTCCCATCTTTCCCGAATCGAACTGCGCATCGTAGAGCTTCGTGTTGAACGAGCCGTACGAGATCGTTCCGCTCAGCGTCTGCTGCGCAGGCAGTGATGGGGAGAGCAGGCTCACGGAACCACCGAACGTGGACGGCCCAATGGACGCCGCCGAGCCCGGGCTGCGGTCGAACACCGTCGAGCCGATCGTCTGCGCCGGAAAGAACACCCAGGAATGGTGCGTGGGGTCGTTGGTGTCGTTGAACGGGATACCGTCGAACGACATGCTGTAGTACCCGTCCTTGAAGCCGCGGAAGTACGTCTTCGTGTCGCTCAGTCCGGGGCCGTTCGCGCTCGTGCTGAACGTGCCCGGTGCCATCTGCAGCACCTGGCTGAAGTCCGACACAGGCGACGTGTAGTTGCGGATGTATTCGTTGCTGATGAGCGACTGCGCGGAGCGCGCCGTGAGGGACCCCTGCGAGGGCGCGGCCACCGCCGCCTGCGGCAGCGCGGCGGAAACGGTCACCGTTTCCGCGACGTTGGCGACGGTCAGGTGAATCGGCACATCGACCGCCTCGCCGCCAACGCGAATGGCGTTGCGCCGCACGAGGTCGAAGCCCGGGACCGCGAGTTCGAGCGTGTAGACGCCCGGCGTCAGCGCCGGCGACTCGAAGTGGCCGGCGCGGTCGGTGGTCGTCGCCTGCAACGCCTGGCTGTCCTCGTTGCGCACGAGCACCACGGCGTCGACGACCGCCTTGCCGTCAGGATCGAGGACTGATCCGGAGATGTGCGAGTCAGAGGCCGCGAAGGCGTGAACGACGGGGACCAGGGCGATACAGATCGAGCTGCACAGGAGGAGGCGCACCAGCCTGCGCACGAGACGGGGGAACGGCATTGGACTCCTTCTGCCGCCTCCAGCGGCGGCACGTCGTCGACGCTAGTGCCGCCCCGTGTCGCCGCTGTGACGCGCCTGCATCGAACGCGTAAACAGCGGGGATGCTTACGGCAATACAACGGGTCGCTTATGCCTCCCTCCCGCGCTGCCTACGAGGCCTTGGCCAACGGCAGCGGGGCTCCTGACGTGCGGCGCAGGAATGCGCCCGCGCGCGTCTGGATCAGGAATCCACGTTCGACCAGCGAGGTGAGGGCACGCTCGCAGACCTCCGTGGGCAGGTTCCAGAGGCGCGTCGCCTGTCGTGCCGTGACAATCAGGTCCGGCATCTCTATGTAGTCGACGGCAATACGGAGGATGGCTTCATCACGGTCGATAACGTGCGCAGGCATGACAGGCTCCTGAGTGTGTCGACGATGGTGACTTTCGACGGGAGGCCGGCTCTGCGCCAGCAACGCGTGGATGCACGCCCACAGGCAGGCCGACTCGTTGAAGCGCAGACCACGGTGGTGATCGTCAGTGGCGGCGCTCCGGTCATCGCGCACAGACTACGTGGGCGGTGTAACGATCGCCGCCACAGGGGTTTCACGACGGTGAAACGTTCGCATTGCGCGAGAGCGTCAGAAAAAGAAGGTGTGCGAGTCTGGAAACCCGGACGGCTGAGACCAACCCAAACGCCGCGGCGTGATCGTCCCGGCGCCGGATGCCGCTCAGAGGTGCGGCCGTCCAGTCGTGAGCGTTAGTGCGAGGCTTTCTCGAGAGGGGCCAGGACGACGTACCAGCTCTCGCAGTCCATCGTGGAGCCGCCACCGAGGGTGACGGTGAAGCTGAGGTTGAGCGATGGGATGTCCCAGTGCTGCCGCGCGCGGCTGCCCTCCATCATCACCCGGTAGGGTTGCAGCAGGTTCTCGCGCGACTCGTGCTCGCGGTGCTCTTCCTGGACGCCCTTGAAGATCGCGAACTCGCGCCTGGGGCCGAGGTGCACTTCGAACTGCGGGACGCTGTTGACGTAGTGGTCGTAAATCTTCTCGGCGTAGTGGCCGTCGGGTTGCTGGCACGACTGCCAGTTCCCCTCGAGGATGTTCCGCGGATCGCTGTGGTACGAGATCCACTCCTGCGCGGCTGCGGGACTCCCGGCAGCCGGCAGCAGCACTGCCCCGATCAACGCCACTCGTATCAGCATCCGACGCACGCTCGTCACCTCCCGGTCGTCTGGCGCGCAGGATAGCACGGCGTTCGCAGCCATCCGTAACCCACATTTAACAGGTCCGATACCCCATCGAAACCTGCACCCGATAGTGTGGTCCTGCATCAATGCAGAAACATCGCGTCCTTATTGTCGAGGACGAGCAGGACATCGCCGGTCTCATCAAGCACACGCTCGAACGCAGCGGCGGCGCCGAAGCCGAGGTCGTCGGCAGCGGCGACGCGGCGCTCAAAGCGGTGACGGCGCGGCCGCCGGACCTCATCATCCTCGACCTCAACCTGCCCGTGCTGAGCGGGCTGGAGGTCTGCCGCCTCCTCCGCCAACGCTCCGATGCACGTCACCTGCCGATCATCATGCTCACGGCCAAGAGCAGTGAAACCGATCGTGTGACCGGGCTGGAGATGGGAGCGGACGACTACGTCACGAAGCCATTCAGCCTGCGGGAGCTGACGGCGCGGGTAAAGGCGGTGCTGAGGCGTGCCGCAGCGCCGGATGAGCGGCAGGTGTCGGTCTATCAGGGACGACACCTGATGGCCGACTTCGACGCCGTGTCGATCGCTGTCGACGGCGATCCGGTGCGGCTGACCAGGCGGGAATTCGAGCTGCTCCGGTATCTGGTGCAGAACAAGAACCGCGTCGTCTCGCGCGACAAGCTGCTCGAGCGCGTCTGGGGCTATGACCGGCTCGTCGAGACGCGATCGGTCGACGTGCACGTCGGGCGGCTGCGCCAGAAGCTTGGCAGCGCCGGTCCGCAGATCGAAACGGCGGTCGGACTGGGGTATCGCTTCGTCGAGTAGTCAGACCCGACCGCCTGGCCGGCGCGCGGACCTGCCGCTACATCAACCCGCGCGCGGTCTGCAGCGTCCACCCCTGTTCGAGGAGGCCTTCCACCTCCGACCGAACCCGCTCAATCCTTCGTTCGACGCGGTGCCAGTCCTCGACGACTTCCCGCCACCGCACGGTCCGGTTCTCCTCGATCGTCAGCTCCCAGCCATCAGCCCTATGCAGGGCAACAGAGTAGTGACGCACGCGGCCGGCCGTGACGAGATTGACGTCGAACATGAATGCACCTCGGGGATGAGACGATCTTGCCGTACCGCGTGTAACGGGCCTGTAAATTCTCACGGTCGCCCGTTTTCCCGTGCTCTTGCGTATCATCCAAGCCCAAGGAGACCCGATGTCAGACACCCAGACCTACGCCAACCACGTCCGCCGTATGCCCCCGTTCGTGAATGTCGTCGGAGTGCTGATGCTGTTCGTGCTGCTCTGGACGGCGTACCGTCTGGTGACGCACTTCTCGATGGACGCGCTCGCCGCGTTCATCGTCGCGTTCATCCTGCCGTCACTGGCCGTGGTGTCACGACAGCAGACCCTTACGGTGCAGAACCGCGTGATCCGCCTCGAGGAACGGCTTCGCTACGCGGCGGTGCTGCCCGCAGACCTGGCCGCGCGCGCCAGCGCCTTGCCTGTGGACCAGCTCATTGCGCTGCGGTTTGCCAGCGACGCGGAACTGCCGGCTCTGGTCGCCGAGGTGCTTGCCGGACAGCTGACCGACCCGAAAGCGATCAAGCAGCGTGTGAAGGACTGGCGGGCCGACTTCCTGCGGGCGTGAGGCGCTGGCGAGGCGTCACTCGCGGTCTGGCTCGGCGCGTGGAACGAGCAGCGCCACGCGCGTGCCCGCTCCGGGGGCGCTGTCGATCTGGATGTCACCTCGGTGCTGCCGGACGATCCCGTAGACGGAAGCGAGGCCCAGGCCAGTGCCCTTGCCGCTCGGCTTGGTGGTGAAGAACGGGTCCAGCGCACGCGCAGCCGTCGCTGCGTCCATCCCCACGCCGGTATCGCTCACCACGATACGGACGTATTCGCCCGGCATCAGCCCGCCGGTCGTCAGCGGCACCTCCGTGATGGCGACTTGCCCGGTCGCGATCGTCAGGGCGCCGCCGGCGGGCATCGCGTCTCTCGCATTCGCCACAAGGTTGAACACAATCTGGTCGAACTGCCCTGCGTCGAGTTGCGCCTCCCAGAGACCGTCGGCGAGTTCCCAGCGCAGTTCCACGTCGTCAGGCAGCATGCGGCGGATGAGCGGCGCCGCCGCCAGCAGCCGCGTGTTCACGTCGAGCGGATCTGGGGCCACTGGTGGGTCGGCGATCAGGTTCGGGTCGGGGCTGAGGGTCAGCAGCTTCCGTGTCAGCTCGGTCGCCCGTTCACCCGCATCGGAAATCTCGACGAGGTGCTCCCGTAGCAGGCTGCCATCTCCGACATATTGGTGCGCCGCGTCGGTGCTGGCGAGGATCAACGTGATCAGGTTGTTGAAGTCGTGGGCCACGGTCCCCGCGAGCCGACCAACAGCCTCCATCTTCTGCGCCTGTCGCAGTTCATGTTCGAGCTGCTGGTGCGCGAGCTCGGCGATCCGCTGCTCGGTGATGTCACGCGCCACACCCTGATGCCCTATGACGCGCCCGCCGTCGTCGCGGATAGGAACGACCCGATCGGCAATCCACCGGTATTCACCGGTCGTCGCGTGCCGCAGCCTGTAATAGCGCGATGCCTCGACGCCGCGCTGCAGGATCTCCTGCGTCGTGCGGAACACCACCGGGCGGTCTTCCGGGTGCACGCAGTCGATCCACAGGGATGGGTGTTCGATGAACTCGGACGGGCTGAGGCCGGTGACGCGCTCGCACTGGGGGCTGACGAACTCTACCTGTCCGCGCAGCGTGTCGGCATCGGTGCGGACACGGTAGAAGACCTCGGACGCGGTCGTCACGACCATACGGTATCGGTCCTCCGCCGCACGTGCTTCCTGCTCCAGGCGTGCCTGCTCGCGCCGATCGCGAATGCACGCGAGCGTGTACCCGTCACCAACGCCGCGCAGCGGGCTGAGGCTGATGTCCACCGGAATCGTGGAGCCGTCGGCGCACAACGCCACGATCGGCACCCCGCTGTGCATCGGCCGCCGCGTACCGTCGTCTGTGGCCTTGCGCCGCATGACGCCGTGGATGTGGCGCATGGGCGGCGGCAGCAGGTTTTCCACCTGAAGCCCGACCAAGTCGGCAGGACGATGGCCGAGGAGCGGTTCCGCGAGATCGTTGGCGAACACGATCAGGCCATGCCGGTCCACCACGAGCGCCGCGTCGTGCAGCGCGTCGAGCACGGCAAGGACTTCTGGACTGAGTGCGCTCGTGGACATGCGACTACTTGCGCATGGCCCGCAGCATCGCTGGCGTCGCGAACCACTGCAGGGTGCCGGGGGCGGTGGGCGGCAGCTTCGAGACGTCGATGCGGCACACCGCGCCCTTCTTGAACGGGACCGGCGTCTTCATGCCGAGCAGCCGGCCGGCGAGCTGCCCCAGATCCGGCTCATGTCCTACCAGGGCGACCCGCTTCTTTCTCCCGTACCGCCGCAAGCCCGCGACGATGTCCGCATGCGGCGTCTCGGGCGAGAGGGCATCGAACGCCACGATCGCGGGAGGGTGCTTGAAGGCGGCGGCCACGATGTCGGCGGTCTGCCGGGCGCGCACCAGCGGGCTGGTGAGGATCACGTCCAATCCAATCCCCACGCGCGCCAGGCCCTGAGCCACCTTCCGCATCCGCGTGCGTCCCACATCGGTGAGCGGCCGCTGCGCATCGTCCGGCCAGGCGTCGCCGCGCTCTTCGGCAACCGCGTGGCGAATCAGGTACAGCTCGACCATGCGCTCTATTGTCTGCAGGTGCGGTGCAAACGCAAAGCCTGACACGCGTGACCGGGCAGTTACATGCCGTTTACCTGCCCCGTGCCGCCCTCCGCCGGACCTCGCTGGGGAGTGACGGGACGGCCGAACCCGCGTAATGTGGACACAGCATGCGCCTCGCCGCCATCGACATCGGCACCAACTCGCTGCACATGATCGTCGTGCGCGTCCGTCCTGACTTCTCGTTCGAGATCATCGATCGCGAGAAGGAGATGGTCAGGCTGGGAGCGGGCGGACTCGACGGTCGGGCGCTGACGCCCAAGGCCATGCAGGCCGCCCTGCAGGTGCTGTCGAAGTTCCGCCGCCTGGCCGAATCGCACCAGGTGGAACGCATCGAAGCGGTGGCCACGAGCGCCGTGCGCGAAGCGGAGAACGGCGGGGCCTTCCTCAAGGCGATCGTCGAGCAGACCGGCATCCGCGCACGCGTGATCAGCGGCACCGAGGAGGCGCGGCTGATTCACCTGGCGGCGGCGTACGGCCTCGGTCTCACGAACGAAGTGGCGGTCACGGTCGACATTGGCGGCGGCAGCGTGGAGATTACGCACGGGACCGGCCCGATGCTCGTGGAGGGACGCAGCTTCAAGCTGGGCGTCATCCGCCTGAGCGAGCGGTTCGTCAAGTCCGACCCGCTGTCGCCCAACCACGAGCGCAAGATGGTCCGCCATATCGAGGCGGAGCTGAAGCCGTTCCTGAAGCAGATCGCCGAGGCGGGGTTCGATCGCGTCGTTGGCACGTCGGGCACGATCCTCAGCGTGGGCACCATTGCCGCCGCCGAAGAGGACGGCGCTGTCCCGACAGGGCTGAGGAACCGACGGATCGATGCGCGACAGATCCGTCGTGTCCGTCGCATGCTGTGCGAGGCCGACATGGAGCAGCGGCTCGACGTACCGGGCCTCGAGCCGCGCCGCGCCGACATTGCCGTGCCCGGCGCCGTGCTCATCGACGTCATTCTGCGACGGCTCGGTGCAAAGGCGATCACGCTCTGCGACATGTCGCTGCGCGAAGGCATCATCCTGGATTACATCGCCGCGCACCGGAAGGAAATCACGCAGGCCGAGCGCTACCCCGACGTGCGCCGTCGGAGCGTCATCGAACTCGCCGAGCGCTGCAACTACGTCACGGAGCACGCAACGCGGATCGGCACCCTGGCGCTGGCGCTGTTCGACGAGACGCGCGCCATCCACGGGCTGACCGACCGCGAGCGCGAATGGCTCGAGTACGCCTCCCTGCTGCACGACATCGGCGTGCACATCAGCTACGAGCGGCATCACAAGCATTCGTATTACCTGATCCGGAATGGCGACCTGCGCGGGTTCGAGCCGCTCGAGGTGGAGACCATCGCGCAGGTGGCCCGCTATCACCGCCGTGCGGTCCCATCACGCGAGCACGAGGAGTTCAACGAGCTGCCCAAGGAGCGGCGGGACACGGTGCGCGTGCTGGCGTCGATGCTGCGGCTTGCCGAAACGCTCGATCGCAGCCATTCGCTGATCGTCACGGGCCTCGCGCTGCACGAACGGGACGACGAGTTCCTGCTCGTGCTGCAGGCGACCGGCGATGCCGAACTCGAGGTGTGGGCCGCCTCGCGCCACGCGGCCCCGTTGGCGGAGGTCCTCGGGAAGCCGCTGCGCATCGAATCCGTGCAGGTCCGGTCCGAGATCACGACGCCTGGCCCGACGCGGCGTGTCCGGGCCTCAGCGCCAGAGCGGGGGTCGAGCCGCGGGCTGGCCCGTGGCATCCGGCCGGCGAGCGCCGCCGCGCGCCGGCCGCCGACGGAGAAGCGACGGGCCTGACACGCGCGCGCGGTCGTGAATGCCCGCGCTCACGGTATTGCCGTCTCGAGTGGTGCGCCAAGCACTTCGTCAAGCACCGACTCGGCCACCTTCAGCGGACGCATCATGGCCCGCTTCTTCGCCTGGTGCGCCTGCATGCGCCTGAGGATGTCGTCGAGCGTGCGAACGGCGTCGACCACGAACGGCCCCTTGTTCAGCATCACGCACTCCGCGCGTTCTGACATGGCGGCATCGGTGACTTCGGCTCGCGACGGCACGCCGGTCTTGGCCATCGTCTCGAGCACCTCACATGAATCACTCGTCCTTGCGTCCGCGTTCGTGGCCCTGGCGTCGTTCGGTCTGTCCGTGTCGACCGCTGCGCAATCGGCAGCGCCAGGAGGCGGTTCCCTCTTCTCGCTCTACTGCGCAACCTGCCATGGTCAGTCGGCGAAGGGCGACGGCCCGATGGCCAGTGTCCTGACGAAACGTCCGGCTGATCTCACGCAGATTGCGAAGCGGAACGGCGGCAAGTACCCGGCCGACGTGGTCGCGCGCGTGATCGACGGGCGCTCCCCCGTGAAGGGCCACGGTGGCGCCGAGATGCCGGTTTGGGGTGATGCCTTGGCGAAATCGGCAAACCAGACGCCGGTCACGGAACGGATCGCGCGCCTGGTGGCCTACCTGGAAACGGTCCAGGGACCAGCAGGCGAGGCACGATGACGCGGCAGCTCACCCTGGCCATTTGACGCGGGCACGTCGACAGTCCGAGGATGGCGTCGCGCCATGCGCATTGCGCTCTTCACGTCCACGTCGGTCGCGCACGCACTGCGCCGTGCGGCCCGCATCGAACTGGAGCGGCTCCTCGAGTTGATGGAGTCCGGGTCGCTGGACGTGGCGGCGGTCCACCGCATGCGCAGGAGCACCAAGCGTCTGGCGGCCATGATCGACCTGACGCGCGCCGGTGGTGGACCAGGGTGGAAGCGCGCACGCACCGCGCTCCGCACTGTCAGGCGTGTCCTGTCCCCAGTCCGTGATCTCGATGTGATGATGGAGACCCTTGACGCACTGAGTGAGGCGGATCCGGCCGCGGTCCTCCCCGGCACCCGCGCACACCTCCGCAGGAGGGTTGCGCTCCAGAGGCGGCGCACGGCGGACGCGTTGCGGAAGGACGCGGCACTCGCGGCGCTGATCCCCGGAGTGCGGCGCATCGTCGCCGACACGCGCCACTGGCGGCTGGACGGGAGCGGCATCGACGCGCTCGTGCCAGGACTCATGCGCGCACACCGCCGCTGTCGTCAGGCCCTGGTGCAGGCGCAGCGCACAGGAAGCGCGGATGCGTTCCATCGGTGGCGCAGGCGGCTGAACGCGCTTCGCCTGCAGCTGTCGTTGATCCGGCGCAGCGACCTTCCGCGAGGGACCGGGGCTTCAGCGTTGATCAAAGGCGCCAGGCAGCTGGGCGACGCAAACAACCTGGCCGTGCTCGCCGAATACGTGTCGAGCGAAGGCGCCACGCTGCTGCCCGCCCTCGACTGCGCTCGCCTCAGCACGACGGCAGAGCGGCGCAGCCGGGTCCTTCGCCGCGCTGCGGTCGGCACGGCCGGGCGGCTGTGCTCGATGACCACAGCCTCCTGGGTCCGTACTCTGACGCGGGCGTAGCAACACGAACGTTACGCCGCCTGACCGTGCGATCACGGCTGGCGCTGCCATTCCGCTGACGTCGTGCCGGTCCCCTCGCGGTGTTGTCACGGTGTTGTCATCAGCGTCACCGCGTCTTCACGCCGGTGCGCGAGCATCAGCGTGCCCATGCTGCAGGGCCTCACTTCCAGGAGGATTCAACTGATGCATCGCTCTCTCGTCCGCCGCGCGCTGCTGCCGACCGCACTCGCGGCGGCGGCCGGCCTCACCGCCCCCTCGCTGCTTGCCCAGGGACCGAAGGCCGACTTCGGCGCCTTCATTCAGCGCCAGCTCGAATCGCACACGGAACAGCTCTTCGGCTTCCGCCGTCCGCTCCAGGCGAGCGCCCCGGGACCGTACGACGGTGCCGACAACCTGCAGGCCATCGTCGTCGCCGACGGGCTGCGTGTGTCGCTCGTGTCGAGCGCGGTACCGTCCGCCGGCGACCAGATCGCCTTCTGGCCGAACGACGATCGTCCGACACATGTCTTCGTCTGCGGTGAGGAAACGTCGGACCCGTCTGTCGTGCGCGTCGACCTGCGCCAGCCTGCGGCGTCCAACGCGACGACGATCGTGAAGGGGCTCTCGTCGTGCGACCCCGTGCGCCGCACGCCGTGGGGCACGATCCTGGTCGGCGAAGAGAACGGCGCCGATGGGGGCCTCTACGAGATCATCGACCCGGTGAACATCACGTCGCCGATCACAGTGACCAGCCGCGCCGCGGGCACGACCACCGACCCGCTGCATCTCGTCAAGCGCAAGGCGACCGGGCTGCTGTCCTACGAAGGGATCTCGGTCGGTCCGGACGGCACGCTTATCTACGCGGACGAACTGGCGCCGAGCAACGGCAACGCGGGCGGCGGCGTGTACAAGTTCGTGCCCGCCATCCCCTACACGGGCAACGGCCCGATCACGGTCCCGGGTGCGTCACCGCTGGCACAGGGCACGGTGTACGGCCTGCGGGTCGCAGCCTCGGCGTCGTCGCGCTGGGGTCAGGGTGCTGAAACCGGCAAGGGCGCGTGGGTTGCCGTCGACGTGAACGGCGCCAACGTGATCGATGTGAACGGCAACATCGTGCTGCAGACTGCGCAGAAGCTCCAGAAGTTCACCGGCTACTACCGGCCTGAGGACATGGATCTGGATCCGGTGGCACTCGCCGACGGCGTGTTCCGCGCGTGCTGGGCCAATACCGGCCGGATGGCCTTTAACGGCGGGCTGGCCGAGA
This sequence comes from Acidobacteriota bacterium, assembly GCA_018268955.1. Lineage (GTDB taxonomy): Bacteria > Acidobacteriota > Vicinamibacteria > Vicinamibacterales > CAVVIG01 > CAVVIG01. The sequence continues at coordinate 4,858 of JAFDVO010000013.1, read as the reverse complement.
CGAGTGATGTGCAGGCCGAGGTGATGTGCCTGACCGAGAACCCGCCCGATCTGGCCAACCCGAACCCGACGACCGGCACGATTCCCACGGTGGACCGGTTCCTCACCGGCAGCCAGGAGCGTGCGATGTACGACAACGTCGCGTTCCAGCCGAAGACCGGCAACCTCGTCGTCCTGGAGGATGGCCCGACCGAGATCGTGACGAGCGTGAATCCGCTCGTGAAGCAGCCACTCGGCAACGACATGTGGATCTGCCTCCCGGACGGTGCCGACGGTGACAACCTGTCGGATGGCTGCGTGCGCTTCGCGTCGATCCGCGACACGAGTGCCGAGCCCAGCGGGTTCATCTTCTTCGGCTCTGGCGAGCAGGCACTGGTGCACATCCAGCACCGCGCCGCGAACGACGCGCTCGGCAAGGGTAACCACGGCGCGCTCGTGAAGATCTCGGGCTTCAAGGTCCGGGACCGCCGCGACGACGATCGGTTCGACGACGACGATCGCTGGGGAGGGCGCTAGACTCAACCAATCCGCGGGATTCGGACGTCAGCATCGCCGCGCTGACCTCCGAATCCTGCGCTGTCAGTCCAGCCCGCTCTGCCCGCCCTTGAATCTGCCCTACCTTCCAGCCCTACCTGCCCTACCTGCCCTACCTGCCCTACCTGCCCTGCCAGCCCCGCCTGCCCTTTGAATTAACAGTCCCGAAACGCCGCCGTCACAGCCGCCGAGTAGGCTGAACGCATGCTACTGACTGCCACGCTGTCGCCGACCGTCTCGGTCGCCGCCGACGCGAAGGCTACCCATGCCGAGCCGCCGAAGATTGACGTGTCCCACGTCAACTTCTACTACGGCGCGCACCGGGTCCTGCACGACATCTCACTGCAGATCCAGCCCAACCAGGTGACGGCGTTCATCGGGCCGTCCGGGTGCGGCAAGTCCACCTTCCTCCGGTCGCTGAACCGCATGAACGACATCGTGCCTGGAGCACGCGTTGAAGGGCGCGTGCTGGTCGACGGCGCGGACATCTACGCCCCGTCCGTGGATGTCGTGGCGCTCCGCCGCAAGGTGGGCATGGTGTTCCAGAAGTCGAACCCGTTCCCGAAGTCGATCTTCGAGAACGTCGCGTACGGCCTCCGCATCAACCGCATGACCGGTTCGAAGGACGAGCTCCGCGGGCGCGTGGAGGCGAGCCTGAAGTCAGCCGCGCTCTGGGACGAGGTGAAGGATCGCCTGCACGCCTCGGCCCTCGCGCTCTCCGGCGGTCAGCAACAGCGGCTGTGCATCGCGCGCGCGCTCGCCATCGAGCCAGAGATCCTGCTGATGGACGAGCCCGCGTCGGCGCTCGACCCGATTGCGACCCAGCGCATCGAAGAGCTCATCTACCAGCTCAAGAGCCGCTACACAATCGTGATCGTGACGCACAACATGCAGCAGGCGGCGCGTGTGTCGGACACCACCGCGTTCTTCTGGCTGGGGAAGCTCGTTGAGTATGGGCGGACCGACAGGATCTTCACGGCGCCGACCGAGAAGCTGACGGAAGATTACGTGACGGGGAGATTCGGTTGATGGAACCGGTCGAGCGCCTGCCGCGCCACTTTCAGGACGAACTCGAACTGCTGAAAACCCGCCTGCTGGAGATGGGTGGGTTGGCCGAGGAGAACGTCCGCCTCGCGGTGCAGGGACTCGTGGACCGCAACCGCTCGGGCATCGAGCGCGTGCTGACCGGCGACGACCCGGTCAATCGGCTGCACGTCGAAATCGACGGTCGCTGCTTCACGCTGCTCGCGCTCTTCCAGCCGATGGCGGCTGACCTGCGCACCATCGTGGCCGCGGTGAAGATCAACACCGATCTCGAGCGGGTCGGCGACCTGGCGGTGAACATCGCGCAGGCCGCCGCACGTTACGCGACCCACCCGCCGGTCAAGAAGCTGATCGACATCCCGCTGATGGCCGAGATCGCGCAGAACATGCTGCGCGACGCCCTCGATGCCTTCGTGCGGCGCGACGTGGACCTCGCCCAGCACGTCCTTGACGAGGACGATCGGCTGGATGCGCTGAAGACGCAGATCTTCAGGGAACTGCTCACGTACATGCTGCAGGACCCGGCGACGATCGAGCCCGCGCTCGACCTGATCCTCGTCTCCCGCCACCTGGAGCGCATCGGCGACCACGCCACCAACATCGCCGAGGACGTCATCTTCATCGTCTCCGCCAGGGACGTCCGGCATCCCGGGGCCCAGGGCGGCGCACGAACGTAAGACCCGGGACGCCCCCCTCGCCGTCTTTTTCGCTAGAATGAGGCGATGTCCCCAGTTCAGGAGGCGCGCCTGTGCGTCTACTGCCGGAAGCACCCGGTGGAGGCGAAGTGGCGGCCGTTCTGCAGTGAGCGCTGCAAGCTGCTGGACCTGGCGAACTGGGCGGACGGCACCTATCGCGTAGCGGCTGAACCGGTACACCCGGCCACCGTTGCCGAAGACAACACGGACACCTCCGAGTTCTGACCGCCCGGCCGGATCGCCGTCGCGCCAGCACCGGATTGACGACTTGAGACTGTGATGGCGGATACGCTGACGATCGTCGACAACCGCACCGGCAAGAAGTACGAGCTGCCCATCCAGGACGGCACCATCAAGGCGATGGACCTCCGCCAGATCAAGACGGCGGACGATGACTTCGGCCTGATGACGTATGACCCGGCCTTCATGAACACGGCGAACTGCCGCAGTTCCATCACGTTCATCGATGGAGACAAGGGGATCCTGCGCTACCGGGGCTATCCGATCGAGCAGCTCGCCGAGGACAGCGACCACCTCGAGACGGCGTACCTGATCCTCAACGGTGAGCTGCCGACCGCCTCGCAGCAGGCGGCCTTCACGCAGCAGATCACCATGCACACCATGCTTCACGAGAACGTGAAGAAGTTCATGGAGGGGTTCCGCTACGACGCGCACCCGATGGGGATCTTCCTCAGCACCGTGGGTGCGCTCTCGACCTTCTACCCGGACGCCAAGCGGATCAACGACCCCGAGTCGCGCCACCAGCAGATCATCCGGCTCATCGCGAAGGCGCCGACCATCGCTGCCTACGCCTACCGCCACATCGTCGGACGCCCGTACATCTACCCGGACAACGACCTGAGCTACACCGGCAACTTCCTGAACATGCTGTTCAGCACGCCGGCCGACAAGTACCACCCGAACGACGTCCTCGCCCGCGCGCTCGACGTGCTCTTCATCCTGCACGCCGACCACGAGCAGAACTGCAGCACCAGCGCGATGCGCAACATCGGCAGCTCGCAGGCGGATCCGTACGCCGCCATCGCGGGCGCGGCCGCGGCGCTCTACGGGCCGCTGCACGGCGGCGCGAACGAGGCGGTGCTCCGCATGCTGGACGAGATCGGCTCGGTCGACAAGGTGCCGGAGTTCATCAAGAAGGTGAAGTCGGGTGAGGCCGGGTCGCGGCTGATGGGCTTCGGCCATCGCGTCTACAAGTCCTACGACCCGCGCGCGAAGGTGATCAAGAAGATCGCGGACCTCGTATTCACCGTCACCGGCAAGAACCCGAAGCTGGAGATCGCGCTCGAACTCGAGCGGATCGCGCTGCAGGACGAGTACTTCGTCAAGCGGAAGCTCTACCCGAACGTGGACTTCTACTCCGGCCTCATCTACCAGGCCATGGGCTTCCCCACGGAGATGTTCCCCGTGCTCTTCGCCATCCCGCGCGTCGTCGGCTGGCTCGCGCAGTGGCAGGAGATGCTCGTCGATCCGGACCAGAAGATCGCGCGTCCGCGCCAGATCTACACCGGCTACGACATCCGCGACTACGTCAGCAAGGAGAAGCGGCAGTAACGTGGTCCGCCCGGTCCTGGTCCTCGCGCTGGTGCTGCTGCAGGCGACTGCAGCGGCGCCGCGCTTCGACTCGGGCCGGGCCTGGGACCATCTCCGCGCCCTCGTCGCCCTCGGCCCTCGCCCCTCCGGTTCCCCCGCCATCGACCAGACCCGCCAGTACATCAAGACCCAGCTCGCACAACTGAACGTCCCCGTACGGGAACAGGCGTGGAATGACACCAGGCCGGCCGGCCGTCTGCACATGGTCAACCTGATCGCGACGATCCCCGGTGCGAGCCAGGAGCGGATCGTGATCGCCGGCCACTTCGACACGAAGCGCTATCGGGAGTTCCGGTTCGTCGGCGCCAGCGATGGCGGCTCGAGCGCCGCGTTCCTCCTCGAGATGGCGCGCGTGCTCAAAGCACGCAGGAATCCGTTCACGATCGAGCTCCTGTTCCTCGATGGCGAGGAGGCGATTGGCGAGTGGGAGTTTCCGAACCACACGTACGGCAGCCGGCACTACGTGCAGGTCGCGAAGCAGGACGGCTCGCTCGCCACACTGAAGGCGCTTCTGCTCGTCGACATGATCGGCGACCGCGATCTGAACATCCGACAGGACGGCAACTCCACCCGCTGGCTGACCGACATCATCTGGGCTGCGGCACGCGAGCAGAAGCTGCAGCAGCACTTCGTGGACGAGGTCACCGAGATCGAAGACGACCACCAGCCGTTCCTCGAGGCGGGAGTGCCAGCCGTCGACATCATCGACCTCGATTACCCGCAGTGGCACACACCGCTGGACACGCTCGACGCCGTGAGCGCGCGGAGCCTGCAGGTCGTCGGCGACGTGCTCCTCGCCGCACTCCCCCGCATCGAACAGCGGCTCCGAGCAGGACGTTAGACGTTAGACCTCAGAGTCCAGAGCCTCACAGGACAGAGCACCGAGGTTTGCCGCGGGGTCAGACGTTCGGGGCGCGTCACAGCAACAGCTCTGACTTCCGAGTTCCGAGTTCTGTGCAACCGGAAACATAGGTA
>JAFDVO010000012.1 GCA_018268955.1 Acidobacteriota bacterium | reverse complement strand
CTCCAACCTCCAACCTCCAACCTTCGACTTGTGACCTCCGTGCCCGTGTTCAGTCTCTGTGCGCGTGCGCGTGCGTGGGCGGACCTGGTGCGGCGGACGGGGTCAGCCGCAGGAAGATGCCGCCGCCTGGCGCGAGGCGGCCGTCGTAGCGAGGCGCGAGTGGGGCAGGAACGAGCGACATCGAGAGCGTCATCCCTACCGCTGCAGTGAAGCCATGGCGACTCGCCAGCTGGCGCGTCCCGCCGGCCTGGAGCTTGCCGACGATGAAGACGGTCGGGTCGAACTCGTCGGCGTGCAGGTCGTGGGCGGCCTTGCCGACGACCTCGGCGCGCGCGAACCATGACGTGCGGGTGCGCACGAGTGCGGCTTCGAGCAGTCCGGCGTCGCTTGTCTGCGGCCGCACGCCGACGCTCGTGCTGGCGGGACCCCAGCGCCGGCTCCACGCCATCGTCGTCGACCATCGACCACGCCGCGCGTCTCCCGCCGCAATCCACGAGGCGGTCAGCAGGTTCACGTCCCGTCGTGGGAGCGTGCCGACCCCTGCTTCCGCGTCGTGCAGATGCCCGCCAGAGGCCTGCACGACGTGTCGAGATGACAGCGCATAGGTCGCACGCGCGGATAACGAATCCCACGCGGCCCGCTCGATGTTGGTGCGCCGGTCGTCCGGCTCCCGGCCGTTGAAGGCGCTTGCGTCGATCGTCCACCGGTTCGACGAGACACCGACCGTGACGACACCGTATGACACGTGGGTTGCATCGAGCCAGTGGTGGGCGATTGGCGCAATGGGATTCCCCCGTGCCGACGGCCGATGCAGGAACGTGACCGGCCCGAGCGCCGGTTCACCGACCGGTCCGCCGTAGAGGTGCAGTCGCGTCGTGGATCCGATCTGATGCTCGTACGAGGCGGCGAGCTCCATGAAGAGGTCGTGCGGGTGTTGCCGATCGTGAATGGTATCGCCAACGCAGACCTCGCCGGTCGCGAGGAGGTCCGGATAGCCACACCCTCGGACGGTCCATGGTTCCGCGCTGACCATCGTCCGCAGTGCCAGGGAGCCGCGTGCGACGGGTCGCGCCGCGTGCAGCATCAACCAGTTCACGCTCGACACCCCGCGGCTGCGGTGGTGTGGGCTGCCCGATTCGGCGAGAGCCTGCGCCACGACCTCTCCGTGCAGCATGAAGCGCCAGCCGCCAGCACGGGGTTCCAGCCCGTCAGCGGCGAGCGCCGAGGCGGGCAGCTGCGCGGTGCCCGAGCCCTCGTTCATCAGACCGGCGCTACCTGCCCGGTCCGGTCCCCGCTCGATGTGCTGGGGAAAGGCCGCGGCGGCGCGGAGCAGGAGGAGAGACGCGAGCAGTGTGGAGCGGCACAAGGAGAACCTCATCGGCGGAACAGGCTGATTGTATGCGTCCGCCCGCATGCGGCCGAGGTTTCCCGGCAACCCGGTACAATGGGGCGCAGGAGCAGGACATGTTGGGATCCATCGGCATGCCCGAACTGGTCGTCATCTTCGTGATTGCGCTGGTCGTCTTCGGCCCGCGTCGTCTGCCGGAGATCGGGCGACAGCTCGGACGGACTGTCGGCGAGTTCAAGCGCGCAAGTCAGGCGATCCAGCAGACCTTCGAAGAGGAGGTCCGCGCGGAGGAGCGCCGGGCGCACGATGCGCGGGTCGCAGAGCAGCCGCCGCTGACCGCCGAGCAACACGGATTCAGCGACGCGCTGGCGCGCAGTGCGCGCGGCGAGTCGGCCTGAGGCCGGGAACCGTCATCTCCTCGCGCGCGTCTGGAAAGCCTGGTTGTTTCTAGGAGACATATGAAGACACTGCTGAACACCGCACTGGTGATGCTGACGGCCCTTCCGGCCCTCGCGCAGACGAATGCGGGTAGCTTGAAACCCGAAGCGGAACTCCCGTTCACGCTGACGCAGGTAGCCACGTTCGATCGTCCGTGGCGCGTCGCCTTTCTTCCCGACTCGCGCATGCTCGTCACCGAGAAGCCGGGGAAGGTCTGGCTCGTGACGCCGCAGGGCGAGAAGACCCCCGTTGCGAACGTGCCGGCGGTGCTATTCCAGGGGCAGGGCGGCCTGCTCGGCATCTTCGTGTCGCCGAAGTACGCGACCGATCACAGCGTCTACCTGACGTACGCGGAGCCCGCCGCGGACGACGCGAATGCGAGCGGCCTCGCACTTGCGCGCGCCAGGCTGACCCTTGGGCAGGGGACAGCGAGCCTCGACAACCTGGAGGTTCTCTGGCGGCAGTTGCCGAAGGGCAGGGGCGGTCAGTTCGGTGCGCAGATCGCGTTCTCGCCGGACGGCCAGTACCTGTTCCTGACGGTTGGTGACCGCCAGCGCATGACGCCTGCGCAGGATCCGAATCAGGAATTGGGCAAGATCCTCCGCCTCACGCTCGACGGCAAGCCGGCGCCGGGAAACCCGGGCGCGGGCAAGACCGGTGCGTCGAGCGTGCCGCTCATCAATCCGCCCTTCGACACGGAGCGGGCGAAGACGGCTCCGGTAGTCAGCACCTACACGTTCACAGCGCCCAACCTGGCCCCGGCCGAAACCTGGAGCACCGGCCATCGCACGCCCTACGGGCTGGCCTTCGCACCGGATGGACGTCTCTGGGAACTCGAGCACGGCCCGCGCGGCGGTGACGAACTGAACCTGATCGAGCCGGGCAAGAACTACGGCTGGCCCGAGGTGTCGTACGCGACGAACTACAACGGCGTGCCGATCCCGAGCCCCGACACGCGCTCGGACCTGGTCAAGCCGGTGATCTACTGGACGCCGGTCATCGCGCCGGGCAACCTCACCTTCTACAAGGGGTCCATGTTCCCGCAGTGGCAGGGCTCGGCGCTCATCAGCGGCATTGCGACGATGACCTTGAGCCGGGTGACCTTCGACGGGAAGGGTGGCGCAACTCCGGCCGAGCGGTGGAATGTCGGCAAGCGCCTGCGCGATGTTGAAGTGGCACCCGACGGTGCGCTCTGGCTCCTCGAGGACTCACCGACCGGCGGCATGTACCGCGTCACCCCGAAGTAGCGCCTTTCATGAGCGCCCGCATCAGGGCGTCCTACCGTCTTGTGCTGGTCGGCGCGGCCCTGCGCCGACCAGCGCCGTCGGCACGCGAACCACACTGGACCGCCTCGGTCTTCTTCTCGTTTACATCTCCACCGTGGAGAGCACGCTGAGCTCTCGTGTCGGCGGGCTGCGCCGCGGCGTCCAGGTGCCGCGGTTCGGGATCTCGAACCGCACTCGCCATCAGTTCGACGGCCGGCACGCTCGCGTCGGCATCGAGCGGGATGATGGTCTGGGTCGGGTCGGTGCGGCGTGGCGCATCTCGCGGTCGAACGCGGGATCGACCGGCTTCGACACGATCCGGCTGCACGGCGCCGCTTCGCTGCCGACGACGGCCGGCGCCTGTGCGAGGAAGGTGGGAGCCGGCTTTGCCGAGGTCACTCGGTCGGCGGGCAGCGGGAAGAGCTTCGACCAGGGCGACGCGGGCGTCCGGTCCTTGGCGAGAGCGGCGGAACAGGTCAGGACGACGAACGCACTGGCGGCAGTCGCGCAGAGGTACTGCTTCATAACTCCCTCCGAGCAGGATTCTAACCGAGCCCAGACCGACTCTGGCCCAGTGCCGTCCTCCGTTACGCCGAGCAGCAGGCGCAGCCGACGCCTTTGGCAGACAAGAGATTGCGAGGCTGGCGGCTGATGGCTTCAGCGCGCACGTCAGCCTCTCGCTCGGCGAGCCCCAGTCCGGCGGCAGCACCTGCAGGTCGTTGCTGAGGCCGTTCGCGTTCATCGGCCCGCCCGTCTGCCCCTCGATAGCCCGTGACGATCCTGAACTGTCGGGTCTCGATCGTGGTGTTGATCCTGATGCTGGTGCCGCTCGTGATGTCGAACCGGGTGAACGGCTGACCGTCCGCCGTGATCCGCACCGCGTTCGCATCAGGCAGGTTCGTCACGTTGAAGGTGGTGTTCACGCCCCGCCGGTCGGCGGCGGCCGCGTACGTGCCGACATTCAGCGTGCCGCTTGCCGGATCGTTCCAGGCCTGGTAGCAGCCCATCGAGGGGAAGTCCACGCCCGACACCGTGGGCGCGGTGAACTTGTCCATGTGGGATGCCTGAAGCGCCCGCAGCCAGTCGCCGGGGCGGCCGATCTCGGACACCATGAGCGTCGCGCTGGCCTGTCCGCGCGGATACCCCTCGGTCGGCGCGGTCGTCCACCAGCCGAACATCTCGTTGTTCTTGCCGAAGAAGCGGGGGTCGCTCTCGCGGTCGGCGGCAGCCTTCAGCCTGTCGGCCACCGTCGTGTCGCCGAGTTCACGGGCCATCAGCAACAGTCCGGCGTTCGCGCGCACATTCGCGGCCGGCGCACGCAGGCCGGCCGCGTTCACTGCCGCCTCGTACATGAAGGTCGCAAACTCCCGGTTCTGCGGTGCAAGCAGGAATGCGGTCGCCATGCCACTTGCCGGGGGGCCATTCAGTTTCCAGTTCACTCGCGGATCGAAGTACTGCGTAACCCATTCGAGCTTGCCGTCACTCGACACGCCGACGTAGTTCCGTCGGGCATAGGCCAGGAAGTTCTCGGCCGATCGATGGGTATCCTTGCCGTAGACCTTGTCGTACAGGTACATCCCGAGCGCCGCGGCCATGTTGCAGTAGAACCAGATCTTCGTGTTCTCGCAGTGCGGCCCTTCAGGACGGGCGCGATACTGTTCGTCCAGCCGGGTCGCCAGCCGGTGATGATCCCACTCGAACACGTCGTCGCCGTATCCAACAACAGGGAACGGCTTCGCCCACTTGTCGTCCCCAGACACGTACTTGTAGGTGGCCAGCAGCAGGTGGAACCATCCGCGGAAGAACAGGTAGCCATCGGCGCCGATCGGATCCTTCTGCAGTCCCCACGGCTCGGTGCCGTTCGCCGTCCATCCGTAGCGGTTGTAGTTGCCCCGAAGGTCCGGCGGCAGCGTCGCCATGACCGCCTGTGGGTATCGCGTGCGTTTCGGGTCATCGCCGATCTGCGTCAACCAGTCAATCGCGCCCCAGTAGGTGGGATAGCGCTTGGCGAATTCGTCGGTGATGCGCGTGTAGACCTCGCGCCACGCGGGCGTCTGGTCGGCCATCATCAACACGCCGTAGGCCGAGAAGGAGAGATCGAAGCGCCCATAGCTCAGGACCACTGGCGCCGTGTAGCGGTCCCACCAGGGGTGCGGCACGCCGTTGCTCGTCCAGTCGTCGATGGTGACGGCCTTCTCCCACAGGAACCGCAACCAGCCGAGCGTGCGCTGATTCAGCAGCGGGAAGGACGAGGCCGCCGGCTCTGGCAGCGGTGTCGTTGGCCGCGCGGAGGCCGCCGCTTGTCCCATTGCCGCTGCAGCGGTCAGGTCCTGCTGGGTTCCAAGCAGACCGGCCGTACCGACCAACCCGGCGCTCCTGATGAAGTTGCGCCTCGTCGGGTGTTGAGATGCCATGCGGAAGGCATTCTCGCAGAGCCGAGGCTGGGCTTGCTGTCGCAGGTTGTCTCATCCCGACTGGAGGGCCCGCTCGGTACGGACCTGCGCGTCGAGGAACCTATTGGCTGTGAGTGGGGAAGATGGTGGCGAGACCCGGGATCGAACCGGGGACACTACGATTTTCAGTCGTATGCTCTACCAGCTGAGCTATCTCGCCACGTCGGGAGGAACCGTGCGGCCTCAGCGAGGACGCCGCGGCCGTGAAGAGACACCGATAATACCACGCGATCAGGCTGGGCTGGAAGAGCAGAGCGGCAGCTGTGCGGCTGCCGCATCCTCTCTCTCCGAGCAATCGCGCGGTGCGCGGCTACGTTACTGGACCGGTGTGGGATCGACGCCGCGCCAGAGGTTCGCGGTGCCGAGCTCCTCGCGGCCACAGGACTTCAGGTAGCAGAACAGCTGCGTGCGATACGCGGCGCATCCGCCGAGCACGCCAGAGACGATGTACGCCCCCACAGTTGTCTTGGTGCCGAACATGTCGATCGGCTGACGGAAGGCTTCCTCCGGCACATTCGCGAGCAGCTGGGTGTACTCGTCGGCGTGCGCGGCGAGTGCCTGCACGAGCTCGCTGAACGACAGCTTGCTCGCGGCTTCGGACCGCGCCATCCACGCATCGCGGTCGAACTGGCCGCCACTGAGCGCCGCCTTCGTGAGGAGGGGCCCCATCACGGTGAGGTACTGCAGCAGTTCCTTCGTGCTGCGCTGCTTCGGCGTCGGCCGGTAATCCAGCATCTGCGGTTCCACCTTTGTGCAGAGATGCTGGAGGACGTTGACTTCGTGCTGGAGCAGGCCAAGGAGTTCGGGTTTCGTCAGGACCATAATCGGTTGTGCTGTCGTCTCGGTGCGTTGGTGATATATCGCCCGCCCCGCGGCGGGCGACCGGGTTGTGGCCCACCGGGTGGGCTCGAAATCGTCGTGCTGAGGGTCAGACCGTTACGGGTTCGGCAGCCTCGCGGGTGAGGCCGAGCTCCTTGCGGACCCGCTCGTCGATCGCCTTGTAGATTTCCGGGTTGTCCCTGAGGAACTGCTTGGCATTCTCGCGACCCTGGCCGAGGCGCTCGCCGCTGTAGGCGAACCACGCGCCGCTCTTTTCCACGATCCGCTTGTCGACCGCAAGGTCCAGCAGGTCGCCGGTGCGCGAGATGCCTTCGCCGTACATCACGTCGAACTCCGCCTCGCGGAAGGGGGGCGCCACCTTGTTCTTCACCACCTTCACGCGCGTGCGGCCGCCGACCACCTGGTCACCGTCCTTGATGCTCGCGATGCGCCGGATGTCGATGCGCACCGACGCGTAGAACTTGAGCGCGCGACCACCAGTGGTCGTTTCCGGGTTCCCGAACATCACGCCGATCTTCTCGCGCAGCTGGTTGATGAAGATGAGGCAGGTCTTGCTCTTCGAGACCGCCCCGGTGAGCTTGCGCAGCGCCTGCGACATGAGGCGGGCCTGCAGGCCCATCTGCGCTTCGCCCATCTCGCCCTCGATTTCGGCCTTCGGCACGAGCGCCGCCACCGAGTCGACGACGACAACATCCACGGCGTTGGAGCGGATGAGGACCTCGACGATCTCCAGTGCCTGCTCGCCGTTGTCGGGCTGCGACACGAGCATGTTCTCGACGTCGACCCCGAGCTTCTGTGCGTAGACCGCGTCGAGCGCATGCTCCGCGTCCACGAACGCCGCCATGCCGCCCCGCTTCTGCGCCTCCGCAATCACCTGCAGCGCCAGCGTCGTCTTGCCGGACGACTCAGGGCCGAAGATCTCGATGACGCGGCCACGCGGCATGCCCCCAACGCCAAGCGCGTAGTCGATGCTGATCGCGCCGGTGGGGATCGCTTCGATCTGCTGGATGGCCCCCTTCTGGCCCAGGCGCATGATCGAGCCCTTCCCGAACTGCTTCTCGATCTGGCCGACGGCCAGCTCCACCGCCTTGAGGCGTTCCTTGTCGTGGCGATCGTCGCGGTCATTCACTGGCGGCATGCTGCTCCTCTGAAATCCGGCGCCCCGCAGACGGAACGCCCTCATGGTCCGGCGAGCCGGACGTGGCTTCTGATATTGGGCGACCCCGCCCGGGAAACCCGGCAAACGCCCCGGCGATCGAGCGGGTGTGGCTCCGTGAACGAAGCGGAGCCATTCTAGGGGCGTGCCGAGCGAAAGTCAATCGCGTGCGATGGTGAAGGATCAGTAAAACATCTTGTTAATCAGTGGCTTGCGAAGTAATTGGACTTTCGCCTTGTGGCGGGCGGATCGCAGAATCTGCAATGATGAGGCACGCGATGCCTAGTCCGCTCGGCCACCTCCTGGCTGGCCTGTCCGTCGGGATTGCCGCGGACCCTTCACCACAACCGACGTCCCGTCCGCCAGCCGACCGGGCGACCCGCTTCGCGCTGACATGCGCAGTGCTGGCCGCGGCGCCCGATCTCGACCTCGCCGTGCCGCATGCCCTCATCGATCACTTCCACAGGACGGCGACCCACAGCCTCACGGCCGTCGCCCTTGTCTTCATTGTGAGCTTGGTCGTGACAGGGAAGGTCACGGCGGGATCGGGACGCCTGCGGCAGGCGCTCGTCTTCTCTGGCGCGTGGGGCACCCATCTCCTCATGGACTGGCTTGGTGCGGACCCGTCCGTACCCTCAGGCATCCAGCTGTTCTGGCCGTTCTCGCCCGATTTCTACATGTCGGGCGTCACCATCTTTCCGGCGATCGAGCGGAACATCCAGCGGTCCCACTTCCTCGTGCAGAACGCCACCGCCGCTGTCGTCGAGGTGGCCGTTGGCGTGCCGCTCGTGCTCCTGGCGAACTGGGTCAGCGCCCGGCGCGCGCGCCCGGCCGAGGAGGCGCAGTCGTGAGCGCCCGTGTCGATCGCAGGTTCGCGACCGCGAGCCTCGTGTTGTTCGTGCTGCTGGCCATCGTCCACACGTGGCCGCTCGCCACGAACCCGGGCAGCCTCTCACGCAACGACACGCACGACACCGTGCACCACGAGTGGATCCTCGCGTGGGACGCGCACGCACTCGCCACCAACCCGCTGCATCTCTTCGACACCAACACGTTCTACCCGGAGCGCGACACGCTCGCGTACTCGGACCACATCATCGTGCAGGGGATCCTCGGGGCGCCGCTCATCTGGGCCGGCGCCTCACCAGTGCTGACCTACAACATCCTCCTGATGCTGGGACTCGCGCTGACCGGATGGAGCACCTGCCTCGTCATGACCGGCTGGACCGGCAGTCGTGCCGCCGGCGTGTTGAGCGGATCGCTCATCGCGTTCAACGCGATGACGCTGACGCGGTTCGCGGAGATTCAGGATCAGTATCTGGTCTTCTTCGCCCCCGCGCTCTGGGCGCTCGATCGACTGCTGGCGCATCCACGCGTGAAGCACGCGCTGGCCCTCGCCGGCTGGTTCGCCCTGCAGGCGCTGACGTGCGGCTATCTGCTCGCGTTCGTGGCGTTGTCGCTCGTCGCGTCCGTGGCGGTGCGGCCTGCTGAATGGCTCGGACCCCGGCTGCGGCGCGTGGCGCCGCTGCTCCTGCTCGCCGCCGCGCTATCGGTCGCGGTGCTGTTGCCGTTCCTGCTGCCGTATCTCCGCGTCAGTCGAGGACAGGGCTTCACGCGCGACATGAACGAGGTCGCCATGTTCTCGGCGCACCTGACCGACTACCTCGGGACCGGTGGCCGGCTGCACTACGCCGCCTGGAGTCATGCCTTCTTCGACAGGGAAGGGCTGTTTCCCGGCGTGGTGGGGGCCGGGCTGACAATGATCGCACTCGCCTCAGGGGTCGCCTGGCGCGACCGCCGCGCGCGGATGGCTCTCGCGTTCGGCATCGTCGCCTTCGCGCTGTCGTTCGGACCGGCGTTCCCGCTCTATGAACCGGTGACGCGGCTCTTCCCGATCATGGCCGGCATCAGGGGGGCGTCGCGGTTCGGACAGCTCTTTCTCGCCGCAATCGCGTTGCTGGCCGGCTTCGGCCTCGCACGCATCCAGGCCCGGCGCGCGTCGACCGGTGTGACTGTGGCGTTCGTGCTGATCCTGATGGCCCACGCGGAAGCGCTCCGCGCGCCCATCAACTACCGACCCTTCAGCGGGCTCTCGCCGATCTTCGATGCGCTGCGCGACGAACCCGAAGGGACGGTTGTGGCCTGCTACCCCTTTCCGCCCCCGCGCGAGGCCTTCCACAACGTGGACTGCATGCTCGCCTCGACCCGCTTCTGGAAAACGCTCGTGAACGGGTATTCGAGCTTCATGCCCGAGAGCTACACGCGATCCGCCGCCGCACTCGACGCCTTCCCTGAAGGCGACACGCTGGACTACCTTCGCAGGCTCGGCGTCACGCACGTGATCGTCTTCCCGGGAAAGGTCAGTGCGCCGCGTCTCGAGCGCATCGATGCGCACGCCGATCGGCTCGTGCTCTGGAAGGCCGACGCCTCGGCCCGCATCTACCGACTACACTAGAACCCGGATGATTGACGGCAAACGGATCGCCGTGGTCCTGCCGGCCTACAACGCCGCCGCGACACTCAAAGCCACTGTCGACGAACTGCCTGCCATCGTGGACCTCCGGATCCTGGTCGACGATGGGAGCCGGGATGAGACCGTCGCGGTCGCGCGCGAACTGGGCCTGACGACCTTCGTGCACGACGGCAACTACGGCTACGGCCGCAACCAGATGACGTGCTACCGCGAAGCGCTCCGCGCGGGCGCCGACATCGTCGTGATGGTCCATCCGGACTACCAGTACACGCCGCGGCTCGTTACCGCGATGGCGAGCATGATCGCCTACGGGGTGTACGACGTGGTGCTGGGGTCGCGCATTCTTGGCGACACGGCACGACAGGGCGGGATGCCGCTCTACAAGTACGTGTCGAACCGCGTGCTGACCGCCACACAGAACCTGATGCTCGGTGCGAAGCTCTCCGAGTACCACACCGGCTACCGCGCGTTCAGCCGCAAGGTCCTCGAGACGCTGCCGCTGCTCGAGAACTCGGACGACTTCGTGTTCGACAACCAGATGCTGACGCAGTGCCTCTATTTCGGCTTCCGTGTCGGCGAGGTGTCCTGCCCGACGCGCTATTTTCCCGAGGCCTCGTCGATCAGCTTCAGGCGCAGCGTGACCTACGGCGTGGGCGTGCTCGGCACGGCGATGCAGTGCGTGCTGCAGCGAAAGGGCCTTCGCCGATATCGCATCTTCGACCCGCACGGGCGCAGGCTCGAGACGGCAAAGGCGTAGGACTAGAAGTTGGGGATTGGTGAATTGGCGAGGTCGGCGGGGCTGAAGCCCCGCCGCTACGTTCGGCACATTCGTAACGCGTGGACGTCCAAGCAGGGTCTACGTTCGTCACGCGTCGACCGTCCAAGCAGGGGTGGGGTCTACGTTCGTCACGCGAGGTCGGCGGGGCTGAAGCCCCGCCGCTACGTTCGGCACATTCGTAACGCGTGGACGTCCAAGTAGGGGTCTACGTTCGTCACGCGTCGACGGTCCGAGCAGGGGTGGGGTCCACGTTCGTCACGCGAGGTCGGCGGGGCTGAAGCCCCGCCGCTACGTTCGGCACATTCGTAACGCGTGGACGTCCAAGTAGGGGTCAACGTTTGTCACGCGTCGACCGTCCAAGTAGGGGTCTACGTTCGTCACGCGAGGTCGGCGGGGCTGAAGCCCCGCCGCTACGTTCGGCACATTCGTAACGCGTGGACGTCCAAGTAGGGTCTACGTTCGTCACGCGTCGACCCTCCAAGTAGGGGTCTACATTCGTCACGCGTCGACCGTCCAGGTAGCGCCTACTTCGTCGCGCGCCGTCCGGTTACGGTCGTAGCGGGCGGGCTTCAGCCCGCCCGACGCGAGACGGCCGTCGTTTCCGCCTGGACGCAATGACTCACTCCAGACGCGCGAACGCGAAACGCCATGCTGCAGCGCTGTCCGACATCGTTTTACTGCGTGTTGTCGTCGAGGATGCGCGTGGTGAGCAGGGACTGACCAATTTGTCGGAAGGCAGCGGTCAGGTCGCCCGCTGAGGGCTGGCTGAAGAACTTCGTCGAGTCCGAGGCGATCTGGCGCATGGTGTTGTACGCACTGATCATCGGGTAGTCGTCGACGCACGAACTCCAGGCCGACGTCGGTGCGCCGTAGGCAACCGCAAAGACCCACGTGCCCGCGGCCGCTGCGGCGTCGGCAGCGGCAATCGCCTTGTGGCACGCATTCGTCTGGCCACCGACACCCTGGTTGCCGTCGCCATCGCTCACGAAGATGATGACGTTCTGCGCCTTGTCGCGGCTCGCCGCGAGCGTGGTCTGGGCCTGCGTGAGTGCGTCCGCGAAGTAGCTGCCGATGGCCATCGGGCTCTCGATCCCGTACGCGCTGCTGCCGCAGGTGTTCCCATCCGCCCAGTCAACGGCCTTCACGATCGTGGAGGTGGCCCCGGCCAGCGTCCCGAAAGCCGACGGCTTGTAGTCGCTGGCGAGCGGCGCGACGAGGTACACGGGCGACGCGTTGTACGCGGCCATGTCGGTCCTCGCGATGTTGATGGAGCAGTCCGTTTCCTTGGTCATCGGCGTGGTCGACTTCACGCCGGGAAGAATCATCAGGCCAACTTCGTCAATGGGGTTGTTGACGTGGCCGCCGGTCGCCGCACCGCAGTTCGGCTGCGAGGAGGAACAGGGCCAGAGCGCGTTCAGCAGCGTGCGGATGCCGGCCTTCGCGCAGTCGAGCCGTGTCGGGTTCGCAATGCCAGGGACCGCGGCCGAGCATGAGCCGCTCATGGAGCCGCTCGAGTCGAGCACGATCATCACGTCCAGCGGCGGCATCGCACCGCCCTTCATGGCGGCGGTCGCCTTGGTGACCACGTTGAAGGTGGGGAAGCCGACGACCCGGGCGAAGAAGGTGGAGACCGGCGCCGTCTGCGTCACGGTCACCGTGTTCGGGGGCGTGGTTGGCGACGTGCAGTTTGCCCCGGTCATCAGGTTCGACATGTAGTTGGTGCACTTCACCTGCGTGCTGACCGTCACGCCAGTGATCCCGGTGCGCGCGTTCTTGCCCCCGCTCGCCATGGAGAACTGTGTGGCCAATGCCGAGGCATCCCCGCCGTTTGTCAGTTCGAGCGCGGCGGCCGACGCTGCGGCGTCGGTCGACGCCTGGAGCGCCTGCCGGATGGAGAGCGTGTAGCCCACGTCGATGGCGACACCGGCCATCCCAAGCAGTACCACGATGAGCAGGGCAACGAAGGGGAGCGCCTGGCCCCGTTCGCTGCCGCTCGACCGTCGGGCGCACGTCATCATTCGATCCTCACCGTGGTGCGGGCGCGCAGCGTGCAGCCGGGCATGTAGTCGACACCGTAGACAACCGCCGAACAGGGATAGGTCGCCTGGACGACGGCATCTGCACCGGCGGTCATCGTGGTTCCCTGGCCTGCGCACGACGGGGCGGACGAGGGCCCGAATGAACTGCCGTTGACGGTGATGGTGATGCCGATGTTGGCGGGCGTGAAATTGAGGGCCGCGTTCCGGAGCTTGGTCGCGGTCGTGGAGCAGGGATCCGGCGTGCCGCGTGAGAGGGCGAGGTTCCGGGAGGCGACGCGGACAGCGTCGTTGAGGGTGACGTTCGCGTTCATCACCACGCCGAACTGCAGGATGCCGAACACCAGCATCAGCAGGACGGGCGAGGCCACGGCCACTTCGATCAGGGCAGAGCCGGATTCGTCACGGCCCAGATGAGCCATACGCGCGCGGGGAACGGACACGGATCAAACGCCTCCACGTACTCAATCGTAGAAGCGGGTCCAGTTCTTTAGTCAGCAGGCGCGGGGCCCGACGTTCGGACCCGTGCCGGCCCGCGTGCTGGCGTGGAAGCGCGTGCGATGGCGCGCAACACGCGCGTCGCCTGGCGATGACGGTTCTGTCGGCGCGGATTACGCGTACGTGTAGAAGCCGCGCCCGGTCTTGCGCCCGAGGTGCCCGGCGGCCACCATGCGACGGAGCAGCGGGCACGGCCGGTACTTCGGATCCCCGAGCCCCTCGTGCATGACGTTCAGGATGGCCAGGCAGACGTCGAGCCCGATGAAGTCTGCCAGGGTGAGCGGTCCCATGGGATGGTTCATGCCGCCCTTCATCACCGCGTCGATCGCTTCGGGCGTGCCGACCCCTTCCATGACGCAGAAGAACGCTTCGTTCAGCATCGGCATCAGGATGCGGTTGGCGATGAACCCGGGGTAGTCGGCTGCCTCGACGCCGGTCTTCCCGAGCTTCACGCAGAGGCCAAATGCCGTCTGCATGGATTCATCGGACGTCGCCTGGCCCCGAATCAGCTCGACCAGTCCCATCAGCGGGACCGGATTCATGAAGTGCATCCCGAGCACCTTGTCGGGGCGCTTCGTCGCTGCGCCAATCAGCGTGATCGAGATCGATGACGTGTTCGTGGCGAGGATGACGTCCGGGCGCGTGATCGCATCGAGCCGCGCGAAGAGATCGCGCTTCACCTCGGCGTGCTCGACGATCGCCTCCACCACGTAGTCGACCCCGGCGAGATCGTCGACAGCGGTCGAGGTGGAGAGCCGGCTGAGGGTCGCATCGCGGTCAGCTGCCGCGAGCTTCCCCTTCTCGACGAACTTGGCGAGGCTCCTGTCGATAGTGGTCCGTGCGCGGTCGAGCATCGGCTGCGCCACATCGACCAACTGCACGTCGAAGCCGGCCTGCGCGAACACCTGCGCGATGCCGTTTCCCATGGTTCCGGCGCCGATGACGCCGATGCGAGTGATGGCCATAGCGACTCAGATCCGTTCCACGGCGAGGGCGACACCGTTGCCGCCGCCGAGACACAGCGTGGCAATCCCGCGCCGCAGTCCGCGTGCGGCAAGGGAATAGAGGAGTGTGGTCAGCACGCGACTGCCGCTCGAGCCGATGGCATGCCCGAGCGCGACAGCACCGCCGTTCACGTTCACGCGGCCTTCGTCGACGCCAAGTTCCCGCATCACGGCGACCGCCTGGACGGCGAACGCTTCATTCAGCTCGACGAGGTCCACGTCGGCGAGCGCCCACCCCGTCCTGGCGAGGAGGGTCCGGACAGCGTCGACCGGCGTCATCAGGACGTGTCGCGGCGTCAGCCCGCTCGTCGCCTGCCCGACGATGCGCGCCAGCGGGGTGACTCCGAGCGCGCGCGCTCGTGCTGCCGACATCACGAGAACTGCGGAGGCTCCGTCGTTCACGGGCGGGGCGTTGCCGGCGGTCACCGTGCCGTCCTTGCGAAACGCAGGCTTCAGCGCACGCAGCGTCTCTGCTGTTGTGTCAGCGCGAATGGATTCGTCCGTGGTGAACAGCGTGGACGAGCCGTCCTTCTGCCGGAGCGCAATCGGCAGGATCTCGTCAGCGAAAGTGCCGGCGGCCGTCGCCGCTGCTGCCTTCGCATGGCTGCGGACCGCATAGGCGTCCTGCTCGTCGCGGCTCACGCGGAACTCCTCCGCGACGACCTCGCCCGCGTTGCCCATGTGGTGGTTCTCGAACGCGCACCAGAGGCCGTCGTTGATCATCGAGTCGACGAACGGCGCATGGCCCAGGCGCGCACCATCGCGCGCCTTCGGCATCAGGTACGGGCAGTTGCTCATCGACTCCATGCCGCCCGCGACGGCAATCTCGATGTCTCCGGTGGCAATCCCCTGCGCGGCGAGCATCACCGCCTTCAGCCCGGAGCCGCAGACCTTGTTGATGGTCATCGCCGCCACGCGGTGGGAAAGGCCTCCGTTGAGCGCCGCCTGCCGCGCCGGGTTCTGGCCAAGCCCGGCAGAGACGACGTTGCCCATGATGCACTCGTCAACGAGTGCGGGGTCGACGCCGGCGCGTCGTACCACTTCTGCCACGACGGCGGCGCCGAGCTGCGGTGCGGTGAAGGCCTTGAGGCTGCCCTGGAACCGACCGGTCGCAGTGCGAACGGCGCTGACGATGACCGCTTCGTTCATGGATGCCCTACGCGCGGAGGTGGATGTCGCGAACGGCCTCGGCGCCGAGCAGGTCCTGGAGGCGCGACAGGATGATGCGGGACGAGCGCTTGATCGCGAGGCTCCACGAGGGGCTCTGCGCCTCGACGAGCAGGACGCCGTCTTCCAGACGGACTGCCGTGACGCGCGCGAGCGCGGGTCCGACGGAGGTTCGCCAGACGAAGTCCACCTTGCCGGCGCTCAGCGGCGCGCGTCGCACGATGCTGGCCAGCGCGGCCGGCAGCACCTGCGCAATCGGATCCATGGACATGGCGCGGATCTTATCATTCGGTATGCGACTCATCCTGGCGTCGGCCTCGCCTCGACGCGCTGAACTGCTGAGGGCGGCGGGTTACACGTTCGAGGTCCGCACGGCCGACGTGGACGAGGCCGTGCTTCCGGGCGAGTCCCCGCGCGACTACGTCGTGCGGCTGGCCGCCGAGAAGGCATCGGCCGTTCACACCCAGATGAACGCCACCGGCGTCTTAATCATCGGCGCGGACACCACGGTGGTCGTCGATGACGAGATCCTGGTGAAACCTGCGGATGAGGCGGACGCCGAACGGATGCTGCGCCGGATGTCCGGGCGCTCGCATCGGGTGCTGACCGGCGTCAGTGTGCGAGGTGGTCAACGGCAGGTCACCGCTGCTGACGAGACCGCCGTCTTCATGCGGCCCTTGACCGAGGAGGACGTTCGCTGGTACGTGGACAGCGGGGAAGGGCGCGACAAGGCCGGCGGTTACGCCATTCAGGGGCTCGCGTCCCGGTTCATCCCGCGGATCGAAGGTTCGTACTCCAACGTGGTCGGGCTACCCGTCGCGTTGGTCGCTCAGCTCATGGTGGAGGTTGGCGGGAACGCGGGCCGGTAGCCGATGTGCATGACGGCTGCGCAGGTCTATCCCGTTTTGGAGGGGTTCGCAGCCTTGCAACACTGGGGTAGTCGAGCTATTCTGGGCGTGTCTCGTTGCCGGAAGTCCTTATGTCACATCGATATATAAAAATAGGTATCACCGCGGTCGTCCTGGTCCTTGCCTTCGCGGGCATGTTGTGGTCGACCCTGCGCGAGGGCACCGAATACTACAAGCATGTCGATGAAGTGACGGCGGACGCCAAGGCCTGGGAAGGCAAGCGCCTCCAGTTGCATGGCCACGTGGTCACCAACTCGATCATGGTGAAGCCGGACACCCTCGAGTATCGATTCAAGGTCCAGAACAACGGACAGGTGATCGATGCGACCTACAAGGGCGTTGTGCCGGACACCTTCAAGGATCGTCCGGGCGAAGAGGCGGAGGTCGTGCTGAAGGGGGAGTTGAGCCCCAGCGGCTTCGCGGTCGAGCCGAACGGCATCATGGCGAAGTGCCCATCGAAGTACGAGGCCGAGAAGAAGCCTGCCGGGCAGGTCGGGTAGATGGCGGCCCTCGGCTCCTTCCTGCTGCTCGCGACGTTCGTCGTCTGCGCCTATGCGGCGGTCATCTCGGTGGTTGGCGCGAGGCAGCGCTCGCGCCGGCTGATTGAGAGCGGTATCGGCTCCTTCTATCTGGTATGCGCGCTCATGACCTGTGCGTCCGCGGTCATGATCAACGCGTTCCTCACCAACGATTTCTCCATCAAGTACGTCCAGCACTACTCGGACTCGGTCCAGCCGCTGTTCTACAAGATCACCTCGTACTGGGGTGGCCTCGACGGCTCGATCATGTTCTGGGTGTTCCTGCTGTCGGTGTTCGGCTCGCTTGCGGTGTTCGTCAACCGCGAGCGCTATCGTGAGCTGATCCCGTACGTCATCGCGACCATCTCCACGGTGCAGATGTTTTTCCTGTACCTCATGGTGGTGCACAAGAACCCGTTCACGACCTTCCTGACGAACGTGCCCGCCGAGGGAACCGGGCTGAATCCGCTGCTCCAGAACTACTGGATGGCGATTCATCCGCCGTCCCTGTATACGGGCTTCGTCGGGATGACGATCCCGTTCGCCTTCTGCATTGCCGCGCTCGTCACGGGCCACCTGGATGACTCGTGGCTGAAGGCGGTGCGCCGCTGGACGATGTTCAGCTGGCTGTTCCTGACCTTCGGCCTCACGCTCGGGATGATCTGGGCGTACGAGGAACTCGGGTGGGGCGGCTACTGGGCCTGGGATCCCGTGGAGAACGCCGGCCTGCTGCCGTGGTTCACGGCCACCGCGTTCCTGCACTCCGTCATGGTGCAGGAGCGTCGGAGCATGCTGAAGATCTGGAACGTCTCCCTGGTCATCGTCACCTTCTTCCTGACGATCTTCGGGACGTTCATGACCCGCTCGGGGGTTGTCCAGTCGGTGCACGCCTTCGGCGAGGACCGCGTGCTGGCGTGGCTCTTCACCGGCTTCATGGTGGTGATCCTGACGTTCAGCTTCGGGCTCGTCATCTACCGGATGCCGCTGCTGCGGGCGCGCTCGAACGAACTGGATTCCTGGGTGTCACGCGAGGCGGCGTTCCTCGTCAACAACTGGATCCTCCTGTTCTCGGCGTTCTTCGTCCTGTTCGCGACGATGTTCCCGACGCTGAGCGAGGCGGTCACCGGCACGCGCATCACGGTCGCGCAGCCCTTCTACAACAAGTGGATGGCGCCGGTCGGCCTGATCCTGCTGTTCCTCACGGGGGTCGGCCCGCTGCTGGCGTGGCGCAAGTCGACAATCAAGAACGTGCGCGACCAGTTCCTGATGCCGACAATTCTCGCGCTGATCACGCTCGCGGGGCTGGCGGCGACCGGCCTGGAAATCTGGGCGTCTGGCCTGTGCTTCGCGCTGTCTGCCTTCGTGACCGGAACCATCTGGCAGGAGTTCTGGCGCGGCACGCGGATCCGGAAGAAGAACACCGGCACCGACATGCTGACGGCGCTCATCGGGCTCGTCGGCCGGAACAAGCGTCGGTACGGCGGGTACATCGTCCACCTCGGCATCGTTCTGATGTTCCTCGGATTCGCTGGCGGAGCGTACAAGCTCGATGAACAGGTCCTGCTGAAGCAGGGCCAGGCCGCGGCGGTTGGCAAGTGGCAGTTCCGGAACGACGGCATCAAGGTGGCCGACGATGGTCAGAAGCAGATGACCACCGCGTACATCACCGTGCTGCGTGACGGGAAGGAGATCGGCAATCTGTACCCGGCGCGCTGGGTGTTCCACCGCCACGAGGATTCGCCGACGACCGAGGTTGCCATCAGGCGTGGCCTCTGGGAGGACCTGTACGTGGTCCTGCCCGCGACCGACCCGACGATGATGGCGGCGCAGACTGCGACGCTGCAGATCGTGGTCAACCCGCTCGTCAACTGGATCTGGCTGGGGTTCGGCATCATCGCGTTCGGCACGGGCATCGCCCTGCTGCCGGAGCGGGCCTACTCGTTCGCGGTGGCCAAGAGCACCTCGGACATGGCCGGCGCCACGGCAGCCTTCCTCCTCGTCCTGTTCCTGGCCTCCACGCCGGCGTTCGCGCAGATGCACGATCCGAGCGCGGCAAATGCGCCGGTGGTCGCCACCTCGGACCTCGAGAAACAGATGCGCCGCGAGCTGGTGTGCGTGTGTGGCGACTGCGCGCACTATCCGCTCTCCGAGTGCACCTGCAGCAAGGCTGCGGACATGCGCGCCGAACTGGCGCAGCAGGTCTCCGCGGGCAAGAACCGCGATCAGATTCGCGCCTGGTTCGTCGAGCGCTATGGCAGCCAGGAGCCGCTGGGGGCTCCGCTCGACCAGGGCTTCAACAGACTCGCGTGGCTGCTGCCGTGGTCCCTCGGCGTGGGCGCGGCAGCCGCTGTCGGTTTCGTCGCGATCCGCTGGTCCAGGCATAACCGGCCGGAGGAGCCCGACACCCAGGCTCCCACCGATCCCGAACTGAACGAGCGACTCGACGATGAGCTCCGGAACCTCGACTGACCACGGCCACATCCGGCCGGACTCTCCCGAATCAGCCGCCCAGCCGGGCATGCAGCCCTGGCAGTTCTTCGTGCTCGCCGGCCTGGGCTGCGCGACGGCGGTGACGTTCATGGCCCGCGCACAGGGCCTCACCGTGGTCCTGCTGTTGTCGCTCCTGATGGCGACCACCGTGCTGGTGGCCATCGCGGCGTTCCGCGCCATCCGCCCACTCGTGAGCGAGCAGGACGACCGCAGCGCTGTGATCGGGCAGCGCACGCGTGCCGCGCTCGAGCAGGAGAAGGCCAACACCCTCCGCACGATCAAGGAACTCGAGTTCGATCGGGCGATGGGGAAGATGTCCGAAGAGGACTTCCGGGAGATGTCGAGCCGACTTCGCGCGCGTGCCGCGCGCCTGATCAAGCAGCTCGACGCCGGCACCGGCTACCGCCCGCGCATCGAACAGGATCTGGCCAGGAGGCTGGGTGAACGGGCCGAGGCGAAGCCGTCCCGAGCCGCGCGTGCGTGTGCGCAGTGCTCGACGGCGAACGACCCCGACGCGCGATTCTGCAAGAACTGCGGAGGGAGGCTCGCATGATGTGCAGGACCTCGGTCCTCCGACCGCTCGGGGCGGCGCTGCTGTGTGCGTTGGCGCTTCTCGCATCTGCGTCCAGCGCGTCAGCGCAGATGCCCGACATGAAGCAGATGTCCGGCATCCCGCGCCCGGTGGATGACCTGCCGATCGGCTCGGTGTCGGTGCGCGTCATCCGTGGCGACATGTCGAACCCGGTGGTGAACCATCCGGTCGAGATGCGCGCCGGCGACCGCACGAGCAGCGTGAATACCGATGCGCAGGGTCGGGCGCAGTTCGACAACATCCCTCCCGGCACGCCAGTGACCTTCACGACAACGATCGATGGGGAGAAGCTGGACTCGCAGCCGTTCAGCATCCAGCCGCAGGGCGGCGTCCGCATGCTGCTGGTGGCGTCGGATGCCAACGCGCCGAAGGCGCCGTCGGCTCCGAGCGCTCCTGCGGTCACCGGCACGGTGTCCATCGGCGGCGAATCTCGCATCATCGTCGAGCCGGGAGACGACAACGTGTCGCTCTTCTACGTGCTCGACATCGTCAACGGGTCGTCGGCCCCGGTGAACCCGGAGAAGCCATTCGTCTTCACGATGCCCCCAGCGGCGGTGGGCACAAGCGTGGTGCAGGGGTCGTCGCCGCTGGCGAGCAGCAAGGGGCGAGAGGTCACCGTCTCTGGGCCCTTCCCGCCAGGAACGACCGCCATTCAGGTGGCGGCCGAACTCCCGGTGGGCAACGGCACGATCGATCTCTCCCAGGTGTTTCCGGCGCCGATGCAGCAGATTGTGGTCATCGCGAAGAAAGCCGGCAACCTGAAGCTGGCGTCGGCCCAGTTCACACGCAACGAGGAGACGGTCATCGAGGGAACCACGGTGGTGCTCGGCATCGGTGGGGAGCTCCCCTCCGGACAGCCGTTCGGGATGACCATCAGCGGGCTGCCGCACCACTCGAGCGTGCCTCGGAACATCGCGCTGGGACTGGCGGTGGTCATCATCGCAGCCGGTGTGTGGGCAGCGACTTCCTCCCGTCAACCTGAGGATCGCGCCGGTGAGCGGAAACGCCTGATCGCACGCCGCGAGAAGCTGCTTCAGGATCTCGTGCGGCTGGAGCAGGATCACCAGCACGGCAAGGTGGACGGCTCCCGGTATACTGCCCGTCGTGAGGAACTGCTGCTGGCCCTCGAGCACGTCTACGGTGCGCTCGACGACGACGATGCTGGCCCGGAGCCCGCGAAGCGGGCCGGCGTGGCAGCCTGAGTACCCGCCCATTCCGTGAGCTTCGACTTCGATCGCGTGGAACTGAGTGACCTGTCGCGCCATTTCGGTCGGCGCAAGGCGGTCGCTCGCGTGTCCCTGAGCCTGAGCGCCGGCGATATCCTCGGGCTGCTCGGGCCGAACGGCGCTGGCAAGTCCACGCTGCTTGGTATGCTCGCCACGCTGGTGGCGCCGACCAGCGGCAGGGTCACCTACGGCGGCGTGAACGCGTCCGAGCGCGGACAGGAGATCCGCGCGCGCATCGGCGTGCTCGCGCACGAACTCCACCTCTATCCCGAACTCACCGCGCGCCAGAACCTGGAGTTCTTCGCAAGCCTCCATGGGCTGGCGGATGGCACGATGGTGCAGACGGCCCTCGAGTCCGCCGCCCTTGGCGACCGCGGGGAGGACCAGGTCGCCTCGTTCTCGCGTGGCATGCGGCAGCGGCTCGCGCTGGAGCGCTGCCTCCTGCATCGCCCGAGGCTGGTGCTGCTCGACGAACCCTTCACCGGTCTCGACGATCGTGCCGTGCGGATCGTGGCGGACCGCATTCGGCGCATTGCGTCGGAGGGGGCCATCGTCGTGCTCGCCACGCACGACCTCGACGTGGCCGACGGACTCATCACGCGCATGGCGGTGGTCCGGGCCGGCAAGCTGCTGACCGACGCCGCCATCGGTTCCGGCGTGCGGCAGCAATACCGCGCCCTGGTGGAGTCCGCGTGAGGTTCCTTCGCATCGCCTGGCTCGTGCTCCGGAAGGATGTCGCGATCGAACTCCGGAGCTACGAGATCCTTTCGACGACCCTGTTCTTCGCCGTCGCGTGCGTGGCCATTTTCTCGTTCGCGTTCGTGCGGGAAGGGCAGGCGCCGGTGGATGCCGCGGCCGGCATTCTCTGGATCGCCATCGCCTTCTCGGGCACGCTCGCACTCGGTCGCACCTTCGAGCGGGAGCGGTACGGCGAGACGCTGAAGGCGCTGCTCCTCGCGCCGGCGCCACGGCCGGCGATTTACCTCGGCAAGCTTCTCGGCATCGTCGCGTTGCTGTTTGCGACGGAAGTCATCGTCGTGCCGATGGTCGCCTTCCTGTTCAGCGCGCCGTTCTTCTCGCGGCCGGGCCTTCTCGTCGCCCTGCTCGGGCTTGGCACGATCGGCTACGCGGCGGTCGGCACGCTCTTCGCCGCCATGCTGGTGCGCGCACGCACGCGTGACGTGATGCTGCCGATTCTGCTGTACCCGATTACCATACCGGTGATCATCGCTGGCGTCCGCGGGACGTCGGCGCTGCTGGCGTCACCGGTGGATGAGCCGGTGGCGATGCTCTGGATCGGCCTGCTCTCGTTCTTCGACGTCGTGTTCGTGACGCTGTCGCTCTGGACCTTCGAACCGCTGATGACCGAGTAGCCCTTCGGTGAATGGTGATGAGAAAACTGTTTGTGCCGATGCTGGTGATCACGGCGGCGATGTTCGCCTACTCACCGATTGCCATCGCGAACGCCCCGTACGAGTCGACGATGCGGCTCGTGCAGAAGATCTTCTACTACCACTTCCCGGCGTGGATGGCGCTCACGGTATCCGTGACCGTCTGCACCGTGGCCAGTGCCGTCTACCTCTTCAAGGGGAACGCACGGGCGGACCGGATTGCCGCAGCGGCCGCCGAGATCACGGTCATCTTCGGCCTGTTCGGGCTCGTGAGCGGTTCGCTCTGGGGTCGGAAGGCGTGGGGCGTGTGGTGGCAGTGGGACGCCCGGCTGACGATGGCGTTCCTGCTGGAGCTGATCTTCTTCGGCTACATCCTGGTGCGGAACTACGGCGGGCCCGGCGCAGAGAAGCTGGCGGCCGCGATGGGGATCTTCGGGGGCGCGACGGCACCGTTCGTCTACAAGTCGGTGGACTGGTGGCGCACCGTGCATCCCAAGACCAGTGTCATGACGACGCTCGGAGAAACCTCACCCCAGATGTGGTACGTCGTCTGGTTCTGCACGTTCACCATCCTGCTGTTCATGGGGTTGCTGCTCGCCGCGCGCATCCGGCTCGAGGAGCAACGGGCCACACTCGATCGCCTGTACCTGGAGGCCGAGGACTGACATGCTTCGACGGATCTCACTCGCTCTCGTCACCTTCATGCTCGTTGGCGTGACGGCGTTCGCGCAGCCGCCGCAAGGTGGTTCGCCGGATGGCTTCGTCCCCCTCAGTTCACTCCCGCCCGGTGAGGAGATGCCGGCGGCGCCGTTCGTGGTCGGCGCCTACGCGTTCTTCCTGCTCCTGATGCTGTTCTACCTCTGGACGATCTGGAACCGGCTGTCCAAGGTGGAGCGGGACCTCAAGGAGTTCGAGCGTCGCCACGGCGGAGCCACGCGGTGACAGCGGGGCATTTCATCTTCATCCCGGCCGTCCTGCTGGTCGGGGTCGTCATCGGCTGGATCCTGGGGTCGCGGTCCGCGCGGGACGCCTTCGCGATGGAACTGCGACGGCGTGAGGAGCGTGCCGCGAAGAAAGACCGCGGCACCGTCTGAGGCGCTCTAGCGCCCCGCTGCGAGCCGACGGATGAGCGGCTCGGGGAGCCCTGCCGCCGCCATCTTCTCCTGCGTGCGCTCGATCGGGTAGTCGACGCGGTAAAGGCTGATGCGATTCGCCTCGGCGTCGAAGATCGCGTACGCAGCGCGCGGGTCGGCGTCGCGCGGCTGTCCGACGGATCCAGGGTTCACCAGGTACTTCGCGTCCTCAGTGAGCGGGAGCCCCTCTTCGGGCGGCGTGAGCAGGCCCATCGTGCGCCCCTGCAACTGGAAGACGAGCGCTACGTGCGTGTGGCCGAACAGGCAGAGCGGCCGTTGCGCCACACCGAGCGCGCGGCGCGCGTCGATCTCGTCGAACACGTACTCGTCCTCATCGGTCGGTGAGCCGTGGCAGATCTCGAAGAGCCCGTCGACCATCGTCGGGCCCTGCGGCAGCGCCACGAGCCACTCGCGCACGGACGGCGAGAGCGCATCCAGCGTCCACTGCGCAGCCGCCCGCGCCGCCACATTGAACCCTTCCGCCTGATCGATGCCGAACGCGATCTTGTCGTGGTTGCCGCGGACGATTGCCGCAGGCTGCAACCCAATCACCCGCTCGACGACCGCGTTCGGATCGGGACCATATCCCACGACGTCGCCAAGCACGACCGTGCG
This sequence comes from Acidobacteriota bacterium, assembly GCA_018268955.1. Classification (GTDB taxonomy): domain Bacteria; phylum Acidobacteriota; class Vicinamibacteria; order Vicinamibacterales; family CAVVIG01; genus CAVVIG01. The sequence goes on along the minus strand of JAFDVO010000012.1, from coordinate 208,948 downwards.
GTCGTAGCCCCTGCGGGCTGCGTCCTGGAGGCAGGTGTCGAGTGCCTCGATATTGGCGTGCAGGTCGCTGATGACGAGATAGCGCATAGACGGGGGATCGAAGCCGTTATCGGACCGGGCGGGCTACGGGTTCAGCCAATGGACGATTTCTTCCACGATGGCCGGGATGCTGGCGCGGTCGGCGTCGACGCGGTAGTGCGCGTCGCCGTACGCGGCCCTGCGGAGGAGGAACAACCGCTCGAATTCGGTGCGGTCAGCCGCCAGGGGGCGCCGGCCGTCGGCGGGCACGCGCTGGATGATCCGCTGCATGGGGACGTCGAGCCAGACCGTCGCGCCGTCCTGCTTGATCACCCCGCGGTTCTGCGGATCCACGAACGTACCTCCGCCGGTCGCCACGACGAGGTGGCGCGTGGGCACCTGCTCGAGGAGCACAGCCCGTTCCACCGAGCGGAAGTACGGCTCGCCATGCTTGGCGAAGATGGACGCGACGCTCTGCCGCTCGCGCTGCTCGATGAGCTCGTCGATGTCGATGGCGCGCCAGCCGAGGCGTCGCGCGAGCGCGCGTGCCACAGAGGTCTTGCCCGCGCCCATGAAGCCCACCAGGTAGATCTTGTCCGTGTTCACGCGACGAGCCGCTGGAGCGTGTCGAAGAAGCCGGGGTAGGAGATCACCACGGCCTCTGCGCCTTCGATGACGGAGGGCGACTGGGCAGACAGGGCTGCCACCGCGAACGCCATCGCCATCCGGTGGTCACCCCCGGCATGCGCAACGCCGCCGCGCGGCGTACCGCCGCCGCGGACCGTGTAGCCATCGCCGTGTTCCTCGGCGGTGATGCCGAGGTTCCTGAAGCCGGTGACCAGCGTCGAGATGCGGTCGCTCTCCTTGACGCGAAGTTCACCCGCACCGTGAATCGTGACCTGCCCGCCGCGCGCCGCCAGCGCTGAAATCGCGGGGAGTTCGTCGATGAGCCCTGGGACCTCGGCTGGCGCAATCTCGAGCGAGCCAAGCGTATCGCCGGTGACGACAATGGTGCCAAGCGGTTCGCCAGCGGCGACCGATTCGGGGTGCACGTCCACGCGGGCACCAAAACGGCGGAGGACGTCGATCAGCGCCGTGCGGGAGGGGTTGAGGCCAACCCCTTCGATGGTCACCGACGAGCCTGGCAGCGAGGCAGCCGCGACCATCCAGAACGCCGCGGACGAGAAGTCCCCCGGCACTGGCAGCGTCTGGCCGCGTCCGCGCTGGCCGCCGCGAACGGAGACGGTGAGCCCATCGACAATCGCTTCGAAGCCGAATGCGGCGAGTGCGCGCTCGGTGTGGTCACGGGTCTGCGCGGGTTCGGTGACGGCTGTGGTGCCCTCCGTGTGGAGGCCCGCAAGGATGACCGCGCTCTTCACCTGTGCGCTTGGCACCGTCGGCGTGTAGTGGATTGGGTGCAGTGTGGAGCCGTGAATCGTGAGCGGGGCGTGCCCGTCGACGGCGTCGATGCGAGCGCCCATCAGGCCGAGCGGTTCCATGACGCGTCGCATCGGGCGGCGAGACAACGACTCGTCACCGATGACGACGGACGTGAATGGCTGGGCCGCGAGAATCCCCGCGAGCATGCGCATCGTCGTGCCTGAGTTGCCGGCGTCGAGCGGCGCGTCGGGTGAACGGAAGCCGCGCAGGCCTCGTCCCTCTATAGTGACGGTGGTGCCCCTGCGCTCGATGGCCACACCAAGGCCGCTGAGGCAGGTGAGCGTCGACTGGCAGTCCGCCCCCGGCGCATAATTGCTCAATTCCGACCGGCCCTCGGACAACGCCGCGAGCAGGGCGTAGCGATGCGAGATGGACTTGTCACCCGGCACTGAGAGCCGGCCCTGCACGCGAGGGGCAGGTGTTATCGTCGCTGTCGTGACCACAGACATTCGACCGATCTTACGACACTCGGCTTGACATCAGCCAACAGATGGGTTGGTATTCGATCTCTCGTTCATGGTGCACACACATCCGCTGAGCATCCGCCTGGAGATCTCCAGTGCGTTCGACATGCTCGACATGCTGCAGGCGATCAGCGATCACGCCTGCCGGCTGGTCGGCCTCGATGAGGACTCGATGCACTGGGTCAGCATGGCCGTGCGCGAGTCGGTTGCCAACGCGATCAAGCACGGCAACCAGAACGACGCGACGAAGAGGGTCTTCATCGCGTTCGACAGTGTCGACCATGGCCAGGCCGGGCTGGCGATCCGTGTGCGAGACGAAGGCGCAGGCTTCGACCCTGAGACCGTGGCGGACCCGCTGGCCCCGGAGAACCTGCTGAAGGGCAGCGGCCGGGGCATCTTCCTGATTCGCAGCTTCATGGACGAGATGGTCCTGCAGCGCGCGCCAGAAGGCGGCATGGAGATGCGGATGGTCAAGCGCGTGCAAGCTACCGCGCCGGACGCGCCCTGAACGACATCGCGGCGCCGCTGACCTCGCATCGCGCGTCGCTGACCTCACATCGCCCCTTCGCACCACCACATGCCTGTTGATCCACTCCTGCTCACCACCGCTGTCGAATCGGTCGTCCGTGCCGGCGATGTCATGCTCGAACATTTCGGACGCGCCGTGCGCGTCGATATGAAGGGCGCCATCGACCTCGTCACGGAAGTGGATGTCGCCATCGAGCGGGAGTTCCGGGCGCGCATTGCCGAACGGTTCCCCGATCACATGGTCCTTGGTGAGGAGATGGGCGGCAGCGCGAGCGTGCCCGAGGGACCGTGCTGGGTGTTCGACCCGATCGACGGCACCACCAACTTCGCGCACGGTCTCCCGATCTTCTGTGCGTCGCTGGCGTTCGAGGTGGCGGGCGTGGCGCAGATCGCCGCCGTCTACGATCCGACGCGACGTGAGCTGTTCACGGCCGAACGTGGCGGCGGAGCATTTCTCAACGGCACCCCAATCCATGTGTCCCGGTCAGCCACGCTGCTCGAGGCGGTGCTGGTGACGGGGTTCCCGTACAACGTGCACGAGCGCGTCGCGGACATCGTCGGGCTGTTCGCGGAGTTCGTCGGACGCGCGCGCGCGGTGCGTCGCCTGGGGTCCGCGGCCATCGATCTCTGCTACGTGTCGGCGGGTCGGCTCGACGGCTTCTGGGAGCGCGACCTGAACGCGTGGGACATTGCTGGCGGCGCCCTGCTCGTCGAGGAAGCGGGGGGCACCGTCACGAACTACGCCGGCGGCCCCTTCTCGTCACGCGGGCGCGAGGTGGTCGCAAGCAACGGCCGCATCCATCAGGCGATGCTCGATGTCATCGCGGCTCCTCGCACCATCCTGTCACGGATCTAGCCCGGCTGCCGTTCGAGCCGCGATCGTGCCCTTCCACCACGGCTGCGCGGCGTGACGGGCCAGTCGGCGGTGCGGCATGTCGGCCGGATCGGACGGCGCTGCCACCTGCCGTGGACAGTGCGGGAGATCGTGGGGCGAATTGCCGCCAGAACACACGCGTTCGGCTGGCACTGCTCCTGCTTTGATCCCAGGCATGAGCCCGCAATGCGCGGGCCGCGGCTTCGCGGATCGGGCCGACTCCGGTCCGCACACCTCACGAGGAGCGTCATGCGTCGTCTATCCCTTGCCACCGCAGTCTTCGCGCTTGCCGGCCTGCTGCTGCCGGCCTCGAGCTACGCCCAGCAGTCGCTGAACTTCTACGTGGGCGGGTTCGTTCCCAAGGCGGAGCAGAACCGGGATCGGCAGGATGTGCTCTGGAACAACCTGGACTTCCTCTCGTTCCGCACGCGCGACTTCAATGGCCCGACCGCAGGCGCCGAGTACGTCGTCGGCCTGAATGAGTTCCTGGACGCAGGCCTTGGTGTGGGCGTGTACTCGCAGCGCGTGCCGAGCGTCTACGCGTCGCTGGTCAACAGCAACGGGTCTGAGATCGAGCAGGATCTCAAGCTCCGGATGGTGCCGTTCACCGCGACGGTCAGGTTCCTCCCCCTGGGCCGGACCAACGGCATCGTGCCCTACATCGGAGCCGGTGTGGCGGTGATCAACTGGCGCTACACGGAAGTGGGCCAGTTCGTCGACTTCACGGACCGGTCGATCTTCTCCGATGAGTTCACCGGGAAGGGGACGGCAACCGGACCGACCATCCTGGGCGGCGTGACGTTCCCGATTGCGGACCGCTTCAGCATGGGCGGCGAGATCCGCTGGCAGCGCGCGATGGGCGACCTCCCGAAGGACCTGGGCTTCGCCGGCGACAAGATCGACCTCGGCGGCACGAACTACCTGCTCACGTTCAAGGTGAAGTTCTAAGGCACACTGCGGTAACGCTAAGACGCAATAACGCTAAGACGCAGATACGCCACAACGCAGAGACGCCACAACGCAGACACCCTCTGCGTTCTGGCGTTTCAGCGTTCTTGCATGACGCGGTACTCAGTCCGCCCGCCGGTATAACGCCACCCCCGCGGCCTCGCAGACCCTCGTGAACCCGTCGAGAAAGTGCGGGTTCCTGCGTGCGACCTGGGCGAGCATGTCGCCTCCTTCCGCCTTCTCCTCGATCAGGATCCATCCGGCGAACGGTCTCGGCGAATCGAGCGCGTTCAGCCAGATGTCGCCGTTGCCTTCGTGCAGGAAGTCGCGCAGGTCGAACCCCGCGCGTGAGAGGTCCTGCATGTAGTGACCGAGCGATCCCATGCTGGCCATCACGCTTTCGCCGCGATAGCCGGCCGTAAGGCACGCCGTCACGCGGTCGCGCGCCTCGATGTTGGGGCGATCCCACTGCGCCTCCGCGACCATGGGCGCATCGTCGGCAAACGGGTGGAGCTCCCAGGCGCAGACGCCGATCAGGACGACGGCGAGCGGTACGCGAGCGCGACGCCAGCCGCCGGCCAGCACTCCCGCGCAGATCGCCTGCGCCGCGATCAATGGCACCATGTAGCGGATCCGGTACGGATGGCCGTCGACGAACGCACTCCACGGCACCGACGCGGTGCCCATGAGGGCGAGCGGCATGATGGCTTCGGGCCGTCGTCGGTCGAGCAACGTTGTCCAGGTGAGCAGCGCCGCGCCAGCCACCGCGAACACCAGCACGCCGGAGCCGCTCAGTTCGTGGAGGCCCCACACGATCTGCTTCACGGCATCCCATGGATGTCCCTGCGCCGGGTTCTCGGGCACGAAGAACCCACTCGCGAACCACGAGCCGATCACGATGCGGCTGAAGGCGCTGAAGGCGATCAGTGAGGTGATCGGATAGAGCGCGAGGCGGCCCACTGCCCGGCAGGCGTTCGACAGCGGCACCCCGCCCCGCCAGAGCACCCACACCGACGCGGCCAGCGCACCGATCGTGACCGGCCACGCTTCGTAGCGCGTCATGCAGCTCAGGACGAACACCCATCCGACAAGGGCCGTTGATGGGCCGGAGGCGGCCGTGCGACCAGAGACGTCCGCTGACACTCCATCGCACCAGGCGATCAACAGGGCGATGGATGTGACCGTGAGCGCCATCAGCAGCGGTTCGGTCATCGGCGTCGCCTGCAGGTAGAGCACGTTCGGGTTCAACCCGAAGACGACCAGCCCAGCAGCCGCGGCGAGAACCGACCCGGTCAGCCTCGCGACGATCCAGCCGATGGCGACGGCGGTGATCGCGAACGACAGGATCGAGACCGCGACGGCCGACGCGCCGGTTCGATAGAGCGCGTCGACCTGCACCGGCGCCGCATTGAGCAGGTGTGGAAGCGGCAGCCACACGGCGCCGATCTGCTGCCAGCCAGGCGTGAGGCTGTCGGCGATGCGGCGGGCCACCACGAGGTGGCCTCGCGCATCGTAGTGGCTGAGCGTCAGGCCAAGCGAGGCGTAACGCCAGGCGATAACGAGTCCGAGGAGGCCGCTACAGAGGAAGACCAGCAGGGCAGGGCGTCGCCCGAGCGAGGAGGGCACCGGCTGATTGTAGCGCCCGGCCGCCTGCTACAATCACCTGTTCATCTATGCGGAAGTTCGTCGACTGGGTGCAGGCCTTTGCACTCGGACTGGGCGCGCCCGGTCTGTTCATCGCGGCGGTCCTCGACTCGTCGTTCATCTCCCTGCCGGAAGTCGTCGACATCCTGCTGATCTGGATGACGACGCAGCACAAGTCGCGCATGGTCCTGTACGCGGGCAGCGCGACCCTTGGCTCGGTCGTCGGCTGCCTGATGCTGTACTGGGTCGGGCGGAAGGGCGACGAGTTCATCCAGCGGCGCTTCTCGGCGGACAAGGTGGAGAAGACCCTGTCGGCCTTCCGTCGATACGGGCTGATGGCGGTGTTGATCCCGTCCCTGCTGCCGCCGCCGATGCCGTTCAAGATCTTCGTGCTGCTGGCCGGCGCCGCGGGCATCAGCACCGGCCGCTTCGTCGCCGCCGTGGCAATCGGCCGCGGCATACGCTACTTCGGCGAAGGCGCACTGGCCGTGTGGTACGGGGATGCCGCGATGCAGTTCCTCGAGCAGAACGGCAAGACAGTCTCGCTCGGGCTCGCGCTCGTGTGCGCGGCAGGGCTCGCGGCGTACGTGGTCTGGCAGAAGACGCGATCCGCTCGTCAACGGTAAACTTATACTCACCCCCGTAATGATTGAGCTGAGCGTCATCATCCCGGTCAAGAACGAAGCGCTGGGTCTCGACGAGCTGCACCGCGAGATCACCGCGACGCTCGAGCCGTGGGGCCGTCCCTACGAGGTCATCGTGGTGGACGACGGCAGTACGGATAACAGTTTCGAGGTGCTGTCGCGCATCCAGGCAGCGGACCCCCGCTGGCGCATCATCCGGTTCCGCCGGAACTTCGGCCAGACCGCCGCGTTCTCCGCAGGATTCGCCCAGGCACGGGGCCGGTTCATCGCGACCTCCGATGGCGACCTCCAGAACGATCCGCGGGACATCCCGGCCATGGTGGAGCGCCTCGAAGCCGACGACCTCGACATCGTCTGCGGCTGGCGCAGGAACCGGCAGGACGCACTGGTCTCGCGCCTGCTGCCGTCGAAGATCGCGAATCGGCTGATCTCGTGGGCGACGGGGGTGCGGCTGCACGACTATGGCTGCTCGCTGAAGATCTTCCGGTCCGAAGTGGTGAAGCCGCTGAAGCTCTACGGGGAGATGCACCGCTTCATCCCGGCGATTGCGAGTGAGCAGGGGGTGAAGATCGCGGAGGTGGTGGTCAACCATCGCGCCCGTCGGCACGGCAGCTCGAAGTACGGCATCTCGCGCACGACGCGCGTCATCCTCGACCTGCTGACGGTCAAGTTCCTCCTGAGCTACTCGACCCGCCCCGTGCAGATCTTCGGCCTCATCGGCCTGACGATGCTGACGCCCGGGACGATCGTGCTGGCCTATCTGGCCTTCGTGAAGATGTTCGCGGGAGAGTCGATCGGCAACAGGCCCCTGCTGCTGCTCGGCATCTTGCTGGTCTTCACCGGGGTGCAACTCATCACGCTTGGGTTGCTTGCGGAACTGCAGGCGCGAACCTATCACGAGTCGCAGGACAAGCCGACGTACGTCATCCGCGAGATCCGTGAGTCACGCGGCGAGCCGAACCAGACCTGAGCGATGGCTGTCCGCGAGCTGGAAACGCCGCGCGTGGCACGCCCGCCGAGGGCGATGGCCTGGGTCGTCCTCGCCGCGTCGGCCAGCGCCGTGCTGGCCGTTGGCGTGGCGGCAACGCTGATTCTGTTCAGCAACCTGGACGCGTATCCCGACGCGCCCGGCGGACGGTTCTGGCGCGGGCTGCTCGGCGCGAGCCTGCTGACGGTCGCCAGCGTATCCATTCGGAGCCTGCGCTGGATCTTCCTGCTGCGGCGTGCCGACACCCGCATTCCGATTCGCGACGCGTACATCGGGTACTTCTCGGGCCTGAGCCTGCTGTTCGCGCCGGTGCTGGCGGGGGAGATCGCCGTGCGCGCCTACGTGCACCGCGCGCGAGGTGCGGTGCCCGTGCACACGACGATGGTCGTGAACCTGTGGGAGCGGCTGCTCGACGCCTCGGCGCTGGCGCTGCTTGCCGTCGGCGGCGGCATCGTGGCAGGCCATGTGTCCGCGTGGAGCTGGCTGCTGGCGGGCGGGTCGGCCCTGTCGCTCGTCACGCCGCTTCGGCGGCTCGCACTGCGCACGCTCGAGCACGCCACGTGGCCGGTGGCGCGACCCTTCGACCCGACCCCCGCAGCGCCGTTTCGACGGATGGCCGACCTCCGCACCTGGGTGGTCGCCCTCGCGACGAGCCTGGTGGCGTGGGCGCTGCCAGCGATCGGCCTGTGGCTGCTGGCCCGGCACCCCCTGCATGCGTTCTCGCTGGCGGAGTCCATCCACACGTACGCGGCAGCGGCGACGGCCAGCGTGCTGACGCTTGCACCTGGCGGAGTGCTCATTGCCGGACGCGAGACGCTCGGCTCGCTCATGGACCACGGCTTCCCGGAGACGACCGCCGTGCTGATCGTCCTGGGCATCCGGCTCGCGACGGTCGGCGTGTCGGTGGCGATGGGGCTGGTGTTCGCGTTGATTCACCTGCGCACGAGCGCTGCGGACAGCGCGACGCACTTCGACGACATCGCTGATGCGTACGACGTGCAGATCCCCGAGTCGCGACGGCATGCGCTCCTCATCCGCAAGACCGACCTGATGAAGCAGATCCTCGAGGCGCGCGGTGCCGGTCGCCGCGGACTCGACGTCGGGTGCGGGCAGGGCGCGTACGTGGCGCGCATGCGAGCCATCGGCTTCGACGTCCAGGGCATCGACATGTCGGCCGGGCAGGTGCGGCTCGCGGCCAGGAATGTCGGCGGTGAGGGAATCGTGCGGGTCGGGTCGGTCCTCGACATCCCCGCTCCCGACGGCACGTTCGACTTCCTCTACATCATCAACGTGTTGCACCACCTGAACTCGGTGGAGGAGCAGCGGCGCGCGTTTGTCGAACTGTTCCGCGTGCTGAAGCCGGGCGGACTCCTCTTCGTCCACGAGATCAACACGCGAAACATCCTGTTCCGCTTCTACATGGGATACGTGTTCCCGTCGCTGAACTGCATCGACGAGGGAATCGAGCGCTGGCTGCTCGCGCACCGGCTGAAGACGTATACCGACGCCGACGTGGTTGACGTTCGCTACTTCACCTTCCTGCCGGACTTCGTGCCGGCCCCCATCGTGAAGCTGCTGGCGCCGTTCGAACGGTTCCTGGAGCGTTCCGCCGCGCGCGTGTACTCGGCGCACTACATGGCGGTGTTGCGCAAGTGAACGGCGACACGGCGGCGCATCGCGCCTCGTGGCGCGAGCACATCCAACTGCTGGCCGCGATCGAGGCGGTCGCTGTCTTCTGCTGGCTCCTGCCCGCGTCCGTGCACATCGTCGAGTGGCCCGCGAGCGGAGCCGTACGGTTGGCGCTGCTTGCGCCGACGTGGCAGCTCGCCGCGTGGCTGGGTGCAGGCGTTGTGGCGTACGCGACGGTGCGGATCAGCGGACGCGTGTCGCCAGCCGCACGTGTCCTCGCTGCACTGCCCGCGCTCTGGCTGGTGGCCCTTCCGTACGTGCCGTGGATCCCGGACCGGCTCCCGCTGTTGCTGGTGCTTGCCGGGGAGCTGCGGTGGGTCATTGCCGCGGCGGTCGGGGCGCGCACGCTGGTTGCGGTCACCGGCGCCGGCTGGATCGTCGACCTCGCGGGGCGGATTGGTCGACGAACGGTGTTCGCGGCGAGCCTGGTGGTGTACCTCGCCATTGGGCTGTGGTCGGTGTCGACGAACGGGCTGGGCGGGGATGAGCCGCATTACCTCGTCATCACCGAGAGCCTGCTGAAGGATCGCGACCTCGACATCGAGAACAACCATCAGCGCGGCGACTACCGTTCGTTCTTCCGGGGAGACTTGCGGCCCGACTACATGCAGCGCGGGGTGAACGGGGTGCTGTACTCCATTCACGCGCCTGGCCTGCCGGCCGTGCTGCTGCCGGCGTACACCGCTGGCGGGCACCTTGGCGCCGTGGCGTTCATCGCGCTCCTCGCGGCCTGCGCGGCGGTGGCGGTGTTCGAGGTCGCCGCGCTCGTTGCCGGACAGCGCGAGGCCGTACTGACGTGGCTGGCCGTGTGCCTCACCGTGCCGTGGGTGCCGCATGCGTGGGCGATTTTCCCGGAAATGCCGGGAGCCCTGCTGGTGGCGTGGGCGGTGCTCTGGTTGGTGCAACCGTTCGATGCGGCCGGTCCGACGCGCTGGTTCGTCCGGGGGCTGGCGCTCGCGGTGCTGCCGTGGCTGCACACGAAGTTCATCGTGTTGCTGGCGATCTTCTCGGTAGGACTGGGTCTGCGCCTGCTGCGCGCGCTGCCGCGGCTTCTCGCGCTGGCGGCGCCGATCGGTACGTCGTGCGCGCTCTGGCTGTACTCGTTCTACGTGATGTACGGCCGCGTCGACCCCGAGGCGCCATACGGTGCCTATTCCCGCGCGTACGTGTTGAACAGCAACATCGTGCACGGACTGCTCGGGCTCTTCTTCGACCAGAAGTTCGGCTTGCTCGTGTACGCGCCCGTGTACCTGCTCGCGCTGTGGGGCGGGTGGGTTGGCCTCCGGACGGCGCGGCTGCGCTATGCCGCGCTGGTGCTGCTGGCAGCGGCTGGCGCATTCATCGTCAGCACCGCCCGGCTCTACATGTTCTGGGGCGGCTCCAGTGCGCCCGCGCGGTTCTTCGTCCCGGTCCTGCCGTGTCTCGCCCCCTTCGTGACCCTGGGGTTTGCGCGTGCGCAGGCGGCGGCCCCGCGTGCGCTTGCGGGTATGTGGCTGGCGATCAGTGTGGGAGTGGCAGCCATCGGGACGGCGTCGCCCGCGCGGCTCCTGCTGTTCAGCGAGCCGCATGGGCGCGCGAAGATCCTCGAGCTGTTCCAGGCCGGTTCACCGCTGTCGCTGGTCGTGCCCACCTTCACCGATCCCGACTGGCCCGCGAACGTGGCGCCACTGATGTCGTGGGCGGCCGCGGCGGCCGTTGCTGCGCTCGTGCTCGTGGCGTGTGCGCGCCTGCGTCGTGGACCGTGGACAGTTGCCACCGTCGCGTCGCTCGCGTTCCTGCTCGCAGGTGCTGTGGCCACGGCACGCCCGCAGGCTGCCGTGCGTGACGCGACCGCAACCCGCGGGGACCTGGACGTCCTCTGGCGGTTCGATGGCTCGCGCTTCAGGACGCTCGATTACGAGCGGCTGGCGCGTGCGACACCGGATCGCTTCGTGGAGCTTACGACGGTGCGCCTGCATCCGGATCCGTCGTCCACGTCGGGTGGCCCGGTCGACAGCGGTCCGCTCGATCTGCCGCCCGGCGTGTTCGACGCGTTCGTCTGGTTCACAGGTACGGCCACACGCACGGGCACGATCGAGGTGGCTGGCCCGCGCGCGACGTTCGGACGGGCGAGCGGCGCTCTGGAGAATCCAACCGCCTTTCTGCTGACCCTTCCAGCAGCCGCCCGGCGGACGGTCGTCCGGATCCCGGACCCGCAGGTGGCGAGGGCCGTGTCCGAAATCCGGCTGGTTCCCCGCGAAATCGACCCGCCGCGTCTGCGCGACCCGCGCCCCGTCCGGGCCATCGAATCGCTGCCTGGCCGTCCGGCTGCGTACCTCGTCTACACTGACGGCAACGCCTATCCGGAGATGGGCACGTTCTGGTCGCGTGGGACGGCTGCCACGACCGTGCTCGTCGCTCCGAACGGCGCCCAGCACATGACGTTGACGTTATCGACAGGGCCGAACGACGGGGTCGTCACCCTCGAGACGCCTGAGGGGCGCCGCCAGATTGCGATGAAAGCCCAGGAAGAGCAGCAGGTGCACGTGGAGCTGCCGCCCGGGCGAGTGGTGCCGATCACGATCGGATCGAACGTCATGTTCCGGCCGGGAGAAGTGAACCCGGCCTCGAAGGACTTCCGTGGCCTCGGCTGCCAGGTGCGCATTGCGTTGGAGTAGCCGCGGCCCGTCGCGCGCGGCGGCGCTTGGCGCGGCAGCGCTGTCGATGGCGCTCGCTGCCGTGAGTTGCGGGGGGAGTCCGACGCAGCCAAGCCCCGTCGACGCGCTCTCCATCAGCTGTCCTGTCGCCCAGGCCGCGCAATCGCTCGACGGCGGCCCGGTCATCGTCAACTTCCCGAACCCGACGGTCAGCGGAGGCCAGGGTGTGCTCTCGACGACGTGCAGCCCGACCAGCGGGAGCCGCTTTGCTGTGGGCACCTCGAATGTCACCTGCACGGCCCAGGACGCGAAGAAGCAGACCGCGTCGTGCAGTTTTCAGGTGACCGTCAGCCGTGTGCCCCGGCTCGCCGCGACGCGGTTCGTCGCGTTCGGAGACAGCATGACGGAGGGGTTCGTCCAGCAGTGCCGAACCACCACGTTGACCGGGCGTGCGGCCATCCTCGCCGACCTGCAGTACTTCCGCGAACTGCGACCGCCTGGCTACTCTGCGGTGTCCTATCCGGTGAAGCTGCAGGCGATGCTCGCCTCTCGCTACGCGGGGCAGGCCATCACGGTGATCAACGAGGGGAACGGCGGGGAGAAGGCCGCGGAAGGGGCGCTGGCGCTGCCTGCAGTACTGAACGCCGATACGCCGCAGGCGCTGCTCCTGCTCGAGGGAATCAACGACATCCACGCCGGGACACCGACCCAGGCGAGCGCGATTCCGACAGTGATCTCCAGCCTGCGGAGCATGGTGCAGGAGGGAAAGCGGCGGGGGATGACGGTGTTCCTCGCGACGCTGCTCCCTGAGCGCAAGGGCTCGTGTCGCAGTTTCGATTTCGACGACGGCGTCGAAGACGTGGTGCCGACGAACAGCCAGATCCGGTCGCTCGCGACCAGTGAGAACGTCCCGCTCGTGGATATGTATCCGGCATTCACCGGTTCGCTGGACACGCTCCTTGGTCCCGACGGCCTGCATCCGTCGGAGGCGGGTTACCAGAAGATGGCCGACCTGTTCTACGCGGCCATTCAGCAGCGGCTGGAGCAGTAAGTCACAGGGGAAGGGGCAGCACTTACGAAATAATCACACCTGCGCTCGATATTCGTAAATCTGTTGGTATAGTAATCCGCGTAATCAACTCGTAAGTCCCCTCTTTCCTGATGGAGAGCGCTCTACGATGACGCGGAAATACGTCTGCCTTGCCGCGCTGGCCCTTGCGGCAACTGCCGCCTGCACGAAGTCGTCCCCGGCTACGGCCACCAGTACCAACGCGGCCAGCCCCACGGCCGCATCCGCGAACGCGGATGGCTCCACGCTCAAGGCGACCGCCCCCTCCGCGGTCTCCCCGGTGAACGGCCAGCAGCCACAATCACTCGAAGTCACGCTCACCGTGAACAACGCCTCGGCGAAGTACGGCGCCGGAATGAACCCGACGTACCGCTTCCAGGTGTTCAACGGCGCGGGCACGCTCGCATACGAGGTCGCAAACATTCCCGCCGGCGGAGCGGGCGTCACGGCGCACACCCTGACCACGCAACTCGAGGGCGACCAGCCCTACTCGTGGCAGGCGCGGGCCGAGGTCGACAGTCAGGCGGGGCCCTGGTCGCCCCGTGCGAACTTCGTGGCGCCGGCATCGACCGGCTACATCCGCGGCGCCGAACTCTACGACCCGCTTATCAATGGCAAGACCGTCGGGCAGATGTACGGCCCGCTCACGTTCATCCCTGGCGTCGGCCTCAAGCTCGAATCGCAATTGAGCTACGTGTCGTATCAACTGCCGCAGACGCTCACGGAGGGTGAGTTCTCGCTGCTCGTGACAGGTATGCCTGCCAACACCGACGGCGGCAAGACGAAGCTGTTCGCGATGGGGCAAGGCTACGACGACATCGTCACGAACGACCGTCGGATGACGGTGGAGAAGCGCGGCGACCCCGCTGGCATCATCGCGTGGCGGTTCATCACGCACGATGACCAGGTGGACACCGAAGGAGCCGCCGAGCGGATGTTCTACGACTTCAAGGCGAACCTGACGTACTTCTTCCAGGCAAGCTGGAGGAACAACCGCTTCAACCTGCTGATTCGTGAGGGCGGCGTGGATGGTCGCACCATCTACAACATGGGAAAGAACTTCGATGGCCGGCCGTACGACCCGAATCCGCACGTGATCTACCTGGGATCGCCCGTCGGCCGCAGCGGACCGGATGGCGCCTCGGTCGATCAGGCGATCATCCGCCAGGTGTGGGTGTCCGGCCGGGCGCGTCCGGCGTTCGCGAACCGGTAGGCCTGCACGAAGCGTCACGGCCGATCGAGCGGGGCCGCGTGCCCCGTTCGATCGGCGCCCACCGTTGACCGTGGCACCAGTCCTTACGATCTTTATGGTCGTTTAATTGGTCTGCGTGCCTATCTTTTTCAGATAAAAATTGCGGACGCGTGCACTGGCGTCCAATCGGCTCGAGCCGAACGTGTGAAGGCTGGCTGGCCGTTCAGGGGACGCTGGCCGGGATGGCCGTGCCCGAGTAGAGTTCGACCCGCTCGAGCACCATCCGGGTGCCGGCATTCGCGAAGAAGCGGTAATCGAGCTTGCGAACCCCTTCGTCTGGGACGGTGAAATCGAGCGCGGCGAGCACGTGGTCGTCGCGCTGAGGGCCGTGCAGCACAGGCTGGCGGCTCATCCGTCGATCGCCGAACCAGACCTCCACGTACCCAAGCGGCCCGTCAGATGGCGCCGCCTCGACGGTCCCGACCCAGCGGGCGCGATGGAGCCCCCGTGTCGCCGGGATTTCCGGGCCGAACTGCAGGTAGCCGGCCCGTTCACCGTTGGTCCGCAATGCGCCCGCCACGGGATCGCGGAAGCCAATGTCGGTCCTGAACCGTTCGTTGTCGGCGCGGATCGACAGCGCAATGGAGCGTCGCTTCAGGATCTGCTCGTGGAGCTTACGGTAGCGGCCCAGGTTCAGCGCGAGGATATCGCGGAGGCGCGAGGCGCTGAAGAGCGGCCCGCGCGTCACGTTGCGGAGCCGGTCGTAGTAGTCGTGCAGGAGCGGATCGGTGAGCAGATTCCGGTTCTGATCAACCGACTCGAGATACCCCTCGGGGAGATCCCGGAAGTAGTGGCCCGCGAAGAACTCGAAGTACAGCCGAGGAGAGACCGGCATGCGCGCCAGCAACGGATCTGACAGCGCGTTGCGGTCCACCAGGAACTTCTCGGGCCCGGCGTAGAGCCCGTAGAAGCCGATGCTGCCCTGGACCGTCACTTTCTCCGGTCCGTTCCTGAAGCTCGTGCCCTCGTTCACCCAGACGAAGTCCGGCAGCTGCCGGAACGGGCTGTAGAACAGGATGTTCGTGCCCTGGTGGTAGTGCCCGCGCTCGTCCTTGATGCCGTTCTGGGTGCGCCACGCCCAGGCCGCATCGTACTTGCCCGTGGTCTTGATCGGCACGATCGGCATCAGCACGTTGTACGCGACGAGGCCGGCGAGGGCCGCTGGAGCGCCAAGGGTGGCCATCGTCGGGACGACCGTCATCGCCGCGATGAGGAACGGCAGCGCGAAGAAGCGGCCGCTCATGAAGTCGCCGCCAACGCTCACCGTGTACACGCAGTAGACCGCAGCCGAGAGCGCCGCGCGTCGGGCCGCACCACCCGGTTTCACCGCGATGAGCAGCGCCAGTGCGATGGTCCCCAGCGTGATCGGGTCGTGACTCGCGCTGTTCAGCACGTACGCGAAGCCCTGTTTGTACATCAGGAACTTCGGGATGCCGTTCGCCACCTTGGCGTAGTAGGTGTTCGGCAGGGGGAAGCCGTAGTAGAAGGTCGCGAAGGCGAGCCACGCGACCGCAGGGGCGATGCCCACGAGCACGGGCGCGATCGCCCGGCGCGGGCGGCGACGGAGCGCGAGGAGCACGAGTTCGCCGAGCGGCACGACGAACAGCAGCGCGGCATCGGGGCGGTTCAGGAAGGCGAGTGAGCCGAGCACCGTCAGGCGCCGCAGTTCCTTGCTGTCCGGCGCCATGCCCCAGGTGCGATCCAGGTACTGCGTGTAGAACAACGCAATCAGCAGGTAGCTGAGCGGGTTCTCGAGCCCCGAGTCCGTGTAGTCGACGAAAGCCTTGGACGTCAGCAGCCACACCACGAGGAGGGCGGCGCGCGGGATGTTCCTGGTCCAGCGCATCAGCACGACGAGCGTGGCGACGTCGAACGCCCACGAGACGAAGGTCCCGGTGAAGAAGAACTCGCGCGTGATGAAGTGCGCGGCCGACATCACGAACATCCACAGCGGGTGCGTGTAGGCCTGCACCCGCTCGTCCGGATTGAAGGTCAGCCCGTGGCCATGCACGAAGTTCCACACCACCCGGTACGTGATGTACGCGTCGTCGCCCATCCAGGCATTGGCCAGGAAGATGTAGGTGAAGAGGATGAGCAGGCTGGCGCGTACGAGCCGGAGCGTGCCGGCATCCGAGAGCGATGCCGGGGTGGTCGGGGCGGTGCTGGGAATCACTCGCTTTACGATGACGGCTAACCAGCGTAAAATCAAGAGGTTCAATGGCACAGACCTACGCCCTGAAGTACCTGACCCAGGCGGCGCTCAGCGCGCCGAAGGACATGTTCAACGCCTGGATGGCGAAGCACCGGCCGATTCATCCGACCGTGCTCATCTACCAGTGCACCTTCGTCTGTGATGCCCGCTGCGAGATGTGCAGCAACTGGCAGCGCGGGGACCGCAAGAGCGACATGACGCTGGACCAGATCCGTCAGGTCTTCGCGTCGCCGCTGTGGAAGAACGTCGAGATGGCGATGCTGTCCGGCGGCGAGCCGACGACGCGCAACGACATGGTCGAGGTGTCGCAGGTCATCATCGACAGCCTGCCGAAGATTCGGAAGTACGGCATCAACACCACGGGGCTGACGCCGCATCGTGCGATCCCGATGCTGACGAAGGTGGCGGAGTACTGCGCCGAGAAAGGCGTCATCTTCAGCACCCGCGTCTCCATCGACGGCGTCGGCGAGATGCACAACGAGGTGCGGCACGTGAAGGGGGCCTTCGAGAAGGCCAACAAGACCATTGCCGCGATGCGCGAGCTGCAGCAGCGCGTGCCGTTCAACTTCGGCGTGTCGGCCACGATCTTCAACAAGAACATCGACGACTGCGAGAACATCCTTGCCTGGGCCAAGAAGGAAGGGCTCGACATCGTCTTCAACATGGTCCGCTTCTCGGACCCGATGCTCGGCAATGGCGAGCTGGCGGCCGGGGCCGTGAAGCCAATCGGCCGCGACGAGGAGCGGCTGCGGCAGTTCTTCCTCGAGCGCGTGCGGATGGACCCGATGATGGACGGGCAGAACTACATCCACATGCACTATGCCGACATGATCGGCAACGGCTACCACCGCGAGGCGCCGTGCCCGTTCCAGACGCAGGGCATCATGCTGAACCCGGATGGTGGCCTCTACTTCTGCGAGAACAGCCAGATTCTCGGCAATGTGCTCACCGAAGACCCCGAGGAGCTCTACTTTCGCGCGACCAGCCAGCAGCATCGTGACTGGATCCGCGACACGCAGTGCCCGACCTGCCTGAGCCCCTGCCAGATGAACGTGGCGGCGGTGAAGCAGGTGGTGCCGTACGTCAAGTTCCTCGTGCGTGCGACGAAGGAGAAGCGCAAGGCGGTGCCGGCCCGCATCCCGGCACACGCGGGCTCGCTCTCCGAATAGCGCCTCTCCTCGATGGCCCAGAGCCACACCGTCACCACGCCCGGCGCGCGCGTGGTGCTCTTCTCCGGCGGCCGCGGATCGAGCATGCTCTCGAGGCAGCTCCTCCGCGACCCGCGCATCCAGCTCACGCTCGCGATCAACGGCTACGACGACGGGAAGTCGACCGGGGAAGTGCGACGGTTCCTGGGCGACGCACTTGGGCCGTCCGATTTCCGCAAGAACGCCTCGCGGCTCGCGCTCGAACTCGGGACCAGTGCGCCGGCGCTCATCGAGGTTCTCGACGCACGGCTGCCGGACGGTCTGGCCCAGGACCTGGCGCTCGCAACGGTCCGCAGCAAGGCCAGCGCCTATCCCGCGCTCGCCGAGCGTGTCGAGGCGTTCGCCGCGGAACTCGCGCGCACGGGGCGGCCGTTCGACTTCGACGACTGCAGCGTGGGGAATCTCGTGTTTGCCGGTTCGTTCCTGCTGTGTGGGCGGCGATTCAATGACGCCGTCGACGACTACTGCCGGCTCGTCGGCCTTCCGGTGGGCATCGTCGAGAACGTCACCGACGGGACGAACGCTCACCTTGTCGCCATCGGGGCCGACGGGACGGTACTTGGCAGCGAGGAAGAGATCGTGGGCGCTGCGGGGCAGAACCGGATCGAGGACATCTTCCTGATCGATCCGCCGCTGGCACCGGGCGAGCGGCAGGGACTCGGTGGACCGGACGCGGCACGTGCGCTATTCCGCGGGCGCGAGGTGCACCCGGCCCTCAATCCCCGACTGGTGCCGAAGATCGCGGAGGCGGACCTCATCATCTACGCGCCCGGCACGCAGCACTCGAGCCTCTTCCCCTCGTACCTGACCCCGGGGTTGAGCGACGTGATCGCGAAGAACCTGCGGGCGATCAAGCTGCTCATCACCAACATCCAGGCCGACGCGGAGATCGCCGGCAGTACGGCCGTGGACATCATCGAGCGCGCCCGCTTCTATCTGCAGGAAAAGGGGAGCCGACATACGCCGACCCCCTGCCTGATCACGCACTACTTCGTGAACGATCCCGGAAGCGCCGAGACCGGGGCTCCGTATGTGCCGCTCGGGCAGATCGAGACCCTCGAGGACCCACGCCTCGTCCGCATCGCGAACTACGAGGATGGCGTCACCGGCCGGCACGATGCCGGGAAGATCCTGGGTCCGTTCATCAGCTCGCTGCTGCACCGGCACGACCCGCAGCGGGTGGCGATCTTCCTGCACGACGGCGGGTCGCCGAACAAGCTGGTGCAGTCGATCATCGAGATGATCCGCGGTGGCATGACCGATTTGCCGATAGAGCCCGCGGTCTTCTATGAAGGGGCGCCGCTGGACGATGGGTTCGTGTCGTCGCTGCCGTTTCCGTTGCACGCCCTGCGTGCGGACACGAGCAGCGTGGATGCCCAGTTCCGGGCGGCGGTCCACGAAGGGCGGTACGACTACGTGGTGCTGTTCGAGTCCTCTGGGATGTACCGGGGCGAGGACGTCGCGGGTCTGGTGTCGAGCCTGTCCACGGGGCGGCTCGATGCTGTCTGGGGCAGCCGGCGCCTGTCGGTGCGGGACATCGAACAGTCCTACCAGTTTCGGTATCGCCGCAAGGCATTGCTCGGATGGGCCAGCTACGTCGGAAGCCACGTGCTGAGCCTGGCGACCCTGGCGTTGTTCGGACGGTACATCTCCGACACGCTGTCGGCGGTCCGCGCCGTGCGCGCGCGCGACGTCATCGCGCTCGACGTGCCGCTCACGCACACGCGCGTCAACGAACACCTCCTGTCGCGCCTGTTGCGCCGCAAGGCGGACATCCTCGAAATCCCGGTGCAGTTCCTGCCGATCTCGCCGGACCTCGTGAAACGCACAACCGTGCTCGAAGGGGTGCAGGCGCTTGGCGCCCTGGTGGCGGGGCGCTTCACGGCCCCGTCAGACACGACCGCCGCCGCATCCGAAGAACGGAGACCCAGCTCTGTCCCGACCCGATGATCTCCTCGAACCGCGGACGCTGGTCATCCCTGCGGCCGGCATGGGCTCGCGGCTGCGCTCAGCGCTGCCGAAGGTGTTGGTGCCGGTGCTCGGCCGGCCAATGATCGACTGGCTGCTGGAGCTGTACCTGCCGTGGATCCAGCACGTCGTCGTCGTGGCACATCCCCAGTCGCGGACAGCGCTCTCGGAGCATCTCGCGATGAAGGCTGTTCCGGCGACCGTCGTCGTGCAGGAGGCGCCAACCGGCATGCTCGACGCCATCCTGCTGGCGCGACCGGTGGTGGAGGCGAGTCCTGCTGCCCACGTGTGGATCACCTGGTGCGATCAAGTGGGTGTGCATCCGCGCACCGTCGAGCGGCTCGCCGAACTCTCAGCGGCGCACGCTGATGCGCCCATCGTGATGCCGACCTGCACGACCGCGTCGCCGTACATCCACCTGCAGCGAGGCACCGATCAGCGGATCGTCCGCGTGCTGCATCGCCGCGAAGGGGACGCCATGCCGGCGGTCGGCGAGAGCGACATGGGGCTGTTCAGCCTGTCGCGACGCGCGTTCGTCGACGACCTGATGGACTTCGCCACGGGAGCGGGCACGGGAGAGGAGACCGGCGAGCGGAACTTCCTGCCGTTCATCCCGTTTGCCGATGCTCGTGGCGGTGTCGTCACGTTCCCTTGCGTGGACCGCGAGGAGTCGGTGGGCGTGAACACGCCTGAGGACCTCGCGGCGGTCGAACGCTACCTGCAGGCCCGCGCCCGGAGTTGATGTGCCCGTCCTGTCAATTGTCATCCCCGCGTACAACGAAGAGCGCTTCATCGGCACGCTGCTGAAGCAGATCAAGGCTGTCGACCTCTCCCGCTTCTCGCTGACGAAGGAGATCATCGTCGTCGACGACTGCTCGCGCGATCGGACGGCGGCGATCGTCGAGGCGGAGCCAGACGTGGTGCTGGTCCGTCTCCCAAAGAATGGTGGCAAGGGCGGAGCGGTACGCGCAGGCATCGCGCGGGCGACCGGCGAGTTCCTCATCATCCAGGACGCCGACCTCGAGTACGACCCGAACGACTACGCACCGATGCTCGATGCGCTGCTTGGAGGGCGCGGCACGGTGGTCTACGGCAGTCGCTACCTGCAGTCCGGGCGCCACGCCAACCAGTCGCTCGCGGCGTACCTCGGCGGCCGCAGCCTGAGCCTGATCGCGCTGGCGTTCACCGGTCAGTGGCTCACGGACACGGTCACCGCGTACAAGCTGTTTCGTCGTGCGGAACTCGCAGCGCTTCCACTGGAGACCAGCGGGTTCGAACTCGATCACGAGATCACCGCACGGATGGTCACGCGCGGCGCGACCATCGCGGAGGTGCCGATTCGCTACGCGCCCAGGACGAAGGCGGAAGGCAAGAAGATTGGTCTCCGCGACTGGTTCATCGGGTTCCGGACGTTCTGGCGTTATCGTCGCGGCTGACGCGGTATATGGCCACGTCGCCCGCGGTGAACACGGGCGAGAACCAGTCCGGATGATCCGCAAATTTCGCGGCGTTCGGGTAAGCGGCACGGTCGGTCGCGTCGAGCCACAGGTAGTCAATCCCGAGTGACTGCGCCGAACGCCAGGCCCGCTCGGCATCCGCATACGCGAAGATCTTCTGCACGTCGTCCGAGCGGGTGTCGTACTCCGGCACGTGCATCAGGGAAATCGGAAGGCCTGCGGCCATCCGTCGCTCCGCGAAGGAGGGGATGAGGCTCCACGCGTCGCGACCGCGCACCACCGGTTCGGCCTGCACGACGGCGGTCCGCGGAGTATTCGCGCGCAGCCAGGCCAGGCCCGCCTGCTGCTCGGGCGTGAGATGCAGCGTCCAGCGCAGGCCGATCCCTTCGTGCGTGTTCTCCACGTCCTGCGCGTTGAACGCGTCGATCGCCGTCGTCAGGCTGCCGACAGCAAAGGCCCCCACGAGCGCGACGCGTGCCCACGCACGCTGCGGCCGCTGCCACGCCCACACCAGGCCGCGCGCGACCAGCGGCGGGACGAAGACGAACAGCAAGTGCCCCGTGCGGAACCCGATCCAGAACTCGTCGACCGTCATGGTGACGAGATGCATGACAAGGGTGACGAGCACGACGCCAGCAGTGGCGGGCCACACGCGCGAGAACGGCACGTCAGCATTACGCAGCCATCCAAGCACCATCGGAACGAGCAGTGGACCGAAGGAGAGCGCGAAGGCGATCGCAGGAGCGTTCCTGGCCGGACCGTACATGCCGAAGTGCAGTGTGCTGCCAGCGCCGTCGGCGACCTGGTTGAGGCTCGCCCATCCGAGCGCTGCGACCACGGGGATTACGGCGAGGCCGTGTTTCAGGACGCGTGCAAACGAACCGCGCACCCGCCACCACTCGCCGAGGATGGTGAGTCCGTACACCGCGCAGATGAGAGCGCCCACGAACGGGTTGAACGCCACTGACGCGCCGAGCGCGACGCCGGCGACGAGGATCGCAAGCATGTCAGCGCTCAGCCCCGCGACGATGGCGACTGGCAGCGCGGTCAGTCCCAGTGCGTAGGACATCGAGTGCTGCGGCGTGTTCCACATGGCCCGCGGCAGGTTGTCGATCCGCAAGCCGCCCACGCCGCGAGAGAGCGCGTCCACGTTCAGGTCCCGGACGCCTGAGAGGCCCTGCCCCTGCTGCGTGACGTACGCCATGGCGGCAAGGCCTTCCGCGCTCGCCCCGAGGACCACGAACGTGACAGCGGCTGCGACGGCGAAGGGGTAGGCCGGCAGCGCGGCCCATGCCGTGAGGAAGATGGCGGATACCAGCAGCAGAGCGGTCCCGAGCGCGTTCACCTCGAGCGCGAGCGCAACATCCGCGTGGGCGATCGGCGCCGCGGCGGACGGCACCAGGAAGTAGGTCCAGTAGTAGTGGATCCGCTCGGGCGCGAGGTACGGGTTGACGGGCGGCGTGTCGTGCTTCTGCAGTTCCGCCGTCATGGCCATGTGCCACACGAAGTCGGCGGTGAAGTAGGCGCGGTACCGCGCGTCGCCGTTCTCGTCGACGCTGCCAATCCGCGCAAAGGGGCGCCCGACCAGGGCAGGCACCATCAGGAGCGTCAGCAGCAGGGCGGCCGTGTGGCGGGTGGTCCACACCGGCAGAACGACAAGCGGGGCTCGACGTCTCGAAGCCATCACCGCGGCCAGTGCGGAGAGGGCGACCAGGCCCGCGCTCCACGCGAGGACGAGGCCGGCTGTCGTCCCATGCCGGGTGAACACCGCGGCCCATACCGCCAGCGCGGAGGTCGCGTAGCCGATGAGCGCGCCAGCGATCCACCCTGCGGCCTGCCGTCGGCCGAAGAGCAGGAAGCCCACAGGCAGTCCGGGCAGCAGCGCCAGCAGGTACACACCGAAGTACGCGAACGCCGCGACCGGTGCCTGGAGGCTCAGCAGCGTTGCGGGAACACCAGCCGCGACGAGGGCGGCCGCGACAGCAGCAAGGCGGCTCATGTGCGGGGTGGGCGGGGACCGAAGGCGTAGAGCAGCCCGCCCGGCAGGTTTCCAATCACGCCGAGCGCGACGAAGAGCACGGACAGGGCGAACGCCTGGGGCTCCGCTACGCCCGCCCGCCCGAAGAACCAGACGAATCCCATCTGGCTCGTCCCGATGCCATTGATGCTCACGGGCAACAGCATGACGAGCAGGATGAGCGGGATCAACCCGAAGTAGATCGCGAGTGGCGCCTCGATGCCGAGCGCGCGGCCGAGACACCAGGCCTGGATGATGCGCAGCACCTGCACCGCGATCGACCCGGCGAGGACGTTCACCAGTTCGGCGTGGAAGGCGCCGTAGGCGCGAGTGGCGCGCGTCAGTTCTGCGCCGATCGTCCGGATCGCCGCAACCGGGATGCGCAGCGCCACCCACTGCGCCAGTGCCGCCGCGCGCTCGCTGAAGATGATCGACGCGGCGGCGAGCGATCCGGCGGCGCCGACGAGGAGCGACAGGGTGATCGCGCGGGTCGAAGCGAGATCGCCTGTTCGCGCGAAGAACAGGCCCGCCGCGCCGACGACAAGGATCGAGACGACGCCGAGGAGCCGATCCATAAGTACCGACGCGACCGCCTGTCCTGGCGCGACGTTCAGTTGGGACAGACCGTACGCGCGAACGATGTCCCCACCGATGCTGGCGGGCAGGAACGTCCCGGCGAACGTGCTCACGAAGAAGATGCGGAGCACCGCTCCCATCGGCGGGCGCGATGCGTCGTCGATCGGGCAGAGCAGCACGATCCACCGGTACGCCATCAGCACGCGGTCGATGACCACCAGCAGGATGGCGAGGCCAATCCAGCGAAGGTCAGTGCCGGCCCCGGCACGAAGCACGGCGGATGGGCTGGCGCGCCAGAGGACGTACACAGTGAGCAGGACCGCGACGAGCGGTCGAAGGATGCGCCCAATCGGGCGGAGAGACACGGCTGGACACGGGTGCCGGGCCGCCCGTGGGCGACCCGGCAAGGGATAGGACTAGGGGTTGTCGTTCGGGAACGCGGGCCGCGGGTTGGCGGACACCCAGACGTTGCGGAAGATCGCGCCGGGAAGCGTTTCCGGACCGCCGCGCCCACCGACGGACCCGAGCCTGATGACGTGCGGGTTGGGCAGGTACGGAGCTTTGTAGCTGGCACCTACCGACTTCACCGTCGCGCCAGCGGAACCCCCATCCTGCACGCTCAACCGTGAGCTGCCGTTGATCCACGTGAAGCGCCAGAGATAGAGCTTCGCGCGGCTCCACGTCATGCCGCCCGCGTTCGGCTCGCCCGCGTCAACGCCGCGTGAACGGAGCGTGTAGCGCACCGTGCCGCCGGAATCCGCATTGCGCCGGTCCGCCGTGAAGCGGAACGCGTTGTCGGTGACGTTGACCCCGTCGCCGGCCATCATGCTCATCACCTTCGTCTTCCACTGCTCGTTGCTGTTGCCGAGGTTGGTGATGATGACGGAGAACTCGCCATCGGTGAGCGGCGTCTGCAGGCGCCACTCGACGTAGCTCTCCTGGCCGTTGAGGCGCACGCCCTGCCCGGGAATCCAGGTCACGTCGTTCGCGGCGGTGATGATCGTCGAGGGACCGTTGGTGAGCGGGTCGTACAGCTCGTTGCCGCGGATGTAGCCGCGCCCTTCGGGCGTCTTGAAGGAGGCGAAGTCAGACCACGGCCCGTAGGCGTTGTCCGAGGTGGCGCGCACGCGCCACTTGTATGGCTTGTCGTACTCGAGCGCGCTGACCTTCCAACTCGGGCCCGACAGCACCAGTGTCTGGATCTTCACGTTGTCGCCGTTGTACAGCTCGAAGTCGTACGCCACGGAACCCTGCGCGTACTTGCCAGTCGACGCCGAGGCGACGAGGGTCGGCGTCAGATCTGCGGTGACGTCGTTATTGATCGGGGACGTGGGCGTCGGGGCGGAGACTTTCAGCGTGGAGCCGTCCGCGGCGGCGGCCGCATCCGTTGACGCTTTGGCTGAACTCGTCGGGGTCACCGGGGTCGAGGCGCTACGGCTGCAGGCGATGGTCAAACTGAGCATCACCGCGGCGCCGGTCGCCAGGTACGTGCGTCCGTGCATTCGAACTGCTCCTTGCGAAATACCGACTGGCTTGTGTGGCGAGAATGATACGACGAAGCCCATGTGTCGTGCTACCATCTGCTTGGGTTTTTGAAATTTTCCTCTTAGAAATTCGCCCTTCCCCAATTCCAATGAGGAGTTTGATGGCTCAAATGATGAAGGTGTGCGGACTTGCGGCGGTCCTGGCGTTCTGCGCCGTCCCGTTCGCCAGCGCTCAGACCCCCGCGCCGTCCACGTCCAAGTTCTTCGTGAGCGCCAACATCGGCGGGCAGCTCGCGCCGCGCAACCTTGACACCGCATCGTCGCTCACCGTGTATGAGGAGCAGGCGACCCTGTCGGCGTCGACGCCGATCGGACGCGGCATCCTCCCGGACTTTGGCGCGGGCTACCGCGTGTTCGGCGATGTGTATGTCGGCGTCACGGTGTCGATGTTCTCGAAGACCGGCGATGCGGCGTACACGGCGAGCGTGCCTGACCCGCTCTTCTTCAATCGCGCGAAGACCGTGACCGGTACCGTGACCGGGCTGAAGCACTCCGAACTGGGTATCCTCCCGCAGGTGCTCTACACGCGCGCGCTCACCGACAAGATCGACTTCGTCGGCGGCGTCGGTCCGGCCATCTTCAAGTTGAAGCAGGACATCGTCAGCGGCTTCACCGTGGCGCAGGGCACGCAGAACATCACCGTCACGAGCGCCTCGGAGAGCGCGAACGGCACGGGCATCAATGCGTCCATCGGCGCCAACTACAATCTGACCGAGAAGGTCGGGATCGGCGTGGTCGCGCGCTACGCCGGCGCCAAGGTGCAGCTGCCCTCGGCCGCGAAGAAGCAGAACGTCGGCGGCATGCAGATCGGCGTCGGCATCCGTTACAACTTCTAAGCGCGTTTCACGAACTCAAGCGCCGGCAACGGAGCTTCGAAACAGCGGACAGGTCGGGTCGGTTCGACCGCGGAGACGGAAAAGGCCGGGCGGGATTGCTCCCGCCCGGCCTTTTTGTTGGATGGGCCTACGGCACGTCGCAGGAGTCCATGCGGATGTCCGGGTAGACCTTCGGGCCGCCCCAGATCGGACCCTGCGTGCCGTCGGAGTCGATCAGCACGTCGTACTGCTTCTGCGACGTGCCCGACCCCTGGCAGATGATGTCGCACGAGTACCCGCCGCAGCTCGAGCCGCTGCTCTTGCGCAGCAGGCCGTAGCCCGTGCCCCAGGTGCCAGCCTTGTTCAGGTCGCTCGCGATGCCCTTCAGGAAGACGATGACCTGGCCCGCGTCCATGTGACCGGTGAACTGGTTCCGGCGACAGGTCACGATGCCGAGCTGGCTCGTATTCGAGCAGGCCGCACCCGCGCCCGTGCCGCCGCCGCCACTGGGAGGCGCCACCGGTGTCGGCGTGACGAACGAGGCCGTGTCGGACCAGGGGCCCAGTGCGCCGCCTTCGAAGGCGCGCACCCGCCAGTAGAGTTGAGATGAAGGCGGCAGGCCGGAGGCCGCGGTGAACTTGGTTTCGTTGGCCTGCTCGGGGAACTGCCACGCCGCGATGATTCCCGCGAACGCGCTGTTGGTGGAGACCTCGATGACGTAGCTCACGAGGCTCGGAGAGCCCTGGCGCGGCGCGTTGGCAAAGCGGAATTCAGGCGTGTAGCTGCTGACCTTGGCGTTCGCCACCGGCGAGATCGGGACCGGCTTGTCGAACGCAACCGGCGTGAAGATGTTGAAGCCGACCGGAGCGGAAAAGGGGCCGGTGTTTGCGCCGTCCTGCGCCCGTGAACGCCAGTAGTACCCGCGTCCTGACCCGAGGGCGTTCGGCAGCGTCAGTGCCGTGCGCCCGTTGTCCCCAGGCGAGATCCCGTCACGCTGGAACACCTTGTTCGAGAAGGAGGGGTCGGTCGAGACCTCGAACGAGTAGTTGAGCGGCCGTTGCCCGGTCGATGAGGCGTTCTCGATCAGCAGGGTGATGGGCTGCCGGTCGCCCGAGATGAGCGCGCCGGAGGCAGGCTCGAGGAGCTTGGGAGCCGAGATGTCAACGCCCGCAATCGGTCCGGCGACCGACGGGCTGAGGGGATTCTCTGTCTTCGTGAGTTCGCAGCCACCCAACCCCAGGAGGAGCGGGAGCCACAGCAGTCGCGTGCACTTTCGCATATCCGAAACCCTGCACCCACGCGCGGGTGCCAACACTGTTTTGGCCGGCGCATCCGGTGTATCGGGCCGGACGCCGACGTTCTATAGCAGGACGGAAAGGTCGATGACGATCGGTGTGCGGTGTGGGCTGGGATCCCGGACCGCGAAAATCTCAGGTAGGCGATGGCGAGTGTACGGCCCGGTCCGGTCGGTGTCAATATAGGAACACTCGTGACCAATCGGCCGCTCAATGTCCTGCAGGTCTGCGACCACCTCGGGTGGGAAGGGTCGCGCATGCACGGCGTCAAACGACTGTTCAGCTGGATGATCCCGCGATTCGATCGATCGCGGTTCAACGTCTCACTGGTCAGCCTCAGGAAGAAGGACCTCTCCGAGGAGACGCTCGATGCGCTCGGCATCGACATCGCCTACCTCGAGCGTGGCAAGTTCGACCCGTTCACGCTTCCGGCGATGCTGAAGGTCGTCGACCGCAAGAAGATCGACATCCTGCACCTGCATGGCTACGGAGCGACAACGTTCGGACGGATGGTCGGCGCCCTTCGGGGAATTCCCACGATCGTGCACGAGCATGCGAACCTGACCGACACGCCGTGGTTCCAGAAGGTGGCGGACCGCGCGCTCGAACCCTTCACCGACATCGCCATCGCCGTGTCCAAGAGCACGGCGGACTTCGTGGTGCAGGCGCGGCTCATTCCCGAGAAGAAGGTGCGTGTCGTCTATCTCGGCGTTCCGCTCGAGGAGTTCAGTCGCGACCGTGACGCCGCGGACGTGGCGGCTGTCCGCGCCGAGCTTGGCCTGGTGCCAGGCGACTTCGCCATCGGCACCATCACGCGCCTTCACGACTCGAAAGGGAACAGCTACCTCATCGATGCGGCCGCCCTCGTGCTGCGCGAGCGGCCTCACGCGCGCTTCTTTCTCGTGGGGGAGGGCCCGCTGCTGCCTGACCTGCAGGCACAGGCGGCGGCCCTTGGCCTCGGCGACCGGTTCGTTTTTGCCGGGTTCCGGCGCGACGTCGCCGGTACCCTGTCAGCGTTCGACCTCAGTGTCTTCCCGTCGCTGTGGGAGGGCACGCCAATCACCGCCTTCGAGGCGCTCGCGATGGGCAAGCCGATCGTGGCCACCGACGCCGATGGCCTGCTCGACATCCTCACCGATACGCGCGACGCGGTCATCGTGCCACGCCGCGACGCGGCAGCACTGGCCGCGAAGATCGTCTGGGCCATGGACAATCCGGCCGAGCGTGCGCGACTGTCAGCCAATGCCCGCGTGACCGGCCGCGAGTACGACATCATGACGTTCGTCCACAAGATGGAACGCTTGTATGAACTGCTGCACGACGCCACCCAGGCGGGGCAGCCGCGAGGGCTCGTCTCTGCGGATCTGTCGTTCCTGGACTCCCGCCGCACGCCGCGATGACCACGGACCGACCGGTGAGCCATCGCGGTGCCGCGGTGCTCGGCCTCGTGCTCTTCGTCGCCATGGCCGCTGCGGCGCTTGCGATCGACGTGCCCCGGACGACGTACGGCCTGAAGAGCGACGAGGCGACTTACATCATGGCGGCGTTGAGCGCAGCCTATGACGGGGACCTCCAGTACGAGCGCAAGGACCTCGAGCGGTTTGCCGGCATCTACCACAGCGGGCCCGACGGCATCTTCCTGAAGCGCGGCAAGGTGATGCGGATTCGGGGCACGAGTGCGTTCCCCTTCGTCCGCATCCTCAAGCGCGAGGATCCGAACCGCAACCGGCTCTACTTCGGGAAGGCGATGGCCTATTCGGTCATGGTCGCGCCGTTCGTGCGGTTCTTCGGCGTCAACGGCATCCTGCTCTTCCACGCCGTGCTGATTGCCCTCTCGGGTGTCTGCGCCTATCTCTTCCTCGCCGCGCAGCGCACGCCGTCGAGTGCGGCCGCACTCACGACCGCGTTCCTTGGCGCGTCGATCCTGCCGGTCTACGGCGTGTTCCTCATGCCGGAGATCTTCAACTTCACGCTGGTCCTGACGGCCTACTTCCTCTGGCTCTACAAGGAAGTGCGTTCCGACTCCGTGTTGGCGCGGCCATGGACGACGCTCGCCGCGGCTGTGATCCTTGGGCTCGGCACGTACTCGAAGCCGCTGCCCACGGCGGTGCTCGTCGCGCCGATCGTCCTGCTCGCCTGGTGGCGGCGCCGGTGGGTGCACGGGTTCGTCGCCGGGTTCGTGGCCGTCGTCGTGGCGTGCGCGCTGTTCGGCCTGAACGCCGTGGTGACGGGAGAGTTCAACTATCAGGGCGGCGATCGCAAGACGTTCTACGCGAGCTTCCCGTTCGACGCGCCTGACGGCACCGGGACGTGGGAACGCCGTGGCGGCATGGTCACGACAGATACGTCCACGCCACAGGAGGTCCTGCGCTCAGAGGACGCGCCGTTCCGCTTCGCGCACAACGTCGAGTACTTCCTCATCGGCCGGCACTTCGGCTTCGTCCCGTACTTCTTCCCCGGTGTGGTCGCCATTGTCGCGTGGGCGCTGTCACGCGAGGCGCGCGTGCAGGCGTGGCGCCTGCTCGCCTTCGGCGCGGTGGTTGCCGCCGCCCTCGGACTGCTGATCCTGCTGCCGTGGACCTGGAGCGGCGGCGGCGGTCCGCCCGGCAATCGGTACTTCTTCACGGCCTATCCGGTGCTGCTGTTCCTGATCCCGCCAGGAGTGTCACTGACCCCAGGGGTGTTGGCGTGGGTGGGTGGTGCGCTGTTCACCGCCAAGATGCTCATCAACCCGTTCGTCGCGGCCAAGTTCCCGTTTCTCCCCATGGAGAAAGGACCCGCCCGTCGGCTCCCCGTCGAGTTGACGATGGCGAACGACCTGCCGGTGCGCCTGGCGCAGCCGCTTCGCGGGCACGTGCAGTACCGCACCGATCCCGGCGTCCTGCTGTACCACCTCGATCAGAATTCGTGGCCGCCGGAACCGAACGGCATGTGGATCTCGGGAAGCGGTCGGTCGGAGATCATCATGCGCACCGCGTTCCCGGTGCAGTACGTGCAATTCGAGGCCGAGTCTCCGGTGCCCACGGTGATCACGATCTCACTGGGGAGCACGCCGGTCCGGGTGGCGCTGCAGCCGAAGAAGGTCGCGTACTTCAACGTGCCGGCGTCAGGCGTGCGGGGATTCGGGGACTACAACTACCTGCTGGTGACGCACTCGACGGAGGGGTTCGTGCCGCACCTGCTCGAGCCGGGGAACATGGACTACCGGAACCTGGGGGCCCAGCTCCGGTTCAGGCCGGTCACGCCGACGGAAGCTTCCGGAGGAACAACATTACCGAAGTGAAGACCGTGTCGAAGACGTGCACGACCATGTGCGGCGTCCGATACGGATCGTGCACCACGTCGACCGGGACGGTACTGTAGCGCTTCCACACCGCTTCGTCGATCGGCTCGACCAGTTGCAGCCCGGGCTGCGCGATGAGCTGGTGGATCTCATGGGGCTGGAACACGTCCTCGCCCGGAGGCCCGTCCAGCGCGTACTCGGTCGCGAGCGCAAGGATGCCGCCCGGCCGGAGCACGCGCGTCATTTCCCGGATTGTCTGCGCCGCGCCGTCGACCCCGCCGAAGTGCTCGATGGACGAGAGCGAGTACGCGATGTCGAAGTGGTTGTCCGGGAAGTCCAGCTGGCGACCGTCCATCTTCATGAACGTCAAGCGGTCCTGCCGGTAGGGGAACGGCGCGAACTCGTCGGGCCGTTCGAGCACGGACGGATCGCCTTCACGGCCACGCCGCTCGGTCCAGTACCCCTCGTACAGGTCCGTGGCCACCACGTGCTTCACGCGATTGGCCAGCCAGTAGAGCACGATCTCGTGACCCGCGCCGACACTGAGCACCTCCGCGTCAGCGGTGAGCGCCCCGAGCCTGGTGCAGCCGTAGACGAACTGCGTCAGCTCGTAGGGCTTCCGGTGCATGGAGAAGCGATCGTCCGAGAGGCCGAGGCTCCGGAGCAGGTCCATCCACTCCGGGTTGTCCCACTTCGCCGGGTTGGCCAGTTCGCAGAGCTGCGTGTCGCAGGGAACCGCCGACCAGCGCGTCTCGAACTCGTCCGAGAGCGCCATGGCGCGCGCCACGTTCGTCCGCCGCTCGCCGCGCGCGAGCACGCCCACATAGTGCGCCGCGCCCCCATCGTCAGGCTTCCGCGCCAGCAGGCTCTCGTAGACGCGCTCGACGAAGAACGGGTCTGGGCCGATCGCAACCAGCGCGCGCTCGAGTGCCGCGGGGTCCGCGTGCGTCTCCTGGCCAGCACGCCAGGCGGCGCGCAGGCGACGGAACTCGTTCGAGTGGAGCAGGCCGCGCGAGAGCGTGACCTGGTCGCTGTTGAGATGGGTCAGCCGTTGGTCCGCGAGCTCGATCGCCGAGGGCGGACGATTGAGGACGATCCAGTACGCCTGTTCGAGGAAGGCGGTATCGCGACCGGCGGGGTTCATCCAGTCAGCGCTTGCGGGTGACGTAGACCGCTGCGCCGCTGAGCGAGTGCAGCATCGTGATGCCGGCCGCCACGAGCGACAGCAGCACCGCCTGCTCGATCGGCAGGCCGACGCGCGTGAAGTAGAACGAGAACGTCGCCTCGCGGACGCCGAAGCCGTTCACCGACACCGGCAGCATCTGGACCACGATCGAGAGCGGCACGATGACGGCGAGGTCCTGCGCGGTCACCGGGATGTGCAGCGCCCTGACGACCATCACGTAGAAGATGACCACCAGCGCCTGAACGATGACGGCGCCGC
This sequence comes from Acidobacteriota bacterium, assembly GCA_018268955.1. GTDB lineage: Bacteria > Acidobacteriota > Vicinamibacteria > Vicinamibacterales > CAVVIG01 > CAVVIG01. The sequence goes on along the minus strand of JAFDVO010000012.1, from coordinate 176,935 downwards.
CGAAGCAGCCGATCAACGACGATGGCTTCTCGCGGAAGCGGGCGAGCGTGTCGGTGAGGTGCTGAATCTGGCGACCCACCCATTCGGGGTGCACCCACGTGAGTGGTCGCAGCACCTTGCCGAGCCCCTCGGGCGAGTACATCGCCGGGACGGCGACCGCCGCGCTCGCGAAGAAGCCGAGCCACAGCCACGACGGCCAGACAGGGAGGACGCCTTGGCCGTGCAGGCTGACGGCCATGCTCGCGCCCAGCGCCGCAATCAGCACGAGCCCCATCAGGCCGAGCCCGCGATCGACGAGCACCACCGTCGCGGCGAGCGTCGTCGACTGCGCCGCGGGCGCCGTGTCGCGGATGCGGATCACGTCGCCCCCGATGTTGCTCGGGAGGAAGTTGTTGAAGAAGTTGGCGACCAGGAGCGAGTTGAACAGCTCCTTGCGCGGCAACTGCACGTCCTGCGCCGTCAGCAGCAGGTGCCAGCGCCACGTGCTCGCAAGCACGTTCAGCGTCCACACGACGAGGGCCGCCACGATCCACGGCAGCGACGCCTGACGGGCGCTGGACCAGATTTTGGCGATGTCGACGCGGGAGAACAGGAAGTAGAGCAGCAGCAGGCTCACCGCGATTTTCGCGGCGGGCATGAGGTACCGGCGTCCGGCGGAGGCAGCAGCGGTCTCTTCAGCCATGCAGGAGGTAACGGCGGAGGAGTTTACTACGGATTCGTGCGAAAATCAGCAGCGAATGCGCATCCTGATGATCGCGCCGGAGCCGTTCTTCGAGCCCCGCGGGACCCCTTTCAGTGAATTTCACAGAATCCGCGCCCTGACCGCGCTCGGCCATCAGGTCGATCTCGTCACCTACCCGTTCGGCCAGGACGTCTCGATGCCGGGGCTCCGGGTGATCCGGGCGCCGCGCCCGCCGTTCGTCCGTCGCGTGAAGATCGGGCCGTCGGCCGCCAAGTTCCCGCTGGACGCGCTGCTGACGCTCACGGCGTTCCGCGTGGCATTCTCAGGCAAGTACGACGCGATCCACTCGCACGAGGAGGGCGGGGTCATCGGGGTGCTCCTCTCCGCGCTGTTGCGGGTGCCGCACCTGTACGACATGCATTCGAGCCTGCCGCAGCAGTTGACGAACTTCGACTTCACCGGTTCGGCCCTGGCCCGCGGCATCGTTCGCTGGTTCGAGAAGCTGATGATCAACCGCTCGAAGGTGGTCATCGTCATCTGCCCGGCGCTCGAGGACACGGTCCGTGACACCGCACCGGACGCCAATGTCGTCCTCATCGAGAATGCGCCAGGCTCTGCGGAGGAACGGGCAACTCCGGAGCAGGCCGCGACCGTTCGGGGGCGTCATGGGCTGGCTGCGGACACCCCACTGGTGCTCTACACGGGGACCTTCGAGGCGTATCAAGGCCTCGACCTGCTCTTCGACGCGATGGCGCACGTCCGTCGTGCCCGTCCTGATGCCCGCCTGCTCCTCGCGGGCGGCAAGCCCGACCAGGTCGAGAAGGCACGGGCACAGGCGGCTGCTGCCGGCATCGGCGATGTGACGATCTTCGCCGGCGAGCGGCCCGCGTCCGAGATTCCGGCCTACCTGCTTGCGTGCGACGTCCTCGTGTCTCCGCGGTCGCGCGGGACCAACACGCCGCTGAAGATCTACCAGTACCTGCGCTCCGGGAAGGCGATCGTCGCGACGCGGCTGATGACGCATACGCAGGTGCTGGACGATGAGACGGCGATTCTCACTGGCGTCACGCCGGCCGAATTCGGGGACGGCATCCTGCTGGCGCTGAGAGAGCCAGGACGCGCGGCGACGATCGGTGCAAACGCGCAGCGTCTCGCCGAAACCAAGTACAGCTACGAGGCCTACCTCGAGAAGACGCGCCGCGCCTGCAACGCGCTGTTTTCCGGCATGACGCCGGTGCCACCCGGCTCACCCGTGAAGGACGTTGCGTGAGCGACGGGCGCGAGCACTACAGCTACACGTTCTACGCGGACGCCGCCAACGCTCGCGCGTTCGATGCGCGCCGCTTCGGCGGGCCGATTGGGGACCTGGTCGCCAAGGGCCAGGCCGATGTCCTCGCCGACATGCTCGGCCCGATCCAGGGGCGCCGGATCATCGACGTGGGCACGGGGACCGGCCGTGGGGCGTTCCTCCTCGCCGCGGCTGGCGCCCGCGTCACGGGCATCGATGCGTCCGAGGAGATGCTCGCGATCGCCCGGGAACGCGCACGGGAGACACACGCCGCTGTCGACTTCCAGGTCGGCGATGCCCACGATATCGGTTTCCCCGATCGCGCCTTTGACATCGCCGTGAGTCTGCGCGTCCTCATGCACACGCCGCGCTGGCGGCAGTGCATCGGCGAACTCTGTCGCGTCGCCTCCCACGCGGTCATCCTCGACTACCCGTCTGCGCGCAGCACGGCGCTACTCGAGTCGATTGGCCGGAAACTGCTCCATCCGATCGGCATGAGCAGCGAGCCCTATCGCGTGTTCCTCGATGGTCAGGTTCGTGGAGAACTGCAACGCCACGGCTTCCGAGTGGTGGCGATCCACCGTCAGTTCGTGCTGCCGATCGCCGTGCACAAGGCGATCGGGTCGCGCGCCTTCACCGAAGCCTCCGAGCGGTGGCTTGCGCGCATCGGCGCGCTGCGGTTCCTCGGCTCGCCGGTGACCGTCTACGCCGAACGTGGCTGACCTCGTCACCGGCGCCACCGGGTTCACGGGTGGGCACCTGGCGCGCATGCTCGTGGCGCGCGGCCACCGCGTCCGTGCGCTGGTGCGCGATCGCCGTCGTGCGGCGGACCTCGACGCGCTCGGTATCGAACTGGTCGAAGGCGACCTGCGGGACCGTGCCGCGCTCGATCGCGCCGTCGCTGGCATGGAGCGCGTCTACCACATCGCGGCGATGTACCGGCAGGCGGGACTGCCCGCCGACACGTACCGTGCGGTGAACGCCCTCGCCGTGCGCGACATCATCGAGGCCTCCGCCCGTGCGGGCGTCGCGCGTGTGGTGCACTGCAGCACGGTGGGCGTCCACGGAGACGTCGAGCATCCGCCCGCGAACGAAGATGCGCCGCTCAAGCCGGGCGACGTGTACCAGGAGACGAAGCTCGAGGGCGAACGGCTCGCGCGTGACGCAGCCGAGCGGTTCGGCGTCGACGTCACGATCGCGCGGCCCACGGGCATCTATGGGCCTGGCGATCGGCGGCTCCTCAAGCTGTTCAGGGGCGTGGTTCGCGGCCGGTTTCCGATTCTCGGCAGCGGCGCCATCTTCTACCACCTCACGTACATCGACGATCTCTGCGAAGGCTTCCGGCTCTGCGCCGAAGCGCCGGGTGGCGCGAACCGCACCTACATTCTCGCGGGCGGGGAGGTCACCACGCTCAACGAGCTCGTACAGATCATCGCGGAGGTCGCGGGCGTGCGTCCGCCGACCCTGCATCTTCCGGTCTGGCCGTTCTGGCTTGCGGGAGCCGCGTGCGAGGCGGTGTGCGCGCCACTCCGCATCGAGCCGCCGCTATACCGGCGACGCGTGGACTTCTACACGAAGAGCCGTGCGTTCGACATCAGCCGCGCGCGCATGGAGATCGGCTACAACCCACAGGTGACCCTGCGCGAGGGCATCCGCCGCACGCTCGACTGGTACCGCAACCAGGGGTGGCTCTGAACGCCGATGAGCACAACGTCATCGAATATCCCCAAGGCGCAGGAACAGCTGTTCGACAGCGGCACGAGTGCGCGCGCGAAGTACGCCAAGCTGGTCATCGGACGTGCCGATCTGGCATCACTGCTGTGGTACGAGAGCGTGATGCTGCTGTCCCAGTGGGTGCCGGGCGCCCTCGGCCTTGCGCTCCGCAAGGCGCTGTATCCGACGCTGCTCGGTTCCTGCGGACGCAACGTCGTCTTCGGCCAGAACGTCGTCGTGCGTCACCCCCACAAGATCCACATCAGCGATAACGTCGTCGTCGACGACAACTGCCTCCTCGACGCCAAGGGGGAGACGAACGCCGGCATCCGGATCGGCAGCGGCGTGTTCATCGGCCGGAACACCATCGTCTCGTGCAAGAACGGTGACATCGAACTCGCGGATGGCGCGAACATCGGCTTCAACTGCGAGATCTTCTCCGCGAGCCGCGTCTCCATCGGAACCGGGACGCTGCTCGCGGCCTACACGTACGTCATCGGTGGGGATCACGACTTCTCGGACCCGTCGAAGTCGATCCTCGAGCAGGGGCGCACGTCACGAGGCGTGCAGATCGGCTCCGGTGCCTGGATTGGCGCAGGCGCGAAAGTGCTCGATGGTGTCTCCATCGGCGACAAGGCGGTCGTCGGCGCCGGGGCGGTCGTCACGCACGACGTAGCGGCTCAGGCGGTGGCCGTCGGCATCCCGGCGCGCGTCGTGTCCACCCGGTAGAATCAGACCATGGGGTACCGCTCGGAACTCGAAGCGCGGATCGCGAAGAAAACGACCAAGGCGATCGTCGACTACGACATGATTGCGGACGGCGACCGCATCATGGTCGGCCTCTCCGGAGGCAAGGACAGCTGGGCGCTCATGCAGGTCCTTGGCGTCCTCCAGAAGCGTGCGCCGGTGAAGTTCTCCGTCGTTGCCGTGAACGTCGATTCCGGCTACAAGGACTACAAGCACGACGTCATCGCGCGCACGTGCCGCGACCGCGGCTGGGACCTCCGCATCGAGCACACAGGGATTGGCGAGCTCATAGAGGACATCCTCGACGAAGACCAGACGCCATGTTCCCTCTGCGCGCGGCTTCGGCGGGGCGTGCTGTACCGTGTCGCCAAGGAGGTCGGCGCCACCAAGATCGCGCTCGGCCACCACATGGACGACTTCATCGAGACGCTCCTGCTGAACCTGTTCTTCGCCGGCGCGCTGAAGGCGATGCCCGCGAAGCTGGTGTCTGACGACGGGGCGCACGTGGTGATCAGGCCGCTGGCGTATGTGGGCGAGGACGAAGCGCGGCTGTACGCGAAGGAATCCGAACTCCCGATCATCGGGTGCTGCTGCCCGGCGTGCGGCGACCTGTCGCTGCAGCGGCAGCGGGTCAAGCGCCTGCTCATGGATCTCGAAGTGGAGCATCCTGGCGTCAAGCAGTCGATGCTGAAGGCGCTCCAGAACGTCGCGCCGCGCCACCTGCTCGATACGCGGCTGAACCCTCCGGCGGACCTGCGCGCGACCGTTCCCCTCGACACGCTCATCGCGGCTGAGAGGCCCGTGCCACCGCCGCGTCGATCGGGACGGATGCTCCCGGTGATTCACGGCTAGTGGAGGGCTGCTGCGTGCGCATGCTGCGGGCTGTCTGTGCGATGGTGCTGGTGTTCTCGGCGGAAGCGGCATATGCCCAGCAGCGGCCGCTGGTAACAGAGGATCCAGAACCGGTCGGCGCAGGGCGCGTCCTGCTCGAGAGCGGGGTAGACCTCCTGCATGGACAGCACTACCCGGTGTCCGGTCTCGAAGGCGACCTCGTCCGGGTTCCAACGGTCGGCGTCAGCGTCGGCCTCAGCTCGATTGCGGAACTGCAGATCGACGGTGGCCTGCACGAGCAGTTGTCGATTACGAAGCGGAACCCGGCACCTCTGTCGAGCCTCCTGAACGTCACCGGCGAGTCGACGAGCGACGTCAGCGACATCGTGATTGGCACGAAGGTGCGGCTGCTCTCCGAGCAGGGCGGTCGGCCGGCCGTGGGGATCCGGTTCGCCACGAAACTCCCGAACGCCAGTAACGAGTCGGGCCTGGGCCTCGACACGACCGACTTCTTCGCCTCGCTCCTTGCCGCCAAGAACGTCCAGTCGGTCCGCGTGGTCGGGAACGTCGGGTTCGCGATCCTGGGAGACCCGACGTCCGGCAACCGGCAGAATGATGTGCTCACCTACGGCGTGTCGATCGCTAGGGCCCTCACGGAGAAGGCTGAGGTCGTGGGCGAGGTGAACGGTCGCGCGAACACCCGCAGCGCCGGCCCGCTGCCGGGAACAGAGACCCGATCGGCGATGCGGCTCGGGGGACGCTACACGACCGGCTCGGTGCGACTCGACGCCGGCGCCATCGTCGGGCTCACGAACGCGGGTCCCACGATCGGCATGACGGCCGGGCTCACGTGGGTCTTCAACGCGTTCAAGGTCCCCTGACCTGCGAGGTCAGGAGCCAGGGCCTGCAGTCGTACAAGCGCTCAGCGGCAGTTACACCGCATCCTGCACGTCGGCGATGAACTGCGCGTGGTTCCAGGCATCGATGTAGATAGCCGCGCCGAGGCGGACCACGACGAGCCGCTTCGACGGAATGACGCTGAGCGTCTGTCCTTCGTGGCCAATCGCAAAGAACGCGTCCGCTGCGATGCGACGTGCGGCTGGTGAGTCGCCGCCGATCTCGGGATTCAGCTTCACCCACCAGTGAGCGCCATGGCGCCCCTCAGGGCACTGAACCGTGGGCGTCGTGCTGAAGTCGATCCACTCCTCGGGAAGAATCTGGTCGCCCTTCCACCGGCCCCGATCCAGGAAGAGCTGTCCGAATCGAGCCCAGTCGCGCGCGGTCGCGAGCATGTACGACGAGAACACGAACGTCCCCGATGGGTCCGGCTCGGGCGTGGCACTGCTCATTCCGATGCGACCGAAGAGCGCGCGACGCGGCCACCCGTGATACTCGGCGTCGCCCACCACACCCCTGACGACCTTCGACAGGATGTTCGTCGTGCCGCTCGAGTACTGCCACGCCGTCCCTGGCGCGGCGATGAGCGGCATCGCCGCAGCGCAGGCCGCCATGTCGTGGCTGCGATACAGCATGCGCAGCACGTCGGACCAGGGATTGCCGTACTGTTCGCGGAAGCGCAGGCCCGACCGCATGCGCAGCAGGTCCTCGAGTGTGATCGCTCCGCGTGGATCGCTGGCTGGCCACTCGCGGAGGAGTTCGCGTTGGTCCAGCCGCAGTCGCCCTTCGGCGACGAGAATGCCGACGAGCGCGTTCAGCACGCTCTTCGCCATGGACCACCCTGGCATCGGCATCTCCGGCCTGATGCCGCAGGCATAGCGCTCCGCGACAATCTCTCCATCCCGGACGACGAGCACGGCGTAGGTGCGTCGCAGGCGCTGCGGTTGAGGCTCGAGAAACGCTGCGTCAACCACGTCCTGCAGCGCCCCGGACCCATGGCCGCGTGGCCAGGCGGGCGCCGAGGAGACGACGGGGGTCCGCTGGGGAACGGGCGGGCCCAGCGTCACGAGGTGAGGCCCTGCGAGCAGCGTTGCGCCGAGGCCGTCGCGGTAGACCGCCGTTCGCGACAGCAGGCCGAAGAACGACGCGCTCACGGAGCGGGCCGTGCGGTCCACATGGACCCTGAAGGGCCGAAGAATCAGGTACGCGTCGGCACTGATCTGCGTGCGAAGGTGCGTGTCGAGGTCGCGGCCGCTGCCGAACAGCGCGCTGCACAGCACCTTCGCGCGGTATCCGGCGCCCACCAGCGGGTAGACGCGCAGCACGTACAGCACGCACGCAAGGAGTACGACGGCGCCAATCGCCCACCCTCCGCCCGCAACCCCCAACCTAGAACCTCCAGCCTCCCATCCCTGACGGCTCGTGCATCAGAACGTCAGGCGCAGTCCGACGTGGACGGAACGAGGGGGCTGGATCGCCGTGGGCGTGCGGAACTGCAGGCCGGAGACGACGTACTCCTCGACTTCGTTGTTACGCGTGAACAGGTTGTAGGCATCGAGGATGGCGTCGACGCGCGCCGTGCCGGCACGGAACCCTTTCTGCGCGCGCACGTCGAACGTGCCGGTGAACGTGTAGCGGCTGCCGCCGTTCGGATACGCCTGCACCGCCTCGATGCCCTGGTTCAGGGACGGCGCGATGACCATCCTGGAGAACGGCTGGCCGTCCTGGTATCTCGCAATGCCTGCAACGGTCACATCGCCCGGGAATCGATACAGCGTGGTCCACTTGATCGTGAACGCGCGGTCGCTGAACAGCCGACCGTAGGCGTAGCTGCCTCCGTTCGGGGTGCTGAACAGTTCGCCTGGCTGGTCCTGATCGTTCTCCAGCGGACCGTAGCCGCGGTTCCCGCCCGCTCCCTGCGCCGCCGAGGCGGTCGCACCCAGCAGCATGAAGAGCCGATCCCCGTTGTGCTCGAGGGCCATGCGCAGCGCGAACGCACGCGCACGCTTCTGGGACGGATTCGTGACCAGATAGGCATCCTGGCCAAATGTTGAGGGCAGGCGGTTGTAGATGGCGAGCTGGCGGTCGTCAGCCGGATCCACGAGATCCTTGCCCGCGTCGGGCACGGAAATCACTGAATAGCCGGACGTCGGAACGCCGGTGTTCACGACGCCTAGCATGTTGTTCTCCCATCGGGCGATGCCGGTGAGGGTGTAGCGGGTTGACGCACCGCGACGACGCTCCCACCCCACGATCAGTTCGTCCGTATACGGCCGCTTCAGGTCAGTCGCGAGCCCGCTGAACGCCGGGTTCCCGTTGATCCCCGGGCCGACCCTGGCCACGACGGTATTCGGGGTGGCCACGGAGACGACGCGCGCCGTGGCGGCGGCGGGGTCGCCGTAGGCGAGCCAATTGTGTGTCAGGGTGTTGGCGCTGCGTCCGTAGCCGAAGGTGAGCGCCCGCTGCTCACCGAGCGCCAGGCGCAGCGATGCTCGCGGCAGCAGGCTGAGCCACGACACGGATGTCTTCGCGCCGTCCGCGCTGCCGTGGACCCACTCTGCGCGCGCGCCGGCATCGAGCGTCGCGCGAGGAGACATGGTCACGACGGCGTGGGCGAACCCCGCAGCGGTGCTGGTGGATCGTGACGGCGAACCCGGGATGCTGTTGTACGACCAGATGCGCGCCGGGAAGCTGTTGACCGCTTCGCGGACGGTGCCAGCGAAGACGCTGCTCGACGTGGATGACGAGAGATCGAGGTCCACGCCGTAGTCCATCCGGAGGGCGGCGTCACGCGCGGTGTTGGGAGCGATGCGGGCACCCGCCGACAGCCGACGCGCGGTCACGTCGGCAACGCTCTCGACGACCGACTGGACGGGGCCGTCCACGATGCGGTCGATGTAGAGCGTCGAGGAGCCAATGCTGTTGTCGCGGTTGCGCTGGGTGACGCCGGCAAACACCCGCCACCGTGCGCCGTCGGCCGCATGCGATTCGAGTGTCGTCTGCACGTGCACCGCGGTATTCGTCGCCTGCGCACCCGGCGCACGGGACAGCTGCCAGTACTCGAAGGGCAGCAGTGAGCGCTGCACGAGGCCGAGCACGCGCCACTCGCGGTCCGGCGAGGTCTCGACTGCGAGGTGTGCGAAGGCCGAGGCGAGGGCGCTGTCGGTTGTCGCGAGCTGTTCCCGCCGATACGAGGAGCCCTGCATCCAGCTCGCGCCGACGGCGAGCGTCGCGCGTGACGACACCGGCCCGGTGACGATGCCGGAGCCCTGGCCGAAGTTCTTCAGCCGCGCGACCGGAATCGGCTGCTTCGTCGGCGCGTCGGCGGCAAGCGGCCCACCGGAAACCGTGCCCGTGAAGATGCTGCTCCACGCCTTGCCTCCGCGCAGCGGATCGAGGCCGACCGCCAGCCCCGGGGTATTCACGTCGGCGGGGAAGAGGCCGGTTGTCGTCGTGACGTGCTGCCAGAACGAGGCGACTGGAAAGAGCAGGGCGGCTCCACCGCCCATCGGGTCGCTGATGTCGATGTCCCCGATCCGGAAGCGCGTCTGCGACCACGACCCCAGGAACCCACCGACGCGCGTGTCGCCACCCACGTTCAGGCCGCCACTGTTGAAGCGGTCGGCGATGAGCTCGGACTGCGTCGTCTCGAGCAGGGCATAGACGGAATCGGCGACCGGGAGATCGCGAAGGGTATCAGCCGGAATGCTCGCGCCGACCTGACCCGCCGGACCATCCGTGGTGGCTGGCTGGGCGTTGGACGTTGCCGCGAGCATCAGGACGCAGAGCACCGCGGGTGCGGCGCATCGGAGCATTCGCATCGCAACAGTCTACAGGCGTGAGCACCGCTGACGCCGCGTCCGGCATCGGAAAAGCGCCGCTGGCGAGCCCGTCGTTCAGGCCGAGAGGTAGTCCCGCTCGAGGGCGTCGACTTCCGCAGCCTGTCGTGCGACAGGCCAACCGAGTTCGGCGCCGACGACGGCGGCGGCGTGCGCGAGCTGCGCCTTGTCCGGCCGCCCAAGCACACCGAGCGGCGTGCGACGCTTCACGGCGTCTCCAAGGGTCTGCACCATCTCGTGCCGCGCGGCGTGGCGCAGGAGCGCATCGCCGTCGAGCGCCACCTGGGGCAACGGCGTCAGCATCGACGCGCACCGCAGCTGCCGGCCGAGGCGTGCGCAAACACGGTCCACAATCCGCTCGGCTACTGCGCGCGCGGTGGTGTACTTCGTGCCGGCCACGCTGATCAATCCATCGAGCCCGTCAGGCGTGTGCTCGAACACCAGTTCGCCGCCCTCGAGCGCCAGCGAGCCGTCCTGCCGCTTCTTCGCCGGCACCACGCCCCGATGCACGAGGGCCACGTCCGCTCGCGACAGGTCCCACCCGGGGAACGCCTCATTCAGCTCAGCGAGGAACGCGTCCACGTGCGTATCTGGCACGTGCAGATCATCAGGGCCACAGAGCGTCGGGGACTCCCAGGTTCCGAACAGCGCTCGTCCACGCCACGGGACGAGAAAGAGGTTGCGTCCGGATGCGCTTCGGCCGCCGATGGCGGCAGCCGGGCCCGGCCTGGTGGTGACGAGGTTTACAGCCTGGAGCATTGGCACGCGCGTCGACGCGCCGTGCGGTGCCAGGAGCTGGTCGACGCGCGAACCGGTCGCGTTGATCACGGCGCCTGCGGAGACGACGTGCTCGCGACCTGTGAGTCGATCCACAAACTCAGCCCCCGTTACACGGCGGTTGCTGACACGCAGCGCTGTTGCCTCGACGTAGTTGGCGAGGCGAGCCCCGGCCGTCGCCGCAGAGAGCGCCCAGGACAGCGTGAGCCGATCCGCGTCGACCGTGACGTAGTCGTACCACAGGGCAGCCGCGATGAGCGGGAGCAGGCGCAGTTCCGAATACCGCTGCTGCGCAGCCGCACGCGAGAGAACCCGGCCGGCCGGCAGCCGATGGCTCGGAGGCACGCCCTCGTTCCTGTCGTGCGCGACGAGCCGATCGAGCAGGAACCCTGCACGCATCGCCAGCGGACCTTTGGTGATCGAGCGGTACAGCGGCAGCACGAACGGCAGCGGGCGCACGGCCCAGGGGGCGATGCGCGCAAGCGTCCGTCGCTCGCGTACAGATTCGCGTGCACGCGGGATGTCGAGGGTCTGCAGATAGCGCAGGCCCCCGTGGATCGTGCGAAGGTGGTTGAACGACGTACCGCTCCCGAAGTCCCCGCGTTCGACGAGAACCACGGCGAGGCCGCGTTGCGCCGCATCGGCGGCGATCGTCAGGCCGTAGATGCCGCCACCGATGACGAGGAGGTCGGCCGGTTGCGCAGAGAGCGCGTCGAGGTCGCGTACGAGTGTCGGAGGCAGGGCTGGGGGCACGTGAGGCTCACGATATAGTATCCAGCGTGGCCACCGTCGACGAAGTCCGCGCCTACTGGGAACAGCATATCCATGACCTCGAGATCTCGACCAACCCTCCGGGGTCTCGCGGCTTCTTCGACGACCTCGATCAGTATCACTTCGAGAAACTGCACCACCTGCTGCGGCTGATCGACTTCGACGGCTACCGGGGCAGGTCGGTGCTCGACGTCGGCTGCGGCGCCGGCGTGGACCTCGCGCGGTTCGCGAAGGGCGGCGCGATCGTGACGGGCGTGGACCTCGCGCAGTCAGCCATCGCGCTCGCGAAGGCCAACTTCGAGCAGCAGGGGCTCCACGCCGATCTGCGCGTCGCGAACGGCGAGGCACTGCCGTTCGAGGACAACGTGTTCGACCTCGTGTTCGCCCACGGCGTCGTGCAGTACACCGCATACCCGCAGCAACTGGTGAACGAGGTCCGCCGTGTGCTCAAGCCGGGTGGCGAAGCCATCTTCCAGGTCTACAACCGCATCTCCTGGCTGAACGCCCTCTCGAAGCTGATGAAGGTCGGGCTGGAGCATGACGATGCGCCGGTGCTGCTGAAGTTCAGCATCGGCGAGTTTCGGCAGCTGGTATCCGGCTTCAGCCAGGTCCGCGTCGTTCCCGAGCGGTTCCCGGTGAAGTCGCGTCTGCACGGCGGATGGAAGGGCGCGGTCTACAACGGCCTCTTTGTCGGGACGTTCAACGTGCTGCCGCGCCCGCTGGTCGAGCGGTTCGGCTGGCACCTGCTTGCCTTCTGTCGCAAATGATCCGATTCGCCAAAGCTCACGCCTACGGCAACGACTTCCTGTACGTCAGCCACTCCCTCGTCGCGGGTGCCGATGAGCCTGCATTGGCGCGGGAGATGTGCGACCGGCACATGGGGGTCGGCGCCGATGGACTGATCCTCTTCACCCCCACGTCTGGCGGCGCGCAGATGCGGCTCTGGAATTCCGATGGCAGCCGAGCGGAGGTATCCGGGAACGGCGTTCGGGCGCTGGGTGCGCTGCTCGGGATGGCGGTGCCGGACGGCCCGCTCCACCTGGCGATTCAGACGGAAGGCGGCATCAAGCAGTTGACCCGCCTGGAGCGACAGGGGAACCGTCACCTGTTCCGCGCATCGATGGGCGTGCCGACCGGCCTGCATCAGCGCCGGATCGAGGCGGCTGGCGAACTGCTCGATGTCGTGGTGCTGAACATCGGCAACCCGCAACTGCTCATCCTCGTGAACCAGTTGCCGGACGACGAGCGGTTCCATCGGCTCGGCGCGGCGCTTGAGTGGCACCGTGAGTTCCCGCAGGGGACCAACATCGAGTTCGTACAGGTGGTGTCGCCTGGCGAAGTACGCATCCGCATCTGGGAACGCGGGTGTGGCCCGACGACGTCATCGGGAACGGGGTCGTGCGCGTCGCTGGTCGCCGCGGCCGCGTACGGCGGCGCCGCACGTGATGCCCAGGTCGTCGCTCCTGGCGGGACGCAGCGCGTGGAGTGGACGCAGGAGAGCGTCTATCTCACCGGGTGGGCCGAGGTCCTTTGCGAGGGCGAGTGGCTGCGCCTGCTGCCGCACGCCTGACGCTGCACGCGCCGCACTGAGGCGAGCGTCTGCGGGTCGCAGATTCTGCGCTCGTGAGGTTATCGACGACGGCGTGGGGCTGGAGCAGCGGCAGCCGCGATCGCGTCCGATGCTGTGGGCAGTGAAGCAGTTGCGGCCTTGGCGCGCCCAGGCACCTCGAGGTAGTCGCCCTTCTCGAACAGCGCGCGCGCTTCTTGCAGAGATGCCCGCGCAGTGTCGATGGTCTTCTGCGGTGCCACCAGCAGGCGCGCTGGCGCCTTCGCGGACTTCGCCGCCTCGAGGCGCTGGTCCGCGGCGTCGAGGTCTGCCTGCGCCGCACTGAGTGCCCGTTCCGCTTCGCCCCGGGCGACCGCCTTGGCGTCCGCGGCCTGTCGTGCGGCGTTCTGGGCACGTTCGCGGCTGTCGAGCGCGCGATCGAGGGCCATACGGTAGTCGCGCTCGGTCACCGCGTCCCGCGCATGCGCCAGGGCGGCTTCCGCCGCGGCGTATTCATCCGTCGCGTACCGGTCGGCGCCCGCGGCACGTGCTGCGGCGATCGCACCTTCGGCCTGCTGCATTTCCTTCTCAGGTGGCTCGCCTCCACACCCGATGGTGAGAGCCAGCACGAGACAGAGCGCAGACACGAACGTCGGTCGAAGGGACATCCTCCGCAGTATACGCGTACGCATTTCGGTGTAGTACGATGAAAGACCTTGCGCCTGACGATCGCCCGAGGGAGAAGTTGTTGCGCCACGGCGCGGCGGCGCTCGGCGACAACGAGCTGCTGGCGATCGTCGTCGGCAGCGGGACACGTCGCGCTGACGCACTCGACGTGGCGAACGAACTGCTGCGACGGCGAGGCGGGCTCTACGGTCTCGGGCAGGCGTCAGCGGACGATCTCGCGCTGGTCGGCGGGGTGGGGCGTGCCAGGGCCGCGCAGGTGCTGGCTGCGGTCGAACTCGGACGACGCACGTTGCGGAGCGGCATGCATGCACGTCCACAGTTGCGCTCGCCCAGGGACGCCGCGGCGTTCCTGCTGCCCGCGTATGGCGGCCGGCCGGTGGAGCAGTTCGGGGTGGTGCTGCTGGACACGCGGCACCGCGTGCTGCGGACGACGATCGTCGCGTCCGGCACGCTCAACTCCACCATCGTCCAGCCGCGGGATGTCTTTCGCGAGGCGGTCGTGGGTACGGCTGCCGCGGTCGTGGTCTTCCACAACCACCCGTCGGGTGATCCCAGCCCAAGTCCCGAGGATATCGAGTTGACGCGGCGGTTGCGTGCCGCCGGGGTGTTGATGGGCATCGAGGTTGTCGACCACATCGTGCTCGGCGACGTCCGGTACTGCAGCTTGAAGGAGATGGGGCAGATCTAGTGGCGCGCGTGCTGTATCTGGACGCCTTCTCGGGGATCTCGGGAGACATGCTCCTGGGCGCGTTCCTCGATGCGGGCCTGCCGCTCGATGACCTGCGGACGGCGCTCGGGAGCGTGCTGCTGCCCGGTTACAGCGTGGACGCGGTCCCCGTGCTTCGCGCCGGCGTTGCCGCCACGCACTTCGTGGTGAGCGGCGAGACGGTGGCCCACGATCACGGGCATGACGAGCCGCACGGGTTCGCGACATCGGACGGTCGCCTCCACGAGCACACGCACAGCCACACGGGTCCTGACGGGACCGTCCACGTCCACAGCCACTCGCATGCCGCCGGCCATCATCACCGCACCCTGCCCGAGATCCACGCGTTGATCGAAGGCAGCGCGCTTTCGTCGGTGGGGAAGCAGCGGGCGAGGTCGATGTTCGATCGGCTGGCGGACGCCGAGGCCCGCATCCACCGGATGCCGGTGGAGGAGGTGCACCTGCACGAGGTCGGCGCCATCGACTCGATCATCGACATCGTCGGGGGCGTGTTCGCGATGGAGTGGGCGGGGGTCGACCGGGTGGTCTGTTCGCCGCTGAACGTGGGTGGCGGCATGGTGCGGTCGGAGCACGGGCTGTTTCCGGTCCCCGCCCCGGCAACGCTCGCGCTCCTCGGGAGTGCGCCCGTCTACAGCGGCGCCGTGCAGAAGGAGCTCGTCACCCCGACCGGGGCGCTGCTGGCCACGACCTACGCGTCGTCGTTCGGGCCGTTGCCGGCGATGAGCATCGAGCGGATTGGCTACGGGGCTGGCACCCGCGACAACCCGGGCACACCGAACGTGCTCCGCATCGTCATCGGCCAGGAGGCGCATCGCCCGGTCAGCGACCGGGTGGTCGTCATCGAGTGCGAGATCGACGACATGAACCCCCAGCTCTTCGGCGCGGCCATGGAGCGGCTCTATGCGGCGGGCGCGCTCGAGGTGTTCTACGTGCCGGTGCAGATGAAGAAGAACCGGCCGGGTACACTGCTGACCGTGATCGCCCCGCCCGATCTGCAGGCCGCGATGGTGGACGTGGTGTTCCAGGAGACGAGCACGATCGGTCTCCGGTATCACGAGGTGGCGCGCGAGTGCCTGCCGCGTGCGATCATCACCGTCGAGACCCCGCTCGGCCCGGTGCGGTTCAAGGAAGCATTCCGCGCAGGGCGCGTGGTCAACGCGACGCCGGAATACGAGGATTGCGTGGCGCTCGCACGCAGTCACAGCCTGCCGGTGAAGGAGGTCCAGGGGATCGCCCTGCAGGCCTACGCGACGCGCGCGAGCGCGCCGCCCACTGCGCTCTAAGCGAGGGACCGTGAGCCGCTTCTACATCACGACGCCGATCTACTACATCAACGCCGAGCCCCACCTCGGGCATGCCTACACGACCATGGTGGCCGACGCCGTGGCCCGTGCGCACCGCCTGATGGGCGAGGACGTGTTCTTCCTGACGGGCACGGACGAGCACGGCCAGAAGGTGGAGCGGGCCGCCCAGAAGGCGGGGCTCGCGCCTCGCGCGTTCGCCGATCGGGTCGCCCGTTCGTTCGAGGCGCTGCTCCCGGAGATCAACGCGTCGAACGACGACTTCATCCGCACGACCGAGCCGCGTCACTACGCATCGGTGCAGGCGTTGTGGCGCAGCGTGCGCGACAACGGCTACATCTACAAGGGGAAGTACGAAGGCTGGTACTGCACGGTGGACGAGGTCTTCGTCCCGGAGACGCAACTGGTGGACGGCCGCTGTCCCACGTGTGGCGGGGTTGTCGAGAAGATCTCCGAGGAGAGCTACTTCTTCAAGCTGTCGGCGCTGCAGCAGCCGTTGCTGGAGCACTACCGGTCGCATCCCGAGTTCGTGACACCGGCCGCGCGGCGGAACGAGGTGATGGCCTTCCTGGAAGGAGGGCTCGAGGACCTGAGCGTCAGCCGCACGTCCTTCACGTGGGGCATCCCGGTGCCGGACGATCCCGCGCACGTCATGTACGTGTGGTTCGACGCGCTGACGAACTACATGACCGCCGCGGGCTACGGGTCCGACGACCCGCTCGACCAGGCCCGCTTCGAGAAGTTCTGGCCGGCCGATGTGCATCTCATCGGCAAGGAGATCGTGCGACAGCACGCCATCTATTGGCCGGCGTTCCTGCTGGCCGCCGGCCTGCCGCTGCCGCGCCAGATCGTGAGCCACGGCTGGTGGCTGATGGAGGGCGCGAAGATGTCGAAGTCGAAGGGGAACGTCGTGCGTCCCCACGACTACATCGCGCGCTTTGGCCTCGACGCCTTCCGCTACTTCGTCTTTCGCGAGATGGTGTTCGGGCAGGACGCCAGCTTCACGGACGAGGCGATTCTGGGTCGCTACAAGGCAGACCTGGCGAACGACCTCGGCAACCTCGCCAGCCGCGTGGTGACGCTGCTGCATCGCACATGTGGTGGGCGCGTGCCACAGCCGAGCCCTGCCCTGCTCGCGAGGAGCGAGGAGCGCGCGGTGCTCGACGCGGCGTCTGCCTTGGTTGGGCAGGTGAAGGCGGCGATCGGCACCTTCCAGCTGAGCGTTGCGCTGCGGGACATCTGGGAACTCGTCGGGTTGACGAACCGCTACATCGTGGCGCGCGAGCCATGGAAGCTCGCAAAGGACCCGGACCGTCGCGCGGAGCTGGAGACATCCCTCTTCGTGCCGGCCGATGCGCTGCGCGTCATCGCCGAACTGCTGCGTCCGTTCATGCCGACGACGGCCGGGCGCATGCTCGAGATGCTTGGCTGCCCGGCGCATCCGGCCTCCTGGTCGACGCTGGCGGCCGGCACGCTGCAACCGGGAACGGCGCTCGGCCAGACCGCGCCCCTGTTCCCGCGAATCGAACTTACCGTGGAGGCACTTCGAGACATGGCACACGAACCGACCGCATCATCGACGGCCTCACCGGCCAAACCCGCTCCACAGGCTGCTCCTGCGGCCGCGCCGGCGCCCGCGCCCGCTGCGACCCCGGCGCAGGAGGCTCCCGTGGCGGAGCAGATCTCCTATGACGAGTTCATGAAAGTGGACCTCCGGGTGGCAAAGATCCTCGAGGCCGAACGCGTACCCAAGTCGAAGAAGCTGATGAAGCTGCGCGTCGACACCGGTCTCGATACGCGCACCATCGTCGCCGGCATCGCGGAAGCCTACGAGCCCGAAGCCCTCGTGAATCGCACGGTCGCGATCGTGTTCAACCTGAAGCCTGCGAAGCTGATGGGCATCGAATCGAACGGGATGGTGCTCGCCGGCAGCGCCGAAGGGGGCCGGCCGTTCCTCGTCGGGTTCGAGACCGACCTGCCGCCCGGCTCTCGCGTGCGCTGATGTCTTTCGGGAATCAGGATCCACCTCTGCTGCGCACGGACGGGCACGACGATAGATAGGTGGTAAGCTCGTCAATGGCCGGGGCGTGAAGCCCCGCGCCGTTATGCACCAGCCCAGGCCCACTGCGGGTTCCGGGAATTCCGTAGTCGGCGCGCCGACTGCCTTCGCATCCGATGATTGATTCCCATTGCCATCTTGCCGACGAGGTGTTCGAAGCCGACCTGCCCGACGTGATCACGCGCACGAAGGAGGCAGGATTCGAGCGGGTGCTGGTCATCCTCGAAGCCGGGAACGCCAAGGAAGAAGCCCAGGCGAAGAAAGTGCACGGCCTCTGGAACGACGTGCGGGTCTCGATCGGCGTGCACCCGCACCACGCGCATCAATTCAATGGGAACGCGCTCGGTGCGGTGGAGAAGGTCCGGGAGCAGATCAAGCGGACGCCGTACGCGCGCGCCGTGGGTGAGATTGGGCTCGACTACCACTACGACTACTCGCCGCGGGCGACGCAGCAGGCGGTCTTCCGGGCGCAGATTCGGCTCGCCCGGGAGCTCAAGCTGCCGATCGTGGTGCACTCCCGCGAGGCGGACACCGACACGATCGATGCGCTGAAGAGCGCGGGCGGCGGGGAAGTGAAGGGTGTGATGCACTGCTTCACCGGCACCGCAGATCTCGCGAGCGCGGCGCTCGACCTCGGCTTCTACATCTCGCTGGCTGGCGTGCTGACGTTCCCCAACGCGCAGGACCTCAGGAACATCGCGCGGCAGGTACCGCTCGATCGCCTGCTCCTCGAGACCGACAGCCCGTTCCTGACGCCTGCTCCACACCGGGGCGCGCGTAACGAGCCGTCGCGCATGATCCACACGGCCGAGACGCTGGCCGCGCTCAAGGGCATTTCCGTCGCGGAACTCGACAAGGTCACCACGGCGAACTTCCACGCGCTGTTCCGCCCGTGATAAAGTCCTGACTGAGCCACGTGGAAAAAACTCCGGCCCTTTCGCAGATATTCGAGCCAATCCGCCGCGATCTCGAACTGGTTGATCTCGAGTTCGGCCGTCAGGTCGAATCACAGGTCGCGATCATCCCGACCATGGGCCGGTACATCCAGCAGGGCGGGGGCAAGCGTGTCCGCCCCGCAGTGCTGCTCATGGCCGCGCGGCTCCTCGGCTACACGGGCGATCGCGCGGTCCTCTTCGCGGCAGCCGTCGAGTTCATCCACTCGGCCACCCTCGTTCACGACGACATCATCGACGAGTCCGATACGCGCCGCGGCCGTCCGGCCGTGCACGCGCGCTGGGGCAACGACGTCACCGTCCTCCTCGGCGACTACCTCTACATCAAGTCGATGGCGCTCGCCCTCACGCACGACACGCTGGAGATCGTCCGCGTGTTGTGCGACGCGACGCTCAAGATGATCGAGGGCGAGATCTACCAGCTGACGAAGAATGGCGACGCGGCGATCACGGAAGAAGAGCACTTCGACATCATCCGCCGGAAGACCGCCTACCTCTTCGGAGCATCCGCCCAGATCGGCGGCATGCTCGGGGGTGTGAACCCTGAGCAGGAACAGGCGCTGCAGCAGTACGGCTTCAACCTCGGCATCGCCTTCCAGGTCGTCGACGACCTGCTCGACTTCACGGGCGATCTCGCGGCCCTGGGCAAGCCTGTTGGCGCCGACCTCGTCGAAGGCAAGATGACGCTGCCGCTCATTCACCTGCTGCAGCAGCCAGGGCACCGCGGAGGCGAGATCGTCCGCGAGATCATCGAACGGCGGACGGCCACGCCGCCGCAATGGCAGGAGCTGCTCGATCTGCTGCGCGAGCACCGGTCCATCGACTACGCCGCTCGCAAGGCGGTGGAGTTCGCCGAGCGCGCCAAGAAGCAGCTGGCGATCTTCCCGCCAAGCTCGGAGCGTGAGGCCCTCATCGCGCTGCCCGACTACGTGCTCTCCCGCGACCGCTAGCCCGAATCACCGCATTCTGCGTGACAATGGACCGGCCCGCCGACGAGGCGGCGTCTGCCGGTTGCCGACGCGTGCGCGGCGGCCAACGCCCTCGAGGATACGGACGTGTCCACACTCTCGCCTGAAGAGCGCCTGCGACGCCTGCGCGAGCAGGTTCGTCACCACGAAGAGCGCTACTACGTGCTCAACGACCCGGAGATCTCGGACGCGGAGTTCGATGCCCTGCTCAAGGCGCTCGAGGCGCTGGAGGCCGAGTACCCGGACCTGATCACGCCGGACTCGCCGACGCAGCGGGTGGCGGGGCGACCGATCGAGGGCTTCCAGACGGTCGAGCACCTCGAGCCGATGCTCAGCCTCGACAACACGTACTCGTCCGATGAACTGCGCGACTTCGACGAGCGGGTGCGGAAAGGCGCGGAGCTTGGGGACGTCCCGGTCGCCTACATCGCGGAGCTGAAGATCGACGGCCTGAGCATGGCGCTCACCTATGAAGACGGGCGGCTGGTACGCGGTGCGACGCGCGGCGATGGCCAGCGCGGCGAGGAGGTGACGGCCAACGTCCGAACCATCCGGGCCATCCCGCTGCAGTTGAAAACCGACCTGACGGCCCGGCTGGAGGTCCGTGGGGAGGTGTACCTGCCGCGTGCCGCCTTCGAGAAGACCAACCGTGAGCGCGAGGCCGCCGGCGACCCGATCTTTGCCAACCCCAGGAACGCGGCCGCGGGCGCAATGCGCAACCTGGATCCCCGCGAGGTCGCCACGCGCGGACTCCGCGCGTTCTTCTATCAGCTGGTGAGGGCGGGCGAGGAGGCCGAAGGCAGCGGCTATGCACACCACGCAGATGTGCTGACCGCGCTCGCATCCTGGGGGCTTCCGGTTGAACCGCACTGGCGCCGCTGCAATGGCATCGACGAGGTGATTGCGTTCTGTGACGGCTGGGCCGAGAAGCGTCGCACGCTGCCGTTCGACACCGACGGTGTCGTCATCAAGGTGGACGATCTCGCCCTGCGTGCGCGTCTCGGGGCGACGGCGAAGTTCCCCCGATGGGCGACCGCCTTCAAGTTCCCTCCAGAGCAGGCGACAACGGTGCTGCGGAAGATCGAGGTGAACGTGGGCCGGACCGGTGCCGTCACCCCGTATGCGGTGCTCGAGCCAGTGTTCCTCGCCGGCTCCACCATATCCATGGCGACCCTGCACAACGCGGAGGATGTCGCGCGGAAGGATCTGCGCGAGGGAGATCGGGTGCTGATCGAGAAGGGTGGCGACGTTATCCCGAAGGTCGTCAAGGCCATCCTGCCTCACGCGGACGACAGCCAGCCCTGGGCGATGCCCGATCGCTGCCCGTCGTGCGAGACCCACCTGCGCCGTGACGAAGAGGAAGTCGTGTGGCGGTGCCCGAACACCTCGTGCCCCGCGCGCCTCCGGCGGAGCCTCGAGCACTTCGCGTCACGCACCGCGATGAACATCGAGGGGCTGGGCGAGTCGCTGGTCGATCAGCTGGTAACGCAGGGGCTCATACAGGACGTCGCCGACATCTACGCGCTCAGGGCCGAGCAGCTCGAGGAACTGGTGGTGGCGCCGAAGGATCCACGGTCGGACAGGGCGCGCCCCCGCAAGCTCGGCAAGGTCGGCCGCAACATCGTCGCGGAGATCGAGCGCAGCAAACAGAACGATTTGGCACGGCTCATCTATGGGCTCGGGATCCGGCACGTGGGAGAGAAGGCCGCGGCGACCCTGGCGAAGACCTTCAGGACCATGGACCAGTTGCTGCAGGCATCGGTCGACGTGCTGCAGACCGCGCCTGAGATCGGACCGGTCGTGGCGAGTTCCGTCCGTGACTTCGCCGACGAACCGAAGAACCGGGAGCTGGTGGCACGGCTCGCCTCCGCTGGCGTGAACATGAACAGCCTCGCGCCCCAGGGCGATGGCCCCGGGCCACTGGCCGGGAAGACGTTCGTGCTGACCGGGACGCTGGGCTCCATGACGCGCGAGGAAGCCCAGGAGCGGCTCGAGCGGCTCGGGGCCAAGGTCGCCGGGTCGGTCAGTCGCAAGACGTCCTGCCTCGTGGCCGGTGCGGATGCCGGCAGCAAGCTCGAGAGGGCGCGGGAGCTTGGCGTGGAAACTCTGGATGAGCAGCAGTTTCTGGCTCTTATAATGAACGGCGGAAGCTGATGTCGCGGCGCTTCACCCTCGTCACGCTGGCGCTCACGGCTGTGGTCGCGTTCTTCGTGGGCGCGATCGTCGCGGGTGGATTCATGCGACCCGCCGTCGTGGCGCAGGCGCCGGTGAAGCGTGCGCGCATGTCCGCTGATGGGCCGACGGTGTCCGCGCCCAGGCGTCCCACGCAGCCGCTCGTCAGCTTCGCCGACGTCGTCGAGCGCATCAATCCGGCGGTGGTCAATATCGACGCGACCAGCAGCGGCGCCTCGCCTGAGCGTCGCCGATCACGATCGAGCCTCCTGCCCGATCCACCAGAGCTGTTCGAAGGGCCGCGACGTGATGCGCCTCGGCGAGGGGCCGGCAGCGGGTTCATCATCGACAGCGACGGCAGCATTCTCACCAACAATCACGTCATCGAAGGCGCCGAGCGCATCCTCGTCAAGCTCTCGGATGGGCGCTCGCTCAGGGCGCGTGTGATCGGTGCCGACCCGGACACGGACATTGCCCTGCTGAAGGTCGACGGTCAGCGCGGGCTTCCCGTTGCACCGCTGGGCGACTCGGCCTCGCTCCGGATGGGCGAGTGGGTCTGCGCCGTTGGCAATCCCCTGGGATACGAGCACAGCGTCACGGTCGGCGTCGTCAGCTACCTCGGGCGCAAGCTGTTCGACTCGAGCCTCGACGATTACATCCAGACCGACGCCGCGATCAACTTCGGCAACAGCGGCGGCCCGCTGATCAACGCGCAGGGCGAGGTGATCGGGATCAATGCCGCGATCAGCTCTCGGGCGAGCAACATCGGCTTCGCCGTGCCTATCAACGGCGCGACCGCGATCCTTCCGCAGTTGCGGGCACGTGGGCGGGTCTCTCGCGGGTACGTGGGCATCACGCTTCGCGATCTCGACCCCGACCTGCAGCGCTCACTGCACATCCCCGTGCCGAGCGGCGCGGTCATCCAGGATGTGACGAGTGGCTCGCCTGGCGAGCGGGCAGGCCTGAAACCCTACGACGTCGTCGTGGCGTTCGAAGGTGTGCCGGTTGCCACCGACGACGAGTTGATCCACGAGATCTCGTCGCGAGCCCCGGGGAGCACGGCGCAACTGCGCGTCATCCGCGACGACCGGGAGTTCACGGTGACGGTGAAACTGGCGGAGCGTCCGGGCCGCGATGGCGAGCCGCGGCGCCGCGACAGCGACGCGCCCGCAGCCCCGCCCGCCGATGGCCGCGAAAACCTGCTCGGCCTCAGCGTGAGGGACCTGGACGCCGCGGCCTTCAACCGGCTCCGCCTGCCGCGCGAGACCCGCGGTGTGCTGATCACGAGGGTGGACCCGCTGAGTCCCACCTTCGACGCCGAGGTGCAGCGCGGCAGCGTGCTGCTCGAGATCAACCGCAAGCCGATCCTCTCGATCGCGGACTACACCCGCGTGTCGGCCGCCGTGCGGCCCGGCGACGTGGTGACGCTCTACGTCTACGCACCGGACGTGGGGCAGCGGCAGCTCAAGACGGTGCGTATCGACGATCGATAGTCAGTCTCCGACCCGACATGCCCAGATCGCGAATCCTTGTCATCGACGACGAGGCGGCCATCCGTGATTCCCTGCGGATGACCCTCGAGTACGAAGGCTATGAGGTCCTGCTCGCCGCCACCGGCCAGGAGGGGCTGACGCTTGCCGAGCGGGAGGCCCCTGACCTCGTGCTCCTCGACGTGAAGATGCCCGGCATGGACGGCATAGAGGTGCTCGAGCGCCTCCGTGCCATGAACGACGCGCTCCCGGTGATCGTCGTCTCCGGCCACGGCACGATCAGCACCGCGGTGGAAGCGACGAAGAAAGGGGCCTTCGACTTCATCGAGAAGCCGTTCGCCAGCGACCGCGTGCTCGTCAGCCTGCGGAACGCGCTGGACCAGCGTCGCCTCCGTGACGAGAACCGCTCACTGAAGCGGGCCGTTGAAGTGCGCCACCAGATGATTGGCGAGAGCGCCGCGCTCAGGCAGGTGATGGCCGCAATTGGGCGCGCCGCGCCGACCAACGCGACGGTCTTGATCCAGGGCGAGAGCGGCGTCGGCAAGGAACTCGTCGCCCGCACGATCCACCGCAACAGCCTGCGCAGCCGCGAGCGCTTCGTGCAGGTGAACTGCGCGGCCATCCCGGAGGAACTGATCGAGTCCGAACTGTTCGGGCACGAGAAGGGCTCGTTCACCGGCGCCACCGAGAAGCAGGTCGGCAAGTTCGAACAGGCCGACCGCGGCACGATCTTCCTCGACGAAGTCGGCGACATGAGCGCGAAGACACAGGCCAAGGTGCTGCGCGTGCTCCAGGAAGGGGAAGTCGAGCGGCTCGGCTCGGCCCGGACGATCAAGGTCGACGTGCGGGTGATTGCGGCGACGAACAAGAACCTCGAGGAGGAGATCGAGAAAGGGAACTTCCGCGAGGATCTCTATTTCCGCCTCGCCGTCATCCCGATCTACGTCCCGCCGCTGCGCGAGCGGCCCGAGGACATCCCGCTGCTCGTCCGGCACTACGTGGATCACTTCTGCCGGGAGAACAACCTGAAGCCGCGCCGCATCACCCAGGCGGCGCTGGATGCGCTGCAGCGCTATCGGTGGAAGGGCAACATCCGCGAACTGCGGAACACGGTCGAACGGCTGATCATCATGTCCCCGGGAGACACGATCGACCTGCCCGATCTCCCGGGGTCGCTGCGGAGTCCGGCGACGGCGTCGGTGTCGGCGACCCAGGGGCGTGTCGCGTCGCCAGCGGCCGCGGACGCGGTTGCTGCCGGCACCCTGCGCGAGTTCAAGGACAACGCAGAGCGCGCCTTCCTCGTGGCGAAGCTGCGCGAGAACGGGTGGAACATCTCGAAGACCGCGGAGGTCATCGACACACCGCGCAGCAACCTCTACAAGAAGCTCGAGCAGTATCAGATCTCGCAGGAGAGCGACGGATAGGCACTTCCGAACTGGGAACTCGGACGTCAGATGTCGGAACTTCGGACGGGACACCACAGCGCTGCCACCGGGACGAGTACAATCGTCGTGTCGCAGTCGGTCAGACGATCGCCGGCCTTCGCCCGCTCCGGCGGGCTTCGGCCAGGCGCGCCGCAAGGTGGGCCTGGCAGTGGTGGGTCCGTTCGCGGGCCTGCCACGCCGTAGCTCGAGGCCGGAAGGCCGAGAGCGGGGGCGGGAGGAAAGTCCGAACTCCGCAGGGCAGTGCGCCGGGTAACACCCGGTCGGGGCGACCCGAAGGAAAGTGGCACAGAAAACATACCGCCCGCCTTCGCTCTCGGTGCTTCGCACCTCGAGGCTTCAGCGCGGCAGGCTCCCGTATCGCACGTGGGCTTGCCTCGACAAAGCCCTCGGGGGCGGAGGACCGAGGGTGAAGTCGGGTAAGGGTGAAAAGGTGCGGTAAGAGCGCACCGCGCGCCTGGCAACAGGCGTGGCAGGCAAAACCCCGCACGGAGCAAGACCAAATAGGGAAGCACCCGGCGCAAGCCGGACCGGACGGCCCGTCCGGCGCTTCCGGGTAGGTTGCTGGATTCCGCCAGTGATGGCGGAACTAGAGGAATGATCGTCATCCGCTTTCGGCGGGGACAGAATTCGGCTTATCGACCGGCTGCGACACTTTTCCGGTCCGCGCTGCTCACGTCTGGCGCCCCTGCCATGCTTGCCGTGGCGATTGGTTGGCTATGAAACGAACCCTCCCTGTCCTCCTTGCCCTCGGCCTCGTCTCCCTCGGCATCGTCACCGCGCAGCAGTTGCCTCCTGGCCAGATCGTTCGGCGGCCGGCTGAAGGTCGCGAGCCCGAACTGCCGCAGCCGAAGATCCGCGAATACCACCCACGGTCGACGCTGGTCGTGCCCGAGCACAAGGTGCCGCGCGCGAAGTTCCCGGTCATCGACTTCCACCATCATCCTCCCCAGTCGATGACGGTCGACGATGTGAACCGGGTGGGTGACGCGATGGCGGCGCTGAACCTCGCGTTGATGATCGACGCGAACAACACGTCGAGCGCGCGCCTCAAGCCGGCCATGGATGCCATCGCGGCCAGCCGCTACAAGGACAAGATGGTGATGTTCGCGGGCCTCGACTTCCGCAACGTCGGTCCGGGCTCGGGCCAGAAGATCGCGGCGCAGCTCGAGGCGGACATCAAGGCGGGTGCGGTCGGCGTGGGCGAGATCATGAAGAGCTTCGGCCTGACCAACAGGAAGGCCGACGGCACGCGCCTCCACATGGATGATCCCGAACTCGATCCCGTCTGGGAGACAGCGGCGCGCCTGAAGATTCCGGTGCTGATGCACACGGCCGATCCGGCGGAGTTCTTCGCGCCGCTCGATTACAACAACGAGCGCTGGCTCGAACTCGCGCTCTATCCGGACCGCCGCTACCAGGATCGCTCGCGGTTCCCCAGCTTCGAGGAGTTGATGGGAGAGCGCGATCGCCTGATCAAGCGCCACCCGGACGTGACCTGGGTGCTCGCGCATATGGGCTGGCACGCCAACGACCTGGCGCGGCTTGGGAAGCTCTTCGACGAATACCCGAACGTCTACGGCGAACTTGGGGCGGTGCTGTACGACATCGGCCGGCAGCCGCGCTTCGCGCACGACTTCTTCGTGAAGTATCAGGACCGCATCATCTTCGGCAAGGACAGCTACCAGCCCGACGAGTACCCGTACTACTGGCGGGTGTTCGAGACGAACGACGAGTACTTCGACTACTACCGCGATTACCACGCCTTCTGGAAGTTGTACGGCATCGGGTTGCCCGACCAGGTGCTCAAGAAGATCTATTACGCGAACGCGCTGCGCATTACGCCAAAGCTCTCGCGCGCCGGGTTCCCGGCCAACTGATGACCGGGTTCGAGTTTTGCTAAGACGGAACGCATGAGCCTTTACCTTGTTACCGGCGGCGCCGGATTCATCGGATCGCACCTGGCCACCGAGCTCGTACAGCGTGGCCATCGTGTGCGAGTGCTGGACAACCTGAGCACCGGCCATCGGCGTAACCTGGCGCACCTGCCTGCCGTGGACTTCCTCGAGGGGGACCTTGCCGATATCGAGGCCTGCAGACAGGCCGTCCAAGGGGTCGACTATGTACTCCATCAGGGCGCCATTCCGTCCGTCCCGCGGTCGGTGTCGGACCCGATTACGTCGAATCGCTCGAACATCGACGGCTCGCTGAACATCCTGGTCGCCGCACGCGACGCGAAGGTGAAGCGCCTGGTCTACGCCGGCTCGTCGTCGGCCTACGGCGACACCCCCACGTTGCCAAAGCGCGAGGACATGCCGACCGCCCCCCTGTCGCCGTACGCGCTCCAGAAGCTGGTGGCGGAGCAGTACTGCCAGATGTTCACGCGGCTGTACGGGTTGGAAACCGTCACCATCCGGTACTTCAACGTGTTCGGCCCGCGGCAGGACCCAGGCTCACCCTACTCGGGAGTCATCTCGCTGTTCTCGACAGCGCTGCTCGAGGGCCGTCGCCCAACGGTCTATGGCGATGGGGAGCAGACACGGGACTTCACGTACGTCGCCAACGTCGTCGACGGCGTCCTGCGTGCGTGCGAGGCGCCGGAGGCGTCCGGCGAGGTCATCAACGTCGCGACAGGCGGTCGTATCTCGCTGAACGATCTCCTCCGCGCGATGAACACGATCCTCGGGACCTCCATTGAGCCGATCTACGCCGAGTCGCGCGTCGGCGATGTGCGGGATTCACAGGCCGACATCCGCAAGGCCGAACGCCTCCTTGGCTACCACCCGATCGTGAGCATGGAGGAGGGGATTCGCCGCACGCTCGACTGGTGCCGCGAGGAGTCCTCCGCCACCGTTCGCGCCTGACCTCTCTCGCACGCTGCTCGGGATCATCGAGCAGCGTGCCCACCGATCCGCCGTGCCGCGTTTCGCGTTCAGCGACCTCCCGGCAGGATGCAATCAGCCATACGCGACGAGCTGCGGTTCCCCCGTCAGTCCTTGTACGGGTCGTACTCGTCGCTGCCCGCCATGACGACGATGCGCGGCGTGAGGGTGTGAACGATGTCGATCGTCCCAGCGTGCGCCTCGAGCACCGAGCGCAGCGGGCGATAGACAGGCGGCGCTTCGTCCGCGCCCGCCCCGCGCAGGATGATGCCCCGGGCGGCGAGCGTGCGCCGCTCCGCGTCGAAGTCCACGAGTCCGTTCGAGAGCCGCTGCGGGCGTTTGCGACCGTCGCGCCCGGCGACCCAGCGCTGCTTCCCGGCTGCCTGTGTCCGGCTCATCACGCGTCCTGCCCCGTGAACGGTGGAGTAGAGCGAGTCTCGCGAGGCCGGTGACTCGACGCTGCGCAGGATCACCGAGATGTCCCCCATGGAGCCACCTACGAAGCCCCACTGACCCGGGAATGCCGGCGTCGCGCCCTTCCGGACGACCCAGCGCTTCTGTCCCTCGTGTTCCTCGAGCCACGCAAAGTTGTGATGGTTGTGCACGGTGAACTGCGGCGATGCCCCGAGAATCCCGAGGACCCGGCTCACGACAGCTTCGCGCCCCGCGTAGGCGTACTCACCGGCAATGCGCATGGCCTCGATGTAGTCCTCGCCCGAAGGCGCGTCGGTGCGCAGTAGCAGCGGTGGCGCGTCCATCGCACCTTCACCCTTGCCCTCGTTCCACCGTCGGCCCTGCGCGATGTTCATGAAGCCGGTCGCCGTGCGGTGCCCGAACCCACGCGAGCCGAAGTGCACGCCGACCCACAGGCGCCCCTCCTCGTCTTCGAGCACGTCGACGTAGTGGTTGCCGCTCCCGACGGTTCCGAGCTGGGCCTGCGCCATCGGGAGGAGTTCGCGCTGGAATCGCGCCGGCGATCGCGCGATGTCGTCGAAGACGGGCGAGTCCACCGGCTCGTTGTTCTTCCGGCCGACGCCGAAACTGATGCGCGCCGCAATCTGGTCGGCGATCTTCTGTAGCTCGGGGGTGGAGAGGTCGGCTGCCCGCACGTCGGTCTGCACCGCCAGGTTCCCGCAGGCGATGTCGTAGCCGACGCCGGAAGGAGAGACATGGTCCCGGTACCCGACAACCCCACCAATGGGCATGGAGTATCCGACGTGCCCGTCGGCGCAGAGGACCGCCCGCGCGTCCGGCTCCGCCGCCGCACAGCGCTCGATCTGCTGGACAGTCCTGTCGTCGTGCGCGCCGAAAATCCGGATGTTCATGGTCGATGGCCGCTCCTGGCTCATCCCACCGATCGTCGCAATCTCCACACCAGCTCGGCAAACCGATTAGGATCGGGGTGTGTCATCCGTAGCCGACCAGTCGTCCGCCCACCCGCCGTCCGGATCGGCGACCTCGCTTCACGCCGAGCTCGAGCGGGAGGTTTCCCGTCGTCGCACGTTTGCCATCATCTCGCACCCCGACGCGGGCAAGACCACGCTCACCGAGAAGCTCCTGCTGTACGCCGGCGCCATCGAGCTCGCCGGCGCCGTCCGCGGCCGCGCAGGACGACGGGCGGCCACGTCGGACTGGATGGAGATGGAGCAGCAGCGCGGCATCTCGATCACGTCCGCGGCGCTCGAGTTCGAGCTGCAGGGGCGGCGCATGTCGATCATCGACACGCCGGGCCACAACGACTTCAGCGAGGACACCTACCGCGCCCTGATCGCCGCCGACAGCGTCGTCATGGTGATCGACGCGGCAAACGGCGTCGAGCCGCAAACCCGCAAGCTCTTCGAGGTCTGCCGTCGTCACCGGCTGCCGATCCTGACGTTCATCAACAAGTTCGACCGTCCCACGCGCGATCCGCTCGAGCTCATCGATGACGTGGAGCGCACGCTCGGGATCGCAGCGGCACCGGTGAACTGGCCGATCGGGTCCGGCGAACGGTTCCGCGGCGTGTACGACCTGCGGACGCAGACGCTGCTGCGGTATGAGCGGGAGGCGCAGGGGCAATACCGGGCGCCCGTAGACCTGTCCGCTCTGGACGATCCCGGCGCCGTGGAGATGATCGGGTCGGATCTCTACGCACACTTCCGCGAGTCGCTGCAGGTGATCCAAGAGGCGGGCACCGGGTTCGACCTGGCTGCCTACCTCGCTGGGACACAGACCCCGGTCTTCTTCGGCAGCGCCCTCACGAACTTCGGGCTCGAACCGTTCCTGCAGGCACTGGTCGAGTTCGCCCCGTGCCCGGGCGCGCGGCAGGCGGACATCGGGCCCGTGCCTGCCACTGATGAACGCTTCGCCGGGTTCGTCTTCAAGATTCAGGCAAACATGGACCCGCGGCATCGTGACCGCATCGCGTTCGTGCGGGTCTGCTCGGGCCGCTTTCTCAAGGACATGTCGATCATCAATTCGCGGCAGGGGAGAACGCTGCGCGCCTCGCGCGCGTACCGGTTCTTCGGTCGCGACCGCGAGACGATCGAAGTGGCCTACGCCGGCGACATCATCGGCCTGGTCAACCCGGGGCAGCTCGGCATTGGCGACACCCTGCACGCGGGTCCGCCGCTGCGATTCCCCGACCTGCCTCGGTTTCCGGCCGAGCACTTCGGCCGTGCGCGCCTGAAGGACACGCGGTACAAGCAGTTCGACGAGGGCATTCAGCAGCTCGAGGAAGAAGGGCTGATGCAGGTGTTCTACACGGCGGCTGGACGTCGCGAGCCGATCATCGGCGTCGTCGGCGCGCTGCAGTACGACGTGATCGTGAGCCGCCTGCGGAGCGAGTACGGCGTGGCCGCGGAGATCGACCCGATGAACCACACGTGCGCGCGCTGGCTCGGCACGTCCGATACCGTGCGGCCCGGCGGCGCCAGCATCGTGGCGACGGATCGGTATGACCGTCCGGTGATCCTGTTCGAGTCGGAGTGGGAGCTGAACTACTTCCACCGTCACCACCCGGACGTGGAACTGTTCGCCGAGTCGCCCGTGATGACCGGCAAGCCACGTTGAGGCCCGGCTGTTCTGACGTCTGACGCCGGAACGCTGTCACCGGACCGCCCGTTCGTGCATCCGTAGAGCGGAGGACATCCATGCTCGTCCGGCAGATCGCCGACCCGGGGCTTGCCCAGTTCGCGTACCTCGTCGGTTGCCCCCGCACAGGTGAGGCCATCGTGATCGACCCCGAGCGGGACGTCGATCGCTACTTCGCCGAGGCGGCCCGCCACCACCTGCGCATCGTCGCGGCTGTGGACACGCACATCCATGCGGACTACGTGACCGGGCTGCGGGAGATGGCCGAGCGCGACGTGCTCGTCTACGCCTCGAAGGAGGGCGGGTCGGACTGGCAGTACGAGTGGCTCCTCGGTTCGAGCTACCGACATCGGCTGCTGGGTGAGGGCGACACCTTCATGGTCGGCAACATCGAGTTCACCGCCGTGCACACGCCGGGGCACACGCCCGAGCACCTGAGCTACCTCGTTCGGGATGCCGGCTCGGGCGCGACGGTCCCCATCGCGCTGGCCAGCGGCGATTTCGTGTTCGTCGGCGACGTCGGACGACCGGACCTGCTCGAGCGCGCGGCGGGAGTCGCTGGCGTCATGGTGCCGTCCGCGCGGGCCCAGTTCGGCTCGATCGATCGGGTCTTCAAGCAGTTGCCCGAGTTCCTGCAGGTGTGGCCTGCGCACGGGGCCGGGAGCGCCTGCGGCAAGTCGCTGGGGGACGTGCCGACGTCCACGGTCGGTTATGAGCTGCGGACCAACCCGTCCATCCGCGCGACCGACTCCGAGGACCACTTCGTCGAGTTCATCCTGGCGGGTCAGCCAGAGCCGCCAGCCTACTTCGCACGCATGAAGCACACGAACCGCCGGGGGCCCGCCGTTCTGCGCGAACTGCCGAAGCCGGAGGCCATCGTGGGCGATGCCATTGCGAGCCTCGATCGCAACCTCGACGTCACGGTGCTGGACACGCGGACGCGGCAGGCCTTCTTCGCCGGCCACATCCGTGGGTCGATCCTGTCGGACCTGGACTACCAGTTCTCGGCGATTGCGGGATCGTACGCGGATCCCGATCGTCCCGTCGTGCTCGTCGTCGAGCGCGAGCGGCTCGACCTCGCCGTGCGCGGACTGGTGCGGGTGGGCATCGATCATGTTCGCGGCTATGTCACGCCCGACGCCCTCGAGGCGTGGGCCGCAGCTGGCGGCGGCCTCGCCACCACGCCAACCGTCGACATGGCCGCACTCGAAGCGTGGCGGTCCAGCGGGCGCGGGGTGGTGCTCGACGTGCGCGGCACCGCTGAGTTCGAAGCGGGCCACGTGCCCGGTGCCCTCCACATCCCGCACACGCGGCTGCTGCAGCGGCACCGTGAGCTGCCGACGAACAGGCCCATCCTGGTCCACTGCCGCAGTGGGGCGCGGGCAGCCGCGGCCGTGTCGCTCCTCCAACGGCTCGGGATCGAGGCGGTGGACGTGAACGACGAGTTCGCGCACTACCATCAGGCGCCGACGGCCGCAGCCTCGGCGTCGTAGACCACGACACCACGCCACACTCCGCCGATGACCCTCACTGCCGTCCTGCTCGGGTTCGTCATCGGCGCCGCACTCGGGCTGCTCGGCGGCGGGGGGTCCATTCTGACCGTCCCGATCTTCGTGTACGTCCTTGGATTCCCGCCGAAGGACGCCGTCGCCATGAGCCTCGCCGTGGTCGGCGTGACGAGCGTCGTCGGCGCGTTCGGCCACTACGGCCGGGGCAACGTCGACCTGCGGACCGCCGCGTTGTTCGGCGGCGCTGCGACCGGCGGAACATGGGCGGGCGCGAGGCTCGCCGCGTACGTCTCTGGCGCGCTGCAACTCGCCATCTTCGGGGTGGTGATGCTCGCGGCCGCGGTGTTCATGTTCCGCGGACGGCGAGACGTCGCTGCAGCGGGGGAACAGGCGCCCCGGTCGATGCCGCTGGCGCTCGTCGTCGGTGAAGCGCTCGCGGTGGGCGTGTTGACCGGGCTGGTGGGTGTGGGAGGCGGGTTCCTGATCGTGCCCGCGCTCGTGCTGCTGGGCGTATCCATGCGAACGGCCGTGGGCACGTCACTGGCGGTGATTGCGTGGAACTCGGCGGTCGGATTCTCCAGCTACCTCGGTCGCGCCCATTTCGCGTGGGTGCCGATGGCCCTGGTCACCGCTGGCACCCTCCCGGGGATCTGGACCGGCACGTGGGCCCATCGCTACGTGTCGCAGGACAAGCTGCGGCGCGGCTTCGCGCTGTTCCTCGTGTGCATCGCCGCGTTCATCCTGTATCAGAACCTGCCGGCCGTGCTCTCGCTCGGACGTCAGAAGTGAGACGTCAAATCCAGAGCGTCTGACGCCGCATGTCCGGAGTGCTCACTTCGGACCATTCGCCTCTGGCCGGAGCGTGACCTGGACGTACTTGGACATGTCCAGGAACTGGCGCGCGGCGGCGCGGAGGCCGGCGACGGTCATCTGATCGAACAGCGCGCGCTGGTTGAACACGGTCCCGACATCTTCGCCGTTCTCGATCGCGTCCATCAGGTCATTGAGCAGGTCCGCGTTCTCCTGATAGCCGGTCTCCAGCTCGCGGTCCATCTGCCGGCGCACGCCAGCGAGATAGTCTGCCGAGGGACCCCGTTCCGCGAACGCTCGAATCTCGGCCCACGCCGCATCGGTCAGCTCCTTGAGGCGGGCGGGATCGCAGCTGAAGCCGATGGAGATGCGGTACTGCTGCGTGGGCGTCTTCTCGAACTGCGAGTCCACGTTGACGCCGTAGGTGCCACCCAGTTCCTCGCGCAGCACGTGGTGCAGGTTGCCACCGAGCATTTCGCCCATGGTCTTGATCAGGAGACGATTGAGAGGCGTGTTCTCGAATCCGCCGCTGAACACGATCGCGACCTGGCTGCGGGGATCCACGCCCTTGACGACCTGCCGTTCGACGACCGACGCGGGAGGACGGATGCCGCGGTCGACCGGACGTTCCGCGCGCTGCAGCGCCGGGAGGCTCGCCAGATACTTCTCGACGAGCGGTCGCATCGTGGCGGTGTCG
The DNA here is from genome assembly GCA_018268955.1 of Acidobacteriota bacterium. Classification (GTDB taxonomy): domain Bacteria; phylum Acidobacteriota; class Vicinamibacteria; order Vicinamibacterales; family CAVVIG01; genus CAVVIG01. Next base: position 143,076 of record JAFDVO010000012.1, on the reverse strand, counting down.
AAGCTGCCGACGAAGACGAAGGTGAAGTCGCTCGCATCGGCGAAGCGGTTCCTGTAGAAGGCGAGTGACCGCTCGAGGTTCATCTGGTCGATCTCCGCTGGCGTGAGCGGACGCGCCCGCGGGTTATCCTGCGTCAACGCGGACGTCAGGGCCGCTCGGAATGCGGCGTCCGGCAACGCCTGCTGGTTCGCCAGCATCGTCCGCAACCGCGACTTCAAGGCGTCGAACTGCGCGGCGTCCGCCCGGGGTGCCGTGAAGTTCAGGTAGATCAACTGGAACATGCGCTCGACGTCCTTCTTCGCCGAGCCGCCCCGCATGCCTTCCTCGTTCTCGCCGATGTCCGCGCGCACCGCGGTCGTGGCGCCCGCCAGCAGCTTGTTCAGGTCGATCCGGGAGAAGGCGCCGAGCCCGCCCTCGCTGACCACCTCGTCGGCGGTCTCCGCGGGCACCAGATCCTGATCGCTCGCCATCGAGGTGCCGCCGGGGCTGTAGGCACGGAACAGGATCTCGTCCTCCTTCAGCGTCGTCGGCTTGAGGACGACGCGCGCGCCGTTGGAGAGCTGCCACTCGGTGACGCCAACATCCGCGCGGGCCGACTCGCGCACGACGCGACCTGGCGTCGGGGCCTGCGCCAGGAGAGGCTGCGAACTGACGCGGTCCACATAGGCGTCGACCTTGGCGTTGCTGGCCGTGAAGATCACCGAGGCGAGACGGGCCTGGCTCGGCAGGGCCAGGCCTGGCCGTTCGGGTGCCGTCACCGCAATGACCCGGTCGCTCTCGGGGATCCACTCCCTGGCGAGTGCGTTCACCTCGGCGAGCGAGATGCCCGGCAGGAACCGCTGGGCCATCGCCTGCTCGTAGACGATGCCGGGGACCGGCTCGTCCTGGATAACGTGGCGGACCAATTCATCCGCGAGGGGCCCCGACGGGCTCTTGTCCTTGTCGGCCAGCGCCTCATCGAGGTAGTGCAGGCTGTCGCTCTTTTCCCGGTCCAGCTCCGTCTGCGTGAAGCCGTGCTGGACCACGCGCTGAACTTCGGTGATGAGCGCGGCCAGCCCGCGTTCGGCCCCGCCATCAGGCACGAGCGCCACGACGTTGGTGGCCACCGCGCTGCGGACCAGAAGGCCGCGATTCGTCTCTGCCGCCAGGAACGGTGGGTTGGGCCCGTGCGCCACCTCATCGAAGCGTGCAGACAGCATCCGCGAGAAGAGCCGCTCGACCATCTGCTGTCGGTACGTGCCGACCGTGCGCTGGTCGCCCGCCGGCTTGATGCTGTAGATGTTCACCGTCGTGCCGCGCGCCTCGCGGTCGGAGACGAGGGAATACAACGTCTCGCCGTGGGCCGGGACCGTGAAGAGCGGCCGCGGCTTCGCGGTAGTCGGGCGCGGGATGTCCCGGAAGTGACTCACGATCATCCGCTCGATGAGGGCCGCGTCGAAGTCGCCGACCGCAATCACCGCCATGAGGTCCGGTCGATACCAATCGCTGTAGAACTGCCGCAGCCGCTCGGGCGTGACGTCCTGGAGGATTTCGGGCCGACCAATGGGCGATCGCTCCGCGTAGCGCGCCCCCTTCAGCAGCACCGGCATCTGCGCGTCGCGCACGCGCGACTCGGCACCCAGTCCAAGCCGCCATTCCTCGAGCACGACGCCGCGCTCCTTCTCGACCTCCTCTCGATCGAAGGTCACGTTGTGCGCCCAGTCCTCCATGATGAGGATCGAGCGGTCGATCGTGGCGACGTTGTCCGTCGGAATCTGGAGCTGGTAGACCGTCTCGTCGAACCCGGTGTGCGCGTTGACGTGCGCGCCGAACCGCATGCCGAGCCGCTGGATGAACGCCGGGATCTCGCTCCCCGGGAAGTTCACCGTGCCGTTGAAGGCCATGTGCTCGACGAAGTGCGCGAGCCCGCGCTGGTTGTCATCCTCGAGCACCGAGCCCGCGTTCACGACAAGTCGCAGCTCAGCCCGCCCCTTCGGCGTGCCATTCGCCCGCACGAAGTACTGCAGGCCGTTCGACAGGCGTCCTGTTCGCACCTCCGGCGTCACCTCGATGACGGCAGTCGGCGGGTCCTGCATCGCGCGAGCCGCCGGGGATGCCGACGATGGGGGCTGGGCGGCAGCGGGAATGGCCAGCGTGGCAAGGGCGAACAGCGTGAAGAACCGGGCGCGGATGCGTGTGTTCATGAACATGCGGCGCTGAGGCGAGTCGCAGGACATCTGCGGGTATTTCAGGGTACAACGCCGGGCGCGCATGCGCCCGCGCTATTAAGACGCCGAACCGGCGCCTCCGGGTGGCTCAGACCGCAACCTCGGCCGTGGCCGGCGCAGCCGGGGCGTAGGGGAGCGGCCCGGTCACCACCGGCAGGGCCCTGACGAACGACACGAACCGCGGGTCGAGGTTCTTCGGTCGGTACGTCGGATCGTCGCGGAGCCGGATGAGTGCGCCTTCATCGAGGAGGTCGCCTGGCCGGATTGAGCGGTAGCGTCCTGCGCCAACGGCCCATTCCTCGCGTCGGCGTTCCGGGCTCCACCGCTGTTTCGGGAAGTACTCGGCCAGCCACCAGCTCCCTACCAGCGATTCGTGCTTGCGTTCGAGGCAGGTCGTCTGTGGCGGGGGTGACGGGGCGACCTTCTCGCGGCGCGCCGGATCCAGCCTCAGCCCCGCACTGAGGGCACCGTCGATGAGCCACTCGAACGGCCCACGCCAGAGGCCACCGTCCTGCACCGGATACCCGCCGCCGATGTCCGAGTGGACACCTGGAAACCAGCGTTGCTCGAACCGCTGGCCCTCTGCCGGGTACATCCGGTTCTCCCGGAAGAACCACCGTCGCTCGTCGATCGCCAGGCCGTGACGCACGTGCCGCACGCTGGGGTTGCGGGCGGTGAACGGGTACTTCACCGGATCCCAGGCCCATCCGACCGAGGCGACCGTGTCCCACACGCCCAGGTAGTGGACCGGGAAGTGCCGCTGGTCCTCAGGATCGTCGGGCACTACCCGGGCAAACGACCACCTGAACGCAGCACACAGCTCGGTCCACGACATCGCGTCGGGGGCCGAACTCCCACGGCTGCCTTGCCGCCGCTCGTCACGCATGGCGCCGTACAACCGCATCACATACGGGACGAGGTTCTGGTTTCCGCGGGGCAGGAGTCCGAGCGCGTGGAGCAGGCCCGCCAGCACGCGCGCGCTGTAGGCGCCGCGGCTGAACCCGAACACGAACACGCTGTCCCCGGGTTCCCAGAAGTCCATCAGGTACCCGTAGGCCTCCTGCACCTTCCAGGAGAGGCCGCGGCCGAACGCGAGCCCTGCCACCTTCGACAGCCATCCGCCAACCTGACTCGACACACCGGGTTCCGCCAACGTGCCGACACCCGGGTCGTAGTACAGGCGCTGCGTCACGGGATCGCGGTCGATGATCTGCGCGACGCGCACGACGCTGGTGTTCTCGGGGCCGAACTGGTTGTTGGTGCCGTCGAAGCAGATGACGATGTTGCGGGGCATGTGGACTCCGGGACGTGCTGCCTACGATACGCGGGTTCCTGTCGGTCGAACAGCCTCACGGCGGTCGCGCGTGCTGCTGAACACGCCGGGCGGTAACGCCTGTTGCTCCGTGCAGAGCCATGGGCCGGGGCCGTGTTCCGCAGCGCATCCACGAGGACGTGGTCAGTACCGGCGCCTTCAGCCGCCGGCGCAGGTGACAACCGCCGCTGACGAAATCGCCGCAGTGGCCAGTGCCTGCGCGCGGCGCGCGACGCGCCCGTGAGGACGTGCGCGAGACGAGTCAGCGAGTTACGGCGACAAGGTGCGTGGCACGGGGACGTGGCGACTGGCTTGCCCTGCGATGGGGCGACCCGGGCCGGCGTCATGTGAACCCAGCGCAGGGCCCGACCTCCCGAGCATGGGACCGTCGCGCCCCGGGTCTTTCCGAGTCACAGGAGGACTCCCATGATCCGCATCTGTTCGTTCGCCCTGCTCGTCGTCTCGATGCTCGTGACCCCGTCGCTGGCGAAGGCCCAGAGCCGCGCCAAAGGAGACACGGCTGCCGCCGCCAAGGCCGGCGTCGTCGTGAACCTGAATACCGCCACAGCCGCGGACCTGGAACAGCTTCCCGGCATCGGCGCCAAAGTGGCCGCGCGCATCGTCGACTACCGGACAAAGAAGGGGCCGTTCAAGAAGGTGGAGGAGTTGATGAACGTCCAGGGGATTGGGGAGAAGAGCTTCCTCAAGCTGAAGGCGCAGCTCACCGTCGGCGGGTCGCCCGCCCCCGCGCAGCAGTGACGGGCCGTGGCGGCGTACTCGCTGATCGAATTGGTTTTCGTGCTCGGTGTCGCCGCCACGCTCGCTTCCACCGGCGTGGCCCAATTGAACGCCACAATGGACGCCATCCGGGCTGGGAGCGCCGCACGACACGTGATGGCGCGACTGCAGCAGGCGCGTGCCAGGGCCATCGCGCGCAACCGAGCGACGGCCGTTCGCATCACACTCGATGGACGGGGCTACGCGCTCGGGGTGTTCGAGGACGGGAATGGCAACGGCGTTACGGCCGCCGACATCCGCAGTGGCACGGACGCCCAGGTCGGCCCCATCGAACGGATTCCGGAGCAGTTCCCGGGGGTCGACTTCGGTGCGCTTCCGGGATTGCCAGGCGCGGACGGCGGCGTGGCTCCAGGGGCGAACCCCGTCCGCGTCGGCGCAGGGAGCGGGATCACGTTCACGCCCCTGGGCACGGCGACGCCAGGCAGCCTGTATGTGCTCGGCAGCCGACAACTGCAGTTCGTGGTGCGGGTCTACGGCGAGACGGGACGCACGCGCATGCTCACGTGGAATCCCCGCACCCGCGCCTGGATCGCACGGTGATGCTGATGGGCGTGGAGCGGCGAGCGGCTGAGCGCTCAGATGAACCGTCGGTGCACCTCCCACGCCTGACCGGCAGAATCCGTTCAGGCCATCAGGTCCGGATCGTCAACCTGTCGGCCGCCGGGGTGCTGATCGAGAGTCACACGCGGCTCCTGCCCGGGGCCGCGGTCGATCTGCACCTCGAGTGGGAGCAGGGTCGGCATCAGTCCCGCGGGCGCGTTGTGCGCGCCTACGTGAGCGAGGTGCTACCGCACGCCTTGCTCTTCAGGGCCGGCGTATCGCTCGAGCAGCCAATCGATGCCGCAACCTGCCAGTGGACCGATCGCGGCGGGTAGTCGTGGTGGCGGGGTGGATCTACTTCCGGCTGACGAGGCCTGCAGCGGCTGAGCGGATGTGCTCGGCGAGGAGGTCGAGGTCGACCGGCTTCGAGAGGATCGCATCGGCGCCCGCGGCCGCCGCCACGTGCAAGTGGGTGGGGCGTGTGTCTCCGGTGAGCACCACGACGGCCGTGCGTACGCCGACAGGTCCCGACTTGATCCGCCGAATCACCTCGACGCCGTTCATGCGCGGCATGCCGAGGTCGACCAGGATCACGTCTGGCGGCTGCTCGTCCGCGCTGCGGATCGCCGCCTCGCCGGAGTCCGCCTCGCGCACCGTGAACTCGACGGCGAGCTGCTGCCGAAGCATCTCTCGCATCTCCGCGTCGTCATCCACGATGAGCACTGACAGGGTGGACGGAACCATAGGGCTCAGGTTCGTTCCCGAACGAACTCCAGCCCAGTATAGGCACACTGTGGTACGCAATCGCCAGCGCGCGCTACTGACGAGGTTGTGGCGATGGCTCGCCCCCGCGATATGCTGCGGTCACGAGGAGACGTGAATGAAGCTCGAGGCATCGCAGCGACCGCCAGAACCGGAATGCCCGGCGTGTGGGAAGACGCTGTCGTACATGGATACAGAAATCTCGTCTGGTGCGTTTCGGACGCAGGCCGCGTCAATGCCGCAGATCCCGATTTATTACTACGACTGTGAGGGGTGTGCGACGTGCTGGAAGTTCGGCACGAAGCTGCTGCCCGATCCCATTCGCCAGATTCTCCGTTAGGCACCGCGCGGCGAAACAGGCACGCGATAATAGGCCCCTCGTGCCCAACCGACGCTCGATCGTCGTCTCCGCGGTATGCGGGGCACTGGCGCTGGCGCTGTACGCCTCGACCGTCGCCCCGGGCCTTGTCGCGATCGAGGACACGCCCAAGTTCCAGTTCGTCGGCCGCATCCTCGGCACCGCGCATCCGCCGGGCTACCCGTTCTATGTGGTGGTCTCGCACGTGTTCGGGCTGATCCCGCTCGGGAACCTGGCATGGCGCATCAACATGCTGTCAGCGGTGTGCGCGGCGACAACCGTCGCGCTTGTGGGTCGCGCGGCCATGGATCTCGGCATCTCACCGCTCGTGGCGAGCGCCGTATCGCTGGGCCTGGCGACCGGTGCGGGGTTCTGGTTCTCGGCGACGATCGCTGAGGTTTACGCCCTGCACGGAACGCTGTTCGCGGCGATGGTCGCCGCCCTCGGCAGATGGCAGCGAACACAACGGCCTGCCTGGTTCTTCGCGGGGATCGCCGCGTTCTCCATCGGGCTCGGTCACCACACCAGCATCGTGACGGTCGGACCTGGCGTGGCCGTATTCGCCATTGCCATCGCGCCCGGTTTCTCACTGCGTCCCCGCACGATCGCGTCAATCCTCGGCCTGTTCGCGCTCGGCTTCTCACAGTACCTGTTCGTGCTGGTGCGCACCCGTCAAGGCGCATGGGGCGAGTCGCCGGCCAGCACTCTGCCCGAGCTCATCGACGTGATCCGCGGGGCTCGATGGACGGGCTATCTGGCAGCGCCGACCCTCGCGACCCTCACGGAGCGGTTCCCGGTGGTTGTCGCCCGCCTCATCGAGGAAGTGTCCTGGCCCGCAGCAGCGCTGGCGATCGCCGGCGTTGGCGTGCTCGCGTGGAAGAACCGCCCCGCGCTCGGACTGCTGCTCGGGTCGCTCGCGGGCGTCCTCGCGTTCTGCACTTTCTTCTCGGGCCAGACCGAGGGGTTCCTTCAGCCAGCGTTCGTCAGCACCTGGCTGCTGGCTGCATGCGGTGTGCACGGCATCATCAGCCTCCTGCAGGAGCGTCGGATGCGGCTCGCCTCTCTGGTGGCGAGCGTCGCTCTCACGTTCATTGCAGTCTGGCACCTGCGAACGAATCTCGACGCCAGGGACCTAAGCCATCGCCGATTCGAAATGCGGTACTTCGACGCGCTGGTCACACAACTCCCGGGGCGCTCGGGGATCCTTGCTGAGGACTTCCTCGTCGATCGGATGGTGCTGTACGAGAAATTCAGCAACCCGGCCTTTCAGGATCGGGACCTGGTCGCGCAGGTTGAAGCGACACCGGCGCGGGTCGAGGAGTACGCCGGCGGGGGACGGCAGTTGTTCGCCTTCGCCTCCAGCGCCTCGCGACTGCGGCAGAGCGGCTTCCCCTTCGACTACGCGAAGTGGCCGCTCGAGTATGGGTCGCTGCAGCAGTTCCTCGATGACCAGCCACGCGGGTCCGTCATTGCCTATGCGGTGCCGGCCATGCGACTGGGCACCGCTCTCGCGCAGGACGCCGTGCCGGCCGCGATCATCGGTGCACGCCGTCCGGTGCCGTCGTTTGCCAACCGTGCCGTGATCGGCGTGATCGGCGGTGCCAGCGCCGTGGAATCCGAAGACGCGCGGAGCCGCGCGTCAGCCTTCGTGGGACGCGGCACGCCGGTCGGGAATACGACGATCAGTGCGCCGGCGGATGTGCTCGCCGAGGCGTCGTACGACGAAGCCGCGATCCGCATCGGGTCGCGCGTCGTCATCAGATCCTCGCAGCCGGTGCTCGCCGTATGGAGTCCGCGTGGCGATCTGGTGGCCGCTCTCGCGCTGACGGACGAGGGCCGGGTCCCAATGCCGAGTTCGCCCGTCGATCTCCATCGCCTCCGCGCACTCCCAGACTCGACTCCGGTTGACGCGGCAGGCGCGAACCTCACAGCAGCAGCCGTCGGCGGTCACGTGCGGCTTCGTACTCCGCCGCCTTCGCTGGCCGTTGACGCGCACGTTCAGCACCCGAGCCGCACGCCCATGGTGCTCTACGCGGCGCGGCGGTCTCGCACCCTGGCGCCGCAGCTCATCGATGCCGGTGCCGCGAGTGATGCGCTGGATGTGCGTGAGCTGGCGGGTGACGCACTGGCAGGTGCGCTGCGCGAGGACGGTTTCGCGGACGTGAGCCAGTGGACGGGAATGGCGCATGTGTACCGCATCGCACTGCCTGCAGAGGAGGGGAGCTGGCATCTTGCCTTCGGTGGGCTGCCGGATTCTGTCGCGGCGAGATGGACAGGCGGGGGACTCGCCAATGCCGCTCCAATCGACCTGACCGAGCAGCTCGAGCAGGTCGATGGCGCCACGAAGCGACTGCATGTCGCGAGGGATCACCATCGATTGTTCCTGGGGGTGGGATGGTCGCCCGTCACCAGCGACGAAACGGGGCCGTTCGCCGTCACCATCCAGGGCGATGCCGAGGTGCTGCTGCCTTGCGGCGAGGGCGACTGCCGAACCATCGCGGTGCAGCTCTGGAGTGACGCGGGGCAGCGCGTCGACATCACCGTGAATGGTGCGCACCTCGATCCACTGACAGTCGGCGCCGGCTGGAGTGTCTACCGCGTCGCCATCCCTGCGTCGGCGCGTCATGTGGGCATGAACTCGCTCGTGATCGGTCCACAGCGCCCCGTTCGTCTCGCCGATATCAGCGTCGACCATGCCGTGCGATCCACCCGGCCTTCGGAGTAGCCCTCCGGGCGCTAGTGAAGGTGGAGCGCTATCGTGTGATCGATGTGCACCACGGCATCGAACTGACGGCGCAGATCCATCTCGTCGCGATGGCCGCAACGGCCCCGAGTGGCGTCGAGCGGCGTGGCAGCCAGCGGATAGCGCGAACCGGTCAGCCGTGTTGCTGTTGGACGACGTCCGCGCACGGCGACGCCCGACGTTCGCCTCACGCCCCCGCGCGGGGCACGATCCAGGTGTCGCCGCAACGCGGACAGGCCCATCGCTCCACCAGGTCCTCCCGCGACCGCATCTCGACCGCGTGCTCACCGCAGCGTGGACACGGCTGCGGTGGACCGGCCTCGGCGCTGCGAGTCGACTCGGCGTCGCCGCGAGAGATCACCGTCGGTCCCGCGCCTGATCGGGCACCGCACTGGTTCCTGTTCTGGTGCATGCCCGCCACCCGTGCCACGCGCGTGCCAGCGACGCCAGGATCGGCGCAGCACAGCTGAAGCCACCCGCGACGTCTACCAGCCGAGCGGATCCGAATCAGATCGCCCTCGCCGAATTCGGGTCCACGCTGGCAAGTTCGGCGTTTCGGGAGTTCCTGGTTCCCCGGTCCGGTTCCCCGGCGCAGTGATTGCTGCTCCCGGAGCAGGAGGGTTTCGCCGTGATAGTGCAGATCCATACCGACCCGAACATTGAGAGCACTCAGCGGTTGACTGAGGGGGTCGAAGCGTCGGTCACCTCGGCGGTCGGCCGCTTCGAGGATCGGGTCACCCGCGTGCAGGTCCACCTCGAGGACACGAACAGCAGCCAGAAGCAGGGAAGCGGCGACAAGCGCTGCATGATGGAAGCGCGGCTCAACGGGCGTGCACCGGTCGCGGTGACGCACTTCGCGCCGACGGTTGAACAGGCGGTGAACGGCGCGGCCGACAAGCTCGAACGGACCGTCGGTCGCGTGTTCGACCGCATGGAAGACGTGTAGGGACGGAGACGCACGACCAGACCACAGGCGGGAGCGCGTTGCCCGCGCCTCCCGTCTGTCGGGTCCCCGCCCTGAGTTGAACCGCGCCGCGGGCCGACGGCGCACGCCTACGCCCACGCTGCTCGCACCCACGCGGGCACCGCCTTCCCGCGATCACGTCCCCTTCGCACCAGCAACATCGCCGAAATCCGCACAGTTTGCGGCCTTGCTCGAAACGGTCGTGGTGGCACTCCGTTTGGTTCTCCCTTCCGCACACGACACAGGAGACCACTCGATGCATGTGGCCAACGAACAGCACGACGCCGGCGCGCTGCTGCGCCGGCAGCGGGATAGGCGACGAGGAATTGGTGATGTGATTGCGACGCTGGGGCGCATCGTCGGTACCAGGTCGGAGCCGGGGCAGGTACGTGCGGCCTTCGAGAGTGCGCTGCAGCAGGTCCTGCCGGTGCAGGCGATCGCGCTGCGCGAGAGCGCGAGCCGCTGGGCGGCGTCGCGCACCGACAGCGGGCTGGAGTCGGTGGCGTTCGAAGTGCCCGGGCCGACGCCCGCACAGCGCGGCATCCTCGAGGCGACGTTCGAGCCGCACCGGCGCCTCGCGGACTGGGAGTTCCAGATGATGGGGCACGCGGCGCAGCTCGCGGCGCTGGTCCTCGAGGCGGAACGGGGCCGGCAGGGCACACGTCCGCAGCCTGCCCCGCCCGGCCGGCCACGTCGCGACGGCGCCGCGCCGTTGATCGGCACCACGCCTGCGATGGCGGAGCTACGTGCGCGCATCGAGCGGGTGGCCACGACCGACTTCACGGTGTTGCTCGAGGGCGAATCGGGTGTCGGCAAGGAACTCGTCGCGAGGCAGATCCATGAGCTGAGCCCCCGCCGATCCGGTCCGTTCGTCGCCATCAACTGCGCGGCGCTGGTGGAAACGCTGCTCGAGGCCGAGCTCTTCGGGATTGAAGAGCGAACCGCGACCGGTGTGCGCGGCCGCCGCGGCAAGTTCGAGTGCGCCGATGGCGGGACGTTGTTCCTGGACGAAGTGTCGGACTTGTCGATGACCGCCCAGGCGAAGCTGCTGCGCGCCATTCAGGACCTCGCGGTGGAACGGGTGGGCGGCCAGGGCACGCAGCGGGTCGACATTCGCATCGTCGCCGCGACCAATCGCAGCCTCAAATCGATGGTGGACCATCGCCTGTTTCGAGCGGACCTCTACTACCGCCTGAGCGGCGTCGACATCCGCGTGCCGTCACTCCGCGAGCGTCGACCGGACATCGTGGAACTTGCGGCGTACTTCCTCGAGCGGCATCGCGAGGTCCGCGTGCTGCACCTGTCCGAGGGCGCACGCGACGCGCTGTTGCTGCACGACTGGCCCGGAAACGTCCGCGAACTCGAGCGCGTCATTGAGCGGGCCGTCGCACTCGCGGGAAGCGCCGTCATCGAGCTGGACGACCTTCCGGCCGCCGTCCGCGGTGAATACGAGGCGGTGCTGATGCCCTCGATCCGGCGCCGTGAAACCATGCGGGCCTGGGGCAGCCGCTACGCGCGGCTCGTCTACGAGCGGTGTGGCGGCAACAAGCGCGAAACCGCGCGCGTCCTCGGCATCACCTATCACACCCTGAACAGCTATCTCCGGTTCCCGGTCGATGCGCCGGCGGACACCGCGGAGGATATGCCAGTCGAGGACATCGAGGCCTCGGACGAGGCCGACCCAGTCGCCGCCGCATCCTGACGCGGCGGCGCAGGCCGGGTGTCTCCGGCCGATCGGGTGCACGAGGCAGGGGCAGCCACACCGGCTGCAAGGTCGCACGCGTACCCCGACGCGGCGTCGTCTGGCGCCGCTCCGGACGTGATGTCCGGCAGGAGCACGCATGAGGAACGTACGACAGGGCGGGATGATGTTGGGGATGGGCCTGCTGATGCTGGCCGGCACGGCCTACGCGGGGACGACACCGAGCTTCGGCGCGGTGTCCTGCGCGGCAGGGACCGCAGAGACGCAGGCGGCTCCACGGGCAGTGGCGGTGAGGGCGGTCCAGGGGCGCGGGGGCGCGCAGGTCCGCCCCGCCGCGCAGGTCACGAGGAACGACAAGGCTGACGCCACCTTCGAACTCCGTCCCGCGGCGGACGGGGGAGCGGAAGTGACCGCCGTGAGTGGAGACCTACGGGTCACCAAGACGGTGCAGGCGACCGGTGAGGTGGTGTTGAAGCTGGCATCGGGACAGGAGACGGTCAACATCGCCATCACCAACAATGGAACGACCGTGCAGCGCGGACGGCAGCGCGTGGACCTGCCGCGTTCCTCCCGATCGAACTCGCGGATCGGCGAGGCGCGCCGGCTGCTGGCCGACTCGCCGTCGGTCCTGCGCTACCGGGCGCTCGCGGATGCACTCATCAACGCCGACGACCGGACGCCGTCCGGGATCGCGATGATCATCACCGATGCCGAAGTCGGTCTGCTCACGGGGGATGTCGGGGCGCCGCGGCGCATCGCCGAGCACCTCGGGCGGCGGGGCAGGGCTGGCACCCGACCCGCGGGCATGGCGCTCGATTGCTTCGCGCTCATGGAAACCCGCATGACGGAAGCCTGGACCGACTACGTGTCGTGCTACATCTCCGTGTCCGGCAACATCCTGGAGAATCGCATGCAGGAGCTCTGTGCGGTGCGGTGGCTCGTGCAAATCGAGTCGTACTGGTTCGGCTTCCTGAGCTGCACCGGATTCAACTGGTAGATCCCGAAGGAGGAGAGATGGGACGGACAGGAGGCATGCTCATCGGGCTCATCGTCGGCGTCGTGCTCGCGGGCGTCGCGGTCGCGCTGCTGATTCCGCTGGCGCCAGCGGCGTGGCACACGCGGCCGATCACCAGCGTCGTCGCGCTCGGCGTCATGGCGGTCTGCGCGGGCGTCGCATACCTCCTGTCAGCGCCCACCCGGGAGTGATCGCCCGGCGGGCGTTGGGACGGCGCCTTCCTTGACCACGCGCGAAGGCACATAGTACCGTTGGCCTGTTTCCTTCACAGCAAAATCCTCCATGGAACAGGCCACCGATACGCCTCTCAAGAAGACGCCGCTCAACGCCCGTCATCGTGCGCTCGGCGCGAAAATGGTGCCCTTCGCCGGCTGGGAGATGCCGGTCGAATATTCCGGCATCACCGCCGAGCACCTCGCGGTTCGTGAACGGGCCGGCCTGTTCGACGTGAGCCACATGGGCCAGATCGAGATTGCCGGCAGCAACGCCCTCGAGGCGGTGCAGCGGATCTCGTGCAACGACGCGAGCAAGCTCCAGATCGGCCAGGCGCAGTACTCCGGCCTGCTGACCGAGCAGGGGACGTTTGTCGACGATCTCCTCGTCTACAAGCTCGCCAACCAGCACTACATGCTGGTCGTCAACGCCTCCCACATCGACAAGGACTTCGCCCACATCGTCGAGGGGATCACGCCCGCGGGCGACGCCGTTGCCGTGAATGCGAGCTCGAGGTACGCGCTGATCGCGGTCCAGGGGCCGCGGGCGATCGACGTGGTGCAGCCGCTGACCGGTATCGACCTCGCGTCGATGAAGTACTACTGGTTCGCACATGGCGAGGTCGCCGGCGTCCGCGCCACGGTGTCCCGTACCGGCTACACCGGCGAGGACGGCTTCGAGATCTTCGTGCCGCCGCAGATGGCCGACAAGGTCTGGCTGGCGCTGATGCAGGCGGGCGAGCCGGTCGGGGTGATCCCGTGTGGACTCGGCGCGCGCGATACGCTTCGGCTCGAAGCGGCCATGAGCCTCCACGGCAACGACATCGACGAATCGACGACGCCGGTGGAAGCGGGCCTTGGGTGGATCGTCGGCTGGAAGAAGGAGAGCTTCGTCGGCAGCGACGTGCTCAAGCGCCAGAAGGCCGAAGGCACCACCCGCAAGCTCGTGGGCTTTGAGATGATCGACCGCGGCATCGCGCGACACGGCTATCCGATTGTCAGCGGTGCGGAGCAGGTCGGGATCGTCACCAGCGGCACGCAGACCCCTTACCTGAAGAAAGCCATCGGGCTCGGATACGTGCCGACCGCGCTGTCGGCTGCGGGCACCGAACTCGAGATCGACATTCGCGGCCGTCGCCTGAAGGCGAGGGTCGTGCCGACCCCCTTCTACAAGAGGACAAAGTGATGGCCTATCCGGCAGGCTTCAAGTACACGAAGGACCACGAATGGATTGAGCTGTCGGGCGATCGCGGCAAGGTCGGGATTACCGACTACGCACAGGCCCAGCTCGGCGACGTGGTCTATCTCGAACTGCCCGAGGTTGGGTCCACCGTGAAGGCCGGCGAGTCGGTCGGCAACATCGAATCGGTCAAGGCGGTCTCGGAGATCTACGCGCCGGTGTCGGGCGAGGTGGTGGAGGTGAACGCCGCACTGAAGGAGAAGCCCGAAGCGGTGAACAGCGATCCGCACGGCAGCTGGATGGTGGTCATCAAACTGTCGAACCCGGGCGAAGCCGACCAGCTCCTCGACGTGACCCAGTACTCCGACCTGGTGAAATGAGCATCCTCGATCACGACGTCTTCCAGACCCGTCACATCGGACCCGACGCCGCCGACACGGCGGACATGCTGACGGTGGTTGGTGCGCCGTCGGTCGACGCGTTGATGGGTGAGGCCATCCCCGGGCGGATCCGCTCGCGCGAACCGCTCGACCTGCCGAACGGCATGTCCGAGCACGCCTTCCTGCGCGACCTGCGCGGTATTGCCGGCAAGAACCAGCTGTTCCGCTCCTACATCGGCCTCGGCTATTACGACTGCGTCACGCCGAGCGTCATCCTGCGGAACGTCCTCGAGAACCCGGGCTGGTACACACCCTACACGCCGTATCAGGCGGAGATCGCGCAGGGGCGGCTCGAAGCGCTCCTGAACTACCAGACGATGGTGGCGGACCTGACGGGGATGGAGGTGTCGACCGCGTCGTTGCTGGACGAGGCCACCGCCGCCGCAGAAGCAATGACGCTGCTGCACCGCGTGCAGGCGAAGCGGATCGATCACGTGGTCGGGCCGTCGCAGTTCTTTGTCTCGGACAGCTGTTACCCTCAGACGATCGAGGTGCTGAAGTCGCGCGCCGAGCCGCTCGGGATCGAGCTGGTGATTGGCGCGATGGACAGGGTCGATTTCAGCGACCGCATGTACGGAGCGCTCGTCCAGTCTCCGGACGAAGCCGGAGTCGTCCACGACCTGCGCGGCTTCATCGCGAAGGCGAATGCGGCCGGAGTGCTCGTCGCGGTGGCGACCGACCTCCTGAGTCTGGCCCTGCTCACGCCGCCTGGCGAGATGGGCGCGGACATCGTCCTCGGCAGCTCGCAGCGATTCGGCGTGCCGATGGGCTACGGAGGCCCCCACGCGGCGTTCTTCGCCACGAAGGAGAAGCACGTCCGCCAGGCCCCGGGCCGCATCATCGGCGTGTCCGTTGACGCCCACGGGCATACGGCGTATCGCATGTCGCTGCAGACCCGTGAGCAGCACATCCGCCGCGAGAAGGCCACTTCGAACATCTGCACGGCGCAGGCGCTGCTGGCGAATATCGCCGGGCTCTACGCGGTGTACCACGGTCCCAGGGGCATCACGGCCATCGCCGAGCGGGTGCACGCGCTGACCGCGCTCCTTGCGCAGGAACTGACCGTCCTCGGCCTCCGGCAGGTCAACGCGCATTACTTCGACACGCTGCGCATCGCCGGCGCGGACCCGCGTGCGGTGCGTACGGCCGCGGAGGCCGCGCGGATCAACTTCCGCTACCGCGCGGACGGTTCCATCAACATCGCGCTCGACGAGGCCGCCGACGGTGGTGACGTTGCGCGGATCGTCGAAGTGTTTGCGACGGCAATCGGGAAGTCGGCCAGGACGCCGACGCTCGTGGCGCTCGATGCGAGCTACCCGTCGAACCTTGCACGCACCTCGGGCTTCCTGACGCACCCCGTGTTCAACCAGCATCACTCCGAGATGGAGATGATGCGGTACATCCGTGGGCTCGAGCGGAAGGACATCGGGCTCGACACGTCGATGATTCCGCTCGGCTCGTGCACGATGAAGCTGAACGCGGCCTCCGAGATGCTGCCGATCACCTGGCCGGAGTTCTCGAAGCCGCATCCCTTCGTCCCCGTCGAGCAGGTCGCGGGCTACCACCAGATCTTCGCGGAGCTGGAGTCCGCGCTCGCGAAGGTGACGGGGTTCGCCGCCGTCTCGCTGCAGCCGAACTCAGGCGCGCAGGGCGAGTTCGCGGGCCTCATGGTGATCCGCGCGTATCACCACGACCGGGGCGACACGCATCGGGACGTGGTGCTCATCCCCGCGTCGGCGCACGGGACCAACCCGGCGAGCGCGGCGATGGCCGGCATGAAGGTGGTCGTGGTCGCCAGCACGAAGGAAGGCAACATCGACGTTGCCGACCTGCGCGCAAAGGCGGAGCAGCACAAGGACCATCTATCGTGCCTGATGGTCACGTACCCGTCCACGCACGGCGTGTTCGAGGAGAGCATCCAGGACATCTGCGCCATCGTGCACGAGCACGGCGGGCAGGTGTACATGGACGGCGCGAACATGAACGCGCAGGTCGGCCTCACGAGCCCCGCGGCCATCGGCGCCGACGTCTGCCACCTGAACCTGCACAAGACCTTTGCGATTCCGCACGGCGGGGGTGGTCCGGGTATGGGGCCGATTGCCGTCGCCGCGCATCTCGCGCCGTACTTGCCGGGGCACTCGGTCGTGAGGACCGGTGGAGCCAAGCCGATCCATGCGGTCGCGGCGGCCCCCTGGTCGAGCGCGAGCATCCTGCTGATCTCGTACGCGTACATCCGCATGCTCGGCGCGGACGGCATGACCGACGCGACCCGCTACGCCATCCTCAACGCGAACTACATCAAGTCGCGACTGGAGCCGTACTACCCGGTGCTCTACACCCGCGAGAACGGCCGCGTGGCGCACGAGATGATCTTCGATCTCCGTCCGCTGAAGGCAGTCAGCGGAATCGACGAGACTGACGTGGCGAAGCGGCTGATGGACTACGGCTTCCACGCGCCAACGGTGTCGTTCCCGGTCGCTGGCACGTTGATGGTCGAGCCGACGGAAAGTGAGCCGAAGGCCGAACTGGATCGGTTCTGCGACGCGATGATCGCGATCAGGCAGGAGATTCAGGACGTCATCGACGGGAAAGCAGATCCAAAGGACAACGTCCTCAAGCACGCGCCGCACACGGCGGCCGCCGTGTCAGCCGACGAGTGGACCCACAAGTACTCCCGGCATCAGGCCGCGTATCCGCTGCCGTTCGTGCGCGCGCGGAAGTTCTGGCCGTCGGTCGGGCGCATCGACAACCCGTACGGCGATCGCAACCTGATCTGCTCCTGCCCGCCAATCGAGGAATACGCCGAGGCGTAGGGAACCCCAGGAAGGCACGAAGGTCCGCCCTTCGTGCCTTTCCTGCGTGTGAGCGTTCCGGCGTTCCTGTGTTCTTGCGCTACCGGCGTACGGTGTTCGTCGTCTCCACCGCTGCCTGCGCCCGGGCGTGCGCCTGAAACGCCCGCAGCAGCTGCAGCGTGATCGGACCGGGTTTGCCTGATCCGATCACGTGCTCGTCAACCCGAACGATCGGCACGACCTCGCGTGTGGTGCTCGTCAGGAAGCACTCGTCCGCGCCGAAGAGATCGACGTCGCGGATCACCTGCTCGCGCATCGGCACGCCGACCTCCCGCGCCACCTCGAACAGGAACTCCCGCGTAATCCCCACGAGCAGCCCGGCATCGACCGGTGGCGTGAGCGCCACCCCGTCCTTGACGATGAAGATGTTGGACTGTGCGCACTCGGCGATTTCGCCGCGGTAGTTGCGCATCACCGCTTCGAACGCGCCCTTGCGCAGCGCCTCCTGCTGGCCAAGCGCGTTGTTCAGCAGGTTGTTCGACTTGATGATCGGATTCACCGAGCCTGGATGGTTCCGCAGGACGCTGACGAGCGAGACGGTGACGCCGTCCGTGTAGGCCGTTGCTGGCGCGTCAACGTGCGGCTTGGTGATGACGACGATGGTCGGGTCGGGGCAGGAGGCAGGGTCGTAGCTGATCTCGCCGACGCCCCGCGTCACGAGCAGACGAATGTACGCTTCGCGGCCATCGGCGCCAAGCCCGGCGGCGGCCATCGTCTCGCGGACGCGTCGGTCGATCTCCGCATCAGCCACTGGGACCGGCAGGAGCAGCCGGTCGGCCGAGGCACGCAGGCGTCGCATGTGGCGGTCGAACAGGAACGGCACGCCGTCGTAGGTGCGCAGCACCTCGTAGACCCCCTCGCCGTAGAGAAAACCGTGGTCGAAGACCGAAATGACCGCGTGTTCCTTGTCGACAAGGCGGCCGTTGACGTTCACCATCACGCTCATCGGGCCAGCGTACTGCCTGTGCTATCGTGGGTGCAACTCTCACCATGCGGGTGCTGAACGCCGCGCAGATGCGCGAAGCCGATCGCCGCACGATCGAGGAGATTGGCATTCCCTCGCTCGTGCTGATGGAGAACGCCGGTCGTCAGGTCGTCGCGGCGATGGAGGCCGTGCACGGCGACCTCGTCGAGCACACCGTGGCGGTGCTGTGCGGTCGGGGCAACAACGGCGGTGACGGCTTCGTGGTCGCGCGCACGCTGCTGCAGCGCGGTGTCGAGGTCGCGGTCTTCCTCATAGGCCAGGTCGGCGATGTCCGCGGCGACGCCCGCACGAACATCGAGATCCTCGGGCGGCTTGGCCTCACCGTCGTGGAGATTGCAGACAGCCAGGCGTGGGAACTGCACTTCTCCGAGGTCGCCGAGTGCACGCTCATCGTCGACGCGATCTTCGGCACGGGCCTGAACGCGCCGCTGACGGGCCTGATGGAGACGGTCGTCGCCGACGTGAACCAGTCCGGCATTCCTGTCATTGCCATCGATCTGCCCTCGGGTCTCTCGGCTGATTCGCACGAGCCGATTGGCGACTCGATCATCGCGGAGACCACGGTGACGCTGGCGGCGCCGAAGCTGTCGCTGGTGTTGCCACCGGCGGAGACGCGTGCTGGCGACATCGTCATCGCCGACATCGGCATCCCGTTCGAGATCGTCGAAGCTGTCGAAGGGCACAGGGTCGAGCTCCTGACGCGCAGCGACATGCGTGCGCTCGTCACGCCACGGGAGGCCGACACCCACAAGGGCGACTACGGTCGGGTGCTCATCGTGTCCGGGTCACTTGGGAAGACCGGCGCGGCCCACCTTGCAGGCGTCGGCGCGCTCCGTTCGGGAGCCGGCCTCCTGACGATTGCGACACCGTCGACGTGCCTGCCGATCGTGGCCTCGATGGCGCCGGAGTACATGACGCTGCCGCTCGATGAGAACCCGGACGGGCTGGACCCGGACGGCGTCGAGGACCTGCTGGGGCACGCAGCCGACGTCATCGCCATCGGCCCCGGCCTTGGCCAGGCGTCAGGCACGCGCACGTTCATCCAGGCGCTGGTGGACCGTGCGACCGTGCCGCTCGTCATCGACGCCGATGGCCTGAACGCTTTTGCGGGAGAGCCCGACCGCCTGGCAGGCCGCGAGGGG
The DNA here is from genome assembly GCA_018268955.1 of Acidobacteriota bacterium. Classification (GTDB taxonomy): domain Bacteria; phylum Acidobacteriota; class Vicinamibacteria; order Vicinamibacterales; family CAVVIG01; genus CAVVIG01. The sequence goes on along the minus strand of JAFDVO010000012.1, from coordinate 123,864 downwards.
CGCGACGTCGTCATCACGCCGCACCCTGGCGAGATGGCGCGGCTGGTCGGCATGAGCATCGAGGATGTCCAGGCGAACCGCCTCGAGGTCGCGCGCACTTTCGCGACGACGCACCACGTCTACGTCGTCCTCAAGGGGCACCGCACCCTGATCGCGACGCCGGACGGCACGGTCTACATCAATCCGACAGGCAATCCGGGTATGGCCACCGGCGGCACGGGCGACGTGCTGTGCGGGATGGTGGCCGCGTGGCTCGCGCAGCTGCTCGACGCCGAAGCCGCGTGTCAGCTCGCCGTCTACCTGCACGGCATGGCCGGCGACTTGGCCAAGGCCGACGAGGGGGAGACGTCGATGAATGCCTCCGACCTCGCCGCGCACATCGGGGACGCTGTGCTCGAACTCACCGCCCGCCGCACAGTCGTCGAGAAGAGTTGACCATCACGAGCCGGTCCGAGGCCGAGACCCGCGCGGCGGCGCGCCAACTCGCGGCTGACCTCCGTCCCGACGACGTTGTGCTGCTGTCGGGCGATCTGGGCGCAGGCAAGACGGCCTTCGTCAAGGGCCTTGCGGAGGGCCTCGGCGTTCCACCTGAGGACGTCAGCTCCCCGACGTTTGCGCTGATTCAGGAGCATCGCGGCGGACGGCTGACGCTGTACCACATCGATCTCTATCGCCTCGAACCGCGGGAGGTGGGCGACCTGGGGCTGGAGGAGATCGTCAGCAGCGGGGGAGTCGTCGCGATCGAGTGGCCGGACCGATGGCTCGATCCGCCGTCGGATTCCGTACGCGTCGACTTGCGCGCAACCGTCGAAGACGAGCGCGAGATCACGATCGCTCGGAAGTGAGACCGGCCTGGTCTGGGAAGGGCACGAAGGCAGGAAGGTGCCTTCGTGCTTCACCTGAGATGGCCGCTGCGTTCAGTTCCCGGACCGGTAGTTCGGCGCTTCCTTCGTGATCGCCACGTCGTGGACATGGCTCTCGCGGAAACCGGCCGGGGTGATGCGGATGATCTGCGCTTTCTGCTGGAGTTCCGGAATCGTCGCGCAGCCGGTATACCCCATGCCGGCGCGAAGCCCGCCGACCAGTTGGTGAATCATCGCGGCCACAGAGCCCTTGTGGGCGACGCGGCCTTCGATGCCTTCCGGCACCAGCTTCTCACCGACCTGTGACGGGCCTTCGAGATCGAAGTCGTCCTGGAAGTACCGATCGCGGCTGCCGCGACGCATCGCGCCAATGGAGCCCATGCCGCGGTACTCCTTGAAGCTCCGGCCCTGATAGAGGATCAACTCGCCCGGGCTCTCGTCGGTGCCCGCGAACAGGTTGCCGATCATCGTCGTGCTGGCGCCGACCGCGAGCGCCTTCGTGATGTCGCCCGAGAAGCGGATGCCGCCGTCGGCGATGACCGGGACGTCGTGCGCGGCAGCCGCGCGCGCACATTCCATGATGGCGGTGATCATCGGGACACCGATGCCGGCGACCACCCGCGTCGTGCAGATCGAGCCTGCGCCGATGCCGACCTTCACGGCGTCGACGCCCTGTTCGATGAGCGCCACGGTCGCACCGGCAGTCGCCACATTGCCCGCCACCAGCTCGACATCGCGGAACCGCTTCCTCAGCTTGCCGACGATATCCAGCACGCCCTGCGAGTGGCCGTGCGCCGTATCGACCACCAGCACGTCCACGCCAGCGGCAATCAGAGCGTCCGCACGCTCAACCGTGTCCTTGGCGACGCCAACCGCGGCCCCGCAGCGCAGCCGGCCGAGCGCATCCTTCGAGGCGTTCGGGTACTTCACCGCCTTCTGGATGTCCTTCACCGTGATCAGCCCCTTCAGGCGGAAGGCGGCGTCGACCACCAGGAGCTTCTCGACCTTGTGGCGGTGCAGGATCTCGCGAGCCGCATCCAGCGTGGTCCCGACCGGCACGGTGATCAGGTTCTCGCTCGTCATGATGTCGCGGATCGGGCGCTGCACGTTGGTCTCGAAGCGCAGGTCCCGGTTCGTCAGGATGCCGACAAGGCGCCCTTCCTTGCTGCCGTCCTCGGTGATCGGCACGCCCGAGATCCGGTACTTCTTCATGAGGTCCAGCGCCTCGAAGATGCGGTGCTCGGGCGAGAGGGTGATGGGGTCGACGATCATGCCGCTCTCGGAGCGCTTGACCCGGTCCACCTCGGACGCCTGCTCCTCGATGGACAGGTTCTTGTGGATCACCCCGAGCCCACCCTGCTGCGCCATGGCGATGGCCAGGCGCGACTCCGTCACCGTGTCCATGGCGGCACTGAGCAACGGCACGTTCAGGCGAATGTTGCGGGTCAGCCGCGTGCTGACGTCGACCTGGTAAGGCAGCACGGTCGAGTGCTGCGGGACGAGCAGCACGTCGTCGAACGTGAGGGCCGTGGCGAAGCCGGTTTCAACTGCCGGGGAAAGCTGGGCGAGGGTGTCAGTCTTGGTCGTCATAGTCCGGATACGCAAAAGGCCGACGAGAGTCGGCCTTTGCAGGGTTCAGCGATGGACACACGCACGCAGGCCGACCAGGACTGGCCGGCGCGGCGGGGCAGTGTGCAGGGGTTCAGGCTGCGGCACCATGGCACTTCTTGTACTTCTTGCCGCTGCCGCACGGGCACGGGTCGTTGCGTCCGACCTTCGGTCCGTCATGCCGCACCGTCTTCAGTTCGGCGTCGTCACCGCCGACGCGGGCCGGCTGCGGCGCACGATGTCCGGCAACCGCGGTCGCTGGTGCGGGAACGGGAGCCGCAGCGGCGTTCTGCGACGGCGTGCTGTTGAAGATGGAACTGGCCTGCGCGTCGGCCGACGGGTTGTTCAGGAACACCGGCGGGCGCGGAGGCGGAGGAGGCATCGGCGGCGCTTCCGGCTGCTGCAGCACCGGACGCAGGCGCCACAGGTAGCTGACCGTCTCGTTGTCGATCCGGTCCTTCATCGCCTGGAACATCTCGAAGCTTTCCTTCTTGTACTCGACCAGCGGGTCACGCTGGCCGTAGCCGCGAAGGCCGATCCCTTCCTTGAGGTGATCGAGGCTGTAGAGGTGATCCTTCCAGTGCTGATCGACGACCTGCAGCATGATGTCGCGCTCGACACGCTGGAGGATCTCGCGTCCGATCAGCTGTTCCTTGTCCGTGTAGGAGGCGAGCAGCGCTTCCCACAGGTCGTCCCGGATCTCGCCGGAGGTCTTGTCGGCGAAGTCCACGCTGGCCGTATCCACGGCGAACATGTCCTCGACTTCGCGGCGCAGCGCCTCGAGGTCCCACTGCTCGAGATCGCCCTCAGCCGGTGCGTACGTCTCCACGAGGTCGTCGAGCGCGTCTTCGGCGAGAGACATGAGGTAGTCGCGCGTGCCGACCACCTCGTTCTCCTCGATCCGTATCGTCCCCTCGAGAATCTCGCGGCGCAGCGCGTAGATGCTCTCGCGCTGCTTGTTCATCACGTCGTCGTACTCGAGGAGGTGCTTGCGGACCGAGAAGTTCTGCGCTTCGACCTGCTTCTGCGCCCGTTCGATGGCCTTGGTGACCATGCCGGCCTCGATCGGCACGCCTTCTTCCATGCCGAGCCGCTGCATCAGGCCGGAGATCCGGTCCGACCCGAAGATGCGCATCAGGTCGTCCTGCAGCGAGAGGTAGAAGCGTGAGGACCCGGGGTCGCCCTGCCGGCCAGCGCGCCCGCGCAGCTGGTTGTCGATGCGCCGCGCCTCGTGCCGCTCGGTGCCGACGATGTGCAGGCCGCCGAGCTCGACGACCTGAGCATGCTCCGCGTCGGTGATGGCCTTGAAGTGCTGGAAGATCCGCTCGTAGTCCGGCTTCGGCACCCGGAAGAAGCCGTCCAGGTGCGAGAAGTAGACGAACTCGTCGTCGTCCACGAACCGCTCCTGCCCCTTCGGCAGCCGCTCGGCCACACCCTCGCTGAGTGCCTGCTGCCGCGTCATGAACTCGGCGTTGCCACCAAGGAGGATGTCGGTGCCGCGGCCCGCCATGTTGGTGGCGATGGTCACCGATCCGACGCGTCCGGCCTGTGCAACGAACTCGGCTTCCTGCGCGTGGTACTTGGCGTTGAGGACGACGTGCTTGCCCGAACCGCCGCCGGTCGTCGTGCCGCGCTTCAGGCCACGACGGTCCAGCATGCTCGAGAGCTTCTCGGACTTCTCGATCGAGACCGTGCCGACGAGCACCGGCCGCCCGGCGTTGTGCGTCTCGAGGATGTCGTTGACGATCGCGTCCCACTTCTCCTGCTCGGTCCTGTAGACCAGGTCCGGCAGTTCCTTGCGGAGCATCTGGCGGTTCGGCGGGATGACGATGACGTCGAGCTTGTAGATCTTCGCGAACTCCTCGGCTTCGGTGTCCGCGGTGCCGGTCATGCCGGACAGCTTGCCGTACTTGCGGAAGTAGTTCTGGAAGGTGACGGTCGCGAGGGTCTGGTTCTCGCGCTCGATCTTCACGCCTTCCTTTGCCTCGACCGCCTGGTGCAGGCCATCGCTCCAGCGCCGTCCCGGCATCAGTCGGCCGGTGAACTCGTCGACGATGACGACCTCGCCGTCCTTCACCATGTAGTCGACGTCGAGCTTGAAGATGACGTGCGCGCGAAGCGCCTGGTCGACGTGGTGCTTGATGTGCGCGTTCTCGAGATCGTAGATGTGCCCGCCGTTCAGCCGGTGGAGCAGCAGCTGCTCGGCCTTCGCCATGCCGCTCTCGGTGAGCGTGACCGTCTTGTGCTTCTCGTCGACGATGTAGTCGCCGGTCTGTTCGAGTTCCTCCCGCTCCTCCGCCTTCGAGTCGCCGCGGATCACCGCGCCAGCTTTCAGCTTCGGGATGATCTTGTCGACCTCGTAGTAGAGATCGGTCGAGGCTTCGGCGGGGCCGGAGATGATGAGCGGGGTGCGGGCTTCGTCGATGAGGATGCTATCGACCTCGTCCACGATCGCGAAGTGGTGACCGCGCTGCACGTAATGCGCGAGGTCGAATTTCATGTTGTCGCGGAGGTAGTCGAAGCCGAACTCGTTGTTGGTGCCGTAGGTGATGTCCGCGGCGTAGGCGACCTGGCGTTCCGCGTCGTTCAGCTCGTGCTGGATGACGCCGACGGTCATCCCGAGGAACCGGTAGATCTTGCCCATCCACTCGGAGTCGCGGCGGGCCAGGTAATCGTTGACCGTGACGACGTGGACGCCCTTGCCCTCGAGCGCGTTCAGGTAGGCAGGGAGGGTCGCGACGAGCGTCTTGCCCTCGCCGGTCTTCATCTCGGCGATCCGGCCCTGATGGAGGACGGTGCCGCCGATCAACTGCACATCGAAGTGCCGCATGTTCAGCACGCGGCGCCCAGCCTCACGCACGACCGCAAACGCCTCGGGCAGGATGGCGTCGAGCGATTCGCCGTTGGCGACCCGTGTCTTGAACTCGACCGTCTTGGCGCGAAGCGCCTCATCGGAGAGCGGCGCGATCGAGGATTCGAGCGCGTTGACCTGCGCCACGATTGGGCGCAGCTTCTTCAGGTCGCGTTCGTTCTGCGTCCCGATGACCTTGGCAAGGAATGTCTGCAGCATCTACAGCGCGGAATCCGCCGGGCCACCCATCACGATTCAGGACACCTGAACGCTCCGGTCGGCCGTGGGTATCCGTCGATTGTAACAGAGGATGTGAGCGCTGGCGGGAACAGCCGCCGTGGCGCAGCGGTGAGGAAGAGGATGACGGCACACCGTGTGATGTGCCGTCGTCGAGTCGAGACTTACTGTCCCTGCTGCTGGCCAGGCTGCGTGGCGAGCAGCTGCATCGGGTTCATCAGCTTGCCGTTGACGAGGATCTCGTAGTGGAGATGCGCGCCGGTCGCCCGGCCGGTGGAGCCGACGTAGCCGATCACATCGCCCCGGTGCACGGCCTGACCGCGCTTCACGTTGAACCCGCTCAGGTGTCCGTACCGGGTCGTGATGCCGAAGTCGTGACGCACGACGATCAGGTTGCCGTACTCGCCTTCGTAGGAGGCGGAGTCAACCGTGCCATCGGCTGTTGCGTAGACCGGCTGGCCCTTGGACGCCGAGATGTCGAGGCCCTGATGGAATGCGGCTTCGCCCGTGAACGGGTCGGAGCGACCGCCAAACCGCGCTGTCAGCCAGCCTTTGGCCGGCCAGATGGAGGGGGTCGCCGCCGCGAGCTTCTCCTGACGCTCCACGCCCTTGCGCACGTTGCTCAGGCGGGTTTCAAGGGCGGAGAGCAGGGTGCGGAGCACGCCGAACGTGTCTTCCGGTGAAATCAACGAAGTGGAGACGACGTTCGAGATCGCCGCGTTCGTCTGTGAGGTGCCGCCGACCGCACGGTTCTTGACCACAGCCGGAAGCTTCGCCATCGCCTGGGCCTGAGCGGGCTCGAGCGCCGATCGTGAACCCAGTTCGTCGATGACGCCTTCGAGCGACTGGATCTGCTGGGCCAGTTCGCCGGTCGTCTCGCGATAGTTACCGTTTTCGAGCGTCAGCACGCTGTTGGCGGCCCGCAGGTGGTGGAGCTCGAGATTCGCGCTCCACTTGGCACCGAGGCCAATGAGCACCGGCATTGCGAGCGCACCGCCGAGCACGAACGCCACGGCGCGGAGGCTGATCGTCAACCGACGCACGACACCGGTCGAGCGGTCAGCAATAAGAACGGTATAGCGGCGTGAGAACATTACCCTCTCAGTGGTTCGAGATACAGATCGACTTTCAGGGAAGCCTGACGGGACTTCCTCGAGCCAGCAGAACCGAACGGGGAATTTTCAGCACTGTAGCACACGCCATTTCACGATCGGAAGCACGAAATGGCCGAGCAGCGAACAGCCGGCGAAGATCGTCGGCAGGTCCATGCAGCCGGCATCCCGGTCCGAAGGCGGGACCTGACGGCCGCGCTCTCGCACACCGGCACGTCTCCCGGTCACCAGTTGGACTGTTCTCCGTTGCCTCTGAACTGCAGTGCCTCCGCAACGTGCTCGGTCGCGATCCGCTCCTCGCCCTCGAGATCGGCGATCGTGCGCGCCACGCGACGCACGCGATCGAATCCGCGCGCGCTCAAGTCGAGGCGCTCAGCGGCGCGGCGGAGCAGCGTCAGTCCTGGGGCGTCGAGCGCGCAGTGACGACGGAGGTCGGCAGAACTGAGGGACCCGTTGGTGGGCACGCCGCTTCCTCCGGCGCGCGTTCGCTGTCGCTCCCGCGCCGCAACCACGCGGGCGCGAATGTCGGCTGAAGGCTCGCCCTCCCCAGCGGTGCCCAGCATGTCAGACGGCAACCGCTGCACGTCGACCGTCAGGTCCATGCGGTCGCGCAGGGGGCCCGACAGCCGCCCCACGTATCGCGCGACCTGTTGAGGGGTGCACCGGCACTCACGCGTCGGATCCCCGGCAAACCCGCAGGGGCAGGGGTTCGTGGCCGCCACGAGCACGAACCGGGCAGGGAAGGCGATGGTCCGTGCGGCTCGGGCCACGGTCATGACGCCCTCTTCCAGCGGCTGACGCAGCACCTCGAGCACCTGACGCGGGAACTCCAGGAGTTCATCGAGGAAGAGGACCCCGTTGTGCGCCAGGCTGACCTCACCCGGCCGCGGATGCGATCCGCCCCCCGCAAGCGCCGCGGCAGAGATGGTGTGGTGCGGCGCGCGGAAGGGGCGATCGGTTATGAGGCCGGCACCTGCAGGCAACAGCCCCGCGACCGAGTGGACCGTCGTGGACTCGATGGATTCGTCGAAGGTGAGTGGTGGCAGCACGCCGGCCATGCGCCGCGCCATCATCGTCTTGCCCGCGCCGGGGGGACCAACGAGGAGGAGGTTGTGCGCACCAGCGGACGCGATTTCAATCGCGCGCCGGGCGAGTGCCTGTCCGCTCACATCAGCAAAGTCGGGAATCGGCACCTTCATTGGCTGTGGCGTCGCCACGGTCGAGCGCACCGAGGGTGGCCCGTTCATCACAGACACGGCCTCGGCCAGGGAGCCCACGGGAAGGATGCCCTCAGGCAGGATGGCCGCTGCTTCCGTCGCATTGGTCGCGGGCAGCAGGATCTGCGGGAGGCCCGCGCGCCATGCCGCCGCTGCGACCGGCAGTACGCCTCGCGTGGCCTGGATGGCGCCGTCGAGCGAGAGTTCCCCGATGACGACCGTCCGGGCCAGTTCGTCCGGCGCGATCACACCGGTTGCTGCCAGGATGCCGAGCGCGATCGGCAGGTCGAACGCCGCGCCGGCCTTCCGTACGTCGGCGGGCGCCAGATTGACGGTGATGCGGTGCGGCGGAAACTCGAAGCCGCTGTTCCGAATGGCGCTGCGCACCCGATCGCGGCTCTCTCGCACGCTGGCATCCGGCAGGCCCACCATGGTGAATATCGGTATGCCGAACGACACGTCGACCTCCACCTGCACGGGACATGCATCAACCCCGTGGATCGCGGCGGTCCTGATGGTCGCGAGCATGTCCCGGCGCTGTGCAAGCGTCGGGGCACCCGAGCCGATCGTGCCGAATCAACGAGTTAGCGACGACGGCCGCCCGGAGGACGCAAATAGAGCGATCCCACCGACGCGCGCAGCGGCGGAATCTGCACACGCCGGGCAGGCGCCCGACCGCCAACACGCACGTGCCCGTACGCGCCAACGGCCGGCATCGATGCCGGCCGTTGGAAGGGGAGTGCTCTGGCTTGACGGAGCTCAGTTCGCTTGAGCGGTGTAGATGGTCAGGCGATCGCCGGCGGCGATCCTCGAGCCGGGGATGCGGTTCCAGTTCTTGATGTTGGAGACCGACGTGTTGAAGGCCCGGGCAATCGTTGCGAGGGTATCGCCGCGCTTCACGCGGTAGGTGACCTTTACGCGCTGTCCACCGGAGGCATTCACCGCCGGCACGACGCGGTCGGCCACGAGCGGACGGGACTCGGCGGCCGGAATCGGCCGATCGGCGCGAGCCGCCATGAGCCGGGTGGACTCGTGCGGCACCATCAGCTTCGCGCCGGGCGCGACACGGGACGTCACCTTGAGGTAGTTGGCATCGGCGAGGTCCGCGCGGCTGACGCGAAGCGTGCGTGCGATGGTCGCGAGCGTGTCGCCCTTCTTCACCGTGTACCAACGGAGGGCGGCGAGGTCCTCGTCGGCCGCGGTTTCGAGCCGCGCCTTGACGACGCCAGCCGTTCCAACCGGGACCTTCAGCGTGTAGCTGTCGTCCTTGATCGGGGTCGTCAGCCGCCGCAGCTCCGGGTTCAGCGTCTGGATCGTCCGGATGTTCGTGTCGGCCCATTCCGCGACGCGACGGAGGTCGACCGGACGGTCGAGCGTCACCGTTTCATAGGAGTGCGGTTCCTCGGTCTGGAACTCGAAGCCGTACTGCGCGGGGTTCTTCGCGATCACGATGGCCGCCAGGATCATCGGGACGTAGTCGCGCGTTTCGCGGGGAAGCAGGCGGGCGTTGCTGGCCAGGGCCCAGAAATCCGCGACGCCACCAGCGGCCTTGATCGCCTTCTGCAGGCGGCCCGGGCCGCCGTTATAGGAGGCGAGGGCGAGGTGCCAGTCGCCGTTGAACATCGAGGCCAGGGTGTTCAGGTACTTCGCGGCCGCGAGCGTCGCCTTCTCCGGGTCCGACCGCTCGTCGATGTACCAGTCCTGGCGGAGACCATTCTCGAGCCCGGTCCCACGCATGAACTGCCACACGCCACGCGCCTGCGCGCGCGACAGCGCGTTCGGGTTGAAAGCGCTCTCGACCAGCGGCACGTAGGCGAGATCGAGCGGCAGGCCTTCGGCGCGGAAGACGTTCTGGACCATCGGCAGGTACTTGCTGCCGCGGCGCATGCCTTCTTCCAGGAAATCGTGCAGCCGTCCCTGGAACAGCTCGATGAACGCGAGCACGCGCTCGTTGAGCGGGATCGGCACGTCGTGCTCGCCGGCCTGGATGTCGGACTTCACGGCGCTCGCCAGGTCCGCGCTGACAGCCGGCGGCACCAGCGATGCCGACACCGCCAGCAACTCGTCGATGGTCGCCGGGTCGGACTGCTTCTCGGTGAAGCCGTCGCCCTGCGCCAGCGCCTTCACCTCGTAGGTGCTGATGCGGTCGACGAGCCGATCGAACTGCTCCCGGATGCGCGGCTCCGTCCGCCCACCGTATGGCGACTCAATCAGGACGTTGAGCGCGAGATCGAACTCGTGCTTGGCGCCTTCGACATGGCCAGCCTCGAGTTCGGCCTGACCAGCCTTGAAGTGGCGATCTGACTCGGCAATGAGGGAGAGAACGGGGTCTACAACAGAAGGGACGGGCCTGGGAACGGCGGCAGCCTTGACAGCAGCCGGCGGACCCGGTGGCGCCGCCGCGAGAGGCGCCTTGCGAGCGCTCGCTCCGCACGCCGCCACGAAGGGCAGGAGCACAAGAAGAGCGAGTCGCGTCTGTGGGCGTCGAACCATTCGGGCGCTCCGAAATCGCAGCCATCCAGCCTGCGGACAGCTGCATCGTAAGTCGCCCCCCTCGAGTGGGGGACTCCGGGTGATCCGTGGGCGGCGCCCAGCTTGCGCGCCGAACCTAGGGTGACGGGTGGAGGTGGCGTGCCACCTCCAGACGCCCGGTCGAGCGGGGCGTCAATGGCTGAGCCATGCTAACACCGGTCAGGTCGCCGGTCAACAATAAGTCCAATTGCCTCAGCAGTAAGCCTGAATACCGGAGGCTCGGATCGGGAATCGGCCCCTCGCGAGTCGAGCATCACTCGGACGCGCGTTGTGGCCCGCGATCAACTGCGGAACGGTGCAACAGTGAATACCCGGTGCGCCTCGCCGAGCTCTCGCGCCGATGGCGTGATGATCGCACGCTCGGTGACGACGATTTGCGTTCCCATCCGCATGGCCGTGCGCACGTCGTCCTCGCAGACGAAATCGACTGCGGCCCCACTGGCCACCGCGTTCGCCGGCGGAGCGACGGAGGGAGCCGACCCCTTGGCCCACGGCTCTGGCCGAGCGGCCCCGGCTGCCGGTCCGTCCGCGGCCGCCTTGAACCCACGGGCACCGAGGAACTGCTCGATCCGGTTGGTCAGCACGTCTGCCCGGATACCGCCGGGCTCTGGCTGCCGCGCCGGCGCAGACACGGGGAGCCGTATGCCCGCCGCACGCTCGAACCGGTTCGGGACCGACCGCACCTCGTACGCGAGCCGCTTGATGTTCAGCAGGTGCAGCGGGGTGATGTTGTCCGACGTGATGTTGCCGCCGTAGCCGCCGCAGCCCAGCGTCATCGCCGGAGGCAGGCCGGACGAGATGCCGGTCGACCCGAACGTGGTCGGCGTGTTCACGGCGATACGAAAGGCCGGCTTCTTCAGGCCGAACTCGAGGATGACCTGCTCGTTCTGCGAGTGGATCCCCATCGTGTGGCCCATGCCGCCATACCGGAGGATCTGCTTGCACCGCTCGCAGCCCTCACGCCAGTCGGCCACCACATAGAAGGACAGCACGGGACAGAGCTTCTCGATCGAGAGCGGGAAGTCACGGCCGACACCGTCGAGTTCGGCCAGGAGCACCTTCGTGCCGTCGGGCACCGCAATCCCGCACGCCTCTGCAATGACGGCCGCCGACTTGCCGACGAGTGCCGGGTTTGGCAGGCGCTGCGGGGTGACGAGCACCTTCGCCAGCTTGTCAGCCTCGGTCCTGTTCAGGAAATGGCCGCCCTGCGCCTGGAACTCGCGCTTGACCTGCTCGGCGATCGGCGCATCGACGACAACCGAGTTCTCCGACGAGCAGAGCACACCGTTGTCGAAGGTCTTTCCCGTGATGATGTCGCGGACCGCCTTCTTCACGTCGGCCGAACGCTCGATGTACGCCGGCGCGTTGCCCGGGCCAACGCCGTAGGCGGGCTTTCCTGCCGAGTAGGCGGCCCGCACGAGCCCCATGCCGCCGGTCGCGAGGATCACCGCGACCTCCCGCTGCTTCATGAGTTCCTGCGTGCCCTCGAGGGACACGGTCGTCATCCAGTTCACGGACCCCGCCGGAGCGCCTGCTCGACGGGCTGCGTCGTCCAGCACCTCCGCCACCCGCGTGATGCATTTCACCGCGGACGGATGCGGGCTGAGCACGATGGTGCAGCGGGCCTTCAGGGCAATCAGGACCTTGTAGATCGCCGTCGAGGTGGGGTTCGTGGAGGGGACGATGGCCGCGACAACGCCGAAGGGCTCCGCGATTTCGACGATACGGCGGGCCTCGTCCCTGCGCACCACGCCGACTGTCGTCATCGGCTTGATGAACTCGTAGACCTGCGACGAGGCGAAGAGGTTCTTCTGGACCTTGTCTTCGTAGACGCCGAAGCCCGTTTCCTCGACCGCCATGCGCGCGAACGCTTCGGCATGGGCCGTTGCCGCCTCCGCGGCAGCGGTGACGATGGCGTCGATCTTCTCCTGGGGGAACTCGGCCAGCGCCGTCCAGGCCTGGCGGGCACGGCGGGCCAGCGCGCGGGCCTCGGCGATGGACGCGAGGTCGCGGTCGGTCTGAGGGCTGACGGCGGCGTCTGCCATCGACGGCTAGGCGCCCTTCGGAAGGATCCGTTCGACCTCGGCGTGGGGCCGGGGAATCACGTGGACCGAGACGAGTTCGCCGACACGCCGGGCGGCTGCCGCGCCTGCATCGGTCGCGGCCTTGACGGCGCCGACGTCGCCCCGCACCATGACGGTGACGTACGCCGCGCCGATGTATTCCTTGGCGATCAGCGTCACGTTCGCCGTCTTGACCATCGCATCCGCCGCTTCGACGGACCCGATTAGCCCCTTCGTCTCGACCAGTCCCAGTGCATCCTGAGCCACGCTGCCCCCTCGCGCGAAAACTGTAACACACGGGCTGGTACGATTGCGCCGGCGGCCGCGAATCCGATAGCATGCATGGGTTTCAGCCTCTTTCGATTTTCGGAGCATCATGACCCGAGCCGTTCTCCGCCTTCCTCTCGTTACCGGTCTTCTCGCGTTGGTCCTCGGTGCTGCCGCCTGCGGTGGAAGCAAGGAGTCGGGTGGTCCATCCGTCGCCACGCCGACCGTGAGCCTGAGCTTCGATCGCGTGCCCGCGGGCAGCCCGCTGGAACTCACGTACAAGTTCGTCGTGGCGTCCGACGCCAAGTTCTCTGAGGACTACCGCGTCTTCGTGCACGTCGTCGACACCGACGAAGAGCAGATGTGGAACGACGACCACAACCCGCCGACGCCGACCTCGCAGTGGAAGCCCGGCGAGACCATCGAGTACAAGCGCACCATTTTCGTTCCGGTCTATCCCTACGTTGGCGACGCGACCATCGAGATCGGGTTGCACTCGACGAAGGACCAGAAGCGCCTGACCCTCACCGGCGAGGACACGGGCCAGCACTCCTACAAGGTCGCCAAGCTCCAGCTGCTCCCGCAGACCGACAACCTGTTCACCGTGTTCAAGGAAGGGTGGCACCCGGCCGAGAGCGCCGCGCACGACCCGAGCCTCGAATGGCAGTGGACCAAGCAGCAGGCGACGCTCGCGTTCAAGAACCCGAAGAAGGACGCACTGTTCTACTTCGACGTCGACAGCCCGGGCAAGGAGATGCACGGCGCGCAGCAGGTGACGATTTCGCTGGGCGGGCAGACGGTCGAGACGCTGACGGTCGACCCGGAGCAGCGGACGCTGCACCGAATCAAGCTGCCCGGGAGCCTGATGGGCGACGCAGATCTGGCCGAACTGCAGATTGCCGTCGACAAGACCTTCACGCCGGCCACGATCACCAACGGCACGAGCAAGGACCCTCGTGAACTCGGTGTCCGCGTGTTCCACGCCTACGTCGACCCGCGGTAAACATGCAGAGAGGCTGGGCTCTCGAGCACGCCTGCCGACCCTGCGCCCGCGTGGCACTGGTCGCCGTGTGCGTGCTCGGCTCGGCCGCCGCGGCTCACGCCGAGCTGGTGACCTTCGCGACCGGACGCACGATGTCGGTCCGTGAGCATCGGCAGGATGGTGCAACCATCGTCCTCGCCCTTCGAGACGGCGGGGAGATGAGCGTGGACGCTGGACTGATCGCGTCGATCGGTCCCGATGAAGTGCCCTACGCCGACGCGCGTCAGGTCCTGCCGTCGTTGCCCGAGCCGGAATACGCGGCTGCGTCGCCTGCACTGGCCGTCCACCCGACGTTCGACCCGATTATCGAGAAACTGGCGGCGGAGAAGGGCGTGGATGCCTCACTGGTGCGAGCGGTCATCCAGGTCGAGTCCGCGTACGAACCACGTGCCCGCTCCAGCAAGGGAGCCGTCGGGTTGATGCAGGTGCTGCCGTCAACGGCCCGGCAATACGGCATCCGCAACCTCTACGATCCGGTCGCCAACATCCGCGCGGGGGTCACACACCTCAAGAGCCTGCTGGACCGGTTCCCGCTCGAGCTGGCGCTCGCCGCCTACAACGCCGGGGAAGGGGCTGTCGCCCGTTACGCGGGCGTGCCTCCGTACCCCGAGACCGTCACCTACGTTGCACGGATTCGCGCGCTGACCGGCCTCTGACGCTCAGCCGCCGTGGTGGAGTTGATATACTCTCTCAGACTCTAATGTCCACGGCTGCAATCTCTTGCGGTTCTCGGTGGGGTGCCTGAGCAGTGGAGTTCCACTGCAGGCTCGCTTCGAACACGGGCGAGATCATCGAGGGCGTGTACGCTGCCGACTCCGAGGCGCGCCTCCGGCACGATCTCGAAGAGAAGGGGCTCTTCGTCCTCTCCCTCAAGCCAAAGGGGGCGGTCGCCGGGTTACCGTTCCGGCTCCCGAACCGCTCGACCATTCCGATGCGCGAGTTCCTGGTGTTCAACCAGGAGCTTGCGACGCTATTGCGCGCCGGCATGCCGCTTGTGCAGTCGCTCGACCTGCTGAAGCGACGCGTCACGGCACCGGCGTTCCGGACCATCCTGGACGACGTGCACGAGCGCGTGCGCGCAGGCGCGGCGCTCTCGGACGCGTTTGCCGCACATGGCGCGCTCATCCCCAGCATCTACACGGCATCGCTCGTTGCCGGTGAACGCAGCGGAAACCTCGACGCGGTGCTGCGCCGGTTCGTCGAGTACACGCGCATCATCGCCACCGTCAGGCGCAAGACGCTCTCCGCGCTGATCTACCCGGCCATCCTGACCGTGCTCGCCTCAGCGGTCGTGGCCATCATCGTGCTCTGGGCCGTCCCGGAATTCTCCGAGTTCTATGCCTCGTTCGGCGCCCAGCTGCCGCTCGTCACCCGCATCATCGTCGCGGTGTCCAACGGCATCCGCGGGCACTACCTGCTGATCCTGCTCGCGGTTGTCGTCCTCGTCGGCGGGTTCGTCAGCTGGGTCCGCCAGCCCGGCCAGCAGGCGAAGTTCGATCGTGTCGTGCTCCAGGTCCCCTTCGTCGGGGAGATTGCCGCCAAGTTCGCCACCTCCCAGATGGCGCGTACCCTCGCGACACTGCTTGGCGGCGGCTTGCCACTGGTCAACGCCCTGGACATCGCATCGAAGTCGGTCGGCAACCAGTTCATCGCGCGGGAGCTGGATCACGTCGGCGCGCGGGTGCGCGAAGGCGTGTCGTTCGCGACGGCCATGGAGGCGCGAGGCGTGTTCCCTGAAGTCGCGGTGAAGATGACAGAAGTGGGCGAGTCGACGGGCGCCCTGCAGGACATGCTCAATACCGTCGCCGACTTCTACGACGAGGAGATCTCGACGAACATGGAGCGGTTCGTCACCCTGGTCGAACCGGTGCTGCTGGTCGCGATGGGCATCGTCATCGCGGGTCTCTTGCTGGCGCTCTACATGCCCCTCTTCCAGCTCAGTTCGGTGCTGGCCGGCTAGGTCGCCCCGGCGGAAGTCTGAAACCGTATACGCATGGCTGACGTTCCCATCCCTTCGCTCGACGCTCCGGGCCTCGGTCCCGACGAGCACGTTGCCGAACTCGACCACGCGCGCCGCCTCGCGGAGCGCTACCGGCTCGAGTTCGTGGACATGGATACGTTCCGGATCGACCAGGAACTGTTCCGCTCGATTCCCGCCGACCTGATGCTGCGCTACGGCTTCGTGCCGTATCGACGCGAGGGCCGCACCCTCTGCATCGTCGTCTCCGATCCGACCGACCTGCCGATGATCGACGAGCTCGGCGTGTTGCTGTCGACGCCGATCAAGGTGGCGGTGGGCCCGCGATCGGCCATCGAATCGATCCTCAAGAAGAGCGAGAGCTCGCAGCGCGTGCTGGAGGACGCCACCGAGAGCTTCCAGCTGCAACTGCTGAAGGAGGACGAGGTCGGAGAAGACGCGCTGACGGTCGAGCGGCTCACGAGCGACATCAGCCCGGTCATCCGCCTGATCGACTCGACGATCTACACGGCCATCCAGCGCCGCGCGAGCGACATCCACATCGAGACCCAGGACGATGCGGTGCACGTGAAGTACCGCATCGACGGCGTGCTGCAGCCGGCGATGCGCCCGATTGCGAAGCAGTTCAGCGGCCCGATCATCTCGCGCATCAAAGTGATGGCCGAGCTCGATATCGCCGAGAAGCGCGTGCCGCAGGACGGCCGCTTCAAGCTGCGCATGCCGGGCAAGACGATCGACTTCCGCGTGTCGATCATGCCGAGCGTCCACGGCGAGGACTCGGTCATCCGCATCCTTGACAAGGAGTCGATCAGCGAGCAGTTCACGGAACTGCGGCTCGACATCCTCGGCTTTCCCGAGCAGGAACTCCGCCGCTTCCGGAAGTACATCGCCGAGCCATACGGCATGGTGCTCGTGACCGGGCCGACCGGTTCCGGGAAGACGACGACGCTGTATGCGGCACTGTCGGAGATCAAGTCGGTCGAAGACAAGATCATCACTATCGAGGATCCCGTCGAGTATCAGTTGAAGGGCATCACGCAGATTCCCATCAACGAGAAGAAGGGGCTGACGTTTGCCCGGGGCCTTCGCTCGATCCTCCGGCACGATCCCGACAAGATCATGGTCGGCGAAATCCGGGACAACGAGACGGCGCAGATCGCGATCAACTCGGCGCTGACCGGCCACCTCGTCTTCACCACCGTCCACGCGAACAACGTCCTCGATGTGCTCGGTCGCTTCCTGAATATGGGCGTCGAGGCCTACCAGTTCGTCTCCGCGCTGAATTGCGTGCTGGCGCAGCGCCTCGTGCGGCACATCTGCACCCACTGCAAACGCCCGACGAAGGTCTCGAGAGCACTGCTCCAGGAGTCGGGGCTCGACCCCGAACTCGAACATACGCACACGTTCTACGAGGGCGTGGGATGCATCGAGTGCAACGGCACCGGGTACAAGGGCCGCTTCGCGATCTGCGAACTGCTGGACCTCACCGATCGCATCCGTGAGCTGATCCTGGAGAAGCGCCCGAACTCGGAGATCAAGAAGGCGGCGCGCGACGAGGGCATGCGGTTCCTCCGTGAGTCCGCGGTGGAGCGTGTGCTCGACGGACGCACGACGCTGCGGGAGATCAACAAGGTGACCTTCGTCGAATGAGCGCCTTCTCTTTTTCCCTGCGTGATGCGGCGATGCCCTCGGCGGCGGTCGAGATCATCGGCGGCCGGATAGCGGGCGTCCTCGTGGAGGATCGCGGCGGGCGACCCATGGTATCGGCGCACGCGGTCGAGCCGCTTCCAGAACCGGCGCTGGTGCCGGTGCTCAACGCGCTGAACATCCGCGACCGCGCCGTCGTCGCCGGTGCCCTGGGCCGGGTGCTCGAAAGGCTCGGCAAGCCGAAGCGGATCGGCCTCGTGCTTGCCGATCCCGTGGCGAAGGTCTCGCTGATCAAGCTCCAACAGGTGCCCGACCGCGCCCAGGATCTGGACCAGGTGATTCGCTGGCAGGTTCGCAAGAGCGCCCCCTTCGCGCTCGAAGAGGCGCAGCTCTCGTGCGTGCCTGGCGTCAGGGCCGACGATGGGCAGGAGTTCATCGTGACGATCGCCCGGCGCGACGTCATCGCGGAATACGAGGCGCTGTGCGACAGCTTTGGCGCGCAGGCCGGCCTCGTCGATGTGTCGACCTTCAACGTGATCAACGCCGTCATCGCGGGCGGGGCGGTCCCCGGGGGCGACTGGCTCCTGGTGAACGTGGCGCCCGGGTGGGAATCGGTCGCCATCATGCGCGGCGGGCAGCCGATGTTCTTCCGGAGTCGGAGTGCTGATGGCGAAGGTACGCTGGCCGACGTGGTGCACCAGACGGCGATGTACTACGAGGACCGCCTCGGGGGCAGCGGCTTCACGCGCGTGCTGCTGTGCGGCGCCGGCGGGAGCGGTGAAGCGGCGGCCGTTCAGAGAACGCTTGCCGAGCGCCTGGCCACGCCGGTCGATCCGGTGGACCCGACACGGGCGGCGGCTCTCACGGACCGCATTTCGGTCGGCGCCGGCCTGGCCGACAGCCTGACGCCGCTCGTCGGCCTGCTCCTCAGGAATCGGGAGGTCGCGTGATTCGCACCAACCTGTCGACGCGGCCGTTCTACAACACGGCGGCCGTCCGCACCTGGCTCCTGCTCGCCGGGGTCGTCGTGCTCGGCGCCACAGCCTTCAACGTGACGCAGGTCCTCCGATACTCGAACAGCAACACGGAGCTGGTCACCCGCGCCGCAAACGACGAGGCGCGTGCGGCGGATCTGCGACGGACCGCCCAGCGGCTCCGCTCGAGCGTGGACGCCACGCAGGTCACGGCGGTGTCCGCCGATGCGCGCCAGGCGAACGAGCTGATCGATCGGCGCACATTCTCCTGGACCGAGCTGTTCAACCGCTTTGAGCGCACGATGCCCGACGACGTCCGGATCACGGGCGTGCGGCCCGAGGTGGATCGGCAGCACCGGACCGTGCTGACCGTGAACGTCCTCGCCCGCAGCGTGGACGACATCAATCGGTTCATGGAGAACCTGGACCAGACCGGCGCGTTCGCCGAGCTCCGCTCCAGCCAGGAACAGACGAACGAGCAGGGCCAGATCGAGTCGGCGCTGCAGATGATTTACCGGCCGTCTGGCAGTAGCAGCCACGTGGTCGACCCCACGGCTCCTGCCGTGCCAGCGGAAAGCGCGGCTGGCACGCCGGCCGCCGCCAGTCAGGCTGCGGGAGGCGCACGATGACGCCCCTCCTGCGTCGTGCCATCGCCGAGCATCGCGTCGCCGTCGTCATGCTGGCGACCGCGCTCGTCCTGAATGTCCTCGCATACGTGCTGGTGGTGCGCCCGCTCGAGCTGAAGAGCACGGGCGCGGCCGACCGTGCCGCAGCCGCCGCAAATGCGCTGCGGGCAGCCGAGCGCGAACGCGATCAGGCGGATGCGCTGGTGAAAGGGAAGGCGACCGCGGACGAGGAACTCGCGGCGTTCTATCAGAAGGTGCTGCCAACTGACATGACGGCTGCGCGGCGGATGACCTACGCGAGCCTGCCAGCGCTGGCACGACGGACCGGCGTCACCTACGAAGCGCGGACCACGAACATCGAGGAGGTGGGGCGGGACCGGCGGCTCGAACGCATGACGATCCGCATGCGCCTGCAGGGGGACTATGAGAACCTGCGCCAGTTCATCTACGGGCTGGAGAGCGCGCCGGAGTTCGTGATCATCGACGGCGTCACCCTCGTGGAGAGCAAGGGCGACGATCCCCTGAGCCTCACGCTCGACCTCTCCACCTACTACCGCGTGCGACCGGATGCCTCGTAACCGACGCACGACCGTCCTGCTCGCGATCCTCGCGGTGGTGAGCGTCGTCGCGCTGGTTCAGTACTGGCCGACGACGCCGCCGCCCGTTGCCGTGACGGGGGCGCCGGCCCGCCCGGCGGGGCGGCCGTCCACGGCGACCAGCATCACGGCGCCAGACGTGCATCTCCAGGCGCTCAGCGCGGAACGCCCGCGTCCACAGGACGAACCCGAGCGGAACCTGTTCCGATTCAAGCCGAAAGCAGCACCGCCACGTGCTCCCGCAGCCGCGCGGCCTGCGGGGCCTGCGACGCCGCCCGTGGCACAGGCGCCGGCAGGGCCACCTCCGCTTGCACCGATTGCCATGCGGTTCATCGGCCTGCTCGAAGCGACCGAGCATGCCGAGAAGATCGCCGTGCTCACGGATGGCCGCGGCATCTATCACGGACGTGAAGGGGATATCATCGAAGGCCGCTACCGGATCCTGAAGATCGGCGTGGAATCGGTGGACGTGGCGTACCTGGACGGTCGGGGTCGGCAGACGATCCGGCTGTCTGGTTCCTGAGTGCGTGCTGGCGGGCCGCGGGGCGAAGGTTCCGCGTGGCTGCCGAACGCCCGCAGAAGAGGGAATGGGTTGACTGCTCCGGGGGGACTGTGAGGACACGTCTGACAAGGCTGGGCGCACTGGCCGGCGCGGTGGCGCTCGCTGCGGGATGCGCGGCAGGCCAGGCCTTCCGGCAGGGCAACGCCGCCACCAAGGCTGGGGACTTCGACCAGGCGGTCGCGTACTACCGCACCGCATCGCAGGCGTCGCCGGATAACCCGAACTACAAGATTGCGCTCGAGCGCGCGCAACTGGCGGCATCGCGCTCCCACTTCGACAAGGCCAAGGAGTTCGAGGCGGCCGACCAGCTCGAGGCGGCCCGGGGCGAGTATCAGCTGGCCTCCGAGTACGATCCCTCGAACCGCCAGGCGGCTGCCAAGGTGGCGGCGCTCGATCAGACCATTCGCACGCGCATTGAAGCGGCCCGTCCCCGACCCGCGATCGAGCAACTGCGTGAGCGGGTGCGTGCCGCATCGGCCGAGCCACTGCTCAACCCCGCGTCGCGTGAGCCGTTGCGACTGAGCTTCCGGAACGCGAACATCCGCGACATCCTCGATGCGCTCGGCAGCGCCAGCGGCATCAACGTCACCTACGACCCGCAGGTCCCGCAGACCGCCGCCACCGTCCAACTGGACGGCGTCACGCTGGAGCAGGCGCTCCAGCAGATCATGTCCGTGAACCAGCTCTCGTACAAGGTGACGAGCGAGCGCTCCATCCTCGTCTTCCCGGACAACGCCCAGAAGCACGCGCAGTACGACGATCAGGTGGTGCAGACGTTCTACGTGTCGAATGCGGACGTGACCGAGCTGACCCAGATCCTGAGCTCGCTGATCCGGCTGCCCAGCATGGCAGTGCAACCGGCGATTCAGATGAACAAGTCGGCAAACACGATCACGGTGCGCGGCACGACATCAGTGGTCCAGATCATCGAGAAGATCATCCAGCAGAACGACAAGGCGCGCGCCGAAGTCATGTTCGACGTCGAGATCCTCGAGGTGAACCGGCAGCGTGCGAAGCAGTACGGGCTGAACCTCTCCGAGTACGCGCTCGGCGGGGTGCTCTCGCCTGAAGTCGCGCCGGGTGGCGCGACGACCACGACCGGTGGAACGACCAGCACCGGCACTGGCACCGTCACGACCCCAACGGTCAGCGCCGGGCGGGGCACGTCGCCGTCTGGCATCAGCTCACCGCCGCCGTTCAACCTCAATACGCTGTCGAAGGGGTTCACGACCTCGGACTTCTACCTGGCGGTTCCCACTGCGATTGTTCGCGCGCTCGAAAGCGATACGCAGACGAAGCTGATCGCCAAGCCACAACTGCGGGGCGCCGAGGGGAACAAGCTGACGATGAACCTCGGCGAGGAAATCCCGATCGTCTCGACCAGCTACACCCCGATCGCCACGGGCGGCGTCGGTGTCAACCCGCTCAACTCGTTCCAGCTGAAGCCGGTCGGCATCAACATGGACATCACACCGGTGCGGGTGACGCTCGAAGGCGACATCATCATCGACCTCAACATCGAGAACAGCTCCCGCAGCAGCGACGTCAACGTCGCCGGGACGAACTACCCCTCGTTCGGCACCCGCAAGGTCGGCACGCGGCTCCGGCTGCGCGACGGCGAGTCGAACATGCTGGCGGGACTCCTGCGCGAGGACGAACGCAAGTCGCTGAATGGATTTCCCGGGGCGATTCGGGTCCCGATCCTGCGCCAGTTGTTCTCGAACAACGATCAGACGATCGGCCAGACGGACATCGTGATGCTCCTCACGCCGCACATCCTGCGCGCGCCGGAGATCAACGAGTCGGATCTGCGCCCGATCTACATCGGCTCGCAAGGCAACCTCGGATTGAACGGTCCGCCGCCGCTCATTGCTCCCGCGCAGGGAGGGAACGGTTCGGCTGGTCCTGGCGCGTCAGGCACGCCGGCGACCGGCGCAGCCTCGCCTTCTGTCACGACGCCTGGGGCCGCGGCACCGCGCCCGCCGGCATCCGCCCCTGGAGCGCCGCCAACCGGCCAGCCGGCTCCGCCACCGGGAACGACATTGGCGGTGCCTCCGGGCAGTTCTCCCGTGCCCGGCACGGTGGTCGTGCCGACGCCGCAGCCTGCGCCACCGGCAGCCGCACCGGCTCCTGAACCGCCCGCGCCTCCTGCCGCGGCTGGGCCGACATCTGCTCCCGCGATCGACACGCCGGCTCCGGCGCCGCCGACCGCCGGCATTGGAGCGGCGCAGGTCATTCTGACGCCACCGGGAACGACCTTCCGCGTGGGCGCCGGGCCGTACACGGTGCCGATTTCGGTGACCAACGTGTCGCGCCTCTCGATGGTCACGTTGACGCTCACCTTCGACCCGGCACGGCTCCGTGTGCGCGCCGTGAATGAGGGCAGCTTCATGCGGTCTGGAGGAGCGAACGCGAACTTCACCCAGCAGACGGCGCCCGGACGGGTCGACATCACGATCGCGCGGGCGTCGGATGCCACCGGAGCCACGGGCACCGGATTGCTCGGCGCCGTGCTGTTCGACGCGATCGCGCCGGGGCCCGTGACGCTCTCGCTGAGTGGAACCGGCACCGGGCCGGGCGGCGCGCCCATGGGCCTGCAGTTCAGGCCGGTGACGATTACGGTTCAACCATGAGGGTCGCGCGCGGCGCCCGGGGCTACACCTTCATCGAACTGATCGTCGTGTCGGCGATCGTGATGGTGCTGGCCTCGGCGATCATGCCCCTCGCGCGCGTCACCGCACGGCGCCAGCGCGAGGCGGAACTCCGGCGCGCGCTGCGAGAGATCCGAACCGCCATTGACAAGTACAAGGACGCGGCCGATGCGCAGCAGATCGCGTCACTCGAGATCAAGGTTGGCAGTGAAGGATATCCGGCAGACCTGCAGGTCCTGGTGGACGGCGTCTCCGTCCAGAACGACGCCACGGGCCGCAAGCTGAAGTTCCTGCGCCGAATCCCCGTCGACCCGATGACGAACTCCACTGACTGGGGCAAGCGGTCGTACCAGGACGCGCCGGACGCGACGCGGTGGGGCGGCCAGAACGTATTCGATGTCTACACGACGTTCGATGGGACGGCACTCGACGGGACGAAGTATCGTGACTGGTAGGCTGCGCAGCGCGCGCGGATTCACCCTCATCGAACTGATGGTCGTCATGACCATCATCGTCACGCTTGCGACGATCGCCGTGGTGCAGTACCGGCAGAGCGTGCAGCTCGCGCGCGAAGCGGTCTTGAAGGACGACCTCTTCAAGCTTCGTGACGCCATCGACCAGTATTACGCCGACCGCAACCAGTACCCGCCCACGCTCGAGGATCTCGTGTCCGCGGGGTACATCCGCTCGATGCCCAAGGACCCGATGACGAACTCGAACTCGAGTTGGCAGTCGGTGCCTGCGGAGCCGGATCCGAGCAACCCGTCCGTCCAGGCCGGTGTCTACGACGTCAAGAGCGGGTCGGAAGGCACGGCGATGGACGGCAGCCGCTACTCAGACTGGTAGCAGGCTCGGGCGCGCCGGGCTCTCGCGCCGCGCCCCTCCGCATCAGCCCCGCACCTGTCCGGCACACGGCGATCACACACCCCTGAAAACGACGAAGGGCGGAGCCAGTCTCCTGACTCCGCCCTAATGGTGCTGATCTCTACCCGCGGGTCCTCACGGGATGTTGATCGTCGTGAAGCCCTGCGTCGTCCGTCCCAGCGTGTCCTCGACGGTGACCGTAACGGTCCGCGAACCGGATCCTGCCGGGTAACGCGCGCTCAGGGTGGTGCTGCCGGTGAGGCCACCCAACCCCTGCTTCGGCGGAGTGGCGACGTCGCCGAAGTCGACTGTGACGCTCTGGATGCCGACGCCGGTCGGCGGAGTGACCTGGAGCTGGAAGGTGACGACGCAGGTGCTCCCCGCGGCGCCCGTGCACGAACTCGGCACCGAGGGCGTAATCACGATCGTCGGGGAGGCGACCGGAATGACGTTCACGGCTGTTGACACGGTCGAGACGTTGCCCGACGCGTCCGTGAGGGTTGCGGTGATCGTGAAGGAGCCGGTCGATCGGTACGTGTGCGACACCACCGAGTTGCCGCTCACCGTGCCGAGGTCCTGCACCTGACCGTCACCCCAGTTCACGCTGAGGTTCCGGACGGCGGCGCCGTTGGATGGCACGGTGACCGCGAAGGTGTACTGCGCCGGGATGCCCGCGCTCGGCGACGTGGACGGCGGCGTGATGATGAGGGTCGGCGCGGCACTCACCGAGACGGTGACCGACCCGGAGGCCTGGCCAGATGTCGCCGGTGTCGTGGTTCCAGTACCAGTCCCTGTGCCCGTGCCGGTCCCGCCGGAGCCGGTGCTCGACCCGCCCTGCGCACCAACGGCCGCAGTCACGGTCGCCTGCTGGCTCGTGGTCAGCGTGGTCTGCGCGACGCCGTTCGTATCGGTGTTGATCACGGACCCGCCAAGGGTGCCGGCAGTGGTCGAGAAGACGACAGGCACCTGCGAGAGCGCGTTGCCGTTCACGTCGAACACGTTGGCGGTAATCGTGGTCGTGCCCCCGAGCGCCGAGACCGTCGCCGGATTGGCGCTCACGCGCACCGCGCCCACCGCCGCCGTGCCCACGGAGAGCTTGATGCCGCCGTTCGCGCCGGTCGACGCGCCACCGGAGATGGCGGAAATGGTTGCGGTACCACTGGCTCCGGTCGCGACGAACCGCACCACCGCACGGCCGTTCGCGTCGGTCTCAGCCTGCGAAGGCTCGATCCGCCCGAGTGTCGTGTTGAAGGTGATCTGCGTGCCGCTGTGTGGAGGAGAGCCCGATGCCTCGAGCACCTGCGCGATGATCTCGGCAGTGCCTGTGGTCGGCACGACGTTCGTGGCGGCCGTCAGGGTGATGGTCGAGCCGGTTGGTGCGAGCAGGGGAACCTTCTCGCACGCCACCACAGCAACGAGCAGCAGGGTAGCGAGGCTCAGGGCGAGTTGTCGGCCGCGTGATACCATGAAAGCCGCAATCAGTTTATTGCCATGCAGTTACGCGGTCAACAAGGATACGCGATGGCCGCATTGCTCGTGGGCATGGCGGTCGCCGCCGTGCTGATGACGGCGGTGCTGCCGACCTGGCGGCAGATGATCCGGCGCGAGCAGGAGGCAGAACTGATCTTCCGCGGGCAACAGTATGTCCGCGCGATCACGCTTTTCCAGCGTCGCTCAGGTCCGGGCGTGTTGCCTCCCGACGTCGACACGCTCGTCAACGGCCGCTTCCTCCGCAAAAAGTTCAAGGATCCGATTACGCGCGAGGACTTCGACCTGCTCTCGCCGGCGCAGGCGGCCGGGGGCTCCGGGGCGGTTCCGGGCGGCGGTCGCGGAGGCTCGTCCCAGCCCGGGACCCAGCCGCAGACCAGTGCGCCAGCGGGGCCGACGACGGGCGCTGTGATTGCGGGTCAGCCAGCGGGCCGGGGCGGAGCGGCAGCCGGCGGCATCATCGGCGTCGCGAGCAAGAGCAAGGAGACGTCGCTTCGCATCTACAACGGCCGCACGCATTACAACGAGTGGCAGTTCGTCTACCTGCCGCAGCAAGTGCCAGGCGCCGGTGCTCCGGGCCAGCGTGGTGCGGGCCCCGGAGTGCCGGGTCCACCGGCCGGCCCAGTGCCAGGAGGCGGTGGTCGCCAGGGCGCACCACCTGGCGGCCGCGGTCAGCCGCCGACACCGGGTGGCCGCGGCTCTACACAGTCGCCGGCAGTGCCGCAATCGCCGTTCGGTCCACGCCGCTGAGCGCCGTCAGTGCGGTGGACGTCGCCCGCTCATCGATCCGCCAGGGCGTCGTGGAACGCACGCCGCACCTGCTGCATCTCGTCGCTCGTGCCTCCTCCACAGGCACGGTTCGCAAGCAGGACGTAGTAGCGATCGCGCACCGGATCAATCCAGAGCGATGTCCCGGTGAAGCCCACGTGTCCGAATGCCTCAGGCGACAGGCGCGTGCCGCACGAGGAGGTGGGAAGCATCGTGTCCCAGCCGAGCGCGCGCGAACTGCCCGGGACCGCGCTACGCGCGACGGCCAGGCGCATGAGTTCCGGTGTGAACGGCTCAGGAAACGACCGGTCGCCGCGCACCGCGCCAAGGACCACCCGCGCGAAAGCCCCGACACCTGAGACGTTCCCGAACAGTCCCGCATGCCCCGCGCATCCACCGAGCAGTGCCGCGTAGCTGTCGTGCACCTCGCCCACCAGGCGTCGTCCCTGACGACGGTCATCTACGAGGGGAACGGTTGGTGCCGTCAGGCGCTGTCGTCCGACGGGAACGCGCGTGAGCAGTGCGGCTTCCGTGTCGAGACGCCCGTGGAGCGTCCGAGATAAGATCGTATCGATCAGATCAGCAAACGCGCACTCGGCCGCACGTTCGAGCAGGCACGACAGCAGGATGAAGCCCAGGTCCGAGTAGAGCGCCCGGGTCCGTGGCGCGTACTCGAGCGGCATGGTGCAGATCTCGTGCTCGAAGGCGCGCTGGGTGTCGGGCGGTCGGTCGAGCAGGCGCGCACTGAGCCCACTGCAATGCTCGAGCAGGTCCTGGATTGTGACTGCATCGCGATCCGACCCGCGCCAGTCAGCACACCTCTGCGATACGCACTCGCCGAGACGAAGAGCCCCGCGGTGTACTGCGCTGAGCACCGCGGAGGTCGTCGCGATCGGCTTCGTCAGCGAGGCCAGATCGAAGATGGTGCCGACCTCCGCGTCGTTCGCGTCCGCATCGAACGTGAGCCGCCCACAGGCGTCTCGCCAGATCACACCGTCGCTCGATCCGAACTCTGCCGCAACCGCCGGGAAGACACGTCGATCCGTACTCGCACGATGGAGGAGTTGGTGCACTTCCCGGAATGACGCGGACGACGGCATGCGGCTCACTAGTACCATAGCTGTACGTTGTCATGCACGCACACGGACTCACGATTCGCACCTACGCGTCGCCGCTTGCGGCGGCACGCGCACTCGCCGGGCACATCTGCCAGGCCATCACGAACGATCCAGGACTCACGCTCGGACTTCCAACAGGCCGCACGCCGATTCCGCTCTATGACGCGCTGACGTCTCGCTTCGAGCGCGGGGGCGTCGACTTCAGCCGCGCCTCGACATTCAACCTCGACGAGTTCCTCGGTATCCCCGCGTCAGACCCGCGCAGCTATCGCGCGTTCATGGAACGCCACCTGTTCTCGCGCGTGAACCTCTCACGCCGGCGGATTCACTTCCTCGACGGCACGGCGGCTGACCCGGACGCCGAGTGCGCGCGGTACGAGCAGCGCATCGTGCGGGCTGGCGGGCTGGACCTGCTGATTCTCGGCCTCGGCACGAATGGGCACATCGGCTTCAACGAGCCGGGCCCGACGCTGAAGGCGGTGACACATCGCACGCGGCTTACGGCGAGCACGAGGCGCTCGAACGCGGAGCTGTTCGGCAATCGCCCGACGGACGTGCCGCGCGAGGCGCTCTCGATGGGAGTGGGGACCATCCTTCGTGCAAGGCGGATCATCCTGCTCGCAACCGGGGCGTCGAAGGCGCACGCGGTGCGACGTCTGGTCTTCGGACCGGTGACGACACAGCTGCCCGCATCGCTGCTGCAGCTGCACCGCTCGGCGGAGGTGTGGGTGGACCGTGCGGCTGGCGCGGAACTCAGCGGGACCGCAGCGTAGCCGTCTTCGTCGCGCGCGAGGCCGCGCCGGTAGCGGCGGGAGGCTGGCTGGGTGCGAGGGCGGCGACCGCCTGGGCGCGTTCGCGGCCGTCGAGCAATTCCCGGAGCCGCGGTTCGACGTCTTCGCCGATCGCATCACGCACGAAATCGTGCGCCTTCCGCAGCCGGGCGAGCGCGCGCGGATAGGGGAGCCCGCTCTTCTGCATCACGATGGCGGCCTTCACGTTCCAGTGTGCGCGTCGCAGCAGCTTGTCAGCCTCTTCGTACTCGAGCCCGGTGACGATCGTGATGATCCGCCGTGCCCGGTCGCGGAGCTTCTCGGACTTGATCTGCACATCGACCATCAGGTTCCCGTAGGTCTTCCCCGTGCGAACCATGGCGCCGGTCGTGAGCATGTTGAGGACGATCTTGGTGGCGGTGCCGGCCTTGAGACGGGTCGAGCCGGCGATCACTTCGGGGCCGACGGCGGGGGCGATGGTGAGGTCGACGAAGGTCTGCAGCTCGGTGTGCGGATCGCAGGTCACGAAGATGATCTTGGCGTTCACCCGGCGAGCCCGCGTCAGGGCGCCGCGCACGAACTGGGTCATGCCGCTCGCCGACACCCCGATGACCACGTCGCGACGGGTCGGCTTGAGGCGCATCATCGACCGCGCGCCCTCTTCGTAGTTGTCCTCGACCCCTTCCTTGGTCTTCAGGATGGCGTTCTTCCCCCCGGCCATGATGGCCAGGACCAGTTCGGCACTGGTCCCGAACGTGGGGGGCATCTCCGCCGACTCGAGGATGCCGAGCCGGCCGCTCGTCCCCGCGCCGACGAAGATGATGCGGCCGTGCTTCCGGAGCGCCTGCGTGATGATGTCCACGCCCACGGCGATGCGCTCCTTCTCGCGCTGGACCGCCGCAAGCATCTTGCGGTCTTCGGTCAACATGCCCTCGACGATGTCCGCGGACGAGAGCTTGTCGATCGCGAGTGTCGCGGGATTGATCGCCTCGGTGGGAAGCGATTGCCACTTCGAACGGACAGGCATCCTGGAAGACGACCTCGAAACCGCGGATGTTAGCATAAGCCCGCACGCACGATGATCGATGCCTACCTCGACCACCTGCGCATCGAGCGCCGGCTGGCGGACCACACCCTCGAGAGCTACGCGCGGGACCTGCAGGCGCTCGCCCGGTTTGCAGCGGGCGAGGGACGGGCACTCGAATCGCTCGATCGGCACGCCCTGGAGTCGTTCGTTCGCGAGCAGATGGCGAACGGATTGTCCCCGCGCTCCGTCGCGCGCGCGGTCGCTGCCATTCGCGGCTTCTTCCGGTTCCTCGTCCTCGACCGCCGGCTCGAGCAGAGCCCGGCCGACGACCTCTCGCCGCCACGCGCGTGGCCGGCCCTGCCGCATCATCTCTCGATCGATCAGGTCGACCAGCTCATCGCGCAACCCGACCTCGCCACGCCATTCGGCCTCCGCGATCGCGCCATGATCGAGCTGCTGTACGCCACAGGCATGCGGGTATCGGAACTCGTGAACGTGCGTGCGGCGGACCTGCATCTGGATGAGGAGTACCTCACCTGCGTCGGCAAGGGAAACAAGGAGCGGCTGATTCCGATCGGCGGGGAAGCCGCATCCTGGATCCGCCGATACCAGCGGGACGCACGTCCAGCACTCGCCGCGCGGGCACGAGCGGCACGCCGGAGCGAGCCGCGCCTGTTCCTCAACGCGCGCGGTGGCGCGATCAGCCGCGTCGGATTCTGGAAGGTGCTGACCGCGTACGGGCGCAAGGCCGGCATCGACGCGGTGAGTCCGCACATGCTGCGGCACTCGTTCGCCACGCACCTGCTCGAGCGCGGCGCCGACCTGCGTGCCATCCAGATGATGCTGGGGCACGCGGACCTGTCGACCACGCAGATCTACACGCACGTCCTCGAGGCGCGCCTGCGCAGCGTCTACGAGCGGTTCCACCCACGCGCATGAATCTGTTAGACTTAGCCGTTTGCCAGCCATCTATTCAGTGTTCTACGCCGCGTCCGCACGGACGCGCAGAAGGAGAGTCGCGGCATGAGCCGTAAGGGACGGCACCTCTTTACCTCCGAGTCGGTGACCGAAGGGCATCCAGACAAGATCGCCGACCAGATTTCCGATTCGATCCTCGACGCGATCCTCGAGCAGGATCCGGTGGCGCGCGTGGCCTGCGAAACGCTGGTGACGACCGGCCTTGCGGTGGTGGCGGGCGAGATCACGACCAAGGCGATCATCGAGTACCAGGATGTGGTCCGCGCCGCGATTGCGGACGTCGGCTACACCCGCGCCAAGTTCGGCTTCGACGCGGAAACCTGCGGTGTCCTTTCCACGATTCACAAGCAGTCGGCCCACATCGCGATGGGCGTGGACACGGGCGGCGCCGGCGACCAGGGGCTGATGTTCGGCTTCGCCTGCACGGAGACGCCGGAGCTGATGCCGCTGCCGATCATGCTGGCGCACAAGCTGACGCGCGGCCTGTCCGACGCGCGGCGCACCGGCGGACTCGACTACCTCCGCCCCGACGGCAAGTCGCAGGTGACGATCGAGTACGACGGTGACAAGCCGCTCCGGATCGACGCCATTGTCGTCTCCACGCAGCACAGCCCGGACGTCACGAACGAGGAGATGTTCGCGGACATCCGCGCGAAGATCATCACGCCGCTCATGCCGGCCAGCATGATGGACGCGAACACGAAGATCTTCATCAACCCGACGGGGAAGTTCGTCATCGGCGGCCCGCACGGTGACGCCGGCGTGACCGGCCGCAAGATCATCGTCGACACGTACGGTGGAGCGGCCCCGCACGGCGGCGGCGCGTTCTCGGGCAAGGATCCGACGAAGGTGGACCGCTCGGCGTGCTACATGGCGCGCTACATCGCGAAGAACGTGGTGGCGGCGGGTATCGCGGATCGTGCCCTCGTCCAGCTCGCGTATGCGATTGGCGTCGCTGACCCTGTCTCGGTGATGGTGCACACGGAAGGCACCGGCCGGATTCCGGAGGAGCAGATCACCGACCTGGTTCGCGCACACTTCAAGCTGACGCCGCGCGGCATCATGGAAGAACTGGATCTGCGCCGGCCGATCTACAAGAAGACGGCGGCGTTCGGGCACTTCGGGCGCACAGAGCCGGAGTTCACGTGGGAGCGCACCGACAAGGCCGCCTCCCTCAAGTCGGCGGCGAAGCTCTAGGAGACTGGCGCGCGTGAAGCGTGTCGCACTGACGGCGGCCCTCGTGGCCGCCGTTGTTGTTTGGTGGGGCTCTCTCCCCCCACGCAGGATGCTGCTGCGGACGGATACGTCGGACGGATCGGTGCGCGGCGTGATGCACATCCACAGTCGGCTGTCAGACGGTCGCGGCAGCTTCGATGACATCGCCACGGCGGCCGCACGTGCCGGACTCCGCTTCGTGGTGGTCACCGATCACGGGGACGGAACACGGGCGCCCGAGCCCCCTTCGTATCGTTCCGGCGTCCTCGTGATCGACGGCGTGGAGATCAGCACGCGCGGCGGTCACTATCTGGCCGTCGGCCTGCCGCGTGCGCCGTATCCGCTGGGTGGCGACCCCTACGGCGTGGTGGAGGATGTCCGGCGCCTCGGCGGCGTGGGCATCGTCTCGCATCCGGATTCGCCAAAGGCGGAGCTCCGGTGGACCGCCTGGGATGCGCCGTTCGATGGTGTCGAGCTGATCAATCCGGACACGAGCTGGCGCGTGCATGCCTTCACGCGTGGCGCGGCCGCGAAGTGGCTGCTGCTCGACACGCTTCTGGCGTATCCGGTGCGACCGGCCGAAGCCGTGTCGCAGGTGCTCACCGAAGATGCTGCCCTCCGTGCGCGACTTCAGGCGGTGGCCGGCACGCGCCGGATCGTCATGAGTGCGGGCGCAGATGCGCATGCGATGCTCGCCCTGAAGGACACCGAGCCTGGCGAGAACCACCTCGCGCTCCCGATTCCCAGCTACGAATCGTCGTTCGAGTCCCTCTCGGTTCACCTGCATCCAGCGACTCCCTTGACCGGGGACGCGACCACAGACGCCAAGACGCTGATCGGCGCATTGCGAGCGGGCCGGATGTATCTCGCCGTTGACGGCTGGGCTGGTCCGCCCGCATTCAGCTTCTCGGCAACTTCCGCGCGCGGCGCGGCCGACATGGGCGATGTGCTCGCGCCTGGCGGGCCCGTCACCCTGCATGTCAGCAGCAACGCGCCGGCCGGCTACAGCACGCTCGTCTGGCGGGGCGAGCAGGTCATCTCGGAAAGGGCAGAGCACACGTTCACGCTGGATGTCAGCGACGCGCCGGGCGTGTACGTCGTGGAGGTCAGGAAGCCGAACACCGACGGGATGCCGGCCTGGATCACGAGCAATCCCATCTACGTGCGAAGTACTGCGGACCTGGGGTCCGCGCCGGCGCCAGTGTCGACGCCAGAGAAGGGTCGCCCTCTCTTCGATGGCTCGACTGCCGCGGGGTGGTCCCACGAGAGCGACGCCACCTCTCTGGCGGCGGTGGATGCGGTCGAGCAGGTCGACGGCAGCCGCATTCGGCTGCGATATGGACTGTCGGGCGGAAGTGCCGCCGGCCAGTACGCGGCCGCCGCCGTGGCGACGCCTGAGGGGGTGGACGGCGCGTCTGCCATTGCGTTCACGGCGCGCGCCGACGGCCCGATGCGGATGTCACTTCAGGTTCGTGCGGAGTTCCTGGATGGGACCAGCGCGCGATGGAGCCGGTCCGTGTTCGTCGACGCGTCAGATCGGCAGCATCTCGTACGTTTCGACGACATGACTCCGGTCGGCACACTGGTGAACGGTGCTCCGCCACTCGCACGCGTGCGCGCCATCATGTTCGTGGTGGATACGACGAACACGAAGCCAGGCTCGTCTGGGCGATTGTGGTTGGGGAAGGTACGCGTGCTCGACCGCTGAGCGGCTAGGTGCGGACCGTGAGCACCAGGTACGCGGCGGCGGAGCCGAAGATCATGTTCGGTGCCCAGGCGGCGAGCGTCGGCCCCATCACTCCGCCCGCCCCGAGCGCACCGGTGATGCTCATCGCAATCCAGTACGTGATGGCGAGCACGATGCCCACGCCCACGCCGTACATGGCCCCGCGGCGACCCGTGGTGACGGCGAACGGCACCGCCAGCACAGTCATCACGATCGTCACGAACGGGAACGCAATCTTGCGCTGCAGCGCCACCATCTGCGGCACGACGTTGGCCCCGCTGGCGCGTAACTTGTCGATGTACTCCCGCAGCTGAGTGAAGGTCATCAGCTCAGCGATCGGATCGTCGGTCTTGAAATAGGACGGCGGGTCAATCTCGAGCCGTTGCTCGTCGAACGGGATGTACTTCACCGCCAGGCGCGCCTCGCCGTGCGTGCTGGTCTCACGCTCCACCTGCCGCACCCACCCATGCTTCGCAACCCAGGGCCCGGCAGTTCCGCGGCCGCCTGCCGCCGCCGTGGCTTCCGCCGCGCGTAGCACCGACGCCAGGCCCCATTGCTCGTCATCGAGATGGAACACCCAGAAGTTCCCGAACCGATTCGCGTTCGGATCGAAGAGGTCGTAATGGTAGATCTCGTCATGGCGCCCCACCACCCAACGGCGATTGAGGGCGGACGTGGCCGGCGGCCACCGTCGGATGATCCGTTCGAGCCTGTCGGCTTCACGGTTGGCCGGTGCAAGCACCCGCTCCTGCATGGCGAACAACGCGCCGCTCGCAACCGCCGCAAACACGAGCAGCGGCAGGGCGGTGCGGTACAGGCTGATCCCGCACGCGCGCATGACGAGCAGCTCGCTGTTCTTCGTCATCACGCCTATCGTCACGAGCGTCGAGACGAGCACGCCCATCGGGATCACGTAGTACACGAACTGCGGGGTGCGGAAGTAGAAGTAGCGCAGCAGCATCGCCGTGGTCGCTTCACCACGGAACAACTTGTCGACGAGGTCGATGAACGTGGAGATGTAGAAGATTCCCAGGAGGCCCACGAGCCCAAGAACGAACACGCGCAGGTACTCCCGGGAGACGTAGACGTCGAGGAGTCTCGGGCCGGGCAGGGCAATGTCGGGGATCCGGACGACGACCAGCACGCGTTCGCGGTCGGTGGTGCCGCCCGACGCCACGGAGCCAACCTCCGCCTGCGGCGTCGCGCCCCGGCGCCAGAGCACTGGCAGCGTGAAGCGGATTGGCTGATCCGCTGACCGGGAACGCCAGAAGAACATCATGATGGCCAGCGCGCCCATCACGATGTTCGGCAGCCACGGAGCCAGTTCGGGGCTGAAGCGACCACCCATGGCTGCCGCGCGCGCTCCCCACAGCAGGACGTAGTACACGAAGATGACGCACATCCCGATGGCGAAGCTGGCCAGCTTGCCGTCCTTGCGGTTCGTCGCACCGAGGGCCAGCGCAATCAGCGCCAGGATCGGGCAGGTCAGCGGCAGCGAGAACTTCTGCTGCAGCATGAAGCGGGCGCCGAAGGCCGGGTCATTCCGCGTCTTCGCGGCGGCGATCTCCGACTGGAGTTCGGCAATCGTCATCTCGGGCGCGCCCTTCGCCGGAGGCCGCTTGAACACCGTCTCCGGATCCAGCGACAGCAGGATCGTCTCGTACGAGTTGGCCTCGTAGGCATCCGGCCGGTCGACATGCGCGGTATAGGAGGTCGCCCCGCGCAGCTCGAGTTGGACAATCCTGTTCGGCTGGTCGAGGCGAATCCGTCCCTCGCGCGCGAAGTAGACCGTCGTCTCCCCGGGCCTGGCTGTGTCGGCGAGGAATACGTCCTTCCATCCCCCGGCGGCCGGAATGTCCCGCACGTAGATGACCTTGTTGGGGAAGTCCTCGTAGAACACCCGCGGCTTGACGTTGTTCTCGACGCGCGTGGCGAGCAGGACGAACACGATCTCCCGATAGGCCTGATTCGCGTTCGGCAACGCAACGATGATCTCGTAGGCGGTGGCGGCCGTGCCGAGCACGGCGACCAGCAGCACAGGGCGGAGCAGCCGCACGAGACTGACGCCGCACGCCTGCATGGCGACGAACTCGCGGTCACCAGACAGGCGCCCGAAGCCCACGAGAATCCCGAGCAGGACGGCCATGGGAATCGTCAGACTCAGCGCCTGCGGAAGCAGCGTGGCCATCGCCCGCGCGACGATCGACCACTCGACGCCTTTGGAGATGAATTCCTCGCCCGCCACGAGGATTGGCGGAAGCACCAGGATGAAGGTCAGGACCGTGAGGGCGAGCGCGAAGGGCAGTGCGATCTCGCGCACCAGGTACCGGTCCAGAATCCGCAACATGAGGCAGAGATTAGACTAACACCATGACTCGAGTCGCGATCCTGTGGCACATGCATCAGCCCTACTACGAGGACCTGGTCACTCATGAACACATCCTGCCGTGGGTGCGCCTGCATGCGCTGAAGGACTACTGGGGCATGGTGTCGCTGCTCGACGAGTTCCCGGACATTCGGGTCACCTTCAACCTGGTCCCCTCGCTGCTCGTCCAGCTCGAGTCCTTCGCAGACGGCACCGCGCACGATCGCTTCCTCGAGGTCGGCCTGAAGCCGGCCGATTCGCTCACGGCGGACGAGATCCGTTTCATGCTGCGCAACTTCTTCCACGCGCAGCGCCAACGCATGATCGACGTGTATCCGAGATACGCGGAGCTCCTCGCGCTGCGAGGCTGGGGGACGGGAGACACCGAGATCGAAGCGGCCATCAGGCGGTTCGCGGCAGACGACCTGCGGGACCTGCAGGTCTGGCAGAAGCTGGCGTGGATGGATCCTGAGTTCCTCGCCGGCGACGAGCGGATTCGAGCGCTCGTCGCGAAAGGACGTCAGTTCTCCGAAGACGACAAGCGGCGTCTCCGAGAGGTCGAACTCGAGTTGCTGAACCTCGTCATCCCTGCCTACCGGAAGGCCGTGACATCCGGCCGCATCGAGATCTCCACGTCGCCGTTCTACCACCCGATCCTTCCCCTGCTCTGTGACACGGATATCTACAAGCACACGCACCCGATGGCGCGCTCGCCCCGTCGCCGCTTCGCACATCCGGAAGACGCCTTCGAGCAGCTCGAGGAGGCAGCGGCCTACCACGAGCGGCTGTTCGGTCGTCGACCGGCTGGCGTGTGGCCGTCGGAAGGGTCGGTGTCGGATGCGATGGTGCCGCTGGTGGCAAAGGCCGGGTTCCGCTGGATGGCCACCGATGAGCAGATTCTCGCCAACACGCTCGGAACCTCTTTCGGTCGTGACGGCCATGGGCTTGTGGACCAGGCAGCCCGGCTCTACCGACCATACGTCGTCAGCGCTGGGGGGAGTGAGGTCGCGTGCGGATTCCGGGACCACGCGCTGTCGGATCTGATTGGCTTCGTGTACGCCGGCTGGCACGCGGACGCCGCCGCAGACGACTTCACGAATCGGCTGGTGGATGCCGGACGGAGGGCCTCGGCGCAGCGCGGTGGGGAAGAGCCGACCATCTTCGTCATCCTCGACGGCGAAAACGCGTGGGAGCACTTCGAGGGTGGCGGGAGACCGTTCCTCCGCGCCCTGTACACCCGCTTGAGTCACCATCCCGAATTGCGGACGGTGACAATGGGGGAGGCGTGTGGGTCGGCGACGGACCGGCTTCAGGGGATATTCCCTGGATCGTGGATCGACGCGAACTTCTACATCTGGATCGGGCACGCTGACGACCAACGGGCCTGGAGTCAGGTTGCCGATGCGAGGGAGGTCCTCGCCGAGGCCGGTCCGCACGTTGACGCCGCGACGCTCGCGCGCGCACGCCAGGAGGTCTTCATCGCGGAAGGCAGCGACTGGTGCTGGTGGTACGGAGACGACCACTCGTCCGAGCACGACGCCGACTTCGACGAGCTCTTCCGCCGCCACCTCCGGAACGTGTACCGCCTACTGCAGCGCCCGATTCCTGACGAGCTGTTCATCTCGAACATCACGACAGCCGCCGCACCAGTGGTGTTTGCACCGCCAACGGCGCTGATCCGGCCGCGCATCGACGGAGAGGAAACCAGCTACTTCGAGTGGCTCGGGGCGGGCAGTCTTGCGATCCGCTCGGTGGCCGGCGCGATGCACCAGATCGACCACCAGCATCTGGTGGCTCAGATTCAGTTCGGCTTCGACGCCTCAACACTCTACCTGCGGGTCGACATGGAGCGGCCCGCAGCGGCTGTGCTGGCGGAGGGCTGGTCCGTGCGGCTGACATTCATCGAACCGGTAGCGCTGCGGGTGTGCTGTCGCCGGTCCGAGGGCGGGGTCGACGCGCGCCTCGAGCAGCGAGAGCTGGATGGATGGACGCCCAGGCAGACCCCCTGCGAGGCCGCCGCGGGGCGGATTCTCGAGGTTTCGATTCCGGTGGCAGGCTTTGGCGATCTGCAGCGTCAGCAGGTGTCGTTCTTTCTGGCGCTCCATGAACCTGACGGCGCAGAGGTCGAGCGTCACCCTCCGGCGCGCCCGATTGAGTTGACGGTTCCTGACGCCCGATTCGAAGCGCGCCACTGGAGCGCCTGAGCCGCGTCACGCATCCACACCGGAGGGCGGCCTGTTCGTGCCGCCTTCACCCACCACCTCACCGGCCCGAACCCTAGGGCAGTCGCCAGCAAAATCTATCAACAGGCAATGCACAGCCTTGAGATCGTGGCCAAATACATAGCTTCTGATAATGTATGTTATGTTAACTAATATCGGCGAGAGAACACCGGCGCCCAACGAGAACCCATGACGGTCGCCCGTGGCCTCAATCCGTCCCGGATCGCTTGCGCTGCGCGACAGAACCATTGCGGCGCCTGTCAGGCAATTTCGACGACGGATCCTGCCGGGTAAGCGCCGGCGGCTTGCGGGCTCGCGCTCCTGAATTGGAGAATACTGCGGGGAATGTCGTGTCTGGCTGCGACCGGGAAACGAACTCAGGCCAGAGGGTCGCCTCTGGCCTGCGGAGAGGAACTACTCTTCGGCTGCGTCCCGAAGGTCCCTGATGATCGCCTCGAGTGCGCTGATGATCTCGTCCTTCTGGACCTGGGACTTGGAAAAGCTCAGCTTCAGATTGAACTGCTTGGTGGGAGGACGGTAGGCAAAGACATAATTCCGCGGACGGCCAGCCTTCGGCTTTGCGACCGCCTGACGGGCCTCTTGACGCGTCGTCACGCCGCCGCTCGCGATCTTCTCGACGAGCGCCGTCATTTTCTCGGGATCTTCCTGCCTAACCACCTGCAAAAGCAATGACTTAGATGATATGTCGGCCAGCCGACACAGGTTCCGGATCTCCTCAGGCATGTTGAACAACGAGAGGGACTCGGTGACGGATGTGCGGGACTTCCCTAGCCGGCGCGCGAGATCTTCGTGCGTGTAACCGCACTTTTCCGCCAACCCGTGAAGGGCTTCGGCCTCTTCGAACGGCGTCAGGTCCTTGCGCTGGAGATTCTCGATCAGCGCAAGTTCGAGCACCTCCGTGTCATCAGCCTCGCGGATGACAACCGGCAGCTCGCGTAGTCCCGCCTGCACTGAAGCTTGGTAGCGGCGCTCCCCCGCAACAATCTGAAAGCGTTCCCCGCGCTGCCGAACCACGATCGGTTCAATGACGCCCTTCTCGGCGATCGACGCGATCAGCTCTGAAAGATCGCCCATCACCTGGCGGGGTTGATTCGGATTGGGGTCGATTTGGTCGATGGCGATCATGCGGCCAACAGGCGCTCCTGCGGAAGCAGCAAGCGCCTCCACATAGTGCTCGTCGTGACGCATCGCGACCGACACCGGCAACCCTCTTCTAGACACGGTCGATGACCTCCTCACACAAACGGTAGTACTCGGACGCACCAGTCGAATCCGGCGCGAACGTGAAAATCGATTCCTTGTACGCGGGGCTCTCCTCGAGCCGCACGCTCTTGGTGATGACGGTGTTGAAGACCTTGCTCCCGAACACTCGCTGTATTTGCCCGCGGATGTCTCGAGCGAGCGCCGTCCGCTTGTCGTGCATCGTAATGAGAACTCCCATCAACTTCAGCGCCGGGTTCGGGCGCATCCGCACCTTCTCGATCGTCTCGAGCAGGTCATCGGTGCCTTCCAGGGCGAAATACGACGACTGAATGGGAATCAACAGGTGCGTTGCGGCGACGAGCGCGTTCACCGTCAACAGCCCGAGCGTGGGCGGGCAGTCAATGACGACATTCGGGTAGTCAGCCAGCACTGGCTCGAGCTTGTCCTTCAGGCGGAAGTGGGCGTCCATCTCCCCCACCAACCTGGCCTCCAGCTTGGCCAGCGCGATGCGGGAAGGCGCCACGGCGAGATTCTCGAGCGGCGACTGCAGGATCACGTCCTTCAATGTGACCTGCGGGTCCGCAATCGCGTCGTACACGCTTCGGGTGACGAGCCCCATGTCGAGAAACGTCATGGTGCTGTTGGCCTGCGGGTCGAGGTCGATCAGGAGCGTCCGGCGTCCGCGAAGCGCAAGTGCGGCCGCGAGGTTGATGGCGGTAGTCGTCTTGCCGACTCCGCCCTTCTGATTGGCAATGGCAACGATCACGGGGAGCTGAATTGTAAGTCGGGGAACCGGGACGTTACATCTTGTATTTGCCCAGATCATCGGGATCCAGGCTTTCCAGCCACTTGTGCAGCCGTTCGGCGTCGGGCTTGTCCGCGGCGAAGTCCACGCTCTTGGCGTGCTCGAGCACCGATTCCTCAACAAAGATGGGCGCACGAGCACGAAGGGCCAGGGCAATGGCGTCGCTCGGGCGGGCATCTATGATGAGCGGCTGTCCACCCTGATCGAGGTGAATGCGCGCATAGAAGGTGTTCTCCTGCACGTCGCAGACAACGACCCGCTCCACCGTGGCCTTCAGATCCTGGATGACGTTTCGCAGTAGATCGTGCGTCATCGGCCTTGGCGTGGTGACATTCTCGATCTGGAGGGCGATCGCATTCGCCTCGAAGATGCCGACCCAGATCGGCAGCACGCGCTGACCCTCGCCATCGCGCAGGACCACGATCGGCGCGTTGGTGATCGGGTCGACCATCAGCCCCTTGATCGTCATTTCTATCTGCATGTCGCTCTGACCTCGGATGCTATGGCGCGCCGATGCCGGATGACGCGACGGGTGAGATAACCTGGCCCCAGACGCTGTGTGGACCGGAACGCTCGATGCGGACCGTCACTGTGCGGCCGATCCAGGAGGGGTTCCCAGGGAAGTTGACCACGGTGTTCTGAGACGTGCGCCCCGACAGCTCATGCGCACGCCGGCGGCTCGCCGCGTCGACGAGCACCTGCACGTCCTGACCGACGAGAGCCGAGTGGATATCTGCCTGAATCGTGCGCTGCAGTGCCTGAAGCTCCACAATCCTGCGCGTCTTCTCTTCCTCGGCCACATCGTCGCGCATACGTTTTTCGGCAAGGGTATTCGGCCGCGGCGAGTACTTGAACGAGAACATGCTGTGGAAGCGGGCACTGCGTGTCAGCGATAGCGTGTCTTCGAAGTCGTCGTCGGTCTCGCCTGGGAATCCCACGATCATGTCGGTCGAGAGCGCCACATCCGGGAGCAGCTGCCGAATCCGATCCACCAACTCCAGGTAGCTATCCCTCGTGTAGCGCCGACGCATCGCCTTCAGGATGCGCGTCGAGCCGGACTGCACCGGCAGGTGCAGATGCCGTGCGACCTTCGGCAGGCCGCGCATGGCCTCCAGGAACCGAACCGAGAAATGGCGCGGATGGGGGCTCGCAAAGCGTATCCGCTCGATCCCGTCGATCTCATGAATGGCCTCGACAAGCGCCGTGAAGTCGCAGTCCGGATCATCCGGAGCCGCGTAATGGTTCACGATCTGCCCGAGCAACTGCACTTCGCGGGCACCCGTCCGTGCGGCGTCCCGCACTTCCGCAAGGATGTCGGCCTTCGGGCGCATCCGCTCGTTGCCGCGCGTGTATGGGACTACGCAGAACGAGCAGAACTCGTTGCACCCCTCGATGATCGTCACGTACGCCTTGACTGGATCTCCCCGACGCGTGATGCCCAATGGAAACGTCACGTCTTCAAACGGGTCGAGGTCGACGACCGGCCGTCGAACGGCCTGAGCCCTCTCGACCAGCATCGGCAGCCGCTTGATCGCCTGGGTGCCGACGACGACGTCTGCGACGCCGGGAGAGCGCTTGAGCAGTGCGTCGCCTTCCTGCTGCGCGACGCACCCGGCGACGGCCACGATCGGGTTGTGCCCGTGTTCCTGCGCGAGTACCCGGAGTTCACCGAGTCGCGTGTAGAGCTTCTCCTCGGCGTGCTCCCGCACGCTGCAGGTATTGATCACGACGACGTCCGCGTCGGCTGCGTCGTGGGTGGGTTCGTAGCCGGCCTGCTCCAGCAACCCGGCCATTCGCTCCGAGTCGTGAACGTTCATCTGGCAGCCGTAGGTCTCGATCAGGTATCTCGGTGGCATTGATCTTCAGGCGCGGGAACGGCGGTCGGGACGGGCATTGGACGACTTCGCCTTCCCACGTACCGGACTTTCGCTTTCGCCCAGCGCCGGACTTTCGCCTTTCGCTTTCGCCCCATTTCCGGCGCGCTCCTGGAGCATCTCCTCCGCGGAGGCGCGGATCTGAGGCGTCACGTTCGCCCCGCCGAGCATGCGGCTGAGTTCCTCGACCCGACCCGCAGCATCGAGGCGAGTGACGGTCGTCTGCGTCCGGCCGGCCTCGACGCGCTTCTCGATACGGAAGTGGGTGTCAGCGTATGCGGCAATCTGCGGCAGGTGCGTGATGCAGAGCACCTGGAATGCGGCCCCGAGGCTGCGCAACCGGGCGCCGACCACGTCGGCCACTCGCCCACCGATCCCCGTGTCCACTTCGTCAAAGACAAGTCCGGGAGCCGCGGCACTCGGTGGCCGACCAGGCGTGTTGGACAGACCGAACCGCCGGGAGGCAGACAGCGTCTTCAGAGCAAGCATCACGCGCGACAACTCGCCGCCAGACACGATCCGCGCAAGCGGGCGCAGTTCCTCGCCGGGGTTGGGCGAAACGAAGAACTCAGCGCGGTCGATCCCCTCGCTTGACCACTCGGCCTCGCCCGCTGGCGTGGAGAACCGGACCTCGAATTGCGTCCGCTCCATGGCGAGTTCGCCAAGCAGGCGCTCGACCTCCCGGGCGAAGTCGCGAGCCGCCCCGTGCCTCACCTCACTCAGCGCGGTCGCATGCTCGAGATAGGCCGCCGCAGCGCGCTGCCGTTCGGCATCGAGCGCGGCGACGCGCTCGCCGCCCTGCGTCATCGCCTCGACCTCCTGTCGGAGTCGTTCACGACGCGAGAGCACATCGTCGAGGGAGGGACCGTACTTGCGCTTGAGCCGCTCCAGCAACGCGAGCCGGTCCTCGACCTGCTGCAGGCGTGCTGGCGATGCCTCGATGCTGTCGGCGTAACGCCGAAGGTGGAGAGCGAGATCCTCGAGCTGCGACTTGATCCCATCCCGCGCGTCGAGGTAAGGCTGGAACACCGGATCCACCGCGGCCAGTTCTCCGACGCGCTTCCACACCCCTCCAAGCGTCGCCAGCACCGCATCGTCCTGCTCGTACAGCGACGAGTACCCCTCCTGGCAGAGACGCTCAATCCGCTCAGCGTTGGTAAGCACCGCCTTCAGTGACGCGAGTTCCTCGTCTTCCTGCGGGAGAGGCGCGGCTTTTTCGATCTCGGCAAGCTGAAAGGCCGCGAGCTCGACGCGCGCGTCGCGGTCCGCAACCGCCCGCGTGGCCCGCTCGAGCGCGTCCCTCGCAGAGAGCAGTGCATTGAAGGCCGACGATACGGCTTCGCGAGCCGCCTCCGCACCGGCGTAGGCGTCGAGTGCTGGCAGGTGTGTCGCCGGGTCGAGCAGCGTCTGGTGCTCGTGCTGGCCGTGCAACTCGATCAGGCGGCCTGCGAGTTCCTTCAGCGCGCCGGCCGTGGTGAGGTCGCCGTTGATGTAGGCGCGACTCCGGCCTTGAGCCGTGATTTCGCGCCGTACGAGCCACTCAGCTCCGCCAATCTCGAAGATCGCTTCGATCGTGGCGGTCTCTTCGCCCGTGCGCACAAGTTCGCCGGACGCCCGGCCGCCGAGCAGCAACCCCACGGCCTCGACAAGGATCGACTTGCCCGCACCGGTCTCACCGGTCAGCACGTTCAGACCGGGGTCGAATTCGACCTGCACCGAGTCGATGACTGCCAGGCGCCGGATCGTGAGAAAACGGAGCATCGGAGGGAAGAGAACTCCAATCGTAACATAGGTTTGACAGCAATTTTCACCACGTGCTACAGTTCGGCACGAACCTCTTCTCGGGGCACTCCCCGCCGGCGCTGTCCTGAAGCGGCGCAGAGCTGATTTTCGGAGGGCAGTTTGCGCACGCTTGGTCGCCCGTTCTTCGCCCTGCTGATGCAGGCCGACACCGCCGGTTCCGGCGGCACTGATACGTCCATTCTTGGGCTGATCGCCCGGTCTACCCCGATTTCAAAGGCCGTCCTGCTGACACTCGTGCTGATGTCGGTCGCATCGTGGGCGATCATTCTCTACAAACTCTGGGTTTTCCGCCGCTCCGAACAGCAGTCCGCCAGCTTCATCGAGGTCTTCCGTCGCAGCAGCAAGTTCTCTGAAGTGCAGGCCGTGTGTCGGTCGCTCGGCGAGAGCCCGCTCGTCGGTCTGTTCCAGTCGGGCTACGCGGAGCTGACCGCCCAACTCAGGCAGGGTGCGCCTGAGGATGTGGCCGGCAGTCCAAAGGCTGGCACCACACGTCCAACCCTCAAGAGCCTGGCAGCGGTCGATCGCGCGCTCATGCGTGCGTCGGTCATTGAGGTCAACAAGCTCGAGAGCCGGATCACCTTCCTTGCGACGACCGCGAGCATCTCGCCGTTCGTGGGCCTGTTCGGCACCGTCATCGGCATCATGATGTCGTTCCAGATGATCGGGGAAACCGGCTCGACCAACCTGGCCTCGGTGGGCCCCGGCATCGCAGAAGCGCTGGTCGCAACGGCGGCCGGGCTGGTCGCGGCGGTGCCTGCTGTCGTCGGCTACAACCACTTCTCCAACCGCGTGAGGCTGTTCGCCTCCCAGATGGACGACTTCGCGATGGAGTTCCTCAACATCGCCGAGCGGAACTTCACCTGACGTGCCGAAGGTTCACGCAGCCGGAGAGGCATCGACGGGTCGCGGACGCGGCCGTCGCACGGCTACCAGCCTGGCCGAGATCAACGTCGTCCCCCTGGTCGACGTCATGCTCGTGCTGCTCATCATCTTCATGGTGACTGCGCCGATGATTCAGCGCGGCATCGACGTCAAGCTCCCCGTGGCCCGACGCGCAAGCGCCGTCGAAGGCGAGCGGGTCTTCATCACCGTTCCCGCGTCGTACAGGACGGACGGAGCCGTCTTCCTGGGGGACGAAAAAATGCGTATCGAGGTGCTGCAGGAACGCGTCCGCCAGAAGATGGAGACGGCCAATGACAAGCGCGTCTACCTGCGCGGCGATGGTACTGTCCAGTTGCAGGAACTGATGTCCATCATGGACCGGCTGAAGGATGCCGGCGTATCGGACGTCGGCATCGTCGCCAAGGCGCCCGGAGACCGCTGACCATGGAGGTCACGGACGTCCTGCGCGACCGCATGAGCGCGCCACGGGGGTTCGAGCGCATGCTCGCGGCCTCCCTGGTGGCGCACATCGGCATCGTCGCGGCGTTCGTCTTCGCCCCTGGGGGATGGCTGGATAACAGGCGGGCCGCCCCGAAAACGGTCATGACCATTTCACTGGGCGGCGGCACGCAGGGTCCGGAGAACGGCGGCTTCACGCCAATGGGTGGACGGGCGGTGCAGGAGGTGAAGCCACCCGATGAACCCAAGCGTCCCGAGCCGGTCCGTCCTCCAGCCGCGAAAGCCCCGGAGATGACCGTCCCGCTACCGAACAAGCCCCCGACCAAGACCGCTCCTCCGCCCAAGGTTGCTCAGGCGCCGGATGAAGCACGTGGCCGGACACCAACCCGTGGCGCGGAAACGCGAACTGGATCGGCTGTTGCTGAGACTGGCGCGCGGGGCCAGGGGTTTGGACTCTCCAGTGGGGGCGGTCAGGGAACGGGCTCCCGACTCGACGTGGCCGATTTCTGCTGCCCCGACTACCTCGTCCTCATGATCGAACGGATCCGCGCCAACTGGAACGCGCGGGCTG
The DNA here is from genome assembly GCA_018268955.1 of Acidobacteriota bacterium. Taxonomy (GTDB): domain Bacteria; phylum Acidobacteriota; class Vicinamibacteria; order Vicinamibacterales; family CAVVIG01; genus CAVVIG01. The sequence goes on along the minus strand of JAFDVO010000012.1, from coordinate 78,879 downwards.
AAGTAGCCAGTGAGGCCATCGTGAAGTTCTCGGTGCAGCGCGACGGCACGATTGCCGGGGCTGAGATCGAGAAAGGAAGCGGGTACACCGCGCTCGACATCGCCGCTCTCCGTGCCGTCGTCGGCACCAGGCAACTGCCGCCGCTGCCGGCGGCCTATCCAAATCCGTCGCTCGGCGTCCATCTCAACTTTCAGTACACACGATGAAACGGATATTTCCCGTCATCGCTGCCGCCGCCCTGCTGATCGTCAGCGCCCGTGCGCAGCAACCGATCAGCACCACGCAGCAGCCCAGTGAAGTCAGCACGACGATCAGCAGCGATCAGGCAGGGGCAGCGCCGCGGTTCGCGGTGCCCGACTTCATCGCGCTGTCGAAGGACGCAGAGACGGTCGACGCGGCCCAGACGATCGGGCGGGTGCTCTGGGACGACCTGAGCTTCGAGCGCGAGTTCAACCTGATTGCGCGGGACGTGCTCGCGACCATCCCGCCCGCGACGTCGTTTGCGGACGTGCCCTTCGATCGATATCGCGAGATCACCGTCGACGGCATCATCATCGGCACCGTGCAGAAGACGGAACTTGGCGTCCGCGTCGAAGTGCGCCTCTTCAACCGCGCACGCCAGGCGGTCTTCGCGCGCGAGTACAGCGGGTCCGTGGCCAACAAGCGCCTGTACGCCCACACCATTGCCGACGAGATCCACCAGCAACAGCGCGCCCTTCGCGGTGTCGCGCGCTCGAAGCTGACCTTCAACTCGGACCGTGACGGCGAGCGCATGACCGGCACGGTGGAGAATCGGGGCGTCAAGGAGATCTACATCGCGGATTACGACGGGGAGAACCAGCGACGCGTGACCACCCAGCGCTCGCTGAATATCAACTCGACCTGGTCGCCGGACGGGCGCTCGATCGCGTACACCTCATACCGGCGCGGTGCACCCACGATCTTCATCTCGAACATCTATCAGGGCACCCTCGACGAGCCGACAAAGGGCGCAGCAGGCCAGGCGTTCCTGCCCGCGTGGTCACCTGACGGGACGCGCATCGCGTTCACGTCCACCAGGGACGGCAACTCGGAGATCTACGTGGCGAATCGCGACGGGTCGAACGTCCGGCGCATCACCAACAGCGCCGCAATCGACAGCACGCCCACGTGGTCGCCGACCGGGACGCAGATCGCGTTCACATCGGATCGCACCGGTACCCCGCAGATCTACATCGTCGGCGCGGACGGTCTGGGCCTCCGCCAGTTGACGCACGAATCGTATGCAGATCGACCGAGCTGGTCACCCGCCCCGTACAACGAGGTGGCCTATACCGCGAGGACCGGACCGGGCAACGACATCAAGATCATCGAACTGGCGACAGGTCAGGTGCGCCAGCTGACGTTCGGCGAAGGCACGAATGAGAGCCCGTCATTTGCCGCCAATGGACGGCATCTCGCGTTCATGTCGACGCGGTCGGGCAAGTCGCAGATCTTCACCATCGGCCGGGACGGCCGGGACCTGCGTCAGATTACGAAGACCGGCAACAACTACCAGCCAGACTGGTCCCGCTAGGACCCGCCTTCAGGAGCACACCGAATGATGCGTATGCAACGGACCAGCACCACGGCCGCGATGGCACTGCTGATCCTGCTCACCGTGATCGCGACGGCATGCGGCGGCAAGAAGCCACCGGTCGCGCGTCCCGCTCCCCCACCACCGGCCTCGGGCAGTTCGGCGACCGCAACGCGGCCACCCGCGCCTCCCGAGCCGGTCGCCGAGCCGGTGATCGTCCCACCCGAGCCGGTTCGCGAGGACCGGATCGCCTCGTCGTCGCTGGACGACCTCAACCGCAACTCCCCGCTCAAGCCCGCCTTCTTCGAGTACGACAGTAGCGACCTCAGTGCCGAGGCGCAGCGGGTCCTCACCGAGAACGCAGTTGTGCTGAAGCAGTACCCGAGTTGGACGGTGACAATCGAAGGTCATTGCGACGAGCGCGGGACCGCCGAGTACAATCTTGCGCTGGGGGAACGGCGCGCGGTCGCTGCGCGGACCTATCTGGTTTCGCTCGGCATCTCCGCCGATCGGCTGCGGACCGTGAGCTACGGCAAGGAGTTCCCCTTCGACCCAGGACACGACGAATCGGCGTACACCAAGAACCGCCGCGCCCACTTCGTGATCACGGCAAAGTGAACGTATGAAGATGCGAATTCCCGGAGCGGCACTCAGCACCGTCCTTCTGCTGGCCGCAGCCGTCCCCGCGCACGCCGCTGACAAGGAAACGCGTCAGATGATGGCGGACATCCGGATCCTCCAGGAGCAGTCGCAGCAGTTGCAGAACCTGCTTGCGACGCTGACGGAGGCCGTCAAGGCGGTGAACAGCCGGATCGACGAGCAGACGTCCGCCAACCGCAAGTCCTTCGCCGACCAGAAGCTGGTCATCGACACGCTCTCCAGCGATTTGCGCGTCGTACGCGAGAAGGTGGACGACAACAACGTGCGCGTCGGGTCCCTCAGCCAGGAGCTCGACGCGCTCAGGCAGTCGGTCACCGCCATCGGTTCGGCACGCCCGACGACACCGGATGCGCCAGACGCCGCGGCAGGCACGCCCGATGGAACCGCTCCGGCGACGACGTCGACCCCAACCGGGGCCGCGGCACTTGGCCAGTCACCACAGAAGCTCCTCGACAGCGCCCTGGCGGACTACTACGCCGGCCAGTACGACCTCGCGATTCTCGGCTTCGAGTCGTACGTGAAGACCTTCCCACAGTCGCCGCAGGCGTCCTTCGCCCAGTTGCACATCGGCCAGTCGCAGATGCAGCTCGGGAAGTACGAGCCTGCCGTGTCGGCCTTCGATGCCGTCATCCGCAACTACCCGCGCAGCAATGAAGTGGCGGATGCGTGGGTTCGCAAGGGAACCGCGCTGAAGACGCTGCGGCAGACCGATCAGGCACGCCAGGCGTTCGAGTTCGTGATCAAGAATTACCCGGACACTGTCGCAGCCACAGTAGCGCAGCAGCGGCTCCAGGAACTTCTCTCTCAGAAACCGTAATCCGTTCGTCGTCAGCGCGGAGGTGTCGCCCTGCTCACGGAGGGCTCCCGATGCCTGTGCGCGGAAACAGACGAGCCCGAAGGGACAGATCGACGATGGGCAGCGTAAACAAGGTGATTCTCGTAGGCAACCTCGGTCGTGATGCCGAGGTCCGGTACACCCCAGGCGGCGCGGCTGTTGCGAAGTTCAGCATCGCGACCACCGAGCAGTGGACGGACAAGTCCGGCCAGCGCCAGGAGCGCACCGAGTGGCACAACGTCGATCTCTGGGGCAAGCAGGCCGAGACCCTGAGTGAATACCTGGTCAAGGGCAAGCAGGTCTACGTCGAGGGTCGGCTGCAGACCGACGAATACACCGACAAGGATGGGGTGAAGCGGAAGACCACGCGCGTGCGGTGCGAGCGGGTCGTCCTGCTCGGTGGCGGTGGTGGCCGAGGCGCGGGCGGTGGCGGCGGATACGAGCGGAACGAGAGCCGCGGCGGCTCGATGCCCTCGCACGACGACGTGAGCGAACCGCTGTCGGACGACGACATCCCGTTCTAGAGCTGCGGGCGACTTCCCTGCTCTGCGTCCGACGCAGGGCTGCAGCGTAAACGACGCCTGGTGAGGCGAGGATTCTGCTAGAAGTCCCCACCCTCGCCAGGCGCCAGTCGCGGCTAGGGCTCGCGGGCCGCCGGGCTTGCCTCGGCTGGCTTGTCCTCGCGGCCGTAGCGATCTTCCAGGCGCACCACGTCGTGCAGTTCCGGCGTGGACACTTCGAACACGTCGCAGTCGTCGATGGCGGTCATGCGGTGCACCGTCTTCGGAGTGACGTGAATCGACTCGCCGGGATACATCTCCCGCTTGGTCAACACGCCGTCGATTTCGATCTCATAGAGCAGCTTGCCGTTCTGGACGTAGATGGTCTCGTCCTTCAGGTTGTGGTACTGGAGGCTGAGGGCTTCTCCGGCGTTGATGTGAATCAACTTGCCGACGTATCGATCCGTCTTGGCCCAATGCAGCTCATAGCCCCAGGGCTTCTCCACACGCGCTACTTCGCTCACGCTCCTGTCCTTTCCTTCGCCACCGGCAACCGGTGCCGTGGCTGATGTCGACTGCAGCCGATCGCGCAGCACCTACCGGTGGATGCTGTAGCGGCCGAGCGCAGCCAGCAGTTCCTGCTCGATCTCCTCGACGGTGGCCAGGCTGAGGGCCCGGCGGGCGAGCGCCTTCAGGTCTTCCAGCCTCGAATCCGACAGCACCTGCTTCGCCACACCAAGCGCGCCCGGAGTCATGCTGAACTCACGGAGCCCGAGGCCGACCAGCAGTGGCAAGATGGCCGGGTCCGACGCCATCTCCCCGCAGAGCGACACGGGAATCCGTGCCCGCCCTGCCGCCCGCCTGACCATGACGAGCACCCGGAGTATGGCCGGGTGAAGCGGCTCGTACAAGCCCGACACCCGCTCGTCCGCCCTGTCGACGGCCAGGCAGTACTGAATCAGGTCGTTGGTGCCAATCGTGAAGAAGTCGACCTCGCGCGCCAGCAGGTCTGCGGTGTACGCGGCGGCCGGAATCTCGATCATCACGCCGACCGGCACGTCTGGCGTGTGCGTGCCCTCAGCAAGCAGGCTTGCCCTCGCCTCGGCGACGAGCTGCTTCGCACGGCGCAGTTGCTCGACGCCGGAGACGAAAGGAAACATGATGCGGAGAGCGCCGTACGGCGCGGCACGCAGCAGCGCCCGCAATTGGGTGCGGAACAAATCGGATCGGGTGAGGCTCAGTCGAAGGCCCCGCAACCCCTGGCGGCTGCCCCGTTCCACCTCCGACAACCAGCTGCCGCCGAGCGTCGGATCCATGGATCGCAGCGCCAGCTGGTCTTCGTCGACGTCGAACGTGCGGACCGTCACCGGGTCCGGCGCCATCCCTTCGAGCATCCGCCGGTACACCTGGAACTGCTCGTCTTCACTCGGAATGGACCGTCGGCTCGCGAGCAGGAACTCGGACCGGTAGAGCCCCACGCCCTCCGCACCGGCGTATCTCGCCGACGCCAGATCATCGGCAAACTCCAGGTTGGCTTCGAGCCTCACGCGGATCCCGTCCGCAGTGGTCGCGGGCCGTCGTCGATCCGCTTCCGCATGGACGGCGGGCCGGCGGTCCTCACAGACCCGCGCCACCTGGGCCAGCGCCGCTGGATCGGGGTCGATGATGATCTCGTCACCGGTGCCGTCGATGATGACCATCTGCCCCGGCTGGATCCGCGCCACCGCTTCATGTAGCCCGACGACCGCGGGCACTTCGAGCGAGCGTGCCAGGATCGCCGTGTGGTAGGTGCGGCTGCCGGCATCGGTGGCGAACCCGCGCACCTTCGTCCAGTCCACCTGCGCGGCGAGTGACGGCGTGAGTTCGTCGGCGACGAGCACGGACGCCTCATCGAGGGCGCTGAGGAGATCCCGCGGGGTCGAGACATCCTGCCGCAGGTTCATCTTCAGCCGCCCGACGAGGTCGGCCACGTCCCCCTTGCGCTCGCGCAGGTATGGATCCGCCATGTCCTCGAACACCGCGCTGAACTCGTCGAACACCTGCTGGACGGCCCATTCGGCGTTCACGCCCGTGTCGCGTACCAGCGTCTCGGCCTTCGGCACCAGCATCGGATCGTCGAGCATCAGCAACTGCGCGTCGAACAGCGATGCGAGCTCAGGGCCGCGTCGCCGGGCGAGCCTCGCGCGGATGTCGTGCAGTTGCTGACGTGCGCGCACGCGGCTCTGCTCGAGCCGATCCACCTCGTGCGGAATCCGATCGGCCGCAACCCGATACCGCAGCACCTGCGCGCGCTGCATCAGCACGACCGCACGGCCGTAGACGACACCCGGCGAGACGCCAATGCCCTTCAGGCGCTGCATACGTCCTCACCGAAGCCCGAAGCCACCAGTTCGCAGAGCGCGTCCGCTGCGGCCAGCTCGTCCGGCCCATCGACGGCAATCTGGATGCGCGTGCCACGCGCGGCAGCGAGCAGCAGCAGGCCCATGATGCTCTTGCCGTCCATCTCACGCCCGTCACGGCCCACCACCACCCGCGACTCGAACCGCGAGGCCAGGTGGACGAACTTCGCGGCCGCCCGCGCGTGCATCCCGAGCTGGTTCACGACCGTCACGTCACGCGTGGTCATGGTGTCCTGTCGCCGCGCAGCAGATCCGACGCCACCCAGATCGCATTCCGCCCATCATCGCGCAGATCGCGTGCGACGGCGAGGAGATCGCACTCACCTTTGAGCGAGGCCAGCTTGATCAGCATCGGCAGGTTCACGCCGGTGATCACCTCGACACGATCCTTCTCGAGAAAGGTCATGCCGAGGTTGGACGGAGTACCACCGAACATGTCCGTCAGAATCAGGACACCGGTGCCGTTGTGCACGCGCTCAATCGCCTGCGCGATGTCGTCGCGTGCGTCGTTCACGTCCTCGTGCCACCCGATCGAGACCGCCGTGAACTGCGGAAGGTCCCCCACGATCATCTCCGCGGCGTTGACCAGTTCCGTCGCCAGCTGCCCGTGCGTCACCACCACTACGCCGATCATTTTGCACTCCGGCGGATGTCGCGGTGTTTCACCCGCACCCGCGTGTCCGGCACCGAGGCCAGCACCTCGCGCAGCCGCTCGGCAATCATCACCGACCGATGGCGCCCGCCGGTGCAGCCGATCGCCACGGTGAGGTAGCTCTTGCCTTCCTGCACGTAGTACGGGACCGCGAACTGCACGTACTCGGCGAGCCGGTCGATGAAGGCCCGCGTGCTCGCGTCCTTCAGCATGAAGGTCACCACGGCGCGGTCCCGCCCCGTGCGTCGCCGCAGTGCCGGCACGAAGTGCGGGTTCGGCAGGCAGCGCGCGTCGAAGAGCAGATCCGTGTCGAGCGGAATCCCGTGCTTGAACCCGAAGCTCACGACATTCACCACGAGCGGCGCACGCGCCCGCTCGCGGGACAGGTCCATGAAGAAGTGGCGCAGTTCGTGGACCGTCATGTCGGTCGTGTCCACGATGTCGTCGGCCATCGCGCGGATCGGCTCCATCCGCGCACGCTCCTCGCGAATGCCCTCCGTCACCGAACGGTTGCGTCCCATCGGGTGCGGCCGTCGCGTCTCACTGAAACGCCGTACGAGCGTCTCGTTCGTCGCCTCGAGAAAGATGAGCGCCGGGTTCAGCCGCCGCATCTTCTGCAGCTTGCGAAACACCGCGGGGAACGTGGACAGGAACTGCTGCTCGCGGACATCCGCGACGATCGCCACCTTCTCGAACACGCCGCGGGCCGCCAGCTGGGCGAGCGACGGAATCAGCGCGGTCGGGATGTTGTCGACGCAGAAGTACCCCAGGTCCTCCAGCGCGCGGATCGCCTGCGACTTCCCCGACCCCGACAGGCCCGTGACGATGATGAAGGGCGGATGCGAGGTGCGGAGAGCTGAGGGCTTCGAAGGCCTGCGCCCGCTCGTCATGCCAGCCCTCCAGGCTCCTGCTCCTCGTCCGCATCGTCCGGCTCGAGCGCCGGCTGCACGACGCCCCCGGACAGCACCTGGTTGACCCGCTCGGCGAGGAGGCGCGCCGCGTGATGCCCACGCGCCTTCAGCAACTGGTTGCGAGCCGCCACCTCGACGAGGATGGCGGTGTTACGCCCAGGCGCCACAGGCATGCGGATCAGTGGCAGCTTCACGCCGAGCAGCTCGTAGTGCGCATCGTCGAGCCCAAGGCGCTCGTACTCACGGCCCGGCTCCCACCGTTCGAGCTGCACGACGAGTTCGATGCGCTTCGTCGATCGCGTCGCGGAGATGCCGAACAGCTCGCGGATGTCGATGATGCCGAGCCCGCGCAGTTCCATGTGGTATCGCGTCAGCTCAGGGCAACTACCCACCAGCATCGTGCCGGCGAGCCGCTTCACTTCGACCGTGTCGTCCGCGACCAGCCGATGGCCGCGTACGATCAGGTCCAGCGCGCACTCGCTCTTGCCGATCCCGCTCTCCCCCATCAGGAGCACGCCAAGGCCGAGGATGTCGAGCAGGCCCGCGTGCGACACCGTGCGCTCCGCCAGGGCATCCTCGAGCAGCGCGCTCAGCTTCGCGATCGCGATCGGCGTGACCACCGACGTCTGGAGCACCGGCACGCCGGCACGTTCAGCCTCGGCGATCAGCTCCGGGGGCGGCGTGAACCCGCCCGTGATGAGGATGCAGGGGAAGTCGTGTCGGAGGGCCGCATCGAGTGCGCGGACGCGGGCCTCGGTGGACAGGCTCTCCAGGAACCGGATTTCGCTTTCCCCGAAGATGAGGACCCGACCCGGCTGGAGATACTCGTCGAACCCGGCGAGCGCGAGGCCCGTCTTCTGGACGTGCGGACTGGTCACCCGGCGGGACAGGCCACCGGCACCAGCCAGCAGGTCGAGGGGGAGGCCGGATGCGTCCGGCCGTCCTTGCAGCAGCGTGCCTACGGCAACGCCAGGACTCTGGGGCATGTGCATCGGCACCCGCACGCCGCCACGCGCGACCGCGGGTATGCCGGATCCGTTATGCGGTGGTCTCGATGAGCGTGAGATCGCCGCCAGCCGCTCGATAGAGTACCGCAATCCGCTCGGTTTCGGCGTCAAGGAAGATGACGACGCCTTCGCCGCCGTCCAACTGCGCCGCGGCATCGCTGACCGACATGGTGCGAATCGTCTGCCGTCTGGCTTTCAGGATACGCGGCATCTTCGCGCGAGCCGGCTTCGGGACGGCAGCCGGCCGGATCATCTCGGCTTCCTCGATTGGAGTCGGCGCCTCCTTGCCCGCGCGACGCTTGCGGCCCTCGAACTTGCCCTTCACCTTCCGCGCCTGCTGCCCGAGCTTCTCGACCGCCTCCGTCATTGCCGTCAGGACACCTTCACCCCGCCCGAGCCCGTGAAGGAACCGTTCACCACGGGCGTGCAGGGTCACGTCCACACGATGACCGGTCTTGTCGCGGGTCACGACCACCTGCGCGGACACCGCGGAGTCATTCAGGAGCCGCTCGAGCTTGCCGAGCTTGGTTTCGATGATCCGGCGTACACCGGGCGTGATGTCGATTTGGCGTCCAGTCAGTTCGAGTCGCATAGTCGGGGTATGTCCGTACAAACGTGCGCGCGCCATGGCTGGCGCGCGTACGGGAGTGGGCCTGAGATCAGTAGAGAACTTTACGCTGATTCGACGTCGGGATCTTCAATTCCTCGCGGTACTTCGCAATCGTGCGGCGCGCGAGCTCCAGCCCTTCGCGCTGGAGGATGCTGACGATCTTCGAGTCGCTGAGCGGCTTCCGCGGATCCTCGTTCTCGATGATCTTCCGGATCCGCTGCTTGATGGTGACCGACGAGACGCTTTCGCCGTACTGGCTCGCGATGCCGCTGTGGAAGAAGTACTTCATCTCGAACACGCCCTGCGGCGTGTGCATGTACTTGTTGGTCACGACGCGGCTGACAGTCGACTCGTGCATGCCAATGTCGTTCGCGACATCGCGCAGGACGAGGGGACGCAGGTGCTCGATGCCGTGATCGAGGAAGTCCCGCTGGAAGTTGATGATGCTGGTCGCGACCTTGTGGATCGTCTTCTGCCGCTGTTCCACCGACTTGATGAGCCACAGCGCGGACCGGAACTTGTCCTTCACGTAGGCCCGCGTCTCGTCGGTGTTTTCGGCATTCTTGTCCAGAAGGCGGCGATACACCGGGCTGATGCGCATCTGCGGCAGCCCGTCTTCATTCAGCATCGCGACGTACTGATCCTCGACCTTGACCACATAGACGTCGGGGATCACGTACTGGGACTGGGCGGGGTTGTACCGACTGCCTGGCTTCGGATCGAGGTGGCGGATGATCTCGATGTGCTCCTTCAGATCCTCGATGGTCATCCCCATCTTGCGGGCGATTTCGGGGACCTGATGGTTCTGCAGCAGGCGCAGGTGTTCGGTGACGATCTTGTCCGTGGGCGTGCCCTCGAGCCCGAGGTGCCGCAACTGCAGCAACAGGCACTCCTGCAGGTCGCGAGCGGCGACACCAACCGGGTCGAAGCCCTGCACCAGGCGCAGCGCACGCTCGACGTCCGCCGCAGGCCACGGCCCCATCGAGGCGATTTCCTCGAGCGACGCGACCAGCATCCCGTCGTCATCGAGGTTGCCGATGATCGCCGTGCCGATCTCGCGTGTCAGCGGGTCGTCGGTCTGCATCGACAGCTGCCACATCAAGTGATCCGACAGCGAACTCGACGTCGACAGCGTGTTCTCGATCGGCGGCAGTTCCTTGACTTCCTGCGGCGCTCGCGCGCGGTAGCCGTCGTCAAGGTAGTCGCCGAAGAAATACTCGTAATCCTGGTCGTCCCAGGTGTCGGTCTTGTTTGGCTGCTGCTCCGGCTCGGTCTTTTCCTGCGTCTGGGAGGGCTCCGCCGCCTGCAATTCCTCGGTGGGCACCTCCTCGAGCAGGGGGTTCTCCACCATCTCCTGATTCAGGAGATCGGAGAGCTCCAGGGTCGACATCGGCAGCAGCTTGATTGCCTGCTGCAGCGACGGCGTGAGAATCAGCTTCTGGACAAGCTTCGTGTGGAGTTTCTGCTGGATACCCATTGAACCGCAGCGTGCGTCAGCTAAGTAATTTCGTTGGAACGCGTTACACGAACATCACGGATGTTCGCCACTGGGCGCGCCCACAGTGGCCGCCTCAGCTGATGCAATTTCCAGTCCCTATTCTAGTCCAACCGGAACTCGGTCCCGAGATAAATCCTGCGGACATCGTCATCGGCCGCAAGGCTCTCCGGCGTGCCGCTGCGGAACACGCTGCCGCCGTGCACGATGTAGGCGCGGTCCGTGATCCGCAGGGTCTCTCGCACGTTGTGATCGGTGATCAGCACGCCGATGCCGCGCTCTTTCAGATGGAAGATGATCTTCTGGATGTCGGTGACGGCAATCGGGTCGATGCCGGCAAACGGTTCGTCGAGCAGGATGAACTTGGGCTGCATGACGAGCGCACGGGTGATCTCCGCGCGCCGACGTTCACCGCCCGAGAGCGTGAACGCCATCGAGTTGGCGAGCGGCGTGAGGTTCAGTTCCGCGAGCAGTTCCTTCGCCCGGGCGCGTCGTTCCGACGCGCTCACGGGCATCGTCTCGAGGATCGCGAGGATGTTCTGCTCGACGGTCAGCCCGCGGAAGATCGACGCCTCCTGCGGCAGGTAGCCAATACCCTTCCGCGCCCGGACGTACATGGGATCGTTCGTCACGTCGACCCCGTTCAGTTCGACACGACCCGAGTCCGGGGCGACGAGCCCGACGGTCATGTAGAAGGTTGTCGTCTTGCCGGCGCCGTTCGGCCCAAGCAATCCGACGACCTCGCCTGATGCGACTTCCAGGTTGATGCCGCGAACGACCGTACGGCCGCCATACGCCTTGGTCAGGTCGAATGTCTGGAGGATGGCCACGGAATGGTGAGGGGCGGCTAGGGACAGGTGGCGTTGCTGCCACGCGTCTGCGTGCGGACCTGCTCGTTGCCGTCGACGACAATCCTATCGGTGGCCCTGTAGAAGGTCAACGTGCGCCCGGTCGTCTCGCGTCCGCACTCGTCGACGATCGTCACTGGCGCGCCGGTGACCAGGTAGCGCTCCTCCGCCCCGAAGTACGTGAGCCGCTGACCGGTCGTCTTCCGGCCTTCCCCACGCAGCACGACCCCGTCATACGCCTCGGCGCGATCGAGTTCATCGCCGGATGCCTTGAAGAACAGTTCTATCCTCGGCGAGGTCAGGTCGCCCTGCGGCCCAGTGATGTGCGCATCCCCGGTGTAGGTGGCGCGGCGGAGGTTGTCGACGTACGCGAACGCCTTCGACGTGCCGACCGAGTTCACCTTGTCCTTGCCGCCAGTCTTGTTGTCCTGCTGCAGGACGCTCGATGTCGTAACGGGGCCGGTGGCTGCGAGGTCGCCGCTCCGGCTGTCGAGGGTGATGGAAGCCCCCTTGATGGAGGTCTCCGCCTGCCACAGCAGGGCGTTGCCGGTGTACACGGCACGTTCCGCACGTCCGTCATAGGCAAGCGCGTCGGCGGTGACGTTGACCGGCTGATCCTCGTTGAGCATCGCCGGCAGCTTCGCATCATCCCTGCTGGACGATGCCGCGTTGCCGTTCTTCTTCGGCTGCAGGATGCTCTTCACGGTGCCGTTCGCATGCACGACAGGACCGTCGAGCACGATCTCCACCCGTGCCGCGTCGACCGTGATCTGCTCGTTGAGCACATGCGGCACGGGGCTCGCCGGCTCGGATCCACTCAGCTCCAGGACGCCGCGGCTCACGCCGTACTTGGCAGTCGCGGCCGTGGCGAACATCGGCCCGTCTGCGAACCGAACCCCGTTCGAGAACGTGGCCTCTTCGATCGCACCAAAGCCGGCCGACATCGCCACGTCCATCACGGCCGACCGAGCCGCCCGGTCGACGCCTTTGCCGCGCTCGGAGTACTGCACATTCCCGGTGAAGTGCGCGCCGGTCAGCCCATGTCGGTCGTCGCCCGTGCCGTCAAGCGCCTGCGCGGCAATCACACGGGTCGGCCCGCCCTGCTGCCCGGGCAGGGTTACCTTCACGTTGTCCCGGGCCACCAGTGACGTGGGTGTCGCGCCGTCCGCGGCCAAACCGATCTCCATCGCGTTTGCCGCGATCTCGCGCCCAGGTTGCCGTCGCTCGCCCGCGAGCTGAATCAGCGCCTCGCCGGTGATCACTGCATGCTGCAGCGTCTGCCCGTCGCCGCCGTACCGAAGGTCGATGTCTCGACCAGTCAGGCGCTGCAGCCCACCGGGGCCGGTCGGCACCGCGTTGATCCGTGCATTGGTCCGGAGTTCCAGCAGTTCCAGGCGCTCTTCGTCCTGCGTGAGGTGCGCCACTGCCAGGTCCGCCTCGATCGTCTGCCCATCCCTGGTGATCTTCGCCCCACGATCGAGTTTCACCGTCTTCTCGACACGGCGGAACTCGAGCCCGCCGGACTCGAGCGTCATCGCGTCCTTGCCGGCCTTGTCCGGGGCCACGTCGATCACCGCACGGTCGCCGATGACGATGACGTCTTCCGTCTGGTTGTAGTCGAAGCCGATGCCGCTGCCCTTCATCCGGCCACGCGAAAAGGACACCGGACCAGGCACGCGAATCACGTTGTCCGACTTCGAATACGACGCACGATCGGCAGTCACCTGCAGGCCGTCCGTCGACTCGAGCTTCACGCCGCCGACCAGATCGATCGACGATTCGTTCTCGCCCGCCTGTCCTTCCTTGCCCGTAATCGTGAAGGTCTGCCCCTTGCGCTCGGTCGTGATCGTGACGCCCATCATCTTCGAGGCGCCGTTCGCGTACGTCAGCAGGCGCTCGTACTTGAGCGTGCCCTCCTCGCGCGAGCCCTGGATGCGAACCGAGTTTCCGCCCTCCGACTCGACGATGGCCGTCGGGTCCGTCTTCGGGATCGGCGCCTCGGTCCGCGGCGGTGTCCGTCGCCGCATTGTCGACGCCACGCCGACCGCGACTGCAATCGCGATCAGGGCGAAGATCAGGCGCGCGACGCGCTGCCACTTCATGGTTCGGCCGGCCGGAGATCGGCAAGGGTCAGCTCGACGTAGGTCTCCCCATTGAACTGGTTCTGCTCGAGGGAGAAGGCCACGTCGATTGCACTGCGGCTGCCCACGATCTGGTCGTGCTTCTCGGCGGCCCGCCACGCGATCGCGCGAAACACCCGACCGTCCTGGCGCAACGCCATCTTCAGGTGCCGCTCCTTCAGCTTGCGGGGGCCGTCGACGACCTCGACGCGACGGGCGGCGAACACCGGCCTCGGATTGCCCGCGCCGAACGGCGCCAGCGAGCAGACACCCGCCGCCACGTCCGACGTGATACCGCGGAACCCGAGATCGCTGTCGATGCGCAAGCGCGGCATCAACTGCTCGGGCCCGAGCATCAGGTCCGCACGCTCGTTGACCGCGAGACGGAACTCGCGCACCCTGGCAGCATCCATCGTGAGGCCAGCCGCCTGCTTGTGGCCGCCGAACCGGATGAAGAACGGGGCGCACTCCTCGAGCGCCGCGAGCATGTCGAAGTGCGGGATGCTCCGGCACGAGCCGTGCGCCACGCCGTCTTCAATCGACAGAACGATCGCCGGCCGATGGAAGCTATCGACCAGCTTCGACGCGACGATGCCGATCACGCCACGATGCCACCCCTCGCCGGCGACGACCAGGACGGACCGCGCGCCGACCTCGGGATCGTTCTGCACGATCTTCTTTGCGGCGGCGAGGATCTCGGCCTCTTCCTCCTGGCGCCGCACGTTCTCGCCGTCGAGCTGCTGCGCGAGCGCGCGCGCTTCGGCCGCCATGCCCTCATCGTTCGCCAGCAGCAGCCGCGCCGCAAGGTCAGGCGTGCTCATGCGCCCGGCCGCATTCACGCGCGGCGCGAGCATGAAGCCGATGTGGTAGCTGTCGATCGTCTTGCCGCTCAGACCGCAGACATCGAGCAACGCCCGTAGCCCCACCTTGTGGGGGCCGCGGGACAGCAGATCCAGGCCGACCTTCGCGATGACCCGGTTCTCGCCGACCAGCGGCACGACGTCCGCCAGCGTGCCGATCGCCGCGAGCTTGATGAAGCCGGCCAGCCAGCTCTCGCGGCCCATGCGGCGGCACAGGGCCTGAACCAGCTTGAGCGCCACCCCCACGCCCGCAAGGTACTTGTCCGGGTACGTGCAGTCGCTCCGCTTCGGGTTGATGACGGCGACCGCCTGCGGGAGCGCGGCGTCCGGCTCGTGATGGTCGGTGATGATCAGGTCGACGCCAAGTTCACGCGCACGCAGCGCCGCATCGGCCCCGCGGATGCCGCAGTCGACGGAGACGATGAGGACGACACCCTCGGCGTGCAACCGCTCCACTGACGCAGGCTGAAGGCCGTAGCCGTCGCGCAGGCGCTCCGGGATGAAGTGCACGACATCGGCCCCGAGCAGTTCGAGCGCGCGTCTCAGGATCACCGTGGACGTGACGCCGTCCACGTCGTAGTCACCGTGGATCGCAATCCGCTCACGACGGGCAATCGCGCCAAGGATCCGCTCGACCGCCGGCCCCATGTCGGCCAGCCGCATGGGATCGTGCAGGTGGTCCAGCGACGGGTTCAGGAACCGGTTCGCGACCTCCGGATCACCAAGCCCCCGCTGACACAGCAGCCGCGCCACGACCGGCGACACCGACAAGGCATCGGCCAGCACCGCCGCCGCGGCATCATCGCACGCAAGCGTCTCCCACCGCGGAGCCACGATCGGCATTACGCCTGGCCTCGGGATTGCGAAGCTTCCACCGCCGCACTCTTCTTCATCGGACAACTCTCCACCGCGGAGAACGCGGAGCACACGGAGGCACGGCTATGCTGCTGCACGCTGATATCACCGACGCGGTCATCGGGGCTGCAATCAAGGTGCATTCGGAGTTGGGTCCTGGTCTGCTCGAAAGTGCGTACAGCGCGTGTCTTCGCTATGAGTTCGAGCAAGCGAGCCTTCGGTACGACCCTCAGGTTCCGCTGCCCCTCCATTACCGGGGCGTACGCCTCGACACCGGCTATCGAATCGACTTTCTGGTGGAAGAAGTCGTTATCGTGGAGATCAAAGCTGTGGAGGCGGTACTTCCGCTGCATCGTGCGCAACTGCTTTCATATCTGAGACTCAGCCGCCGACGAGTTGGCCTGCTCCTGAACTTCAACGTATCGAAGATGGCTCAGGGCATCCATCGGATGGTCCTGAGTTCGCAGCAGCGGACGTCGGGCGAGTAGCGCCTACACCCATGAGTCCGTTGTTCACAAGAGAAGCTCGCTCCGCGTTACAAGCATGCTCCGCGTCCTCCGCGAACTCCGCGGTGGCGCTTGTGCGATCCATCCGAGTCGGTGCCTTGATGTTGATGCGACCTATAGCTCCTCCACGAACTCGAAACCGAGCCTGCCCATGTTGCGGAACTTGTCATAGCGATGGTTCAGGCGGGTCTGGGTGTCGAGTGCGCGGACCTCGTCGAGCGCGCGTCCGAGCGCCGTGTCGACGTTGCGTGCGGCGGCATCATGGTCGGTGTGCGCGCCCCCGGCGGGCTCGCTGATGATCTCGTCGATGATCTTGAACCCGAGCAGGTCGGGCGCCGTCAGCTTCAACGCCTCCGCGGCCTCCGCCTTCTTCCCCGAGTCGCGCCAGACCAGCGCGGCGCATCCTTCAGGTGGAATCACGCTGTAGATCGCGAACTCCTGCATGAGAATCCGGTCGCCGATCGCGATGCCGAGCGCGCCGCCACTGCCGCCTTCCCCGCTCACGATGACGATGACCGGCGTCTCGAGCATCATCATTTCGCGGAGGTTCACCGCGATCGCTTCGGCGACGCCTCGCTCCTCCGACTCGATGCCCGGATACGCCGCGGGCGTATCGACGAACACGACAATCGGCCGGTCGAACTTCTCCGCCAGCTTCATCGCCCGGAGCGCCTTCCGGTAACCCTCCGGTCGCGCGTAGCCGAAGTTCCGGAAGATCTTCTCCTTGGTATCGCGCCCCTTGACGTGACCCACGAGAAGCACCGGCTCGCCGCGGTACTCGGCGAAGCCGGTCATGATCGCGTGATCGTCCGCGAAGCGGCGGTCGCCGTGAATCTCGACGAAGTTGGGGAAGATGCGCTGGATGAAGTCCTCGAGCCCCGGCCTGTTCGAGTGGCGGGCCACCTGCACGCGCTGCCATGGCGTCAGGTGCCGGTAGAGGTCTCCGCGAATCGAGTCGATGCGGCGCTTCAGCGAGTCGATCTCGCTCTGGCGTGCGTCGGTCTTCGGGAGCATCGAGAGCGCCTCGATCTCCTTCATCAGGACGGCAATGGGTTCTTCGAAGTCGAGGGTCTCAGCTGGCATGCCTCACCGGAGCGACACCGCCCCCTGCCCGACGACCTGTTCGATTTCCGCGATCAGGGTGGACGAGGGACGGACGCGAATCGTGGACGAGACGTCGGCGCGGACGCGGAGGCGCGACGACGCGGACGGGAGTTCGAGGTCGAACGAGATGCGACGGTCCCCGCGGTGGCGGGAGAAGATCTCACCGAGCGCCTGGAAGATGGTGCGGTCCGCCGGGCCCTTCACGCGGATCGCGACCTCCCGTGCGATGCGCTCGCGGACGGTTTCGATCGGCGCGATCTCCGTGGACACCACGCGCGCGCTCTCATCGTCCTTCTCGAGCTTGCCTCGCACGAGGACCATGGCGCCGGTCTCGATGAGCGAACCGTGCTTCTGGAAGGTGTCGGGGAAGCACAGGACCTCGATGCTGCCCTGCGCGTCCTCGAGCATGAAGACCGCCATGCGGTCGCCCTTCTTCGTCTTGAGCGGCCGCATGCTCGCGATGACGCCGCCAATCGCCGTGTCCGGCTCGAGCGGCTTGCGACCGCCAGGGCCCCACTCGTTCTGCTGGGGACGGGGTTCCATCTCCATCAGTTCCGAGGTCGTCCGCGCCCCGAACTCGCGCAGCTCCGCGGCGTACCGATCCGTCGGGTGCCCGCTCCAGTAGAGCCCGAGCGTCTCCTTCTCGAAGGCGAGCTGCTCCTGCTCCGTCCACGGTGCCGCGGCCGGGAGCGGCACGTTCGCCGCACTGGCAGCCGTATCCTCTCCGCCAAACGCGCCGAACAGTTGCGCCTGCCCTTCGTTGCGGTCCCGCTGGAGACGGGAGCCATGCTCGCACGCGGCATCGATCGCGGCCATCAGGCGTGGCCGCAACTCCGCGGTGGGTAGCGCGGCAAGCACCGGGTCGTCCTTGACCAGCGAGTCGAACGCCCCGGCCTTCACCAGGCTCTCGAAAACCCGCTTGTTCGCGAGCCGAAGGTCCAGGTCCTCGCAGAGCGCATGGAGCGAGGTAATGCGTCCCTGCTTCTTCCGCACCGCCAGGAGCGATTCGATGGCCCCCTCGCCCACGTTCTTGATCGCCGTGAGCCCGAAGCGGACCCCTTTGCCAGGCTCCACCGTGAAGCGCAGTTCGCTCGCGTTCACGTCAGGCGGCAGCACGGGGATCTCGAGCTCGCGCGCCTCCCCAAGGTAGAGCGCCAGCTTCTCGGTGTTCTGCGATTCGATCGTGAGGAGCGCCGACGCGAAGTGCCAGGGGTAGTTGGCCTTGAGGTACGCCGTCTGGTACGCCAGGTACGCATACGCGGTCGAGTGCGACTTGTTGAAGCCGTACCCCGCGAAGTGCTCCATCAGCTCGAAGAGGTGCGCGGCCTTCTTCTCCGCATGCCCCTTCTTGACCGCCCCCTCGACGAACTTGCCCCGCATCTTCGCCATGACCTCAGGGTTCTTCTTGCCCATGGCCTTGCGGAGCAGGTCCGCTTCGCCGAGCGAGAAGCCCGCGAGCACGTTCGAGATGCGCATCACCTGTTCCTGGTACGCGATGACGCCGTAGGTATCCGACAGCACCGGTTCCAGTTCGTCGAAGTCGTAGACGACCTCTGTCTTCCCCTGCTTGCGCGCGATGTAGTCGTCCACCATGCCGCTGCGGAGCGGGCCAGGGCGATACAGTGCGTTCAGCGCGATGAGGTCGTCCAGCCGCTGCGGCCGCGCCTTGCGGAGAATGTCCCGCATGCCGCTCGACTCGAACTGGAAGATGCCGTAGGTCTGCCCGTCCTGGAAGATCCTGTAGGCCTTCTCGTTGTCGAGCGGGATCGCATCGATGTCCAGCTTCTCGCCCGTCGTCCGCTCGATCTCCGCGAGGCAGTCGTAGATCAGCGTCAGCGTGCTGAGTCCCAGGAAGTCCATCTTCAGGAGCCCCATCCGCTCGACGTCCTTCATCGTCCACTGCGTGACGATTTCGTCGCGGGCTCCCTTGTAGAGCGGGGCGAACTCCGTGATCGCCTTCGGTGCGATGACGACGCCCGCCGCGTGCACGGAGGCGTGGCGCGTCATGCCCTCGAGACGACGGGCGACCGCGAAGAGCTCCTTCACCTTCGGGTCGTTGGCCTCCATCTCCTTCAGCACCGGGTTCTCCTCGAGCGCCTTGTCGAGGGTCATGTCCAGTGCGGGCGGGATCTGCTTGGCGACCTTGTCGACCTCGGCGAACGTCCACTCGAGGACCCGGCCGACGTCCTTGATGACCGCCTTCGCCTTCATCGTCCCGAACGTGATGATCTGCGAGACGTTCTCACGGCCGTACTTCTTCGTGACGTACTCGATCACCTCGCCGCGCCGCCGCTCGCAGAAGTCCACGTCGATATCCGGCAGCGACACGCGTTCCGGGTTGAGGAAGCGCTCGAAGATCAGGTCGTAGTCGATCGGATCGACGTCTGTGATGCGAAGGCAGTACGCGACGAGGCTTCCGGCGGCGGACCCGCGGCCCGGGCCGACCGGAATCCCCTGCTCGCGCGCGTAGCGGATGAAGTCCCAGACGATCAGGAAGTACCCGGGGTACTTCATCTTCTTGATCATCTCGAGCTCGTAATCGAGCCGCCGCTCGTACTCCTCGATCGTGTGGCGCAGGAGGCCCTGCAGCTGCAGCTGCTTCAGGCGTGGCAGGCGCTGCGCGAACCCCTCCCGGGTGACATGGTCGAAGTAACTGTCGACCGTGAAGCCGGGCGGCACGTCGAAGTCCGGCAGGTGGTTCTCGCCAGACGGCAGCTTGACGTTGCAGCGTTCCGCAATGCGCAGCGTGTTGGCGATGGCGTCCGGGTAGTCCTTGAAGGTCTCCGCCATCTCCTCGGCGGTCTTCAGGAAGAACTGCTTCGCGTCGTAGCGCAGCCGCTTCGGGTCGTTGAACCCCTTGCCGGTGCCGATGCACAGCAGGACGTCGTGGGCGTGCGCGTCGGTGTTGCGCAGGTAATGCACGTCGTTCGTGCAGACCATCGGCAGCCCGAGGTCGCGCGCGATGGCCGGGATGCCGCTGTTGACCGTGCGCTGCTCCTCGATGCCGTGCCACTGCATCTCGAGGAAGAAGTTGCCCGGACCGAGGATGTCCCGATAGGCCGCCGCCGCTTCGACGGCCTTGCGCTCCTGGTGGTGCGCCAGCCCTTCGGCCACCTCTCCCTTGAGGCAGCTACTCAGGCCAATGAGCCCCTTCGAGTGCTGTGCGAGCAGTTCCTTGTCGATGCGCGGCTTGTAGTAGAACCCCTCGGTATACCCAGAGGAGACGAGCTTGATGAGGTTGTGGTAGCCCTCGAGCGTCTCGGCGAGGAGCACCAGGTGATTCTGCGTCTCACCCGGCACGCCGCTCTTCGTCCGGCGGTCGCCGGGCGCGACGTACACCTCGCACCCGAGGATCGGGTTCAGCCCACGCGCCCGCGCGTGATCGTGGAAGAGCACCGACGAGAACATGTTCCCGTGCTCGGTGACCGCGATCGCGGGCATCTTCAACGCCACCGCCTGGTCGAGCAGCTCGTCGATGCGGCACGCGCCGTCGAGCAGCGAGAACTCGGTGTGGAGGTGAAGGTGGACGAAGTCAGACATTGTCAGAAACGCTAATCGCTAATTGCTAATCGCTGAAGTGCTCACGCGCGCCCTGGACCGCCGGCCCCCGTAAGATGCGCGATTCGCGATTGCCGATTCGCGATGTGCTCACTCCCACTCAATCGTCGATGGCGGCTTGGACGAGATGTCGTAGACAACGCGGTTGATGCCGCGGACCTCGTTCACGATGCGGGAGGAGATGCGCGCGAGGAGCTCGTGCGGCAGGCGCGCCCAGTCCGCTGTCATGCCATCGCGGCTCTCGACCGCGCGGATAGCCGCCGTGTACTCGTAGGTGCGTTCGTCGCCCATCACCCCAACGCTCTGCACCGGGAGCAGCACGGCGAAACTCTGCCAGAGCCGCTCGTACCAGCCGGCCGCCCGGACCTCCTGCGAGACCACGGCGTCAGCCTTCCGCAGCAGCTCGAGCCGCGGCTTGGTGACCTCGCCGAGGATCCGCACGGCGAGGCCGGGGCCAGGGAACGGCTGGCGGACGACGAACTCCTCGTCGAGCCCCAGCTCCCGACCGACCGCGCGCACCTCGTCCTTGAACAGCTCACGCAGCGGCTCGACCAGCTTCATGCGCATGCGCTCGGGGAGGCCGCCGACGTTGTGGTGGCTCTTGATCACGGCCGACTGTCCGACGACCGGCACCGACTCGATGACATCCGGATACAGGGTGCCCTGTCCGAGAAAGTCGACCTGGCCCAGCTTGTGGGCCTCCGCCTCGAACACGTCGATGAAGGTGTTGCCGATGATCTTCCGTTTCTGCTCGGGATCGGTGACTCCGGTCAGCCGCTCGAGGAAAAGGTCGGCCGCGTCGGCGAACACGAGCGGCAGGTGCAGCCGCTCGAACCGCTTCCGGATCTGATTCGCCTCGTCCAGGCGCAGGACCCCGTTGTCGACGAAGATGCACGTGAGGTGGTCGCCAATTGCCTTGTGGATCAGCAGTGCCGCGACCGTTGAATCGACCCCGCCGCTCAGTCCGCAGACCACGCGGCCGTCGCCGACCTGCTCCCGGATTCGCGCGACCGACTCCTCGACGAACGACTTCATCGTCCAGTCGCCCGAGCATCCACACACCCTGAAAGCGAAGTTGCGGATGATCTCCAAGCCGCTCTCGGTGTGTACCACCTCGGGGTGAAACAGCAGCGCGTACAGGCTCCGTTCCGGGTGGGCCATCGCGGCGACGGGAGCGTTCGCGCTGGTCGCGGCCACCGTGAATCCCGGCGGGGCGGCGGCGACGAAATCGCCGTGGCTTGCCCACACCCGGATCTCTTCAGGCACGTCGGAGAACAGCACAGCCGGAGCCCCCTCCGACGCCACACGGACCGTGGCGTGGCCGAATTCCCGGTGAGACGCCGGCGCGACGGTGCCACCGAGACGGTGCGCCATCAGCTGCATGCCGTAGCAGATCCCAAGCACCGGCACGCCCAGCTCGAACACGCCCGGGTCGCAGACAGGGGCGCCGGGGTCCGACACGCTCTTCGGCCCACCGGACAGGATGACGCCAGCCGGACGCCGCGCCTGGATCTTCTCGAGCGGCGTCGTCGGGGACCAGATCTCGGAGTACACGGACAGCTCACGCAGGCGACGCGCGATGAGCTGCGTGTACTGCGAACCGAAGTCGAGGACGATGATCGTTTGATGGCTCACGAAGGCCTGCAGTCTGGCGATGAAGCGGATCCGCCCGGACCCGCGGACAGTCGGGGAAAAGGACGGTCCCTATTATAAGCGTCCGGTCGGGGCTGCCGGCCCTACATCTTGTAGTGCCGTTCCCCTCGCTGCCCTCGTACCGCACGCCCGCGAGCAGAACCAGCCGTGCCGCCAGACGCTATGATGCTGGTACACGTGCGTCGCGTTCTGAGTTCGGTGAGCGCCCTGCTCGCGCTCCTGCTGCCCGTCGTTGCCGCCGCGCAGCCACGTCCGCCGGCCAGTCCGGCGGCGCAGCCTCTGTCATTGTTCCCGCTGGCATCCGCGTGGACCCAACCGCTCGACGGCGCGTCCACGGCTCCGCCCGCCTTTGCCGGCGTTCGCGCCTTCGTCCCCCTCGACGGCACCCGCGTCGTGGCGCTCGATCTCGAGCATGCCGTCGTTGCCTGGATACTGCCGGGGACGCCGCTCTCCACCCCCGCCACCGGGGACGGCCTCGTGTTCGTCGCCGAGCGGGACCGGATCACGGCGGTGCACGAGGAGGATGGTCGTCCCGCGTGGCGCCTCCCCTTCGAGGAGCCGCTCGCGGCGCCGCTCGTCTGGGACAACGGATGGCTGGTCGCGGCTGACACCGCCGGCACCCTCTACGCGTTCCGCGCGACGGACGGCGAACTGATCTGGCGGCAGCCTCTCGGCCGGCCGGTTCACGTCGCGCCAGCCCTCGCCGCGGATCGGGTCTACGCCGCGCTGGAGGATGGCCACGTCGTGTCGCTCGATGTGTCGACCGGCACCGAGCGGTGGACGACGCGGCTCGGCGGTGCGCCGGCGGACATGCTCGCGCTGGAGGATCGGATCTACGTCGGTTCCGACGACAACTATCTCTACTGCCTGCTCGCCTCGTCCGGCGAGATCGACTGGCGGTGGCGCACGGGCGGTGACGTGACCGGAGCCCCGGTCGTGGACGATGCGCGCGTCTACTTCGTCTCGCAGGACAATGTGCTGCGCGCGCTCGACCGCAAGTCTGGCGCACAACGATGGAAGCGGGCGCTCGGCGTGCGTCCGACGCGCGGCATCGTGCGTGCACGCGACGTCCTCCTCGTGAGCGGCCTGCCGCCGAAGCTGTTCGGGTTCGCCGTGAAGGACGGGAACCCCGCCGGCGACATCACGGCGTCGGGCGAACTCGCGTCCGTGCCCTACGTGCTGCCGGGAGGCGTGCTCCCGACGGTCGTGCTCGTTGCGCGAGACCTCGCGCAAGGCACGCGTGTCACCGCGTTCCGCCGCACCATCGATCAGCCGATGAACCCGCCCCTGCGGGACTGGCCTGGGGTGATCACGGCGTGGCCTCCAGCGCAGCCGCAGGTGCCGACCGCGCCATCGACCGCCGCCTCCGAACCGCCTCGGTAGCGTCAGCGGTATCGCACACCGAGGCGAGCTGTCGGCTCGGAGGGAACCGCAGCTCAGTGAGCCGGGCGCAGCGACGGGTCGTCGAGGCCCGCCGCCGCGGGCGTGGGGGCGCTCGCGCCGCGCGTCTGGTAGCGGCGATACAGGCTCACGTAGGCGCCCATCGCCATCACGCCGATGTACTCGAAGACGAGGCCGCGCAGCACCAGCGCCGCGATCTGCAGCGGAAACACGGCGAGCCCGACCAGGGGCACGAACGCAATCAACCCGACCCCCGACCAGGCCAGCGCCGATGCCAGCCACGCCGCCACGACCAGCCCGAACACCACGACGAAGACCGCACTCAGCTCACGGAACTCCGCCCGCGCGAACTGCATGACGGACCGGAGCGCCTCGCGCAGCGTCGTGTGGCCTGCAGCCATCGCAATCTGCAGGAGCAGGTAGACGAGGTTGACCAGCGTGATCCAGAGCACCAGCGCGAGAGTCGCCATTGCCGCCAGGAACGTCCATCCGATGAAGAGCACGCCATCGCCGGCGGCTCGATAGCCGTAGACGATGAAGGCGAGGTAGGCCGCAGCGGTGAGGCCGTAGACCACCATCAACGACACACCCAGGCGGAAGTACGGACGAAACAGACGGGCGCATCCCCGCAGGTACGCGCCAATCGTGAACGCGGCCGCTTCAGCGACGGTGGTCAGCGTGGTGGGTCGATGCTCGATGTCCCCTGCCTGATCGTGCGCGTGAAGGATGACGTCCACCGTGCCCCCCTTGACGAGGAACATGAGGACCGAGCCGCCGAAGAGGGCAATCGTGAAGGCCGCGATGAACGCCGCCAGCGCGAACGGCTCCGACATCAGCGCGTCGGTGATGGTCGCGAAGATCTCGCGCATGCTGCCCTGCAGCAGGTTCGCCAGATCGCCACCGAGCAGGACCGCGACGAGGATGGCGGCGCCGATGATCGGCACCGCAAGCAGCACCTGAAACGTGGTCTGGGCTGCGAACTGAATGGCGACGACCGGCCAGTTGGCGGCCGCCAGCATCCCGCCTCGTTTCAGCAGCAGCTTCAGGTTCAATCGATTTCACTATAGCACCCGTGTATCCTGTGCTCGGCTGCCCGCTGTGACCCGTTCCCCGGCCTTCCTCCGCTCTCTTCTTCGCATCTGTCTTGTCGGTGTGGCGCTGGCGCTGGTTGCAGAGGGCGGCGGGCTGGCGCTCGCGCGTGCACGCGTGGGCACCACCGACGAGCTCGCGGTCGATCGCGTCCGCGCCGAGCTGCGTCGCCGCTTCGACGAGGCAACGGCGGCTCTGGACGCGCGGGTGACGCGCGTCAAGGCCTCCCCTGAGCCCCTGAACCAGGCCACGCGTGACACGACGCGACCGCGGGCGCTCTTCCAGATGCTTGCCACGCTCCTCCCCGACAAGGCGTCGACGGCAGCGGGGCTGACGCTCTACAACCCTCGAGGCACCCCGCTCGCGTGGGCCGGCCGTGTCTCGGATCTCCTGCGCGACCGGGTCGAAGGGCCCGCCTCGCTCTTCGTCTCGCTCGATCCGCTCGGCCCGCGGCTGGTCCGGACCGAGCCGCTGCCCGACCGAAGCCGTCCGGGCGCGCGCATCGGCACCATCGTCGCAGAGCAACTCGTGGCCGCACGCACCGATGTGTCGGCTTCGGCCTCAGAGGCATTCCGGGTTTCGACGTCGGTCGTGGACGTCGACCTCCAGGTCGGACCGGCGGCAGGGACCTCGACGGGCGAGTATCTCGTCCCGATCAGTGGGCCCGGGGGCACCATCCTCGCCACCGCGACCGTCTCCGCGCGGGACCTGGCCGCCGCCCGCCGCGCGTGGCACGACCGCACGCGCGCAACCGTCGCGCTCGTGCTGGCACTGACGGTCCTGTTCCTCTGCGGTCCGCTGCTCGAACTGCGCCGGCACACACGGTCGGCGCGTGTATTCATCGGGTCCACGGCAGCTGTCCTGCTCGTCCTGCTGGCGGGCCGGGCGCTGCTGCTGAGTGCGCTCACGTCGCTGGGCGGCCGTTCTGTCACGACGCCCCCGTGGCTGCTGCCCAATGCGCTGCTCCTCGCGGCCGTCGTGTGGCTCGCGCTGGACACCATGGATCGACGCCGCGTGTCCTCTCCCCGGATCCGGCTCATCCTCCGCGAAGGTACCGGCACGGCTCTGACCATCGCGGGCTACGTCCTCGTCGGCGCGTTGGCGGCAGGACTCCTGTGGGCGTACGAAGGCGTGCTGGCCCGAATCGCTAGCGGCACCGCCCAGGATCTGCTGCGCTTCTCGCTCCATCCGTTCGAGCCCGCGCGGCTCGGCACGGTCGCCGGCCTGGTGCTGATGAACGCCTCGGCCGTCTGGGGGGTCGCTGGCGTGCTGCGCGCCCCGTCGCTGCTGTGGCGCACGACGCGCCACAAGGGGACCCGGCTGCTCACGGTCGGCTCGGCGCTCATCGGCGCGCTCCTCGTCGTGGCGTGGCTGTCCTCGGATCGCGCGAGTGCCGTGCCAGGAGGTCCGCTGCTGCTCGCGCTCGGCGCCGCGGGCTTTGCCGCGGCGCTCCTCGCCCGTCCGCGGGGCGCGACCCGGCGTGCGTCGCAGGCCGCGCGCCTGGGCACCTTCTTCCTCGGGCTCGCGCTCCCCGCGCTGGCGTTCTATCCGTCGCTGAACGCGTTCAGCGTCGCGGCCCGCGAGCGGCTCGTCGCGAGCGATCTGGCGCCGCTGGTGGCGAGCCAGCGCGAGGACCTGCAGTCCCGCAGACTGCCGCAGGCGCTCGATGCGATCGATGCGATGCCGGCGCTGGCCGACTTCGTCACGCGCTCCTCCGAGGTGGCCGCCCCCACCACCGACCGCGCCTTCATCGTCTGGTCGCAGACCGAGCTCGCGCGGTCGCGTACGACGTCCGCCATCGAACTGTATGGCAGCGGCGGACGCCTCGTCAGCCGGTTCGCACTGGACCTCCCCGAGTACACCGCCCCCGAGTATCGCGGCGGCTCATGCCGGGACTGGGAGGTCTACGAAGAGGTGTCGCCGTTCGGTTCCACCCTGCGGAACGTGCTGCGCGCCAGCCGCGCGCTGTGCGTCGGCGGACGCCGGGTGGGCGGCATCGTCGTGCGTGCCCAGCTGGACTACCGAACGCTGCCCTTCGTCTCGTCCCCGAACCCGTATCTCGAATCGCTCATGCCTCGCGGCATCGAGCCCGAAACGACGTTCGGCCACGACGTCGAACTGGCGTTCTACGGCTGGAGCCGCGCACCGCTCTACGCATCCGGCACCAGGGTGTGGCCCCTGGACGACGACATCTTCGAGCGAATGAGCAGGTCGAGAGACCCGCAGTGGCAGCGGGTCGTCCGCGACGGACAGGCATTCAGGGTCTACTTCTTCAACGACCGCGGCGGCATCTACGCGCTCGGCTATCCGGTGCTGACCTGGTTCAATCACCTCATCAACCTCGGCGAGCTGGTGTTCTTCGCCGGCGTGCTCTACGCGCTGCTCCTCGTCGGCGCCAGCGTGTTCAACGCGCTCACGGCCCAGACACCCGCGAGCGGCCGCGCTCTGCTGCGGGAGATCCGGTCCAGCTTCTACCGCAAGCTCTTCATTGCCTTCGTCGCCGCCGCCATCATTCCCGTGGTGGTCCTCGCCCTGGCGGCGAGCACGTACCTGGCGAATCAGTTCCGTGCTGGCGTCGAGGAATCGGCGGTCAAGACGGCCACGGTGGCACAGCGCCTGATCGAGGACTACGTCGCCCTGCAGCAGCGCGGCGCCGGCTCGCTCGACCTGATCGACGACGAGTTCATGCTGCTCGTCCGGCGGGCGATCGATCAGGACGTGAACCTCTTCGACGGACCACGGCTGCGGGCCACCAGCGAGCGACCCCTGTTTGCGTCGAGGCTCCTGCCGTCACGGACGCCGGCGGATGTCTACCGTGCCATTGCCCTCGACAAGCTGCCGACGACCGTCGTCGTCGAGGGGCTGGGCAGTTCGCCGAGCTACCTCGTCGCGGCAGCGCCGGTGCGCGCGGGCGTGCGGGAAGGGATCGTCACCGTCCCGCAGACGCTCCGGCAGCGGGAGATCGAGCAGCAGATCGACGAACTCGATCGCCGCGTCCTGTCTGCCGCGGTGCTGTTCGTGCTCCTCGGATCGGCGCTCGGGTACTGGATGGCAGAGCGGATCGCGGACCCCGTGAACCGGCTGACCCGGGCCACCCGCCGCATCGCTCGTGGCGATCTCGATGCGCGCATTGCCGCCACCTCGTCGGATGAGTTGCGCCGACTCGTTGAGGACTTCAACAGGATGGCCGCCGACCTCAAGACGCAACGCGCCAATCTCGAACGTACGCAGCGGCTCGAGGCCTGGGCCGACATGGCGCGCCAGGTGGCGCACGACATCAAGAACCCCCTCACCCCGATTCAGCTGTCGGCCGAACATGCTCGTCGCGTGAACATCGATCGCGGCCGGCCCCTGTCACCCGTGCTCGATGAATGCGTCTCGTCCATCCTGTCGCAGGTGACGCTGCTGCGCCAGATCTCCAGCGAGTTCTCCAGCTTCGCGTCGTCGCCAACCGCGAGGCCGGAGTCGACCGACCTTGCCGCTCTCTTCGACGAGGTCGTCGAGCCCTACCGGACCGGCCTTGCGGGCCGCGTCTCGATCGACGTGCAGGTGCAGCCCGCACTGCCCCGCGTCTTCATCGACCGCACGCTGTTCGGACGAGCGCTGACCAACGTCATCGAGAACGCGCTGCACGCGATGCCGGGCGGCGGCGAGCTGACGATCGCGGCGTTCGCGGGCGAGGTCCAGCACGACGGAGCCGGGGCCCCGCCATGCGTGGCAGTCGAGGTCACCGACACCGGCGTCGGCATGGACGCCGAGGCGCTCGCGCGGATCTTCGAGCCCTATTTCTCCACGAAGGCCACCGGCACCGGCCTCGGGCTCACGATCGCTCGGCGCAACGTCGAGCTGATCGGCGGCACCATTGCCGTCCGCAGCGAACGCGGCGTCGGCACCACCGTGACGATGCACCTGCCCACCGCGGAATGATGGGCAACGTGACACTATGACGCGCTAACTCGTGGCTATCGTGGATAGTCATCCTTCAGGACGAGAGGGCTCGATGAAATATCGGCAACTGGCAGACACCGGAGTGTTCGTGTCGGAACTGTGCCTCGGCGCGATGACGTTCGGCGGCAGTGGCGGCATGTGGGAAGTGATCGCGGGCCTGGATCAGGCGGGCGTGGACGCGATCGTGCACCGTTCGATGGAGGCGGGCATCAACTTCATCGATACGGCCAACGTCTACTCGCTGGGCGAATCCGAGACGATGCTTGGCAAGGCACTGGCCGGACGTCGGCACCAGGTCGTGCTTGCGACCAAGGTCCGCGGGCGCATGGGCCCCGGGGCGAATGACGTCGGCCTGTCACGCCTGCACATCATGCAGGCGGTCGAGGCCAGCCTGCAGCGCCTTGGTACCGACTACATCGACCTGTACCAGGTCCATCGCTTCGACGTGCTGACGAACCTGGAGGACACGCTGCGCGCGCTCGACGACCTGGTACGTGCCGGGAAGGTCCGCTACATCGGGTGCTCGAACTACGCGGCGTGGCAGATCATGAAGGCGCTCGCCATCTCTCGCGAGCAGCACCTCGAACGGTTCCGCTGCACCCAGTCGTACTACTCGCTGGCCGGTCGCGAACTCGAACGCGAGATCGTCCCGCTGCTGCAGGACCAGAAGCTCGGGCTCCTCGTCTGGAGCCCTCTGGCGGGAGGCTTCCTCTCCGGCAAGTTCACCCGCAGCAGTTCCGACGATGCGGGACGTCGCGCGTCGTTCGACTTCCCGCCGATCAACAAGGAGCGGGCCTACGACATCGTCGACGTGCTCAACCGCATCGCGGGCGCGCGCGGTGCAATCGCAGCGCAGGTCGCCATCGCGTGGTTGCTCGCCCAGCCGGTCACGACCAGCGTCATCATTGGCGCGCGCAAGATGCAGCAGCTCGAGGACAACCTCAAGTCCGTCGACCTGCTCCTGACGCCTGAGGAGTTGCAGGAACTCGACGCGGTCAGCCGCCTTGCGCCGGAGTACCCGGCGTGGATGAGCGCGGCAGCGAGCGACGATCGCCTGCCCGGCCAGGAGCGGCGGTTCGCGACGACGAAGCCGCCCGCCAGGTCGTAAGCGCTAGCGATTGGCGGCGTCGGCCGAGGGCGGCTCCAGGGGCGCCGGCGCCGCCGCCGCGTAGTGCCCGCGATGGCGGAAGCGCGTGAGCGCCAGGCCGATGAACGCCGAGGCGAGATACGTGTAGGCCATCGCGACGAGCACAATCCGGGGATGCGTGGCGATGGCCATCAGCCCCGCCGCAACGAAGAACAGCACCGTGTACGGCCGGCGCATCTGCAGGTCGAGCGTCTTGAAACTGCGGAACCGGATCGTGCTGACCATGAGGACCGCGGGGACCAGCACCATCGCGAGCGCCGCGAGGGCGGCGCGGTAGTCTGTCACGCCATCGGAGAACATGTAGACCGTCGCGGCCGGGACACCGGCCGCCGCCGGGCTGGGCATCCCGACGAAGTACCGCTTGTCGCCGCCAGCGGCGCTCTGCACGTTGAACCGGGCGAGCCGGAGGACCGCGGCGCTCACGAACAGGAACCCGGAGAACATGCCGAGCCGGCCGAGCGGGTGCAGCCCCCACGAGTAGGCAAGAATCGCCGGCGCGACGCCGAAAGAAATGGCGTCGGCGAGCGAATCGAGCTGCAGGCCGAACTCGCTGGACGTGCCGGTCAGGCGCGCGATGCGGCCGTCCAGCATGTCCAGCACGATCGAGATGCCGATGTACGGTGCCGCGCTCTCGAAGTCCCCCCGCAGCGAGTAGATGATGCAGGAGTAGCCGCAGAACATGTTGCCCATGGTGAAGAGGCTGGGCAGCAGCGCGACCCCGCGCCGGACCCGCGGACGCCGGTCGGACTGGCGGCGCAGAAACCGCATCTGGGTGTCGTCAGTCGTCGGTTCGTGCGGAGTGTCCATCGTCGGGCGGTTCAGTGTAGCACCGCGATGATGGTCTCCGCGGCGCGCACGACCGCGCCGACCTCCACCTTCAACTCCGCGGACATCGGCAGGAAGATGTCCATTCGCGACCCGAACTTCATCACGCCGTAGCGGTCCCCCGCGCGGACGTCCACGCCCGCCTGCAGACGACAGACGACCCGGCGTGCGAGCACGCCGACGATCTGCCGCGCGACAATCGGCTGGCCACGATGATCGATCCAGATCTCGCTGCGTTCGTTCGCCGTCGCGGCATCGTGCGCGTACGCGGGCAGGAACCGTCCCGGCGTGTACGACACCTTCGTCACCCGCCCCGAGACAGGCACCCGGTTGACGTGCACGTTCATGGGCGACAGGAAGATGCTGATCTGCTGCCAGTCCCCTGCGGGTGCGGCGTTCGCCACCGCCGGTCCCGCCACCAGCACGCGGCCGTCAGCGGGAGACAGCACGAGGTCGTCGCCGGGGGCAGCCGTACGGTCTGGGTCGCGGAAGAAGAAGAGAAAGAAGCCGGCCAGCAGCACGAACGGCAGCGCCAGCCAGGGCGAGACGACGAGCCCGGCCACAAGCGCCAGGCCCGCCGACACGCCAATGAAGGGATAACCAGCAGGGTCGACTCGCATCGACCCTAGTCTAAAGGACACCCGTCGGACCGGTGTCCATGATGAAGGCGATTGTGAACCGTCGTCGGGCGTCAGTGCATCGTACGGACCTCGCGCGCGATCGCTTCCATGCGGTCCTTCAGCGCGAGCTTCCGTTTCTTGAGGCTGGCTTCTTCGAGCAGGTCGGGTTCGGACGGGTGGGGTTTGTTCAGGAGTTCGTGCAGGCGATCTTCGAGCTCGTGATGCTGCGACGCGAGATGGTTGAATTCCTCGTTCTCGAGCAGCCGAGCCCTCACGTCCTGTGGCAGCTCAATCATGGTCCGCCTCCTTGAAGGCAGGACCGTTGCGGAAGGGCTGTTACAGGCAGCGCCTTCGCACCGACCCTGTTAGCCCGAACGTAGCACACCCCCAGTGACGATTCAACTCCGGTCCATAGGGGAGCGTTCACGCCAGAGCACCAGCGCATCCTCGTCTGGGTGTGAATAGTAGTTGCGGCGCACGCCGGCGACCCGGAAGCCCGCCTTTTCGTACAGCTTCAGCGCGGGCTCATTCGAGCGACGGACCTCGAGCGTGGCTCGATGCGCGCCGCGCGCCGCCCCGTCCGCGAGCACGCGGTCGAGCAGCTGCGTGGCCACACCGGCACGGCGATGCTCCGGCAGCACAGCGAGGTTGTTGATGTGCACTTCGTCGAGGACCAGCCACCAAGAGCAGAACCCCACCGCTTCTCCCACGGGGTCGCGGGCGACGTAGAAGAACGCGACGTCGTGGTGCTCGAGCTCGGACAGGTACATCTCACGCGTCCACGGGCGCGTGAACGTCACCGACTCGATGCGCAGGATGTCCTCGATGTCCTGCTCGGCCCGGACCGCCCGGATGACGCAGTCCATCATCGGGGTTGCGCAACGGCGTCGCGCGCCAGTTCCGCGTCGGACCGGCGGACGTAGAGCGGCTGGACGCCGGCGGGGTGCACCGCCTGCACGAGTGGCGCGAGGCGGCCAATCGTGCCGGCGAGCGGGGGCGCCGGCACGATCGTCGTGCCCGGGGGGACAACTGCGGCGTAGAGCGCCGCGCCGTCTCCGCACACGGCCTGTGGCGCACCAGCCTCGTTCCAGCGAGCGACCACGTTAAGCGGCACGCCGACCCGCGGCCCTTCCACCTCCGCGAGCTCGGCGACGCCGCCGTCGGCCGCGACGCGCAGCACATCGTAGAGCGCGCTGAAGACCTCGCGACGGGCGGCATCCATCCACGCACCCGCGCGCGCGCCCACCGGCAACTCCCCCACCGCCACTTCCGCCAGCGCCCGAAGCACCGAGACCGGCGCGACCGGCCGCTGGTGCACGAAGGCCAGCCCCTGGATCGTGGCGATCCCGATTCGCAGCCCAGTGAACGACCCAGGTCCACACGCGACTGCGAACAGATCGATGTCGGCCGTCCTCATCCCGGCCGCCTCGAGCACCTCCAGGAGCTCACGGGGCAGGCGTTCCGCGTGGGTGCGCGTGCCGTCCCCGACGTGCTCGGCCAGCACGCGTCCGTCGACGATGACGGCGGCGCTGCCGGCGCGGGTCGTGGTGTCCAGGGCGAGTACTCGCATGCGGTAAACTACAAGGATATGTCAACGTCGGCGACGCCGGCGATGCGGCAGTACCTCGACGCCAAGCAGCAGCATCGCGACGCCATCCTGTTCTTCAGGATGGGCGACTTCTACGAGATGTTCTACGAAGACGCGCTCGTCGCCGCCCGCGCCCTCGAACTCACCCTCACCTCGCGCTCCAAGGACGCATCGGGCACCGGCATTCCCATGTGCGGCGTGCCCTTTCACGCGGCCGACGGCTACATCGCGCGGCTCGTCAAGAAGGGGTTCCGGGTTGCCATCTGCGATCAGGTGGAGGACCCGAAGAAGGCCAAGGGGCTGGTCAAACGCGAAGTCGTCCGGGTCGTCTCCCCCGGCACCTTCACGGACAGTAGCTATCTCGACGCGCGCGAGCCCGCATTCCTCATGGCGGTCGTGCGTCACGCGGTCAAGGACCGTTCCACGCTCGGCGTCGCCCTGCTCGACGTCTCGACCGGTGACTTCTCGGCGACCGAGTACGTCGGCGCCGACGGCCAGCAGGCCTTCGCCGACGAGCTGATGGTGCTGCGTCCGCGCGAGGTGGTGGTGCCGGTCGACGTCCAGGGGCTCGATCTCGCCGCTCGCCAGCGTGCGGTCGACGGCGAATGGCCGCAGCTGGCGGACGCCGGCGTGCCCGTGACCGCGGTGGAAAGCTGGGCCTTCGACGGCGAAGCCGCCCGTCGCGCGCTGCTCGACCAGTTGCGGGCCGGCGGGCTCGAAGGCTTCGGTCTCGAACAGAAGCCTGCGGCGGTCCGGGCAGCGGGCGCCCTGGTGCATTACCTGCGGACCACCCAGAAGGCCGACCTCGCACACGTGCGCGCGATCGCCTACCGCCAGCGTGCCGACGCGCTGCTGATTGACCCGACCACGCTCAGGCATCTCGAGATCGTGCAGGGATCCGAGGGCGGGCGCGAGGGGTCGCTGCTGGAGGAACTGGACCGCACGGTCACCTCAATGGGGAGCCGCACGCTGCGCGGCTGGCTGCTGCGTCCGCTCGTGGCGCTGGATCCGATCCGGGACCGACTCGATGCGGTCGAGGACCTGGCGTTCCGCGCGACCGAGCGGGGCAAGCTGCGGGATGCGCTGAAGGGCGTGCAGGACCTCGAGCGGCTCGTGGCACGCGCCGCGATGGGGACGGCCGGACCGCGCGACCTCGTCGGCCTGAAGCAGTCGCTGTCCCTGATCCCGCGCCTGCGCACGCTGCTCGCCGATCTGCACGCGCCCCTGCTCCGCTCCCTCGCGTCAGAACTGGACGACCTGACCGACGTGCGCGACCGCATCGAGTCGGCCCTGATCGACGACCCGCCCGTGCTCGCGCGTGAAGGCGGCTTCACGCGGGACGGGCTCGACCCCGAGATCGACGACCTGCGCGGCATCAGCCGGTCAGGCAAGCAGATCATCGCGGAGATGGAGGAACGCGAGCGCCAGCGGACCGGAATCGCGTCGCTGAAGATCCGCTACAACCGCGTCTTCGGCTACTACATCGAGATCTCGAAATCGAACCTGCACGCAGTGCCGACGGACTATCACCGGAAGCAGACCATCGCCGGCGGTGAGCGCTTCATCACGCCCGCGCTGAAGGAGTACGAAGAGAAGGTCGTCGGGGCCGACGAGCGGATCGTCGAGCGAGAACTCGAGCTGTTCGAACAGTTGCGCCGGGCGATCGGCGCCGAGTCCCCGAGGATCCAGGCGGTGGCCCGCGCCATCGCCGCGCTGGACGTGCTCGCAGCGCTCGCCGAAACCGCCGCGGTGAACAACTACACCAAGCCGCACGTCCACGACGGTGACGAGATGCTGGTCGTCGACGCCCGCCACCCGGTCGTCGAGCGGCGGACCGCCGGAGCCGGCGAAGCGTACGTTCCGAACGACATCTCGCTGAACGGGACCACCTGCCAGCTGGTCGTGCTGACCGGCCCCAACATGGGCGGCAAGTCGACCTACCTGCGGCAGACCGCGCTCGTCTGCGTCATGGCCCAGGCCGGCTCCTTCGTGCCTGCCCGGGAGGCCAAGCTCGCGCTGGTGGACCGGATCTTCGCGCGGGTCGGCGCCTCCGACAACATCGCGCGTGGCCACTCCACCTTCATGGTCGAGATGCAGGAGACGGCGAACATCCTGCACTGCGCGACATCGCGCAGCCTCGTCGTGCTCGACGAGATCGGCCGCGGCACCGCCACCTTTGACGGCCTGAGCATCGCCTGGGCGGTCGCGGAACACCTCGCCACGAACGCGCGCGTACGCCCGAAGACACTGTTCGCCACCCACTACCACGAACTCACCGACCTTGCGGACTCGACCCCGGGCGTGGCGAACTACCACGTGGCCGCGCGCGAGTGGAAGGACGACATCATCTTCCTCCACAAGATCGTGCCGGGCCGCTCGGACCGCAGCTACGGCATCCAGGTCGCGCGGCTCGCCGGGCTTCCGACGCCGGTGGTCGAACGCGCGCGCGAAATCCTCTCGGCCCTCGAGCGCGACGAACTTGCCCGAGGAGGCCGGCCCTCCGTGAGCGCGGCGCCCAACAGCTCGCAGCAGCAGCTCGGGCTGTTTCAGGCCCCGGCCGACGATCACCTGCGCGATCGGCTCGCGGCGCTGGACGTCGACCGGATCACGCCGATCGAGGCGCTCACGCTGCTGGCCGACCTGAAGAAAGAGGCGCTCGCGTGATGCGCCTCGCGCGTGCGGTGCTCCTGCTGCTCGCGCTCGCCGCGTCTGCCTGCCTGCAGCGCGCGGCCTCGGACCCGAACGCGCTCATCGTCAGTCTCAGCAACGGTCCGAACAACCTCGACCCGCGATTCGGGACCGACGACGCCTCCGCCCGCGTGCACCAGCTGATCTTCGACAACTTCATGGAACTCGACGAGCACCTGCGGGTCGTGCCCAGGCTCGCCGCATCCCTCGAGCATCCGGACCCGCTGACCTGGGTGGCCACGCTTCGGCGCGGGGTCCGCTTCCACGACGGCCACGAGCTCACGGCCGATGACGTGGTGTTCACGTTCGGCCAGATGATTGATCCCGCCTTCGTCTCCCCGCGCAAGGGGGGCTATCGCGAACTCAAGTCGGTGGAGGCTCGCGACCCGTACACGATCGTCTTCACGCTCAAGCAGCCGTTCGCCTCGTTCCCGATCAACCTCGTGATGCCGATCCTGCCGAAAGGGGCGCCGGCCGACTTCCGGGAACACCCGGTGGGCACGGGTCCGTACCGCTTCGTGCACTACGCGGTCGACGACCGCATCGAGCTTGCCGCGTACGACAGGTACTGGGACGGCGCGCCGAAGAACAGCGGCGTCGTGCTGAAGATCGTGCCTGACGATGTGATGCGCGGGCTGGAACTGAAGAAGGGCACGATGGACCTCGTCGTGAACGACCTGGCGCCCGATATCGTGCACCAGATGCGGACCGACCCCGACCTGCAGGTCGTCGAGGGCCCCGGCGTGGATTACCAGTACATCGGCCTGAACCTGCGGGACCCGAAGCTGAAGGATGTCCGCGTCCGGCAGGCGCTGGCCTGCGCCATCGATCGCCAGGCGATCGTCGAGTACCTGCGCCGGGGGCTCGCGATGCCGGCGAACGGCATGCTTTCACCGTTGTCATGGGCAGCGGCCACCGGTCTCCCGAACTTCGACCACGATCCGTCCCGCGCACGTGCGCTGCTCGACGAGGCCGGATATCCGGACCCTGACGGTGACGGTCCGCAGCCGCGGCTGTCGCTCTCGCTGAAGGTCTCGAACTCGGAGTTCAACCGGCTCCAGTCGTCGGTGATTCAGCAGAACCTTCGCGAGGTCGGCATCGAACTCGATGTCCGCACCTACGAGTTCGCGACGCTGTACGCCGACGTGCTCTCGGGCAACTTCCAGCTCTTCACGCTGCAGTGGACGGCTGGCGCGCTCGCAGACCCCGACATCCTCAGGCGCGTATTCCACTCGAAGCAGGCGCCGCCGGTCGGCTTCAACCGCGGACGATACGCGAACCCGCAGGTGGACGCCTTGCTGGATGAGGCTGGCTCCATTCAGGATGAGTCGCGGCGGCTCGCGCTCTATGCGGACGTCCAGCGGATCATCGCCGCGGACGTCCCGTACGTCGGCCTCTGGTACAAGACGAACGTCGCCGTCGCCCAGGCGCGCCTCACCGGCATCCGCCTGACTCCGCTCGCCGAGTTCACCTTCCTCAAGGATGTCGCCCGGACTGCCGCCGCGGCGAACTGACCGGTTCGTCGCTGTCGCTCTCGCCTGTCTGGTCCTCCTGTCGAGCGTGCGTCTGCACGCGGCGGGCCTCGTGGATCCGCGCCTGCACTTCAAGCAGGCCCGGACGCCGCACTTCGTGATCTACTTCCATCAGGGTGAGGAGCGGCTCGCGGCGAGGCTGGCCAGCCTCGTCGAACCGGCGCGACTCGACGTGGGCCGCGCGCTCGGTGTGGAACCGCCCATGCTCACGCACGTCATCCTCGTGGACCAGTCCGAGCAGGCGAACGGCTGGGCGACCCCGCTTCCTCGCAACACCATCCTGCTCCACGCGGCTGCGCCGTCAGGGGCGGACTTCATTGGCCGCACCGCGGACTGGCTCCGCCTCGTGTTCGTGCACGAGTACACCCACATCGCGCACCTGGACCGTTCCGCGGGCTGGGCCCGCGTCGCACGTGGCCTTCTTGGACGGAACGGAATTGCGTTCCCGAACATGTGGCTGCCGCAGTGGCAGATCGAGGGGCTGGCGACCTTCGAGGAGAGTGCGATCGCGCGCGAGGGCCGGCAGTACGCCGGCGACTTCAGGAACATCGAGCGCCTCGCCGCAGCCAGCGGCCGCCCGCTCACGCTTGATCGTTCGAGCGGTGGCCTTGTCCGCTGGCCCGACGGGCACGCGGCGTATGCCGCCGGTCTCGGCTTTCACGAGTACCTCGTGAACCGGTTCGGCCAGGCGGCCCTTGGCACGCTCGCGTCGGCGACGTCGAGCCGACTCCCCTTCCTGGGGACCAGGGCCTACAGGAGCGTGTTCGGAGAGCCGCTCGGGACGCTGTGGCGGGAGTACAACCAGCAGCTCAGGCCCGCCACGACCGGCGCGCCACTGGACGCGACTGCGACGCCGCGCAGGCTCACGGAACGCGGACAGTGGGTCGCAGGGCCACGATTCCTGCCGCCGCTGTGCAGCACGTGTCCGCAGGAGATTGCCTACGCCGCACGCCGTCCCGACGAATTTCCGTCCCTTCGACGTGTGGGGCTCGCCGGAGACGATGACCGGAGGCTCGCGACCCGGTACTTCGGTTCGACGACCGGATCGCACGCGCGATTCGTCGTCTTCGATCAGCAGGAGATCCGCCGCAGCGTCGGGCTTTACAGTGAACTGCTCGTACTGGACCGCGCCTCCTCGGTAGTGGTCGCAGTGCCGGGCACGGATCGCCTGCAGGATCCGGACGTCTCTCCAGAGGGGCGGCGTGTGGCAGCGGTGCGCGAGCGCGGCGGGCGCCGCGACCTCGTCGTCCTCACCCTCGGGGCCGAGTTGGGCTCCGGCACGCCGAGCGTCGCGAGCATCGAGACACTCGCCAGCGGAGAGGAGACGCAGTTCAGCACGCCTCGGTGGTCACCGGATGGCACCGCCATCGCTGTCGAACGTCGACAACTCGGCGCACTCCCCGACATCGTCGTCATTGCCGCGGACTCCGGCCAGGTACGTGTCTCCTGGTCGGACCACGCGGCGCGCATCGTGACGCCAGCGTGGCGACCCGACGGCACGGCCGTGATCGCCGCGGCGGACTTCGACGGTGGCCCGTTCGATCTCTACGAGTTCGCCCTCGCGGATGCAGGCCACGCGCGACGACTCACCCGCACCGACGGCGCGCTGTGGCCCGACGTGTCGGCCGACGGCTCGCAGCTGGTGTTTGCCGGGTACTCAGCAGACGGATTCGACGTGTTCAGCACACCGTATCGACCGGGCGAGGCTCGCCTGCTGCAGCCAACGCTGGCGTCGACGAATGGCGCGGTGACACCACTGACCTCTCGGCCCTACTCGCCGCTGGGCACGTTGACGCCGACCTTCTGGACCCCGTACGCCGTCGCTGATGCCGACCAGGTCCGGCTCGGTGCAACGGTCAGCGGTGCGGACGTGCTTGCGCGTCACGCGTGGGCCCTGACGACATCGTGGGCGGTCAGCGCTCCGACCGTCGTGCGCCCCGCGCGCGAAGCGGTTCCGGACTGGTCCGCCTCCTACGCGTACGCCCGGTGGCGTCCCACGATATTTTCCAGCGCCTCCAGCCAGACGCTGTTCCGTCAGGTCGTTGCGTCAGGCGCGACGGCAACCGTCGACATCAGCGGCACCGAACGGGAGTTTCAGGCTGGCGTCCACGTGCCCTTCGTCCATGTGCGCCGGCGCGCCCAACTGCTCGCGTCCGCCGTGCGTACCGAGACGACGTTCCACCTCTCACAGCGTGACCGGTCGACGCGCGTCACGTCCGGTCGCGTGGCGCTCGCCTTTGACTCCAGCCAGAGCTACGGCTATTCAGTCAGCCGCGAGCGCGGCGTGCTGGTGGGCGCGACCATCGAAACGACGAGACGGGCATTCGGGTCGGACGGCAACGCCACGACGACGACCCTCGACCTGCGAGGCTATGCACCTGGACTTGAGCGACAGCACGTCCTTGCGCTGCGCGCGGCAGCCGGGATCTCGCGCGGCGACGACGGGGCACGTCAGACATTCACGATGGGCGCGTTCGGTGCGTCGCCGAGCGTCATCGACTTCTCGAGCGGTGCACTGGGGCTGCTCCGCTCCCTGCCCCGCACCAGGGCGGGCGACCAACTCGTCGTCGGCAACGTGGAATATCGGTGGCCCCTCGCGCGCGTGGAGCGTGGCATCGGTACGTTTCCGCTCATGCTGCGCAGCCTGCACGCGGCGGTGTTCGGAGATATCGGCCAGCTGAAGGGCACTCCAGAGCGAGCACCCAGAGGGTGGAGTCGTGGGTTCGGGGGCGAGCTGTCGGCGGATGCGGTGGCGGGCTATGGCCTGCCGTTCGCCGTCACGGCGGGAATGGCGTGGGGCCACGACGCCGGGCAGGCGACGGGCCCCACGGTGTACGCGAGGATCGGCCGCTCGTTCTAGCTGGCCTTCTTCAGCTGCTCGAGTTCCTTGCGCGCGTCCGCAGTGAACGGCGAATCAGGGAACTCCTGCACCAGCTTGTTGAACGTCTGCTCGGCTTCGGAGGTCTTCCCGGCGTCGAGCTGCACGCGCCCGAGCCTGATGAGCAGGCCGTCGACCGGAAGCTGGCCGTCCTTCCGCTGGGAGAGGTCGCGGAAGGTGGCGATTGCCGCGTCGTACTCGCCCGTCTGTGCCTGGGCTTCGGCGAGCGCGAGCCGCGCCATCTGCGCGTAGACGCCGTCGCCACCCTGGCTGATCACCTGCTGGAACGCAGCTGCGGCCCCTTTCGGGTCACCGAGGGCCATCGCCGTCGACCCCTGCCGGTAGCGGGCGTAGAGACCGGCGTCGCTGCTCGGGTACGCGTCCGCAACCTCCTTCAGCTTCCCCATCAACGCCTGGTTCTTCTCACGAACACTGACGTAGCTGGGGCCGCTCTGCGGCTGCGTGCCGAACGCGGCGGGCGGACCGACGCGCGCCTCTTCGATCGCGAGCGCAGCGGCGAGCTTCGCGTGCGCGTTCGACTCGACGCTGTTCTTCCAGCCGATGTAACCGCCTACGGCCGCGACCACCACCACGATGGCGACAACGGCGGTGAGGATCGGCTTGCCGCGCTCCTGGACGAGGTCGCCGGCGGCTGCGGCCAGATGGGCCAGCTCGTTTTCCTTCAGGTGTTGACGTTCGGTGCTCTTCATAACGATCTCGGCCCCGCTCGCAACGGGACCCGAATGGTGCGCCCGGGCAGAATTGAACTGCCGGCCCCCCGCTTAGGAGGCGGGTGCTCTATCCCCTGAGCTACGGGCGCATGTCTCTGGAAACGCCCTAGTTTAGCAGGCCTCTGACCCGCCGCCCCATTCTGGCACCGATCACGCACGTACCGCAGGCATGCCGTCGTGGATCTGGGCTGGATTCTGGGGCGCCGTGGCCGGCTCGGCGCTGCTGGTCGGGGCGGGGGTTTCATGGATGGTGACCGTGCCGCGGCGGGCGCTCGCTGCGGTGATGGCGTTCGGGTCGGGTGTGCTGATCTCCGCCCTCGCGTTCGACCTGATGGACGAGGCCTACGCCAACGGCGGGTTCGACGCAGCGGCCATCGGGTTCGTGTCGGGGGCGGTGGTCTATACCGCCGCGACGGTTGCGCTCGATCGGTACGGAGCCAAGCGGCGGAAGCGTTCGGGGCAGCAACCATCTGAAGGCGACCACCCTGGGTCCGGGATGGCCATTGCCGTCGGGGCGCTGATTGACGGCATCCCGGAGTCCATCGCCATCGGCATCAGCCTCCTGCACGGCGGAGTGGTCAGCGTCGCCGCGGTTGCCGCGGTCTTCCTGTCGAACATCCCGGAGGGCATGTCCAGCGCGGCCGGCATGCGCCGCGCCGGACGCTCAGCACGTTACGTCTTCGGCGTCTGGGGCGTCATTGCACTCGCGTCGGCGTTGGCGGCCCTCGCCGGCTACGTCGTATTCAGCCACTACTCGCGTGACGTCATCGCCGCCACGACCGCCATCGCGGCGGGGGCGATCCTCGCCATGCTCGTGGACACGATGATTCCAGAGGCGTTCGAAGAGGCCCACAACCTGGCCGGCCTGATCACCGTCGCGGGCTTCATGGCGGCCTTCGCCCTCACGAAGCTCTCCGGACAGTGACCAGCCGACCAATCCCTCACCCACTCGCCGATTCGACGACCGTTCAATGCGGGATCTCGATCGCTTCCGCTGGAGGCGACAGGTCGTCGCCGAGCGATTCACGAATCACGTCGATGCGGGCCTGTTCGTCCCATGACATCGCCCCGAGGCCGAAGAAGCCGCCGGACGCGCACCCCACGGCTTCGCAGCGGCTCACGATGCGGCCGAGCATCACGCGCCGGTTGTCCGCGTCGGACGCGTCGAGCCGTCGACGCATCACGCGTCGGGCGGCGACCATGGCCTCGAGCGGAGGGCGCACGAAGAGCCACTCGGTCAGCAGCGCAAGGGCGGGGCCGCTGCTCTGGGGGTCCGCGGCGAACTGCCTGCGCAGCTCCTCCCGCTCGGCCAGATCCACGTCATCGATCCAGGCGACCTCGATCGCGGGTAGCCATTCGATCAAGACCGCGCTGGCCGCACGCAGTCCGGCCGCGTGCAGCGGGACGATCAGGTCGCGTTCGTGCACCCCAAGTGCGTCACCGAGGATCCGCAGCTCGAACTCGCCGGCCGCGTCCTGCTTCGGTGTCTCGCGACGCGCCCTCGACCGGGCACGCTCGATCAGTTCGGCGTCCTTGCGTCGGAAGTAGTCGTCCTCGGCGCGTCTCGAGCGGTCATACAGGTCCACCATGACATCCTCCACATTGACGTGCCCGCGGGCTCGTCATGGAGAGAGCGTAGGCGCACGGTCGACCATAGACAAATAGATAGTTATGACAAGCTCAGACGCTTATCTCTATGGTCGTGGGGCTAACCGGAGGTTGGAGGTTGGAGGTCGAGGGTTGGGGGGCGCGGCCGGGTAGGGATCGGAGGTTGGGCCTGCCTCGCCCTCGCACGTGCAGGTGCGAGGGCGGGAGGTCCGAGGTCGGGCGCGGGTCAGTAGAACTTCCGTGCGAGATTGAAGCCCAGGTACCAGTGGTCCGTGGAGATGGCGCCGCGCGACAGCGATGCCGGCATCGTGGCGAACCCGTTGCTCACGTTCAACTGGAACATGTGGCCGCCGGCGCGTTTCTCGACGCCGAACGTCATCTGGTTCGAGTTGGGCTTGTACCCTCCGGCTCGTGGCGTCACCTCGCCAATCACGTACACGGTGGGCCGGACCCGCACGCGCGCGCCAATGCCGACGTTGAACGAGTCGTTGTGGTCGACGAGCGCCATCGGGAGGGTGTTCGTGTTGTTCACCCACATCGGCTCGACGTAGACCGCCGCCACCTCACCGATGCGCCGGGACACGATGGCGGTGACCGACGGCGAGTAGCTGTCCTTGAAGTTGTTCGTGCCTTCGACGCCCACGCGCGCCGACACGTCGAACGGGAACGTTCCCTGCTGGAGCAGGCTGTACTGGCCGAACATCTCGATCGTCCGGTCGTTCGTCCGGTAGAAGCCGATCTGGCCCCGCTTGATGAGTCCGTAGCGGAACTCGAGCCCCATCTGTGCCCCGGCATCGAGGCCGAACAGATCGCCAATGCCGCTGTCGTTCAGCGGCCCTTCGAACCGATGCGTCAGGCGGAACGTCA
This sequence comes from Acidobacteriota bacterium, assembly GCA_018268955.1. Taxonomy (GTDB): domain Bacteria; phylum Acidobacteriota; class Vicinamibacteria; order Vicinamibacterales; family CAVVIG01; genus CAVVIG01. Next base: position 35,829 of record JAFDVO010000012.1, on the reverse strand, counting down.
GCTTGCCCTGGGGCAGCCGCATGTTCGTCCCGAGACTGGCAACGGTGAAATCCGGCTCCGCCGGTTTCAGCACCGTGTCGTCGTCCTGCGCGAAAGCCGCCGGCGTGAGGCCCAGCACCAGCGAGGCCGCAGCGAGTAGTCGTACGAATGATCGCGTCACGAATGTCTCCTCAGAGTTGAAGCGTCCCGGCGCTTAGTTGCGTGGGGCGCCAAGCTCGATCCAGCGCCGCAGAATCAGGATCTGGCCATCGGTCATGTACGGCGGGCCGTTTCGCGGCATCCGCGTGCCGACGATGCCCGGACGGCCATCGACCTTGTGTACGAGATAACTCGTGTCCGGGCTGCCTGGATTCACGCGCTTCAGCGAGGGCACCTGCGTCGAGGACACGTTCACCAACTGGTCGTACGCCGCGTCGTGGAGCAGGTTCAGCCCTCCGGCCGGCGTGCGGCCGACGTTCGTATGGCACGCCACGCAGGAACTCCGCCCCGACGAGTCGGTCGCTTCGAAGACGTTGGCCTGCAGGCTCGCGAAGGTCGGCTCGAGGTTGGGCGTCGGGCCCGCAATCGAGGTGAGCTTCTCGTCGCACGCGGCCGCACCAACCGCAAGCGCCAGAGCCAGGACTATCTGTCGTGATCTACGCATGGTCCTCCTGAGGTGTTGTTGCCAGCTCAGGGGCAAGACCAATGCCCGGCTTGCGAGAACGAAATGCTGGGAAAACCGCGAGCCGACGCGATGAGCGGTTACCGCACGCGTAATCGCCGCACGACCGACGTAAACCGGCTCGCGCGTTCGCGCGCGTCAGACGTCCGGGATGATGCGATGCCGGAGGAACGCGGCAGCTGCCAGGGCGAGCGCCGCAATCCCTACGCCGGCATACAGGCCCGGTGGGGTGAACGAGAAGGCGAACCGTCCCGCCGTGCCAGGCGCCACGGCCACCGACATGCCGCCAGGCGACGGGTGAACCGCACCCAGCGTGCTGCTCCACCCCGGTGCCGCGTTCTGGTTCAGGCGCACGCCGGTCGTCGAACGCCCGGCAATCAACGAGAACTCGACGCGATTCGGCGAGAAGCGCACGTCGGACACCCGCCCGTCGCCGTCGACGGAAATGAACGGGGCGTCGGGCGCGGCCGTACGCGCCAGCTGCAGCGACTCGTAGGAACCCCAGAAGTCGATGTTCTCGAAGAGACCATGCAGCATCGGGGATCCCGGAGCGTACGCATTCCGCGTCAGGTCCATCGCCGGAGGAGCACTCGTGCCGGCGCCGGGACGGAAGCGCGTCGTGAACGGCGCTTCGCCGAACACGCCCCGGAGCTGCTCCCTCGTCTGGGACGCCACGTCCAGCGCGGCGCCCCATGCCACGGTGAGTACCACGACGGTGACGACACGCCGCGGTGTGCCCTCGCCACTGGCCACCCGCCAGGCCCATCCCAAAACCGCGATGCCGAACAGGCTGACGCCGAAGGTGTATCGACTCGGAATGCGGAAACTCGAGAAGAGCGGGACGTATCGCGCCAGCGACGCCGGAGCGAGCGGACCGAACTCGCCCGCTGACAGCAGCAGGAACACAACCGCCGTCGTCGCGAGCGCGATGCCCAGCCACCGGTCCCGCGCGCCCGGGACCGCGAAGGCGAGCACCACGCCGGCCAGCATGCCGCACACCGCGGCACCACCGATGTAGTTGCCGTACTCGTACCAACCGCTCCGCTGCCCGTCGAACTTCAGGCCACGGTTCTGATAGCGATCGAGGTAGGTGCGCAGCACCATCTCCGCACTCATGGCGTCAGGGTGCTCGATGACGGTGCGCGCGTCGTTGAACCGGTCGCTCGTCACGAACGCGGCCACCGGCAGCAGCTTCGGCGCGCTGAAGGCACACCCCAGCAGGCCGACGAGCAGGCCGACGACGATCGGGCGGACGCGCCGCAGCGCCGCCGCCGCCACGACCGACACGATCCCGACCCCCGCGACCGACATGGGGACGGCGTGCAGCGCGCCGTTCAGGGTCATCAGGGCGAGCGGCACGGACGCGCCGACCACGTAACGCATCGCCCCCGTGCGGATCGCCTGCACCAGGCCATACAGCTGGAACGGCAGGTACAGCACCGGCAGGAACACGCTGTGCCCGACCGCGAGGTGCATGGCCATCGCACCCGAACACACGGCAATCATCGACAGCGCCATCGCCGCGAGCGGCTCACGCATCCCGATGCCGCGCACGAGCAGGAGGTGCATGCCCGCGAGGCCGACCCAGTAGTGCAGCGCGATGTTGATCTTCATCGCCAGCGGCAGCGACGTGATCGCGGCGAGCGGCAACGCGGGCGAGAGCAACGGGATCTGCGGGTTCTGCCACAGGACGTTGCCTGCGCAGTACCACGGGTTCCAGAACGGCAGTTGCCCGTATTCGACGATCGGCTTGAGGACCGACGCGTAGTAGAAGAGATGCTGGTCCCAGTCCAGAATGCCCAGGCCGTGCGGGGACGCAAAGAGCGGTGCGCAGTACCAGAAGGCGATGACCGCGTAGGCGACGTACGGGATGGCGCGGCTGAATCGATCGTGAGGCATCCGGAGGTCGACGCGACAGTATACTCGTCCCGGTGATGCCTGCCGCCCAGCCACGGGCGCGCGCGGCGTACGCGGGGCTCCTCGTCCTGCTCTTCGCGTACCTGTTCTACGCGCGCACGTTCGCCTCGACCGACTCGTTCCTGCTCCTGCGCGATCAAATCCGCGACTGGCGTTTCGCGCTTGGCGCGTTCAGCGACCTGCCGCTCACCGGGACGCAGAGCACCGCAGGCGGTGCATCACTCGGACCGATCTACTACTGGGTGCTGTGGCTCTCGCGCGCCCTCCTCGGGCCCTGGGTGCACAACCTGCCACATGCGGGCGCCTGGGGCATCGCCCTGCTGCAGGGCTCCGCTGACCTGCTCCTCCTCGACGCCATCAGGCGCACGACGGGGTCGGTCCTTGTCGCGCTCGCAGCCGTGCTGCTTGCGGCGACCGCCTCTCACGATCTCTCCGTCTCGGCCACGATCTGGAACCCGGCGGTCTCGGTCGCGTTCGTGAAACTCGCAATCGCGCTGCGCCTTCAGGGCGGCACTCGTCCGTCGCTCTGGTGGACCGCCGCCGTGACGGCGGCAGCCTGGTTCGCCGTGCAGGCGCACTCCGCTGCCCTCTTCATCGCAGCTCCGGTGGCCGGTTCGGTGATCGTCGACGACCTGGTCCAGCGCCGGTGGATCCGTATTCTCGAGCAGGTACGCGCGGCGGTCGAAGTGATCCTGCTGCTGCAGGTCCCCTTCCTGCTGCACGCGCTCCGGACAACGGCTGACGCGTTGCCGACACGTGCCCTGGCTGGGGCCGCGTCCGGTGGCTTCCGCGTGGCGGACTCGGCGCACGCGACCCTCGTGTTCGTCGCGTCCATCCTTGCCACGCCGTGGCAGGGCGGCGCGTGGCCGGTCGTCCTGGTCATCGCGTGTGTCGCAACGACCCTCCGGTGGAGGCAGCACGTGCCGGTGCTTGCGGTGACGGTCGGTCCCATCCTGGTGACCGCGCTCGGATTCGCCCTGTGGCAGGGGAACTACGACGAGTACTGGTACTTGCCGCTCGCGCCGTGTGCCGCCATCACGGTCGTCCTCGCCGCGACGGCGTGGCGACAGGAACAGGTCGCGGCCGCACTGGTCCTGCTCACACTCCTCATCCAGCCGACCCGGCTGAACGCCTCGCTCGGCGTATACCGCATGCCCGAGTATGGCCCGACGGTCGCCGGAGCGTTACGCATCCTGAAGCAGACGCACGTGGTAAGGCGGCTCGACACCAGCTTCCAGATGCCGCCCTTCTCCGACGCGACCTTTCCCTACCAGGTTATGGGCGGCACGTTCAGCGCGGAGGCATCCTTCGATGCGGTGATCGACCGGAACGGCGAGGTCCAGTTCAGACCGGTCCCCAGGTAATGACGGTTCCGTGCGCAGGCGGGAGGTCGCGTGGTCGGAATCCAGACGTCAGTGGCTCGTGAGCCTCGACGCCTGAACTCCGACTTCTGAGTTCTGACTCGGGACGTCAGTACTTGAGCACTGAGTGCAGCGTCTGCCCGGCGAGCCGATCGCGGCCGTTCAGGCCGACCAGCTCGATGAGGAATGCGAACGCGTGCACGTCGCCGCCAAGGCGGGTGACCAGATCGCCTGCGGCCTTCGCGGTGCCGCCGGTTGCGAGCAGGTCGTCGACGATCAGCACGCGCTGCCCGCTCTTCACCGCATCGTCGTGAATCTCGAGCGCGTCACTCCCGTATTCCAGGTCGTAGCTCGCGCGCATTGTCGTCGACGGCAGCTTCCCGGGCTTGCGAACCGGCGCGAAGCCGGCGGCGAGCCGATCGGCGACGGCGGAACCGAAGATGAAGCCGCGGCTCTCGATGCCCACCACCATGTCGATGCCAGCCCCGCGGAACGGGTCGGCCATGCTGTCGATCGCCATCCGGAACCCCTCCGGATCCTGCAGCAGCGTCGTGATGTCGTAGAACAGAATTCCCGCCTTGGGGAAGTCCGGAACGTTGCGGATCTTGCTCTTCAGAATGTCCATGGTGTGTGGCGTGCCTGCTAGCGAACGGCGAACCCTGTGTCGAGCGACGTGACGGCGACGTCCATCACGTCCACCTCGTCCACGCGCGATGCCGGCGGGCCCTGCCGGATTTTCCATTCGAATCGTTCGACCGACTCGTAGTCCCCTTCGGCGTGCGCCTCGACGCGGCCGTCCGGCAGGTTGCGCACCCACCCGTGCAGGCCCTCGATCCTCGCCGCCCGGTGGACGAAGTGCCGGAAGCCGACCCCCTGCACCCGGCCGCTGACCAGATAGTGACGAGCGACGCGCATCGGATCGACAGAGGATTATAGCGGACGGGTCACGGGTGCGTGCCCGCGGCGGCCGGAGCGGCCACGACGAATCGCGTCCGTTCACCACCGCGCTTCCACAGCGCCTTGCCCGAGGTCACCCACCGCCCCTCGCGCTCGTAGGCGATCTGGAGTGGCACGCCCGCCGCCCGCAGCGCTTCGTAGAGTTCGTGGGTCATCACCACGTAATACGGACTCGGATCGCTGAAGAACGCCCGGGCATCGTCGTCACTCTCGATGACCGTGACGGGGCGGCCCACGTAGAAGCGATACGCCGTGTTCCACCGGTTCAGGCGAAAGGCCGCGACACGCTGTCCCGACGATGCGTGCTCGGCGACCCAGCGTGCGACGTGCGGCACCGCCTTGCCTTCCTCGAGCCGCGGCATGACCCATGCGAGTGCCCCGACGTACACGACCAGCATCGCGATGACCGGAGCCACCGGCCACGTCGGCAGGTGGCCACCCGGCCTGGTCCGCCACGCAGTGATGGCGCCGGCAGTGACGAGCGCAGCGGGGACGATGAAGAACCCGCGGGGGAGATCCAGGAGCACCGCTGCCGCGTACGCGATGACGCCGCCTGCGACCACGAGCGTCGGTCCGATCAAACGGATACCGAGCCAGGTCGCCCGATCCGCCCGACCGGCCCGCGCGTCGTGCCACGCGCGAGCCGCGATCAGGCAGAGCGCCGGGGACGCCGGAAACACGTAGTGATCCAGCTTGAACCTGGAGAACGAGAAGAACGCGACGATGCCCACGACCCAGCACCAGAGGAGGATGTCGACGAGATCCGGACGACGCTCCGAGGCGGGGCGTCCCTCCTCTGCTGGCGGTGCCAGATACCCGCGGACGGTCTCGTACGCACGCGCGAGCAGCATGCCGGTCCACGGCAGCATCCCGAGCAGCACGATCCAGAGATAGAAGTGCCAGCCAGGCTGGCCGGCGTACATGGGCGTGGCGAACAGCTTGATGTTCTCGTTGAGGACGTAGCCGTTCACGAAGTCCCAGCCGAACCGCCACAGCATGTAGGCGGGCCAGGGCAGCCCGGGCAGGAGGGCAATCACCGCGCCCTGCACCCACCGAAGCGCCAGTAGCCGCCGCCGAGCCTCGGCCGAGACGGCACACACCAGGACGAACGCCACCCCACAGAGCACCAGCGCGATCGGCCCCTTGGTGGCGTTCGCCAGCCCGACGAGCAGGTAGCCGCCGTACTCCAGTCCACGCCGCTGCTGCAGCATGGCCACCGTGATCGCGGCAACCCCGCCAAAGAGGAACAGCGTAAACGGCAGATCCAGGATGGCGTATCGTGCGAGCGCGAACACGCCCGCGTTGGTCGCCAGCAGGAGCGCCGCCGTCAGCCCAACCGCCTGGCCGAACAGTTGGAATCCAAACCATGCGGTCACGCCGACGAGCAGCACCCCGGCCACGGCGGGCGCGAGCCGGGCGGCGGTCTCGGGATCAGGCACCAGGCTCATCGGGATTGCCTGGAACCAGTAGAAGAGGATCGGCTTGTCGAAGAACGGTGCGCCGTTGTAGAACGGCGCCATCCAGTCACCCCGCTGGATGAGTTCGACCGTGGTCTGTGCGTAGTGCGCCTCGTCGGGATCCCAGAAGGATGCGTCGCCGAGCCGCCAGAACAGCACGACGAACAGGATCACCGACAGGGTGACGATCGTGGGGCCGCTGTGACGCGAACCAGGGGCAGCTGATGCAAACACCAGGACCCGCATTGTAGCGAACGGACGTCGAGCTTGTGCACTCGACTGTGGATATACCGCGAGTCTGGCGCCAGCCTTGCTCAATACAGCGTCAGCCGCGGCACGCGACGGAGACCATGCAGACACCACCTTCCTCAGGCATCGAACACTGCCCCGTCCTCATCGTGGAGGACGATGCCGACCTGCGCGAGATGATGGCGCAGTTGCTCCTGCTCGAAGGCTATAGGGCCGAGACCGCCGCGAACGGGCGCGACGCGCTCGAGTACCTGCACCGCGGTGACCGGCCGGAACTCATCCTGCTCGACCTGATGATGCCGATCATGGACGGCTGGGAGTTCCGCCGGCGGCAGGTGGAGGACCCTGCCATCGCGCAGGTACCGGTCGTGGTGCTCTCCGCGCTCGACCCCGCACGGGGGGCCGACCTGAACGGCGCCGCCTTCCTCAAGAAGCCGCTCGACTTCGACCGGCTCCTCGAACTCGTGCGCCGCTTCTGCGCGCACGCCGACTGCTAACATGAGCTCAGGCGCATGTCACGCTGGCGACGGGTCGGTTCAGGGCTGGCGCGAGGGCTGGTCCTCGCGATCGCAGCGGCACTGCTGCTTGTGGTGGCGGCCGGGGCCCTGCTGCAGACGCCGTGGGCCCACGATCGCCTCCGCGCCTTCGTCGTTGGGCAGGCCAATCGGTACCTGACAGCAACCCTTCAGATTGGGCACTTGCGCGGATCGCTGTTCCGTGGACTGGTGCTCGAAGATGTACGTCTCTCGAGGGACGGAGAACCGATCGTCGCGATCGACAGGATCGAGGTCGCGTACAGCATCCGCGAACTGATCGGCGCCGCCACATCGGTTCAGCGGCTCAGCCTCACGAGGCCTCGCATTGTCGCGGCACGTCAGGCGGACGGCCGGTGGAATCTCGCGGCGCTCGTCGCACGACGTGCGCCGCGGCAGGAGAAAGGGCCCGGCCGCACCGTCCGCCTCGAGCACATCGAGGTCGCCGATGGGCACGTCACGCTCAGGGATCCGCTCTCGATCGGCGCGGCACACGTGCCCACCGACTTCACCGCCCTCAACGCGACGCTCAGTGCGGCCTTCGAGCCGGGCGGATGGACGCTCGCTTTCGAACACGCGGCGTTCGTCGGTGCCGCTCCGGACCTCACCGTGAGGCAACTCTCGGGCGTGCTGGCGGATCTCGAGACGGGATGGCGCTTCGAACACCTGCACGTCACGACGCCCCGCAGCGAGTTCACGCTGGAGGGTGGCACCGACCGACGCCGGTCGCCAACGCCTCTGGACCTGAGCGTGTCCGCTCCCGCCTTCGCGTTCCAGGAATGGTCGGGAATCCTCGGCGGGTTGCGGAACATTGCTGTCGAAGCGGCCTTCGATACCCGCTTGACCGGCCCGCCGACCGCCCTCGCCACACAGGTGAACCTCCGATCGACCAGCGGCGACGTGCGCGCAGCCGTCACGCTCGACAGCAGCATCCCTGGCTGGCACGCTCGCGGGACGGCCTCAGTCCAGCGACTGGACCTCGCTGGCTGGTTGAACAGGCCCGACAGGCCATCGGACATCTCGGGTGATGTGACGCTGGATCTCGATCTCGACCTCGGCGGCCACTTCCCTCGCGGCGCATACACGTTTGCGGGCTCCCATGCAGCCTACCTGGGCTATGAGGCGGACGACGTGCAGGCGCGCGGGACAATCACCCGCACCGACGTGCTGATTGCGCGGGCCACCGCGACCGCGTACGGCGCCAACGTGCGGCTCCGCGACTCCACCCTCGCCATCGATGCCCCGTACCCGTTTCATTTCACCGGAACGGCGGATGGCGTGGACCTGCGCCTGGTGCCCCGCACGGTGCCCGTGCCGCATGTGGAGAGCACCCTGGCGTTCGACTACGACGTGACCGGCCAGTTCGTCGACCCGTTCCTCACCGGACACGCCACGTTCGGTGACTCGGTCTTCCTTGGCGCGACGCTCGGTGCGGGCGCCACGGGAGCCATCGACACACACGTGGTGCCGTTCCACTACGCGGGGGAGGGCCCACTCTCGAACGTGGACCTCGCACGGTTCGGACGCGACCTCCAGATTGCCTGGATGACCGAGCCGCGATACGCGGGCACGGTGCGGGGGCAGTTCCGCGTCGACGGTCGTGGCTCTGAGCTCGCCACCATGACACTCAATGGGGGCGGGCGCCTCGACGAGGCCACGCTGTTCGGCGGGCGCCTCACGAATGCCGACGTGAGTGTCCACATCGCGGACGGCTCTCTCGAAGGCACATACGACGGGGATCTCCTGTCCATTGACCCCGCGATTCCCATGGCCGACCCGCTCTATCGCGCCCGGTTGACCGGCCGCGGCCAGGGCCGGGCGACCGTCCGCGATCTGCTCGTGCGGTCTCCCCTCCTGAACGACTACAGCGTCAGCGCCGTCCTCGATGTCCACGACTCGGTGGTACGCACGATCGACGTCACCCGTGGGCGCGTGGAGGCCTCGTTGGACCAGGGCACGCTGCGGATCGATGCCTTGTCGCTGACAGGCCCCGGCGCCGACCTCGAGGCGTCCGGTGCGCTGGAACTGGATGGCGAGCGGAGTTCTGCCCTGGACTACCGGATCACGCGGGCCGACCTCTCGCGGCTCGAGACGGTCATTGGCGCCGGGTACGCCGGGCGGGTCGTGACCACTGGTCGACTGACCGGTCCGCTCGATCGGATGCGATTCACCGGGAGCGGCACGCTCGCGCAGGTGTCCGCGGCAGGCATCACCGCCCGGTCTGGCACCGCCACGTACGACGTTGTCATTCCGTCGGACGCCCCCTCACAAGCGACCGGCACGCTCACCACGTCGCTCGCGGACGTGACCGCGGCCGGCCAGGCCCTGCCCGAAGCATCGGCCGACGTCCGGTACGACGCAGGCCGGGTCATCGCATCGCTCGGCGGCACGCTGCGCAGCGGAGTCGCCGTCTCGGCACAGAGCGAACTGACGCTCGATGTCGCGGCCCAGACGGCGCAGTTCCAGACCCTCGGCCTCGCCTTCGGTCGGAACGCGTGGCGGCTGGCCGGCGGTACGGCGCCGGTCATCGGCTGGACCACTGCGGGCGTGCGCGTCGACGGCATCGACCTGGTCGCGCCGGACGGCGCGCAGCACCTCACCGTCTCCGGCACGTGGAGCGACGATGGGGCCGGGAGGCTGCGGGTGGCGGCCGACGGCGTCCAACTCGCGTCGCTGCTGCCCGACGAACAGAGCGCCGCGCGGTATGGCGGGATCCTCGAGGCGACCGCAATCGTGGGCGGCACCCGGGAGCACCCGACCGTCGCCGTCGATTTCGCGATCACCGACGGCCGCATCCGTCGGCTTGCGTACCAATCGTTCGCGGGACACGCCGACTACACGGGCGGTGTGTATCAGGTCGACGTGCGGCTCGACCAGGCACCCGGCGTGTGGTTCACGGCAGCCGGCGCGGTACCGGCCAGCGTGTTCACTCGCGGTGCGCCCCCGGAGCCGATGCACCTGGCGGTGAAATCGAGCGACGTCAGCCTGACCCTGCTCGAGGGGGTCACGGACGTGGTCAAGAACGTCAACGGGCAGATGCGGCTCGACGTGACGGTCATCGGCACGACGTCGGATCCGCACTTCTCCGGGCGCGTGGACCTCGCGAACGCCTCCTTCGACGTCGTCGCCTCGGGCGCACGCTATCGGAACGGACGCCTCGCACTGCAACTCGCCAGCGACCGCGTCTCGGTGGACTCGCTGCGGGTGGAGGACGAAGAAGGGAATCCCCTCGAAGTGACCGGCAGCCTGGGTACCCACGAACTGCGGGTAGGCGATCTCCAGGTTGCGGTGAACGCCAGGAGCTTCCAGGTCCTTCGCAACGAGTACGGGCGCGTGGACATCGACGCCCGGCTGAACCTGTCCGGCGAATTCGAATCACCACGCCTGACCGGCAGGCTGACCGTCACCGGTGGCGCGCTGAACGTCGACCGCATCCTGGACCGCACGCTGTTCCAGCCCTATTCGACGCAGGCCGCGTCGGCTCCAGCGGACATCGACCCGATCGTCGCGCTGAACCCCTGGGAGCGCATGGGAATGGACCTGGAGCTGCACGTGCCGGGCACCCTGCGCATGACCGGCGACAACGTCCAGATCACGCCGGGCACGCCGTTGGGCCTCGGCAACATCAACGTGCGCGCCTTCGGCGACCTGTCGCTCTACAAGGACCCGGCGCAGCCGATGTACGTGAACGGCTCCTTCGACTCGCTGGTCGGCACCTATGCGTTCCAGGGTCGACGGTTCGACCTCAACCCCTCGAGCTCGATCAACTTCCGTGGGGACCTGAATCCGGAGCTGTACATCACCGTCAACCGGATCATCTCAGGGGTGGAGACCCGCGTGTCGATCGTGGGGCCACTCCGGGAGCCGGAGCTGCGGCTGGCAAGCACGCCGCCGCTCGATCAGTCGGACATCCTGTCGCTCATCGTCTTCAACACCTCGATGAACGAGCTGTCCGCGCTGCAGCAGCAACAGCTCGCGGTCCGCGCCGGCACGCTCGCCGCCGGCTTCATCGCGGCGCCAATGATGACGGCGCTCGAACGCACGCTCGGCATCGACACGCTCGAGATCGAACCTGGTGCGGATATCCGTGGCGGACCGCGCGTGACCGTCGGCAACGAGATCGCCCCCGGACTGGTCGCGCGCTTCAGCCGGCAGTTCGGCGAATCGGACTACGACGAGGCCACGATCGAGTACTACCTGTCCCGCATCCTGCGCATCCGCGCGACCTTCTCGGACGCGAGCTCGCTATCGGTGCGCTCGCCGTTCCGCCGCGTGGAGCGCGCGGGCATCGATCTCCTGCTCTTCTTCAGCTTCTGACGAACGGGAGGGTCGTCCGCATCGTCCCGTGCCGTCGTGACCGCCCGTCGTTCGATCACTACGGCGCCGTGAGATCGATCGTCGTCGAGCCGGCCGCGATGTTCACGTCCTTCTCGATCTTCTGCGCGCCCGCGTACGCAATCGCCTTATAGGGGCCGTTCGGCACGCCGGCAAACGTGAAGGCGCCCGACGGGTCCGCCGTCACCGCCCACGGCGATGACGAGGCAAGGATCTGCGCGGACATGGCGGGATGGATGTCGCAACCGACGTCGTAGAAGCCATCCTTCTGGAACGTGTGCGTGTACTTCTCGCCCGTCGGGATGGCCACGTTGAACGCGGACTCCTTGGTCTCGTCGTTCTTGACGCGGACGTTGTGGAGCACTTCGTCGTGGTTCTGGAAGTCGACCGGCTGACCGGTGCGCACCAGCAGGATGTTCGGAATGAACGTCTGCTGCTGCTGATCCATGACCGGCGGCGCCGCCTGCGGAGGCAGGGCGCCTGCGCCAATCGGCTCGAGGACGACAATCGAGGGATACTCGCCCTGTGCCGCTGGCGCACGTCCGGTCACCGTCTGGATGCCGCTGTCCGCGACCGCGGCAGCGCCTGCGGAGGCTCCGCCGGACGTCGAGTCGGGCGCCTTGGGCGACGCATTGGAACAGCCGACCGCAAGGGTGCCGGCAACGACGATGAGGGCGAGTCCGAAGCCCACCCGGGCTTGACGCTGTGAATTCAAACGAATAATCACGGTACGTCGATTGTACCGTGTTTCATCGTTCGGGCAGGCGGACGCGGGGGTGGTCAGCGATGGGAGGCCGAACTACCGTGCCTGAGGTCCGAGGCCAGAGGTTGGAGGTTGGAGGTTGGAGGTTGGAGGATTGAGCGCAGCGTACCCATGTCAATGCTGAACGCTGAGCCCCGAGCTGGCGCCGGCGTGCGTGGCCGGAACGACGGCCGTGGGAGGCGCCACGTACGGGATGCGCACGCGGAACGTGGCGCCCTTGCCGGGTCCGTCGCTGTGCACCGACACGCGGCCGCCGTGCGCCTCGACGATGTGCCGGGCGATGGCGAGGCCGAGGCCGAGCCCGCCGTGTGCGCGTGTCGTGCTGCTGTCGCCCTGGCGGAACCGATCGAACACGTGCGGCAGAAGGTCGGCTGGAATGCCCGCGCCCCCGTCCCTCACCTCCAGGAGTGCGGCGTCGCCAAGGTGCTCGAGCCGGACGACGACCGTGCCGCCCGGTTCGCTGAACTTCACGGCGTTCGTGAGCAGGTTCGTGGCCACCTGCTGCATGCGGCCCGCGTCGCCGAGCGTTCGCGGCGTGGCATCCATCCGCACCTGGAGGTCGAGATCCTTCGAGACCGCGGCGGGCCTCACGGCATCCACGGCCGCGCCGATCGCGGCGCGCAGATCGAACGGTGCCCGCTCGACCGCCAGCTTGCCGGCGATGATGCGCGACACATCCAGGAGGTCCTCCACAAGCCGCTGCTGCGCCTCGGCATTCCGGCGGATCGCTGCGAGCGCCTTCACCAGCCTGACGCCGTCGGCACGGGTCGTCTGCAGGATCTGCGTCCAGCCGAGGACCGCATTGAGGGGCGTGCGCAGTTCGTGTGAAAGCACTGCCAGGAACTGATCCTTTTCACGATTGGCCGCCTCCGCTTCCGACCGGGCTTCCTGCTCGCGGGCCGCGGCCTGCAACGCCCGCTGCTCGCTCGCGAGCAGTGCTGACTCCCGACGCGCCTTCGCCCGCGCGTGCAGGCCCGCAATCGCGACCACGACGAGCAGGAGGACGGCGCTGACCACGCTGCTGCCGACCCGTCCACCGACGGCGCGACGATAGAGCACGTCGGCCTGCGACCGTCGCTGGGAGAGGATGCGCGCCTCCTCGCCCTCCATCTGCGCGATGACATCCCGTACCTCATTCGAGGCGGAGGTCGACCCGCTCGCGCGTGCCTCGTCGACCGCAGCCTCGAGCGTGCCGCTCTCACGCACGACGATCACCTGATCGAGCCGCGTGCGCCTGGCCTCGATGGCCCCACGCAGGCGCTGCAGGCGCTCCTGCTGGGCGGCATTGTCGCGGAGGAGTTCGTCGAGGCGCATGAGGCGGATGCTGGCCGTGCCGTGCTGCGCGCGCATCTGCTCGAGGAACACCTTCCGGCCGGTGAGCACGTAGGCGCGCGCGCTCGAGTCCGCCTCGGACTCAGCGATACGGATGGCATCCAGCACCCGCTGGATTTCGAGCGTCCGTTCGACCTCGACACTCTGGTCGCGCAGCGCGCGCATCTCGCCCACGTTCTGCTGCGCGATAGCGACGAACAACCCCAGCGCGAGGATCGTGCCCAGGGCCGTCACGATGGGCCACAGCCCGGTGCGCCGCATCGGTTGCCTACCGCGCACGCGCATGACGCGCGACATGGGGGTGCCGGTGACTCATGATGATCTCGGGGGGACTTCGGCGGACTCTCACGAGCACGCTGGGGCGGACTATATCAACAGATGCGCAAAACCTACCTCGACCGCGTGGACGGCAGTAGGCCCGTGCGATCATGAGATCACGCCCATGACGCACGTAGACCCTGTCTGCAAGATGGAAATCGAGGAAGAGGACTCCGTCGGCACGCACGTGCACGAGGGGGTCACCTACTACTTCTGCGCCGAGGTCTGCCTCGAACGCTTCCGTGAGCACCCGGACCAGTACCTCGGCGACGAGGCGTACGTGCCTCCTCCGCCAGAGGTCGGCGAGGGCGAGAAGGTCCAATACATCTGCCCGATGGACCCGGAGGTGATCAGCGACGGCCCTGGCGCCTGCCCCGTCTGCGGGATGGCGCTCGAGCCGAAGGTCGTCACGCTCGAGAGCGGACCCAATCCCGAACTCGTCGATATGACGCGCCGCTTCTGGCTCGCAGCCGCCCTCGCCTTCCCCGTGTTTGCCCTGACCATGGGCGACATGCTGACCGGCGGGTCGCTGATGATGCGCTGGGGCTCGCTCATCAACTGGATCGGCCTGCTGTTCTCGACCCCTGTCGTCTTCTGGGCCGGGCGGCCGTTCTTCGAGCGCGCGTGGGCGTCGTTCGTCAACCGCAGCCCCAACATGTTCACGCTGATCGCCATCGGCACCGGCGCAGCATTCCTCTTCAGCGTCGTCGGCACGCTGGCACCAGGGCTCTTCCCCGAGTCGATGCGCGAACACGGCGCGATTGAGACCTACTTCGACACGGCCGCCGTCATCACCGTCCTCGTGCTCCTCGGGCAGGTCCTGGAACTGCGGGCCCGCGACCAGACGAGTTCGGCCATCCGCCAGCTCCTCGGCCTGGCGCCGAAAATGGCGCGCGTCGTCAGGGACGACGACGAGGTGGACATCCCGCTGGATCAGGTGCGCGTCGGCGACCTGTGTCGCGTGCGGCCCGGCGAGAAGGTGCCAGTCGACGGCGTCGTCGTCACCGGGGGGAGCGCCATTGACGAGAGCATGGTGACCGGCGAGCCGATGCCGGTCGAGAAGGGGCCCGGTGCGCGAGTCACCGGCGGCACGATCAACGGCACCGGTACCATCGTCTTCCGCGCAGATCGCGTGGGGCGCGAAACGCTGCTCGCGCAGATCGTGCAGATGGTCAGCGAGGCGCAACGGAGCCGGGCGCCGATCCAGCGCCTGGCGGATCGCATCTCCGGATACTTCGTGCCCGCGGTCGTGTTCGTCGCGATCGTCGCCTTCGTGACATGGCTTGCTGCCGGCCCGGATCCACGGCTCGCCCACGCGCTCGTGGCAGGGGTTGCGGTGCTGATCATCGCCTGCCCGTGCGCGCTGGGCCTTGCGACGCCGATGGCGATCATGGTCGGTACCGGTCGTGGCGCGACCGCCGGTGTCCTCGTCCGCCAGGCCGAAGCGCTCGAACGGCTCGAGCAGGTGGACACGATCGTCGTGGACAAGACCGGCACGCTGACTGAAGGCCGCCCAGCCCTCGAAGTGATCCGGCCGTTCGCCGGCCTGCACGAAGACGACGTGCTCCGCATAGCGGCCTCACTGGAACAGGCGAGCGAACACCCGCTCGCCAACGCCATCCTGGCAACCGCCCGGACGCGCCAGATCGCGCTCGCCCGGGTCAGCGCCTTCCATGCGCTGCCCGGCCACGGCATCGAAGCCGAAATCGACGACGTCCACTACGCAATCGGAAACGCCGCCATGATGGCGCACGTGAGCGCGCCGGTGGACATCGTCGCGGCGGATGCCGACGCGCTGCGGCTCGAGGGTTACACCGTCATGTACTTGGCGCGGCTGAACCGTGTGGTCGGCCTGCTCGGCGTCGTCGACCCGGTGAAGCAGACGACACCCGAGGCGATTGCGGCGCTACACGCCGAAGGGTTGAAGATCGTGATGCTGACCGGCGACAACACGGTCACCGCGCGCGCGGTGGCCACCCGGCTCGGCCTGGACGACGTCTGGGCCGAAGTACTGCCCACGGGCAAGCTGGCCGCCGTCCAGCAGCTGCAGCGGCAGGGCAAGGTCGTCGCCATGGCGGGCGACGGCATCAACGATGCGCCCGCACTGGCCGAGGCTGCGGTCGGCATCGCGATGGGCACGGGGACCGACGTCGCCATCCAGAGCGCTGGCATCACCCTGGTGAAGGGGGACCTCCGTGGCATTGTCCGCGCACGACGACTGTCACGGGCGACGATGCGGAACATCCGGCAGAACCTGTTCCTCGCATTCGTCTACAACGCCATCGGCGTCCCCGTCGCCGCCGGCCTGCTCTACCCCTTCACCGGAACGGTGATCAGTCCAATCTGGGCGAGTGCGGCGATGACGTTCAGCTCGGTGTCCGTCATCACCAACGCGCTGCGGCTCAGGCGCACCCAGCTCTAGCGCCGCGATCGTAGCGGCGGGGCTTCAGCTCGATCGTAGCGGTTGATCCTGCCCGGTCGTAGCGGCGGGGCTTCAGCCCCGCCGTGGTCCCACGCGCCGACGGACGATTCATAATGGGCGTGTCAGTGGACGCGGCCCGAACGAACACCGCCATTCACAGGAGACGAGCATGGCCATCGATCCCGTGTGCAAGATGCAGGTCGACGAGAAGAAGAACGCCGGCACGAGCGAGTACAACGGCAAGACCTATTACTTCTGCGCGCCCGGCTGCAAGCGCAAGTTCGACGCGGAGCCCGAGAAGTACCTGAAGGGCTAGGCTGCCGTTCCGGCACGTGCGCGCGCGGCCAGGTACCGGTCGAGCGCATCGTCAAGCGTGGGCAGGAGGGCTCCGCGCGCCGTGCCAAGCACCGAGTACTTCGGACGAACGGCGGGCAGCTGCTCGGCGTCGCAGCAGGAGGCGCCGAGCGTATCGACCTCCAGCCCGGCCCGGTTCGCCGCGAGCTGCGCCAGTTCGAACCAGGTCACGGCACCACGGTTCGCGAGGTGCCACACGCCGGCCGCATCGTCGATCAGCAGGTCGAGCGTCATGTCCACAAGGTCAGGCACGTAGGTCGGTGAGACCGTCAGGTCGCTCAGCGCGCGGAACGGACGATGCGCTTCCAGCTGGTCCAGCGCCTGGGTCACGAAGTTGGCGTGATCCCAGGGACCAAAGAACGCGCTGGTTCGCACCACGAGCGCCTGCGGGTTCAGCGCGAGCACACGCCGCTCCCCTTCCACCTTGCTGCGCCCGTACGTGTTGAGCGGCGCCACGCCGTCGCTTTCGAAGTACGGCCGCGCCTGCGTGCCGTCGAACACCAAGTCCGACGAGAAGGTCGCGAGGCGAACGCCACGCCTGCGGCAGGCCATCGCCAGGATGGCGGGCGCGACGGCATTGACCAGTCGACACGCCCGCTGCTCCCGCTCCGCATCGTCCACTCTCACGTAGCCGGTCGCGTTGATCACGCCCCAGGGTTTCTCTCGTTCGAGCACGTCGGCGATTGCGTCAGCGTCCAGGATGTCGAGGTCCTGGCGAGTGAGGGACCGGCACGCCAGCCCGCGCGTGCCGCACGCGTGCGTGAATGCGCGGCCCAGCGTTCCAGTCGCACCGAGTACGAGGAGCGGTCGACGCCCCTGGACCGCCGGCGCGTGCCGCGTCCACCACCCGTGCCCCTCGGCGGCGGGGTGGCTCATCCGGCCGCTCACCGCGAGCGACGCGGCAGCGGCAGCAAGGGCCGTGGGCCGCGGTGCTCCGCCGCGGAGGTCGAACGGCCCCGGTTCGTAGTGGCCCGCCGTGCGCGTCACAAGCGAGTCCCAGTCGGTGGACCCGAGGAGCGCCCACACCGTGACGGCACGCACGTCCGCGCCGGCCGCCCTGGCCTGCTCCGCCCCCTCCCAGGCATCGCGGAGCCAGCGCAGCTGCTCTTCGCGCGTGCAGCCGAGGTGCGTTTCGGTGATGGCCACCGGCGTGCGATACCGCTCCCACGCTTCCAGCAGCACGTGGCGATGGCCCCGGATCGCGGCACCGTCCGCGCGGGCCGCTTCGACATCGGCGTACCGCTCGCTGCCGTTGCCTCCGTGGGACGCGGGATTGTAGAGATGCAACCGATGGTCGAGGTACCGGTCGCTGGTGACGTAGTAGTTGAGGCCAATGATGTCAGGCGGCAGCGCGTGGGCTCGGAACCATTCGGCGTCAGATCGAGTGAATCCGTGTGTCGCCAGATAGGCCCACAGCGGGTGCGCGGCATCCACGCGCCCGCTCAGGAGGTCGAGACTGAGCCACCGACGATGCCGCTCGAAGGACGCCTGACGGTCCAGCGGGAAGGTCGATGCCGTGTGCGCCGCATCTTCGGTCTGCACCAGTTGCGCGTCGGGCGTCACGCTCCTGATGGCGTGCATCGCCAGAATGGTCGCGCGCGTCTGGATGACGAGCGCTGCGATGAACGAGCGATCGTCGCGACGATGCGGATACCAATGGCCGTACAGGGCGGAGAACCGCGCCGTCGTCAGCGGTTCGTTGACGGGGGTGAACGCGCGCACGTCCGGATACCGCTCGGCGCACGCGCGCGCATACTCGGCGAAGCGCGAGGGAAAGGCCGGATCGAGCAGGTTCGTGTCTCGCGGCCCGCTGCCGTGGTGCACCAGCCCGACGATCGGGTCGATGCCCCGTTCACGCAGCTCACGCAGGGTCCGGTCGCTCCAGGACCAATCCGCGCGCGCGAGGCCTGTCGGCGCCACGCGCTCCCAGAGGACGGGCCACCGCACCCGCCGCACACCGGTCGATGCGACCAGATCGATCAGACCGTCGAGCGCATACGCCCGCACCCGCTCGAGCTGATCGATGAACTGGTCGCCGACACGGTTGATGGTGCACTCCAGGCCGCCCCAGACTTCGAGCGGCGCTCTTGCGCTCATGCGGTCACGCACTCCGATCGGCGGACGCCGGCGATCTTCGAGAAGAGCGTCAGCGACTGCGCCACCACCTGATCCATGTTGTAGTACTTGTAGGTGCCCAGCCGGCCGACGAAGTGGACCCCCGGTGTCTGGTCCGCGAGCTCCTGGTACTTCTTGTAGAGCGCCTGGTTCTCCGCCCGCGGGATCGGGTAATACGGGTCGCCCTCGGCGGTGGGGTACTCGTAAACGATCGAGGTCTTCGGGTGGACCTGCCCGGTGAGGTGCTTGAACTCCGTCACGCGCGTGTATGGCTGGTCGTTCGGATAATTGATGACCGCCACCTCCTGCACCTGCGGCGTATCCAGCGTCTGGTGCTGGAAGTCCAGGGACCGGTATGGCAGCTTGCCGAACTGGCAGTCGAAGTACTCGTCGATCGGCGCGGTGCAGATCACTTCGTCGTAGAGGATCGAGCCTTCGATCTCCCGGTAGTCCGTGTTCAGCAGGATCTTGATGTTGGGGTGCGAGAGCATGCGCTCGAACATGCGCGTGTAGCCGTGCTTTGGCATCGCCTGGTACGTATCCGTGAAGTACCGATCGTCCCTGTTCGTCCGAACCGGCACACGGGAGGTCACGGCAGCATCCAGCTCCGACGGATCGAGCCCCCACTGCTTTCTCGTGTAGTTCCTGAAGAACTTCTCGTACAGCTCCCGGCCAACCTGGCTGACGATCACGTCTTCCGATGTGCGGATCGACTCGCGCGGTTCGGCCAGCGACTTGTAGAACTCGCCGAGCTGCAGCGCCGTGTAGTTCGTGCCGTAGAGCGCATTCACCGTGTCCAGGTTGATCGGAATCGGAACGGTTCGGCCGTCGACCCAGGCACGCACGCGATGCTGGTACGGGTACCAGTCCGTGAACCGCGACAGGTAGGTGAAGACCTCCTTCGAGTTCGCGTGGAAGATGTGCGGGCCGTACCGATGCACGAGGATGCCGTCGTCATTGTGGTGGTCGTACGCATTGCCCCCGATGTGGTTGCGCTTGTCGACCACCAGGACCTTCTTGTCGAGCACCGACGCGAGCCGTTCCGCAATCACGCTGCCGGCGAAGCCGGCCCCAATCACCAGGTAATCAAACACGGGTCAACCGCCTCTCTCCAACACGCTGCACGTGGTCCCACATGGCTGTCCACGTGCGATCCCATGACAGGTGCTGCAAGTACTCGTCAGCGGCCGCACAGTGCGCCAGGCGATCGCAGGCCAGCGCACGCTCCACCGCCGCGACGAAGTCGGCCGGGGTGTCGGCGATATGCGCGAGGCCCAGTTCGCCGTACGGCCGCACCACGTCGCGAATCGAGGTGGACACCACCGGCAGGCCGCCGGCAAGGTACTCCGGCGTCTTGGTCGGGCTGATGAAGCGGGTGGACTCGTTGCGCGCGAACGGCAGCATCGCCACGTCCCAGCCGCCGATGTAGTCCGGCAGCTCGCCGTACGTCCGTCCCCCCAGGTAGTGAATGTTCGCGGCCTTCGGCAGGTCAGCCGGATTCACCTTTGCGGTGGGCCCAATCAGCACCAGCTGCCAGTCGGGTCGTGCGGACGCGACGCCGGCGAGCAGGTCGTAGTCCATCCGCTCATCGATCACGCCGTAGAACCCGATGCGTGGCCTGGGTAGCGCCTGCTGGTCCTGCGGCTCGCTGGCACACTGCCGTGCGCGGCGGAAGTGCTCCACCTCCACGCTGCTCGGAAACGAATGCACGTTCGGGTGCTTCGACCGCTTCGCTTCGTAGAGCGTGTGGCCGCCCGTGAAGACGACGTCGGCCCGGCTGAAGAGGTCCTGCTCGAACGCCACGAGCTCCGGTGGCGCACCGGCAAACGCCGACAGCTCGTCCATGCAGTCGTAAACGACCGTCGTCGGCGCGAGGCGCAGAGTGAACTCGAGCGCCATCGGTGTGTAGAGCCAGAGGGTGTAGTCGGTCACGCCCTGCCGTTCCAGGAACTGCTCGAGCAGATCCGCCTGGAGCTGGACGCACTCGCTGCGGCAGCGGTCCGCCGGGATGTGAGGTACCGCAATGGTCAGGGTCGGCGACACCGTCCGTGCCACCACGTGGGGGTCACCCGTCTCGGTCCGAATCGGCTCTTCGATGTAGTAGACGCGACGCTCGCGCGCCGCCCGTGTCAGAAGATGCTGAGGTCGCTGAAAGACAAAGTCCCAACGCAGATGAGAGATACACACGAGGTCCATGGTCACCGCCGACCGGGGGTGTCCAAAGTCCGTGCCGAACTCAGGCCTCTGGAATCAGCAGCCGTCCTGCGCGCCCGGTCTCGGCCGTATACGCACGCAGCGCGCGGGCCCCTGCATCGCGGGCTGTGCCGTGCGCGCAGAGCGCGACGATACAGCCGCCGAATCCGCCGCCGGTCATGCGGGCGCCGAACACGCCTTCCTGTGCCTGCGCCATTCGCACGAGCACGTCCACCTCCGGCGTCGAGACCTCGAAGTCCTCGGACATCGATCGGTGAGAGTCGTTCATCAGCGCACCGGCCGTCGCGAGGTCGCCTGCGAGGAGCGCGGCACGCATCTCGAGCACGCGGTCGTCCTCGGTGACGACGTGACGGGCACGGCGATTCAAGGGTTCCGGCAGGAGGACTTCGGTGAGCCGCTGCCGGTCTGCATCGCGCAGCGCCCTCAGCCCCAGTGCACGCGCCGCGGCCTCACACTCCGATCGCCGGGTGCGGTACTCACCGCCAGCATGCGCATGAGTGATCCCCGAGTTGATGACCAGCAGTTGCGCTGACGCGGGCAGCGGAACGTGTTCGAAGGCGAGGGTCCGCGTGTCGATGAAAAGCGCCGCATCCTCTGACGCGAGACTCGACGCCATCTGGTCCATCACGCCGACGGGCACCCCCACGAATCCGGTCTCGGCGCGGTGCGCGAGTCGTGCAATCGTCGACCCGTCGAGTTCGAGACTGAACGCCGCACTGAGCGCGCGCAGTACCCCGACTTCGAGGGCCGCGCTCGAGGAGAGCCCCGAGCCAAGCGGCACATCAGACGCGACGGCGACGTCGACCCCACCGATCGCGCACCCCTCCTCGCGCAGCGCCCACGTGACGCCCTGCACGTAGTCGACCCACGCCTGCGCGAGCGCCTCATGTCCCAGCTCGAACGTCCTGATCGCTGCCCTGACCCGGCCGGTGTTCGCACTCCACACGCGCACGAGGCGGTCGTCACGTCGAGCCAGCCGAACGGTTGTTCGCTGCGGGATCGCAATCGGCAGGACGAACCCTTCGTTGTAGTCGGTGTGCTCCCCAATCAGGTTCACGCGTCCGGGCGCGGACGCGCTCAGCTCTTCGTCCCGTCCAAAAATGGCGTGGAACGTCTCCTCGCCTTCACGCAAGGCGCACCGCCACGCTCCGGAGCTCGGCGGCGCGCTCATCCGGATCCGTGTCGGCCGTGAACACGCCCGCTCCAATTTCGCTGCCCGCCAGGAATTTCAATCGACCACGCATGCGATACGCCGGGTAGAACTCGATGTGCACGTGCGCCTCCGGATGCAGGGCATCGTCGGTCGGCGCCTGGTGAATGGCCATGATGTAGGGGAACGGTCGATCCCACAGCCGGTCGAAGGTCAGCAGGGTGGTCTTCAGCGCGCGAGCGAGGTCCTGCCGCTCATCCGACCCGAGCGCGGCGAACGATCCGGCGGCACGTCGTGGCGCCACCCACACTTCGTACGGATACCGCGCGCACACGGGGACGAAGGCCACCGCGTGAGGTCCCGTGTAGAGCAGGCGTCGACCGTGTTCGAGTTCGCCCGCAATCAGCGTCTCGAGCAACCCCGCGCCGAATTCCTCGAGATGCCGGCGCTGCTGCTCCAGCTCGCGGGCCGGTATCGGCGGAACGAACGGGTATGCGTACAGCTGCCCATGCGGGTGGTGCAGCGTGACGCCGACCTCGACGCCGCGGTTCTCGAACGGGAACACGTACTTGACGTCCGGCCGCGCGCCGAGCGTCAGATAGCGGTCGGCCCACACGTCGATGATCAGCGCCAAGTGATCGAGCGGCAGCGATCCCAGCGACGCGCTCGCATCGTCGGTGAAGACGACGACTTCGCAGTCCCCCAGCGCGGGGCGCGTCGGCACCTCGAGCGACGGCGGGTCGTGCGCGCCTCCCGTCAGCGTGGGGAACAGGTTCTGGAACACCGCCACGTCGTATGAACCCGACGGCAGCTCGGTGGGGTTCGACGGATCGGTGGTCCGCGCAAGCGGGTTGTACTCCGGCGGCGGCAGGAAGGTCCGGTGCTGCCGATGGGTGGCGTAGGCCACCCACTCTCCGCGCAGCGGATGCCACCGCAGGTGGGCATTCGGCGCGAACGGCGTGGATGACGGTGACAGCGCGGGGCCGACATCGGTAATCGGCGTGCGCGAATACAGCGCGAGGTACCGGCCGTCGCTCTTCGTCAGGACCTGCTTGAACATCACGCGTCGGTCTCGCTGCTGCGCGCCGCCTCGATGGGATCCACCGGGACCGTGCCCGCGCCACCCCGCCGACCACGGGTCGCGCGAGCGATGGCCGCCATCGGGAACTTCGGCGTGCGGTCGGCGAACAGCAGGCCGTTCGCCTCCTGGTAGGTGTCAGCGAACTGCGTGTAGCAGAAGCCGCACAGCACCGGCAGCTCACGCACCACGTCGAGCAACGCCGTGTACCGCTCTGCGAACTCGGCAGCGCTCGCGCACGTCGTGTAACCCCACGTACCCGTGTCGCGCGAATACGCGATGCCGCCGAACTCGGAGAGCACGATTGGCTGGTCGGTGGCAGGCTGGTCGTGCAGCACCAGCAGCCGTCCGCCCGGCCGCTCGCGGCGGAAGAGGCGCGGTAGGACCTCGTCGGCCTGGTAGCGTCGTGCGATGCGCGACGGGTCGTCGTCATAGTCGTGGATGCCGATGATGTCGGTGGCCACGCTCTCCCATCCGTCGTTCCCGATGACCGGCCTCGTGGGGTCGAGCGTCTTCGTCAGGTGATAGAGCGCCTGGACGTAGTGCCGTTCGCGAGCGCTCTCCGGCAGGTTCGGCACGCCCCACGATTCGTTGAAGGGCACCCAGGCGACGATACAGGGGTGGCTGTAGTCGCGGGCGATCGCCTCCATCCACTCGCCGGTGACGCGCTCGACCGAGGTGTTGGTGTACCGGTAGGCGCTCGGCATCTCCTCCCACACGAGCAGGCCGAGCCGATCGGCCCAGTACAGGTACCGCGGGTCCTCGATCTTCTGGTGCTTCCGCACGCCGTTGAAGCCCATGGCTTTCGCGAGCCGCACGTCCCGCTCGAGCGCCGCGTCGTCCGGTGCGGTAATGCCGCTCGACGGCCAGTAGCCCTGATCGAGAACGAGCCGCATCTGGTACGGCCGGCCATTCAGCAGGAAGCGGTCGCGCTGTGCGGCCACCGAACGAATGGCCGTGTAGCTCTGCACGGTGTCGAGCAGTTCGCCCCGGTCGCCCCAGAGCTCGAGGGTGGCGTCGATCAGGGTCGGCTTCTCGGGACTCCAGAGCAGTTCATTACGGTAGTCGTCGATGCCGGGGTCGGACAGGGCAATCCGTCGGTGCACCTCGCCCTTGATGACGGTGATGGTGTCGTCGGCGATCAGGGTCTCGCCGACTGTGAGGTTCACGCGTACGCGCAGGCGTTCGCGGGGCAGGCCCTCGACCCACGCCTCGAATCCGATTTCCCACCGCTCGAGGTTGGGGGTCCAGCGCAGCGCGCCGATACGGGTCGATGGCACGACTTCGGTCCACACGGTCTGCCAGATGCCGCTGGTCCTCGGATACCAGATCGAATGGGGCTCGAGCTGCCAGTCCTGCTTGCCGCGCGGCTTCGCCAGGTCGTGCGGATCGTCCTCGGCGCGGACGACGATGGTGATCGACCCGCTGTTGGCTGGAAGCGAGGGGGTCAGGTCGACGCAAAAGGGCGTGTATCCGCCCCAGTGCTCCCCCACGACGCGGCCGTCCACCCAGACAGTGGCGTGGTAGTCCACGGCGCCGAAGTGCAGCAGCCATCGCTGGTCATCGTCGAGGGCGGGGCACTCGACGGAGCGGCGGTACCAGACAGCGCGGTAGAACGTGTCGTCGTTGATGCCGCTGAGCGGCACCTCGGGCGAGAACGGCACGACGATGCGGCGGGCCCAGTCCACGTCATCGGGCGACAGCCATGCGCCTTCGCGATCGAGTGCGACATCCCATTCGCCGTTCAGGGACGTCCAGTCGGCGCGCTGCATCTGCGGACGGGGATAGCCACGGCCGTGCCGTGTGCGGTCGAGAGGATGGCCGAGTGGCATTACACCCGGCCCGTGCAAACTGTTCGCCGACGACTGGCCGGCTCAGCATCGAGCTCCGGGGACGCCGTGCGGGTGCGGCGTCAGGAACGGGGCTCGAGTCCGAATGCGCGCGCGAGCAGTTCGTAGGACCTGGTGCGCGCCTCGTGCGCATACGTGATCGTCACAATCATCACCTCGTCCGCACCGTACTCCTGCGCGACGCGCTCGATAGCGGCGCGCACGGTTTGTGGCGAGCCGACGATCGCGCGGCGTCGGGTAATCAGCGTGTCGAGCAGGTGCCGGTTGGCATCGAGGAACGCGAGTGCCTCATCGACCGGAGGCACTTCGATGAGGGTGCCGCTGAGGAAGTGGGCAAACGCCATTCGTGAGCTGGATGCCAGGCGGATCGCTTCGTCGTCCGTCTCTGCACAGAGCGCCCACACCGCCGCGATGACGTGAGGTGCCGACAAGTTCGACGAGGCGGTGAAGCTCTCGCGATACCGCTGGGCGATTTCGGCACCACCCGGTGCGATGAAGTCAGCGAACGCGTACGGCAGCCCAAGCTCCGCCGCCCAGATGCCGCTCTGGGGAGACGACCCCAGCAGCCACGGCACCGGTCGCGCGGTCACCGGCGGAAGGTCAGCCATCCGGGCCAGCCGATGGTTCTGGGCAAGCCCATCGCGCACGTACGCGAGCAGCTCGGCAAGCTGCTCCGGGAAGTCGTCGGGAGCTGCCTGCCGCTTGTCGCGCTGGAGCGCCCAGGCGGTGAGCGGATCACTCCCAGGGGCGCGGCCAAGACCGAGGTCGATGCGGTCCGGGTAGAGCGCGGCCAACATGCGGAAGCTCTCTGCCACCTTGAGCGGGCTGTAGTGCGGCAGCATCACGCCTCCGCTGCCCACGCGAATCGCCCGGGTCGCCGCCGCGATGGGGCCGATCAGCACCTCGGGACTGGAACACGCCAGCATGCGCGAGCCGTGGTGCTCGGCGACCCAGTAGCGCGTGTAGCCGAGGCGATCGGCCGTGCGCGCGAGGTCGATCGAGTGGTGCAGCGCGTCACCGGCGGACATGCCCCTGGAGATCGGAGCCTGGTCGAGGACGCTCAGCTTCAAGCTGGACGGATGAGGTGATGGCATGTGGATTGTTCTTGGCCGTGCGACGACATGACGCCTGATTCAAGACAGCGCCTGTGGTCGCGCGTTGCGCTCGCCACAGGCGTCGTGCTGTTGGTGGTCGCGATCCGGGCGACCGACTGGACCTTCATCCGCGGCAACCTCTCCCGACTCGCGCCCGCTGCGCTCGCCGCCATCGCGATCAGCGGCGCGTGGCACGTGATTCGGACGGCGGCCTGGGCGGCCTGCTTCCCAGCGGGCACCCGCCTCGCCCTCGGCCGTCTCTTCCGCGTTCGTCTCGCTGCGGAAGCCGTCAGCTACGTGACAGTCCGGGGCGTGGCCGGCGAACCGCTGAAGGTGGTGCTGCTGCGTGGCGAGAGCGACGCAGCGACCGCAACCGCGGCCGTCGCGCTCGAACGTCTCGCCTACATCGTGATGACGACGCTGCTCGTCGGCGTCGGCGCAGTCAGTGCTTTCGCGACGATGCCGCTGTCGACCGCCTGGAGCCGCATCTTCATCGGGTTCGCTGTCGGCAGCGCCCTCATCTGCGTCGCCGTCGCGTACCTGATCCAGCGCGCGCCACGCGTCGCCGTCACACATCGACGTCCTGCGCCTTCATCCATTCTCTCAAACGTCGGTCACTTCATCGCGCTCGTCGCCGCCGACCTTCGCGTCCTCGCCTCAGGCCAGCCCAGGCGCCTCGCGATCCTCGCACTCGCGGGTGCGGCGTCGTACGTCTTGATGGTGCTCGAAGCCTGGGCGGTCCTCCGCGTCAGCGGCGCACCGATCACCCTCATCCAGGCGTTTGCCATCGAGACGATCACGCGGGTCACCAGTTTCGCGACGGCATTCATCCCGGCGAACCTTGGCGCGCTGGAAGCCGCGAGCCTCGCGGCGACGGCGGCTGCGGGGACACCCGGCGGAGCGACGCTCGCGATGGCCCGGCGGCTGCGCGGGCTCTTCTGGTCGGCGACGGGATTCGCTCTCTTCCCCAAGGGGCGCGCCGTACGGTCCGCCAACGGTATCGGCAGAGGGCCTGGCCGGGTGGACGACGAACCGCTCCTGTACATCGCCGAGGATCCGAGCGTGGACCTCTCACCATCAGTTCGCGTGGCCGGGCTGCCGGTGGCCGAGCGGGTCCTCCGAGCAGCGCGTCGCGCGGGCTACACCCGCATCATTGCCTGGGCGCCGGGCGGGCTCCCACGATCGGTGCGCATGATGCCTGGCGTGACGATCGTGAGCTCGCCCGATCACTGGCGGGCGCTGCTCGCACAGGTGCCTGGCGAGACCCGCCTCACCGCGATCGGGCCGGGGACCGTCGTGTCGCCGCAGCTCCTCGCCGACGCGCGGCGTGTCAGCGCGGCCATCCCGGAGGTGCTGGACGTGGCCGCGGGTCCGGGCTTCGGGATGTCGGGGGTCGTACGAGTGCGGGCCTCGCTGGCGGGTAATCGCGAACGGCTGACCGATCACCTGCGCGATCGCATCTGGAGCTGCGCCCCGATGCCGACGGGTGACGAGGTCTCCTCCGGACACGCACGCCTTGCCCTCCGATTCCGCTCCCTGTCGGAGGTATCGCAGGCTGACGCCACGATGCGGCGCGCGGCCTTCAAGCAGACCGACGCGAAGCTCGCCCGTTTCAACAGGCGGATCTCGCTGCCGATCAGCATCGCGCTCCTGCCCACGCCGGTCACTGCGAACATGATGTCGGTCTTCGTGTTCGTCCTTGGGATGGCGTCTGCGTGGCTCTTCAGCCGCGGCGAGTATGTCGCGGGCGTGCTTGGCGGCGCGCTGTCCCTCGCGGCCAGCATCCTCGACGGGTGCGATGGCGAGATCGCGCGCCTCAAGTACCAGGAGTCGGCGCTCGGCTGCTGGCTCGAGACGATCGGCGACTACTCGTATTACGTGGCTGTCTTCGTGGGGCTGACGATCGGGGGGATCCAGCAGACCGGCTGGGCGGCGCTCGGGCCGCTCGGGGCAGCGGGACTGTCCGGCACGCTGCTGTCCTTCGCGCTGCTGATCTTCCTGCGGCGGACCATCACGCTCGGGCGTCCGGAGACGCTCCACGCGGTCGCGCGCGCCCGGTTCACGGCGCACGCCTCGTGGTGGTCGCGCCTCGTGTGGCGGGTGTCGTTCGTCGCCACGCGCGCCGCCATGCCCTACGGCATCTTCGCCCTGGCGTTGGTGAACCTGCTGCCGGTGGTCGTGGTGCTGTCCGCGATCGGCGCGAACGTGTACTGGCTGTCGCTGGTGTTGAAGATGAGGCAGCTGCTGGGGATGCCGGCGGCGGCCGATGCGGGCGAGGGAGGACGCCTGGTGCCCTCGTCCTGACGAGGGCACCTGCCGTTCAGCGTGCCTTCTTGGTGGTGGCGACCCGGACGTTCTGGGCGCGCTTGCCGCTGATGGGGTCGTTCAGCAACTCGAAGACCACCTTGTCGCCCACCTGCAGGTCGAAGAACTCACCCTTGAAGTCGGCCTTGTGGAAGAAGACGTCGCCATCTGCATGGCGGATCATGCCGCAGGCTTGCCCGCGGGTCAGGCTCTTCACCTTGCCGGTCGTTTCCTTACCAGCATAGACGGGCCGTGAAGGCACCCCGCGTGACGAGGGAGACCGCATCGAACGCCCTTTCGTGAGGTTGTGAGACCACAGCGGAACCTCGCACACGCCAACCAGAGGCTCCGGAACCCGGAAACAGCAGGAAAAATTGTAGCACGGCCGATGTGCTCCCGTTCCTGTGATACACTGCGCTCTCTGGAAGCCTCAGCCCTCTCCGCTTTACCCGCAGTCAGACCGAGCCCGTTCCGCTCATCCCCTGCGTCCGTCGAGTTAGAGCGAACCCTTCGCTCAGGACAGGTTTCCTTGTACCGCGCCACAGGGCGCAGCGTCCCACCCGGGACGCAGGAGTCAGTTTGATGAGTCGGAAACTGTACGTCGGCAACCTCTCCTACAACACCACCGAGAGCGAACTCGAGTCGCTCTTCTCCCAGTCCGGCACGGTCGAGTCGGTTCGCGTGATGCGCGACCAGGCGACCGGGCGCGCGCGCGGCTTCGGCTTCGTGGAAATGGCGACTGAGGAAGAGGCCCAGGCGGCCATCTCGGCGACCAACGGCCAGGAGTTCGGTGGTCGCGCCCTCACGGTGAATGAGGCACGTCCGCAGGAGCGTTCGGGCGGCTTTGGTGGCGGCGGCTTCGGCGGCGGTCGCAACGGCAACCGTGGTGGCGGCGGCGGCTTCGGCGGCGGTCGTGGCGGCGGTCGTCGCACCGAACCCCGCTGGTAAGGGCGTTCCCAAGTTAGAAGTTAGAACTTAGAAGTCAGAACTTCCAGGTTCCAGCAACCAGAAAAGGCCGGCCTGAACGGATTCCGTTCTCGCCGGCCTTTTTTGCGTCTGCGCGACGCCAGCTCCGACCCTGCGTTGCTGCGTTATTGCGTTGCTGCTCTGCGTCTCTCCTCTAATTGCGTTTCTGCGTTTCTGCGTTTCTGCATTGCAGCGTTGCTGCATCGCAGCCTCGCGGTCGCACTCACCGTAGCGTCGCCCCCACCAGTTCACCGACCGCCCCGAGCGTCGTCTGCGCCGCGTTGAGGCCGAGGCGGAAGTCCTTGTCGGAATAGGTGGAGAACAGATCGGTCGGCTGGTGCCACTGTGGGTCCCAGCCACTGCCGACGTGCACGCCGCGTTCATTCTCGCGTACGCTGATCGCCGGGATCTCGTCCATGAAGGGGGTCGAGTCGGTGTTCGTCATGTGCGGCCCGACCTGGGCCGGGTAATCGGTCGCGTACTTCTCGTTGGCCGCGTGGAGGAACCAGGCGAGCGCCTGCGCCCCGGCCGTCTGCTTCGCGGTCATCTGGAACTCGATGTTCACGTCCGCCTCCGGTCGCTGCTCTGGTGGGATCGAGCCATCCGCCTTCGGCATCCCATGGTCGAACAGCATCATGTCGTGCTGGATCATCCCGAGCCAGATCGGCTCCGGATAGCGCCCCGAACCAGGCGGGTCCTCTTTCCCCTGCAGCGCCTTGCGCTGCTCGACGTACGCTCCCGCTCCGTTCAGCCCCGTCTCCTCGTTGTTCCACAGGGCGAAGCGGATCGTGCGCTCGGTCTGGACATCACGCATCGAGAAGACCCGCGCGAGTTCCATCACCAGCGCCGTTCCCGACCCATCGTCGTTCGCCGCCTCTCCCCACCCGTGACCGTCCATGTGCGCCGACACGATGTACATCTCGTTCGGGTACTTCGTGCCGACCTTCGTGCAGTAGACCTCCTCGCGCGGGCCGTTCTTCGCCGGCTCGGCGTTGAGGGCACGCAGGGTCTCGTTCGGCTGCTTCTGGGGATCGGTGTTCACGCCGGTGGGAGTGCGGACACCGCGCGGTCGGCCGCCGCCGACGGCGCGGGGGATCGCCTGTTCCGCGGGGCGCGCGCCCTGCCCAGTCGAGCGCGGCGGCGGTGGATCGTAGGTGTAGCGGATCCGCTCGGTGGGGCAGCCGTAGCTCGTCAGCTGCGCCTCGATCCAGTCCACCGCCCTGCGGTTCCGCTCCGTGCCCTGCCGCCGATCGCCGAACTGCGTCAGGCCCTTGATGGTCGCCTTGTAGCGCTCGAGGTCCAGCCGCGACACGAGCGTCGTGACCGCTGCATCCGGAGTCGGCACTATCGCCGGCAGCGCACGTGGCGAGGGCGTCTGCGCCCCAAGGGTCGACGCGCACATCACAGCGAACACCAGCGGCACGAGCGGTCTGCGCACACGCAACATCAGCACTCTCCTGAATCCGCGCCTATCATCGCTCAACTCCGCCCCTCCCCCTCGCGCCGCACCGCCCCACCTGCCTGCCCCGGCTGGCATGTGGTGCATTGCTGCATTTCTGCATTACCAGCGTCAGACCCTGCCTGCCCGACCAGCCCCGCGTTCTTGCATTTCTGCATTTCCGCATTGCTGCATTTCCGCATCAACAGCGTCAGAGCCCCCGCCTTGCCTGCCTTCCGAGTACACTACGCGTTCCCTGAACATGCGGTGTCTGCGTCTTCGTGCGTTCCTGCCGGTCGTCTGCCTTCTCGCCCTGACCGGTGCTGTTGACCGTCCTCTTTTCGCCCAGGCGCGCGGGCCGGTCGTGCCCCCGCCGATGCCCCCGGCGACGATTGCGCGCAACGACTCGGGTCAGGCGACCGTGCGCGCCATCCGCGTGCCGCGGCCCATTCAGCTGGACGGCAGACTGGACGAGGAGCTCTACCGCACGACACCTCCGATTGACGGCTTCATCCAGCAGGAACCGACCGAGGGGGCGCCGGCGACCGAGAACACGCAGGTCTGGGTCTTCTTCGACGATCGCAACATCTACGTGGCAGCCCGCTGCTTCGACAGCCATCCCGAGCGTGAGGTCGTCACCGAGATGCGGCGCGACAGCAACAACGTCACGCAGAACGAGAGCTTCACGGTCGTCTTCGATACCTTCCTCGACCGCCGCAACGGGCTCTTCTTCCAGACGACGCCCCTCGGGACGTTTCGCGATCAGGCCATCGTGGACGACGTGCTGAATGCGAGCTGGAATACCGTGTGGGACGTCCGGACCGGCACGTTCGACGGCGGCTGGACGGCGGAGTTCGCCATTCCGTTCAAGTCCCTGCGCTATCCAGCGCCTGGCCCCCAGGTCTGGGGCGTCAACTTCCGGCGTGTCGTGAAGTGGAAGAACGAGTACAGCTACCTCACCGCGATGCCCGCGTCATACGGGACAGGCAACGCGATCGGCCGCATGGGTCCGGCTGGGACGATGGTGGGTCTCGAGACGCCGTCCGCTTCGAAGAACCTCGAGCTGAAGCCCTACGCGGTAGCCTCCTCCACGACCGACCGCACCGCCGCCACGCCGTTCTCGAACCAGTTCAAGGGTAACGGCGGCTTCGATTTCAAGTACGGCCTGACCCGATCGCTCATCGCTGACGTCACGGTCCGCACCGATTTCGCGCAGGTCGAGGAGGACGTGCAGCAGGTGAACCTGACGCGCTTCAGCCTGTTCTTCCCCGAGAAGCGGGACTTCTTCCTCGAGGGGCAGGGCATCTTCGCGTTCGCTGGAATCGGGTCGGGCAATGGCGGCTCACCCGGCGACGTGCCGGTGATGTTCTTCAGTCGGCAGATTGGTCTCCTGAAGGGTCAGGAGGTGCCGGTCATCGGCGGCGGACGCGTGACCGGCCGTGCGGGACGGTACAGCATCGGCGCCCTCAACATCGAGACCGGCGACAAGGCGAGCATCGGCGCGAAGGCCACCAACTTCAGCACGCTGCGCATCAAGCGCGACGTGCTGCGCCGCAGCAACGTCGGCCTCATCGCGACACACCGCTCGCTCGGCATCAACGGCACCGGTTCCAACACGCTCATCGGCGCGGACGGCAACTTCTTCCTGCTGACCAACCTGACCGCCAACGCCTTCTACGCGCGCACCGAAACGCCCGGGCGCGACGGCGGCACGGCGAGTTACCGCGGCACGTTCGAATACGCGGGCGATCGGTACGGGTTCCAGGCGGAGCACCTGCTGATCGGCCAGAACTTCGACCCGCAGGTCGGCTACGCCCGACGGACCGACTTCCGCCGCAGTTACGGTGAGGCGCGGTTCTCGCCGCGGCCGAAGCGGCGCAACCGCGTGCGCAAGTACACGTATCTCGGCAGTGTCGATTACGTCACCGACGCGCGCGTGGCCGCCGTCCAGCAGAAGGAACTGCGCGGCTACTTCCAGACCGAGTTCCAGAACAGCGACCAGACCACCGCCGAGTACACGCACAGCTACGAGCTGATCCCCAGGCCGTTCGCCATTTCGCCCGGCGTTGTCGTGCCCGTGGGCGGCTATGCGTCGAACAACATGCGCGTGACGTACTCCCTGGGCCAGCAGCGGCCGATCTCGGGCCGGCTCGCAGTCGGACGCGGGTCGCTTTACCTCGGCACGCGCACCGAGGCGAGCTACAGCGGGCGCGTCGCCGTGCGGCCGCAGCTCGCGCTCGAACCGAGCCTCTCGCTCAATTGGGTCTCGCTCCCCTTCGGTGAGTTCTCGGCGCAGCTGCTGACGACGCGCTTCATCTACACGCCGTCGCCGCGCACGATCATCAGCAGCCTCGTGCAGTACAACATCAGCGGGCACTCGGTCACGTCGAGCGCGCGCCTGCGGTGGGAGTACCGGCCCGGCAGCGAGATCTTCCTCGTCTACAGTGACGGGCGCAATCTGCTCGACACGCAGGTGCCCACGGGGCTCACGAATCGATCGCTCGCGCTCAAGGTGACGCGATTGCTGCGGTATTGAACGGCGGGGCTGAAGCCCCGCCGCTACGACCTCTCTTCCCGGCCCTCCCGACCTTCCCGGCCCTCCCGACCTTCCCGGCCCTCCCGACCTTCCCGGCCCTCTCGGCCTTCCCGGCCCTCTCGGCCTTCCCGGCCCTCTCGACCTTCCCGACCCTCCCGACCTTCCCGGCCCTCCCGACCTTCCAGTCCCTCCAGCCCGTCCCGGCCCTCCGCGCAGGTGTAAGATGACTGACCATTCGGCCTCAGGCCGGGGAGGAGTCTCTCGATGAATCACGTCACTGTCCAGACCATGCGCCGCCGCATCGTCGTCTCGCTCGCGGCTGTCCTTGCCACCGCCGCCCTGTCCACGCCGGCGCGCGCCCAGGACGCCATGTCCAAGGAAGATGCTGCCGCCATGAAGGCAGCGTTCCTGGCCGACCTCGAGGTCGTGAAGGGGAAGTTCGTCCAGTTGGGCCAGGCATTCCCGGACGACAAGATGTCGTGGCGCCCGATGGAGGGCGTGCGCTCGGTTGGTGAAGTGCTCGCGCTGGTGGCGTCCGAGTTCAACGGCTTCGTGCCGTCGGGCCTCGGCGGCAAGCCCGGCGCGCCGCGCGAGGAGATGCAGGCGCTGGCCAAGTCCACGAACAAGGCCGAGCTGATCGCCGGCATCAACAAGGCGTTCGAGCACACGAAGAGCCAGTTCCAGGCCGCTGACCCGTCGACCCTGACCGGCAAGCGTGCGGTGATGGGCCAGCAGCGCTCGCTCAACGAGATCGCGCTGATGATCGGCGGCGACCTCCACGAGCACCTCGGCCAGTTGATCGCCTACGCGCGCATGAACAAGGTGGTTCCGCCCTGGAGCAAGTGAGAGGATAGGACGACGCGTGGCGCGTCAGCTGGCCAGCAGCGCGCGCGCCACGCGCTCGTAGATCCGAGAGAGCGGTCCGAGGTCCGCCGCCGCCACGCGCTCGTCGATCTTGTGGATGGTGTCGTTCATCGGGCCGAACTCGACGACCTGTCCTGCAATGGCCGCGAGAAAGCGCCCGTCCGACGTCCCGCCACTCGTGGAGAGTTCCGCCGCCACGCCTGCTTCCGCCATCACCGC
Organism: Acidobacteriota bacterium; assembly: GCA_018268955.1. Taxonomy (GTDB): domain Bacteria; phylum Acidobacteriota; class Vicinamibacteria; order Vicinamibacterales; family CAVVIG01; genus CAVVIG01. Next base: position 1,342 of record JAFDVO010000012.1, on the reverse strand, counting down.
CTCACGCACCGCCTCGACGAGCGACCCCTCAGGCGTGATGAACGGCTCCGCAGACACCGTCCATTCCAGCTCGTACTCGAGGCCGTAGCGATCCAGCACCGCATGGATCCGTTCCCGCAGATGGTCGGCGGGCGACTGCGGTGAGAACCGCAGGTTGAACTGCACCTCCAGCACGCCAGGCACGACGTTCGGCGCACCCGTCCCAGCGTGGATGTTCGAGATCTGGAACGTGGTCGGGCCGAAGTACTCGTTGCCCGCATCCCATGACGTGGCGCTCAGTTCCGCGAGTGCCGGGGCGGCCTGGTGAATGGGGTTGCGTCCTCGCTCCGGATACGCCACATGGCACTGCACGCCGCGCACGCGGAGCTGGCCGCTCAGCGATCCCCGGCGACCGTTCTTGATCGTGTCGCCGAACCGGGTGGCTGACGTCGGCTCACCCACCAGGCAGTGATCGATCGTCATGCCCCTGGCCTGCAGCACCTCGACGACCGCCTTCGTGCCGTGCAGCGCGTCCCCCTCTTCGTCGGAGGTCAGCAGCAGCGCCAGCCTGCCCGGATGCGCCGGAGCCGACAACACCACGCGCTCGATGGCGGTCACCATTGCGGCAACGGATGCCTTCATGTCGGCCGCGCCGCGCCCGACCAGGTAGCCGTCCGCGACGGTGGCGCCGAATGGGGGAACGCTCCACTGCTCCACCGGGCCGGTGGGGACGACGTCCACATGTCCGGCGAAGCACACGATCGGCCCTCCGGAGCCATGCGTGGCCCAGAGGTTCGTCACACCCGCGCGGTCGATGCGCTCGCACGAGAAGCCGAGTGCCCCCAGACGCTGCTCGACAATCGCGAGCGTGCCGGCGTCGTCCGGCGTGAGCGACGGACAGGCAACGAGGCGCCGCGCGAGCGCGAGCGTGTCTGCGTGCGGATCCATGCCCTCAGGCGCGGAGCAGGTCGTTGATCGAGGTCTTCGCGCGCGTCTGCGCGTCGACCCGCTTCACGATGACGGCGCAGTTCAGCGAGTACTTGCCGTCCGCTGACGGCAGGCTGCCGGGAACGACGACCGACCCGGAGGGCACACGGCCGTACGTCACCTCGCCTGTCGCACGGTCGTAGATCTTCGTGCTCTGCCCGATGAAGACGCCCATCGAGATGACCGAGTTCGCCTCGACGATGACCCCCTCGACGATTTCGGACCGGGCACCGATGAAGCAGTTGTCTTCGACGATCGTGGGGTTCGCCTGGAGCGGTTCGAGTACGCCGCCGATGCCGACGCCTCCGGAGAGGTGGACGTTCTTCCCGATCTGCGCGCACGAGCCAACGGTCGCCCAGGTGTCGACCATCGTCCC
>JAFDVO010000011.1 GCA_018268955.1 Acidobacteriota bacterium | reverse complement strand
AGCGACAGGCTCGTGAGCAGGTTGTCGTAGTCGTTCGTGAACGGCGTGACCACGTACGCGTCGGCACCGAACTCCACGAGCGCGACGAGGTCCCGGTAGGGCCCGCTCATGCGCATCTGCACGAACCGCTCGGCTGCGGCGACGGTGGTGACGAACGCGTTCGATTCGATGTCCTTGCGTGCCGGCAGCTTCTCCGTCTTGAACGGGCTGCTCATGCTGTTCGACGCATCGATCATCAGGCAGATGCGGCGGCCCGGATACGTCGCCTGACGCCGGACGAGCGAGGTGTATGGGTCGGCCAGGGCGACCGCCAGGAACGGCACGCCCACGAGCGCGAGGACCAGCGGCAGGCGCGTGAGGTGCACCGATACGGTCCGGGAGAGCGACCGGAGCACGGCGGGCACCGAGATCGCCTGTCGGCGCGAGAGCGCAAGCCGCGCGACCAGCACGAGCCCAGCTGCTGCGGTAAGCGCGAGCAGCAGGAGCCGCGCCTCGTCTCGATGCCAGAACTGCAGGTCGGTGAGGTGCAGGCTCCGCCAGTCGTCGATCACCTGCGCGATCGCGACGCGCAGCGCATCAGGCACGCGCCGCACCGGCGGGAGCAGATGTCATGAGGCGCAGGGACCAGAGCATGAGCGGACCGCGATTGTACGCGTTTCCGCTCACTCCGGCAGAGAGGCGGGCCGACTTACGGATTGGGCGGGCGCACGACGAACGCCGACAGGCCGGAGGCGGCGATTTCCTCGCCATCCTTGAGGGCGGAGATGGTCCAGAAGTACGTGCCCGGCGCGAGTTCCAGGTCGGTCGGCCGGAATGACGTGGTCGTGACCCCGTCGTGCCGCCACACCAGCATGTCGACCTCGTTCCAGATGCCGAGGCTGTAGCTGTCCGCGCCAGGAACAGCCGTCCACTCGAACAGCTTCGGCAGGCTGCCCTGCGAGTCGCGGGCCGGAATCAGGTGGTCGAGCTTCGGGGCATTCGTGCCGGACCCCTGCAGCTGCCGGTTAATCGCCTCGGCGCCGCGCAGCGACGGGTCCACGCGATTGGCCGAGTGATGCGCGCACGCGGCCCCGAGCGCGATGAATGCGGTCGTCGAGATCAGTCGGATGGCGCGAAGGCGCAGTGATGTCACCTGGGCTGTGCTCCTGTGGATGGCGGTGTGATCGCCATTCTACCGGGTCGGCCGCGGATGCGCCCGCGGTGCGCCCTACGGCTGGGTTACAGGCATGGGCGCCGGAATCGGCGAGGCGCCCTGTGCGAGCGCATCGAAATCGCCAGCCTTGATGCGGATCTGTCCATTCGAGACGAAGCGGCTCAGGTCCACGCTGCGCCCCCCAATCGTGAGCTCTGCCTCCGTCGTCCCAATCGCGAGGTAAGAGGGCTGTGTTTCCAGAGCGAACGACTCTCCTTGCGCCAGCGGACGCTCGGTCACCACGTTCTCGAGGTCCCGCAGGAACAGCCAGGTTGCACGCTGCGCGCGGACGACTCCGAACCCCTGCGACTCCGGGTCGGCGGGTGCAGCGGAGGTTCCTGCGTCGGGCGCACTCGCGGCGCTCGCGTCGGAGGCGGTCACCACCGCGGGTTCGCGCGCGACGGGGACAGATGTCGCAGCGCTCGCCGTCGACGCGCTCGGGGCAACCGCCGGTGGAATGGACATCGGCGCGCTCGCACTCTCGGCAGCACGCGCACGCGCCAGGTAGTACCCACCGCCAGCGAGCAGCGCCATCAGGAGCGCCAGGCCGACGATGGAGAGCGCGCGGCCCGACCTCGACACGTTCGCGTCCTCGCTGGACTCGGCCGGAATCAGGAGGATGGCCTGCGGGTCCGGCTTCACGAGCGAGTCGGCCACGCGGTTCAGGAGCGTGTCGTCGAGCGCGAGGAGCGCAACGTACTTCCGAAGCGCGCCGAGATGGAATGTCGCATTGTGGAACGCGGTGAACTCGACCGTCTCGAGCGCCTTCGCCTGCCTCGCCGACAGCAGCAGGCGCTCGGCGACCTGCGCGATCGTCAAGCCCTGAGCCTCACGCGCACGCGCGAGCTGCGCGCCGAGTTCGGCGCACAGGCGTGCATCGAGCGTCGACTCGCTTGGGGGCGATGCGATTCGCGCGGAGTTCGTCGGCATGGTCGAAGGGCGTGTGTGGCCAGCATACAATCGGGAGTGGCCTCCCGCAAAGACACCTCCCACGCATGACTGCACTCCGCGACACGCTTCAGGGCGCGCTCGTCCTCGCGCCAATGACCAAGGGCTCGAACCTGCCGTACCGGCGCCTCTGCCAGGAGCTTGGCGCGCGCATCACCATGAGCGAGATGACGGTGGCGCGACGACTCAAGCAGAACCGCCGCAGCGAGTTCGCCCTGATCCGCCGCTTTCCGGACGAGCGGTTCTTTGCCGTGCAGTTGGCAGGGAACAACCCGGACGAGATGGCGTGGGCCGCGGAGCTCGTCGCGTCACGCGGGGCGGATCTGGTCGACGTGAACCTCGGCTGCCCCATCGATTACTTCACCAGGCGCGGCCTCGGCGCCGCACTCGCACGCGAACCCCGCCGTGTCCGCCGCATCGTCGAGGCGATGAAGAAGGCAGTGGCCGTCCCGGTCACCGTCAAGATTCGGCTCGGATGGAACGACGAGCACCTGAATTACCTCGATGTGGCGCGTGCCGCGGTGGACGGCGGTGCCGACGCCATCACCGTGCACGGCCGCACGCGGGCGGCACGCTACAAGACCTCGGCGAACTGGACGGCCATCACGGAAGTCGCCGCGGCGCTGCCCGCGCCGGTGGTCGGCAACGGGGACCTGCTGTTCGGGCACGAGGTCCGCGACAGGCTGGCCAGCTCCGGCTGCACGGCCGTCATGTCCGCTCGCGGGACGCTCATCAAGCCGTGGCTCTTTCGTGAGGCGCTGGAGGGCGACCTCGACCTCTCGGCCGAGGACCGCGTCGCCCTCTATCGGCGCTACGTTGAACTGGCGAAGGAGCACTGGGGAGATGACGAGCACGGCCTCGCGCGGATTCGCGAGTTCCTCCTCTGGCACCTCGGCTTCTGGTGCCGCTATGCCCCGCCGCGCGCGGACGGCACCTTCCCGGTGATGCAGCAGCGAGAGACCTGGACGCCGCGCTCCCCACTCGAAGCGCTGCTCGCGCGCGCCGACGAACCCGCGCACGCGTTCCTCGCCGATCGCCTGCTGACCGCCGACGCCATCGAGCCGGCCGACGCCCCACCGCCGTCCGCAGCCAGGGAGATCGACGACGATGCGGCAGAAGCGGGATGAGGGCGTTCCGAACTCAGAACTCGGAATTCAGAAGTCAGAAGCGAGGAATGTCGGCCTCCGTGGCCGGTAAGTTCTGACTTCCAACTTCCTCAGCGTTCTCAGTACTCCGTGTATCCCTGCGTCAGCTCGATGTAGACGCCCGTCGGGTCGGTGATGTACGCGATCTTCAGGCCGATTGAAGGGACATCGCGGTAGGCCACGTCGAACTTGATCCCCTTTGCTTCCAGCTGCTTCACGAAGCCGGCCAGGTCCTTCAGCTCGAAGCCGATGTGGTCGATGACGCGTCCCTTGGTGCCAACCACCGGCTCGCGGCTGTTCTGGAATGACAGGTTCACCGTACCGGCATCAGCCGTGGTCTTGATGGTGCCGCGGTTCCGTTTCGCCAGCGCGAACGTGTCGGTGTACCAGTCGAGCAGCGACTCGAACTGCGGCGTGAAGAAGTGGATGTGGTTCGGGATCGCCTTCGCCGGCAGCGTCTTGTCTTCCTGCATTTCCACCCGGAGGCCATCAGGGCCGAGGAAGTACGCGTTCGGGAACCCCTCGGCGCCCGTGAACTCCTGCTGCACGGTGTAGCCGGCAGCCCGCACGGCCGCCAGCATCTCCGGCATGCTTCGGACCTTGAACCCGAAGTGATCCATCACCGTTCCCTGTGACGGTCCCGTCGGCGCCTTCTGCGCGAGGGCAATCAGCATGTTCGGGAACTTCACCGCCATCAGCGGCCCCTTCTGGACGAACGTGCCGCCGAACATCTCGACGAACAGCTTCTTGTGCACTTCCACGTCAGAGACGTTCAGGTGCACGTGCCCGTAGGTCACCCCCGCGGCGTTCATCGGCGAGAGCTGCGCCCGCGCCGGGGCCACGACCGCCAGCAACAGCGCGAGAGACAGGAACAGGTTCTTCATGGATCCTCCGGCCCGATACATTAGCGCAGGTCGGCGCGCCCGCCCCGCCACTGTTGCCGACCTTCCTGCCCTTCCCGCCCGTCGTGCCCCTCCTTCGCGCTACACTCACGCACGCATTGCGAGGCTGACACCATGTTGTCCAGACGAGACCTGCTTCTCACACCGGCCGCCCTGCTCGCCGTTCCTGCCGCCGGCTCGATTGTGGCCGCGGCCGGGGGCCGGATGACGCTCGCCCTTCACCAGAACACGTCATCACGGGCGGGGTTCAGGGGCTCGCTCGAGGGCTGGGCCAGGGCGGGCATCACGCAGGTGGAGATCACGCAGAACCTGCTGGACCAGTTTCTCAAGACCGACTCGCTTGCCGCAGCGAAGCGCGTGCTGGACGACCTGCACCTCACGCCCGTATCCGGGGCCTGCGGTGTCATCGGCCTGCTCGAGTCGGGACCGGCCCGCGCGGCCGCCGTGGACAGCTTCAAGCAGCGCTGCGAGCAGTGGGCCGAACTCGGCGTCCCGCGGATCTACGCGACGACGCAGTCGACCCTGAAGCCGACGGCGGACGACTACAAGGCAGCCGCCGGCTACGTCGTCGAACTCGCCGGCATCGCCAGGCAGCACCAGCTCACGGTGATGTTCGAGGCGATGCGCAACTCGACGTTCATCTCCACGATCACGACGATGCTGTCAGTGACGCGGGCGGCGGCGCAGCCGAACGCCGGGCTGTTGTTCGACTGCTATCACTTCTGGTCCGGGCTGGGGAAGCTGGAGGATCTGGACACGGTCAAGCCGGGCGAGATCAAGCACGTCCACTTCCAGGACGTACCGGACATGCCGCGCGAGATGCTCGACATCACCACGCGCTATATCCCGGGTGACGGCGTTGCCCCATTGCCGGCGATCCTCCAGAAGGTGGCCGCGACCGGTTACTCCGGTCCGCTCTCGGTGGAGCTGTTCCTGCCGAAGTTCTCCGCAGCGGACCCGTACGAGGTGGCCCGCGAGATCCGCACGAAGGCCGAGGCCGTCATGCAGAAGGCTGGGGTCATCTGAAACCTCCTGAACGCCTGGTCGTCCTGGCCAGCCTTGGCGGCACGCTGGAGTTCTACGACTTCGTCGTGTTCGGCATCTTCAGCAAGGACATCGCGGACGCGGTGTTTCCGGCGGCCTCGCCGCTCGCCTCGCTGATGGCATCGTTTGCCGCGTTCGCCGCCGGCTACCTGGCACGCCCGATCGGCGGCCTGCTCCTCAGTCACTACGGCGACCGGTTCGGGCGTCGGAAGGTCTTTCTCTGGTCGGTGTTCGTGATGTCGGCGGCCACGGTGGCCATGGGGCTCGTTCCGAGTGTCGCGAGCGTCGGGGTGGCCGCCAGCGTCGCCATGGTCGTGCTGCGCATCGTCCAGGGCTTGTGCCTCGGCGGCGAACTGCCTGGCGCGCTCACCTACGTGGTGGAGACCGCTCGGGGGTCGGCGCCGTTCGTGTGCGGACTCGTGTTCGCGTGCGTGACCATGGGGGTGGCAGCGGCGAGTGGTGTCAGCACGGCGCTGCGGTCACTGCTGGATCCAGCGGTGGTGAGCGTCTGGGGCTGGCGGCTGGCGTTCATCATCGGCGGGCTCGGCGGGGTGCTGAGCTACGTGCTTCGGCGGTCGCTCGAGGAATCGCCCGAGTTCGAGCGCATGAAGGCTCTGGCCGTGCGCTACCCCTTTGCCGAACTGCTGCGCACCAGGCCGATGGCCGTGCTGGTTGGCGTCACGGTGCTGGCCGGCACCGCCTGCTTCAACGGGCTGTTCTTCTCGCACCTGCCCGCGTACCTCGCGGGTGTCCTTCGGTATGACGCGCGCGAGGCGGTTGGCGCGCAGACGGCGGGCGTGCTCGTTTCCGCGGCAAGCATTCTCGTCGTCGGATGGATTGCCGAACGCGTGGCGCCACGCCATCTCCTCAGAGCCGGCGTGGCCCTGCTCGCACTGGGCGCATGGCCGTTCTACAGTGCGCTGGCGGCCAGGAGCGTGAACCTCCAGGTTGCACTGATCGCGGCGGGTCTGGTCGCCGGGCTGACGAACGGGAGTTTCGCCGTCATCCTCACCGATCTGTTCCCGACACGCATCCGTTTCACCGGCGTCGCGCTCGCGTTCAACATCGCCTTTACCCTGTTCAGCGGCCTGAGCCCTCTGGTGGCGACCAGCCTCATCCGCTCAACCGGAAGCGCCGTTTCCCCCGCATGGCTGATGATCGGCAGCGCCCTCATCGCGCTGGCCGGCAGCTACGGGGTCACGCGCTGTGGGGGACACGTCATGCGCGCAGAAACAGTGGACACGGCGAATTGCTCATCGCTGATTGCCAATCGCTAAATGACAACAGCAATTAGCCTTTCGGAATCAGCCTTTCGCGATTAGCCTTTGGCAATTGCCTTTAGCAATTAGCCTTTCGCCATTAGCCTTTCGCCATTAGCCTTTCGCGATTAGCCTTTAGCAATCCCCATTTGCTGTTCATCATCCCTCTCCCTGTCCGAGTCCGCGTTCGCGAAGCAGGGCATCGACCTCGGGGTCGCGGCCGCGGAAGCGACGCCACGCCTCGGCGCGATCGATCGTGTTGCCGTCCGACAGGATGAATTGCCTGAAGCGTGCCGCCACGGACGCGTCCCACGGGCCGCCTGCCTCGAGGAACGCCAGCCAGCCATCGGCCGCCATCACGTCCGCCCAGGTGTAGCTGTAGTACAGGCCCGAGTATCCGTCGCTGCCGAACAGGTGATCGAAGTGCGTGAGCCGGTGCCGCAGCGCGATCTCGCGCGGCATGCCGATCCGCTCGAGCATCTCCTGCTCGAACGCGTGCGGTTCGAACGCGCCGCCGGGTCGTGTGTGCAGTTCGATGTCGAGGAGGGCGGCGGAAACCGCCTCCACCGTCTTGTAGCCCTGGCTGAAGGTCTCGGCCCCCTTGACCTTCTCGATCAGCCGCTCGGGCAGCGGTGCGCCGGTCTGGTAGTGCCGCGCGAAGCGGTCCAGCAGTTCGCGCGTGAACACCCATTGCTCGTTGATTTGCGATGGCAGCTCGACGAAGTCGCGCGGCGTCCCAGAGAGGGAGGGGTAGGTGATGTCCTGCAGCAGCGCGTGCAGCGAATGGCCGAACTCATGGAACAGCGTCCGCGTGTCGTCCAGTGAGATCAGGACCGGCTCGCCTGCCGCGCCGCGAAGGAAGTTGTTGTTGTTCGACGTGATCGTGCTGGCGCCTGCGTCGAGCCGGTGCTGCACGCGGTAGGTGGACGCCCAGGCGCCAGACCGCTTTCCGCTCCGTGCAAACGTATCCAGATAGAAGAGCCCGCGGTGCGTGCCGCCCGGCACGTCCCAGACGCGCACATCCTGATGGAACACCGGCACCGTCCCGGTGATCTCCCTGAACGCGATGGCGTACCGCCGCTCAGCCGACCAGATGGCGGCGTCGATCATGCGGGTCAGCTCGAAGTAGGGGCTCAGTTCCGCGACGTCGATGCCGTGCGCGGCGCGGCGCACGCGTTCGGAGTAGTACAGGTAGTCCCACGGCTCGATGCGGATCGACGGGTCGTCCTGGGCGGCCAGCGCCTGCATCTGCTCGACTTCGCGGCGCACGCGTGCCACACCTGCAGGCCAGACCTGCTCGAGGAGCGCCCGCGCACGCGCGGGGCTGCCGGCCATCGAGTCGGCCATCTGCCAGTGCGCATGCGAGTCGTACCCGAGCAGCGCCGCGCGCTCGGACCGGAGCGGAACGATCCGGCTGATGATCGCGTTCGTGTCGTTCGCGTCGCCGTTGTCTCCGCGCGACTTGAAGCGCCTCCAGACGACCTCGCGGAGATCCCGCCGCCCAGAGAACGTCAGGAACAGGTCGACGCTCGAACGGGTGTTCAGAATCGCCCAGCCCTGCAGGTCCCGCTCGCGCGCGGCTTGGGCCGCAGACGCCACAAGGGACGCCGGGAGGCCGGCGAGTTCGTCGTCGGACGTGAGCAGCGTCCAGGTGTTCTCGTCGCCAAGCACGCGCGCGCGGAAGTCGGCGTAGAGCGCCGCCAGCTCCTGGTTGATCGTCGACAACCGCTCGCGCGCCGCGTCGTCCAGGCGGGCTCCGTGCCGGACGAAGTCCTCCCAGGTGCGCGTTACCAGTCGATCCTGCTCGGATGTGAGTGGCAATGCGTCTCGCGAGCGATAGACCGTGTCGATGCGCTCGAACAGCCCAGGCGTGAAGAGCATCGCGTCGCCAGCCGCGGCCAGCTTCGGCTGCCACTCGCGATCGAGGGCCCGATACTCCGGCGAACTCATGTTCTGCCGCATCACGGCGAAGAGACGGATCACTCGGTCCTTCACCTGTCCGGCACGCTCGAGCGCCACAAGCGTGTTCTCGAACGTGGCCGGCTCAGGGCTTCGCGCGATCCGTTCGACCGCGGCACGTTCGTCCTCGATGGCACGCGCCAGCGCGTCGGGGAAATCGGACGCCCGCACGCGATCGAACGGCGGCACGCCGCCGTAGGGACCGGACCAGGGCTGCAGGAGCGGGTTGTGCGACATCCCCCAACTCTAGCGAAGCCTCGCCGTGGTCGGGCGCCCGGTTGCACACAATCTGCGTGCGCCTCGAATGTTCAGCCGCCGAGCTGTCCGTCGAGCCACCGGAGCACGGCCGTGGTGGATGCGTGCGTGGCGCGTGACATCGCCTCGGTCAGCGGCAGCCACGCGAGCTGGCGCCCTTCCGTCGACGCGGCCGTGGCGATCGGCGTCATGGCGAAGTAGTGCACGACGACCTCGGCCGACCGGCCGGGACGCACCACGTGTGGAGGCAGGATGAACGACGACTCGCACCAGACCCGCTCGTCGTCAGGGTGCGCCACCACGCCACATTCCTCGAGGACCTCGCGACGTGCGGCCTCGACCGGCGTTTCACGCTTCTTGATGCGCCCTTTCGGCAGGACCCATTCGTGCGGGGCCCCGGCGGCCGTCACCAGCAGCACCTCAGGCCCGTTCGCCCCCGGACGGTGGAGCACGCCACCTGCGTGTGTCGGTCTCATGAGAACATCAAGAGATGCCAGTCCATCTCACGCCGCGCGAGCGGTCAGCGCTCAAGGGGCGCGCGCACGCGCTCGAACCGGTCGTTCATGTCGGCCATGCAGGCGTCAGCGACGCGCTCGTGAAGGAAACCGACCGTGCGCTCGCCGCGCACGAGTTGATCAAGGTCCGCGTCGGCGGCGAGGATCGCGACGCTCGCGCCGGATGCATCGAGGAGCTCTGCCGCCAGACCGACGCCGCGCTCGTGCAGACCGTCGGCAAGGTCGCCGTCCTCTGGCGACCGAGGCCCGAAACAGACGAGGCGTAGGTTCGAATCGTGTCGTTCACTTCGTGAACCGCAACTGCCCCCGCGCCGAGTTCAGCACCATCAGCTTCCCGGACACCCCCACCCGGCTCTCGCCTGCGAGCATCACGGTGTAGAGCTGCTCGAACGGCGCGGTCTTGCAGAGCGCGCGCGTGCACGCCAGCACGGGCGAGATCGTCACCGCATCACCGACGATCGTGAAGCTGCCGCTGCACGTGTTGCAGTCAGCAAGCGCCGAGACGCGGTTGCCGGAGAAGGTCAGTGAGTAGCTCGCCTCGCTCGGCGCCGCGATGGCCGGTCCACCGGCCTGCTGCAGGATCTGCAGCGTCCAGGTCCCGGCCAGTCCCTCCGCTGACACCGTCCCGAACGTCGGCGATGCGGGCGAGGCACATCCGCTGAACCCAAGCGTGGAGAGCAGGAGCAGCGCGCACACGGCACGTGCGGCAGCGAGCGGGCGAACAGGTCGGCACGTCATCCGCACGACTGTACCCGAGTCAGCCGCTGTGCGTCACGACTGCGCCCGCGTGCGGCACACGCGCTGCGCGTCGACGCGCGCAACACGCACGAAAATTTTCTGTGCACGCGTGCCCACGTACGCGATTATCGAAGTCCGCAGCACGAGTATCTTCGGTATCATCGCGAATATGGAAATCACGCTGGGCCGGGCGCGCTCCGCGCACGATGTCGGCGAGGCCTGGACCACGGCCGATGCCACGGAGCTGTACGAAATCGCCCGCTGGGGCCGCGATTACTTCTCGATCGGCGACAACGGCCAGGTGCGCGTGCACCCTTCGAAGGATCCCAGGCGCTCCATCGATCTCAAGCAGCTCGTAGACGACCTGCAGCGCCGCGGCATCAGCCTGCCCGCGCTGATCCGGTTCAGCGACATCCTCCAGCACCGGCTGCGCGACATCCACGACGCCTTCCAGAACGCGATCACCCAGAACGAGTACAAGGGCAAGTACGTCTGCGTGTACCCGATCAAGGTGAACCAGCAGCGGCATGTCGTCGAGGAGGTGTTCGAGTTCGGCCGACCCTTCAACTTCGGCCTCGAGGCCGGATCGAAGCCCGAGCTGATGGCCGTGGCGGCGATTGCCGACAACAACACGCCGATCATCTGCAACGGGTTCAAGGACGCCGAGTTCATCGAGATGGCGATGCTCGCGCAGAAGATCGGGCGCAACATCATTCCGGTCGTCGAGAAGTACACCGAGCTCGAGCTGATCCTCGACTACGCGGAGAAGGTCGGCGTGCGTCCGCAGATCGGCATGCGGGTGAAGCTGGCCGCGCGCGGCGGCGGACGCTGGCAGTCGTCGGGGGGCTATCGCTCGAAGTTCGGCCTCACCGTCGGCGAGATCCTCCAGGGCCTCGACGAGCTGAAGAGCCGCGGCATGGAGGACTGCTTCAAGCTCCTCCACTTCCACCTCGGCAGCCAGATCCCGAACATCCGCATCATCAAGGGCGCGCTCACCGAGGCCGCGCGCGTCTACGTCGAGCTGCACAAGGCCGGCGCCGGCCTGCAGTACATGGACGTGGGCGGCGGTCTGGGCGTGGACTACGACGGCTCGCAGACCAATTTCGAGTCGAGCCTGAACTACACGCTGGAGGAATACGCCGGCGACGTCGTCTACCACCTGCAGACGGTGTGCGACGAGGCGGGCGTGCCGCACCCGACCATCGTGTCGGAAAGCGGGCGCGCGGTCGTGGCGCACCACAGCCTGCTGGTGTTCAACGTGCTGGGCGTCTCGGGCTTCGGCGACAACGGCAAGGACCTGCCGAAGGCGGTCACGCCGGAAATGGAGCAGCCGCTCATCGACCTGATGGAGAGCTACAACAGCCTCACCGTCAGGAATGCCACCGAGACGTACCACGATGCGCAGCAGGCGCTCGACACGGCGATGAGCCTCTTCTCCGCGGGCTACCTGCCCCTGGACCAGCGCTCGCTCGCCGAAAACCTCTACTGGGCGATCTGCCGCAAGCTCCAGAAGATCGTGAAGACGATGGACGAGGTGCCGGAGGATCTGCAGAACCTCGACGAGTCGCTCTCGGACACGTACTTCTGCAACTTCTCGCTGTTCCAGTCCATTCCGGACAGCTGGGCCATCAAGCAGCTCTTCCCCATCATGCCGATTCACCGGCTGAACGAGCGGCCCACGCACCACGCCGTGCTCGGCGACATCACGTGCGACTCCGACGGCAAGGTCGATCAGTTCATCGATCGTCGGGACGTCAAACGGACGCTGCCCCTGCACCAGTTCAACGGGGAGCCGTACTACCTCGGCGTCTTCCTGGTCGGCGCGTACCAGGAGATCCTTGGCGACCTCCACAACCTGCTCGGGGACACGAACGCCGTCCACGTCAGCCTCGGCGAGGACGACACCGCCGTGCTGGACGCCGTGATCAAGGGCGACACGGTGCGTGAGGTGCTCGACTACGTCGAGTTCGACGCGGACCTGCTGGCCGCCAAGCTGCGCACCGACGTCGAAGCGGCGGCGCGTGGTGGACGGCTCAACTACGAGGAGTGCGGGCGTCTGCTGCGCTTCTACGAAGCAGGCCTGAACGGCTACACGTACCTCGAAGAGCGCCCGCGCTGACGGGAGCGCCCTCCCAGGCGTCTGGCGCCAGACTCCTGGCTTCCGGTTCCCTGGCTTCCGGTTCCCAGGCTTCGGGGGTCCAGCTTCAGGCCGGGGACGCGGAGCACCGGCCCAGGCTCACGCGCCGAAGAGGCGTGCGAGCCACGACTTGGGCCTCGGGCAGGCGCAGCGCTGCGACTTCGGCACGTCGCGCAACACGTCTTCGACATGCTGCCCGCATCCGACCCATGTCGGCTTCCCGCACTTCTCACACTGCACCCGCTGGCACATACAGCTCCTCCAGAACGTCGCGTTGTTGAATGGATGCAGAAGCGCGGCGATGGTGACGTGGCGACCGCAGCCGTAACGTCCGGTAACATGGCTGCGGCCACTGTCCGAGTCCCCAATTCCGAGTTCTTAGTCGTCCCGAATCCCGAGTCCCAGTCCTCGCATGAATCAACGCATCGTGGTCTTCACCGACGGCTCCTCCAAAGGCAACCCCGGCCCGGGCGGCTGGGGCGTCATCATCATCACTCCTGACTCGCAGGTTCGAGAACTGGGCGGAGGGGACGCGCGGACGACGAACAACCGGATGGAACTCACCGGTGCAATCGAGGCACTGCGAGCGGTGCGTGCGTGGAGCGAGCCGCTCGACATCTACACGGATTCGACCTACGTCATCCAGGGCATTCGCGAGTGGATCCACGGGTGGAAGCGGCGTGGATGGAAGACCGCGACTGGCGGCGACGTGCTGAACCGCGAGCTGTGGGAGGCGCTGTCCGATCTCACGGCCGCGCGTGGCCCGCGCAATATCCGCTGGCACTACGTCCGGGGCCACGTCGGTACGCCGGGCAACGAGCGCGTGGACCGCATCGCTGACGGCTTCGCCACGGCCAACCCGCTGCCGCTCTACGAGGGGCCCATGGCCGCTTACCCGGTGGCGGACGTGATGCGGCTGCCTGATGACACGGCGGTGCCGCCCCGCAGCGGCAACGGCTCCAACGGACGCTCATCGTCGGCCGCCGCGTACTCCTATCTCAGCGTCGTCGACGGTCAACCGATGCGGCACCGCACGTGGGCCGAGTGCGAAGCGCGCGTGAAGGGACGCTCGGGCGCGCGCTACAAGAAGGCCACGAGCGCTGCGGATGAAGCCGCCATCCTGCGTGGCTGGAACATCGATCCCGGAACACTCTAAGGCTGCGGATCTCGACGGGTCGGCCTGCCGGGACGACCGAGAGGCGTCGGCGCCGCGGGCACCCGGCGGAGTTCCGCAGTTCTGCCGCACCGGCCCACCCACGTAAATTCGCACACGCCGCGCACGACACCCACCAGTCGGCCCGATACGGTCGGCGCGGTGACATCTTCGGAACGGATTTCCCGCCATTCGGATTGAGGTCGTCCTCGGATCGGAACAGGAGCCGAGAGCCGGCCGCATCAGCTCGCTTCCAAGGAGGGGAACATGTTCCGACACTCAATGCGTGCGCTGCTGCACGTCGTCCTCATCCACGCCGCGATCGTCGCGCCTGTCCACGCCCAGGGATGGACGTTCGACGCCAGAACGATCGCGCTGGGAGGTGCAGGCGACGGGAACCTCGCTACGGGCCTTGCCGGCAAGCAGCGGCCCTACAAGGTCATCGTGGTGCCCCTTGGGGTCACCCGCGTCCTCAATGACAAGGACACCTTCGATCCGAATTCCTCGTCGTTCGATCCGATTCTGCTGGTTGAAGACGCCATCAATCCCCTGCACCTGATGTTCGGGCGCGACGTCAGCCCGGCACGCGCCGCGTTCGTGAACGACATCAGAAACGCCACGCTGAACCGCGATCTCAATGCGTATCGCGGTTTCGTCCCTGCTGCCGCCCTGAACGGCGAAGGGCTCGTGGATCCGACGTTTGGCTTCACGATGCGGTTTTCGAAGCCGCCCACCGGTGGGTTCCAGGGTATTCGGGTCGCGGCCGGTCCCTACATCCCGCTGCAGTCGAACAATGCGTTCGATCCCGACCTGCGCGCGCTCCTCGCGTCGTCCTCACCGGTGGCGTTGAGGAACACCACGTTCGAGATCACCAGCCAGACCCGCCTGCAGGCTGGCGTGGCGATTGCCGGTGGCTACCGTGCGCACTTTCCCTGGCGCGGCGATTCACGCCCGCGGAGCCCGCGGGATGGGGTCTACGTCGCGGCGGACTTCGACTACATCAAGGGGCTCACTTACGCGGACTTCAACATGGCTGTGGCCATTGACACCGATGCCGCCGGTCTGGGTCACCACGCGTCCAGGCTCCGTGCCGATCGCATTTACCAGGCAGTCGTCCACTTCCGGGAGTGGACATGCCATCAACGTCGGCGTGCATGCCGTCCGCAACAGGA
This sequence comes from Acidobacteriota bacterium, assembly GCA_018268955.1. GTDB lineage: Bacteria > Acidobacteriota > Vicinamibacteria > Vicinamibacterales > CAVVIG01 > CAVVIG01. The sequence continues at coordinate 75,907 of JAFDVO010000011.1, read as the reverse complement.
TCGAAGTCGGCGTGGGCGCGCGGGGGCTCGCGAACCAGATGGCCTGGAGCCACGTGGAGACGACGACCTACTCATTGCGCAGCCTGACCTCGGGCAATTCGGACTTCGTCGAGTCTCCAGGACCGACACTCGACCAGCTGCAAACGACGATACCTGTCGAATACCGGTTCAACGGTGCCTATCACGCCGATGGTGTGTCCGTGCTCGGCGACCTCCGACACGGGTTCAATGGCACGAGCGCTCACGTAGGCGCCGAGTACCGTCGAAAACTGGTGGAATTGCGGGGCGGGGTCAGGCGCTCGAGCGGCTACTGGAACCCGGGCGCGGGAGTCGGCTGGAATGTCGGCGCAAGGCTCGGCATCGACGTGGGCTGGTTCACGACGACAGCGAACATCGAACGCCGGCGGGACCACGGGCTGGCTGTGTCGCTCCGCATCATGCCTGTTCGACAGGATTGAAGCGCTCGTCGCCAGAGTCGCCACGACAGGAGACGGCCCACCCAGTTCTGCTGGCGTCGGCCGTCTCCTCTGCCCCTATCGTCCGCTGAAGCGGAGTGCGATGCTGCCGCTCGCACCAGACAACTGGTCGCCCATGTAGCGCGACGCATCGACGAACCGGTAGCCCGCGCCGACATCGAGGCGCATCCATGGCGTCAGCTTCACGAAGACGTTCGCCTGCGGTTCCGCGAGCAGGAAGTCGTCGTTGATCCGCACCGGAGTCGAGCCGCTGATGGCTGGACGCACCAGGGTGCTCGAGCGGACGCCCCGCATATCCGGGAGCCGAAGCGTCGTCGCGGACGGTTCACCGAACAGGTCGGACCAGGTGCGCGCGATGGTCGCCGTCCCGAACCCGGCGAGCAGACCCGCGCTCACCGAGACGGGCTGCTCCTTGAAGAAGGTCCAGCGGGCGAGCGCTCCGCCGTACTGCATCTCGAAGCTGCGATCGCGATTGGTCAGCCAGTAACCAGCCGCGCCGATGAAGAACGTGCGGTCCACTTCGTAGCCGCCGTAGCCGCCGGCGAGCGTGGCCGAACGGCCATTCACGCTCGTGAAGCGCACCTCGGGTGCAGCGACCAGCCCGCTGTGGACCTCGGTGATCTGAAGGCCCCCGGACGCGGGCGTCTGCGCGTGTGCCGCTGGCGCGGCGACGATGCCGAGAATTCCCGCGGCCAGCACCGCGCCGATGATGTGGCGCGTCATCGCGAGAGGCTCACGTTGAGGGTCGTCGTATTGCCCGCACGAATCCGCACGGTGCGATGAAACGGGGTGAAGCCCTCCTGCCGCACCTCGATTTCGTGCACGCCGTCAGCCAGCTCGATCGTGAGCGGACCGCTCTCATCAGCCGTCCACTCCTGACCGTCGACGATCACGACCGCGCCTCTGGGCTGGACGCGCATCGCCAGCGTGCCGAACTCGCCGCGCTGGTCGCGCGCCTCGCGTGCTGGTGGTCCAGCCGGTCCACGCGGCGCCCGTGGCATCGGCCGCTCAACGGGATTCTCCTCCGGCGCCTCAGGCTCGGGCCGGGGCCCGGAGTCCTGGCCCGCCGCGAGACGCGGCATCTCGTACTTGATGTTGATCGTCGCGCGCGGCCGGAAGAGGACCTTCTGCGTTACCGTCTGATAGCCCTCGAGGTAGAAGGTCAGCGTGTGCTCGCCGGCCGGGACGTTCAAGCGCTGCAGAGCGCCGTCGAACTCGTCGACCGTACCCGCGAGGTAGCCGTCGACGTAGACCTCCGCTGTCTTCGGCTTCACCTGAAGGCGGGCCGAGCTGACATTCGGGTCGTACGCCATTGGGCGGTCCCACGGGCCGTACCCCCAGTAGGGTGACCACGGTCCCCAGAACGGATCGTAGAAACCGTAGCCGTAGTAGTACGGGCCGGCAACGACCACACGCGTCGCCGGTGCGCCGCGATGACCGCCACGCGGTTGCGCGTCAGCCGTCCCCGTCGCGAAGATGAGCGCGCCTGCTGCGATCGCCGCGGACAATCCGAGCCGATGTGAATGTGAAATTCCTGTCACAGATTCCAACTCCTGTTTTGGGTGGATGTCGTGACAGGGAGCAACGGAAATGCCACGGTCGAGCCGGCGCGCTGCCACGGGAACGCGCCCGATCGACGACGCCCGAGATCGGCCTCGCCCGACCGTGTCATCTGGCGAGCACGCAACTGCTCACCCCGAAGGACGGCCCGCGCACGGTGCAGCGCACGGCGCTGCCATCGATTTGTCACAGGAACCGGCGCGTCCCTCCCGTCACACCTGCACGTCGATCGCACTCGTGACACGCGCCGAGATGACGAGCGGCTCACCGCAGTGCGGGCACGACACCGCGCGCGGCTCACGTTCGTCAGCCTGAATCATCGCGACGATCGTGTCGTTCACTGTGGACGTCAGGTCGTTCTGGCAGCTGGGGCAGCGATTGTCAGCCATGTGCAATCTCCTCCGTCGGCCTGAATGGCCGTCGAGAGAGAACGCGACGTTGCTGCTGGACCTCCGCAGCTCACGCGGAGGCCAAGAAGTTGGCCGACGTCGCGGGCTCATCTGTTCGTCACGGTTTTCGCGTACGTAGGACGTACACCGGCAGCGGTTTTCCCCGCGGGCGATCTATCATCCGGAAGGGTTCTCACCACCGTCGAGCATGTCGTCTAACGCGCCGATCACACACGCCAGCGACTCAGGAGACCAACTCGGACCGCAGGCTGATCGGCAGAGCCTGCTCCTCAGCGCCACACGGGCGATGGTGCTGGCGCAGCAGGATGAAGCCTCTCTCGCGCGCGTCATCTTCGACATCGTCGCTCCCCCCCTGAACGCCGACGTGTGCTTCAACTATCGGTTCACCGGAACCGAGTCGGGCCTCGCGCTCGTCGCTGGTTTCGGGATCCCGGACGGCCATGCACCCGGGGCTGAACGGCTGGGGATTGGCCAGGCCTTCTGCGGGACCGTGGCAGCGCTGCGTGCGCCGATCGTCGCCGACGAGTCGCGGATCCAGACCGACCCACGGGGCGCGTTCGTGCGCGGCATGGGCGTGCGCGCGTACGCGTGCCACCCGCTGCTCGCACGCGACGGACGCTTGCTCGGCACGTTCTCGCTCGCGAGCACCAGCCGCGACAGGTTCGAACCGGCCGACGTCGAATTCCTCCAGACCCTCTGCCACTACCTGTCGCTCGCGTGGGAACGCATCGGGGCCGAGAAGGCGATCGTCGCGAAGGAGACGTTCCTCAACACGATCATCAACGTGGTCTTCGATGCGATCGTCACCATCGATCATCGCGGGACGATGACGACCGTGAACGATGCGACGCGGCGGATGTTCGGCTACAGAGAGGGCGAGCTGATCGGACGCAACGTCAGCATGCTCATGCCGCCTCCGTACCGTGACGAGCACGATGGTTACCTCGAGCGGTACCTGCGGACCGGCGAGCGCCGCATTATCGGCATCGGGCGGGAGATGGTCGGGTGCCGCAAGGACGGGACGGAGTTCCCGATCGAGCTGTCGGTGACCGAGTTCAGCACCGACGGACAGCGTTTCTTCGCCGGCGTCATCCGTGACATCACGGAGCGCAAGCGCGTCGAGCGCCAGCTGCGCGAGAGCGAGGCGCAGTTCCGGGCGATGGCCAACAACGTGCCGGTCATCATCTGGCTCACCAACGCCGACGGACGCTGCGCGTTCCTGAACGATCAGTGGCACGCGCTGACCGGACAACCGACCGACGTCGGCTTGCAGGCGTGGGGCGACTGCGTCCATCCCGACGACCGCGAGCAGCTCGCGGCGGCGTTCACCCGGGCGCACCAGGCGCAGGTGGCCTTCCACGCCGAGCTGCGCCTCAGGTCGGCCACTGGCGGGTATCGGCACGTGCTGCAGTACGCACGGCCGCGCCGCGCCGCCGACGGCGGCTATCTCGGGTTCATCGGCTGCACGCTCGACATCACCGAGCAGCGCTCGGTCGAGGAACAACTGCGGCAGTCGCAGAAGATGGAGGCGTTCGGCCAGCTAGCAGGCGGGGTCGCGCACGACTTCAACAACCTGCTGACCGTCATCTCAGGCTTCAGCGAACTGCTCCAGGCATCCCTGCCGCCAGACGACCCGAGCCATGAGCTGGTGACCGCCATCAGCGAGGCCGGGACCAGGGCTGCCGCACTGACCCGCCAGTTGCTCGCCTTCAGCCGGCAGACGGTCCTCGCGCCAGAGGTCCTCGACGTCAATGTCGTCGTGCGTGAGACGGAGCGGATGCTGCGACGGTTGATCGGCGAGGACATCCTGCTCACGACCGTCCTTGCGCCTGGCGTGTGGCCGGTCAAGGCCGACCGCGGCCATCTCGGACAGGTGCTCATGAACCTCGCGGTGAACGCGCGCGATGCGATGCCGCAGGGGGGCCGGCTCACGATCGAGACCGCAAACGTCACGCGTACGGATGAAGCGTGGTCGCACAGCGACATGGCCGCAGGCGAGTACGTCGTCATTGCGGTGACCGATACGGGCAGCGGCATGTCTCCGGAGGTGAAGGCGCGGATCTTCGAGCCGTTCTTCACCACGAAGGGGCCTGGCCGAGGCACCGGGCTCGGGCTGTCGGTCGTACACGGGATTCTCAAGCAGAGTGGCGGGATTGTGGCCGTGTACAGCGAGCTTGGCGTCGGCACCTGCTTCAAGCTCTATTTCCCCGCAGCACGGACGGCACGAGCGACACGCGGCGGCGACGGCGCAGCCGCTGTGCCACGCGGTCACGAAACGATCCTGCTCGCCGAGGACGAGGAAGCGGTACGCGGCCTCGCGACCCTTGCGCTCCAGCGCCACGGTTATACGGTGCTGGCAGCCAGAGGCGGCAGCGAGGCCCTGCAGCTCGCGGCCGATCACGGGGGCTCGATCGCGATGCTCGTCACCGACGTCGTGATGCCCGAGATGGATGGACGCGAGCTCGCCGCACGGCTCGAGTCACGGCGCCCGGGCCTGAAGGTCCTCTTCCTCTCCGGGTATACGGACGACGCCATCGTGCGGCACGGCATCCTGCACCAGCAGGTCGCCTACCTGCAGAAGCCCTACTCGCTGCTCGCCCTGGTCCGCAAGGTGCGGGAAGTGCTCGACGCGGACGGAAGGTAAGCCCCCGCGGGACTTCCTTATGCGAGCGGGCTAGGATGTCGCGCCCATGCGCCGACGTGCCTGCCTGCTCCGCACTCTCCGTCCACGGACGCTGCGTTCCTCCTTCGCAATCAGCCTCGTGACAGGGCTACTGGGGTGGCTGGCACCGCCCCTGTGCGCACAAAACCTTCCGGCGCCTCCGACGGTGTTCCCGCATCCGGACGACGAGCCGGTCACCATCTCGGGTCAGGTCAACGTCATTTCCCAGTGGCATCCCGATTTCCGCGCGCTGTACTCAGGCGACAACAGCCTGCGCAATCAGGAGGAGCGGGCGACCTCGCGTGTGCTGACCATCTCCACGCGTGTCAGGCTCTCGCGCACGACCGAGGTCGGCGTTGACGTGGAGAGCGCGGGCGGCAGCGGCCTGAGCGAGGCACTGGGCGTCGCCGGCTTCACGAACCTGGACGTCGTCCGCAACCCGACGCTCGGATCGAACCCGTATCTCGCGCGGCTCATCGTGCACCACACGCGCGGGCCGCTTGACGTGACGGTCGGCAAGCTGAGCACGGTCGACTTCTTCGACCGCAACAGCGTCGGCAGCGACAGCCACCTGCAGTTCATGAACTGGAGCGTGGCGAACAACGGCGCATACGACTACGCGGCCGACACACGCGGCTACACCTTCGGCGCGGTCGCGCAGTACCGTCGTCCATCGTTCACGCTGCGCGCCGGCGAGATGCTGATGCCCACGGTCGCCAACGGGATCACGCTCGACTGGCGACTGTCACGCGCACGCGCGGAGAACGTCGAGCTGGAACTGCGGCGAGGACGATCGCTGACGCCGACGACCATCCGCCTGCTCGGCTTCCTGAACCACGCCAACATGGGCGATTACCGCCTTGCCGCTCCGCCACATCCGACGGCGCCTGCGTCGAGGCCGGTCATCGAGTCGACACGTGAGCAGGGACGGCTGAAATACGGCGTCGGCATCAACCTCGAACACCAGTTCGCGGCGTCGGCGCGCGGGTATGCCAGATGGGGTGTGAACGAGCCGCACTACGAGTCGTTTGCCTACACGGAAGTGAACGACAGCGTGGCGGTCGGCGCAGACTCCCGCGGGGAGCGCTGGCGCCGCAAGTACGATCGGCTCGGGATCGCGCTCGTCTCGAACGGCATCTCGGCTGATCACCAGCGCTACCTCGCGCAGGGCGGGCTCGGGTTCCTCCTCGGTGACGGAGCGCTCACCTACGGGCGCGAGCAGATCGTCGAGAGCTACTACACCGCGCACGTCTGGCGCGGCGTGTCCGGCGCGCTGGACCTGCAGCGGATCGCGCATCCTGGATACAACCGCGATCGCGGCCCGGTGTCGGTCCTCAGCGTCAGGCTGCATCTGGACCTCTAAAGGCGGAGGTCAGCGGTTGCCCGTTCCCCCAGCCACGCGGCGCCGCGCACCCCGCTCGAGTCGCCGTGCGTCGGCGGCACCAGCCGTGTGTCCACCCGGTCCGAGAAGACGTAGCGGTCCCATCGCGCGGGTACCATCTCGTACAACGGCGCGATGTTGGACATGCCGCCACCCAGCACGATGACGTGAGGGTCGACGATATTGATGACGGAGGCGAGCGCACGCGCCATCCGGTCGCTGTACCGCTCGAGGCTGCCACAGGCACGCGGTTCTCCGGCTTCCGCCTGCAAGGCTATGTCGAGCGCCGGCAGGTCAGCGCCGCCGGATTTGCGAAAGTCGAGCGACAGCCCAGGGCCCGAGAGAAACGTCTCGATGCAGCCCGTGCGCCCGCAGTAGCAGGGCGGACCCGGCCACTCAGCAGGGGTCGGCCACGGCATCGGGTTATGCCCCCATTCGCCGGCGATCGCATTGATGCCCGACAGCAGCCGGCCGCCGTGGACGATGGCGCCACCCGTTCCCGTGCCGACGATGACGCCGAAGACGATGTCGGCGCCAGCGGCTGCGCCATCGGTGGCTTCCGAGAGCGCGAAGCAGTCGGCATCGTTCGCGCAGGCGACCGGTCGCTCGAGGGCTGATGCGATGTCGCGCTCGAAGGGCTGACCGTTCAGCCAGGTCGAGTTCGCGTTCTTCATCAGGCCGGTTGCGCGTGAGGTCGCGCCCGGGTGCCCGATCCCGATACTGGCCGCGCGTCCGAACGTCCGCTCCAGCCCGTCGACGAGCAGCCGGATCGTCTCGAGCGTCGCGCCGTAGTCGCCACGCGGCGTCGAGACCCGCTGCCGTCGCAGCTCCCGCCCACGCTCGTCGAGGGCAATCGCCTCGATTTTCGTGCCGCCGAGGTCCACGCCAATCCGCATCGGGGCGTCAGCGGCCGAGGAACACGTAGCCCTGCTCCTGCAGTGCCACGATGGTGGTGAGCGCCCACAGGTCGAGCTGAATCTCTGGCGTGATGTCCTTGGGGTCGATCTTCCTGCCGAGCACCGCCTGGCCGCAGACGCGAAGATCCACACCGGCCTTCTTCAGCGCCTGGATCATCAGCAGGTTCGGGTTGTCCTTCCCATCATGTCGAGCCTTGTAGGCCGCATTGGCCATCACGTAATCGGTGGCGCCCTGATGGAAGACGATGGCGATCTTCCTGTTCGCCGCAGGCACGCCGGTCTTCGCGAGCGTGTTCACGTAGCGGGCAACCGTCTGCAGCGTCGGATGGACCTCCTGCCCGGCGGGGTTCTCCGTCGCCATGTCGAACGCGACCTTGTGCACCGTCGTGGTGCTCGGCATCTCATGGGCGCCGGGGACGTCCCGGGCCGGATCGACGCCTGGCACCGGCAACGCCTGCGCACGCAGCGACCCGGTAACCAGCACGGTGCTCAGGCCGACACACAGCGCGACACTCTGCAACCTCATCGCTCCTCCTCTTTCAACGCATGGATGAACTCGCGCATTATCCACCGACATGGGCACTCGGGCTCTCGGAACTCGGAACGGGATCACCAGCCTGTGCCACACTGATGGCAGGTCCGTCGCATGCCGTTCGAATCGTTCGAGATCGACCCGAAGGCGCCACCCTTCGACCAGTACAGGGCCATCCGTCCGCTTGCCACGAACCGCGCCGGACGAGAGGCCGCTGCGCACACGCGCCATCAGCTCTATGTGGCGCGACAGCGGGTCACCTCCGCGCAGGTCCTCATCAAGGTCACAACCAGGCCCGGGCTGGTCTACGAGCGCAACCTGCAGAACGAAATCGAGAGCCTCACGCGCATCAACGCGGCGCTGCCGGACACGCGGTACTTCCCGCTGGTACTCGAGCACGGGCGGCTGCGGGACGGGCGGATCTACCTGGTGACGACGCTGTTCGATGAGTTCCCTCTTGCGACCGCGGTTGACGAAGACCGCATGCCGGCTCGCATGGCCGGACACATGCGCACGACGATCGAGGTGGCCCGGGCGCTGGCACTGCTGCACGGGCTACCGATCTACCACGTCGATCTCAACCCGATGAACATCCTGTTCCGGACCGAACGCGGCGAGCCGATCGTCCGCATCGTGGACTTCGAATCGTCGTACGACCCAGCACGCCACGTGCGGGGCACGTTCTACGATCCGCCGACGACGCCGCATTTCTCCGCCCCTGAAGTGTCGACACAGCGGCCGGACGCACGGGCCGACATCTTCTCGCTCGGGGCGGTGCTCTACACGCTGCTGGCCGGCTACGGGTGGACCTGGAGTGGTGAAGCGGCCGGCGCCGTGGATGTCGACGCGGACCTCGATCCCGACCTCAAGGACATCCTTCGCCGGGCGGTCTGCGCCGATCGCGAGGCACGCTACCCCACTGTCGAGGCGTTTCGGGGTGCGCTGGTCGAGTACGCTGAGAAGGTCTGGCCGGGACGAGGCTGGGCATAATGCCGCGATACGTCGCGTTCCTGCGCGGTGTCACTCCTTCGAACGCCTCCATGCCTGACCTGAAGCGCGCCTTCGAGCGCGCCGGGTTCGACGAGGTGAAGACCGTGCTCTCGAGCGGCAACGTCGTCTTCACCGCCAGCGCGGCGCCCGAGGCCACGCTGGTTCGCCAGTGCGAGGAAGCGATGGCCACGCACCTGCCGCGCGCCTTCTCGGCGATCGTTCGGGCGACGACGACACTGGCGGAGCTGCTGGAGTCCGACCCGTACGCCGCGTTCGACCTGCCCACCGATGCGAAACGTGTCGTGACGTTCCTGCGGAAGGCGCCGCCGACGACCATTGCGTTGCCGATCAGGGCCGATGGCGTGCAGATCCTCGAACGCCGCGGTCGAGAGGTCTTCACCGCATACGTGCCAGGGCCCGCAGGTCCCGTCTTCATGAAGATGATCGAACAGACGTTCGGGAAAGACCTGACAACTCGTACGTGGGACACGATCAGGAAGTGCACCAGAGCCTGACGGTTCTTCCGAGCTCCTCGGGTCTCGAGTGTTACGCGCGCCGGCCTGTCCGCAGTCTCCGCGCGACCAGCTTCGTCGCTTCGCGTGCCCACAGGACGGTGCTGGCGACCGCCATGCACAGCGCCCAGTCGCCCGGCGAGAGCGGGACGGTGCCAAACGCACGCTGCAGCATCGGCAGGTGGACGACCAGCACCTGGAGCAGGACCGACGTCCCCATGGCTCCCCACAGCCAGGCGTTGGTGAACAGGTGTGCGAAGGCGCTTTCGTCGTCCGACCGCGCGTTCACTACGTTGACGATCTGGAAGAGCACGAGCGTCGTGAACGTCATCGTGTGCCCGTAGGCGAGGGTGCCCGTCCCCGTGATGACGCCACCGGGCAACGACGCGTCGAGGACGGCGAGCGTGCCGGCCGCCATCACCATTCCCACGAACACGATCCCCCGCCACATGCGGGGCGTGATCACGCGCTCGCCTTCAGGGCGCGGCGGCTGCCGCATGAGCCCCTCGTCGGCGGGATCGAGGCCAAGCGCGAGCGCCGGCAGCCCGTCGGTCACGAGGTTGATCCACAGCACCTGCGTCGCGAGCAGCGGCAACACGAGCCCGTCGGCCTCGCTGGTGAGGCCGATCTGCCTCGCCAGGACAACCCCGAAGAACATCGTCATCACCTCGCCGATGTTCGACGAGAGCAGGTACCGCAGGAACTTGCGGATGTTCGCGAAGATGGCGCGCCCCTCTTCGACCGCGGCCACGATGGTGGCGAAGTTGTCATCCGCGAGGATCATGTCGGCCGCTTCCTTCGACACGTCGGTGCCAGCGATGCCCATGGCGATGCCGATGTCGGCCTTCTTGAGCGCGGGTGCGTCGTTCACGCCGTCACCCGTCATCGCGACGACTGCGCCCGCCTGCCTCAGCGCATCGATGATCTGCAGCTTGTGCTCGGGGTTCACGCGCGCGTAGACGGAGACCTCCGCGGCTGCGGCAGCCCGTTGGCTCGGCGACAGCCGGTCGAGCTCGGTGCCGGTGAGGACTCGCCCGTCGCGGCTGATCCCGAGTTCCTGTGCGATCACGGATGCCGTGCGCGGGTGATCCCCTGTGATCATGAGCGGTCGGATGCCGGCGGCCACCGCTCTCGCGACCGCCTGACGCGCCTCGGCGCGAGGAGGGTCGATGATGCCGACCAGGCCAACGAAGACCAGGTCCTCCTCCACGCGTCCATCTGGCGCGGCGGTGTGATGCGCCAGGGCCTCCCCCGTGAGCCACCGTGCGGCCACCGCAATCGTGCGGAGCGCCTGCGAGGCGAGCGCCTCGTTCTGGGCGAGAATCGCCTGCCGTCGCTCGTCGGTCAGGGTGCGTCGTTCCCCACCAACCAGTTCGTGCGCACACCTCGCCAGCAGGACGTCGGGCGCGCCCTTCGTGAACACGATGCCGCGATCGCCCTCATCGACGTCGCGGTGCAGCGTGCTCATCAGTTTGCGCTCTGACGAGAACGGAACCTCGGCGATCCGCGGCAGTCGCGCCGCCATCGCACCACGATCGACGCCGGCCTTGTGCGCGGCGACCAGTAGCGCGCCCTCGGTCGGATCGCCATGCACGATCCAGCGACCGTCCTGGCACGCAAGCGCGGCGTTGTTGGCGCGTTCAGCGACGGCGAGCGCACGCTCGAGTTCCGCCCGCAGCTGACCCTCCACCGCCCCGCCGTCCTCCCGGCACACAGCGCCATGCGGGTCGTAGCCAGAACCGTCGAAACGAACCCGTCCGCTCGCGGTGACGACCACCCGCACGGTCATTTCGTTCCTGGTGAGCGTGCCGGTCTTGTCGGAGGCGACGACGCTGGCGGAGCCCAGCGTCTCGACAGCGGCCAGGTGACGCACGATGGCGTGCCGGGTGGCCATCCGCTGCACGCCAATCGAGAGCACGGCGGTCACGACGGCGGGCAGCCCCTCGGGAACGGCCGCAACGGCGAGCGCAACCCCCAGGATCAGCACGTCGAAGAGAGCGGAGAGCCCGTGCACGTCCTCGGCAATGACGATCGTGACGATCATCACGACGGCGATCGCCACCACCACGACGCCGAGCGTGCGGCCTGTCCTGTCGAGCTCGCGTTGGAGCGGCGTCTGCGCATCGGGCGTCCTCTCGAGCAGGCCGGCGATGCGCCCCATTTCGGTCTGCATCCCGGTGGCGGTGACGATCGCCAGACCGTGGCCGTAGGTGGCCGCGGTCCCGCTGAAGACCATGTTGTCGCGGTCTCCAAGCGCACGTTCGTCGTCGATGGCCGCGGCGTCCTTGATGACCGGAAGGCTCTCGCCGGTGAGTGCGGCCTCGGCGGTCTGCAGGCCGGCGGCGTGCGTCAACCGCGCGTCAGCGGGGATGATGTCCCCTTCTTCCACGCGGATCACGTCACCTGGCACGAGGGTCGATGCCGGCACACGCAGCCGGGCACCGCCCCTGATGACCGTCGCCTCGGCCGCCGACATCGCACGGAGGGCCGCAACGGCAGCTTCGGCACGCTGTTCCTGCGCGAAGCCGATGGCGGCGTTCAACAGCACGACGGCAAGGATCGCCATCGCTTCGTAGGGGAGAGGTGCGTCGCGTTCGACGACCCACAGGGCCGCAGAGATCGCGGTCGCGATCAGCAGCAGGATGACGAGCACGTCCTCGAACTGGGCGAGGAACCGGCGCCAGGCCGGTGTCGGCGGCGATGACGCAAGCTCGTTACGCCCATGCCTCACCAGCCGGCGCGCCGCGTCGTCTCCCGACAGTCCGGCGTCCGCGTCGGTGTCGAGCGCACTGATCAGCTGATCGATTGGCAGCCGATACGCCGAGGCGAACGGCGGCGGCTCAGCCGCGGTGTTGGTGTCAGTGGCAGCCACGACGACCTTGCGACGATCGTAGCAGGCTCCGGGCGTCGGGCTTCCGCCTGCAGCGCTGGGCGGCTCCAGCCGACGAGGGGTCTACTCGAGCCCCAGCGCCCAGCGGATCCCGCCGGTCACGTGCGCGCGGAACACCGCGTCATGCGCCCAGATGTCGTCGCGATGCCCGAGCGTGGTGTAGAAGACCCGACCGCGACCGAAGGTGTTCGTCCAGGCCTGCGGGTAGTCGCCCTTCGGGACGTTGGGCAGGTCCGAAAGGTCCGTGCGGTCCGTGTCGAGGCTGAGGAGCACGTGCACGCGATCGCGTGAGAACGGCAGGAGGATGTGCAGCCGCCCCACGGCCGACACGTTCTCGGTGGGACGGCTCGCGTCCCACACCGCGTGGCCGAACTCGTAGAACTCCTCGTTGATCGGCCACGTCGAGCCGAGCATCCGCGTCGCTGGGTGCGCCTGGTCCTCCACCTTCAGCACGCCCACCTTCCCGGCGGCGATCTGCTCCGTCGGCACGATCGAGCGCAGGTAGTAGCCGCCCAGCACCTCACCGAACTGCGGGTAGTCGTACAGGGTCAGCGTGGCGCAGTGCACGCCGACGAGCGCCTTGCCGTTCCGGACGAACTCGACGAGCGACCGCTTCTGTTCCGGGGACAACGGCAGGTTGCCGTTGGTCATCAGCATCAGGCCGTCGAACCCATTGAGGTACTCGGGCGTGAGCATCGAGAGGTCGATGCTGCGCGACGGCTGCGCAAATCCCCGCAACGTCGTCACATCGAAGCCTGCCGTGCGCCCCCATTCCGTCACGGCGGTTTCCGCCGGCTCGAGGCTCGGGTGCTTGTACAGCGCGGCGTGCGTGAGGAAGAGCAGCTTCTTGCGCGGGCCCGTGGCGGTTTGTGCGCGGGTCGCGTCCGGCATGAGGGCGACGGCCAGAGCGAGGACGACGAACAGACGCATGGCGTGTCTCATGAGCGCCGGATGGTAGCAGAGGGAAGGGAGATCGAGGAGGTTGGTGAATTGGTGAGTTGGTGAATTGGTGAATTGGTGAGTTCGTGAGTTGGTGAACTGGTGGGCGCGCGTGGCACCGGATTCCCGTCACTTGATCTCGACGCGAGCCGCGGACGAATCCGCGACCAGCGCGGAGAATTCCGCGCGGCGGAACTCCGGCATACAGCGGAACCTCAGCGTCCCGCTCCGAAAAGCGCACAGTTCTGTCGGTGGAATGTTCCTTGCGATTCAGCAGGGGCAAACAGCGAATCTGCCGGATGTCCGGCGCTGCGCAATCAGCGGTCCGCTCGACGTGTGTCTGCCCGCCTTGTGTTCACGCCCCGGCCTGTTCGCCCTCCCGAATGCACTCGCAGGACCCGTTAGATGAGGGATCGATGAGCCACACCGTTCGCTACGATGACCGCACCCCGCGGCTCTTCTTCCTCGCGGCGCTCGTCTGGGCTGTCGTCGGCATGCTCGTCGGCGTGCTCGTCGCCGCGATGTTGTTCATGCCCGGGCTGAACCTGGCGCCGTACCTGACGTTCGGCCGCCTGCGCCCGCTGCACACCAACGCCGTCATCTTTGCCTTCTGCGGCAACATCATCTTCGGCGGCACCTATCACTCGATGCAGCGGCTGCTGAAGACACGCCTCTTCAGCGATGGCCTGTCGAAGTTCCACTTCTGGGGCTGGCAGCTCCTGATCGTCGCCGCCGCACTCGCGCTCGTCACGGGCAACACACAGGGGAAGGAATACGCCGAACTCCCCTGGGTGCTCGACATCGTCATCGCGGTCCTCTGGGTGACCTTCGCGGTCAACTTCTTCGGGACCATCGCCATCCGACGCGAGCGGCACATCTACGTCGCCATCTGGTTCTACATCGCCACCATCGTCGCTGTCGCGATTCTGCACATCGGCAACAGCATCGCGGTTCCCTACTCCCTGCTCGGCAGCTATCCGGCCTACGCGGGCGTGAAGGACGCGCTGATGCAGTGGTGGTACGGCCACAACGCCGTCGCGTTCTTCCTCACGACGCCGTTCCTCGGGCTCATGTATTACTACCTGCCCAAGGCGGCCGAGCGGCCGGTCTTCAGCTACCGGCTGTCGATCCTGCACTTCTGGTCGCTGGTCTTCGTCTACATCTGGGCCGGCCCGCACCACCTCCACTACTCCGCGGTTCCCGAGTGGGCCTCCACCCTCGGGATGCTGTTCTCCCTGATCCTCTGGATGCCGTCCTGGGGCGGCATGGTGAACGGCTTCTTCACGCTGCGCGGCGCCTGGCACAAGCTGCGCGAGGACCCGATCCTGAAGTTCATGGTGGTCGCGGTCACCTACTACGGCATGTCGACCTTCGAGGGGCCGATGATGTCGATCAAGTCGGTCAACGCGGTGTCGCACTTCACCGACTGGACGATCGGCCACGTTCACGCCGGCGCGCTCGGCTGGAACGCCTTCCTCTCGTTCGGCATCCTCTACTGGGTCATCCCACGCCTCTGGAAGACGCAGCTGTACTCCCCACGGCTCGCGACCATCCACTTCTGGGTGGCTACCGTCGGCCTGATCGCCTACCAGATCTCCATGTGGGTGGCCGGCATCACGCAGTGGGCGATGTGGCGCGCGTTCGAGCCGGACGGCCGCCTGGTCTACCCGGACTTCATCGAGACGGTGCTGGCCCTCGTGCCGATGTACGAGGTGCGCCTCATCGGCGGCCTGCTCTTCTTCTCCGGCGTGCTGATGGCCGGCTGGAACATCGTCAAGACGATCCAGAGCGCCCCGGCGGACTTTGCCGTCGAGCCGGAGATCGATGCCCCGCCGCTCGTCGTCGAACGCCTCGCACCTGGCGCGGTGACGCCGGCGAACACGTACGACCACGCCCTCTACGCGTTCCAGCACTCAATCCGCCACGGCTTCCACCGCATGCTCGAGTCGCGGACGGTCACGTTCACCGTGCTCACGGCGCTGGCGCTGGCGGTCGGTTCGCTCGTCGAGTCGATCCCCATGTTCTTCGACAAGTCGAACGTGAAGGAGATCGCGAGCGTCAAGCCGTACACGCCGCTCGAGGTCACCGGGCGCGACATCTACATCCGCGAGGGCTGCTACAACTGCCACTCACAGATGGTCCGCCCGTTCCGCTACGAGACGGAGCGCTACGGCGAATACGCCAAGGCAGGCGAATACGTCTACGACCACCCGTTCCAGTGGGGATCGAAGCGCACTGGCCCGGACCTGCTGCGCGTCGGCGGCAAGTACCCGTCCCTCTGGCACGTGCGCCACATGGCGCAGCCGGATTCGACGACGCCCGGCTCGATCATGCCGCGCTACCCGCACCTGCTGACCACGCCGTTCGACACCGGCCTGATCCAGTCCAAGCTCCACGCGCTGCGGACGGTCGGCGTGCCGTATTCGGATGGCGAGATCGAGACGGCGGTCGCGTCGATGCAGAACCAGGCGAACGCGATCGCGAAGGAGGTCGAGTCCCAGCAGGGGCCGACCGGCCTCGCGGACAAGGAGATCGTCGCCCTCGTCGCCTACCTCCAGCGGCTCGGCACCGACATCCGCTGGAAGCGGCCTGAGCCGCAGGGCTCGTACTCCGCAACGCTGCAGTTGCCGGCCGCACAGCCGGCGCCTGCGGCCGCAGCGGCCGATCCGGCCAGCGGCACACCCGCGGTACAACCACACACGCCGACCGCACGCAGCAGCGAGCCCACGCCCGCTGCGAAGCCGGCGGCCGCCGCGCACTCGCCCGAGCCCGCACCACGCTCGAGCGCCTCGCATGACACGTCACGGCCCGCCACTGGCGGCCCGACCCAGTAGGCCGATGCTTCAGGAACTCGCCACCAACCTGTCGACGACGCTGGCGGTCGCGTCGCTGCTCTTCTTCGTCGCGGTGTACGTGGTCGTGACGATCAAGCTGTTCCGCACCAGTGCCACCGACCTCGACGTCCGCGCACGCATGGCACTCGACGATGCGGGTGACGCGAGCGCCGCCCAGGAACGCCCTCACCGAGGGTGAAGAGAACACATCATGGCGCAGTACGACGACAAAGTCCTTCACGAGCTGGACGGCATCAAGGAATACGACAACCCGATGCCGGGATGGCTCATGGCCATCCTGTGGGGTTCGCTCCTGTTCTCCGCGGCGTACCTGATGTTCTACGCCCTCAGCTTCGGCGAGGGAACGATGGAAGCCGAGTACCGGCAGCAGACGCAGCAGTCGGTCGCTGCCGTGCAGGCGTACTTCGACGCAAACCCGCTCGTGCCGCCGAAGCCCGCTGAACTGCTGGCCGGCGCAGGGAACGCGGCGATCGTCGAGACGGGCGCAGCCCGCTTCGCCAAGTCCTGTGCGCCGTGTCACGGCCCCCAGGCACAGGGGCTCATCGGCCCCAACCTCACTGACGACCACTGGCTCCACGGTGGCTCGGTGGAGCAGATCTTCCAGACCGTGGCGAAGGGCTGGCCCGCGAAGGGCATGCCGCCATGGGGGCGTGCGCTGAGGCCCGAGGAACTCTCCGCGCTGGTGTCGTACATCCGCAGCTTGCAGGGCTCCAACCCGCCGAACCCGCGTGCGCCCGAGGGTGAGGTGTTTGCCGCGGAGCCGATCGCGGGGCACTGAGATGTCTGCCGAGGCACGCGCATACGTCCCGAATGGATCCGCGCCGGTGGCTGCGCCTGCAGCCCAGGATCGGATCTTCGACGTCGCACCAGAAGAGGAGCTGCTCTACAGCCTCTCTGCTGACGGGAAGCGGAAGTTCATGCATCCCGTCGTGCACAAGGGGCACTTCTGGCGTATTCGCCGGAACATCGGCTACCTGCTGGTCGCCCTGTTCTTCGCGCTGCCGCTCATCAAGGTCGGCGGGTACCCGGCAGTCTTCTTCGACTTCGAATCGCGCCGCACGCACCTGTTCGGTGCGGTGTTCCACCCGACGGAGAACCTGGTCCTGCTGGCCTTCGGGTTCAGCGTCGTGGTGACGGTGTTCTTCGTCGGATCGACATTCGGCCGGGTGTGGTGCGGCTTCGGATGCCCGCAGACGGTCTACCTCGAGTTCCTGTTCCGGCCGATCGAGGCGTGGGTGGAGGGCGGCCCTGCGAAGCAGCGCGGATTGAACCGCGAGCCGTGGAACGCCCGGAAGGTCCGCATCAAGGCGGTCAAGTGGACGCTGTTCGCGTTGGTGGGGCTGCTGATGGCGGCGAACTTCGTCGCGTACTTCACGAGCTGGGAGGCGCTCGGCCCAGGGCTGCTGCACCAGCCACTGGAGTGGAAGGGCGCCATCTTCACCATCTCGTTCGTGGCCGCGCTGATCGTGTTCGACTTCGGGTGGTTCCGCGACCAGATGTGCACGATCGCGTGCCCTTACGGGCGCCTGCAGAACGTGCTCTCGGACAAGGACACGCTGCTCGTCGCCTACGACACCACGCGCGGTGAGCCGAGGACCCGCTCGCGCGTGCTCCTCCCGACGGCGGGTGCCTGCGTCGACTGCAATGCGTGCGTCACCGCGTGCCCGACGGGCGTGGATATCCGGCGCGGGCTGCAGGTCGAGTGCATCGGGACAGCGCAGTGCGTGGACGCGTGCGATGAGGTGATGCGGAAGCTGGGACGTCCGACCGGCCTCATCAAGTTCACCTCCGAGCGCGAGCAGCAGGGCGGCATCCGCCACCTGTGGCGTCCGCGCAACCTGGCCTACCTGGTGCTGATGCTGATCGCCTGGGGCACCTTCGCGGCGCTGATCGCGACGCGCGCCGACGCGATGGTCGAGGTCGTGCGCGGTGGGCGCGAGCCGTATCGGATGCTCAACTCGGGCGACGTGGCGAACCAGCAGCGGTTCCGCTTCACCAACCAGTCACAGGAACCGCACCGCTTCACGATCGAGGTCATCGAGCCCAGGGACGTATCGCTGGTGCTCAGCGAATCGCCGGTCGTCGTCGCGGCGGAGAAGGTCGTGACGATCAATGCCGTCGCCACGGTGCCGCGGCGGCTCTTCGTCAATGGCCAGGCGCACGTCCGCTACCTCGTGACGTCCGACCATGGCTTCAGGAGGGAAATGGAGTTCCTGCTGCTCGGGCCGTTCAACGGCTCTGGAGGCGCGCAATGAAACGAGTGCTCCGGCTGCTGTCCGAGTATCGCTGGCCGATCTACATCGGCGGCCATCTCACGATGTCCATCGTGGCGTGCGCGGTGCTCGTATGGGTGGCGACCCGTCCGAACGCGCCGCGCCCGATCGAGGGCTATTACGAAGCCGCTGAATCGTGGGATGCCGACGAGAGCGTGCTCGACGCAAGCCGACAGCTCGGCTGGACGGTGCAGTACGAGCTTCCGGCCGGCGTGCCGCACTACCCGGGCATGCCGCGTCCGGTCGACATCAGCGTCCACGACCGTGAGGGCCGTCCCGTCTCCGGACTCACCGGCAAGTTCCTCGCCGTGCGCCCCTCGGACACGCGCCTGAACCAGCGCGGCGATCTGGTCGGGCTCCCGACGACCCCCGGCAGCTACCGCACGCTCGTGCGCCTCGATCAGCCCGGCACCTGGGAGTTCCGGATCGACACACGCCAGCAGGCGATGCGGTTCGTCCACGCCGACCGGATCAACGTGACCGCGGACACCTCCACGACGACGGAGGCGCGCGTTCGATGAGTCCGGCCTCGGCACCACGCGCCCGTACGACCGCGGCAGCGGCCTGCGCCCACTGTGGCCAGCCGGTGCCGGCGGCGCTCGTACGTGCGCAGGATGCGGAGCAGTTCTGCTGCGCCGGGTGCCGACAGGTCTACACGCTCGTTCGCGAGTGGGGCTTCGACCAGTACTACCGGCTCGTCGACCAGCAGCGCGCGGCGCTCGAGCCTGCGCGCGTCTCGGGACGCAGCTTCGAGGATTTCGACGACCCACAGGTCCAGGACGGCGCGAGTGACACGCTCGGCGACGAGCGCCGCCGCACACGACTGTATCTCGAGGGCGTGCACTGCGCGGCCTGCGTCTGGCTCGTCGAGAAGCTGCCGGCGGTCCTCGCGGGGGTCGACGATGTGCGGCTGAACTACGGGAGCGCGGTTGCCGAGGTCACCTGGCGTCCTGCGCAGACGCGGCTCTCGACGATTGGCCGCGCGCTCGATCGCCTTGGCTACACCCCGCACGTGCATCAGGCGTCCCGCGTGCAGGATGCGCGACGCGCGGAAGATCGGGCTGCGCTCGCGCGCCTCGGGGTCGCCGCCGCGTGTGCGATGAACCTGATGTTCCTCTCCGGCGCGCTGTATGCCGGCGACTACTCCGGGATGGCATCGCAGTTCCAGGTGTTCTTCCGCTGGTTCTCGCTCCTGGTCGCCGTCCCGGTCCTCACCTTCTCTGCCCGACCGTTCTTCCAGACAGCCATCGCGGGGCTCAGGGCCGGGCTCGTGCATATCGACCTGCCGATTGCGGTCGGCCTGACGATCGGCGCACTCGCGAGCGCCTGGAACGTCGTGATCGGGTCCGGACCGGTCTGGTTCGACTCGCTCGCGATGCTGACCGCCGCGCTGCTCGGTGCGCGGCAGCTGCAGCGCAGCGCCCAGCGGGCGGCGCTCGAGCGCGCGGACAGCCTGCGCGGCGTCGCGTTCCTCGAATTCGCGCGGCGCCTCGAGGGGGACGGCCCGGACGCGACATCCGTGGAGGTCCCACTGGCGGCGCTGACCCCTGGCGACCGGGTCGAGGTCCGCAGCGGCGAGCTGGTGCCGGTCGACGGTGTTGTGCTGGTCGGTCGTTCATCCCTGGATAACGCGGTCATTACCGGCGAGTCGGTCCCGGTGCCGGTGGACGCCGGCGATACGGTGCACGCCGGCGCAACGAACGTGGGCGCGCGGCTCATCGTGCGGGTGGACGCGGCCGGTGCGCGGACGCGCGTCGGCGCCCTCCTCGCCGTCGTGCAGGATGCGCTGGCCCACAAGCCGGCGGTATTGCAGGCCACGGATGCGATGGCGCGACGGTTCGTCAAGGCGCTCTTCGTGGTCGCGCTCGGAGCGCTGGCCTACGGATTCGCGGTCGGCCAGATCGACACCGCGCTGACCCGGGTCGTCGCCCTGCTCGTCGTCTCGTGCCCCTGTGCGCTCGGGCTGTCGGTGCCGCTCGCGATGTCGATTGCCCTCATGCGGGCCGCTCGGGCCGGCATCTTCGTGAAGAACCCCGACGCGCTCGACCGCCTGCGGCACGTGCATACCGTCCTGCTCGACAAGACCGGCACGCTGACCGAAGGTCGCGCTTGCGTGGTTCGGTATCACGGAGACGAAGGCGCGCTGGAGCTGGCGCGTGCGCTCGAGCAGGAGTCGTCGCATCCGGTGGCGCGGGCATTCCAGCATGCGAACGGCACGCCGCTCCATCTCGTACGCACGGTCGACGAGGTGGTGGAAACGCCGGGCCTTGGCATCCGGGGTCGACTCGACGGACATGACGTGCGGGTCGGCAGCGTGGCACACGTCACAACGGACAGAGCCATTGTGCCCGCCGACGTGGATGCCGCCGCCACCACGATGTTGGCGGACGGCATGAGCCCGATCTTCGTCTCGATCGACGGCCGCATCGCTGGTGTCGCCGGACTCGGCGACGCGCTGCGTCCCGATGTGCGGCGCACGGTCGATCGGCTACGGGCCAGGGGCGTGCACGTGCGCATCGTCTCCGGCGATCACCCGGAGGTCGTGGCGCGGATTGGGGCGGAACTCGGCCTCGAGCCGGCGGACGTCCACGGTGGCCTCACGCCGGAAGCGAAGCGTGACTACGTGCAGCAGCTCGTCTCGGCGCGCGAGGGTGCCGGGTCGATCGTGATGGTCGGTGACGGCGTGAACGATGCCGCAGCGCTTGCGCTCGCGGACGTCGGCGTGGCGGTGCACGGCGGCATGGGCGCGACGATCGTGGCCGCCGACATCGTGCTCACGCGTGAAGGTGTCCGCCCGCTCCTCGACATCATGGAGGGGTCGCGCCGGCTGCGCGGCATCATCCGCCGGAACATCGGTTTCTCACTCGCGTACAACGCCACCGTATCGACGCTGGCGCTGGCAGGCCTCGTCGGCCCGCTGCTCGCCGCGGTGCTGATGCCGCTCTCTTCACTGACGGTCGTGCTGTCGTCGACAGCGACTCGTACGTTCGCGCGGCCTGACGGACGGCTGGCCGCGCGTGCCTCGACGGATCCGCTCGGAGCCTGAGATGGAAACCGTATTCGTCCTCTTACCGCTGGCGCTGCTGATCGCGGCCATCGCCGTCGGTTTCTTCATCTGGGCCGCGATGAGTGGGCAGTTCGACGACCTCGACACGCCCGCGGTCCGCATCCTCTTCGACGATGAGGGGCCGGGCCGATCGGGGCCGGCGTCCAAGGCGTCCGCAACCACGACGGGAGTTCGCGAATGAAGGGCAGGAGCGTCATCCGCATCGCCATCACGGTGCTGGTGCTGTTCGTGATGGCGTCGCTCGGCTACGCGCTGAGCAACGTACGCAAGGGCTACGCGCCACGCCAGCCGATTGCTTTCTCGCACAAGCGCATGGCCGGTGCTCCGGTGATGCAGGTGAACGAGAAGGGCGAGAACGTCAACGTGGGCGGCTTCGGCATTCCGTGCCTCTACTGCCACACGATGCCGTACAAGGGCCGGCACTCCACGCTGCCATCAACCGCGGTGTGCATGAACTGCCACTCGACGGTCGGCTTGAACAAGGAGTGGGTGCTGAAGATGAAGGAGTACTGGGACCGGGGCGAGCCCATTCCATGGGTGAAGGTGCACGACCTCCCCGACTTCGTCTACTTCGATCACTCCGCGCACCTGAACGCGAAGAACGAGAAGGGCGAGTCGAAGCTGCCGCTCGTGGACGAGGAAGGCAAGCCGATGGTGGCGTGCCAGAACTGCCACGGGAAGGTGGCCG
The DNA here is from genome assembly GCA_018268955.1 of Acidobacteriota bacterium. Taxonomy (GTDB): domain Bacteria; phylum Acidobacteriota; class Vicinamibacteria; order Vicinamibacterales; family CAVVIG01; genus CAVVIG01. Next base: position 53,755 of record JAFDVO010000011.1, on the reverse strand, counting down.
AGATGGAAATCGTCTCGGTCCAGAAGCCATTCAACATGCAGTGGTGCCTCGACTGCCATCGCAAGCCGGAAATGAAGGCGTCGACCGACTGCGTCGCCTGTCACCGGTAGGGAAATGACTATGAGTGGACACCAGACCAATGCACTGCCGGAAGCCACCGGCGTCGACCGGCGCGAGTTCCTGCGCCTCTCGAGCGTCGTGGCGGCGGCCGCGGCGCTGGGCAGCGCTGCCTGTCAGGTCCCGCCGGAGAACTCGGTGGCCTTTCACGACATGCCGGAGAACCTCGTCGACGGCATGGGGAAGGCGCGCTACTTCCATACGGTGATCGACGGCGCGCCCGTGCTCGTGCGCACGCGTGAGGGACGGCCGATTCTCGTCGCGCCGCGTGCCGACGCCATCAACGGCCGCGGCGTCACGGCGCGCCACCAGGCCGCGCTGATGGACCTTTACGATCCCGACCGCGCGCGCGGGCCACTGTCCGTGCGCCGACGACCCGATGCCGCGGTGTCGCTCGCGTGGAACTCGGTCTCGGCTGACGTCGTGTCGCGGCTGAAGGACACGGGTCGCACGTCGGTGCTGCTGACCGGTCCCGTGCAGAGCCCGGCGCTCACGTCGGCGATCGAGGCGCTCCGAACGCAGACCGGCCTGCGCCACGTCGTCTGGAGTCCGCTCGCCAGCGAGGCGGCTGCCGAGGCCTGGCCCCGCGCGTTCGGGCATGCCGCAGTTCCGCGCCCGAAGCTGGACGCCGCCGACCTGGTGGTCGGGCTCGGTGCCGACTTCCTGGACGACTCGAGCACCGGCCTCGATCGCGACTTCGCGATTCGCCGCGCTCCGGGCGGCGCCGGTGCCCGTCGCATGAGCCGGTTCGTCCAGCTCGAAGGTCGGCTCTCCTTGACCGGCGCGAACGCCGACAGCCGCATTCGCGTGCGCGACTCGCGTCTCGCCAGTGTCGCGGCCGCTCTCGCGCACGAGTTGATCGTCGTGAAAGGGCTCGGGCCGCTCGCCGGGAACGCAGAGGCGGCGCGTGCCCTCGCACCGTTCACCATCGAGGCCGTGTCGACAGGCGCCGGCGTACCGGCTGATGCGCTTCGCAAGCTCGCCACCGAACTCGCCGCCGCGAGCGGTCACGCACTCGTCGTCGCTGGTGGCCCCGCCAGCACCTCGTCGTCTGGCGTGGCGCTCGAAACGGCTGCCATCCTGCTGAACGTGACGCTCGGCGCATTCGAGGCCGGGCTGTTCGATGAGGCCGCCCCACTCTCGCGCGAAGCCGCGACGCACGCTGACGCGCTGGCGACGCTGGCAGACGAGATGCGGTCAGGCGGGGTCGCGATGCTGATCGTCGCCGGCGCGAACCCAGTGTACGACGCGCCGACCGGCGTGAACTTCGCCGAGGCCATGGCCAAGGTGCCGTACATCGTGTCGCTCAACGACAGGCTCGACGAAACGGGCCGTCTCGCCGATGTCCTTGCACCGGCCAGCCATCCGTTCGAGGCCTGGGGCGACGCGGAACTCCCCGGCGGCGCGTGCGCCGTCCAGCAGCCGGTCATGCAGCCGCTGTTCGACACGCGCGGGCTGCTCGAGGTGATGGTCGACTGGGCGGCGGCCGTTGGCGACCCCGCATGCGTCGCCGCCGTGAAGGCGGTCACCACCCTGCCGCCGGCCCCGGCGGTGAACACCGCGGAGCGGGCCCCAAGCACCAGCCTCGCGTGGCACTACCTCCGCGCGGCGTGGGCGTCACGCCTGGGGAATGACACCGGAGATCCGGCCTTCGATGCGGCATGGAACGAAGTGCTGCGAGCCGGGTATTGGAAGCCGGCCGCCTCCGGGGACGCGCCGCCCCGGCACTTTGACGCGGGGGCGCTCGCCGCGCTGGCGATGGCAGGTTCATCGGCGCCGGCCGACGGCCTCGAGTTGCAGCTCTACCCGCACGGCTCGCTGAACGACGGACGCAGCGGCAACAACGGCTGGCTGCACGAACTGCCGGATCCGATCACCCGCATCACCTGGGGTGGCGCGCTCTCGATGGCGCCGCGGCGGTTCGACGAGATGGGGCTCGCCAACGGTGACCTCGTCGAGGTGGACGCCGGTCACGCGAAGCTCGTCGTGCCCGTGTATCGCCACGCGGGCATGCACCACGATCAGGTGGCGCTGCCGCTCGGCCTGGGGCGCACGGCGTGCGGCCCGATCGGTGCGGACGTGGGACCGAATGCCTTCCCGCTCCGCCAGCGCGCGAACGGACGCCTGATCGCGGCGGGTTTGCCAGTCAGCGTCAAGCGCGCGCAGGGCAACGAGCCGCTCGCGTTCGCACAGGGTTCGGACGTCATCGATCGCGAGGCGCGGCCGATCGTCCCGACCACGACGCTCACGGCCTTCGAGGCCAACGCCGCTGCGGGGACCGAGCAGTTCGAGGGCGGGCCCTCCGCGTGGCCCGAGCACGAATACCCGAATGCCCGCTGGGCGATGGCGATCGACCTCAGCACGTGCAACGGCTGCGGCAAGTGCGTCATCGGCTGCCAGGCCGAAAACAACATCCCGGTGGTCGGCCGTCGCGGCATGCTCGACGGTCGGGAGATGTCCTGGATCCGGATCGACCGCTACTACGACGCTCCCGAGAAGGAAGGCGGCTGGGGCGCGGAGGTCTGGGACGGTCCCCTCGACGTCGTCGAGGAACCGCAGACGCTCTTCGAGCCGATGCTCTGCCAGCACTGTGAGAACGCGCCGTGCGAAACGGTCTGCCCGTTCTCGGCGACCATGCACAGCGAAGACGGGCTGAACCAGCAGATCTACAACCGCTGCGTCGGCACGCGGTACTGCGCGAACAACTGCCCCTTCAAGGTGCGCCGGTTCAACTACTGGGAAATGAGCAAGCAGCAGGACAGCAGCTTCTTCCGCTGGCTGGTCCCGCGCATTGCGAAGAACGCGGAGCTGAACGCGCGACCGCCGATGCAGATGAAGAACAACCCGGAGGTCACCGTCCGGAGCCGGGGCGTCATGGAGAAGTGCTCGTTCTGCGTCCAGCGCATCCGGCTCGCGCGCGCCGAGGCGACCCGCAACGGGACGGACCACAACAACCTGCCGGACGACGCCGTGGTGCCCGCGTGCATGGAAGCGTGCCCGACCAAGGCCATCACGTTCGGCAACGCGCACGCGCCGAACTCGCGCGTGTCGCAACTGGCCTCGAGCCCGCGCGCGATGAAGCTGCTCGAATCCGTCGGGGTGAAACCCGCGATCTCCTACTTGACGAAGGTGCGGAATGACAAGGCATGACGTAAGCCCGTACGCCACGGTCATGGACGACAGCCAGCTCTCGGGCCGGCCGATCGTCGTTCCCGGCGCTGGCCCGTACGGCGGCGACCTCGAGATTCCCGAGCCGCTCGTCACCGGGGCGAAGAAGTGGGCCGATGTCGACCGGGACATCTGCATGCACGCCGAGCAGTTCCCGACGAAGCGCTGGTGGCTCGCCTTCAGCGTGGCGCTCTGCTTCCTCGGACTGCTGGTGTTCTCGCTGATCACACTGTTCTACGCCGGGATGGGCATCGCCGGCGTGAACCAGCCGGTCGGCTGGGGCTCGTTCATCATCAACTTCGTCTTCTGGATCGGCATCGGCCACGCGGGCACGCTCATCTCCGCGGTGCTGTACCTGTTCCGGCAGCAGTGGCGCACCGGCATCAACCGCGCCGCAGAAGCGATGACGCTCTTTGCGGTCTGCTGCGCGGGCATCTTCCCGGTCATCCACCTCGGTCGGCCCTGGTTCGCCTACTGGCTCGTGCCATATCCGAACGCGCGCGGCCCGCTGTGGATCAACTTCAACTCGCCGCTCGCGTGGGACATCTTCGCGATCTCCACCTACGGCCTGGTGTCACTCACCTTCTGGTACCTCGGCCTGCTGCCGGACCTCGCGACGCTCCGCGACCGTGCGACGCACCCGTGGCGACAGAAGCTGTTCAACGCGATGAGCTTCGGCTGGAACGGATCGCAGCGCGCGTGGCGCCACTACGAGTCCGCCTACATGGTCCTCGCCGCGCTCGCGACGCCGCTGGTGTTCTCGGTCCACACCATCGTGTCGTTCGACTTCGCCACGTCGGTCATCCCGGGCTGGCACACGACGATCTTCCCGCCCTACTTCGTCATCGGCGCGATCTTCTCCGGGTTCGCCATGGTCATCACGCTGATGACCTTCATGCGCGGGTACTTCGGCATGAAGAACTACATCACGCTGAACCACATGGAGAACATGGCGAAGATCCTGATGCTCACGGGCATGCTGGTCGGCTTCGCCTACGCGACCGAGTTCTTCATGGCCTGGTACTCGGGCAGCGCGTATGAAGGGTTCGTCTTCAAGAACCGCGCGTTCGGCCCCTATGGGTGGGCCTACGCGATCATGTTCACCTGCAACGCGATCATCCCGCAGGTGTTCTGGTTCAAGTCGATGCGGCGCCACACGCTGGTGCTCTTCATCGTCTCGATTCTGGTCAACGTCGGCATGTGGTTCGAGCGCTACGTGATCGTCGTCTCGTCGCTGCACCGCGATTACCTGCCCTCCTCGTGGGGCATGTATGCGCTGAGCCGCTGGGACTACGCGATCCTGCTCGGCTCGTTCGGCCTGTTCTTCACGCTGTTCCTGCTCTTCGTGCGGATGCTGCCGGTGGTGGCCATCTCCGAGGTGAAGAGCGTGATGGATCCGACAGTGGCACGAGGGGTGCCCGCGAAGGCGGCACCGAGCCCGATGCCCGCAGCGCTCACCGGGGGCATCCCCGCCACGGCGCTCCAGGAGACGTAAGCCATGAAACCGACCTCGATCACCGGTGTGCTCGGCGATTTCCATGGGCCCGACGAGGCCCTGGCCGCTGCGGCACGCGTCCGCTCGGAAGGCTGGACGCACTTCGACATGCTGACGCCATTCGCGGTCCACGGCATGGAAGACGCCATGGGCCAGCGCCGCTCGTGGATCCCGTGGGTCACGGGAGGGCTCGCGCTCTTCGGCATCCTGTTCGCGCAGGCGTTCCAGAACTACGTGATGGTCTACGACTGGCCCATGAACTTCGGTGGCAAGCCGCACGCGTCGTGGCCGGCGTTCGTCCCGATCACGTTCGAGCTGATGGTCCTCTGCGCGGCCATCGGCAGCGCCATCACGGCGATCGTCGCGGGCAAGAAGGACACGGTCCCGCAGCCGCCGCCGCTGCTGGTGAAGACCGGTGCGACGGTCGACCGGTTCGTCCTGTGGATCTCATCGACCGACCCGAAGTGGCAGGCAGACGCGGCACAACGGTTCGTGCAGTCGCTCGGGGCCGACGATGTGCGGCTGGTGGAGGTGGAGGGTGCGAACCATGCGTAGCACCACGATTGGGTTGATGCGCGTGGCGGTGGCGGGCCTCGCGCTCGCTGCGGCGGGATGCGACCTCGGGCTCCCCGCCGGACGGTCGCCGCATCGGGAAGGCAACAGGCTCGACATGATCGACCAGCCGAAGCTGAAGCCCCAGCGCGCAGACATCTTCGGAGGTCGGCCGACCGGCACGCTGGAAGCACCGGCCGGTGCGGTGGCGATCGACGAGACGCCGTATCCGTACAAGCAGGCGCAGGCCGCCGAGGCCGCCGCGCTCGTCAACCCGCTGCCCCACTCGCCAGAGGTGATTGCGCACGGCAAGTTCGTATACGAGAACGTGTGCATCACCTGCCACGGCCCGAAGGGAGCCGGCGACGGCACACTCACACTGGTGTTCCCGAAGCCGCCCAGCCTGATGACCCAGAAGGTGCGTGATTGGGCCGACGGCGAGATCTTCCATCGGCCGATGCGCGGCCAGGGCTCGATGCCGAGCCACGCGCGCCAGCTCGACGCGCGTGACATGTGGTCGGTGGTGCACTACGTCAGGCAGATGCAGTCGGTGGAACCCGTCGCGCCCGCCTCCGCACCGGCCTCTGGCGCGACGCCCGCAGCCGGTGCGTCGGCGGGACAGGCGCAGCCGGTGCCGACAGCAGCGGCAATGAATTCGATTTCCGGAGGACGGTCATGAGCGCGTCACATGCGGCGGCACTGCCCGCTGTCCCGGACCGGCTTGGCGTGCCGGCCATGGTCACGATGGCTGCCGCGGCGGCCGTCGTCATCGGCGGGGCCGCGCTGGCCTGGGCCTTCTCGAGCGGGGCCCACACCCTCGCCTGGAGCGCGTACCTGATTGGTGCGTTCTACGCGCTCGGCCTCGGTGTCTTCGGGCTCGTGTGGGTGGCGATCGTCAACCTGGCGGGCGGCACGTGGGCCGTGACGATGCGGCGTGTGCCCGAGGCGATGAGCGCGTGGATCCTGCCGGGCGGCGTGCTCGCGCTCCTGGTCATCCTTGGCGCACCGTCGCTCTATGAGTGGGCGCATCCCGACGTCGTCAGCGCCAACGAACTACTGACGCACAAGGCGCCGTTCCTCAACCTGCGGATGTTCGCGATCCTGGTCGGCGCGAGCGTGCTGGTCTGGACCGGATTCCGGGCGCTGATCGTCGGCGCATCGCAACGGCAGGATCGCGAGGGCGGCATTGGCGCGACGCGGACGATGCGGACCGCGTCTGGTGCGTTCCTCGTCGTCTTCGCGATCACCTTCAGCATCAGCGCGTTCTACTTCCTGCTGTCGCTCGACGCGCACTGGTTCTCGACGATGTTTGCGGTGCTGGTCTTCACGGATGCGGCCCAGACGGGTACGGCCTTCGTGACGCTCGTGGCGGCGCTGCTCGTGTCGGCAGGCGCCCTTCGCGGGTTCCTCAACGACAACCACCTGCACAACATCGGCAAGATGCTGTTCGCCTGGACCGGGTTCTGGGCCTACATCTACTTCTGCCAGTTCATGCTGATCTGGTACGCCAACATCCCCGAGGAGACGGCCTACTTCCTGCGACGTGCAAGCAACGGCTGGCTGCCGTTCCTGCTGGCGCTGCCGGCCTTGAAGTTCGCGATTCCCTTCCTGGTGATGATTCCACGCGACGCGAAGCGCACGCCAGGCCGGCTCATTCCCGTGGCGGTGCTCGTGATGTTCGCGCAGTTCTGGGAGCTCTACCTGATGGTGGGCCCCGCGGTCGGCGAGGGTGAAGGGGCCGCGCAGGCGCACCTGCCTGTCGTCGAGTTTGCCGGCACGATCGGGTTCATCGGGCTGTTCACGCTCGTGTTCACCTGGGCCCTCTCGCGGTGCACGCCGGTGCCGGTGAAGGATCCGGGGCTCGCGGCGGCCCTGCACTATCACTCCTGATGCACGAGCACGTCCACGCACTGGCGAGCGTCGGGTCGCACCTGGATCTGGTGGCGTTCCTGACGCTCGGCTTCCTCGGCAGCGCTGGGCACTGCGTGGGGATGTGTGCGCCGTTCGTGCTGATCGTCTCGCGCCGGTACGCCAGGCCGGTCGGCGCACTGGTTCCCTGGGCGGCGCAGGCGTGGTACACGGCCGGTCGGCTGGTCACGTATGGCACGCTCGGAGCGGCGGCAGGCGCGCTTGGGAGCGCGCTGCAGGTTGCCGGTGCGCTGATGGGTCTGCAGAGGGCGGCGGCTGTTCTCGCGGGCGGCGCGCTCATCGTCTCCGGTGCGGCGGGGCTTCTCTCGTTCTCCCCCGGTGCGAGCCCTGGACTGTGGGCGCATCGCCTCACCGGGCGGCTCAGTGCGAGGATGCCGTCGCATCCCTTCACGCTCGGCCTGCTGCTTGGCCTGCTCCCGTGCGGCCTGCTCTACACCGCGGTGCTGGGGGCGATGGCGACGGGAGGACCCGCTCGGGGTGCGCTCGCGCTGGTGGCCTTCGGCCTGGGCACGGCTCCTGCCCTGCTCGGCGTCTCCCTGGCCGATGCCCTGCTCATACGCCAGCGTACGACCCTCAATCGGCTGTCGCAGGTGTTCGTGCTCGTCATGGGCGCGTGGTTCCTCTGGCACGCGGCGCTGCCGGTGATGCATCACTGAATTACAGGCTTCGGGCTTCGGGCTTCAGGCTTCAGGCTTCCGGCGGGGTCGACTTCTGGCCCGAAGACTCCCGGCTCCGGGTTCCCGAATCGTTTCACTCTGAAACGCGTTTCACACTGAAACGCCTGCCGCCGCGACAGCCCCACTCGAATCCCAACAAAATCGCTCTGTTTCCCTCGTCGGGCTCTGGCCTCGATGTTGCGATCGCTGTGGGCACGCGAGCTTCGGGCGAGGGTGAGAGCCCCCGCGCCTGCGGCATCGCAGGGCCGGTGCGGGCGGCAGATGCCGCCGCGGCGGCCCTTGTCTTTTCAGGGATGGCCGCGGTGGGCTGCGCTCGGGAGGCGCCAGCGTGCCGCGGCCCTTTTCATCGAGGGCAGGCCCGTGAGGACGATGACTCCGTATACCGCGTTGGGAAAGGCGATTGGCACGCGCGAGGCGGTCGACCTGGCGCAGCGACTGGCAGCCTGGCACGACGCCATGGTGATGCACCGTCGCCGGTCCGGGATGGCGCTCGATGCGCGGTGCCCACCGGACTGCCCCCATGTCACGGCCGAGCTGCTGTGGCGCGAAGCGCAGGACATCTACGGCGACCGTGCTCATGAGCTGGAGTTCCTGCGCAGCCACGGCGGCGGTGAAGGCGCGGCACAGCCGGCGCACGCCCAGGTGGCATGAGCGGACCGATCGACGCCACGCACCCGACGGCCGCCCTCGCTGGGGCGGCCACCCTTGCGCATCTCCTCGGACGCGTTGCCACGATCGACCCCCGCCTGGCGGGGTATCGTGGTCCGATGGACGCCCGCCCGATGCAGCTCGCGGAGCTGCTCGATTTCCACCCCGACGACGGTGTCATCCGCCTGCACGACCAGCGGGTCGTGATCCTGAGCGCTGCGGCCATGGGTCTGCTGCGCAAGGAGCTGATCGACACCTTTGGTCTCGCCACGACACGTCGCCTGCTGCTGCGCTTCGGGTTTGCGGACGGCTATCACGACGCCATCGGTCTCCGCGATCGCGGCGCGTGGGCCGACCCGATGGAGGGCCTGCGCACCGGCGCGGTGGTGCATGCCCTCGAGGGGATCGTCCGGTCGCGGGTGCGTGCTGTCGCCTTCGACGCCGCCACGGGGCGTTTCAGCGCGGAGATCGAATGGCGCGATTCGTACGAGGCGGAACAGCACGTTCACCAGTACGGCGCCACCGAGTCGCCGGTCTGCTGGTCGCTGACGGGCTACATCAGCGGATTCGCCAGCGCCTGCTTCGAACGGGAGATCTACTTCCGTGAGCTGTCATGTGCCGGGCAGGGCCGACCGCTGTGCACGGTCGTGGGCCGGGATGCGGCGCAGTGGGGCGCTGAGCTCGAGACGTTCCGCGACGACTTCCAGGGTCGCGGTCTGGGACAGGAGGTGGAGCGCCTCCGAGCGGCCGTGCAACGGCGCCTGCAGGCCGTGGCGAAGCGCGAGCGCGCCGTCGAGAAGCGCGAGCGTGAGCTCGATCTGCTGCGCGAGCGTGTGGCCCGCCACGCCACGTCGAAGCACTTCATCGCGCGAAGCGAGGCGATGCGCGACGTGCTCGAGCTGGCCGCACGTGTCGCGCCGATCGACACGACCGTCCTGGTCTACGGCGAGAGCGGCACGGGCAAGGAGTTCATCGTCCGGATGATTCACGACCAGAGCCCTCGGGCCGAAGAGCCGTTCGTTTCTGTGAACTGCGCGGCACTCACCGAGACGCTGCTCGAGTCGGAGCTGTTCGGCCACGTCCGGGGCGCGTTCACCGGCGCCACGCGCGACAAGGCAGGCCTCTTCGAGGTCGCGGGCAACGGGACGATCTTCCTCGACGAGATCGGTGAGATGGCCCCAGCGCTCCAGGCCAAGCTGCTGCGCGCGCTGCAGGAGCGCGAGATCAGGCGGGTGGGCGGGGAACGCACGATTCGCGTCAACGCCCGTGTGGTCGCCGCCACCAACCGCGACCTGAGGGCGGCCGTCGCGAAGGGGACCTTCCGTGAGGATCTCTACTTCCGGCTGGCGGCCTTCATCATTACCGTCCCTCCCCTGCGCGACCGGCGCGAGGACATCCCGGCGCTCGTGCACTCATTCGTGCAACGAACAGCAGGCCGCTTGAAGAAGGACGTGAAGACCGTGTCTGCCGAGGCCATGACGGCGTTGATGGCCTACGACTGGCCCGGCAACGTGCGCGAACTGGAACATGCAATCGAACGTGCCGTGATCCTTTCGCACGGAACCAGTGTCACGCTCCGCGAATTGCCACCCGAGGTGCTCGCGCGCAAGCGCAGCCCGGGCACGGGCGGTCCGTTGAGCCTGCGCACGCAGGAGCGGGACCTCATTCGGCGCGCACTCGAGCGGCACGACGGCAACCGCAAGCGCGCGGCGGCGGCGCTGAACATCAGCACCGTCACGCTCTGGCGGAAGATGCGCGAATACGGCATCGAGGCGTGAACGGGACCGGCAGGCTGAGGGCCGGCTCGAGCCGCTGGACTGGCGCTCAGTTCGGCCCGGCCAGGTAGCCCTGCCGCATCTTCACCGCCGCCCGGCGGCCGCGCACGCGCAGTTCGAGTCGGTGCCAGCCCGCGGCCTTCACACCTGTGGGTGCGTAGCTGACGAGGTAACGCTGCCTGAACTCCTCGAGGATGGCCGCGAAGGTGCCCGGGAGCCGCTCCGGGGAGGAGATGTCGAAGACGCGTCCACCGGTTGTCTCGGTCAGCTCGGAGAGGAATGAGTCGTGTCGTGCGCTTCGCGTGGTCACCGCGTAGACGACCGCGTCGGCCCGCTTCGCGGTATCGATCACGGACTCTCGTGTAAGCCAGCTCGACGTGTCCAGGCCATCGCTGAAGACGATCACGACGGCGCGTCCGGGGTCTGGAGCCGCCACCCACAGGGACGCGTACATGGCGTCGATGAGTGCCGTGCCTCCGCCAGGCGCGAGCGCGGACAGCGATGCGGCGAGCGTCCGCGAATCCTCACTCAGGCCGGACGTCAGCGCGACACGATGGCTGAACGTGATGAGCGCACTCTGGTCCCGATCGCGCAGGCTCCCCGCGACGCCCCTGACTGCACGGCGCAGCTCGTCGAGCACGCGTCCGGAGACGCTCTCGCTCATGTCGAGCACGAACACCACGTTCACAGGAATCTGATCGAGGCTGACGTACTCCAGCGTCTGCCGGACCCCGTTGTCGAGCACGTCGAGGTCGGCGGCGGTGAGCCCCGTCACCGGCTGTCCCCCTTCCGTGATCAGTGCGTCGAGACGCACACGTTCGACGACCGAGCGGAAGGTCGCGTCCTGGGCGAAGGAGACCGCACTCCACGCAACGAGCGCAGTGCACACCAGCATCGCGAGAGCCGGACGCTGCGCCATCATCGGACCGCCTCCCACACCGACGTCACCAGCGCGTCGGCTCCTGAGGCGTGGGCCACCGAGTAGGCCCACCACGGGTCGTCATCGTCTGCGCCAGGAGCGAGTGCCCACAGGCGCGCCACGGCGTCTCGCGCAGGCTCGTAGGCGTCACGCCGACGCGCCAGCGCCGACCGCGCGAGGAGTGGCGACTGCGCCCTCGGGAACAACCGTGCCGCGTCGTCGTACGCGTCCGCGGCGTCGCTGAACCGCTGCACCCGCTCGAGTCCGGCACCGAGGAACATGCGATTGAAGTAGCGCAGCCGAATCGAAGGCAGGGTGTCGTGCGGCGCGGTCAGGTGCGGAATCGCCTCCTCCGCGTCGCCGAGCAGCGTGAGCACCCGTCCGAGATGCAGGTGTGCTTCGGGATTGTCAGGCGTTGCCTCGATGCTCCTGACGAAGGCGTCGCGCGCACGGCGCAGTTCGTCCCTGGCGGTGCCGAGCCGGCCGGCATCCCTGGCGCCGTCGAGGGCCACCTGAATTGCGGGAGAGGCGTACGCCTCATGTTCACAACCAGCGAGGAACCACAGGCGGCTGTCAGCTGGAAAGAGCGAGAGCGCCGCGTTGAGGTGCTCCTCGTCGTGCTGGTCGGTCCCCTGCATCCAGGTCACCGTCGCCTCGTACCAGGAACGCACCCACGGGTCCTGCCCAGGCGCAGGCTTCGCGGCACCGGAAGGCGTCACGAACCCGACTGCTGCTTCGGCGAGGGACCAGTGGATGCCGGTCAGCGTCACGGCTCCGGTCTGCCCATCGAGCAGTTCCCGTCGGAACCGCTTTGGCCCGAACGGCAGCGACTCCGATCCCACCTGCGTGAGCACAGGGGTCTCGAGCATCGCGACATCCGAGTGGAGCAGCGCGCCTCGCCTCCAGACCAGGTTGTCGTCCCCCCTGCGCACACGTTCGCGCCCGTACCACAGCGCCACGTCCTTCAAGCTGTCGGGCAACGTGTTTACAGGGAAGGCGCCCACACACTCACGGCGAACGCTGCCCACCGGCATCGCCGCACCTGACGCGTCGAGGCTCCCTCCGGCCACGCACGCCAGCCGCTGGAGCGCCTGCATCTGCCTCCGCGAGTAGACGACGCGCGTCCAGAACCGGTTGCGGGTCTCCACATGGAACGTGCCGAGGGAGCGGTCGCGCATCAGCCGCGCCATCGCGTTCAGGTCCACCCAGAGCGCCTGCAGGTCCGTCAGGTTCCACTGCGACAGGGCACGCGAGTACTGGTCTGGCTCACCAGGCTGGTGATCAGCGGCAGCGATGACCCACTGTTCGAGTCGGGTCAACCGGTCGTCGGTCGCGAAGAACTCGGCTGGAGTCGGGCCGAGCGGCGGCTGTGCCGCCGCTGGTGCGATGAGGAAGGCCAACAGAACGAGCGTGAGGGCACAGCGCCGTAGCCCCGGCGAGGGTCGCAGCATTGCGCCATCATCCACGACGACGACGCCGTGTCAAGCGCGAGCCGGATGCCCGCTGCATGCCAGCGGACCGAGTGGCTGGTTCGCCTCGCGGGTGCTGCGAATCCCAGGTCGGTCGCGCAGCGCCACACGGCCCATCAGTCGCCGCGGTTCACCGTACGGTCACCTTCAGCATGGCCGTCGTCCAGCAGCAGACCTCGCCCGCGCCGCCGGGACCTGAGTAGTCGTTTGCCACGACATGGAGGATGTACTCGCCGGGGCGCGTGAATGTGGCGGTCACGTCGCCCGTCCCTGCGTATGGCTGGCCAACCTGACCGCCGCGCGTGGTCTTCAGGTGCGGGCGTCCGTTCGCCGGGTCGAACGTCACGGCGCCCGGTCCGCGATACAGGGACCACATCGCCGTCACCGGCGGTCGCGGTTTCGTCATCGGCGCGTTCGTCCCGCTCGTGTACTTCGCATCGTCGCTCGCCCAGAGCGAGAGCGGCGTGGGCGTGTTCACGGTCGCCGTGCGCGGGAGCGCATCGGCGATCGAGGCGACCGGCCCCTGGATGGAGGCACCCTCCGCCTCGAAGGAGAGCGCCGGCGGCGTGTTGTGGACCGCCGCGTCCTCGAATGGGCTGACGTTGTAGTCCGTGTTCAGGCGGAGCGGGATCGCCGTGCTCTCCCCGTTGACGCTGATCGTCCAGGTCAGGCGCTGGTCGGCGGTGAAGGTCTTCGGCACCTTCACCGTGAACATCCCGACCTGGCGTCCCGGGAGGAAGTGCGTTGGCTGTCCGAGGTCTGGCCCGCCAGGTTCGATGCGGTTGTTCGGCCCGATCGGGATATCGACCGCTTCGCCGAGGTTCCGGTTGTAGTAGCCGACCAGGAACACGTGGCTGCCGTCCTTCTCGTCGTACCAGCCTTCGAACGCACCCGTGATGCTGCGGCCCGACGCGCCGCCGGGCTCGCTTGGGAGCCTCGTCTGGGCGCCGGGGAGCGCACCGCAGCCCAGGGCCACGGCTGCGGCCAGCACTCCCGCTCGCCATCGGTTCCTCATCATGCCGTCGCTCCTGCTCACTGCTGCTGCGTCTGCCGGCCCGTGGGCTTGACGCCGTTGGTCACGCCGACGCCGTACTTGGCGATCCGGTCCTGGTATTCCTGATCCGAGAGGTAGACCACGTTCATCCACGCGTGCGCCATCTCGTCGACCGTGCGGTCGCCGTACCCGACCCACTGATCCGGGTCGGGGTTGTTCTTGTTCGCGCGCGTGTTGTCGTACCACGCGATGACGTGGATGATCGTCCCCTTCGGGAACACCGGCGCCGCATCGTCCGCGTAGATGTAGTTCGTCATCCAGTTGAAGTTGAAGTTGCCGACGTAGCTGATGGTCTGCGTCTGGCCGTCTGGCAGGATCGCCTCGACCTGCATCGCCTTTCCACGCAGGTGGAAGTGCGGCTGGAAGTTGGTGATGATGGTGTTCTCCTTCAGCACCGTGAAGCCTTCGGTCTGCGCGATGGAGTTCGGCGGGATGTCGAGCGCCGCCTGGCCGGGCAGGCCGCGCTTGATCCCGGTGAAGCCGACCAGGTAGCTGTGCTTGGCCGGCTCCTGCCCTTTCGGGTAGAACCAGAGGCCGATCTCGACGCCGCCGGTGATCTCCTCGCCCACGGCGTGCAGGTGTTCGTCCCACGAGATCTTCTCGCCCGGCATGACCATCTTGCCGGTGCCCTCCAGGTAGCGGTCGTATCCCTTGCCGATGGCCCACTCCATCAGCTGCGGCCGACGGTTGACCAGGTCGTCCGCGCTGCTGTTGCCGAACGAGCCGATGCCGGTGTTCACCTCGGCGGTGTTCGCGGGGCTCAGCACGTGATAGGCGATCGCGTGGTGCACGATCTTCCGCGCCGGCATCGTGGTCGGCCGGATTTCGACCATGCGGACCCACCGCGGCTCGGTCACCGGGATGTCGCTCATCGGCCGCCACCAGACGTCCTGGTGCTGGGCGGGCATGGTGTAGTCGTCCGAGCGGACGACCAGGTCGGGCGGGCCGAACCCGTCCTTCTCGGCGCGCCAGCCGTTGTCCGTGGTGAGCGGCTTGGCGGGCGGCATGTCACGCGGATCGCCCATCGGGGCGCCGCTGTCCACCCACCGCACGATCGTGTCGATCTGCGCCTGGGTCAGCGACATGTCGTTCTTGAACTTCCGGACGCCGACGCTCGGGTCGATGTGCCACGGCGGCATCTGCCGCGTGCTCACACGCTCGCGAATCGACCGCGCCCAGGGCCGCGCATCCTGGTAGGTGATGAGCGACATCGGCGCAATCGACCCGGGCTGGTGGCACGACTGGCACTTCGCCTGGAAGATCGGCGCCACGTCACGGGTAAAGGTGGCGGCCCCCTGCTCCTGGCCGGCGGCGGCACCGGCGAGGCCCGTGGCGAGCAGCGCGCCCGTGGCCAGCACCGTCGACAGCGTCCTCACGCACGTTCGGCTCGACATCATCACATCCCTCCCACACCAGCCTATCGTTGGAATTCAAACTACCAGAACCGGCCACGCGGAGGCAAGACGGAAGGCCGCCGCGGGCGGCATCAAGATATCGTTTGAATTACAACTATGAGGCGCCTACACTGGCCGCATGCACACCGGAGTGGTCCGCACCCTCGCCGCACTCGCCCTCGCGACGTCGGCGGCGGCTCCCGTCCTGGCGCAGCCGGCCTCGGCTGCCCTGGCACGCGAGCTGACCACCACGCTCGCCGCGCGTCACCTCGACGCTTTCGCCGCCCGTGACCCGCAGGCTGCCGATGGGTTCGTCGCAGCCCTGCTCTACCCCAACGTGCAACTTCTCGTCGTGTCCGGCCGGTATCCGGCACCGGACGCGCTCGCCGCCCAGCTGCAGGCCGGCCGCTTCCAGGAGGCCTACGCCGCCCTGCAGGGGAACGCCGTGCCAGACAGCAAGCTCTTCGTGCAGGACATGCAGGCGGATGGCTTGCGCGGCGATGCCGACCAGACGCCCGACATCGTGTACGAAAAGGTGGTCACGCAGACCATCCTGAACGGTAATCCGAAGAGCGGCGACTACCGGAAGACGCTGAAGAGCAAGGACGAGGCGTACAGCCGCGCACTGCAGGTGTTGCTCGAGGCGCTGAAGTCCCAGCCAGCAGGACAGGACGTCGCGTCGGCCCGCTAGCGCGAGACCAGCGACCTACGGCAGGGCGCTGGCGGACCCAGCGCCCTGGCGCGCCAGCTCGGCGGACGGACGGCTCCGCCTGGAGCACACGGGCCCGAGCCCCGGTGCTTCACGTTCTGGCGGGCGCTGCACAGCGCGGCAGCCACGTCACTCGATCACAACGGCCTTCCGCACGCACTCTCGCAACCAGGCGTGTACCGGATCGGCGTGCATCCGCGGATGCCACAGCATCGACGCCGTGATCGACGGCAGTTTGAAGGGCAGCTTGGCGGCGGACCGGCGCATCACCTTCAAGCCGTTCACCGGCGTGGGGATTGGCGCGCGCACGCACAGCTACCGCTATGTGGATGCCGCAACGACGCACGACCTGGCCAGCTACGCCAGCGTCGGCGGCGAGCTGGGCATCGCGCGGGTACGCGTGCGACTCGAGGTACGCGACTACCTGACCTGGACCACGCCCCCAGGCGCCTCGGCCAGCGCACGGCGAAACGACGTGGCCGTGCTTGGCGGGCTGCGGCTGGCGTTGCGGTGAGCGCCATGACTCCCGCCACGCCCCCGACGCGCAGCACGCGTGCGACGCGAACCTTCGTGGGCCCCACTGTGCTGGTCGCGCTCGCCGTCGTCCCTGTGGCTGCCGGTGTCATTCGGCTTGCGGGTCTGATGACCGGTCAGGTGCCCGCCGGTGGAATGCGGTTCGCCGACGATCCACTGCCGGTGGCGCTCCACATCGCCGCCGTGATTCCGTACTCACTGCTTGGCGCGCTGCAGTTTGCGCCTGCGCTCCGGCGGCGTGGGTGGCATCGAGCGGTCGGGCTGCTCCTCGTGCCACTCGGGCTGCTCGCCGCGCTGACGGGACTCTGGATGACGCAGGTCTACCCGTGGCCGGCAGGAGACGGCGAGGCGGTGTACGTCATGCGGCTGGTTGTTGGAGCCGGGATGACATTCTCGATCGTGCGCGGCACGGCGTCCGTGCGGCGTCATGACTACGAGGGACACGGCGCGTGGATGATGTGCGCGTACGCGCTCGGCATGGGCGCCGGCACGCAGGTCCTCACGCACCTGCCATGGTTCGTCTTCATCGGCGGCACGCCAGACGAGGCGAGCCGGGCATGGATGATGGGCCTCGGGTGGGCGATCAACGCGGCTGTGGCGGAGTACTTCATCCGCACACGCCTGAAAGCAGAGACCATCACTCCGCCGCAACGAGCACGCACCGCGCGGCTCTCCACCACGTAAGGAGCACGACGGATGACTCGACACATGGCGCCCGACTGGGCTGCCGCGCGCAGTGAGAAGTGGCGCCGCCAGCTCGCCGGGCTGGAGGCCATGCTGGCGCCGATTGACGACCCGCTCTTCGCTGGCCTGGCGATCACGGATCGCGTCCGTATCGCAGACGTCGCGTGTGGAAGCGGGACGACCACGATCGACGTCCTGCGACGCGCGCCTGCCGGGAGCGTCGCGCACGGGTTCGACCTGTCACCCGCACTCATCGACGTTGCACGGCGACGGCAGGGCGGGCAGGACACGTCGGTGGCGTTCGACGTCGCCGACATGCAGACGGCCTCGCCGCCCGAGCTGCCCTACGAGCGGCTGATGTCGAGGCTTGGTGTGATGTTCTTCGCCGACCCCGCGGCGGCGTTCGCGAACCTGCGGCGGTGGCTCGTTCCAGGTGGCCGGTTCGCCTTCGCGGTGTGGGGCCCGGTGGAGGACAACACGTGGATGGCCGCGACGCGGGCGGCGGTCGCCGAGTTCGCTGAACTCCCGCCGGTCGACCCGTCGACGCCGGGTCCATTTCGGTATGCGGACGTGACAGTGCTCCACTCGCTGCTGTCGCGGGCCGGCTTCGTCGAGCTCACCGCCTCCGACTGGCGGGGTACGCTCCCGATCGGCAGCAGCCTGCCGGCGCAGGAGGCGGCACACTTCGCGCTCGCAGCGTTCTCGTCCTTCGCGGAAGTTCTCGCGGCCGCCGGAGCACGCGCGTTCGCCGGAGCGCATCACACGTTGGCCGCGCGGTTCGCACCCTACGAGCAGGAGGGGGTCGTGCGCATGCCGGCGCGGGTCCACATCGTCAGCGGACGATCACTCGAACCCTGAGATCGCGTTTCTCGCCCCGGCGTGCCGCCACGCCCACACTGAGGTCGCCGACACGCCATGACTCACACCACGGAATTCGTCGTTCGCGCAATCCTGATCGGCGTCGGCGCCACCGCGGTCATGGATGTATGGGCGGCATCGTGCGTCGGCTACGTGGCGCGATCGAGCAGCGGCGCGCCGGGCGACTCGGGAATCGAGACGGTGAACGTGGTGCCGTCGCCTTCGACCGACGTCACGTCGATCCGGCCGCCGATGGCGCGCACGCAGTCGTCGACGATGGCGAGTCCGAGGCCGACACCAGCGACCTGCGCCGCATGGGCGTGGTCGCCGTGCGCGCGGGTGAACCGCTCGAAGATGGTATTCAGGGCGTGCGAGGGGATGCCGAGCCCGTTGTCGCGCACCTCGAAGCGGCACCAGCCTGCCGCGTCGGCCGTGCCTGTCACTTCCACGACCCGGGTGTCCTTCGTGGGGTCGGCGTACTTGATCGCGTTCGACAGCAGGTTGACGAAGATCAGCTCGAACCGGCCCACGTCGACCGTCACCGACGGAAGATCGGACGCAATCCGGAGTTCGACCCCCTGGGCGTCGGCGGCGTCACGCAGCTGACGTGCGGCTTCCTGGACGACGGTGGACGCAGGCACCGTCTGCAGCAGCAGGTCATCGTCGCCGGACCCGTGCAGCCGCGCGACCGATTCCAGCTTGCGCGTCAGCGCGACCAGGTGCGCGACGTTGCGTCGCAGCGTATCGAGGCGCCGCTCCCGCCGCTCGGGACTGCCGTCATCGCGATCGAGCAGCGAGACCGCAAACTGGATGGCGCCGAGCGGCTGGCGCCACTCGTGTGCGGCAAGGCGGGTGAACTCCTCCAGCCGTGCGTGCTGGTCCGCGATCGTCTGCGTGTACAGCGCGACGAACGACTCGATGGTCGCCTGTGAGAGGACATTCACCGCTTCGTGCAGGCGTGCGACCAGTCGCACCGTGTCGGCCGGTGGTGGCTCGAGGCCAAGTGCGTCCAGCTGCTCGGCGACGAACGTGACGAGGATGCTTCCGAGAATCTGGTATTCCCGCACGACCTGGTGAAGCGACGCGCGCTGCGCATGGCGCAGCGACCCGAGTTCACGTGCCTTGTCGAGCATCGCGGTGTTCGCCGCGAATGCCGTGTTCGGCTCGCGTAGCGACGCGGCGATCTCGACGATCAGCGCCGGGATGTGATCCAGCAGGCTGCTGGGGAACACCTCGCGGGCGTCGACCGGCAGCAGGTCGAGCAGGCGTCCGAACCAGCGGGTCGCGATCTCGCGATGGGCGAGCTGCATGCGCTCGGCGAGCAGATCGCCGAAGTCCGTAGTGAGCACGCGTCTTCCTTGGCCTTGCGGCGAGAGTGACGAACCGATCGAGCAGGGGAACTTCGAGTATACGCGTTGGGAACACGCGTCATCCCGCGATCCGAAGCTCGAGCGGATTGTGACCGCAAACCGTACTCAGCCGTTTCGCGGCCGCATCGATCTCGCCGTTCTGGCGTGCGCAGATACTGGTCGAGCGCGGACACGGCGGGAAGTCCGTTCGATGACACGCGATGGTAGTAACCGGACGTCAAAGCGCTGCGACTGGAGGACGACGCTCACGTAACTTCTACGCGCTGTGCTTCTGGCGTACCCTACAGCGCATGAACACCCTCGCCGCGTGGACCGTCACACTCGCGTGCTGCGCCGCTGCCCTGCCGCCCTGGCGCAGTCCGCTCCGCCTGCCACTTTTCGGGATCAGCCCATTGGCTGGATGAGGATCGTCACCTTTCCCACGGCGCCGACCCCGGTGACGGTTGATGCCCGCACCTACTCGCCGGTGCAGCTCGGGGTTGCCCGGACGATGGTGGGATGGCTTCAGTCGACGTATCAGCCGATCGGAGGGCTCGGCGACGTGGTGGTGTCGGTGTCCGAGAAGCTCGGGCCGTACAACCAGAACACGGCGGACCTGCCGCAAAGCTACGGAGCGCTGGCACGCATCTATACGGACCTCAAACACGACGCCGCCGGGAAGATCGTGCGCGCCTCGAACAGCCACATCGTCTGGAGCGTGATGGTGAACGGCGTCTACGGCGAGCCAACCGACGCCCTGAACACGCCGCAGCGGTACTACTTCACGCTGCCGCCTTTCGCACAGCAGGCGTTCGGTGGGGAGGAGGTCGAGAAGGCGGTGGACCTGTTCGGCCACCCGGTGATCGGCCAATTCCCGTCGTATTTCTCAACGGCACCCGCAAGTACGTGATGTTGACGAGGGACAATCGGCTCCCGTATGTCGCCGTGACGAAGGGCGAGTACTTGTCGGTCCTCGAAGCTGCAGTGGGGCGGCTCTACGCGGCGCAGAAGAAGAAGCTGGACGCGGAGTCGAACCCGACGACCCGCACGGCGCTGATGGGCGACCTCGATTCCAAACACCAGCGCCGGCTCGCCACGCTCGCGAGCAACAGGGCGAAGTACAGGGATCGCCTCTCGGAGCCAGCCACAATCGCGACGATGCAGCCGGATGCCTTGCTGGAGAATGTGCCGGACGTCTTCGAAGGCAACGGCGGGAGCACCAAGCGCCTGCAGGTCTACACGATCGATCCCGCCGCTGTTGCCGCTGCCAAAACGGACACACCACAGTGGGTTGTCGTCTCGTGGACCGCGCAGCTGACCGACCCTGCGAGCCGGCACCTGCACGAGGCCGTGACCAGCGCGTTCGACTTCCAGTACGTCCGCGACTATTTCTTTGCGCCTGAGAAGGTCAAAGGGCGGCCGTACGCGCCCGTGAAATGACACCGGCTCCGTGTCCGCGCCGGACAACCCTGGCGTGCGGGCGCGTCGATACGGGAAGCCATCCGAAGCCGCCAGCGGCTTGTCTCCGGAGCCGCTCGCAGCGAGGGACAGGCGAAGGGTGAAGCGAGCGTTTGGCGACGTGCAAAAAGGGGATGGGTTCGCTGGAGGCGATTGGTCCTCCTTCACCTAAATCGCTCACTTCCAGCTCCGCCAGACGCTCGCTGCGCTCGCCAGCTACGGCGGACAAGTCGTTCGCTGGCTGCGGAGGACAACCTTCGCATGAAACCGGTCGGACGTGGCCTGCCAACCGGAGCCACGAACGTAGTGAGTGCTTGGCGAAGGTTGGCGGAGAGGGTGGGATTCGTATCTACTTCACGATCAAGACCCTGAGAAACATCGTAGATACGGCGCTATTGAATCGAACGAAACCACGGAATCCTCAGTTGGCCGTACATAACTCGTACGCGAATTCTCGGCTCGTATTACGCTCGTAGCATGCCGCAAGGCGCCCTCGCTCTGTACCGCCGACACCTCGCAGAGTGCCCTCACGCCGACAAGGGCAACCGGTGGACACGTTGCCAGTGCCCGATCTGGGTCCAGGGCTCGATTGGCGGCGAAGCAGTGCGGCGGAGCATGAACACCTCCAATTGGACGGCCGCCTCGACCAGCGTTCATCAGTGGCAATCGTCGGGTCGAATCGGGGTACTCAAGCCTGAGCTTCCGTCGATTGCGGAAGCCGTCACCGCGTTCCTGAAGGAGGCGGAGACCAGGAATCTGGCGGCAACAACGATTCAGAAGCGCCGCGAACTGCTCGAGGGCAAGTTGCTGCCGTTCTGCAAGAGCAAGGGCTTCCGGCAACTCCGCGATCTAACGGTTGACCGGCTCCGCGCCTTCCGCCACGGCTGGACGTACTCGCCGTTGTCGGCTGCGAAGAGACTGGAGTACCTGCGAGCATTCTGCCGATTCTGCGTCGACTCAGGTTGGATGGAACGCAACCCGGCATCCCCGCTGAAGGCTACGAAGGTATCGCATCGTCCGACGCTTCCGTATTCCGACGAGGAGGTCGACCGGCTCCTGGACGCGGCTCGCAAGATGGAAGGGTTTGGTCGCTACGGCCCGAGGATCGAGCCGATGATCGTTCTGCTCCGGTACTCGGGGTTACGCATGCAGGATGCCGCATGTCTGGAACGCGAGCGGCTCGCCGAGGACAAGCTGTTCCTGTACCAGCAGAAGACCGGGACGCCCGTCTACTGCCCTCTGCCGCCGAACGTGGTCAAGACACTGGCCGCCGTCAAGAACGACAACGAGCGGTACTTCTTCTACGACGGCACCAGCCAGCGGGAGAGTATGGTCAAGAGCTGGGACCGTGTGTTCAAGAAGGTTGGTGAGACGGCCGACCCGCCGGTACCACATTGCCATCCGCACCGCTTCCGCGACACCTTTGCCGTCTCGCTGCTGCTCAAGGGCGTCTCGCTCGACAGCGTGTCGAAGCTCCTCGGCCACAGTTCAATCAAGATCACGGAGCGTCACTACGCTCCTTGGGTCAAGGCCCGCCAGGACCAACTCGAAGCAGAGGTCAGGAAGATCTGGGATGTTCGTGCCCAGGCCTAGACGCGGCCGATGAGAACGGTCGCACTCTCCATGCTCGTCCGCCGTCCATGCGAGCAGCCAGACGCTCGAGTCGTTCAAGCAGGCCGAGGCGTATCATCTGAGTCATGCAGTGGGTAGCGGACTCGGGTCGCCACGCTTTGACGAATGTCGACGCGGTGAAGCGCTCCGGCGAACGATGTCGAAGATGCAGCGACCACAACGGAGCAAACGGTTGCTGACCGCACACCTCCTCTGCCCGCACTGCGGAACGGTCACCGCCGACACGATGCCCGAGGACCGCTGCCTCTACTTCTGGGAGTGCCCGCAGTGCCGCGCGCTTCTGCGTCCGAAGGCGGGCGACTGCTGCGTGTTCTGCTCGTACGGCGACGCGAAGTGTCCGCCCGAAGAGTTGGCCCGATGTGGCTGTGAGCCGATGCCGCCACAACCAACCCCTTAGCGGCTTGTGTCAAACACATGATTCCCTTTCTGACCCTCTCGGAGCCGACTGCCAGACTGAGACTGGGCTCCGGCTCGTTGATGCCCTCGGACTCCACAATCCCCATGGAGCCAGCGACAGCCGTTCTGGTGCGGGGATGGCACGAGGCGTCCGCCTCCCCGCGGGTATCGAGACGATTGGCTGGACACGCGTGAGCGCTCACCGCCCTCAGCTTCCGCTCCTCCACACCCACGCCCTGGATCAGCCGTCGGTCCTCACGGCCGATGCCCTGATGCGGGAAGTCCGGAGAACGCGACGTCTCAAGAGCGTCGCAGTGCCACCGGTCTGTGTTCTAGATTTCGACGGTGATCTCTTCGACGGCTTGACGGACGACGGCACCTCGCGCCCCGTTCCCGAGTGGGCGTGCTTCCACACTCCCATGGTGGCGGTGCGGAGACACGGGATGCGCTGTGGTGTGGTGCCCCGGACAATTGGCGGTCCATTCGCGGTTCTCGTAGCCGAGCAGCTAGTGGCCGCAGGAGCCAAGGTCGTCGTGGGCTTCACCTCGTCCGGCCGCCTGGCGCCGACACTCCCGTTGCCCAGTCTTGTCATTGCCACTGAAGCCGTTCGGGACGAAGGCACTTCCTTGCACTACCTACCAGCCAGCGAGCGCGTCTCCGCTCCGAACATGCTGTTGACAGCTGCCCTCGCCGACAGCCTGGCGGCCGTCGCCCCGGTCTCCTGCGGGCTGGTGTGGACGACCGACGCGCCCTATCGAGAGACGCGCCGGCAGGTGCGGCACTGGGCGTCCGCGGGGGCCTTGGCCGTGGAGATGCAGGCAGCCTCGTTGTTCGCGTTCGCGCAGACTCGTCGTGCAGCCATCGCGGTCGTTGCGATGGTCAGCAACTCCGGCGACCACACCGGAGACCAGTTCGACACCGGAGAGCACGCCTACCGCGTGGCGGTGCTGAACGGCATCATCGCAGGCGCCTCCCGATTTGTCCGCGGCCGTCACCCATCACGAAGCAACAGAGCGACCACACGCTGAGGACTGCAATGGAGCGCGCCGCCCACTGGAACCAGGTTTACACGACGAAGAGCGAACAGGAAGTCAGCTGGTTCGAGCCGCTGCCTTCCGTCTCACTGGAGATGCTGACAGCGGCCGGGATGAACGCTGAGAGTTGTGTGCTTGATGTCGGCGGTGGCGATTCGCACCTGGTCGACGCGCTCGCTGCGCGTGGCCTCGACTGCTTGGCCGTACTCGACGTCTCGGGGGCTGCGTTGGCTCGTGCCAAGGCCCGCCTCGGTCCTGCCGCTCACACGCCAATCTGGATCGAAGCAGATGTCACCCGCGCATGGTCGCTCAAACCCATGGACATCTGGCATGACCGCGCCGTCTTTCACTTCCTCGACGGCAGACGAGCGGCTGCGCTACCGGCAGCACATGCTCGATGTACTGAAACCCGGCGGTAGCGCCATCATCGCGACGTTCGCTTTAGATGGGCCAGAGAAGTGCAGCGGCTTGCCGGTGCGGCGGTACTCCCCAGAGCGACTGGCAGAGGCACTTGGTTCAGTCTTCGAGTTGTGCGATGCAAGGCTGCATGTACACACAACTCCCTGGGGCAGTTCGCAGTCGTTTCAATACTCGCGGCTACGCCGCAGAGAGTGAGCTGGCGGCGCACAGTCTATTGTGGTGGCCGAGGCGCGCGCTCGGTGACCAGGGCCTTCAGGCTCATCGTCCACGAGAGTGGAACCGACACGGGGTTGAAGCAGACCTTGTCGTCACACGCCTGGTAGTCGAGCGCTCCCTCAATGGTGATCGACTCCTTACCGCGATAGGCGGCCTGCGCGGTGGCGGTCCCTTCAAGCACGAGTTCCTGCACTAGTGTGACCGGCTTCTGGAACACGGGCACACGCTCGTTCAGGGGCTTGAAGAAGTATGTTTCCGACGCCGGGTAGGTCATCGGCAGCACGCGCACGAACGGTTGCGGCTTGAGCGAGAGCGCAATAACCTTGTAACCGGACGCGCCTGGAGCGTACACGTGCACCCCGGGCTGCGGCTGCACCTGTACCGCCAGCGAAAAGCGATTCCCGGCCGCAATAATGCTGTCGCTCGGGTAGGTGGTCAACGTCAGGTGCGTGCCCGTCACCTTCGTGGCCGTCACAGGCGCTGCGGCCTTCCCGAGGCGAAGCATGATGTTCGAGAACGTGCTGCGCTCGACGTAGTAGTCCTCGAAGAAGCGGGACACAACACGGCCCTGCGGATCCAGGATGAACGTGCCGGGAAACGCGATACCGGCCCACGACGGACTCGGCCTGCCGCCAGCCACGTACTTCTGGAGTTCCGCGATCACCTCGGGATTGTCCTTCTCAGGACCGAACGCCATCTCCGGGAGCGGATTGAGGATGCCGAACGCCTTGATCGTGGCGGAGCCCGCGTCTGACAGTAGCGGAAGGGTAATTTTGCGCCTCGAGGCGAACTCCGCCAGCGTTGGCACCGAGTCGTAGCTGATGGCGGCGACACCGAGGCCCTGCGCGCGCAGCGCGTCGAGCCGGCTCTGCAGGTCGACAAGCTGCGTTTTGCAGTACGGGCACCAGTCGGCTGACCGGTAGAAGACCAGCATGGCGCCCTTCGGCCCCATGATTGATTGGCGTGTCCACGTCTTGCCGTTCTGATCCGTCAGGCTGAAGTCCGGGACAGTCTGCCCCACCTGCGGCCCCAGTTTCGAGACGTCGATTTTCGTACGCACCGCCTGGGCGGCCTGAGCCGCCAGCCCGGTTCCCGGGTACGGCCATGACAGAAGCCCAGCTGTCAGCACGACCAGCATGGACACGTGACGGATCTGGCGCACGGAGCCTCCTCGCAAACGCATTCTCCTGGTGAAACGCATGGGGCGGCGAAAATATTCCACGCGGGTGGAATATTCAGGCGGCGCCGTGCGTTTCTACCACTAGCCGGACTGATCCGGCCCATGTGCAGGAGCGGAACCATGAAATTGATCGGATTCGTGTCGGGCATCGCCCTCGTGACGGGGCTGGCGGTGTCCGCGGGCGCGCAAGGGCAGCCGATGAAGGGCACGCTGATGGACATCGCCTGTTCATCGCATCACGCCACTGAGGCCGGCTACACCGAGAGCCACGACAAGAAGTGCCTGCTCATGGACGGCTGCGTCAAGAGCGGCTACAGCCTCGTCACCGCCGACAAGAAGGTGCTCAAGTTCGACAAGAAGGGGAACGACCTCGCGCTCGACCTGATCAAGAAGACCGACCACGACAAGGATTGGAAGGTCACCGTCGACGGAAAGGTGTCCGGCGATACCATCGCCGTCTCCAGCATCAAGATGCAATAGGACAGAATGGAGGCCGCCACGTGGGTGGCCTCCACTCCCCATGCGCAAACGGTCCGAGTTCGAGGCGCTCGCGATGCCCCATTTGCCGACGGTCTACCGTCTGGCACGGCAGATGGTCGGGACCGATCGCGCCGAAGACCTCGCGCAGGACACCTACCTCAAGGCCTGGACCCACTTCGGATCCTTCACACCAGGCACCAACTGCCGCGCCTGGCTGTGCCGCATCTTGCACAACACCTGGATCAGTCAGTGGCGGAAGGTTCGTCTCGAACTGCCGGTCGGCGATCTGGATGACCTGCCGCAGCCCGGATACGACTGGGAACACGAGGCGACCCGGATGACGCTGTCGGACGACATGCAGTGGGCGCTCGACCAGTTGCCCGACGCATACCGGTGGGCGGTGCTGCTGGCGGATGTCGAAGAACTCACCTACCAGGACATTGCCGCCACGATGGACTGCCCTGTCGGCACGGTGATGTCCCGCATCAGCCGTGGACGCCGGATGCTGGGACGCCTGCTTAACGAGCGATCACGCGAGACCACACCACCGCTGCGTATCGTCGCACGGGAGCGCTGAGTGACACACATGACCTGCACACAGTTTCGAGACGCACTCGATGCGTACATCGACCAGGAACTGGCGACCGACGCCATGGAGGCGGCGACTGCAAATCGCAGCGTCTGCCCGTCGTGCGATCGAATCGCCGCACGAGCGATCGAGACGAAGGCGGCTGTGCGTCGCGTCGTCATAGCCACCGATGTACCGGAGGGTCTGGAGACGCGCATCAGGGCCGCTGGCGCGCCACGCTGGCGGCCGTGGCGGGCCGTCGCAGCAGCGGTCCTGTTCGTCGGTCTCTCAGCGGGTTTCGCGATGCACCAGCGCGTGGAGAGTCGCGCCGCCAACGCGATGGACCAGATGGCACTGCGTCTCGACGGCAGCAGTGCGGTGGTCTTGACCGGAACGCTTCTCTGCCGCGACTGCGAACTCGAACATCGCTACGGCATCCAGGCTCCGTGCAAAACGATCGGTCACCACGGTGCAATAGCCACGGACGATGGACGCATCTGGAATCTCGTAGAGCAGAAACTCGCGTCTGAATTGATCCACAACGAGATGTTGCTCGGACGACGCGTGGAGGTACATGGACGGATCTTTCGTGGCGCGCGCGCGCTCGTCATCGAGAGTTATCGCTTTCAAAGCTAGCCGGCACTCGTGCGGCGCTGACCGACTGTAATATCCACGAGGCTCGCGGCACTCACTCAGCGTGGCGGCGTGACGGGATGTCCCCGGCATCGACTGCCCACCCCGCTGGAGTGCTCATGAAGACCCGTAACCTCGTCGCCGCTGCATTCGTCGCCGCCATCGCCGCCCCTGCCCTGCTCTCCGCGCAGAAGCCGGCAGAGATGCCCAGCTTCAAGGCCGAGAAGTGCTACGGCATCGCCAAGGCCGGCAAGAATGACTGCGCGTCCACTGGAAACAACTCGTGCGGTGGCACCTCGAAGCGCGATGGCGACAAGAAGGCCTGGGTCTTCGTGCCCGAAGGCTTCTGCGATCGCATCGTTGGCGGCAGCAAGACCGCGCAGTAACCGCGCAGCCGTAGAGGGGGACCATCGCATGTCATTGACGACGCGCATGCCGGGATCGGCCGGTATCGGGCTCCGACTCCCGCATCTCGAGGAAGCGGTGGTCACCCCCTTGTCTGTTGGCTGGCTGGAGATCCATCCAGAGAACTTCGTGGCGAATCCACACGCCACGGAACTCCTGATCGAGCTGAGCGGTCGCTATCCGATTTCCGTGCACACCGTCGGTCTGTCGGTGGGCAGTGCCTCGGGTATAGACCGGCATCATCTCGCCCGCGTCACGGCGCTCATCGATCGCCTCGACCCAGTGCTCGTATCAGGGCACCTCGCCTGGTCGACGCACAAGTCGGAGTACCTGAACGACCTTCTGCCGCTGCCGTATGACGAGCAGACGTTACAGCTCGTGGCCGGGCAACTGCTCGACGTCCAGGATGCGATCGGTCGTCCGTTCCTGCTGGAGAACCCCTCGAGCTACGTCGGCTTCACGGGTTCGACGATGACCGAAGTGCAGTTTCTGGGTGAGCTCGTGGCGCGCACCGGAGCGCGGCTGCTCTGCGACGTCAGCAACGTCTTCCTGAGTGGCCACAACATGGGGTACGACCCCGTGGCCTACCTCGATGCATTCCCGGCCAGCGCCGTCGCCGAACTTCACCTTGGCGGGTTCACACCAGAACCTGACGAGGCGACTCCTGGAAGGGACATTCTCATCGACACCCATGCCGAGCGCGTTGCCGATCCCGTGTGGGCGCTGTATGCCCACGCCCGTCGACGCTTCGGAGCGGTGCCCACGCTGATCGAGTGGGACGCCGACATCCCGTCACTCTCCACCCTGGTGGAGGAGGCACGGCACGCGGATCGCTTGGCACAGCTCGCGACGGCACACGAGGTGACCGATGTCGCCCGCTGAACTGCAAGAGCAGATTCGGAATGCAGTGGTAGACGGGACGACGCCAGCGGGCGCATTGCTGGTCGGCGGACACGATCCACTCAAGCGGCTCGCCGTGCACCAGCGCCACTTCGAGGCGAGTCTGGCGAACGCGATCACCGGCCGGTTCCAGGCCACGGCGTGGATGATTGGTGCCGTCAGGCTCGAGGCGGCGGCTCGCGAGTTCGTCCACGTCCATCCACCGACCGCACCGTGCATCGCAGAGTACGGGCAACAGTTCCCCGCGTTCCTGGCCGAATGGCCCGCAACCGCTTCCCTGACGTACCTGCCGGAGTTTGCCGCACTCGACTGGCAACTGGGTCGCCTCTCGGTGTGCATCGACACGCCCGCACTCGGGCAGCCTGAGCTTGCGGGCCTCGGCGAACAGCTGCTCGACGCCCGCGTGACGCTGCAGCAGGGGCTGTACTTGACGCGAGCCACCTGGGGCGTGGACGAACTGATGCAGATGTATCTCTCGGACACACAGCCAGACGAGTGGCACCTGCACCCGGACGACGTGCCGCTGCAGGTGCGCGGGTCGCGCGGGACGTTCCGCTTCGCTCGACTCCCGATCGGCGCCCTCGAATTCCGCCAGGCGCTCGCCGCGGGCAGCACGCTGGCAGACGCCGCGGACCGCGCCGCCGAGACCGACCCGGCGTTCGAGCCCGCGACCGCGCTGCTGGCGCTCGTCGAGGACGGCCTCATCACTCACATCACGATCGAACAGGAAGGACCACACGCGTGACGACTGCTGCCGCCTCACCAACCATGCGCCCACTGGCGCTACTCGATACCGTCCGCGGCAAGCTGGCCGATGTGCCGCTGTCGCTGATCCTCCTCGTCTCGCGTCTCGGCATCGGCGCGGTCTTCCTCAAGGCCGGCCTGCTGAAGTACGAGTCGTGGCAGATCACGCTGCTTCTCTTCCGCGACGAATACAAGGTGCCGCTCATCGATCCGGCGCTGCTCGCGAAGATGGCGACGTTCAACGAACTGACGTTCTCGACCTTGCTGCTGCTCGGCCTGGCGACGCGGGTGGCCACGCTGCCGTTCTTCGGGATGATTGTGGTGATCCAGACCTTCGTCTACCCGGACGCATGGACCGACCATCTGCTCTGGGCGTCGGGGCTGCTGATGCTGCTCACGCGGGGTGGCGGACAGATGTCGCTGGACTACTTGATCGGCCGGTGGTGGAAGGGGCGCACGGGTACGCGTTAGCGGCACCACGTGGTCATTGCGGCCTCACCTCTCACAGGCGGACCATGATGAAACGTGTATCAGGCATCGTCGTGACGCTGACCCTCGCGGGCCCGCTGGCGTCGGGGCGCGCGCAGGCGCCCGTGCCGATAGCGCGGTTCGTCGATGCTGCATCAGAGGATCGGCGAACCAGTGAACCGGCCTTGCAGACCATTCAGGCCGAATGGCGCAACGGCTACGCCGGGCTGCTGATTGAACTGGCGCGCTTCATGCGCGCGCCCAGGCAGGCCCGCCCAGTGGACATTGCCGCTTCAGCGTCCGCCGCCGATGCGGGCGGCGCGGGGCGCGCCGGCGAGCCGATCTCACCGCTCGGCGATCCCGGCTCGCCGGCCCGGCGACGACTACTCCAGTTTCTCGAGCAGCGGACCGGACAGAAGTTCGGGGACGACCTGGACCGCTGGCGGGCCTGGCTGTGGCGGAGCCCGTATGAGCCGCATCCGGACTTTGCCGCGTTGAAGCGGGTGGTCTACTCGCAGCTCGATCCCCGGCTTGGCGCCTTCTTCCCGGACGGCGTCCGCGCACTGATTCGGCTCGACGAAATCGACTGGGGCGGAGTGCGTGTGAACGGTATTCCGCCGCTCCGGCAGCCCAGGTACGTCGCTGCCAACCACGCCTCCTTCATGAAGGACTCGAACGTGGTGTTCGGGCTTTTTGTGAACGGCGAGGCCCGCGCTTACCCTCGACGGATTCTCGCGTGGCACGAGCTGGCGCTCGACCGCCTCGGCGGCGTGGACCTCGCCATCGTCTACTGCACGCTGTGCGGCACAGTCATGCCCTACGAAAGCACGGCAGGTG
The DNA here is from genome assembly GCA_018268955.1 of Acidobacteriota bacterium. GTDB lineage: Bacteria > Acidobacteriota > Vicinamibacteria > Vicinamibacterales > CAVVIG01 > CAVVIG01. The sequence goes on along the minus strand of JAFDVO010000011.1, from coordinate 23,053 downwards.
GCCGGTCGTTTCACTTCGGCACCAGTGGGCTGCTGTACCAGTCCAACAAGCTCATGTTCGACGAAGAGACGAATTCGCTGTGGTCCACGTTCGAAGGCAAGCCGGTCGTCGGAGCGCTCGCCGGGACCAGCCTGTCCCTCCGCACGAGGCCGGTCGTCACCACGACGTGGAAGGCGTGGAAGACCGCGCACCCCGAGACCACCGTGTTGTCGCTCGACACGGGGTACAACCGGGACTACTCGGAAGGCGCTGCCTACCGCGACTACTTCGCGTCGGACCAGCTGATGTTCCAGGTGTCGCGGACCGACCGTCGACTCGCGCTGAAGGATGAAGTCCTCGTCATGCGCCTGCCCGGCGGATCGGGCGGGACCCTGCCAGTTGCCATCGACGTCCGGCTCCTGAAGAAGCACGCGGTGTACGCATTCTCCTCAGGCGAACGGCACTACGTCGTCGTGTCGGATCAGAGTGGCGCCAACCGGGTGTTTGCCGTAGCCGACGCGTGGCCGAAGCAGGCGAACGCGGCACGGATAGTGGACGCCCGCGGCCGCCGATGGCGCCTGACCGAGGATGCGCTGGTGCCTGAGGGTACCACCGCTGGCGAGTTCGCTCCTCGGGTCTCTGCCCAGCGCGCGTTCTGGTTCGGATGGTTCGCGCAGTTTCCCGACACCCTGCTACTGGAGTGAAGCGGATGTTCCTGATAGAACGCGCCGGATTGGCCGCGATGTTCGCGCACGCACTGCTCCTGTGGGTCATGCCTGCGGTCCCCGCGCAGGCACAGGCGTCGACACAGGAGTTCAGCTTGCGCGGCACGGTGGAGGCCGTCGACACGGCACAGCGGACGGCCAGCGTCGCCAACGACGACGTGCCCGGCTGGATGGCGGCGATGACGATGAGCTACCGGCTCGAGCCAGCCGACGTGCTGGTCCGCCTGAAGAAGGGCGACCGCATCACGGCGACGGTTCGTGCCGGCAACTTCACCACGCTATTCAACGTGCGGATCGCGGCGCCGCCACGGGCGCCCGTCAGGGCGGCAGCGCCAGTGGTGCCCGACCTGCCGGACCTCTCTTATGTCTGTCCGTCGCCAGGCGAGGAGACCGTGATCGACGACAAACCTGGGCGCTGCCCGAAGTCCGGCGCGGCGCTGGTGCCCATTCGGCTCGTCACGGCCTACTCGTGCCTGCGCGTGCAGATGTTCATCCGCGACGCGCCTGGCGTGTGTCCGATCGACCGGAGCGAGATGGTGCCGATCACTGCGGCGCTCTACTTCACATGTGACGCGCACAAGTCGGTTCGCGAACTGACACCGGGGGTATGCCCGGACGGCTCACCACGTAGCAAGTTGTTCGAGCGTCGTCCGCACGGCGATCACAACCCACGGCATGGAGGGTTGCTGTTCATGTCGTCCGATCAGTGGCATCACCTCGAAGGCACGTTCGTTCCGCCGAACATCTTCCGCGTCTACTTTTATGACGACATGACGCGGCCGCTGCGTGCGGCGGGCTTCACGGGGAGCGTTCGGCAGACCGATACCAACGGTACTCCGACCGGCCAGGCCCTCAGCCTCACGCCAGGTGGCAGCCGCGACGGCAACACGCTGCAGGTAGTAATTCCGGGAGCCCAGCTGCCGATCAGCCTGAGCCTTGAGATGAAGTTCAAGCCGGCCGAGCCGAAGGGGCAGGTGTTCGATTTCACATTTCCTGCGTTCTCTCGCGACCCCTGAAACCGCGTCCTGGAATATTCCCCGGCCATCACGCGTTTCACCCGTAGCCGCGAATGGACGCGGCCCTGCCATGACAGGTGACACGCGTGATTCGATTCCGATCCGTCCTGGTGCTGGTGACTGGTGCTGCGGCGCTGTTGCAGGCAACCCCGACCTCGGGTCAGGTCCGCCCACGGGCAGCGGACGTCCGGATCCTCGCCGAGAGTGACTCGGTGCACGCGGGAGACGACCTCAAGGTCGGCGTGGCCGTGACGCTGGCCGACGGCCTGCACGTCCAGTCGAACGCTCCCCGTGATCCAGCGTTCATCCCGACGGTGGTGACCGTCAGTCCGCCCAGCGGGGTGACGGTTGAAGAGATCGTCTTTCCTGTGGCATCGGACCTGCGACAGCAGGGTTCGACCCAGCCGCTCGCCGTCTTCGAGCACCAATTCACGATCGGCGTGCGCCTGAACGTCGCAGCAAGTGCCACGCCTGGCGAGTTGATCATCCCCGGGCGGCTGCGATACCAGACCTGCGACGAAGCCATGTGTTATGCCCCGACCACGACGCCTGTCTCCTGGACGGTCCGAGTGGTACCGTCGGTGACGCCCATCACCCGCGACGTGAACGTCGAGCTGGACCGCGTTCACTTCGGCACGGCACACGGTGAGTGGGAAGAGGGGGCCAGGGCCGCTGAACCGGTTGAGCGAACGGCGTCCGCCGAGGATCCACTCGCGGCGCTTGCGGGCTTCGACGTGGCCGCCACGACCGGTGGGTATCTCGACAGCGGCGAATTCATCGGCTTTCTGCACAACGCCGAAGCGGGAGTGCGTGAGGTTGGCTGGTTCGACGGGCGGGGACCGCTCGCGATCGTGCTGCTCGTCGTCCTCGGAGGGCTGGCGCTGAACCTGACGCCATGCGTCCTGCCGATGATTCCGATCAATCTTGCGATCATCGGCGCCGGTAGCCAGGCGGGCTCGCGCCGCCGCGGACTATTTCTCGGCGCGGCCTACGGCGCCGCCATGGCTGCGGTCTACGGCGTCCTCGGCCTCATCGTCATCCTCACGGCGGGCACCTTCGGTACGCTCAATGCCTCGCCGTGGTTCAACGTCGGCATCGCCGCGCTGTTCATCGTGCTGGGCCTGGCTATGTTCGACATGGTGACGATCGACCTGTCGAAACTGTCGAGTCGCTTCAGTGCGTCCCAAAGTAAGGGCACATTCGTGCTGGCGTTCTCGATGGGGGCCGTTGCCGCACTGCTGGCCGGCGCCTGCGTGGCCCCCGTCGTGATCCAGGTTGTGCTGTTCTCGACCAGCCTGTACGCGTCGGGACACACCGTTGCGCTGGCCCTACCCTTTCTGCTCGGTCTCGGGATGGCCTTGCCGTGGCCGATTGCGGGTGCGGGGATCGCCGCCCTCCCGCGGCCCGGCGCGTGGATGACCCGCGTCAAGCACGGCTTTGGCGTCGTGATCCTGTCCACTGCGGCGTACTACGGCTACGTGGCCTATGGGCTGCTTGCCGACCGGTGGGTCAATGCCGATCAGGTGACCGCCAGCGTCGAGGCCAAGGTGAACTCCGGATGGCACGCATCGATGTCAGAAGGGCTGGCCGCGGCCACGCGCGAGCGCAAGCCGGTGCTCGTTGACCTGTGGGCCACGTGGTGCAAGAACTGCCTGACGATGGACGAGACGACCTTCGAGGATCCCGCCGTCATTGCGGCGTTGTCAGGCTACGTGAAGGTGAAGTTCCAGGCAGAGCAGCCAGATGAGGAACCGGCCCGTTCCGTCATGGATCGCTTTCACGCCATCGGGTTGCCCACCTACGTCGTCCTCAGGCCTGTCACTGCAAGCGAGCCCGCGAAATGAGGCAACCTGCAGAGTCGACCGCACAATGGGGCTCGCGGCCCGTTGCGCATCGAGGCCCGCTGCGCGGGCTCACGCCACATCGTCAGCGCCTCCAGTGATACGGCGTCAGGAGGCCTTGCCTTCCGCTGATGCCACGTCCGCGGCTATCCTCGTGCGCGCGCGACAGGCTGACGTCACAGGTTGGATCGTCCACGCGACATCTGGCGACGGTCGATCCGCAACCGCACGTTACACGGCTCGGCGTTGATGCGCTGCGGGTTGCCTCAGTTCAGGCTTCACGTCATGAGATCGACGCCGGGAGGGCCAGAAGCCTAGCTCGGCTCCGGCGGCTTTCGCCCGGTGTGACCCTAGCGCGTACGGGCCTGATCGTTGAGCAGGCGCATCACCAGCGGTTCGAGTTCGGCCTTGCTCATGTTGCCGGGGTGATAGCTCCGCACGATCCCTTGCCGATCGAGCACGACGAGGGTGGGGGTCGTGCTGACGCCGTAGCGGCGGTGATTCGACTCGCTCATCGCGATGGTGTTCGGCGGGAGGAATCCGTAATAGGTGGCGCGGATCTCCTCGATGTAGTTGTTCTCTTCCTGCGGACCGGCCTCCTTGCCCCAGGGCGACGTAGCCATAGCGCTGCGTCGGCGCAACCACCGTCAGCCCACGACCGCCGTAACCGTCGAGAAGCTCCTTCAGAATTGGCGCCTGCGTCTTGCAGTCCGGGCACCAGTGCGCCCAGAAGAAGAGCACCACCACCTTGCCCTTCACGTCGTTCAGCGAGAGCGGCTTCGCCGCGAGCGATTCAGAGAGGTCGAGGGCCGGGGCTACCGTGCCTTCGAGGCTCAGCAGGTTGATGTTCTTCTGGATGCGTTTGACCAGCGACGTGTCCTTGTAGGTCGTCAGCTCGCGCTGGAGCATCGCCACCGCCTCGCTGCGCTCACCGCGATGCGCGGCCACTTGGGCTCGCACTTCCATGGCGGCCCCGATCGCGATCGGCAGGTGCGGTTCCTGGTCCATCGTCCGCCCGTTGAGGGCAGCGACGGCCAGCGCATAGGTGTCGCGGGCAAAGGCGTCGGCCGCATCCCAGCGTTGCGCCGCCAGCGCACCACGTCCGAGCCAGGACATGGCTTCGAGCCCGTCCGGGGTAATGCCGCGAGTGTTGCGGTCGTTCGCGACGAGTTGTTCGGCGGCGGCGAAGTCCTGCCTGGCGATCGCCGCGCGGACCGCGGCCGTCAGGGTGGGAGTCTGTGCCAGTGCCTGGGGCGCACAACCGAGCAGGACGCCGGTGAGCACAAGGGTGGCGCAGACGATGCGACGAAAGCTGAATGCGTTGAGCATGCCGTATTAGAGCGCAGTTGCGGGCCGGATGTGCCCGTGAAGTGAGGAAATGTGAGCCACCTTACAGAGTCGGCGGCCGAGTGGTTCCGCCGCTGTAAGAATCTGGGTGCCTGCGACACCCACGATCCAGCGGTACGCGCACGAGATGCAGGGGGTTGTCCCGGGCTTCGGCGTCGCGCCCGCCGGAGGGTAGCTGAGGTGACGTGGTCGCGATACCGACGGAGCGGGGTTGTACTGCGGGGGACTTTCCTTTTGCTGGTCGCGATAGCGGAGGCCTCGATATCCGCGCAATCGAGTTCCGTGGTCACCGGCGTCGTGCGCGACCCCTCCGGAGCGGCGGTGGCCGGCGCCCGGGTCGTGCTGTCAGGGACGGATGTAGCCATTCGTCGAGACGTGGTTACCGCACCTGACGGCGGTTACGAGTTCCAGGGAGTGCTCACGGCGGTCGACCTCACGGTAGAAGCCGTGGCCGACGGCTTTGCGCCGGTGAGGACACCACTCGCCCCCCTCGCGAGCGGTGAGCGACGTCTGGTCGATCTGATGCTGCAGGTGCCAGGCGTCAGCGAGTCAGTGTCGGTGAGCGCCGACAGCGGCCTCGGCGTCCGCGCCTCGTCGCCTGCACTCGGGGGTCGTCTGAACCGCGAGCAGTTGGACCGACTGCCGAACAACGGACGCGACCTCATTGCGTCCGCGTACCTCGTGCCTGGCGCAGCTCCTGCCCGAGGCTTCTACAACCTTGCACCGCGGCTCACCATCAATGGGGCCTCGTCGCTCACCGCGAACTATACGGTAGACGGCTTCGACAATACCGACCTGTTCCTCGGCGGCCCCAAGCTGCCGGTCACGCTGGGGTCGACCGACGACCTGCAGGTGCGCGTCAACGCGTACGCGCCTGAATACGGACGGACTGGCAACGGCGTCTTTTCCGTCACGACGCGAAGCGGCGGAAACCGCCAATGGGGCGACGCGTTCTACGTGGTCCGGCCGGGTGCGGTGGTTGACTCGCCGAACTACTTCGCGCCGAAAGACGCGAACGGGCAGGTCATCGACGACAGCTTCCAGCGTCAACAGGCGGGCGGTTCGCTTGGCGGCGCCCTGGTGCGCGACCGCCTGTTCTACTTCGGCGACCTGGAGGTGACCCGGGAATCGCAGGACGCCATCTTGACCTCGCCGCTCGCTGCCGGTCTGGCCTCCACCGCCTTCCGCAACCAGACGGGTCTGGTGAAAACGGACGTGCGCTGGAACGACGCGAACGTGTCGACCGTGCGCGCGCACCTCTCGGACTACACGCATGACGGCGATGCCGGCTTCGTCGGCGGCCTGACGCTGCCGTCGGCCGGACTCTCGGTCAACTACCGCAACCAATTCGCGGCGTTCACACATCGGACCACGGCAGGGGTCGGCTTCAATGAAGTGGGCGTCCAGGTGGGACAGCTTCGCGCAAACTGGGCCTCCCTCGATGGCGGTCCCCGGGTGGTCGTGACGGATCGGGGCGCGACGCTTGCGACGATCGGCGGCGTGTCGGACGACTTCTTCTGGACCGAGACCGACCTGCAACTGCGCGACGTCTACACGCGGCAGGCGGGTCGGCACACACTGCGTGCGGGGGTCGATGTCCTGCGCGGTGATTTCACCATCCGCTCGGGGCCCGGCGCCCGCGGTGCCTACGTCGTCGACCTCCAGGGGCGGACCCTCCGCCCGAGCGGGCCGTTCCTGACGCTGGCGGACCTTCCACGCGACATCAGCGTCCTCTCCTACTCGCAAAGCTTCGTCAATCCCGTGGTGAACAGCGCGCAGACCCTGAGCGCGGCGTTCGCCGAAGACGCCTTTCGCCTCGGCACCGACCTCAGCGTGACGCTTGGCGCACGGTGGGACTACGACTCGGTGACGCACACGCCGGTCGCTGACGGCGACATGAACAACATCGCACCCCGTGTGGGCCTGAGTTGGACGCCCAGGGGCAGCACCCGCCATCAGCTGCGCGGCGGATACGGGGTCTTCTACGAGCGCATACCCTTCGCCGTGTATTCGGACACGATCTTCAACGATCCGAACGGCGGGGCCGTGTCGGTGACGTTCGCGCCGGGCACGCCGTTCGCGCCACCAACATTCCCGGCTCAACTGCCGCGAACCGCCTACCAGAACGTGCCACTCTCGCGGTTGCCGCCGCGCAACGTCCAGGTGTTCGACCCGAACCTGCAGAGCCCCTCGACCGCGCAGGCCTCCGCAGGCTACGTGCTGACGGCCCCTGGTGGCTTTTCGGTCAGCCTCGACTACGTTTACGCCCGTGGTCGGCATCTGATCCGCCGCGTCGACATCAATGCACCGGCATCCATGGCCGCTGCCAGCCTCCGGACTGTTGCTGCCGCCGATGCTACGCGCCCGCTGGTGCCCGCGGCGGGTGGCTTCAGGTTGATCGAGCAGGATCAGTCGAGTGGTCACAGCCGGTTTGACGGTCTCTACGTCAACGCACGCCGCACACTCGGTCACGGCGTGGCTTTCGACGTCGCCTACACCCTCTCTCGCATCGAGAACGACACGGACGACATCAATTTTCGCGCGATGGACGCCCGAGTCCCGGACGCCGAACTCGGGCCGAGCCTGAACGATCGGCGCCACATTCTGGCCGTGAACGGCCTGGTGCGGGTGCCGCACCTGCTCGATGTCGTGCCGGTGCTCTTCCTCTCGAGCGGCCAGCCCCTCAACGTCACGACCGGGCTCGACAACAACGGCGACACCATCTTCAACGACCGCCCGGCGGGTGTGGGTCGCAACAGCGAGCGCACCGCGGGCTTCGCGCAGTTCGACCTTGGGCTCGCACGCGAACTGCCGGTCGGTGTCACGCGGATCCAGCTACGCGCGGACATCTTCAACCTCTTCAACCGGACGAACTTCTCCGGCTTCTTCAACTACGGGGCGAGCGGCGTGAGGCCCGACGAGAATGGCACGCTCGCGTTCCAGCCTACGGCAGCGGGGCCGGCGCGCCAGATGCAGTTCGCGGCGAGGATTCGGTTCTGAACGGAGTCAAAGGTGACGCCTGGCCCAGGCCATGCGCTGCACTACCGTCAGCATCACCAGGACGGTCATGACCGTGAACAGCGTCCGCAGGTAGGATGGCCAGAGAAAGAACGCGACGTAGAAGACCACTGTTTCCGTGCCGCCGACGAGTCCAGACGGCATGGTGATGGTGGTCGCTTCGCCGGTCGCGCTTGCGCCCTCGCGCCGCTGCTCGAGAATCGCCGCGAGGTACATCCACGATGCGGCGTTGACGTAGAACGACGCCAGCATCAGCAGCGCGCTGAGCATCAGCGGCGATGGCGATCCGGCGCCAACGGCAAGCCCAATCGGCACCGCCGCATACACGACGAAGTCGAGCACGATGTCCAGATAGCCGCCGTACGCCGTGGTTCGGGCATGCGTGCGAGCCTGCGTGCCATCGAGTCCGTCGAGCACGCGGTTCAGGAACCAGAGCAGCAGCCCGATTCCTCTGGCCCCCTCGAATGGCGCCGCCGCACTTCCCATGCCGACGACGAAGGCTGCCCAGGTAACCACATTCGGGGAGAGCCGGGGACCGGCGAGATGTGCAAGTGGCGTGAGCGCGCGGTCCTTGAGCGGCCGGAGATAGCGATCAAACATCGCGTCCTCCCAACGCCTCATCGAGCACGTGCACCGCGCCCGGATCGACGAGCACGCCCACACGGTCGCCTGCGGCGAGGGAAAGACCCGGAGCCGGGATGCCGGTCACCTGCTCGCCTGCGACGTCTACCCGCACGATGGTCCCTGCCAACCGGTGCTGCACCGACACTACGCGCGCGGGAGTCCCGGCACCGGGTGGTCCGAACCTGACGGCATTGACACGAACCACCACCGCGACTTGACCAACGGCGCCACGAGCATCACAGCGGTCGAGCGCGAAGGACACCCTGCCGTCGGCCGCACGAATGCCCGTCAGCACGTTCGGGAGTCCGAGGAGGCGCGCGACCGCCACCGACACTGGGGCATTCAGCAGATGTTCGGGCGACGCCACCTGAGCGAGACGACCGTCGAGGAGGATCGCGACGCGGTGCGCCATCGCTGCGGCTTCGTCCACGTCGTGAGTCACGACGACCACCGCCGGCGCCCACTCGGCGGTGCCCAGGAGATCGAGCACGGTCTCGCGAACCTCGGCGCGCAACTCGGGGTCAAGCGCCGCGAACGGCTCATCGAGGAGCAGCACCGCCGGGTTCGCCGCGAGCGCACGCGCCAGTGCTACACGGTGGCGTTGACCGCCACTGAGCGTATCCGACGCGCGGTGCGCGAGCCTGGCAAGCTGCACGCGATCTAGCAGTGCTGCGGCCCGTTCGCGCGCCTGCCTCCGCGGCGTGCCGCGTACTTCGAGCGGAAAGCCGACGTTGTCGATGACGCTCAGGTGGTCGAAGAGCGAGGGGCTCTGGTGCATGTAGACAATGCCGCGCTGCTCCGGCAATACCCCTGTCACCTCTGTGCCATCGACCGCGATCGCACCCGAGGTTAGCGGCTGCAGGCCCGCAACGGCGCGGAGCAGCGACGTCTTGCCACAACCCGAAGGTCCGAGGAGGGCGACCCGCTCGCCACGCGCCACCGACAGATCCACGCCGTGCAGCCCCGGACGTGCGCCGAACGACACGTGCGCACCCGTGACCACCAGCCCGCGCGGCGTGTTCACAGGGCGGCTCCTGTCCGACGCGTGGCTCGCACGAGAAGCCCGAGGCCAAGCAGAGGAGGCAGGCTGAGCACGAGAGCCGCCAGCGCACCCGCCTGATCGTTGCCCGAACGGACTAGCGAGAGCAATTCGACCGGCAAGGTTCTCACGACTCCGCCACCGACGAGTAGAGTCAATGCGAGCTGCCCCCACGAGATGAGCGCCCCGAGCACGACGCTCTCGGCGAAACGCGGTGCCAGTTGCGGCAGGAGCACGCGGGTCCACACCTGCAGGCGCGACGCCCCAAGGGTCCGTGCCTCGTCCTCGATGCCTGACTGCATGCTGCCCAGGATGCCCGCGGCAAACAGTGTCAGGTAGCCGGTCGCCGGAACCAGGTGTGCGAGGAGCACACCGAGCACGGTGCCGCCAAATCCGAGTGACAGCATCACCACCTGTAGCCCGACACCAGACGCAAGGGGCGGTGCCACGACCAGGAAGAGCGCGCCGAGCCAGGTCAACTGCTGCAGCCGTCCGCTCGCCCGCGTCACCAGCCTCGCGGTGACAAAGCCGAGAACGGTGCCGAGCACTCCCGTTGCCAGCGCGAGCCAGAAACTGGTGGCGGCCGCAGCGACCAGGCGGGGATCCGCAAGAGCCTCGAAGGCGCCGCCAGACGCCGTGGCCATCGGCATGATCTGCGGGTATCGCCACGAAAGAGACACGGCGCGCAGTGCGAGCACGACGATCGGCGTCAAGACCCAACCGGCCAATGCGAGCAGTGTGAATCGATGCGTCGCATGCGTCACCGCGTCACTCCCGGCAGGCGACGCCGCCAGATCCCGTGCGCCGCGATCAGCCCCGCGCAGAGCGTGAGGGCCAGCAGGGCCACCACGTAGGCTTCGCCCCGTCGCAGGAGGTTGGGATCGACACTGCGCTCGTAGATAAGCAGCGGTAGCGCCGTTGGAGTGCTGGGCGCGAGCAGCGCCGGCATCTCGTACTGGCCGATGAGAAAGGCGAACGCGGCGATCACCGCCGGCGACGTTCCTCGCCAGAGCTGCGGCCACGTAATTCGCCAGAACACCTGTCGCGCGCTCGCACCGAGCGTTCGGGCCACCTCGTCTGATGCACGGTCGAGGGTGCCCAAGACCGCGACGGCGGTGAGCACCAGGTACGCGAACTCCTTCCACGCAAATGCGAGGACGAGCGACACGCCGAACCGGTCGTAGACAAGCGCGGGAAAGTCGGCTGGTGTCGGCGTGAGCCCTGCCGCATGCGTGAGCCTGGACACCCATCCGCTCTGCGAGAGGAGCAACAGCGCCGCCAGAGCGGCCGCTACGTGTGGCACTGCCAGCGGCAACACGGCGAGAAGACGGCCGAGAGGACTCTGCTGTACCCGCAGCGCCACGGTGAAGGCCGCGGCAGCGGCGACGGCGGTGGCAACGGCAGCCGTGGCGAGCGTCCAGCCAACGCCCCGCCAGGTGTCCCACCCCCCGAGCGCGGCTGCGACGTGCCGGACGGTCAGTTCCGAGGCGCCAGCACCGCGCAAGCCGAGGGCCGCAAGAATCGTGTAGGCGACCCCGACGATCACCGGCGACGCGATCAGGAGCACGGCCGCGAGCGGCGCCACGTTCCGCCGCGTCATCGAGCGTCGGCGCGCATGACGCGGCGCCAGTCGTCGAGCAGGTGTGTGTGGTACTGCGGATGCACTTCGGGACGTGCGTGCGCGGCGAGCACGTCGTACGGCAGCGCGGCGGCGTCAGTCGCTACATCGGCGAAGCGCGCGGGCCACGGCTCGGGCAGCGCCGGCACGTTCAGCACCGTGCCGTCGCCCCACACCTCGCCACGCTGCTTTTCCAGCTGCGCCTCGGGCGAGAGCAGGAAGTTGGCCAGCACCATCGCGCCCGCCGGATTCGGGGCGTTGAAGGGAACGCCGACATAGTGGGCATTCGCGATCGTGCCCTCGTCCAGCAACACTGCCCGGGACGTGGGCGGCAGGATCCCCTGGCGCACCTTCGTGACCACCTCGTTCTGGTTATTCGACATCGTGAAGTCGATCTCACCGTTCGCGAACAGCCGGTGCATGGCGGCGACGTCAGGCGGGTACGTGGTGCCCTCCCGCCAGAAGTAGGGTCGCACGGACTGCAGCCATGAGAACAGCGCGTCGCGCCCCTGGACGTATCGTGCCTCGTCGAACCCGTGCTGGAAACGTTCGACGCCACCGCCGAGCCCGTACATCAACCCCTTCAGAAATGTGAGGCCGGTAAAGCTCTGGTCGTGGGTGAAGCGACCGGGGTGCGCGCGAATCCAGGCGGCCAGCGCCGGTATCGTAGTCGGCGGATTCGGCGTACGCTCGACGTCATAGATCAACGCGAACTGCACCATCCCCCAGGGCGACTCGTATCCGGTCGGATCCTGTTCGAAGTCGCGAGTGATTATGGGCGACGCCGCATCGACGAGCGCGGCGTTGGGAAGTCGCATCGTCCAGGGACCGGCCAGCAAATGCTCTTGCTGCAGTTGCGCGAACGTCTCGCCGTTGATCCAGAGCAGGCTGGTCGTGCCGGCTGTCCCGCCCCGCGCCTCGCGTTCGGTCACGAGGGTGTTGACCATCTCCGGCCCCTGGCTGTCCACAGCCTGCACCTCTACGCCGAACTGTTCTTGCATGCGCGGGGCCACCCACTTATCGACGTACGCGTTGATGGCCGGGTCGCCTCGCCACATGCGCCAGATGACCGTGGTGCCGCGCGCCTGCGCCACGAGGGTGCTCCACGGGCCCTCAGCCAACTCCTGAGCCGACGCGGCGCGCGGGTTCTCCCGGCAGGCGCCACCGGCGAGCGCCAGCGCGACGACGGCTGCCGCTGCGCGCAGCAGGCCGCCGCGGCCGACTCGAGGGAACAGGTGCATTCCGGCTAGTGCGGCAGAACTGCGGTTTCTTACACCCTCACGGCCCAGCGCACGTCGGGACTGTAAGAAATCACGGCGAGCGAGCACTCATTCTGCGGTGTACAGCCGCGCGACCACGACCGAAAGCATGAGTCACGGGACAAAAGGAACCGGCCGACGGACGCGCCGATGGCTGGGTATTGGTGGCGCGATTGTCGTGGCGTCGCTCGCGCTGGAAGCGGCGTTCGTCTGGCCGCTGAGCCAGTGGGCCGGGGCCCTGGCGGGATGGCTGAAGGGCGCAGGTGCCGTCGGTGCGCTGATCTACGCTACGGTCTACATTGCGGCCGCTGTCCTGATGTTGCCCGGTGCGGTCCTCACGGCGGGCGCCGGCTTCGCATACGGCCCCGTACTCGGCACGCTCCTGGTCTCGCCCGTCAGCGTCGCCGCCGCCACGATGTCGTTCGTCCTCGGCCGTACCCTCGCCCGAGGCTGGATCGCCAGGCGGATAGAGGGTGACCCACGGTTCCGTGCCGTGGACGCCGCCGTCGGCGAACACGGCTTCCGCATCGTCCTGTTGCTACGCCTGTCGCCACTCTTCCCGTTCAACGTGCTCAATTACGCGCTCGGGCTGACCCGTGTGCGGCTGCGCGACTACATCCTCGGCTCGGCCATCGGCATGTTTCCAGGCACAGCTCTCTACGTATATCTCGGATCCCTCGTACGCGACCTGGCCATGACAGACAGCGTAGCCCGGGAGTCCACCGCACGCCTGGTGCTGTCGGTGGTCGGTGTCGGCGCCACCGCCGCGGCCACGCTGTTCATCGCACGGGTGGCGCGCCGTGCGTTGGCAGCTGAACTCGCGCTCGGTTCGTCAGCCACGTCTTCTGCGTCACCTGAACGGAAGTCCTGATGCACCTGTCCCGCTTACCCCTCCTCGAACCAAACGACCAGTACAACCAGGAACTCGTGGATCGCGTGCGCCCGCAGCCGTGGCGGAACCCGACGCCATTGGGCCGGTACAACCTGGTGGTGATTGGTGCAGGCACCGCCGGGCTGGTCTCAGCTGTCGGCGCCGCGGGGCTCGGCGCGAAGGTCGCGATTGTCGAACGGCATGCGCTCGGGGGCGATTGCCTCAACTACGGCTGCGTTCCCTCGAAGGCTCTTATCCGAGCGGCACGGGCCGTGGCCGACGCGCGACATGGCGCCGCCTTCGGGGTCGATGCCGGAGCTGTACGGGCCGACTTCGGCGCCGCCATGGCGCGGTTACGCCGACTGCGTGCGGACATCGCACGCAACGATTCCGTGGCTCGCCTGGCCGGACTCGGTATCGACGTGTTCTTCGGACAGGGGCACTTCGTGGCGCCAGACGCCCTCGACGTGGAGGGCACGACGCTACGGTTCTCCCGATCCATTGTGGCCACCGGCGCTCGCGCAGCCGTCCCGCCGATACCCGGACTCGCGGAGGCCGGGTATCTCACAAATGAGTCAGTTTTCTCACTGACCGAACTGCCCGCAAGGCTCATTGTGGTCGGTGCCGGACCGATCGGGTGCGAACTCGCGCAGGCATTCCGACGGTTCGGGTCGGACGTCACCCTGATCGGCGACGCCCCTCGCCTCCTCCCGCGCGAAGACGCCGATGCGTCGCGTGTCGTCACCGATGCGTTCGACCGCGAAGGCATCGCGATGCGACTCGACGCACGGATCATCCGCGTCGAGCGTGCCCCGGACAGTGACGTCCGTGTGGTCACCGTGGAACAGCAGGGGCGCGAGACCGCCGTCCACGCCGAGGCCATCCTGGTCGCCACCGGACGCGCCGCCAACGTGGAGGGACTGGACCTCGAGAGGGCGGGCATCACCGCCAGCCGTTCAGGCGTGACGGTGGACGATTGCCTGCGTACCAGCAACCCGCGCGTCTTTGCCGTGGGCGACATCGCGTCGCCATACAAGTTCACGCACGCCGCCGACGCCCTGGCGCGGGTGGCCCTCCAGAACGCGCTGTTCTCGGGACACAAGAAAGCCAGCGCCCTGGTCATCCCGTGGTCGACCTACACCGATCCTGAAGTCGCGCACGTGGGCATGACCGCGGAAGACGCTGGGAAGCGAACCGACGTACGGACCCTGACCGTGGCCCTTGCGGAGAACGACCGGGCCATCCTCGACGGCCAGAGCGAGGGCTTCGCCCGCGTCCATGCTGACTCGAAGGGCCGCATCCTTGGGGCGACCATCGTCGCCTCACATGCGGGTGAGATGATCGGGGAGATGAGCCTCGCCATGACGGCCGGTCTGTCGCTTTCGACGCTGGCGCAGACCATCCATCCGTACCCCACGCAGAGCGAGGCCTGGAAGAAGCTCGGCGATGCCTGGAATCGCGGCCGGCTCACGCCGTTCGTGCGGCGGCTGTTCGATGCCTGGTTGCGCTGGCGCCGCTGAGACCATGCAGCGCGCTCCCTCACGCCCGCGCGCCATCGTCCTGCTGGGCGCCGGTCACACGCATCTGCACGTGCTCAGGCACTGGCAGGACCAGCCACGACCGGGCATCACACTGACGTGCGTGTCGGATTTCCCGGTCGCCACGTATTCGGGCATGTTGACGGGCGCGCTGGCCGGCGACTATCCGCCCGCCGCGATGGAGGTGCCGCTGGCGCCGCTCTGCGACTCTGCCGGTGCACGCCTCGTGGTGGGACAGGTGACGCACGCGGACCTATCGGCGCGTGAGCTGCGGATGTCGGGGGCTCCACCTGTCCACTTCGATCTGCTGTCCGTCGGGGTCGGCTCCGAGCCGTCCACAGGCGACATCGCGTTCGACGCTGGAGCACACGTCATCGCCATCAAGCCGATGCAGACGTTTCTGGCTCGCCTGCGGCACGCGCTGACACAGGCGCCAACTGGAAAGGGCGCGCTCCGTGTCGCCGTGGTCGGTGGAGGAGCCGCCGGTGTGGAGATCGCCTTGTGCCTGCCGTCATTCGTGCAGGCGACCACCGGTCGGGAGGCTGAGTACACCCTGGTGTCCGAAGGACAGATCCTGCCGGACGGCGGCGCAGGTTTAGTTCGTCGAGCTTCAGCAGCGCTCGACCGCGCTGGCGTCTCGCGCCTCGCCGGCCGCGTTGTGTCGGTCACCGACCAGCACGTTCACGTCGGGGACCGCACGGTCGTCGAGGCGGATCTTGTCATCTTGGCAACGGGAGCCTCTCCGCGACCCGTCCTGGACGTCATCGACCTGCCGAAGGATGGTGACGGATTTCTGGCCACCACCGATACGTTGCAGAGCATCGGAGATTCACGTGTTTTTGCGGTTGGTGATGCCGGCTCGCTCCAGGGGCAGCGTGCTGCGAAGGCGGGCGTCTACGCGGTGCGTCAGGGACCGGTATTGCTCGAGAATCTGCGGCGGAGCCTGGAGGGGCGGCCGCTGCAATCCTTCACACCACAGCGGTCATTTCTGAAGCTGCTCAATGCCGGCGGCGGTCAGGCGATCGGCGAGTGGCACGGCCTCGCGTTCGGAGGGCGCTGGTGCCGCTGGCTCAAGGACACGATCGACACGCGCTTCGTGGCGCAGTTTCAGCGCTGACGCAGGCGCTCGACGATCTCCCGTTCGAACGATTCGCGGGGTTCCGCTTCGGTCGCCGACGCGGCGCCACGAGCGGCTCTGGCCATTGCACCGAGCTGGCGGCTGAAGGCCCGGCAGTTCCGGCACATGGCCAGGTGCAGCCACACGCCGATGCGTTCGACCAGCGATGTGTGGGCCAGGTCACCGGTCGACAGCTGATACGACACATCCTTGCAGCTCTTCATCGCGACGCTCCCCAGCCCTTGCCCTCGAGGCACCCGCGCAGTCGTGTGCGGGCCCGGTGGAACAACACCCCGACGTGATTCGTCGTGCAGCCAACCAGTTCGCCGACTTCCGCTGTCGACAATCCTTCCACCTCCCTGAAGTGAAACACGGCACGCTGCTGATCCGGCAAGCCGTCCAGGCATTCGGCGAGAGCCGCCGAGACCTGACGCGACGCCGCAAGCCGATCGGCAGCGATGGGCGGCTTCGTCCAGGAGCCGTGGGCATCGAAGGACGCCTCGAAGATCTCGTCGATCGGATCGGCACGTTGGTCGCGCACAACGACCCGGCGTCGCTCCTGCACCTTGTGATGCAAGATACCGAACAGCCACGTGCTGACGCTCGACCGACCCTCGAAGCGGTCGAGGGTCTCCAGAAAGGTCACGAACACCTCCTGTGACAGATCGTCCGCTTCTGTGGCTGAAAATCCCATGGCCCTTGCCGAACGGTACAGTCGCCGGGCATGCTGCTCGACCACGTCGTGCAGCGCTTGCGAATTGCGCGCGCGGAGTTGCTCCAGTAGCACCTGTTTGTCGAATGGCACCCTCCCATTGTACGGTTCAGGTCGTCCGAACCCCGGGGCGCGTGTCGCTCGCTTATGATGAGTGACCGGTCAGGCAGACATCTTACACATCGGTTGGGATCGACATTTCGCAGGGCGCAGGGAGGGTTCGCACATGACGATCGGGGCATCGTTCGCGCAGGAGCTGATGGCTGAAACCGCAACCACTCGCCGCGTGCTCGAGCGCGTTCCTGAAGACAGGCTGACGTGGCGTCCCCATCCGAAGTCCATGTCACTCGGCCAGCTGGCGATGCACGTCGCGACACTGCCTCGGCAGGTCGTCGGCTTTGTTAGCGGCGATGATCTCGATGTCAGCGTTGCGGCCAGCGGCACACCGGAGGGTGCGTCACGAGCCGAGTTGCTCGGCGCGTTGGACAAGAGCCTGTCAGCAGCGACGGCGTACTTCGAGGCTCTCCTCGACGATCGGGCCGTCCACATGTGGTCGCTCAAGTCCGGTTCCCAGACGCTGCTCGAGATTCCGCGGGCCGGGGCACTGCGCTCGCTCCTCTTCAATCACTGGTATCACCACCGCGGCCAGCTCACTGTGTACCTCCGCCTGCTCGACGTGCCACTGCCGTCGGTGTACGGCCCGACGGCCGACGAGAATCCCTTCCAGGCGATCTGACGCGGCTTAACGAGGTTCGATCGCGTGAGCATCAGGCTCGCCCGCCATTCGCTGCCGATGTCAGAGGCCGAAGATGTGCGTCGACTAGCGGCTGCGCCGACGATGATTCGGTTGCTGATCCCAGGTTCCATTCGACGTGCGGGTTGCGCAGTCTTCAGCCTTTCCAAGCGCTCGGTTGTAGAGCCGTTCCGCCACGGACTGGGGCACGCGCAGCACACGATATCGCCGACGTCCTGGCTGTTGCCGCACCCACTCGGTCACGCCGGGCTCACTCTGGACGACCTGCCGGACAAATTCCCGTGATAGGTTCCACATCTCCGCCAGTTCCGGAACGGTGAAGTGGCGCTCCTCGAAGGGTTCACGTTGCTCGCTTGCTTGCATCATCGCCCTCGCAGGGGCCGAGCGGTGTCACCCGCCCGGCCTCCGAAATGCGCTACTGCGCCGCGATCTCTCGGTTGACGGTCTGCTCGGACCGGTATGCCCTCAGCACCACGCCCGCGAGCTTGGCCTGCGCTTCCCGGTCGGCAATCCACCGGAGCAACGGGAACGTTCGGCGCTCCCCGTTGGCCACGAACTGGCGCGACGGGAAGCTGACGTCCTCGCCGTGGCCGTCGCGGCTGCGCCATACGGCGAATCCCACGAGCTTCAGTCCGTCGAGTTCGCCGCCGTTGAAGTGGATCTCGGCGTCCGCCAGCTTGCCGGGCGCCGCTTGGCCGTTCGTCTTCTGGATGTGAATGCTGATGTTCGTCATGGCCCGGTCTCCTGAGTGCGGTTGCGGCGCTGCCCGTCAGGCAGTCGCCAGTTGCGTCATCTGCAGTCGCTGCCAGAGCCACTGCTGCAAGGTGGTGAAGCCGACCAGGACGGGATCGGCCGGCGACAGGCGGTGCGACTTGGCGCGGCAACGAGCGCGCTGCCATCCGAGTTCGGTGGTGTCGATGAGCACGAGCCTCGAGGGCGTGCCGGCCTTCTCGGCGTCGAGCGCGAGGTCGTCCGCCGCCAGGCCGGCGATGTCCTTGAGGGGGCCGGCGTAGAGCGTCACGGTGGAGGGGGCGTCGAGGACGGCAGGCGCGGTGGTGATGAACGCGTGATAGAGGCGCGTCTGCCGACCGATCGTCACTTCGATACTCGGCGTCGATCTGTCGGTCATGGTGGTTCTCCCTGAATCAAGTTCCGAATGCCTGCCCGGGCGGATTCCGCCGGGCATCACGTAAATGCCAGGACCGAGGCTCGCCCGAGCCGATCGTCAAGGCCGCAGCCCGCACCGCGGGTCGGAGCGCAGCGACGAGCCTTGACGACGGCGAGGCGAGCCCGAGAATCCACGGCGTGATGCCCGGTGTATCGTCTGCACCATGCGGTGATTGCCCCACGTGCGCCGCCCACGGTTCTGTCCGTGAGCGGCGCTCGGCCGAGGGCCTCAGCGCTCTGCGCGCGGCGGCGTCTTCCTCGCACGTGCCGGCGCGCTGGGCGCCTCGCCATCGGCGGGAGGTGGAGCTGGCGTGTCGGCGAGGTCCTTGGACGTCACCTTTACGCCGAGCCGCTTACTGAACGTGAGCAGGTCGTGCCGCTGCCAGGAATGCCGCAGGGCCAGTGCGATCGCCAGCGCTCGCGGGTAGTGCTTGACGGCGATGCGATCCGGCCTCCCGAGCACCTCGAGGAACAACTCGTCTGGACGGATGTCCTCGAGCAGCAGTCGCAGCAGCATGGGCGACCAGGGGAGCTTCGCGGCTCGCTCGGCGATGAGCCGGACGGCACGGGGGCGCAGTTCGCTGCGCCACCGCTCTTGTTCCTCCCGCTGTCTGGCCCACGTCTCTTCCTGCTGACGCCGTGCCTCGGCCTGCTCCGCCTGATCTGGCGTCGGCCCTGACGACGCCGGCTTCGGGCGCCCCCAGTGCTTTTCGCACGCCTTCTTCGCGATGCAGACCTGCAGGAACGTGCCCTGTCCGTCGCCGAGCACGATGACGCCAGGCCGTGCGTGGCTACAGCGGTCCTTCCCCTCCGCCGGCTTCCAGCTCTTAGCCAGAATCGGTTTCGGGTCGGCCTTGTCCGTGTGGAAGTGCAGTGTCGAGAGCGCGATCACCGAGGCGTCGCGCTCCTGCTCGACGGATTCCACCTGCTCGGCCAGCGCAGGCAGCAACACCTGGGTGTCTTCGCTGCGCGGGTTCAGGCGAACGGTCTTCTCGATCCACGCCGTGAGCTGCGCCAGCGGTTCGAGCTGGTCGCGTCGCGCTTCCTCGTCACGGAAGAGAGGGCGGAAGCACTGGGTCAACGCCTCCTCCTGCTGCTCGGCAGGAACCACGGCGATCTTCAGCGCGTAGATAAGCGGCAGGATGTCGCGGGCCAGGAGGTCCTGGACCTTCGGCACGAGCCGCGTCAGGCTGATGCGCTGATAGACGTAGCCCTTCGACTTGCCGAGCGCCGCGGCGATGTCCTCGATCGTCCGGCCCGCCGACACGAGGCGCTGGTAGCTGACGCCTTCGTCGAGCGGGTGGATGTCCTCACGATGGAGGTTCTCGATGATCGTGGCCTCGTCGGCCGCGGCATCGTCGAGATCGAGCACGCGCGCGGGTACCGACTCGCAGCCCGCGAGCTTCGCCGCGCGCAGCCGCCGCGCACCCGCGATGAGGACGAACCCGTTCCCGTTCGGGCGTACGAGAATCGGCTGCAGCACGCCGTGCCGGCGCACGCTCGCCGTCAGTTCGTCGAGCCCCGTCTCTGAGAATGACCGCCGGGGGTTGGTCGACGATTCGTGGATCACGTTCGTCTCTAGTTGTCTGAACTCACGCATGGGGACACCTCGGGTAAAAAGACGTCGGGGCCGCTGGGGCGCCGACGTCGAGCCGCGCGACGGACCATTCGCGCAATGGGACGGGCGGACCTGGATCGACCCGTCTCGAGTTGTGGGTTGGGAGGGTGGAGCCGTGCGGACGCTGGGTCCGCACGGCTTCAGGCCACGGCTAATGCACCGTGGTCAGGAGGCGGCTGGCGGCGCGGTCGAGAGCGAAGCGTCCGTCCTGCCAGGGCGTCTGCTGGCTAAGTCGTGTCAGCCCCTGCACATAGCCCCACACAGAACGCGGATTCGTCTCGTACTGCTCTGCCAGGCCGTAGGCCTCCGACGCGGACTTCCGGGGCAGATCGAGCCGGGAAGCCGCGACGTCAATAACGCCGTCGCGGGTCGACGCGATCTCCTGGGCGCTGGCGCGCAGGAGCTTCGCCCGATCGGCGGACGGGTCGGCGTCGAGGGCCTGGCGGACACTCGCAAGCGAGTCACTCCACGCGGCCTGAATCGACGTCCCCACGTGCCGGCGTCTGAAGCCGGCCACGTGCTGGAACCCCCAGATGATGTGATTGCCGCAGACCACGCGGAACAAGAACACATCCAGGGTGAGGGCGGCGGCTCCCACATCGCTGTTCCGGAGAATGAACCCACGGAACAGGCCAGACCGGGAGGTGTCGGTGGGGTCTTCGAGATCACGGTTGCCATCCACGAGGAAGAGGAACATGTCCCGATCCCCGAGGTAGGCGCCCGAGGGCACCCGTTCGCCACCGAACACGCCGTCCTTGTACCCGAGCGGCAACTGCCACGCGGGGTGCGAGGCCATGAGGTCGAGCACCCGGCTGGCCAGCTCGTCGTGGTGGACCCGGGTGTAGCGCGGCGAGGTGATCGCCCGCACGGTCCACGGCGCGGCCTGGTCGGTAAACAGCTGGTGCTGTTCCCGCCGCTGCCGCCGCAGCCCGTGGTTGAGCGCCGCTGAGGCGATCGACGCGGGCAGCGTCCTCAGGTACTTCGGCGGCGCGCCGGCGATGGTGGCGAGCTGCTCGAAGCTCCAGTGGGTCAGGGCGGCCGGACGGTCCGAGCCGTCGCGCAGGGCGAGGACATCGTCCGTCAGGGCCTGGGTCCCGAATGCCACGGTGTCGACGTCGCGCTCTTCGGTGCCGATGCGCCGTGTGCGAGCGGCTTCGTAGAGCGCTTGAACGGAGTTGAACCGTTCGTCGGGCGGTCTGGTGGCCCATTCGCGATGGGCCGTGAACGCGTTGACGGTCGAGACACTGGTGCCGTGCATGTGAGTACTCCTTTCGACGTGGCCGCTGAGGCGACGTGCGCGGGGTGGCTCCGCATCGGGCGATGCGGAGGGCTGGCCGGGACTGGCCAACAGGGTGAGAACTCAGATGGCGGCGGTCAGTTCGTGGTCGATGTCACCTCGCAGGTACGGCGAACTCACGTCGCACGATGAACGGGCCGACACGGCGCGTGGCGAGCACGCCGTAGATCACGAGACCGGGCAGCGAAGGGTCGCGGCGCCAGGACAGGCGATGCGCGCGGAGCTTGACGTCCGCGTCGGGCAGCCGCGTCTTGAGCTGCTGCATGACAGCCCACTCGGCTGCGGTCGCGTCCGTCGCGTCCGAGCCGGCGATCGCCAGATCGGTCGGTGCCAAGACGATCGAGCCGTTGCCGGTCAGGCCTCGCACGTGCGCTTGTAGCCGCTCGGCGCCGTCCAGGGGATACCGTGGCAGGTCGGCAACGCTGGCGAACGCTTCGTCCGCGAGCGCGTCGATGACCTCTTCGATGGGCAGGAGACCCGCGGCGTGACGGCCGCGCTGATCGTCAGAACCGTGCGCGGCGAGCCACTCGGCTACGGCTCGCGTCTTCTGTTCATGGAGCGATTGATCCGCAGCGCGACGCTTCAGGTGCTCCTCTTTGCGAAGCCTCTCGTCCGCTCGGAACCGCCGATGCGCTTCACGAGGCACGTCGGCGGCCGGCCCCTTGTCCTGCCCGGCGTCGAACATCACCCGGCCCCACGACGTGGCCAGGAAGCACCGACGCGGCGTTGGCGCTGGTCGGGCCATGGCGCGCTGGGACGGATCGCTCAGGAAGGCGCGAGCGACCTCGGCGCGGCGTTCGCGGTAGGCGTCGCGGCTCTCGGCACGTGACGAACGGAACTCGCGGGCCAGTTCGTGATTGCACGCGGCGAGATGGAACAGTTCCTCGACGGTCGGCGGGGCATCGAACACGGGCGGCGCGTCTTGGCGCAGCACCTGGCCATCGACGCGCTCGAAATACGGTTGCAGTTTGAGGCGGGCCTGGCCACTCATCCCGACGGCGACGAGGTGCAGCCGCGTCGAGGGCACCTCCACTGTCAGGCGCTGGACGCCCTTGCCGTCGCCCCCAGCGATCAGCGACGCCTTTCGGCCGGCCTCGGAGAGGTGGTAGACGACCGACACGCTCAGGGTCTGCGCACTGGGAACCGCTCGCAAGGGGTCAGGTACCTGATGCGCGACGGCGTGTACGGACGCTTCCATAAGCCCTCCACCAGCTTTGCTGAAGGTTACCGGACGGCCAGGGTCCCCAGGCGGCGGGGCAATGAGCCCGGCCGCCTGGGAAGCACGAAGGACGATCAGGAAGCCGCACTCTCGAGGCGGCTGTACGCGTCGAGGATGCTCTGCCGGATTGCGTCCTGTACGCTGGCGTCCCCGTTGGTGGGACGGAGCAGCGCGAAGCTGCGGCGTTCTCCGTTCACGGAGTACTGCCGAGCCGGGAACGTCACGTTTCTCCCTCCGTCGCGACGTTCCCACACCGCGAAGCCGAGCAAGCGCAGTCCCTGAAGAGGACCGCTG
>JAFDVO010000010.1:101281-142329 GCA_018268955.1 Acidobacteriota bacterium | reverse complement strand
CGATTGCCGAGAGCATCGGCGGCCCGGTGCGGGTGATCCGTCAGGAGAACCGCGGCGAGTCGGCCGCACGCAATCGCGGGCTACGCGAGGCACGCGGCACGCACGTGCTGTTCCTCGACGCGGACGACCTCCTTGCTGAGCAGTCGCTCGAACGCCTCTGCGCCGCCGTTGCTGGCCGCCCGGACGCCGTATCCCTCATGGGCTGTCGGCACTTCAGAAGCGAGACGGGCGAGGAGATCAAGACCGACCGGGCGGTCCAGACCCGTTTCTATCCCGAAATCATCAGCACCAACTTCGGCCCGCCGCTCTGCTGGCTCGTGCCGGCGGAGATCGTGCGGAAAGCGGGCGGCTTCTACGAGCCCCTGCAGTGGTTCGAAGACTGGGATCTCTGGTGGCGCGTAGGGCTCTACGCGAAGGAAATCGTGCCGGTCGATTACGTCGGTGCGCTGTACCGGCAACACGCGAAGTCGCAGTTCGCCACGATCAGCATGAAGAACCGGACGCGCGGCCACGCGGTCATCACCGCGCGGATGGCGGCCGAACTGCTGCAACGGCCGCACTTGCTTGCGACGTGCGGTGAACCGGTGTTGTGGGCAGTGTGGACCGCTCTCGTCAGGGCTCGTGCGCAAGGCGTACCCAAAAGTGAGTTGGCTCCGCTCGTCGCAGTGCTGGGCAGACTCTCCGAGGAGATCACCGGTCCTGCGGCCTCAGCGCGCCTGGCTCGGGCCACCCGAGCATTTGGTGCCGGCCCCGTACTGGCAGTCAGCGGCTTCATCGAGCGGCTGCAGCAATCTGTCCACCGTCGCAGCGAGGCTGCCCAGTGAAATGCGACGTGGACGAACTGCGTGCGGCTATCACCAACGGCATCTCCGCCGAGGACGAGCAGGAGCTCGGGGCCCTTCTCGCGGGCGGGGACGAATGGGCTGTTCACCTCGACACCGCGCGCGTCCTTGCGGCCCTGATGCGCAAGGTGCAGCCCGCGTCCGTGCTCGAATTCGGCGCGGGCCGGTCGTCGCTGGTTCTGGCCCGAGTGCTCACCCAGTACGGCGGCGGTCGGCTGACCTCGATCGAACACCAGGTGAAATACGCGGCCCCCTCATGGGAAAGGATTCGGGGGCTTGCCACGGTTGATGCTGTCTTGAAGGAGGCTCCCGTCCGGCTGTCAGCGTCGAAGCACGGCTTGCTCTACCAGTACGCCGGCATCGCCTCCACGCTCGCGGCTCGTGGCCCCTTCGATTTCGTGTTCATCGATGCACCGCCCGGTCAGCTTGGCCGCGACGCGACGCTGTTTCAATGCGCCTCAATGCTCCACGGCGGGGCCGTGATCGTGCTCGATGACGCCACCAGGCCGGCGGAGCAGACCGCCATTCGCCGTTGGCAGCGTGCATTGCCCCTCGACCTCGTGAGCCTGATCGATAACACGCGTGGTACCGCCGTGCTCCGTTTGAGGGAGCGCACCCGCGCACGGATGTCGCTGCGTACGGTTCTCGGCACCGTACATGACCGCCTGACGAACTGACGAGGAGGCCATGACACAGTCGTTTCATGCAGAGGAGCCGGTGACGATCAGTGTCGTGACTCCCTGCTACAACGGGGCGCGATACCTGAGGGACACGTTGGGCTCGGCGTTGGCGCAGTCCAAGGCCCCGCTGGAAGTCATCGTGGTTGACGATGGGTCGACCGACGATTCAGCGGCGGTTGCCGAGTCCGTTGGCGGATGCGTCAGGGTCATCCGCCAATCGAACCAGGGCGAATCGGTCGCTCGGAATCGTGGTCTCGAGGAAGCACGCGGATCGCACGTGCTCTTTCTTGACGCTGACGATCTCCTGGCGCCGGAGGCTCTCGCTCATCTGGCGTCTGCGCTGCGCGGGCGAAGGGACACCGTTGCCATCATGGGCTGTGTGTGGTTCCGGACCACGCCCGCTGAAGCCGAGAAGACGCGCCTGTTCGAGTACGATGGGTTCTTTCCCGAGATCATCCAGGGAAACCTCGCGCCGGTCCACTGCTGGCTCGCACCGGTCGACCTGGTGAAAGCCGCAGGCGGGTTCCTCGGGTCGTTGCAGTGGTTCGAGGACTGGGACATGTGGTGGCGCGTCGCGCTTCGTGGCGCGTCACTCGTCACCGTCGACTATCCTGGCGCGCTGTACCGCCAGCATCCCACGTCCCAGTTCGCCACGATCAGCTCGGCCAACCGCGCCAGAGGGCATGCGATCCTGATCAACCGGATGGGGCAGGCGCTGCTGAACGACCCCGCACTGCTGGCCGCCCACGGCGACACCCTTCTGTGGGCGCTGTGGACTGCCGTGACCCGGGCTCGCGAGGCGGGAGTGCCCTGGCGAGAGCTCGAGGAAATTTCGAACACCTTGCTCCGCGTCGCGAGTGCCGGCCCGGCGCACGTCAGGAACTCGACGTTCGCACGCACCGCACGCCTCGTGGGCGTGCGGGGTGCGATTGGACTGCAGCGCCTCAGTGGAGCCGTCGCCGGCCGGCCTGCGTCCACGACGGCCTGATTACGATGAACATACCCTCGAAGGGCTAGTGACACGAATGAACAACGTTGCTCGAGACCTCCGCGAGATGCTGCATGAGCAGTGGGAGTATCGCGAACTCCTCACGCAGATGACGATCCGCGACCTGGTGGTGCGGTACAAGCAATCGGTGATGGGCTTTGGCTGGGCGATCTTCATGCCGCTGATGAACACGCTCATCTTCTCCGTCGTGTTCACCCGCGTGACGACCATCGAGACGAGCACGCCGTACCCGGTGTTCGCGTACACCGGGCTGCTCTTCTGGAACTACTTCTCATCGTCGCTGCGCTTCGCCGCCAACTCGCTCGCGAGCAACGCGACGCTCGTGCAGAAGATCTACTTCCCGCGGGAGATCTTCCCGTTCTCGGCCATCCTGGTGTGCCTGGCGGACTTGGTGGTCGGTGCCAGCGTGCTGGTGCTGATGATGATCTACTACCGCATCGCCATCACGCCGGCAATTCTCCTCCTGCCGGTGCTCCTGCTGATTCAGACCGTGCTCACCGCCGGCATCAGCCTGCTGCTGGCGATGGCCAACCTGTTCCTGCGCGACGTCAAGTACCTGCTCGAGATGGTGCTCTCCCTCTGGATGTTCGCCACCTCCGTCGTCTACCCGATGGACCAGGTCGGAGGCAACCTCGGGATGGTGCTCAAGCTGAACCCGATGACGCCAATCATCGAGGGGTTCCGCAGCGTCATCCTCCTTGGCAAGGTTCCGCCGGTGGGTCCGCTCGCCGTCGCGTCAGCGCTCGCGATTGCGGCACTCGGCATCGGCTGGGTCGTGTTCCACCGTGCCGAGTACAAGTTCGCGGAGTTTGCCTGAGATGAGCACCGGATCGCTCGTATTCGACGGCGTCTGGAAGAAGTTCAACCGCGGTCAGCGGTTCGACAGCATCCGGGATCTGGTCCCGGCCATGGTGTCGTCGCTCACCAGGCGCGCGAACGCCTCGGGACTCGAGCAGAAGGAGTTCTGGGCGCTGCAGAACGTGTCGTTCGAGGTGAAGGCGGGCGAGGCGCTCGGCATCATCGGCCCGAACGGCGCAGGCAAGTCCACGGCGCTGAAGGTGCTCACCCGTTTGCTGCGGCCCGATCGCGGCCGCTCGGTCGTCCAGGGGCGCGTTGGCGCGCTGGTGGAGATCGCCGCGGGCTTCCACCCGGACCTGACGGGGCGCGAGAACGTCTTCATGCAGGGCGCGATCATGGGGATGAAGCGCGCCGAAATCCAGCGGAAGTTCGATGACATCGTCGATTTCGCCGGTGTCGGCGAGTTCATCGACACGCCGATCAAGCGCTACTCGAGCGGCATGAACGCGCGCCTCGGCTTCGCGGTTGCCGCGCATCTCGAGCCGGATGTCCTGATCATCGACGAGGTGCTGTCGGTCGGCGACCTGAGCTTTCAGGAGAAGTGCTACGAGCGCATGCAGCAGTTTGTGCGCTCTGGCATCGCCGTGGTCTTCGTGTCGCACAACCTGTCGGCGATTTCCGCCCTCTGCGACCGCGTGCTTGTCCTGAGGCAGGGCCAGGTGCAGACACTCGCACCGACGCAGGAAGCCATCACGGTCTACGCGGGGATGGTGCAGGAAGCGAAGGTCGCGGAGGTCGGGCGGCACGAGGTGAACGTGCAGGCGCTCGACGCCGATGGGTCGCCGATCACCGAGGTCCGCGGCGGCGCGCCGATCACGGTGCGCGTTTCCGCCTATCCGCCTCCTGACGGCCGCCACTTCTACGCCGAACTGCAGGTGCGCCATCTCGAGTCCGGCACGGTGATCTACCGCTGCCAGAGCCGTGCGGTCGGATCGGAGCCGTTGACGCTTTCTCCGGGCGAGGGGCTCGAAGCGGCGTGGTCCATCCGCGCAAACCTGGGCCGCGGCCACTACGGGCTCTCCTGCGCGATCCTGAACGACCGGCATCGGTGGGTGGCCGTCTCGGCGCCAACCCTGCTGACGGTCAACGAACGCGAGAGCGAGAACGCACTGGTCTACCTGGACGCCACCTGCGAAAGCCGGGTGCTTGCGCCCCACGAGGCCGCAGTAACTGCATAGGCGCGCCTCTCCGGAGGCGTCGAACCAACATGACTGCTTCGACCGCGCAACCGGTGGACACCCCGCTCGTCAGCGTCGTCCTTCCTATCTACAACCGACGGCGGTTCCTGCCGTCGGCCTTCGACGCAATCGGCGCGCAGGAGGTCCGCTCGCTGGAGATCGTCGTCGTCGACGATGGCAGTACGGACGGCAGCGCGGATCTCGTGCAGGAGCTTGCCCAATCGTGCCGCTGGCCCGTGGTCTTCCTGCAGCAGGAGAACCAGGGAGCCTACGGTGCGCGCAACACCGGCGTGCGCGCCTGCCGAGGCGAGTACATCTCGTTCTACGACAGCGACGATGTGTGGCTGCCGCAGCACCTGCCCACCTGCGTGGCTGCGCTGGACCATAACCCGGACGTGGACTGGGTATACGCCGCATGTGAACTCGTCGATCTGGAGAGCGGTCGCCTGCTGGAGCCGTCCAGCTTCTACGAGGCGGGACGGCCGCGCCCCTTCATGAACCTGCGCCACGACACGCGCGGCACGCTGCGCGTGATCACGGATGGCGGCGTAGCGCTTTGCCAGATCGAGCACGGCCTGTTCTGTGGACTGCAGAACTCGGTGCTGCGCCGGCGCGTCTTCGAGCGGTTGTCGTTCGAGGCAGCGACCAGGAACGAAGCCGAAGACCAGGTGTTCGCGATCCGCGCGGCGAAGGCCGGTTTCAGGCTCGCGTACGTCGACGACGTGCACGTGCGGTATCACGTGCATGCGGAGAATTCGTCCGGCACGAGCCAGGGAATGAGCCTGGCAAAGCGCCGGCGCGTCTACGAGCCGCTCGTGGCCGGGTACGAACGGCTGGAGCGGGAGGTCACGCTGTCACCTGTCGAGCATCGTGCGCTCAGGAAGCGCATCGGCCACGATCTCTTCTGGCACCTCGGTTACAACGGCTACTGGGCAGCAGGAGAACGGGCTGACGCGCTCAAGGTGTTCAAGCGGGCGCTGCTCTGGTGGCCATGGGATCTCCCGCAGCTGAAGACGTTCGTGCTGGCTGCCGTTCGTGCGACGATCGCGCCGGCGTCGGCAGCTCACCACGCCGGGCACTGACCATGCGCGTCCTGTACCTCACGATGAACCCCAATCGGGAGAGCACCACGGTGCCGACCGAGGGGTGGTTCAGGCTGCTGCGTGGGCGAGGGCTCGAGCCGATCCTGGTGTCGAGCCGATCGGGGGCGTTCCAGGCGTGGGCGCGCGAGCAGGGCATTCCCTCCTACGAGGTGCCGCTGCCCTTCCCGAATCGTGCACGGCCCTGGACCTTTCTGAAGTCGCTCGCGCGCGTGGTCGCGATCGGCCGCCGACACGGCGTGCAACTGGTGCACTGCAACGAGCACGACATCTATCCGATCGGGCAGTATGCGGCGCGGCTGCTCCGGGTGCCGGTTGTTGTGAGCGTGCATTTCACGCTCCGGGATGGCTTCTCTCGGTGGGCCTTCCGTGGAAACCGCGCGCCGGACCGCGCGTTTTTTGTGAGTGCCACGAGTTTCGCCGCATGCGCACCAGACCTGGCTGGCGTGCTCCCTGACTCGCGATGCCGCGTCCTCTATAACGGCCTCGATCTCAGTCGCTACCGCCCCGACCCCGGGCTGCGGGCTGCTTTCCGCTCTGAGCACGGATTGGGAGACGGTCTCGTCGCTGGAGCAGCATGCGCTCTCAGGCCGCGAAAACAACTGGAGCATCTCTTCAGGTGTGCTGCTGCATTGCCTTCGCTGCACGTGGTGCTGGCAGGCGGTCCCGTAAAGGGCGACGAAGACTATGCGGCCGCTCTTATCGCGGAGGGGCGGCAGGTTCTCGGCGGTCGGCTGCTCCATCTCGGGCACTTGCGCGAGCTTCGACCGATGTACAACGCACTCGATCTCTTTCTGAACACCAGCCAGGAGGAGTCATTCGGACTGAGTGTGCTGGAGGCTATGGCTTGTGGGAGCCCCGTCGTGGGGTATCCGAGTGTTTCCGTCGCCGAAGTGGTAGGCGGCTCTGGTGTGATCGTCAGGCAAGACGACGAACGAGCTCTGGTTAGCGCCGTTTCATCGGTTGTTAGCGATCCTGGACTGCGTAGCACTATGAGACAGGCTGCACGAGTGCGCGCCTGCGAATTCGACATCGGGTGCATCGCAGACCAGTTGTGGACGGAGTATCAGGACCTCGCGCCGTCTACTGGCGTCACGTCTTCCACACGCGCCGTCAACAGATGATCGTCGCGCCAATTGCCGAGCGGGAGGTCTCGAGGCGGCTCCTCGAGCTGGACGGCCTGCGGGGGCTGGCGGCGATGCTCGTTCTTCTGTATCACTACACGTCTCCGCTGATAGAGGGGCGACGTATCGGCGAATCATCGTGGCGGGTCGGATGGGGCGGGCTCGGCGTTCAGCTGTTCTTCATGATCAGCGGATACGTCATCCTGATGACGGCAGAACGGGTGCGGTCCCCGCGACAGTTTGCGATTGCCCGTGCGTCACGCCTCTATCCGGCATACTGGGCTGCTTGTCTGCTGGCCGGCAGCGCCTACGCCGTATCCGGCTGGCCGCCCCAGGTCGGCAAGCTGGGGACCTTCGCCGCCAACCTGACGATGATGCAGGCATTTGGCGGGGTAGAGCATCTTCTGAGCGTGTTCTGGACCCTGCACGTCGAGCTGTCCTTTTATCTGCTCGTCGCGGTGCTCCTGCTACTCAGGGGGCTCCGTTTCATGCCGCACGTGCTCGCAGTTCTCGTCGGTGCATGGCTGTTGACCGCACGCGCGGCTGGCGTGAACGAATTTGCGTTTGGGGCATCCCCGCCCTGGCTGTCATCGGCCCGGATGTGGTTTCCGCTGCTGTTCCATCACCTCCACCCCATGCCCTTCTTTCTGATCGGCGTGGTTCTCTATCGTGTCTCACGAGCAGGGATGCAGTCGGTTGACGTCGCTGCTCTCCTGGTCGCCCTCGCCGACATCGGACTCCACACGCGCGCCCACCGTCCTCACCTCGAGGCGGCAATCCTGGGCCTCATGATTGTGATGATGATCGTGGCCACGCAGTCGGGCGCACGTCCCCTGCGCCTCCCGGCGCTGGTGTTCCTCGGCGAGATCTCGTACGCGATCTACCTGATGCACGTCATCGTTGGAGCGCAGATGATGGCGCCCATGGCCGCGGCCGGCTGGGACAGGAACATCAGCATCGCCATTGGGATCCTGGTGACCATCGCGTTAGCCACGATGTCGACGTTCGGGCTGGAACGTCCTGTCGTTTGGCTGCTACGCCCGCCGCGCCCCGTGGGTTCGTAACTCCGTTCTTCAGCCCCCGTTGAGCCTCAAGCCCCGCGGCCCTGGGATCGAACGCCGAGCTCGGGGATCAGCCGCGTCCCACCCGGGCTCGCTACCTTGGGCCGGGTTGGCCGACGCGCCGCAGCGGCCGGGGCTGTCGGGCTGACCGTCCTCACCACCGCTGCCCCCGTCGTGACCGCCGTGACCTGGGAGACCGCAGCTTCGTCGGCGTGTGCGTGAACGTCGCGTATGACTATCACGCCGACCAGCACGATGTAGTATGGAGCTTCGAGGCCGACGACCGATACGAACTGACCAGACGTGATGAAGCCAACGGCACCGAGGATCACGCCGATGGACGCTCCGACCTGGTAGTAGTTGTCGCTCGTCACCTTCTTGCGCGCGAGCGGCCACAGGCGCAGTGCCGCAAACCCGAAGAAGGCCAACAGCGCCAGCGTGCCCGGCACTCCCACTTCGGCTCCGGTCTCCATCCAGACGCTATGGGCCGACTTGCCGGGCGGCCAGCCGTACCGATAGGAAATCAGGCGCCAGTTGGCAGGTCCGACACCGAGCACCGGCTGGGTGGCGATCACCTTCAGCGTGTCGGCCCACAGGTCGAGACGGCTTTGCGCCGACCCGTCACGCTCCTCTGACGAGGCAACCACCGTGCTGTATCGGGCGAGCAGCTGCGGCCCTGTGAGTCGCACGGCCACCAAGGCAGCAACGAGTATCCAGGCCACATACGCCGGTCGCTTGGGCAGCGTGATGAACGCGGTCACACCGATGACGAGCAGGCCGATCATGGCGCCGCGCGAGAAGGTCAGAAGAGTCGTGTGAAGGATGAGGGCGGCGGCGGTGCCGGCGGCTGCACGTTCCCACCACTTGCGGCTGATGAGCACGAGGCCAACGGCGGCCCCGAAGACGGTGACGAGCGACACTCCAAAGCAGTTGTTGTCCATCCCCCCGAACCCGTCCGCCGCCGTGTTGTAACCGCGAACGTAGTTGAGGTTCTGCTCGAAACCGACATAGCCCTGCGCCAGCACGATCACCCAGAGCAGCGTCTTCCACTCGCGTTCCTCTTTGATCATCGTGAGGCCCACGCAGAAGGGCAGCACGATCTTCAGGAGTTCGAGGACAGCCTTGAAGGACGCGTCGGTGAATTCTGCGAGCGATGCCGACGCGATGTAGCAGCCAGTGTACGTAAGCAGTGCGTAGACGACCGGCTTCGACCGTCCTGGCTCCCATTTCCCGAACCCGTTGATTGCCCACCCGGCGAGCAGTGCGACCCCGAGAATCAGGCTGAGATTCGAGAGGTCGCCAGCCCACCGGAAGATGAACTGTGGCCGCAGGATGGCGAAGCCGACGTACGCGTACAGGCCGATGAGCGGACGCCGAAGCGCCGCCAGCGACGCGAGCGCCGTGATGACGTAGGAGAGTACGTATCCGATCATGTGCGTGAACCGCCGGTGAAACTCCGGCCCGAGCGGCAGGCGCGGCTACTCATGCGCGACGCCTCCGCGGGACCGAAGCGTGCCACCACCCGCTGGCAGCAAGACAGCCTGTAACGAAGCGCCTGACTCGCGAGTGACGGTCTGGAGCGTGGCACCGTCTTCGCGCAACTTGTCCGCGATCCAGTTGAGGGCCGGCGTTCCGTACACGAGGAACTCCCTGTGCGCCGAGGTGAACTCAGCGTAGCTCTGGATTTGCGCCGGATACCAGTTTCGCAGCGCAACATAGCCGAGATCCACCGTGTCGGTTCCGATCAACCGACGGGCCATCCCGGGGTCCGCGACGGCGTAGAGGTTGAGGCGTTGCGCTTCCGATGCGTAATACCACACCTGCAGGAAGAGTGTGCTGCTGACGATCACTGGTGTCCGCCCGGCGAGAGCCCCAGAAAGCGCCGGCCTCGCGCCAACCGGGTTTGCGAACGACGCGTGGCCACCCGGCCTCGCGTCCCGGTACGAATAGGCGAATGCGAGTGCGCACAGCAGCATCCCCGCCTGGGTTCGTACGCGGGCGAATCGGCCGAGCGTGGCCAGCGCCAGCGGGATGCCCGTACTCAGTCCGAACACGGCGGAGAGCGCATACCGCGGCACGAAGACGCCCGTGACCAACACGCCCGTCAACCAGGTGACGACCGGTATCAGCAGCGTCGCCACGCCAGCCGCAACTTCGTGCGCCGCCAGCGCTTGCGGCGGCGCGTCCGTGTGTGCGCCCTGTGCAGCGGCCAGCATGGTGACGACGCCAAGAATCGTCACAGCAACGATGGCGAACACTCCAGCGTGCGGGCCGAGGAGAAGTGCGTAAGTCTCCTGCAGGTCGCCCAGCGAGGGGTGCCTCCAGTAAGTAGCCGCCTGTGCCGAAGCGACCCGGACAAGCGCTGCAAGGGGTGCCGCCGAGATCATCGCAGTGCCCAGCGCGGCGATCACCAGCCAGTCGAGCCTCTTTGTGCGGACAAGACGGAACGCCTCTCCGA
Organism: Acidobacteriota bacterium; assembly: GCA_018268955.1. Taxonomy (GTDB): domain Bacteria; phylum Acidobacteriota; class Vicinamibacteria; order Vicinamibacterales; family CAVVIG01; genus CAVVIG01. Next base: position 132,019 of record JAFDVO010000010.1, on the reverse strand, counting down.
CAACGATCGGGAAGACGTTGATCGCCGCGTAGTAGTGTGCCCAGATGCTGCCGGCGAGGCTCGCTGAGAGGACGACGGCGCTCAGGCGAGGACGACGCCCACGCGCCAGCTCTGACCACGCGTACATCGAAAGGGCGAAGAGGCCGAGCATGAGGCCATAGCCCCGCGCCTCGTACGCCATGGTGGCCGATCCAAGGAGGAGCGGTAGCATCAACGCGATCAGTGCAGCAGGGAGTTCACGGCGTTGCCGGACGAAGGCGAAGCCGATGACCGATGCCGCCCACACCCCGATCATCGCCGGCAGGCGGCCTGTCACCGCTCCCAACCCGAACACGCCGATGAACGCGTGCGTCAGCGCCGCGTTCAGTGGTGGCATCAGGTCGAGTCCCGCCAGGTGAGCCGCCCAGATCTCCCTGAGCGAGCCGCGCGTGGCGATGATGAGCGTGAAGATTTCGTCGTGCCAGAACGGCTTGCCGCTCGCGCGTACGTAGACGATCCAGGAGTACACGAGAGTGAATGCAAGAACGATGACGAGCCGGTGGCGATCGAGCACACCGGCCTGGCGCGCCAGCCACGAGCGTGTTCGGGCCGGGCGACCGTCCTGAAGGGCAGCCACAGCCGGAATCATGCGCCTGTCACTTCCGGCCGCGCGCTTGCCGCCAGTCGCGTTTGCAGCAACTGATCGTAGTGCGCCTGCAGCCTGGCGCCATGCGCCGGTATGCTGAAGGCGGTCTCCGCACGATGCCGTGCCGCGCGCGCCATGCGCCCGCGGGTGCCGCTGTCCCGGACGAGGGCGCCGATCGCGTCCGCCAGGTCCACGGGCGACGCCGGCGGTATCAGCATCCCGGTCTCGCCATCCACGATCATCTCGGGAATGCCCCCGACGCGTGAGCCGATCACCGGCCTGCCGGCGGCCATCGCCTCCAGCGTGGCGTTGCCGAGCGGCTCGACGTGCGAGGGCACCGCAACCATGTCGAAGGCCTGCACCACGCGTGGTGCGTCGCGCCTGAAACCGAGAAATGCAAACCGGTCGGCGAGGCCGAGCGCTGCAACCTTCTCCTGCATCGCGCGCCGTATCTGTCCGCCCGTCTTCAGGTCGTCCCCAAGCACCGCGAAGAACGGCTCGGCGCCGCGCGTGGCGAGGATGCGCGCCGCCTCGACGAAGTCCCAGATGCCCTTTACTTCCGCAACCTGGCCGGCCATGGCGACAATGACCCGGTTGTGGGGGAGGCCGAGATCGGCTCGCGCGAAGCCCACCTGCTCGGGCGTCCACTCGGGCTGCATCTCCACACCGTCGTGCAGAACGTCCGAGCTCGAGTCGAAGAGGCCAGGCGCTGCCGTCACGGCCTCGTTCCGCAAGCCGTTCGAGACGAACAGCGCGCGCGTGAAGCCGGGCCGGAGGAACCAGCGATAGCCCGCCTCGGTATCGGGGAAGCGGACGTGCGTGACCGCGGGAATCCCCAGCACGCGCGCGATGTAGCCACCGATCTGGAAGCTGGGCACCTCGTTCGAGTGGATGAGCGCCGCACGGTGGTGAAGCGCGGCCCGCAAGGTGGACGCAAGCGCGCCGAGCGAGGCAAGCGGCCGTCGCCGGTCGACCGGCCGCGTACTGACGATCTCGCAGGAGATGCCCATGTCACGCACCTGCGTCGCGAACTCTCCGTCGGTGCCGACGAGTACGTGCGGCACGTATCGGGCGGGATCGAGCGAGCGGAGCGTCAGCAGCATCGCTCGCTCGGCGCCGCTGAAGAATGGCGCCCACGCGACGTACAGAACCGATCGGGGGGAAGCCTGCGCCGTCATACCGCACCGAGAGCCGGTTGCTGCGACACGGCCCGTGCGGCCGTGAAGACGTTCATCGCCTGCGTCGTGAGCGGCGCCCAATCGAACGACCTGACGGCACGCTCACGCGCGTGCCGTCCCATGGTGCGCAGGCGCTCGGCGTCACCGAGGAGTGCGATGACCGTTTCCGCCAGCGCCTGAGGGTTCTCGGTATTCGCGAGTTCGCCGGTCACGCCCGGCATGAACGTGTCCAGGGTTCCCCCGGAAGCGCCGGCAACCACCGGTTTCCCGCAGGCCTGCGCTTCGACGAGTACCATGCCGAACCCTTCCACGTCCCATCCGATCTGCCGATTCGGCAGCGCGAACAGATCGCACTGCTGGTAGCACGCGAGCAGGTCGTCCTCGCTCGCGTTGCCACGAAACTGCACACTGTCCTCGACGCCTTCGCTACGGGCCAGGTTTTCCAGGTCTTCGCGATCCGGGCCCGAGCCTGCCATCACGTAGAGCACATCCGGGATCGCTGCACGGATCGCACGCAGCGCCCGGATGAGCGTGTCCTGCCCCTTGCGCTTCTGCAGCGCTCCAACGGTCAGCACCACCGGACGAGAGCCCCAGCCGAGGGCCGCCCGCACCGCGGCGTCCGGCGCTGCAGGCGCAAACCTGGTCGTATCCACGCCAGGATGCATCACCACGAGCCGGTCCTCCGGGACGTGCCAGTCGGTCACCAACAGCTGGCGCGTGAAGTTGCTGTTCGCCACCACGCGGCTGGCGCGGCGGAGAACCAGGTGTGTCAGCGCACGGAGTTCGCGGCTCGTGCCGGCGAGCGTCAGTTCCTCGCCGTGTGCATAGCAGACGAACGGGACGCGGTGAAGGACGCTCAGCGCAACTCCGAGCAATCCTTCCGGCAGCGCTTTCGCGCAGTGCACCTGCTCGGCGCGCTGCCGGCTGACGAGGCGGGATGCCTTGATCAGGCTCGCCGCGTGCTGCACGGCGGCTTTCGGGGACGTGAGGCCCCAGCTCGCGAAATCAAGCGGCACATTCGCCAGCGCAACTCGTCCATTCCCCCGTGGATTCCCAGAACGACCGCCAGTCCCGACCACGACGTCGCAGCCCGGAAGCCGGGAATACAGCTCCGACATCCAGCGTCCCGTGCCCCCGCGGCTGGGCGGGTACACCTGTGCGAGCAGCAGAATCCTCATCGGGCAGGCCGTGACGTCAGCAAGATCTGCCCCGTCTCCAGTGAAGGTGACGAATCAGACCAAGTGCGTTGCGGAGCATGGTGTTAGGGGACAAGTCGGGGCAGACGATTCATCTGGCCGGGACGAAAGTCGCGTCTCAGGTCGACATTGGTTTCTGGAACCCACCGTAGACAGCCGGCTCATGAGGTCGGTAGTCGCCACGGCGCATCGCCAGGCCGTACAGCCGGAACACCCTTTGTAGTTCATCCGCCGACACGTGGCCAGCCGACGAATATCAGCCAAGAATAGTCGTTCTCGGGTCGACTTTTGTGCGGCAGCCGCGCACCATTCGGGGTCCAGCGCCTCATGAGTCAACCGAGTCGAGCCCGCCTCGCGCTGGTGGCCGTCCTGCTGCTTGGCTTCGCCGCGCGGCTGAGCGTGTTCACCTGGCAGGCTCCCTTCACGCCGCACCATCCGGACGAAGCGATCCTGAGCCAGGAGTCGCTTGCTCTCTGGGAAGGCATCACGCCTCGCGAGGTCGGGTGGCCCGCATCGACGACGCGGCTGCTCTTCAGCAGTGCGCACGCGCTCGCCTGGCTCGCCGACGATGCGCGGGGGATCGCGCAGCGGCATGACGCGGCGCACGCCATGGGCGCGGTGGCGGCCTGGGTCGGTCACCACTACGTCGACACGACCGACCTGTACCGAATCGACCGGGCGATTGCGGTCGCGCTCGGAGCCCTGCAACTTCTCGCGGCGGCATGGGCCTTCGCCCGGTGGACCGGTGCGGCCGGCACCCTGATCGGTACCCTTGCGATGGCGATTGCGCCAATGCCGGTCGAGTACTCCCAGTACATGCTGGCGGACATGACAGGCGCGCTGTTCGCCACCCTGATCCTTGGTCTTGCGGCCCGGCCGACCCCTGCTGCGGTGGTGGCGATGGGAGCGCTGGCCGGATTGGCAGCGGCGAGCAAGGTGCACTTCGGCATCTGGCTGCTCACGCCAGTCCTCTGCGTCGTGCTGCATCCCCATGCCTTCCGTGAACGCCGCCTGCAGACGGTTGCAGCTGGCGTGGCCGCGATGGTGCTGGTGTTCCTCCTGCTCGTGCCGTGGCTCTGGACGAATCCGTTCCTCGCCCTGAAGGAGTTCGCCGGCGTGGTGGCCGTGAAAATCAGTGGCACCGGCCGAGGGCGAGACGTGTTCGGCAACCTTGGGGCGATTTTCGGCGGGCTCGGATGGCTGATGCTCGGCGGCGCTGCAATAGGACTCGTTGCTTTCGCCACGCGTGCCCGGCGCGCGCTCCCGGTTGTCATCCCGACCGCGTTGGGCACGTTGGCCCTCGCCACGAGCAGCATCGTGTTCGACCGGTACGGGCTGGTGCTGGTGCCCGGCATTGGCCTGCTTGCCGCGGTCGGGTGGGATGCGCTCCTCACCACGGATCGGCGCGAGCGGAAGCTGGTCGCCGGTGGCCTCGTGACGGTGATGACGCTTCTGACGGCGCTCGCGCTGGTGCGTGCGCAGCAGGTCGCAGGCGAAGCAGACGTGGACGTCCAGACGACGGCATGGATCCGGGCGCATATCGAACGCGGACGACGCATCGCGCGGCACGACGAAGACAACACCTATCTGCCTCGAACGCCGCAGCAACTGCGTGCATGCGCCGAGGCACCGCTTGGCGCATCAGCGTACGCCCACAAGCTGCAGGTTGTTGGGTGGGCTGAAAACGAGGACGGCGGTCCATCGCCGTCCATGCCCATGCAACTGGCCGTGATGAATGACGAGCTGTTTCGTGCGTACTGGTGCCGGCGTGAACTGACCGCCAGGACTGGCGACGCGGGATTTGAGCTGGTCGCATACCACAACGAGCCGCGGTTTGGGGCGGTGCTGGAGCGCGACGTGCTTGCGGACTTCCGCTCGGGAGAGACGGGCCAGACGGGCGGCGTGGATGTCCTGATCACCAACCGTCCTGTCGACGTCGGTCGCGAGCCGGCCGCGACATTTCACACCGCACGCGGGCAGCGGCTCGTCTACATCCGATAGAACGCATGATCCCGATGGACCCCGTGAACACCACTGCCTCGCTCGCACCGCGCCTGATCCAGGACGACAGACGCATGCTCCTGCGCATTGGACTCGTCGTCGGGCTGCTCCTGCGCATCATCATCCTCTCGCAGACCTCCGCGCTCGGGACGAACATCGTCGACGAACAGCACTACGCACGGCTCGGCGCCAACATCCTCGCCGGCAACGGCTACGCCATGGATGTGGGACAGCCAACCTCCATCCGGCCGCCGCTCTACCCGGCGCTGCTGGCGGCAACCTGGTTCTTCACCGGATCGGGCAACCTGCAGGCGGTGCGCGTGGTGCAGATCGGGTTGAGCCTGCTCACCACCTGGGTCGTTTTCCTGATCGGCAGGCGCGTGCACAGCGAGGCTGCGGGACGCATGGCTGCGCTGATCTGCTGGCTGTATCCGTCCCTGATCTTCTCGGATTACCTGATTCTCACGGAGACGCTCTTCACGCTGCTGCTGCTCGCGTTCGTGCTGCTTGCCATCATGCTGGTGCAGGAACCACGCGCCCGGACCGCAGTGACGTGCGGCGCAGTGCTCGCGCTCGCCGCCCTCAGCCGAAGCGTGCTCTGGCCAGCGCCACTGATACTCTGCCCTTTGCTGCTCGTCCTGCTGCGCGAGCCCTTGCGACGGCGGGTCGCATTTGCCGCACTCGTGTTCGTCGCGTTTGCCGTGGTGCTCGCGCCCTGGTCAATCCGGAACACCCGCTTGCAGGGCGTCTTCACCACGGTGGACACGATGGGCGGCATCAACCTGCGGATGGGGAACTACGAGCACACGCCGGAGGACCGCATGTGGGATGCGGTGTCCGTCAAGGGCGAGCAGAACTGGGTGTACGACCTGCGCTACGAACACATCGACGGGCCGGTCACCGAGGGCGTGAAGGACAAGTGGGCGCAGCGCAAGGCGATTCAGTACATGGTCGCCAACCCCGGCACCACCGTACGGCGCTCACTCATCAAGTTCGCGGATTTCTGGGGGCTCGAGCGTGAGTTCATGGCCGGCGTGCGCGACGGCTTCTTCAATCCGCCTACGTGGTTCGCTGCGCTCGCGTCGGTGGCGATTGTCGTGGCGTACGCGCTGCTCGCGCTGGGCGGTGCAGCCGGGTCGTGGCTTGCCGCGCCACGAGACTGGCGCGTGCACATGCTGCTGCTCTTTCCGGTAGTGCTCATCACCGGTGCGCATACGATTGTGTTCGGCCACTCGCGCTATCACCTGCCGTTGATGCCGATCCTCGGCGTGTACGCGGCAATGCTGGTGGTTGCAATGCCGGTCCGCGTGCGCACGGCTCCGCGAGTGCTGCTCGCTGGTGCGAGCGCCTGCGTCCTGCTGCTGGCAGCGATCTGGGTTCGCCAGGTCGTGTTCGTCGACGCGGGCCGCATCACCACCTTGCTGAAGACGATCGGTTTATGAAGCTTTCCATCTACACCTTCGTGAAGAACGGCCTCTTCTACGACTTCCATGTCGAGGCCATGCTGCGCCACCACGCTCCGCTCGTCGACGAGATCATTGTCAACGAGGGCTACAGCGACGACGGCACCTACGAGGCGATCAGTGCCATCGACCCGAAGGTGAAGGTGCATCGGTTCGAGTGGGATCAGTCGGACCCCAACGGATGGCACCGCGCGTTCAAGAATCAGGCGCGCGAACTGTGCACGGGGGACTGGTGCCTGCTGCTCGATTGCGACGAGTTCATCCCCGAGTGGGAGTTCGAGCGCCTGCGGTCGTTCCTGGAGACGACGCCGCACGACCTGGTACCGGTCCGCTTCTATCACTTCTACGGGAACTACAAGGTGTACATGGCCCGCTCACGGGCCACCGTCCCGGACACCGGCGTGCGGATCCACAGGAACCTGTCCGATATCGAGGTCTGGGGCGATGGGGCGAACGTTCGCGTCCGCGGCGCCGACGGACCGCCGGACGTTGCGTCCGAAACCTTCGCGGTGCATCACTTCGGGAGCGTGCGCAATCCCGCACGGCTGCGGCAGAAGTGGCGCGTGCAGGCCAAGCAGCACAACGCGGCGAACCCGAAGTGGGACAAGACCCCCTCGTTCATGTTCGACCTGTTCCCGCACAAGTGGGACGACGGGGACTTCATGCAGTACCTGGACGTGTACGAGGGGCCGTTCATCCAGGCGGTGCGCGAGCATCCAGAGGAGTTTGTGCGCGACGATTTCTGGTTGTACGACCACCTCAAGCAGCGGGCCGGTGCAGCCCGATAGCGCGCCGTCAATCACGGCAGCTCCCCGGGGCGCTGCGGCCATCCACGTTGATGCGCTGCGGGGACTCGCCGCTCTGGTCGTGCTTGCGTACCACGTACGCTACAAGTTCTTTCTCGACTACGCGGAGGTTGGCGCAGCTGACCTCATGACCCGTGTGTTCTACGTCGCGACGTCGTTTGGTCACGACGCGGTGATGGTCTTCTTCGTGTTGAGTGGGTACCTGATCACCGGCACCGTGATCAGGGACATACGGGCCGGGCGCTGGTCCTGGCGGCGCTACCTCGCTAATCGGCTCACCAGACTCTACGTGGTGCTGATTCCCGGGCTTCTCCTGACCACGGGCTGGGATCTGCTTGGCCTGTCGCTGTACCCCGTGCACCCCGCATACACCGGGGCAACGCAGGTGTGGGCACACGACTTCTTCGATGTGCGTGCGTCGCTGTCGCTGCCGATATTCTGGGCGAATCTGGCCTTCCGCCAGGCTGTGGCTGGAGTTCCCCCGCTGGGATCGAACAGCGCGCTGTGGAGCCTCACCTACGAGTTCGCCTACTACCTCCTGTTCCCGCTCGCGTTGCTGGCGGTCTGGAGATCCACCCGGCTGGCGCCGCGGCTGTTCTGCCTCCTGGCTACCTTGCTGCTGGGTGCGTACTTCGGCCCTCGCATCCTCCTGTTCTCGCTGGTGTGGCTCATGGGCCTGGCCGTTCGTGTGCTGCCGCCGTTGGCCGCACGCTCGCCAATGGCGACACGTCTCCGCAACGTCGCAGTGGTGCTCGGAGCGATCGGTCTGACAGCCGCACGGCACACGTCTGCGTTTCAGGGGCTCGCCGGGTCGGCAGCATTGGAGGCTGGCGACTTCGTGGTGGGGGCTGCATTCGGGGGAGCGCTGTACGTGCTGCTCTCGGATGCTCGTCCGACAACGGGCAGTGCTTACGCGCGACTGGCGCAGGCGTCTGCCGCGGTGTCGTACACGCTGTACGTTGTCCACATGCCTCTGCTGATCTTCCTGCGCGCGGCGCTGAATCCGGGGCCGCAATGGCGCGTCTCCGCCGGCAGTGTCGTCGCGGCTCTGGCACTGTGTGTCGGCCTCGTCGCGTATGCAGCGCTGGCCTGGTTCGCCTTCGAATCGCGTACGACGACCGTTCGAGACTGGGTTGCGCGCGCCCTCAAGGTTTCAGATCCGCCACGTCCGGGCGCACCGGCCCAAGGCAGCCGGCATGCGGTCGGGTCTGCGGTTTACTGATCCGTCGCCGCAGCCCCTGGGGCGACACGGCGTGGCGGTACCACGGTCTTCCCCCGACCAATCCGGCGGGCGGCCAGGATCCAGGGCCGCAAGATCGCTTCGGCAATGACACGCTTCGACATCTTGGACTCACCCACCCGGCGCTCCGTGTAGCAGATCGGCACCTCGTCAATGGAGACAGCCCCAAGCGTGAAGAGCAGCTCCGGCAGGAACGCATATCCGCTGGTGCGAATCGACCCCAGGTCCACACGCGCTAATGCTGACGCCCGGTAACCTCGGAACCCGGACGTGCAGTCCACGCACTGCAGTCCGCTCAGGTATCGCACATACGCGTTTGCCCCGAGGCTCAGGAGCAGCCGCTTCACATCCCAATTCAGGACGCGAACCCCGCCCGTGTACCTGGACCCGATGGTCACGTCGGCAGCGTCGAGGGCGCTGAGCAGCTTCGGGAGGTCCGCCGGGTTATGTGAGAAGTCCGCGTCCAGCGTAAGCACGGCATCGAAGCCGGCGGCGATCGCGTGACGCATGCCAGCGATCATCGCGGACCCATACCCTCGTTCTCCCTGGCGACAGATCACCGAGACTCGGCTGTCTTGCTGGGCGAGCGCCGAGACAACGGACGCGGTTCCATCCGGGGAGGCGTCGTCGACGACCAGCACCGAAGAGGTCGGCACGTACCTCAGCACCTCCGGCACGAGCGCCGCAATGTTCTCGGCCTCGTTGTACGTCACGATCAATGTGAGAACTTTCATTGTTGCCATCGCCGCAAGAGGAGTTGGGAGGGAGTCCCGAACGCTGCGGGGCGACCGCTGCATGGCTGCTGCCACGATTCGGTGGGGCAAGACGGCGGATTTTCAACGCACTCGTGCTGCGGTGCGGACCGGCGGCGCCGCGTTAGCTGAGAATGTTCACGGGCGCTTGCGACTTCGGGACTTTCGGGCGGCGCCTCACGCCGTGGATGCCCTGTCCGGCCGGACCCTGGCCGCGCCTTGGGCTGGCAGCGCCCATGCACTTCAGGCTGCTGAAATCCTAGTGTTTTGATCGTTTGAGGGCGGAATCCGCGTTCCTGCCCGGATTGACGCATCCGGATGTCTGGTATCCGGTCGACTTTTGTTTTGACTAGCCCTGTATGCCACTGCGCGCCGTGCTCTTCGACCTCGACGGGACGCTCTACCACCAGCGTCCGGTCCGCGCGTGGATGGCGGCAGAACTGGGCAGGTTCGTCGCCTCGGATCCGCGCCGCGGCTGGCGCACGGCGCGGGTGCTGCGCGCCTACCGGCGTGCCCAGGAGCTGCTGCGGCATTCGAGCCCGGCCCTCTACGAAGCCGCGACGCAACTGGACCTCGCCGCCGCGCGCAGCGGCGTCGATCGCCAGGACGTCGCGCGCATCGTCGACGAGTGGATGTTCGAGCGACCGTTGAAGTACCTGGTGCGCTACAGGGCCGCCGGCTTGACCGGTGTGCTGCGTGGCCTCGAGCAGCGCGGGTTGCGCCTTGGCGTGCTGTCGGACTACGAGGCGACCCGAAAGCTCCGCGCGCTCGGTATCGACGCCTGCTTCTCGCAGGTGCTGTGCGCGGCGGATGCAGATGTCAGGGCATTGAAGCCCTCGCCGCGCGGGTTTCTGGTGGCGTGTGAGCGCTGGCAGGTGTCGCCCGAGCAGGTGGTGATGGTGGGCGACCGCGCGGATGCGGATGCGGCCGGCGCCACGGCAGCCGGCATGCGGAGTGTGATCGTCGGCCGTCGGTCGCCTGGTGCGGGCGGCCGTGCAACGTTTGTGTCTTCTCTCGAGCAGGTGAGCAGTGTCATCGACGAGTGTTGTTGAACAGCAGTCGGCACGCCTCGATCCCTGGGCGTATGTCGAGATTGCGCGCGTGGACCACTGGTTCAAGAATTCCTTCATGGTCCTCGGCGTCATCCTCGCGTTCTTCTACGAACCGCGGGTCGCCTCCTGGTCCAGCGTGCTGCCGCTCGCCATCGCGGTGTTCGCCACGTGCCTGGTTGCCTCGAGCAACTACGTGCTGAACGAACTGCTCGATGCACCGAACGACCGCCTGCACCCCGAAAAGCGGTTCCGCCCGGTGCCGTCTGGACGCGTGCGCCTCGGCATCGGCTACACCGAGTGGATCCTGCTCGCGGTCGCCGGGCTCTCCCTCGCCTGGTCGATCAACGTCTACTTCTTCGCGTCGGCGCTGTTCCTGTGGGTGATGGGGCTCGCTTACAACATCCCGCCGGTGCGCACGAAGGAGTGGCCCTACCTGGACGTGCTGAGCGAGTCGGTGAACAACCCGATCCGGCTGCTCCTCGGCTGGTTCGCGCTCGTCACCGGCCGCTTCCCACCGCTGTCGCTTGCGATCGCGTACTGGATGATCGGCGCCTTCTTCATGGCGATGAAGCGCTACGCCGAGTACCGCCATATCGGCGACCCGCGGGTCGCGGCCGCCTACCGCAAGTCGTTCGCGTACTACACGGAGGAGCGGCTGCTCATCAGTCTCTTCTTCTACGCCACCTCCTGCGCGCTGTTCGCCGGCATCTTCATCGTCCGCTACAAGCCGGAACTGATCCTGTTCGTGCCGCTGGCAGCCGGGCTCTTCGCCTACTACATGAAGCTGGGGCTGCTCCCCGACAGCCCGACACAGAACCCCGAGAAGCTGTATCGCCAGCCTGGGTTCGTGGCGTACCTGATCGTCTGCTTCACCGTCTTCGTCGCGCTCATGTTCACGAGCATTCCGAAGATCTACGACCTCTTCAACGTGGCACCGTCAGGCGTGTCGCCACTCTGGACGCTGGGCGGGCAGTGATCGGACCTCGCATCTCCTTCGTCGTGCCGGTGCTGAACGACGCCAAACGGCTGGCGATGTGCCTGCAGAGCATCCGCAGGAACCTCGCTGCACAGGGGCTGGTCGAGATCGTGGTCGTCGACAACGGCTCCACGGACGGCTCCGCCGACGTGGCGCGGCAGCTCGGGGCAACGGTGATCGTGGCGGACGGCCGGGTGTCCGCGCTCCGGAACCTGGGCGCGTCGCGGGCCACCGGAGACATCCTCGCGTTTGTCGACGCGGACCACGAGATCGGGTCGGCGTGGGTTGTCTCGGCGCGCGACGTGCTGCGGATGAAAGGGGTCGGCGCGGCGGGCGCCCTCTACCGTCCGCCGCTCGACGGCACGTGGGTGCAGCGCGCGTATGGGCAGCTGCGCGGACGTGCCCTTGGTCAGAGCGAGACGGACTGGCTGGGCAGCGGCAACCTCGCCGTGTGGCGGCGCGTGTTCGAGGAGATCGGCGGGTTCGACACGCAGCTCGAAGCGTGCGAGGACGTCGATCTCTGCCAGCGCATCCGGGCGGCGGGCCACCGGCTGATGAGCGACGCCCGGCTGGACACGATCCACCACGGCGACCCCGAGACCCTGCGCGACGTGTTCAAGAGCGAGCTGTGGCGTGGGCGCGACAACCTGCGTGTCAGCTTCCGGTCGCCCTTCTCCTGGAGCAACCTGCCCAGTGCGCTCATGCCGCTCGTCGACATCGCCATGCTGGTCGTGGGCCTCGGCGCCCTCGTCGCCGCGGCGATGGGATGGGTGCATGGCCTGACGCTGGCGCTGGTCGCCGCAGGCGTCGTCATCACCGGGTCGCTGCTCAAGGTGATGCGCGCGCGCCAGAAGGACTCGAACCCCTCGTCGTCGCTGCTGGCGACCCTGGTGGTGGCATTCGTCTATGACCTGGCGCGTGCGTGCGCGCTGTTGACCCGCGCGCCGCACCGCGGCGCCGCGCGCTCCTCTCCAGCGGCGGCCGTATGAGCCGGCCGATTCGCGTCCTCGAGCTGCGCAGCGTTCGAGGCACCGGCGGCGGACCGGAGAAGACGATCCTGCTCGGCGCCGAACGGTCGGACCCTGACCGCTTCGCCGTGACGGTCTGCTACATCCGCGACGATCGCGATGAGGTATTCGGGATCGACCGCAAGGCAGGCGCCCTTCCGATCGACTACGTCGAGGTGCGCGAGAGGCACTCGTTCGACCCGGGCGTCTGGAAACAACTGCGGCAGATCATCCGTGACAAGCGCATCGACATCGTCCACGGACACGAGTACAAGACCGATCTGCTGGCCTGGCTGCTGGCCCGCGTGGAACCGGTCGCCCCGATGGCCACGGCGCACGGCTGGACGGGGCACTCGTCGCGCGAGCGGTGGGTGTATTACCCGGCAGACAAGAAGGTCCTCTCGTGGATGCCGCGCGTCGTCGCCGTGTCGAGCGACATCAAGAACGAGCTGGTGCGGTTCGGGGCGAATGCCGAACGGATCACCACGATCCTGAACGGCATCGATCACCGACGATTCCGGCGTGAGCCGGAGCGGGCACCGGCCATCCGCGCCGCGCTCGGCCTGACGCCGGACGACTTCGTCATCGGCTCTGTCGGACGCGCCGAACCCCAGAAGCGTTTCGACCTGCTGATCGAGGCATTCGCACAGCTCCGGACCGCTGGGCGGCGCCTGCGCCTGCTAATTGCCGGCGACGGAAGCCTGCGGGAGGCGCTCGCTGCGCAGGTGGCTCGGCTCGGGCTGCAGGACGCGGTGATGTTGCTCGGCCATCGGACCGATGTCGCGGACCTGCATCACGCCATGGACCTGTTCGTCCAGTCCTCGGACTACGAAGGGACACCGAACGCCGTCCTCGAGGCAATGGCGCTCGAAACGCCGCTGGTCGCGACCGACGTCGGCGGCACGGCCGAGGTCGCGCGCAGCGGGCAGGACGCGGTCATCGTCGCGCCAGGCAGTGCCGACGTTCTGGTACGGGCCATCGACGGCGCCGTCGTCGACACGAACGGCCTGCGCGTACGGGCCGCGAGCGCACGGCGCCGGGTGGAGACGGTGCTCTCGTTCGACGCGCGCATGGACGCGCTCGAACGGATCTACACCGAGCTGTTCGAGGCGCAGCAGCAACAGGGCAGGACGGCTGCGGCGGTGGCGCGCACATGAAGGAAGCGCTGAAGGCATTCGCGCGAGGCGCCTCGCTGCTGCTGGTGATGCCGCACCTGGCATCGTATGCGCTCCGTGCGGCCGTGATGGGGCGCGACCGCGCGCTCGAAGGCTCCATGCACACGCTCGGACTCTTGCCGGGTGTCACCGGTGAGTACATCCGCCGTGCATTTCTCGCGCGTGTCCTCGGCCACTGCGCCAACTCCGCGGTGGTCGGCTACGGCGTGCTGATCTCGCAGGCGGGGACACGCATCGACGACCACGTCTACATCGGACCTCGCTGCCACCTGGGCCTGGTGCACCTCGAACCCGATGTGCTCCTCGCCGCCGGGGTTCACATCCCCAGCGGTCGGCACACGCACGGCACGGACGGCGACGGCCCCATTCGAGAGCAGGAAGGACGCCGGACCATGGTCCGGATCGGTGCAGGCAGCTGGATCGGCAGCAACGCCGTCGTCATGGCTGACGTCGGTCGCGAGACGATCGTGGGCGCCGGCGCGGTGGTCACGAAGCCGCTGCCAGCGCGCGTGATCGCCGCGGGCGTGCCGGCGCGGGTCGTTCGTAAGCGCGACGACGCGGTCGCGGTGTCGTGATGCGGGTCCTGTTCCTCACCCACCGGCTGCCCTACCCACCCAACCGCGGTGACCGCATCCGCGCGTTCCAGATCGTTCGCGCGCTCGTGCCTGATGTGGAGGTCGAGCTGCTCTCGCTGGTCCACGACCCGCTCGAGGCGACCGAGGTGCCCCGGTTGGAGCAGCGACTTGGCGTGCGCGTGACGCCCGTCGCGGTGCCGTACTACCGCAACCGTGTCGAAGCCGCTGTCGCGCTCGCCGGAAGCCGTCCGCTCACCCACGTGCTTCTGAATGCGCCCGGCATCATGCCCGCGATCAGGCGCATCGTCGACGAGCGGAGGCCGGACCTCGTGCTGGCGTACTGCTCGAGCATGGCGCAGTTCGCGATGCTGTCGCCGCTGGCGGAGATCCCGATGGTGCTCGACATGGTGGATCTCGATTCCGAGAAGTGGTCCGACATGGCGGAGAAGAGCGGTCTGCCGCTCTCGTGGATCTACCGACGCGAGGCCCGCCAGCTCGGTGCGTTCGAACGCGAGGCCGTCGCCCACGCACGGGCCACGCTCGTGGTGAACGAGCGCGAGGCGGAAGCCGTACGACGGCGCGTTCCCGGTGCACACGTCACGGCCCTGCCCAACGGCGTCGACCTGTGGTCGTTGCAGCCGCCACCTGCGCCGGTGGACGAGCCACGCGTGATCTTCTGCGGCGTGATGAACTACGCGCCGAACGCGGACGGCGTCTGCTGGTTCGTGCGCGAGGTGTGGCCGCTGGTCCGCAAGCTGGTGCCGGCGGCGACGTTCACGATCGTCGGTTCTGACCCGACCGAGCAGGTACGGAAGCTTGCCTCGGTGGCGGACGGCATCGAAGTGACCGGACGCGTTCCCGAGGTATCCCGCTACCTGTGGAGCTCGACGATGTCGGTGGCGCCGCTGCACGTGGCCCGTGGGGTCCAGAACAAGGTGCTCGAGGCGGTTGCGGCGGGATTGCCGACAGTCGTCACACCAGCCGTGCTCGAAGGGCTGCCGAACGAGGTGCGGGTCGCCTGCCGACTGGCCGAGAGCGCCGAGGACTTCGCGCGGCAGACGACGCGCATCCTCAAGATGACCGGGGCGGAGCGGCGAGCGATGGCCGCACGCGCGAACCTCGCCGCGCTGTCGTGGGAGCAGCAGATGTCTCCCTTGCGCCATCTGCTGCAGGACGCGCTCAGCCAGGCGCCGGGCTCCGGGCCCTGGGTTCCAGGCCGATCACACGTGTCCCGCCGCAACGACATCCGAAACGCCACCGCGGAGGACACGGAGCAGATGGAGTCCGTCGAGAGGGACACCGTCTTCACCTCTGAATTCTGACGGCTCACTTCCGAGGCCTGCGCCTGTTCTTCATCAGAGCAGTCTGTGCATTGGCCAGCAGCTCGTACACCGCGGACGCGCTGCCGGTCAGGGCCGCCATCGACGGCCACCACCGGCGCCAGCCGGTGCGCCCTTCGTCGTATCGCAGTTCAGGTGTCGTGGCGGCGATGGTGCGCACCCCGTGTTGGTCGAACAGCGCAAGTACCCGCCGCATGTGTGCGGGCGTCGTGACGACGATGAAGGGGTCCCGCACGCCGGCAGCGCGAAGGAGCGCGCAGACATTCGCGACCTGCTCGGCTGTCGTCCGGGACCGGGCTTCGACCCCGATCTGGTTGACCGGTACGCCGAGGTCGACGAGCAGATCGCGGAGCAGCTCCGCCTCCGGGCGTGCGCTCGGGTGCCCGGCGACGCCGCCAGTGGCGATGACGCGTGAGGGCCGTGCCTGGGCGTAGATGCGAGCCGCTTCGAAGGCACAGAACACCGATCGCCGCGTGAGGTAGTCCACGCGGCGATCGCCGTCGGTATAGTGGACGCTGCCGTTCCCGACGACGATGAGCGCGTCGGCCGCCGCGGTAGCCGCGTCTGGGCGACCGCCTGCATCCGCCGCCGGGTGCGTGTCCTGCATGCGCGCGATCAAGAAAGAGGAGACCGCGGGCATGCTCAGCAACAGATAGAGCGCCGCGAACAGCGTCAACCACACACGCCCAAGCGTGGCCGTGGCTGCAACGTTGAGCAGCACGACACCGACAATCGTTCCCGCAAGCAGGCACGACATGGTGCCGGGCACAAGCCATTCCTTTACGAACTCGCTGAGCGCGCGCATCCTGCTGGTGAGCATCATGCCAGTCCGTTGCGCATCTGTGTAGGTTCCGGGCCAGAATTGGAAGACGAGTCATGGCGTCCGTGCGACCGCTCTTCATCCTTGTCCTCGTGTTCGGCGTGACGGCGGCTGTTCACGCACAGACCGCTCCGCGCCGCGTGCAGGTCGCCAATCCGGGCGCGATCGAATTCGAGGTGGAGGGCTCGGCTGCACCGGTGCCCGCTCTGTGGCACATCGAACTGCTCCGCGCCTCGGATGCACCAGCCACCGCGCAGCCGGTGAAGGCCTGGGATTCGGGCAGCGTGCAGGCAGCCGGCGCCAGAGTGCGAGTCGAGCTCGCCGGCGTCCTGGACGACGTGCCCGACGGTGAGTACGTCGCCACCATCCGGGTTGCCGGCCCCGGCGGGCCGATAGGCGTGGCGGGACCGTTCATCGTCTACGGCCACGGCGCCACGGCAGCGTCGGCCGGGAAGTCCCCCGAAGAGCGCCGCAACGAACGGAAGTGGACGCGCGTGGCGATCGCGATCGGCGCCAGCATCCTCCTCATCCCGCTCGTGGTGCGATGACTTCACGCCTGCTGAGCGCGATCGCACACTGGGGCCGCGTCACGTACGCGGTGCTGGCACTCCTGTACGCCCTCTTCGTCGTCTACGGCAGCCTCGTCCCGTTCGACTTCGAACGGCTTCATCCCGCCGAGGCGGTCTCGCTGTTCAGAGACGTCGTCTCAGGGCCCGTGCGGATCGACTCCAGGACCGATCTTGCGGTCAACTTCCTGCTGTTCATTCCGTTCGGCTACTTCCTGATGGCGACGCTGCGGACCGACGCGCGGAGCCGCGCCGTTGATGCCGTCGCCGCCGTGGTGACCATGGCCGTGGGCGTGGTGTTCGCCTTCAGCATCGAGTTCGCGCAACTGTTCTTTCCGAGCCGCGTGGTCGCACTGAGCGACATGCTTGCTGAATCTGTCGGTGGCGTCGCCGGCACGGTTGCGTGGCTTGCTGTCGGCCGCGAGCTGACCACGTGGCTGCGTGGCTTTTCGGGCGAGCGCGAACGGCCGGCGCTGCTGCAGCGAGTACTCCTCCTCTACTCGGCGTTGTTCGTCGCCAGCCAGACGATGCCGCTGGACCTGACGGTCAGCCTCGGCGAGCTCGCGCACAAGTATCGTCGCGGAGCGATCATCCTGCGGCCTTTCTCCTTTGCCCATGCCTCCTGGTCGGCGGCGATGTGGGACTACGTCGGCGACATCGCGCTCAACGCACCGCTCGGCGCTGCCGCCGTTCTCGCCTGGACGACCCCGGGCAGGCGGCGGCATCCCTTGAAGGCGTTCGCGCTGGCGGTGTCGGTAGTCGGTCTGATCGAGTTCGGCCAGGTCTTCGTGATGTCGCGCTACGCGGACGTGACCGACGTGATTACCGGCTCGGTTGGCGCGGCGCTGGGCGTCGTGGTTGCGAGCGTGCTGTCGTCACGCCCGGTTCTGGTGCATGTCGGTCGACGGCCAGAGCGGCTTGCGCTGCTGGGCCGACTGCTCACGCCGGTGTGGCTCGGCATCATGGCGGCCTACCATTGGGCCCCCTACAACTTCAGCATCACGCCGGCACAGGTCACCGAGGGGATGCACCGGCTTCTCCAGATCCCATTTGTCTCGTACTACCTCGGCACCGAGTTCAACGCGTTTACCGAGATGGCCCGCAAGAGCGCGCTCGCGCTGCCGCTCGGCATTCTGCTTGGCGCCGCATGGCCAGTGGCATCGACAGTGACGGGCGCGCGCCTCCGACGAGTGGCGCTCGCGCTGTTCGGGTTCGCGCTGCTGTGTGGAATTGAAGTGGGGCAGGTGTTCCTGCCGACCCGGTATCCCGACCTCACGGATGCCTGTATCGGTGAGGTCGGCCTGCTGATGGGTGTCTGGATCGCTGGGATGCTGACGCCCCAGCGAAGTCAGAAGTCAGAAGTCAGAACTCAGAACTGAAGACCGTGGCTTCGCCCAGAGCCTGAAGCCTCTCGTGTTCTTACGGGATCGACCCGACGATGTGCGGGCCGAGGAAATTCGCCACCCCCAGCGGCAGGCGCTTCCACGTCTCGATCATGAGCCGGTACTTCGGGTTCGTCGGACTGACGTTGGGGACCTCGGCGCCAGGGAGCAGCTTGTACTCCCAGTGGAGCGGCACTGCCTGCGCGCCCCACTGTTCCTTGAACTTGAACGTGCCCTCTCCGGGTGTGGAGCGGCCGAAGTCCAGAGTGTCGCATCCGAGTTCGAGCGCGCGCTCGATGATGCTCCAGTAGAGCAGGTGATTCGGGCAGAGGCTGTTGTAGTCGCGGATCGACGACGCCCACGGCACTTCGGTGGTTCCGCGCGTGCGGAAGGTCAGGCCAGCGGCGACCGGCTTTCCTTCGTGCCGCACGACGTGCAGTGCAGCACGATCCGGAAACGCCCGCAGTACTTCCTCGAACAACACGCGTGCGTAGACTGGCGTGCCGAGGTCGCGCATGTTACGCGTGAACACGGTGTAGAAATCCCCGACCAGCTCGATGCCCCCGTGCTCCGCGACGAGGTTGGATTTCTGCGCCTTGCGTACCTGGTTGCGGACCTTCCGATCGAGCTTCTCCCACAACCCGCCCTGCAGCGTCAGCAGCATCGTCACCTTGTGCTGTCGTGCGGGCAGCATGGGGAACTGTCGACCGATGTGCCGGAGCTCGACGTGGAGACACCCGCGCGCCTTCGCCAGGTCGGCAGCGGCGGAGACGAGCGCCTCGCCAGCCGCAGCGTCTTCCGCCAGCACACCCCCGTAGTTCAGGAAGGGGAGCGACGTGAGTGATCGGCCGAAGATGCGGCTGTCGATGAAGACGAGCGGCAGGACGCCGGCAACCTGGCCGTCTCGACGTGCGGCGAGGTAGACCGGCTCATGGCCGAAGGTGCGGACAATGACATCGCGCCACGGCCAGTCGTGGTACCCGGTGGCGTCCGGTCGTGAGTTGACGAAGCTGGTCCACGCTGCTGCATCGGCGTCGGCAACAGCCGTCACGGTCAGCGCCCCGTCGGTGGTCAGCGGTGCCTCTGGAAGTGCGACCGCGCCGGTCATGCTGGAACCGGAACGCCTGTCAGGTTCATCACCGACGAGACCGACGCGAAGCGGAACTGCTGCAGCAGCTTCGCGAGCCGCTGCTCGGTGGTGGAAAGGCCGCCGTAATGACGCACGCGTGTCAGCCGACCGACGTCCATGCGCGGCTGATCGGGGTCGATCTCCCACGGGTGGACGTAGAACATCGCCGGCTGCCCCTCGTTGTTCACGCGACGGATTCCCCACCGCGTCCACTGGTACGGCAGGAGCCTGAAGTAACCGCCGCCGGTGACGGGCAGGTTGATGTTGCCCATGCGAACGGTGGAGACGGGGAACTCCAGCAGCGTACCGGCCTGGCGCTTCAGCTCGTGAATGTGCCTCGTCGCGTCCGGGATGCCGTACCGGTCGTGCCGGATGGGGAAGATGCTCGCGTCGTAGACGTAGCCTTCCTCGATGAGCACATCGAGCGCCCACAGATTCGACTGGACGATGGAATAGCTTGGGGCACGGTACCCGAGAACGGCCTGACCGGTCAGCGCTTCGAGCGTCGCTTTCGCGCTGCGCACATCCTCACGGAACTGCTGCGGCGTCAGGAGGTACGCGAGCTGGTGGTGGTACCCGTGCGACGCCACCTCGTGCCCCTGCGCCACGATCTCGCGTACCAGCGATGGATGGCGCTCGGCCACCCAGCCGAGGATGAAGAAGGTCGACGTGGTCTTGGTGCGGGCCAGGAGTTCGAGCAGCCGTCGCGTGTTGGCGACGACGCGGCTCTCGTACTGGTCCCAGTTCCCGCGGGACACGACACTGTCGAAGGCAGAGACCTGGAAGTAGTCCTCCACGTCGACGCTCATCGCATTGACGATGGTGCTCACTGCGCACCCCTTCGGAGCACGACGGTCTTGATCGTCTCGAGGACGATGACGAGGTCGAACGCGATCGACATGTTCTTGATGTAGTAGAGGTCGTACTGCAGCTTCTCGATGGCGTCCTCGACACTCGCACCGTAGGTGTAGCGCACCTGCGCCCAGCCGGTGACGCCGGGCTTGACGACGTGTCGCTGCTGGTAGAACGGGATCTGGGCGCTGAGCTGCTCGACGAACGCCGGACGCTCCGGGCGCGGACCGACGAAGCTCATGTCGCCGCGGAGGACGTTCCAGAGCTGCGGGATTTCGTCGAGCCGAACCCGCCGCAGGAACTTGCCGAGGGGGGTCACCCTCGCGTCATTCGCGCTGGCCCACACGGGGCCCGTGCCACGCTCCGCGTCATTCCGCATCGTGCGGAACTTGTGGACCATGAAGGTCTTGCCGTTGAGACCGACGCGCTCCTGGTGGTAGAACGCCGGCCCCGGAGACGTGAGCTTCACGAGGGCGGCGACCACCGGGATCACCGGCGCAAGGAGGATGAGGCCCACCACCGCCAGCGTCACGTCGAGGACGCGCTTCATCAACAGCAGCGCACGGGTCTTGCGGAAGCCATCCGAGAAGATCAGCCAGCTGGGCCGCAGGTTCTCGACGGCAATCTTGCCCGTGTACTCCTCGTAGACGGAGGCGAGGTGGTCGAACTCGACGCCGCCGCGAAGGCGGAGATCGAGCAGGCGATCCATCGGCAGCTTGCCGCGCGCTTCAGAGAGGCTGACGACCACGCGGTGCACGTCGAATTTCGGGATGAGTGCCGGGATGTCATCGACGGTGCCGACGACCCCCGGGTTCAGCACCGGCTTGCCGACCATGCTGGGATCGGCATCGACGAAGCCGACGATGTCGACGCCGAGGTCGGTACGCTGGTACAGCTCGCGCGCGAGGTCGACTGCCGCCGCGTTCGTCCCGACGAGCAGCAGTCGCTCACGGGGTGCCACCTTGCGCATGACCCATGCGTAGGCAAGCCGCCACGAGAACACGGTGAGCAGCACCAGCCCTGCGGACACCAGGAACACGCCGCGCCCGATGATCCAGTCCGGGAACCAGAAATAGATGAAGGCGAGCACCAGCGAGGTGATGCCCAGCGCCCGGAACAGGCGGACGAGCAGCTCCCGCGTGTCAGCGATCGTGCGCAGGTCGTACAGGTCGTTGTAGTGGAGACACAC
Organism: Acidobacteriota bacterium; assembly: GCA_018268955.1. Lineage (GTDB taxonomy): Bacteria > Acidobacteriota > Vicinamibacteria > Vicinamibacterales > CAVVIG01 > CAVVIG01. Next base: position 110,695 of record JAFDVO010000010.1, on the reverse strand, counting down.
CTGGCACACGAAAACGATGAGCCCCAGGTGCAGCATGCCGTCGCTGCCGGACAGCAGCCGCGTGGCTTCGTCGCCCAGCCTGACGTACGTGCCGAGCGCGACCGCGCCTGCAAGCAGCGCGGTCTCGACCAGCACCAGTACGAGCGACCGGATATTCCGCCTGAGCATCAGTGACCTGACTTCTTCCTCCACGGCAACAGCCGCTGCAGGAGGGTGCGGTTCTCCTCCTTCGGCTTGCCGTACGAGTACGAGTAGCGATAGTGCGAGTAGTAGTAGCCGCCGTTGCCGAGATCGTTGTCACGGGCGCGGTTCAGCACCACACCGAGCAGCCGTTCCTGCCCGATCGCCTCGACGGCGCGGGCGGAGAGCGGGTACGGCGTGCTGTTGGCACGGACGACGAGCAGCGCCGTGTCGATCATCGCGGCGAGCAGGTTGGCATCGGGCAGCAGGACGACCGGCGGCGTGTCGATGACGACCCAGTCGAACTGCTCGACCGCTTCCGCCAGCAGCTGGTGCATCGTCTCGGAGGTGAGGCCGCTCATCGGATCCGGATCCGGTGTGCCGCCCGGCACCACCCACAGGTTCGCGGAGAGGCGATGGAGCGGCAGCTTGCCGTCCGGCACGACGTGCTTGAGCGTGTCGCTCAGGCCGTATCGGTTGTCGATGTTGAAGATCCGGTGGACCGACGGCCGCCGCAGGTCGGCGTCGATCAGGAGCACCCGGCGCTGGTAGGACTCGCTCAGCGTCAGCGCAAGGTTCGTGGCGGTCAATGTCTTGCCTTCGTTCTCGACCGCGCTGGCGATCATCACCGTGCTGGCGCCGCTCTGGGTCTTCTGGTGGTGGAGCGCCGCCGCGAGGCGACGGAACTGCTCGACCAGTGTCACGTCGGCGCCGGGGACCACGACGATCTTGTCCGAGCCGCTGAAGCGTTCGGCGATCGGCGTGATGCCGTCGAGGTCAGCGTCCTTCGTTCCCGCCGTGCGGCCCTCGGACCCTGCTGCCTCCGCGGCTGCCGAGGGTGGCTCGTCGAAGTTCCACCCGTCCGGCCCACCCTCGGTCGCGATGGCGGCCGGCATCAGCGGCGGCATCGACGGAGTGGCATCGGTGGCCTTGGCACGTTCCAACGCATCGTGGAGTCGGGTCACGCTCTACCTCGAGAACTGAAAGAAGCGACGCGGCTTCGTGTAGCCGCTGAACATCGGCGCCGCCTCGCGGTCGGACGGTCCGTCGGCGGCCACCGCATCGGCTGACGGCGGAATAACCGTCCCGGCCGAGTGCACGGGCTCGGCGACGCTTCCCGCCGCCTGCGGCGCGGTCGTCGCCGCGCCCGGCGGCTCGATCTGGAAATCGCGACAGACCTCGAGCACGAGGTCGGGGCCGACCGGGCGCGCGTTTGCCGCGAACCCGTTGACCAGCGCGTTGTCGCAGATGACGCTGATCGTGCGGGGGATGCCGCCTGAATACTGGTGAACCGTGGCAACCGCCTCGCGCGAGAAGATCTGCTCCGCACGACCTCCCGCAACCTTCACGCGCGCCGCGATGTACGACGCGGTTTCCGCCAGGTCGAGCGTGCCCAGCTCGCACCGGAGCGCCACGCGCTGCTTCAGTTGACGCAGTGATGCGTCATTGAGCCGCACCGCCAGTTCGGGCTGCCCCGCCAGGATGACCGCAACGGTTCGTCCGGACGGTGCATCGACGTTGCTGAGCAGCCGGATTTCCTCGAGGAGTTCGTGCGGCACGGCCTGCGCCTCGTCGATGACCAGCGCGAGGCCTGCGCCCGTGGCCGGCTGCGCAGCCAGCGCTGCCTCGAGCTCCCGCAGGAACCGCGTCTTGGACGTCGCGGCCTCGTTCGAGAAGCCGAATCCGGAGGCGAGGAACTCGAAGAACTCGGCTCGCGTCAGCGTCGGGTTGGCGAGGTGGACCACGCCGCTCGTCGTGGCAGCCGCCTGCTGCAACGCGGCCCGGATCAGCGTCGTCTTGCCGGTGCCGGCTTCACCGATGAGGACGGTGAGCCCGGGCCTTCCACCGAGTGCGTACTCGAGGTGCGTGAGCGCCTCGAGGTGCTTGCGGGAGAGGAACAGGAACCGCGCGTTCGGCGAGAGGTCGAACGGCCGCTCGCGCAGTCCGTAGAAGGATTCGTACATCGGTGCCCTGCCGTCCTACCGCAGATACCAGACGACCGCCCCGATGGCGGCAACCGTGCCGGCCGCGGCTGTCGCGATCGCGGCCTTGAACGCGAGGCTCGTCTTGCGGGGCGCTTCGATGAGCGGGACCGTTGCGAGCACGACGACCTTGAGGGCGGCGCGAACATCGCTCTCGGTGCGCATGCTGCGGTCCATGTACTCGAGCAGTCCGGCCAGCGCGAGGCCAAAGCCCAGCCCGGCGGCCAGGCCAATGCCATAGAAGCGTGGGCGGTTCGGGCTGTACGGGCGGGCCGGCAGGTGGGCGGCGTCGAGGATGCGGAACTGCTCGCCGATCTGGCGGCGCTCGAGGTTTGCCGCAAGCTGTGAATCCTGCTTCTTCGCGAGCAGGCTCTGGTAGGCCGACTGCAGCGTGCCGTAGTCGCGCGTCAGGTCAGCCAGCTCCGACTCCCGCGTCGGGGTCGCTTCGATCCGCTGCTGGTAGTTCCCGAGGTTCGAGCGGAGCTGCTGCTCTTTCTGCTGCTTGTCGGCGATCTGCTTGTCGAGATTCGCGAGTTCGGCCTTGACCTCGTCGATCCGGTTGCGGCGGATCGCTTCGGCGGACTGGACCGGCGCATTCTCCGACGAGACCGGCTGCGCCAGCGCCTCGTTGTCGGCGGCCTGCTGGAGCTCGGCGACGTGCTTGCGCGCGCGGACGACGTCCGGGTGCTCCGGCTTGAGCCTCAGTTCGAGTGACTGCAGCTCCGAGCGCGCGGCGGCGAGCTGCTGCGCGGCGGTCAGCACCGTCTGGCCCGGCGCGACGGGGGCGACGGGCGCGGGCGTGGCTTCGGCCGCCGTCAGATCGGCGAGCGCCCGTTCGAGCACCAGATGCCGATCGCGATCGCGGTTCATCGAGTCGATGAGCGTCTGGATCTGCATCTCGGTGTTGTGCAGACCCTGCATGTTCGCTTCGAGCTGCGTCGGCAGCTGGCCTTCGTGACGACGGCGATACTCCTCGACCTTCTTCTCGTTGTCGACCAGCTGGCGACGGGCCTCTTCGAGCTGCGCCTCGAGGAACTGGTTCGTCCCTTCGGCCAGCACCTCGCGGTCACGCAGGCTCTCGTCGATGAACAGCGACGCGAGCCGTTCGGAGACGCGCATGGCAGTGCGCGGATCCCTGCTGTGGAAGCCCACGCGGAAGGAATCGCCGCGCACCACCTGGATTTCGATGTCGCCGCGCATCCCCTCGACGATGTCCTCCATGATCTGCGTCTTGCGCAGATCGGGGTAGAGGTTGAGGTCCTCGATAATCCGTTCGAGCCTCGTCCGGCTGAGGATCTGCTGCGTGATCGACTGCAGGCGGTCGCTGATGCTCTGGGTGACGGTGGAGCGGACGTACTCTTCCGGTACGCGCTGCGGCACGACCATGATGAGCGTGTCGGACCTGTACATGTCCGGCAGCTTGCGGGTCCAGCCGGCGACGCCGCCGGCGATCAGCAGCGCGGGAATGAGGATCCACCACTTGCGTCGCCACGCAATCTGCAGGATCAGTTCGGGGGTGTAGATCTTTCCGGGAATCACCGACGGGTCCTCCCTGTGCTGAAGACCGGCACGTACGCCGTGAGCCCGACGTTGACCGCCTGGCGCGCGAATCGAGACACCGACACCAGGGACCAGGAGCCTGGCGGGACGTCGTACACCGAGTAGCTGTACTGCGAGAAGATCGCGATTCTCCGATTCACCGCCACGGACAGGCTGGAGCTTGCTGTGTACCAGTTCAACGTCGGGGCATCGCCGAAGCCGATTCGACCGTGGGTCCAGCTCACGCCGTTAGTCAGACGAACGCGCTTGGCGAGCATGCCCGCGAGCGTCGCCCCTGCCGTGTCGGAGAGGATCGGCTGTGTGAAGCCGATCATGAAGCCCAGGTCGCGCGTGTAGTTGGCAGCGGCCGTCCAGCTGCGTGCGAAGTTATAGGTCAGGCTGGCCGACCCATTCACGCGGAAATAGGTGGAGTTGTTCCACCGGACCACGGATGCGGACGGCGCCACGCGGAGGGTGGTTCGACGCCCGAGCGCGAGCGTGAGCGCGTCGCCGTAGTCCACGCCCACCTCGAAACCGTTCCGTGCGTAGCTCGGCTGGCGTCCTCCACCAGGAGATCCGAGAGTACTGATTTCCCGCCGGTAACCTGCTCTCACTGACAGCTGCCGCGTGATGCTGTAGCTGTAATTCGCGCTCGCCATCGCCGTGTCGTAGCCGTACGAATGCGACTTGGTGAGCCAGATCGTGCGGTAGTCGCCCATCACCGAGAGACGGGACTTGCGGGTAAGGTTCGCGCTCAGGTTCGTGCTCGCGCCCAGGTTCACGTTCGGCTCGTACGCCGCGCCGAATCCGAACCCCGCACCTGGAAGGATCTGATCCGAACCGATCGGCGCATTTGGCAGCGATCCGGGCGCGGAGGTCAGCTGGTTGAAGTTGTAGAAGGGCGCATAGCCCGCGGAGCCCGATACACCGAAGCTGATCTGCTTGGAAAGCTGGGAGGTGAAGCCGGACGATGCGTCCAACATCACGGCGACGGTGTTGCCGCTGACCGTGTATTGGGCTCCGGACGCGTTGGCGCGCGTGAAGAACGAGGCGCGCCTGGCGATGCGCTGGTACTGATAGGACGCGCCGCCCGACGCACCGCCGAAAGTGCCGCTTCGCTGAAACCGGGGGTCGAGGTCCCGCAGCTGGCTTTCGCTCGGCTCGAGCACTTCCTGGTAGACGCCGAATAGCGAGCCGCGCAGGTCGAACTGCTGCAGGATCTGCCGGTTCGCGGGATTGCCACCGAACAGACCCGAGAACGGACCCTCCACGCGCGGCGTCTGCGCGGAAGCCGCCGACGCACACACCGCGAGCGAGGCGGCTGCGGCAAGCAGCCCTCGTCCGAGCTGCCGTGCTGCGGGCGGTACCACGACGCGTGGAAGGGTGGGCGAGTGCATCACTACGGCACCAGCACCGTGTCGCCGGGCTTCAGTTCCAGGTTGTTCTGATTCAGACGGATGCGCTTCAGGAGCTCGATGTAGTTGACCTGGTAGCTCCAGGGCGTGCCGTCCGGGCGCTTGTCGCGGCCGCGCACGACGGTGATGTGTTCCTTGTCCGCGTACTCGTTCAGCCCACCGGCCAGCGCAATGAGCTGCGCGATGGTCATCGTGCCGCCGAGCGGATATGCGCCGGGCTTGCCGACCATCCCGGTGATGAACACCTTGCGGCTGTTGATCTGCTTGACGACGACGGTGACGTTGGGATCCTCGACGTACTTCGTGGCGGCGGCGGTGATCCGATCGCGCAACTGGTCCGGCGTGAGGCCGGCGGCCTGCACGTCGTTGAGTAGCGGCAGCGAGATCATGCCGTCCGGACGCACGGTCACGTCGGTCGACAGGTCCTTGTCCTTCCAGAAGACGACCGCGAGCTGGTCGTCCGGACCGATCTCGTAGTCGCTCGGCGGCTTGATGTCGTTCGTGCCGGAATAGGCCGCGCCGCCGGCTGGCTGCGATGCCGACGCGGGTGCGCCAGCGCGTGCCTGGGCGTGCAGGGACGAGGCCGCGGCGATGGCCAGCGCGGCAAGGACGACAGCGGAGGTGAGTGCTCGACGCATGATGGTTCCGCGCAACCGCCTAGAGCGGCATGCTGCGTTCGGTCTCCTTGAACGAACGGTATTCCTTGAACGGCAGGTGGCAGTCGTGCTTCCGGAGAAACCCCAGGAAGCGCTTGTAGTCGGTCGGCGCCATGTTGAAGAGGCGCAGCACGATCTTGTAGTTGCCGCGTGCCTCTTCGAGACCTTTGTGTACGAGCTCCCGCACGTTGTTTCGGGTGATCTCGCGGTTCATGTAGAGCGGGTACACAACGTTCCAGAACGACTCACGTTCGGACAGCAGTTTCCGGTAGAGCTCGTCCGCCACGGTCTGCGCCTTGACCTCTGCGGCCTGGGCCCCGCGCGGCCGGCCCGGTGCGCGGATTTCCATCGGCAGGTCGTCGATCTGTGCAACTTCGTTGCGGCACGTGACGATCAGGCGCTCGACCACGTTCTCCACCTGGCGGACGTTGCCCGGCCAGTGGTAGTCCATCAGCGCCGTCATGGCCTCGGGGGAAATGGCGTGCACCACCTGATGCCGGCTGCCATTACTGATGCTCGGCGCGGCCGAGAGGCGGCGGTTCGAGAAGCCCTTGAGGAAGTAGTCGATGAGCAGCGGGATGTCGTCGCGGCGCTGCCGCAGTGGGGGGACGACGATGTGAATGACGTTGATGCGGTAGAAGAGGTCTTCGCGGAACTGGCCGGCGGCGATGAGATCCTCGATGTTACGGCTGGTCGCCGTCATCACGCGCACGTCGGTGACCTTGGCCGCCGTCTCGGCGCCGACCTTCTGGATCTCCCCGGTTTCGAGAAACCGCAGCAGCAGGCCCTGCATGCGCTGCGTCATCTCGCCGACTTCGTCCAGGAGGATCGTCCCGTGGTCGGCCATCTCGAGCTTGCCCGGCTTGTCGCGATAGGCGCCCGTGAAGCTGCCGCGCACGTGCCCGAACAGCTCGGACTCGAGAAGCGTTTCCGGGATGCCGGCGCAGTTGACCGGCACGAACGAGTTGTTCGATCGGGAGCTGATGGCGTGAATCGTTCGCGCCACGACCTCCTTGCCCGTACCGCTCTCGCCGGTGATCAGCACCTTCGCATCGGATCGAGCGACCTGCTCGATCTCGGCCCGCAGATCGGTGATCGCGCGGCTGGCGCCAATCAGTTGAACCTGTCCGTTGCTTCTCATCGGGGTCTCGCGCCCATGTTGCGGGACGGCGGCACGCACACCGGGTTCGGGCACCACGTGGTGATGCGGCCCAACCGGCGGCAGCAGCTGTCGCCCTCTTATCGCTGTGATGTCCTGACCCCCGACTGCAAGGACATGACCGCCGTGTCGATATGTTCGGTGGGGGCGCGTAGATCGTTGTATGCGTTGTGGTTAGAGCGGCGTCCGCCAGCTGGGTGTCCGGCGGTGGCACACGGGGGCCGATCGAGGCCACAAACAATCGCAGAAGAAAAGTCGACCTGACGACTTACTTTTGCCTTTTGTAACGGCGTGAAATGGTAACCTTCTAAAGGCGACTAACATCGCGTATTTACAAGATTGTCTGTTGACGTACGGCTATTGTCGGCGCTACGGTAGAGTCTCCCCCCAGAGAGAGAGTTCGAGAGATGCCCTTACCGACGGCTGGTGTCGGTCGTGAATCCACTTTGTCCAGTACTGTCGCCCACGCGGGCGCGGTGCATCTGGTCGGACGCAGTGATGCGATCCGAGCGCTGGAAGCGGAGATCGACTGCGCCGCCCCCTCAGACGCCAAGATCCTGATTACTGGTGAAACAGGTGTCGGCAAGGAGCTCGTCGCCCGCCTCGTTCACAAGCGGAGCGCCCGCGCCTCCGCACCGCTCGTCACGCTGAACTGCGCGGGGCTCCCGGACTCGCTGCTCGAATCGGAGCTGTTCGGCCACGTCCGCGGCAGCTTCACCGGCGCCTACCGCGACAAGCCCGGCATCCTCGAGGCCGCCCGGAACGGGACGGTCTTCCTCGATGAAGTCGGCGAGATGAGCCCGCGCATGCAGGTGGTGCTCCTCCGCTTCCTCGAGTCGGGCGAAATCCAGCGCGTTGGCGCGGACCGGTCCCACACGCGCGTGGACGTGCGCCTCGTCACCGCGACGAACCGGGACCTCGAGAAGGAAGTGGCGAACGGCACCTTCCGCGAGGACCTGTTCTTCCGCCTCAATGTGATCCGCCTGCTGATTCCGCCACTGCGCGAGCGCGCGGACGACATCCCGCTGCTGGTGGACTACTACCTGCGGACTTACAGCCAGATGCACCGCGTGCCGCAACCGGAGATCACGCCGGATGCGCTGGACATCCTGATCGCGCACCGCTGGCCCGGTAACATCCGGCAACTCAAGAACGTCATCGAGCGCATCGTCCTCAAGGCTGGCGGCGGTGTGGTGAATCCTGGCAACCTGCCGCCCGACGTCGCGGGCAACATCGCCGCGCGGAAGCCGGCGCCAGCCACTGCCGTGGCGCAGGTGGCGGACGCCACCCCGGTTCGGTCCCACGTGGACGAACTGATCGACCTGCTGCTGAAGAACCGCGAGTCGTTCTGGTCAGCGGTCTATCCGCTGTTCATGGCGCGCGACATGACGCGGAAGGACCTGCGGACGGTGGTGCAGGCAGGGCTCGAGCGCACGAATGGCAACTACCGCCTGATGGTGGAGCTGTTCAACATGCCGCCTGAAGACTACAAGCGGTTCCTCAGCTTCCTGCGGAAGCACGACTGCCTGCTGCCGTTCCAGCGGTTCCGGACGGTCGCGGCGTCGCGGTTGCGCTCCGCCGCCCTCGGCAACACTGGCACGGGCGCGTAGTCGGCGGCTCCGACGACCAGCGTCCAGCCCCGACGAACCGACGCGATTCCTGCGAAAACGCACAGGGTATTTCCCTGTGCGTGCCACGTTCGTGCGCGGCCATCGAACGCGCAGCGCCCTCATCTAGCGGTCGAAACCGTAGTTCGACTGGCCGGCGCTGGGGCGCACGCGCAGGTTCGGCGATCGATGTAGCGCGATCGCGACGAGCAGGCAGAACAACGCCGCGTTCCCAGGCATCTGCAGGCTGAACTCCATCAGCGACTGCACGGCAATCGACAACATCCCGATGACCGCGCCAGTGCGGGCCCAGTAGGTCGTGCCCTCGCGTGGCGCCTCCCTGAATCGCGCGTGGACGAGCCATGCCACCGTGGCGATGGCCGCCACGACAGCAGCACCCAGCGCGGCCCCGCCTTCCGCGAGGATCTGCAGGTAGTCGTTGTGGGCCTCCTCGAAGTGGATCGAGCGGTCCCCGGTCTGGTACTGCAGCATCGCCACGCCGAAGGTGTCGAGGCCTGAGCCGAGCAGCGGGAAATCTGCGGTGATGGCGAGGGCACCACGCCAGGCCTGGAGGCGCCCTCCCGCACTCGAGTCAGCCCTGCCAACGGTGGCGACGCGCGACGCGAGCCCACCGACACCCGCCCACGTGACGATCCCGAGGAGAAGAGCCAGCGCCAGCAGCACCGATGCGACGCGCCCGCGCCGGGAACGCTGCCGCCGCATGACGAGCCCGGTCGCCAGCACCGTCGACATGAAGAAGCCGAGCAGCCCCGACCGGGAGTTCGCGATGAGAACTGAGAGCGCCATGATCACTGACGCCCCTGCCATCAGGTGCATCAGCCCGGCCTGTCGCGAGGCCGAGACCCACGCGACGAA
>JAFDVO010000010.1:0-101245 GCA_018268955.1 Acidobacteriota bacterium | reverse complement strand
ACCGCGACTGGCAGCGCCATCAACATCCAGCCGGCGAAGTGATTGCGATTGATGAAGGGGCCGAAGGGGGACCCACGGTACTGTGGCGTCCAGAACCCGTAGATCTTCAGGGTGTAAGTGGCACCTCCGGTGACGGCGTACTGGATGATGCCGATCAAGGCGAGCACGACGCCCAATGCGACGACGCCTCGTACGAGCGGCACAGCGCCGTGGACGGACAACGCGGCAGTGAGGCCGAGCGTGAACAGCGCGAATGCACCGAACAGGGCCAACCCCCGGCCCGTCCGTTCCGGAGCAATCGATATGGGGTGCGCGGGACGGTGGGACACGCTGTCGTCCGGCGACTCCGAGGTCCGGCCGATCGAGTACGACAGGTCGTAGCTGCGGAGGAAGCGATCGGTGCCCGGGCTCACCTTCGCGAGCCACGGCAGCGGAAGCGGCACGAGCTGCAGCGCGATGACCAGCGTGATGCTGCCGATGGCGATCGTGAAAGGGCGAACAGGTGCGTGAAGCGGTCGGTAAGTTACGAGCGCGACAGCGCCGATGACGGCGCACGCGATCCCCAGCGGAACGTAGGCCCAGGGGTAAACAGCACCGAACGCCAGCGCACCCCACGCCAGCGCGAGCAGGCTGGCGGCAATCAGGGTGCGGCGCGCGAGCAGGGACACGGGAGTGGCAGGAGCCCTACGCGATCCGTCCCCAGCCGAGCACGTGCCGCATCAGCAGCCGGCGTGCGGGCGGATGGTTCAGGAGGGACATGATGAGGTGCCGGTGGCGGTTGAACTGCGCGGTACGGCGGACGATCGGCATGACGCCGTCGGTGCGGGCGAGTTCGAACAGCGCATCGATATCGGCATCGGACATGTGATGCGAGAGTCGCCGCAGTTCCATCTGCGCGTCGATCTCATCGCCGAGCGCCTGTCGCCACGAGTGTTCGTAGCTGGCGAGTGTCGGTGCGTCGAGTTGGTCTGTGCGGAGGGCGTCGGTCAAGACGTCAGCCGCCATTCGCGCACTCAACAGGCTGTAGTAAATGCCGCCGCCAGTCGTCGCCTTCACGAGCCCCGCGGCATCGCCGACGGCGAGAACGCGTGGACCGTAGGTCCTCGCCACGGGGCCGAGCGGCAGGATCTTGGTACGTGGAGCCGCCGTCGTCATCTCGTGTGCCGCGATGCCCCAGCGCGGCCCGACGGCAGCGATGAACCTGGAGAACCGATCGCGCGCGTTGCCGTCGCACATGAGGCCGACGCGCACGAACGCTCCATGGGGCCGCTGCACCGGAACCGCCCACGCAAACCCACGCGGCGCAACATCGTGGCCGAAGTGCACCTCCACAGGACCTGACGTGTCAGCCGCCAGCTCACGCTGTGCGGATTGGAGATGCAGCGCCGGCATGCCGAAGCCGAGGCGCCGCTGGATGGCGTAGTTGGCGCCGCAGGCCAGGATTGCTGCCCGTGCGTGCGCCGACTCCCCGGTTGCCAACGTCAGGGTGACGCGGGATCCGCTCGGCGCAACATCGAGCACGCGTCGGCCTACAAGGAGTTGCGCGCCAGCGAGCTGTGCCTGTTCGGCGAGTGCCTGGTCGAACGCGGATCGGTCGATGACCACTGCCTCGGCCGACGCCGTGGTGTAGTCGATCGTTGCACCGGACGGGCCGGTGAACACGACCGTGCGGAGCGGATTCAGCACCGAGGAGCGCGGCAGGTCGAACTCCGCGAACGCCTCATCCGCGAGCACACCCGTGCAGTGGACCGGTCGCCCGGGGATCTCGTGTTCCTCGAACACGACGACGTCGACGCCGCGGCGTGCGAGGTGCAGCGCGGCGTAGAGCCCTCCAGGACCCCCTCCGACTATCGCGACATCGTGCATGTGAGCGGTGTGCGCGGGTCAGGGGACAGCGACACCCTGGGCGCTGCAGAGGGCCCGAAATCGGCCCGCCGATTGCGCCCTAAGGGTACCCCAATCACCAGCCTCGACCAAGCGCCCGCCGTCGAGCACGAGGATGTGCTGCGCTCGTCGTACGGCGCTGAGCCGGTGCGTGATCAGGACCACCGGCATCTCGTGCGCGAGCTGCTCCAGCGTGTCGAGGACCTGCTCCTCGTGCGCCGAATCGAGTGCGCTCGTCGGTTCGTCGAGCACGAGCATGCGCGGAGAGGTCAGCAGCACGCGCGCGAGCGCGAGCCGCTGGCGTTCACCCCCTGACAGGAGCATGCCGCGGTCGCCGACGACGGTGTCGAGCCCGTTCGGGAGCGTGAACACGAAGGTGGCCGCGGCCCTGGCGAGCGCCAGCCGCATGTCCGCTTCGGATGCGTGCGGCGCTGCCCATTGCAGGTTCACACGGACGGTGTCGTTGAGGAGCACCGCATCCTGCTCGACGTACCCGACCGACCGCCGCCATGCGGTGCGCGTACGGCCATCGATCACGATGTCGCGGACGCGCAGGCGCCCATCGGACGGCGCAAGCAACCCGCACAGGAGGTCGGCCAGCGTGCTCTTGCCTGCGCCGGACGACCCTACCACTGCGCTGAGCCCCCGTGCGGGGATCGTTGCGCAGATGTCGTGCAGCGTCGGAGCCGTGCCTCCCGCATGCACGTACGACACGTGCTCCAACGCAATGTCGCCACCTGCCGTCGTGAGGTCGACGACGGCCTCAGGGACTGCTGGCTCGCGTGCGGCGTCGGCCTCGGCCCTGAACGCATCGACTGCCGCGTATGCAGGGAGGCGGTGCGCGATGTGCTGCGCGGCCTGCTGCAGCGCGGCAGCCCGCGGCATCAGCCGGGCGAAGACGTACATGAGCATTGCCACGCCGCCCGCGTCCAGCCGCAGCCATGTGAGCGACCCGTACAGCAGCATGGCGAGCGCGACCACGGCACCGATCTCGACCGTCGCTCGTGAGCCCGTGTACACACGAGTTGCGCCGGTGTGCGCCTCGGCGAGCGCATCGCAGGCATGGGTCAGCGCATTCACTTGCGCGTCCTCGCGCCCGAGCGCCTTGGCCAACCGCGTCACGGCCAGGTGCTCGCTGAGCGTGGCAAAGAGGTGGCGGCTTCGATCCGTGAGTGCCTGCCCTTCCTGTTCGGAACGTGCCACGTCGCCACGGAGAAGCACCAGCACCACTGCGGCCGCCCCGCACACGACCACCGTCATCGTCGGTGAGACGCGGAACGCGATGGCGAGGTAGACCAGGGAGACGACCAGCATGGACACTGCCGACATGAGCTGGTAGACGCCCAGCCCTGCGCGGTCCACCTGCTGGATGATCACGTGGGCGACGTCCGCGCCACGCCACCGTCCCTGCCAGCTCCACTCGCTGCGAACCCAGGCCTCGCACAACACGCGTCGAAGGTGGGCTACGTATCCGTGCTCGAGGCGAGCCGTGGCCAGCGTCTGCCATCGGCCCAGTACCGCCTGCGCGGATACTGTCGCGACGTACAGCAGCAGGACCGGGCCGAGCGTGACCGGCACGTGCAGGTGGCCGAGCACGGTCCGTACGACGCCCGCGATGCGACTCACGCCACCATTCGCGACGTCGAGGCCGATCATCGCGAGGAGCGGAACGAGGAGCATGGCGCCGGAACCCTCCAGCAGTGCGGTCAGCAGCGACAGCCCCAGCGCGGTAGCGGCCTCGCGCGGGTTCAGTCGCGCGATGGAGGCTGCGAACCGTTGAACGGTGTGCCGACGGCGAGAGGAACGGTGCGTCATGGTGGTCGATGTCGATGTGCCTGGCGTGTCTATAATCGGCCCGGATGACGGGAACTGCCCAGGGTGCGGCCTTTCATGCCTGTATCCGGGCATGCCTCACCGCGTTGCCTGATGACTCGGCGGCTGCCGCCAGCGCGCTCGGGGCACTGGGCCGCGACGCGTGGCTCCCCTTTTTGGGCTACGCCGCCAGCCACGGCGTCCTCGCTGTGCTCGCACCAGCAATGATGCGGTGCCCGCTCCCCTCCGACGCCACCGAAGACCTTCATCGTCGCCTTCTTGTGCAGGAGGTGTGGACTACGCAGGTGCGAACCGAGCTCCACGGCCATCTCCAACGATTCGCGGCCGCACGCATTGCGGTCTGCGCGCTCAAAGGACCGTCGCTGGCCGCACGCGTCTATGCCGACCCACAGACCCGACCCTCGATCGATGTCGATCTGCTCGTCAGTCCGTCGGACCTCGCCCGCGCCCGCGCGGCCCTCCTGCAGGACGGCTACGTCGGCGACCCGGAGCAGGCCGAACAGTATCTGATGGCGCACTCTCACCATCTCCATTTCCAACGCGAGGGCGGCGTCGGACTGGAACTGCACTTTCACGCGTACCGCGGGTTCGGCACCATTGTCGACGCGGCTGCGCTGATCGCGCACGCTACCGAGAGCCGGTTCGATGGCGCACCGGTGCTGACGCCCTCCTCGGAAGATGAACTCATCTATCTGGCCGCACACGCCGCCGGCCACAGCTACGTCCGGCTGCTCTGGTTGTTCGACCTGAAGTTGTTGGTGAGAAACGCTGCCGTGGACTGGCAGATCGTTGCGGAGAGGAGCGAGGCGCTCGGGCTGCGGAGGGTCGTCGGCTATACGCTGAGGCTGCTGGAAGGCTGGCTCGACGTCAGGGGATTGCCAGAGTCGATGATGCGGGTGGCGCCGATCCGAACGTGGCTCGCCGACCGGCTGCTCCCCCGGGTGGCTGCGCCATCAGAGCCGACAGCGGCCGACAATCTGGGCGGGCTCGTGTTCACGTCGGTGCTCTGCGACAGTGCCGCTGCCTCTTGGAGCCTCTTCAGCCACCACACGTCCAGGGCCCTGAAGCGACGCACATTCAGGATGGCGCCGGGCCTGGTACCGGCCTCCTGGTCGGCCTGACGACTGCCTAGAACTTGCGTCCGCGGGTCTCCCACTTCCCGCGGAACGTAATCCAGAACGACAACACGATCAGCTTCACGTCGAGCCAGAACCCCTGGTGGCGGACGTAGATCTGGTCGTACTTGAACTTGTAGCGGCGGGGGACGTCGCGAGGGGCAAAGATCTGCGCAATGCCGGTCAGTCCAGGCCGAACCCTGTGGCGTTCGATGTATCCAGGCACATCCTGGATGGCGACGAGTTGTCCATTGCCTCGCGTCTCGATCTCGCCGGGCGCAAGCGCGCGCGGGCCAACGAAGCTCATATCTCCGCGGAAGATGTTCCAGAGCTGCGGCAGTTCGTCCATCGCGGTGGCACGCATGACCCGTCCGATACGCGTGATCCGCGGGTCGTGTTCGCTCGCCTGTCGGATGCCGTCCTGCTTGTCCGCGTCAGGAACCATCGATCGGAACTTGAGCACGCGGAAGACGCACCCACCTTCACCGACCCGCTCCTGACCGAAGAACACAGGTCCGCCATCCTCGAGCTTGACGAGCGCCGCAAGCACGGCCCACACGGGGGCAGACAGGATCAGGCCGACGCCAGAGAGGAGGACGTCGAGTGCTCGTTTTGCCGGCGGCATCGGTCTGACGTGAATGGTGTCGGTGCGCGGTCGATTGTGGGCGGTCACGCGGCCCCGCATCGACGCGACCGCGCTGGAACCAGTGGGCATCAGGACGTTACGGTCACGAACAGATCGCGGTACGCCTCGACGGCGCGGCGGCGATCGTAAACAAGGCCGGCTTCACGTGCATGTGCGGCCAGCACGCGTCGGCGTTCAGGGTCGGCCCGGAGCTGGCGGACGGCGGCCGCGATGCCGTCGCGGTCGCCCGGTCCGACGACGATGCCGCAGTCGTGGTCGCGTGCGATCTGCGCAGCTTCGGAGTCTGCTTCAATGGCCGCGACGAACGGCCTGCCGGCCACGAGTATCCCGTACAGCTTGCTCGGGACGATGTAGCCGGCCAGCCCTCGCTTGAGGGACACAATGAACATATCGGCCGCGGCAAACGAGTCGATCAGCCCTGCCTTCGGCTGATAGGGCAGGAACAGCACGTTCGAGAGCTGCCGTCGCGCCGCCTCCTGCTGCAGGTGCTGCTTGCGTGAGCCCTCGCCGACGATCGCGATGACCACATCCGGGAGATCGCGTACGCGCTCGGCGACGTCGAGCAGGGCATCGACGTCCTGCGACATCCCCACATTGCCGGAGTGCATCACCACGAACTTGTCGGCCAGCCCGTGTGCTCGCGAGAACGGATTGTCCTTCGGGCCGGGCACGATGGCAGCAGCGTCCGACCAGTTGTGGATGATGCGGATCTTCGCCGGGGTCGCACCCTTGCCTTCAACCAGACGGCGCTTCATCGTCTCGCCAAGGGCGATGATGGCGTCAGCGCGCCTGACCGTCAGGCGGCTGATCGCCCCAAGCACCGCTTCTATCCTGCGGTTCTGAAACCCTTCGAGCAGTCGCACGACCTCCGGGAACACGTCCTGGCACAGGAAGACGAACCGTGCGCGCCGCATCGACGCGTTCGCCATGGCGGGCAGCGCGACGATTGGCGGATCGGTCAGCGAGACGACGATGTCGGCGCCGCCGGTCCTGAACGACGCGAGGATTGAAGAGCTGAAGTAGCTGATGTAGTTGGCGATGCGGCCGGTCAGGCGCTGGTTGGGCAGTGCCGTTCCCCAGGCGCGCAGGATGGTCACGCCATTGCGTGTTTCGCGGCGGACTGGCGCGAACCACCGCATCGGGGGCAGTGCTGTTTCGGACGCGAGCGGCAGGCCGGCGATCACCGTGACCTCGAAGCCGAACCGCGCCACGAGATCCTCGCAGAGCTCCGTGAGCAGCTGACCGGTCGCACCGAAGTCCGGGTAGTACGAGCGGTTGTAGAACACGATCCGCAACGGACGTGTCCCGAATGGGGTGCTCAGACGGCCAGCGCCTTTCGCGCGGTGGTTCGGGTGTACCACTCGATCGTCCGCTTCAGCCCTTCATCGAAGTCGGTGTGTGCCCGGAAACCGAAGAGCCGTTCAGCGCGTGACACGTCAAGGCACCGCCGGGGCTGCCCGTTTGGCTTCGTCGAGTCCCAGACGATCCGGCCGGAGTAGTCGGTAAGCGCCGCGATCTTCGACGCCAGCTCACGAATCGAGATCTCGAATCCGGCGCCGACGTTCACGGGGTCAGCCCCGTCGAAGCGCTCCGTGGCCTGCACGATCGCCTCCGCCGCGTCGTCCACGTAGAGGAATTCGCGCGTGGCCGTGCCGTCGCCCCAGACCTCCACCTCGGAGGCCCCGAGCACCTTCGCTTCGACGAACTTGCGGATCAACGCGGGGATCACGTGTGAGGTCGAAGGGTCGAAGTTGTCGCCAGGCCCGTAGAGGTTCACGGGAAGCAGGAAGATGGCGTTGAAACCGTACTGCTGCCGATAGGCCTGCGCCTGGACGAGGAGCATCTTCTTCGCCAGTCCATACGGCGCGTTGGTCTCCTCCGGATAGCCGTTCCAGAGGTCCTCCTCGCGGAACGGGACCGGCGTGAACTTCGGGTAACAGCAGATCGTGCCGATGCCGACGTATTTCGTGACGCCGTGCCGGCGCGCGTACTCCATCGTGAGCGCGCCCATCATGAGGTTGTCGTAGTAGAAGCGGCCCGGATTCGCGCGGTTCGCGCCGATGCCGCCGACGACGGCGGCCAGGTGGATGACCACGTCAGGCCGCTCCACGTCGAAGAACCGCTGGACCGCGGCTTCCTGCGTCAGGTCGTACTGCGCCTTCCGTGGGACGACGATGTCGCGGCAGCCGCGCGCCCGCAGGCCATCCACGACTGCCGACCCGAGGAAGCCAGCGCCACCCGTGACGGCGATCCGGTGCGTGGTGAGTTCGAGCATGTGTGATCTCCCTACGGATGCTTCTCGACGAGGTAGGGGCCGAGCACGAGGACGTCCATGTCGTTCCGGAGGTAGCAGGCAATGGCTTCGTCCGGCGTGTTGACGACAGGCTCGTTCTCGTTGAACGAGGTGTTGAGGACGATTGGGACGCCGGTCTTTCGCTCGAACGCGTCGATGAGTGCCCAGTACTTCGGGTTCGTGCGGCGGCTGACCGTCTGCTGCCGCGCGGTGCCGTCGACGTGCGTGATGGCGGGCACCTGCGCCTGGCGCTCGGGGCGTACCTGGCAGGTCATCAGCATGAACGGCGAGGCCTCGCCCATGGCGAACCACTCGCCCGCGCGTTCCTCGAGGACCGAGGGCGCGAAAGGTCGGAAGCTCTCGCGGTGCTTGATGCGGCTGTTCAGGATGTCCTTCATGTCAGCCCGCCTCGGATCGCACACGATGCTCCGGTTGCCGAGCGCGCGCGGGCCCCACTCGAAGCGGCCCTGGTACCAGCCGACGATGTTGCCGGCGGCGATGAGGTCGGCGGCAGCCTCGGCGAGCGGCTCTTCCTCGAGCTCACGATAGCGCAGCCCATGTGCCTCGAGCGCGGCGCGACACTTGTCCGGCGGGTACTCCAGCCCCCAGTACGTGTGATCCATCACGAAGTCACGCGGTGCCCCGAGCACCTGGTGCTTGACGTACAGGGCGGCGCCGAGTGACGTCCCGCCGTCGTATGCGGCCGGCTGGATGTACACGCGCTCGAACGGCGTGTCCTGCTGGATCTTCCCGTTCATCGTGCAGTTGAGCGCCACGCCCCCTGCCATGCACAGATCCGTGAGGCCGGTCTTGGCTGCGAGCTGGCGCAACAACCCGAGCACGACCTCTTCGAGCAGGACCTGGAGCGACGCGGCTATGTGCTGGTGCTTCGGTTCGAGCGGCTCACCCGTTCTCCGTCTCGGCCCCAGCAGCGCTTCGAGCTTTGGCGAGAAGACGTCGCCGATCGTGGGAGACCCCGATTCCCACGTCATGTTCACGCCTTCGCTGTGATGGATGAAGTAGGAGAGATCCAGCTCGAAGCCGCCGTTTGCAGTGACTCGCACGAGCCGCCGCAGCGCATCGAGATACTCGGGTTGGCCGTACGGCGCCAGTCCCATCACCTTGAATTCGTCGCCGTATTTCCCGAAGCCGAGGTACTGGGTAATCGCCGTATAGAGCAGCCCCATGGAATGCGGGAACTCCACCCAGCCGTCGACCTCGATTGTGCTTCCGCACCCGCGACCCCACATCGTGCTCACGAAGTCGCCGAAGCCGTCGATGGACAGGAGCGCGGCCCGTTCGAACGGCGACACGAAGAACGCGCTGGCCATGTGCGCGCGATGGTGCTCGACCCGGTGGACCTCGGCTTTCAGCGAGGACTCCGCGACTCCGGCGAGCTCCGCGACCGAGGCCTTCACGTCGCGCAGCTTCGACGCGTTCGTGAGCCGATTGCGAAGCAGGGCGAGGCTCGGCCCCTTGGACAACGCGAAGAGCAGTTTCTTGTGCAGGTGCGCGTTGCTGTCGCGGGAAATCGCGATGTGGTCGAGGTCCGCTGCGGTGAGCCCGGCCTGTGCCAGCGCGTGCTGCACGGCCAGCGTGGGGAACCCTGCCTGATGCTTGAGGCGCGTGAACCGCTCCTCTTCCATGGCGCCCGAGAGGCGGCCGCCCGCAAACAGGGCTGCGCTCGCGTCGCCGTGGTAGGCGTTCAGTCCAAGAATGTTCATGACGTCGGCGGTCCTGCCGCCCTATGTTTCGGCTCAGCGGCCGTTTTTCGTGCAGCCCACGGTGCGTGCAGGCCTGTGCAGTGGGGCCACGTGGCAGGCACGCTAGTCGTCGCGGTGTTCATGTCGCTTCGAGTCGAGCACACGGATGGCCAGCAGGCACTCGAAGAGGACCCGCTCGTAGGCATAGCGGAGCGCGGCGGCGCCGCGAAACGGCCCCCCGGCCTTCAGCCACGAGCCGACGCCGACGACGATCGGCATCAAGCCGGTGCGCCTCGCTCGGTCCTGCCAGCGTGCACCGTTCCCGGACGTAAGCCGGATTGCCTCGAGCCGCGAGTACTCGAGCTGTGAAGCGGCGAAGCGGTCGAGCGACTTGCGATCGTCGTGGACCAGGTGCGCCTCGAAGGTGTACATCGGGCCGTCGACATGCATCTCCTGCGTGTGCCCCGGCTGTTCGATGCGCAGCGACGCAGGCTGGAAGATGACCGGCTTCGCGGGATAGACGGAGCCCGCGAGCGTTCGGCCGAGCACCTCATAATCGAAGGCCGCGATCCCGCCGGCGTAACCGCCCGGCAGAAACCGCGATCGGCATTCGTCCACGAACGCGGCAGGGACACGGTAGTCGGCATCGAGCGCCAGCACGTACTCGGTGTCGATGCCCGTGTCGTGGATCGCGAACCTCCATTGTGACCCATGCGTGTCGAACGGTCGTGTGTGCCAGGAGACGTTCGGGAACGTCCGCGCGATTGCCTCGGTCTCGTCAGTCGACTCAGAGTCGACAACGACCACGCGACGCGCCCAGCGCAGGCTCTCGAGCCCACGCGCGATGTTCGGTGCTTCGTTGTAGGTCAGCACCACCGGCGTGATGTGTGCGCCAGGATCCGCTGAGTGGGCGGTCATGCGATGCCGTTCCGGTCTAGCCAGGCCTCGAGGGCGACCAGAAGCCAGAGCCGCGACCAGGTGACGTTGCGTCCGCCGCCGAGGAACGAGCGCCATAGCGCCATGGTTGCCTTCGGCTCGAGCAGTCCGCGCCCGCTGATGCCGCGGTCGCCAAGGCGGTCCTCGCAGAAGGTGCGCAACGGCCCGCGCATCCAGGGCTCGAAGGGCAGTGAGAAGCCCTGCTTCGGCCGATGAACGATGGACGAGGGGAGACGGGGACCCATCGCGTCAACCAGCAGGCGCTTGGGCGTTCCGTTCGATTGCTTGACCGCGTCCGGCAGCGACACGACGAGCTCGACCAGCTCGTGATCCAGGAGGGGAACGCGCACTTCGAGCCCGTGCGCCATGCTGGTCTGGTCCGTATCGCGCAGCAACACGTCGTGCATGTATGCGCGGGCTTCGGCGAAGGAGATACGCGAGAAGATGCTCGACGCAGGCGCGTCCTCGAAGGCGTTGGACAGCAGCCGTTCGTAGGGGTCGGCCGTATCGTCCACGCGACGGCGGAACCCATCGGCTGCCAGTTCGTCGCGCTGCTCTGCTGAGAGCACCTGTCGGGTTGGGGGCCACATGGACGCGATGTCCCCGTCGCTTTCGAGAAGCGCGGCGGCCTTGGCCGAGGCGATGGATTGGCGACCAGCCGTGCGGACGGCGCTGGCCGCCATCCGGCGCAGGCGCTGCGGCGACCGCCCCCAGATCCGCGCGACGTCCGCCACTCGCAGCAGCCGCGCAAACGACGGGTACCCGCCGAAGATCTCGTCTCCCCCCAGGCCCGACAGCGCCACCTTGATTCCCTGGGCCCGGACGGCTCCCGATACAACCCACGTATTGATCGCGTCGCCGGTTGGATGATCCAGGGAGTCGAGTGCCGTCGGAAGCTGATCCAGCAGGTCGTCCGGACGGAGCCGAATCTCCGTGTGGTCGGCCCCGCAGGCCGTCGCCATTGCGGCGGCGTGTGCGCTCTCGTCGTACGGGGCCTCCTCGAAGCCGACCGAGAAGGTGCGCGGCTGTATGCCGCACTCCCGCATCAGTGCGACCACGGCACTCGAGTCGATGCCACCGGAGAGGAAGGCACCGACCGGAACATCGCTGACGAGGTGCGCGGATACTGAATCGAGCAGGCGGTCCCGAACCAGTCGTGGTGCCTCGTCCGCGCCGACGTCGGCTGTGTGAGCCGCACCGTCGAGCATGTGCCAGTACGCCCGTTCATCGACAGCGCCAGAGGCGGACACGCTCATCCACGATGCGGGCGCGAGCATCGAGATGCCATCGACAATGGTGCGCGGTGCCGGAACCGTCTGATAGGCCAGGTATTGCCAGAGCCCCGTCGCATCGAGTCTCCGCGGCACGAGCCCTGAGGCGAGCAGTGCGCGGATTTCGGATGAGAACAGCACGAAGCTGTCTCCGCGATGCACGTAGAGCGGCTTGATGCCGAAACGGTCCCGCACCAGGGTGAGGCGCTCGGCCTGTGGATCCCAGATGCCGAACGCGAACATGCCACGCAACCGGGGCACGACGTCGAGCCCCCAGCGTCGATAGCCAAGGAGGATCGCTTCGGTGTCGCTGCGGGAGCGGAAACGTTCGCCCGCGTTCATCAACTCGGCGCGCAATGCGTCGTGGTTGTAGATCTCGCCGTTGAACGTGATGCAGGGACCGGCGTTGCCGGCGGCCATCGGCTGGGCACCGGCCTCGGAGACGTCGATGATCGCCAGGCGCGTGTGACCCAGCACCACGAACGGGGCACGGCTCGACGGTGCCGCTGCCGAGGTGAACAGGCCACGCCCGTCAGGACCCCGGTGTCCCAGTGCGCCCACCATCGCAGACACCGCGACACGGGCTGCCTCAGGATCGATGCGCCCGTTCCAGAAGAGCCCCCCAGCGATGCCGCACATGGCTAGTGCGCTGCCTCCAGCGGTTCGGGTTGTGTCACCGGTGTCGCCGGCAGAGCGACTCGACGGTACAGGTCGAGCAACGCGCGGGCAACGACCGGCCATGCGAAACCCGACGCCAGCCTGCGGGCCGCCACGGCGCGCGCCTTCCGCTCGGCGTCGTCCGCGATCGCGTGCGCCAGCGCCGAGCAGAGGCTGTCAACGCTGCCGGCGCACACCCAGCCCGCGCCGGCCCGAGCGATGTCCGTTGAGAGGTGTACACCCTCGGAAACGAGGACCGGCACGCCAGCCGCCATGGCCTCGATGAGCCCGACGCCGAAGTTCTCGTGGTGCGACGGCAACGCAAAGAGCGAGGCACCGCGGACCAGCATGCGCTTCGCGTCGCCCTGCATCCAGCCGACGCGTTGGACGTAGGCGCCCGGGACCCGCGCGATGTGACGGTCAAGCGACCGGGTGTACGCATCGTCTCCATCGCCGCCAATCACCAGTCGCCATCCGCCCCGGGCGCCCGAGGCGTCGAGTGTCACGAACGCGTCGACGAGAGCGTCCAGGTTCTTCACTGGATGAAGTCGCGAGAGGGCGAGCACGTATCGATCCCGTTCCCGCTCGTCCTCGTCTGCGGGATTGGATTCGAGCAGCGATCGCTGCACCCCAAGAGGAATCGTGACGCCATTCGTCAGTTGGAATGAGCCAGAGACGTCACTGAGCTCCGATGCCGACGTGCAGTGAACGGCTGCCGCCTGCTGCAGCATTCGCGAGACGAACGGCAGGAGGAGCTGCTTCTTCAGGGCCTTCTGCTGCAGGGACCAGGAGTCGAGCGTCCCAAGCGGCCGGACGATGAACGGGATCCCGCGTCGGTGCGCGGCAGCACTCGCAGCGATCGAGGCATAGGACAGCGGCGCGTGGATGTGGACCACCTGGAACCGGTCGACGTTGCTGTCGACCCAGCGGCCAAGTGCGTGCGCGTACTTGAACGCCTCACTCCACTGCCGCTGGAAGAAGATCGCGGGGACGCCCTGCCATTCCGTGACGCTTCCCAACGGAACGCGCAGCTGCCCAGGACCGTCGGCGTTGGTCGTCGCGATGACCGGCTCTGCCCCCGCCTCACGCAGCGCCCGACACATCTCGACAATGCTGCTGCTGGGGCCGCCGTAGCGTGGCGCAACCGCTGGGATGACGTGCAGGACACGCATTACGCGCTCACCGACATGGCAGGCGATGGCACAGTGGCTCCAAGCAAGTGGAGCACTCTCGCGCGGAACCGATCGAACGAGAATCGCGCGCGCAGACGTGCCCTGCCGGCCTCGCCCATGCGGCGCCGCAACGGCTCGTCGACAAGAAGGGCCGCCAACGTCGTGGAAAGGCCCTGGATGTCTGCCTGATCGACCAGCCGACCTGTCACGCCATCCTCGATGACATCACCCGCGGCATCGTGAACGGAGCCAACACAGGGGCGACCGTGCGCCATCGCCTCCAGATAGACAAGGCCGAAACCCTCTCCGCGGCTGGGCAGCGCGAAGATCGCGCACTCCTCGAACAGGCGGTCCAGCGCCGATTCCGCTACGAATCCGGTGAACACGATCCTCGACGGCACCTGCCCGGCGGCCGCCCTGCCTTCGAGCCGTTCGCGATCATCGCCTCCGCCGACGAACACCAGTTGCGCATCCGGAACGGACGCGACAACGGCCGGCCAGCAGTCAATCAGCTGGTCATGTCCCTTGTAGCGCTCACCGCTCGCCATGCGTCCCACGACCAGCACGGCGTGGGGGCCCAGCGACACCGGTGAACGCCCCACCGTTGCGGGTATCCGAGGCGGCAGTGCGAGCGGACACGGGTGCACGACGCCAATCTCGGGATGCGCGTCCATGACGCGACGGGCGGTGTACTCCGAGTTCGAGAGACGGAGGTTTGCTTCTCGCAGCAGCCGCAGTTCCCGCGGGGAGAGTTCGTTCCACGCTTCGATTCCGTGCAGGAACACGCCGTAGCCGCAGCGAAGCCGTCGCGGAACGCGGTCGTGGGCCTTCGCGAGCGCCAGGTGCGAGAAGAGGATCCAGTCGACCCCACTAACGAGCTGCGCCTGCGCGAGGCGTGCGCCGAAACGGAGCTTGTCGGGCAGCGTGGGAGTTGTGGCTGTGCCCTCGAGCAGCGACAGGAGCCGTGCCCGGTCCCCGAAGTGGTCCTGGAACACCCGCCAGAGCAGATCGGCGACGACGGCTACCCCACCACCGCTGCGGTCGAGGCTCACGACGGCCAGTGCGGGCGACTGCATCAGTGTTCTGCCGGGCGACGGATGTGTGGCATCGGTCGCAGCGTCGGCCGTAGTGATGCGCGGCGATCCGAGGGGCGGAGCGAGGCGCGCGGTGCACGCACGACGTCCAGGTGTCGCATGAGCAACGGCGCCCCGAGTCGCGTCATCACGGTCGCCAGGACCACTGAGAGCAGCAGGGTGGCCAGGCTCTTGATGAACTGGTGCTCGAATGGAAGCACTGCGAGCATCGTGACCACGAGCGCCGGGTTCGTCAGGAAGCGCGGCGTCTGGGCCCGAATCACCCAGACGGCCAGGCCCATGAGCAGGCCGTAGCCGAACGTGGAGATCAGCATGCCCGTGGTTCCCCAGTCGGCGTAGAACTCCGCCATGTACCCGATGCTGATGGACGTGTTGCCCTCGGTGACGAGGACTCCCGCAAACCGTCTCGTGTAGTACGAATCAGACGGCAAGCCGCGCTTTTCCGGGAACAGGAACCGGGGCATGAACGCGTTTGAAAACGCCATCGTCAGGAGTTCTCCCCTCGCGTGTGGTTCGCGCGCCGGCACGTGCTCGAGCACGCGAGAGAAGAACGTGACGTACGAGACGCGGGAGACGAGCCCTTCGATCACCGTCCCCGGCGAGTGCAGGACGGTCGGGAGCGCGCTTTCGGCGCGGTCGACGAACAGGGTGATGCGCTCGATCGGGCTGCTGCCGACGGCGCCGTAGTCGTATGCCTCACGCATGTCGCGCTTCACGCCGGCCTGCCACAGCATCGCAAGGAACAGTCCGGCCGCAAGTGCGCCGGCGACCCGAGCGAGTCCGTGCCACGTGATGTCGTCCCGCCGCGCATTCCACGGCTCCCAGAAGAACGCGGACGCGATCATGAGCAGGAAGAGGGGGGTCTTGAAGTCCGAGAAGTACGAGCCAAGCTGGGGGATCAGCACCCAGGTCAGGGTGATCCACACGTACGACCGATGCCGGTTCTGCCGAACGACCTCGAACCAGAGGAGCAGCAGCGGAATCTGCCGCAGCTGCAGCAGGCGATCGATGATGACCGAGAAGGA
This sequence comes from Acidobacteriota bacterium, assembly GCA_018268955.1. Classification (GTDB taxonomy): domain Bacteria; phylum Acidobacteriota; class Vicinamibacteria; order Vicinamibacterales; family CAVVIG01; genus CAVVIG01. The sequence continues at coordinate 85,616 of JAFDVO010000010.1, read as the reverse complement.
CCCGCCTGGCGCGAACGCGAGTACCCGCACGTAGTCGACGGCATACAGACCGAGAACCAGAATGAGCAGTGCTTGCAGGTTGTCGACGTGCAGTTGGGTGTCGACACGCCGCTCATGCCGTGCCGCAAACGACCCGACGGCACGGATGCCGAGGGCGAGCAGCGTGAGGCCGACGAGCCCCAGAGTGACCGCGAGGTCCAGGTCCCCGGGGTCGTATGAGTCCGGGTAGATACCGGTTGCCTGGAAGTACACGTAGCCCGACACGACCTGCAGCCACTGATAGGAAAGGAGAAACGGGACCACCGGTGCTTCGTCGCGTCGCCACGTGATCCCGACCATGAGGGCGAGCACGACGATCGCGCCGCCACTCAGGACGGACGAGGTCGCCAGCGCGACGACGAGGCCGGCAAGGCTCCCCCAGGTGAATGCTCGGGTCGCGAGCGGATAGCTGCTCATGGCTGAACGGATTGCAGAACAGTGCGGCGCCGCGCGGGCGTTCTGCCCGCTGCTACGGTGACGGCCGCGACCGTGGCTTCGGCGGCTGCCTTCGCGCCATACCGGTCGCTCATCGCTCGAATGGCCTCGAGCACGGCGCGCGGAGCGCGCTTGCGCTCCTGCAACACGTCCACGATCGTCCTCGCCATGTGGTCGACGTTTCCACACGGGAAGACGCGGCCGGTGAGTCCGTCGATCAGGTCCGGCGCGCACCCCGTCTGGTCGCTTACGACGAGCGACGCGCCGCAGGCAAGTGCTTCGTTGGCGACGAGTCCCCACGTTTCACGCGCTGGAAGGGCGACGACGTCCGCCGTCGCATAGAGCGCGGGGAGCTGTGACTGGTTCACGAATCCTGCGAACCGGATCTCAGCCCCTGTCGCGTCGGACTCCTGGCGGAGCGCATCGGCCAGAGGACCGGCACCTGCCATCACTCCGGTCACGCGCATCGTCCGACGAGCCGCCGCGACCGCTCTGATGAAATCGACAGGCCGCTTCTCCTCGACGAGCCGGCCCACGAACAACGCGATTGCCCCGTCAGCGCCCACGCTGAAGGCGTCCCGCCACGCGGCTGCACGACCGTTGCTCGCCGCATCGTCGGCGCGCTGCCTGAACGACCGATCATCCACGCAGTGCGGCACGAACCAGAGTCGATCGGGGACGACGCCGTAGTGTTCCAGGTAGCGCCGGTTGGCCTGGCCTGGGTAGAGATGGCCAGCAACGACCGTGAGAAGTGCCCGATACGCCGGGTACTTGACGATTCGTGTGAGCAGCGAGCGGTCGTATGGGCGCTGTGAATCGCTTCGAAGCAGGACCGGAATGCGAAGTCGCAGGCAGGCGGCGATCGCCTGCAGGTAGCTTTTCAAGTACCAGCCGCTCACGATGCAGGCATCGAAGCGACCAGCTGCCAGCCGCTGCCCTATTTCCGGCGTGTCACAGCCGTCGAATGTGAACACGCCCGGCTGTCGCGAGACGTTGACGAGGAACTGGCTGGAGTACCCGTCCAGCAGCGGCACGTCCCACTCGAATGTCTTGCCGTATCCGGCGTCGGCCTGGCCAGACGCGTCCTGCTTGTGGCAGAAGAAGACCTCGAGTTCCACGCGTGCAGCCAGTTCCCGGAACCAGGGTGCCTGGTACTGGATCGGATGGCTGGCGACGATCGCGAGTCGTAGCATGTCAGGCCGCCGCGGCGAGGACGCGATCGAACAGCGCGCACTGCGCGCGCGTCATCTCGCGCGCTGAACACGCACGGGCCGCAGCCTCGTCCATGACGAGCGCGAACGGCAGGCTTCGCAGGAACGCGGGGAGCGCTTCAGCGAGTGTGTTCACCGCCCGTGCATGGTCCTGACCGCCGAACGTGACCACGAGCGCGTTGGTGCCACGCAGCAGCGGCACGAGTCCGCTCCGCTCGTGCACCACCGCCACGAGCGGCTTCCCCGAGAGCAAGTATGGATAGACCTTCGACGCGGTGTACTGCGGGTCGTCCGAGCCGATGAGCACGAGGAAGTCGGCGTCCTCCATCACCTGCAGTGCCTGGAAGTACGGAATGCGTCCGGTCGATTCCCGGACCGAAAGCCGCGGTGCAACCGCCGCCGCGACAGGCTCGACTGTCTTGCGTGCCCGGCCATCGGGGGCATAGTCCGTCCCGACGAAATGCAGCCGCACATCGCGCGTCGTGAATGATCCATCCGCCTGGCTGATCGCCTCGAAGAGGATGCGCAGGCCCGGCCCGAGGTCATCACCGCCTCGGCCGAGCGACACACCCATGAGCGTGTTCGGTTCACGCCTGAAGACCGGGTTGGGCTGCGGGTGAGTACGGACGTACTGCACGTCGGACTCAGACGCAGCAAACGGAATGGTCGCGCAGCGGTCGTGCGGAATCCGCGGGTATCGGCTGCGGAGGGTGTCGATGTACGCGTCGGAGACCGCCACCAGGCCGTCGACGCGACGCATCGTCCATGGCTCGAGGATCGCGTGCAGGCGGTGGGCGAGCCGATACTTGGGCGGAGGCGCCACGTCTGGGTGCGTCTCGTAATAGTCGCTGAGCCACGGGTCCTGGATGTCGAGCACGAACGGCACGCCGAGGTGGTGCTTCCAGATACGTCCGAGCGGCATTGCCAGGAACATCGTGGTCGAGAAGTAGACCAGGTCGATCTGCCGTTCGCGAATCAGTCGTGCGCCTTCCGCGTGCAGGGCGGGGAGTGCGCGCAGCGCGAGATTCCCGACGCCGACCAGCCGGGTGAGCCTGGCGGGCAGCGCGCTCACGCGAACAATCGGCATGCTGTCGGGCACCGTACCGTTCAGCACAGGGTCGACCCGTTCCGTCTCGGTGGGCCCCACCGCGAGCACAACAGGTTCCCACCCGAACTCACGGAAGAACGGAAGGCTCATCCGAACGCGCTGCATGTCCGGCGCATTCACCGGGGGAAAGTGCGGCGACACGATCAGCACGCGACCGGGCATCTATGCCGAGCGCCTGACGTTGGGGTGTTCGAGCGCCTTCTTCACCACACCAAGCAGCACGAGCTTTTCGCGGTCCCAGTTGAAGGTCGACTCGCCAAGCGCCCACGCCATCCGCCGTGCGCCAAGCAGCCGTGCGCGATCCGCCAGCCATGGCTCCAGGGCGGCCGCGAGTGACGCGGCATCGTTCGGCGCACACCCGACTGCCGCATCACCGAGCTGCGGAAGCAGCCGCGCCTGTCCGTGCGTACGGGTCGCCGCCACGGCGCAGCCTGCCAACAGGTAGGTGAAGACCTTGTTCGAGAGCGCGAGGTCGTTGTTCTTGCCGGCGAGCGGTTCGATCGCGAGTCCGATGTCGTAGCCAGCCGCGCGTTGCACCATGGCATCTGGGGCGTCCGGCGGATGGATGTGCAGCGCCGACTGAGGCAGGCCCACTCGAATGGCCAGTTCCCGCAGGACGCGATCGTACCCGAGGAGTGGCGCGCCCTGGACGTGCAGTTCGACTCCGTGCCGCTGGCAAAGACCCACGGCGTGCACGGCGGTCTCGAGGCCACGATCGGGACCGATGGACTGCGAGAACCAGTAGAGCCGGACCGGCGCCTGCGGGTCGGGCTCCCGGAAGTGGGCCGGTCGGCTTGCCAGCGGGAACACGTTCAGCACGGTGGGGGGCAGGCCGATGCCGCACTCGGCCTCGTAGGCCTCGGCGATCCCCGGCGATGCGGCGGTGACGTAGTCACACATGGGCAGCAGCGAACGTTCGACCCGCGCTGTGTATCGAGCGAGCGGGGACCCGACGGGCAGCTGTCCGCTGTGGAAGTCCTCGGCGTCGAATCCCGTCCGCGCATCATGAGCGCGCGCAGCGTGGATCGCCGCGGGAAGCGCGCCGAGATTGTGTGCAACGTAGAGCTCGGCTTCGGCTGCCGCCGCGGCACGCGCCAGTTCCGGACCCACGCGCGCCAGCACCGCAGCGGCCGTGAGCACCTTTTCGAACGGCGAGCCAACGGCACGTCTCGCCAGCCAGTGCCGTACCCTGCTGCCATGAAAGATTACCGACGAACGCTCCTTCCGCCAGTCGATCATCCCGAAGGTCCAGCGGCGGGTCGCCATCAGGCCGGGGTCGGTCTCGAGTGCCCACGGCGCCCAGAACGCCCCGATGGCCCGCACGTCGTACCCGGCCTCCACAAGGGCATCGGCCTCCTTGACCAATCGTGGATTCGTCGAAGGCTGACCGGTCGTGACCAGGCAGACACGAGTCATCGTGTCGTGGACAGGGGCACAGCCTCGGCTCGCGTGCTGTGTCGGACGGCGTCGCGATAGAGAGCTTCGTAGGCGCTCACGACCGCATCCGGACTGAACCGTGTTTCGGCGTCCCGTCGGCATGCCGATCGATCGAGGACGTCCACTCTGCCGATCGCGGTGACCATGCCGTCGAGATCGTCGACGACGAAGCCGGTCGTTCCGTGTCGCACCACCTCCGGCACTGAGCCACGCCGAAATCCGATGACTGGCGTTCCGCAGGCGAGTGCTTCGGCCATGACGATCCCGAACGGCTCGTCCCACGTGATGGGCATCAGGAATGCCGCACACTGCCCGAGCATCTCGTTCTTCCGTGCATCGTCCACGGGCCCGATGTAGGTGACGCCCTCGAGGTCGAGGAGAGGCTTGAGCTCTCGCTCGAAGTAGTCCGGCTGCGTGCCGACATTTCCGGCCACGAGGATGCGCCTGCCCGCCCGTCGCGCTGCGGCGATGGCGAGGTGCGCACCTTTCTCGGCGTCGAAGCGGCCGAGGAACGCGACGGGCGCATGGTCGCCCACCACTGGGGCAAAGCGAAAGGTGTCCGTTGGGACGGCGTTCGGGATGACGTGCCATCGACCGATGTGTCGTACCTCAGCGGTCATGTGCTCGCCGCAGGCCGTGAACTCGAGCCGTTCACCGAAAATCCGACGTGCACGCCGGATGCTCGCCGGGGCGATGGGGCGCTGGTAGCTCATGAACTTGCGCGCGCCGGTGAAAGCCAGCGGCGTCATCGCCGCCATGCGCCCGAAACTGTGAATCACGTCGACGGGGCGCGACAGGAGACGACGCGCGATCACTGCGGCGTTGCGGGCGAGGTCCGCACGCGAGTTGCTCGATGCCCGAGGATAGGGGACGAGTTCGCATGACACCCGCGACTCTGGATGCGCGAACAGGACGACGTCGTGCCCTCTCCGTCGGAGCTCCTCGACCAGCAGGTAGATGACCCGCTCGATTCCGCCGTACAGCGTCGGAGGAACCGGCAGGTGGGGGTCGGCAAGAACGGCGATACGAAGGTCTTCAGCCACGCGCGTCGGTCTGGCCCGGAGCCAGGACACTGGCCCACTGGTCTTTGAAGCGGTCGATCCCATACGCGCCTGCTGACGCTGCCGCCTCGTCGCCGGCCGCCGCACGCGCGGCGCGGTCACGCAGGAAGAACTCGATGCCTTCCACCAGCGCTTCTGCAGACACGTCGCGGCAGACGAAGCCGTCCACCTTATGACGGACAAGCTCCGCCAGTGCCCCTGCGGGTGTCACCACTGATGGCACACCGGCGTTCTTCGCTTCCAGCACGACCAGGCCGAACGATTCCGCCCAGCGCGATGGCATGACGTGCACTGACGCGAGCCGCAACAGGCGTGGGACGTCCGTGATGCCTCCGATGAACCGGACGCGTTCTCCGAGCCCCTCGTCGTTCACGCGGGTGCGCCACGCGAGCTCCTCGTCAGTGCCGGAGCTGGGGCCGGCGAGGAGGACGTCAACGTCCGGATGTGTCGCGGCCAGCTGACGTGCAGCGTCGATGAGCAGGTCGACGCCCTTCTGTTGACTGAGCCTGCCGACGAACACCACGTTGAACCTGCGTGGGTCGATTGTCTCGAGCACTGCATCCTGGCCAGCCTCTTCGCGGGCCGGGACGCAGCATGGCACGAGGCGGATGTCGGTATCGCCGGGCAGGTGCGGGCGCAGCTGCCCAATCGTGTAGCGTGAGTTCGCGATGATGACGTCGACGAGGCGCCCCATGACGTACCGGAGGAACAGGCGGTACGGCAACGAACGAGCTGCGCGTTCGGCGTCAGGCGGGGTGGCAGGCACATACACCGCGACTGTCCGTCCCCTGAGGAGCAACGCCGGGATTGCGTACAGCAGGATCGTCTCGTCAGGGATCACGATGTGCGTTGGCGCGAACCTGAGCGCGGTTCGCACCAGGCGAAGGGCCGATCGGAATGCCTCGAACCAGAGACGTGCCACGCGTCTCGGTCCGCCGTGTTTCGTGAAGTGACCCCGCATGACGATATCGGAATACGCGATTGACCGCCGCGACAGCTCGCGGCGGATCGCCCCGAATTCCCAGTCACACGTGGCGACGAGGACGTCTGCGCCATCCTCCTTGAACGCCTGTGCCGTCCGCACCATGAGCCGCTCGCTGCCGAAGAACGTCACGTTCAGCAGCAGCACGAAGACGCGCACGCCACTCAGCCTGCCGGCCGTCGGGTGCAGTCCGTCGCGGGTCGCTACGCTGCCGGGGAATACCGGAGCAGGGCCAGCAACTGGTCTCGCCTCGGGAACTGGCATAGGAGTTCGTAGAGCGGCTTCGAGAAGCAGGTCCGGAGGGTCAGCGCGTAGAGCCCCATGAACAGGGCGCCAGTCGCGAGCCCGCTCGATACCGAACCGGTCGGCACGCCAAGGGCGCGCGTCACCAGCAGGACGATGGCAAGAGACGCACACGTGGAAGCGACCGAGGGGCCGATGCCTGCTGCGATTCCGGTCGCACTGACAGCCCTGTCCGCATGCAGCCAGGCCAGCGTGACGACAGCGATGACGAGTTGCAGCGCAATCAGGGAGGCCAGGTATGCGCGCAGGCCGTACGGCGTGACGAACACCAGCGCGAGCAGGGTGCCCACCAGCCGCATGACATCGGCTGCGAGGCAGCGGTTGGCTCGCTGGTGCGCGAGCAGCAGCGTGTATCCGCTCTGGACGATCGCCAGGAGCGTTGTGAGTGCGAGCGCCGCCGGCAGCAGCGGCGCGGCGGCCAGCCACTTCACGCCGTACAACAGCGTGATGGTGGGCTCCGCCGTGATGCTCAAGCCGGCGGCGAGCGGGATGGTCACCCACGTGACTGTTCGGACGACCAGCGCGCTGGCCCTCCGATAGGCGTCAGAGCGGAGGGGCACGCGCGTCAACACGGGATACACCGATCCCAGGAAGAGGCTCGCCATGCGCTGGCAGGACAGGGCAGCAAGGCCGATCGCGCGGTTGTAGACGCCCAGCTCGGTGAAGCCCACCGCGCGTGTCAGGAGCATGCCTTCCGCCATCGACGAGATCGACACCAGGCTGCCGCTCCCGATGCGGCGAATCCCGAACCGCCACGCCGGCGCATACTTCGCGGTGTCCCACTCCCACGTGGGTCGCCAGCGTTCGACCACGAAGAGGTCCCACGCGAATGGCAGCGACATCGTCAGGGCCGGGACGAAGAGCGACCAGGCGCCGAACCCGAGGAGGCCCATTGCCACGGCGAGGGACGCACCGCTCCCGAAGCCGATGGCGTGCAGCGTCCGAAGTCGCCGCCAGTCGAGTTGCCGCTCGAGCATCTTGACCCGGAACTCGCACACGAGGTCGAGCGGGAGCAGGAGCGACATCAGGTGAAGGTACGGAGCGGCTGGTGCGTAGCGTGGTGACAACCGCATTCCGAGCGCAACGAGGTTCGTCGTGAGGAACAGGGCCGATTGGATGAACAGCCCGGCCGTGAAGTGCACCTGGTAGTGGGTGTCCGCGTCCGAGCGGACCTGGAGCGTGTGGTTGAGGATTTCGCGGTAGGAGATGACCGTGAAGAACCCGATCATCGTGTTCACGAGCGTGAACTTCCCGTACGCCTCAGGCGGCAGGAGCCGCGTCAACGTGAGCGTCACGCCGAACTGCAGCAGGTCCTGGAAGATCGTGAACCCGGCCGTCCACGCGACCGCCTCCCTCGCCTTGTGCGCGAGCCCGGGCGGCGCGGCGGCCACGTCGACCGCAGCCGTGCCCGCCTGCAGTGAGCTCATGGCGTGGGAGTCCGACTTCTGATCACGCCTTGGCGTAGTACTTCGAGTACTCCTTCCTGTAGTAGGAGGAGTAGTAGTACGGGTGCTTGATCAGGTCGACGCGGTTGAGCACCGCGCCGACGACGTGGACACCAGCCGAGTCGAGTTGCGCAAGCGCCTCGCTGGCCGCGTGCCGACTTGTCTTGTCCGACGCCACCACGAAGAGCACACCCGACGAATGGCGGCCTGCGACGGCGCTGTCGGTGACCGCGAGCACCGGCGGCGTGTCGACAATCACCCAATCGAACCGGTTGTCGAGTGAGGCCGTGAAGTCCAGGTAGCGGCGCGATCCCAGAAGCTCCGCGGGATTCGGCGGGATGTAGCCGGACGTGAGAACCCACAGGCCCGGGACGGTGGTGCGGTGCACGGCATCCGGCGTCTTGGCGTTGCCCGTGAGCACGTTCGAGAGCCCCGGGTCCTGCGGCACCTGGAACATCTCGTGGACCCGCGGACGGCGCATGTCCGCGTCGACGAGCAGCACGCGCTGGCCGGCCTGCGCGATGGCCATGGCAAGGTTCGCGGCGACCACGCTCTTGCCTTCACCAGGCCCGGCGCTGGTCACGACGACCGTGCGCAGGCCCTCGTCGGCGGACGAGAACAGCACGTTGGTCCGAACCGTCTTCATGGCCTCCGCGAAGTTGGGCGCGACAGCGCCGCTGAGGAGCGGGGCCGGCGCGTCCTTCTCGCGGGACACTGTCGGGACCATGCCGAGGAAGGGCACGTGCAGCAGCGCCTTCATCTCCTGCGGCGTCCTGATCCGGTTGTCCATCTGCTCGAAGAGGAAGGCGAGCCCGACCGCGAGGATCAGGCTGGTCAGGAAGGACACCAGGAGGTCCCTGGGTACGTTCGGCGACGCCGGCGCGCGAGGGACTTCGGCTTCATCGATGACGCGCACGTTGGTCGAGCGCCGCTCGCTCGAGATGTCCGTCTCCTTGGTGCGCTGCAGCAGGCTCTCGTAGATCTGCCTGTTGCTCTCGAGTTCCCGCTGGAGCACGCTGGCTTCAATCCCCCTGCGATTCAGGTTGAGCGCCTCGGACTTCTGCGTGTCGAGTGCTGACTGCAGGCTGCGCTCCTCGGACAGGGCGGCCTGGTACTCGCTCTTGACCGACTCGACCACCTTCTGGATTTCGAGCCGCAGCTTGGCGTCGGCGCTCTCGATCGCCGTGTGGATCTTGATCATCTCGGCGTGACGAGGGCCGTACCGCTCGGCGAGCTGTGCCTGCTGCCGCTGGAGGTCGGTCAGGTCGGTCCGCAGCTTCTGGATGAAGTCGTTCGACAGCACCACCGTCAGCGAGTCGATCGCGCCGGTCCCTTCAGCAGCCTTCACCTGGTTGTAAAGCGATTCCTTGTTGATCCGGTCCGTCTTGGCCTTGGTCAGCGCGGCATTCAGGTCGGTCAGTCGCGCGACGACGATGTTCGAGCCCGAGTCGGCGATGGAGATCGTGCCGTTCTTCTCCTTGAAGGACTGCAGCGCCGCCTCGCTGGCTTCCACCGCCTTTCGCTGTTCCGCCAGCTGCTGGCTGAGCCAGTCCGCCGCTTCCTTGGAGCTGTTGAACTTCAGCTCCATGTTCTGCTGGATGTAGGCCTTCGAGACCGCGTTGGCCGCGGCTGCAGCGAACACCGGGTCGGTCGATGCATACCGGACCTCCGCGATGCGGCTGTTCCGCACCGGCAGGATCGCCAGCCCAGAGAGGAACTCGTCGATGCGCGCGGACTGGGCAGCCGTCTCGTTCTCACGCGGCTCGCTCGCCGCCCGTTCGGGCGCCGGCGGTTCGCTGGAGAAGATCGCCTTCACGAAGCCGGCCGTGCTCGATGCGCCGGACATCAGCAGGCCGAGAAGGCTGATCGTGCCGTGGGGCTCAGGCCCGTTCCCCAGCCGAGGTGCATCCCACAGCTTCATCGCATCGAGCGTGCGCTTGGCGAGCGATCGGCTCTGGAGGATGCGGTACTGCGTCTGGTAGAAGTCGTCGGACATCCAGGCGTCCTGCGACTGGAACATCTGGTCGAGTGTCGCGACGTTGGGTGCGTCCTTCTCTATCAGGAGCTGGACGCGGCTCTCGTACACCGGCGTCTGCCTCACGGCGTTGATGGCGCCGACGACGAAGACGAGCAGGAAGACGGGGACCGCGATCCACCGCCGCTTGTAGAGCACGCGGATGTAGTCCATCGCATGCTTCTCGCTGTGCAGGTGCTCGGTCGGGAGCGTGCCGTAGGACCGTTCCGGATTTCGCATGGTGTCTTCCTAGAAGAAACGCTCGCGGACGATGATGGTGTCGCCCGGCTGCACGAGGTCGGACAGCTTGGCGCTGACCTCGAGTTTCTTGCCGTTCACCGACCGCTGGATGCGGATCCGGTTGTCGGATCCGCGGTCCGTCAGCCCGCCCGCCAGCGAGATGACCTGCAGGACGGTGGTGCCAGGGTCAACCGCGTATGCGCCAGGTGTCTTCACCTGCCCGGCGACGAAGACGGACTGTGCCTTCGGCACATTGACGGTGTCCCCGTCCTGGAGCGGGATGTTCAGCGCGGTGTTGCCGGCCTGCAGGGCGAGGAGATCGACCTTGATCACCTCCGACGGGTCGTCGCCGGGCGCAGGGTTCTTGCGTGCGCGAACAACCGTCACTTCACGGGCCGCCGCCGGCGTCGTCGACCCCGCCCTCGCGAGCGCGGCGAGCAGGGTCATCTCGCCATTCAACTGGAACTCCCCCGGGGACCTGACCTCGCCCATCACGAGAATGCGCTGGCTGCGATAGTTCTCGATGGCGACCGCGACCTGCGGGTTTTTCAGGTACCCGTCGGCGAGCTTCGTCTTGAGCTCCTGCTCGAGGTTCCGAAGGGTCAGACCACCGGCCTTCACGCGCCCGATCTGCGGGAACGTGAACGTGCCGTCCTGCTCGACGGTGTACTTGCCGGAGAGCTCGGCTTCGCCGAAGACCGTGACTGTCAGCACGTCCTGCGGTCCCACCACGTAATCGTTCTGGGCCGGCAGCGGACCTGCGGATGCAACCAGCAGCATCAGCGCGAGCAACAGTCTTTTCATTGAGGCAACCCATAGCTGACGGATCCGCCGACGCGGAGGCCGCGGTAGCTGCGTCCCCCATCGCGATCGTCCGTCCGCTGATAGTGATTCACGTCGACGCCCACGCGCAGCGTCCGCCCGACGCGATATCCGATGCCGCCGCCGAGCATGCGGCCGTGGTCAATCCGTTCACTGGCGCTCACCGCGGATGCCACGGATCGGTAGCCGAGTGTCTGCCGACTGCCGCGGGCCACGAGGTCCCATGCGCCGGTGATGCGTTGCGTCACCTCGAGCCCGGCATCGGTGAGCGTATAGAACGGCTGTATCTCTTCGAAGGAATAGGCGACGTCGCGGCCGATGCTGGCGGCGAACCGAGTGGCTCTGAGCACGTACCGCGCTTTGACCTGTGCGACCAGGCCGGTGTAGTCGGGCACGGCGTCGCTGAGCGTCGTGAAGCGGCGGACTCCGACGAACACCTGTCCGGAGATGAGGGCTTCAGGGCGCAGTTCGAAGCCCGGCACCACGCTGTAGCTGTTGGAGTCGCGAAGCGGAGATTGGTCGAAGCGGTCCTGCATCGCCTGCGTTCGCACGACGAAGGTGGTGAGCGGAGTCAGGATGAATCGCGCGTCCAGTTGCTCGCTGTCACTCTGGCGGTTCAGCCGCTGGGCCAGATCGATGCCCAGGAACTGCTCGCGATCGTCGTAGCGGACCCAGGTTCGTCTGCCGCTCAGAACGAGCGTTGTCTTCGAGGAGAGACGAAGGTCGGTTCCAAGTCCGACGGTCCGATCCGCACGCCGTGCTCGGGCATCGATTTCGTAGCCGGGACGTTCGCGCGTCTGGACGCGCGTGCCCAGCACGAATGGGGTGATGCGCGCGAGCGGGAAGCGCCACGTGCCATCGAGCGTCGTGTTCCATGAACGCTGGTTGTCGTACCTGTGGAAGTAGACGTACTGCCCCGATGCCCGGCCAGAGAGGCGGGAACGGCCCATCCGCAGGGCCAGTTGCGCGGCCGGTCCGATCGCGGCGGTGGTGTCCCCCTTCGGGTTGACCGCCTCATTGAACACGTTCTCGTCACGTCCGACGTCGGAAATGACGATCGATGGCGTCACGCCGAGCGGCCCGAAGTGGAAGCGGGCCGCATCGTACGGATCGACGGCCGGATCCTGCGCAGAGGTCCGCCCAACGCCAATAACGAGGCACACGAGTGCCAGGGTCAGTCGACAACGGAGACGCATGTCACGAGGGAGCGGCACAGCGGCCGCAGGCGTGCGCAGGTCCGTGGAGCTGTCTCCACGGACCCACAGGGGAGGAGGCTGGGGGAGCGAACCGGTACGGGCGCTAGCGCGACGGACTGGCCGGGTTGGACGCGATCGCACCCGCGGTGATGCCAGCCCCGGCCGCGGCTCCCAAGAGCCACCAGGCGATCGGCACCTTGCCGCAGTCGATCACTACGTCGCTCTTGACGGCCTGCTTCGCCATGTCGAACGGCCCTTCGGTGCACACCACCTTGCCGTCCTTGTTCACCAACTCCACCAGGTAGCGCTCGGTCGTGAGGCCGCCGAGAGAGAAGGTGGCTTGATTGTCCAGGACCACGGTGGCCGCGATCGTGCCCGCCTTCACGTCGCGCGCCCGTACCGTGTAGTCCGTGTACGGCTTCTTCGCCTCGTCCTTGGCCGTGCCGGCCAGCGAGGTGCTCTGCTGAGCAAACAGTGCAGCGGGCGTCGAGCCCGACAGCGCACATGTCAGCATGAGCGCAACAACGCGGTTGGTCTTCATGGTCGGTGAAACCCTTCTGCCGTGCACGATGCCGGCATAGCTGAATACGCTCTGGGGGAGCAGACTCGGCTCTCGGCTCTTTCATCCTGAACCGCCCCAGCCGTAGGGTCAAGGCCTGACCGCAGGGAACCGTATCCAGTAGGTGAACTGTGTATCGTTCAGGATACATCAGGACTCCCGCGAGCTTCGGCCGCGCGTCAGGTTCAGCCGGCGCATCTTGCGATACAGGTTGGTTCGCTGGATCCCGAGCACTCGTGCGGCATCCGGGATGCGGCCATGCTGATGCTGCAGGACTGCGGCGATGTAGTCGCGCTCGAATCGGGCCCGCGCCTGACGCAGGGTCGCGTCGACGCCCATCGGGCTCACGGTCCCTTCGAGCTTCGTGTGCGCGAGCACATCTTCCAGGCGAATCAGCCCATGTGGCACGAGCAGCACGAGCCGCTCGAGGAGGCTCCGCAACTCCGGCGCGTTTCCGCGCCACGGCAGGGCGGACAGCAGCGTGAGCGCGGGGCGCGTGAGGGTCTTGAGCGGCCGGCCGTTCGCCTGGCACAGCTGCTTCAGGAAGTGGGTGGCGAGCACGGGGATGTCCTCGCGCCGATGCCGTAACGCCGGGACATCGACCCGGACCAGTGAGAGGCGCTCGAACAGGTCCGGCCGCAGGCGACCATCGTCGACCGCCGCGTCGACGGCGCCGTCGATGGAGGCAATCGGGCGGATATCGAGCGACACGGGATCGCGCTGCGTGCTCAGGAACACTTCGCGATCGCGCAGGACGCGCACCAGCCGTCCCTGAGCGCGGGAGGGCAGGGCCACGACGTTCTCGAGGAAGAGGATCCCGCCATGGGCTTTCAGGAGGCGGCATCCTGGACCCACGCGCTCCAGGTGACGACGGTCAGCGGAGCCTCCGCGCCCGGCGGCGACGCCGAACAGCTCGAGTTCGACATCGGCGGCGCTATCGGAGCAATCCACCTTCACGAACGGAACGGCTGGGTCGGGCGCGTGTTCGTGGATGGCGCGAGCGATCATCTCGCGGCCGGTTCCCCGCTCTCCGACGATCAGGATCCCGCAGCGCCCTGCCGCGGCCCGGTGGACGAGGTCGAGCACCAGCCGCATGGCCGCGGACGTCCCCACGATGCCGTATGGAGCCGGTTCGGGAGCGCCATCGCGGCTGTGGCGAGCGGCAAGGCTCGCCTGCTCCCGGGCGTTCGCAATCAGCGCTTCCAGATCGCGGGACGACGCCGGCCGGGGAAGCACGTCGAACACTCCTGCCCTGATCGCATCGGCCGACGTGGCAGGGCGTTCAGGATCGGCGATGGCGATCACGACGGCATCCGGGCACTGTGCTCGCACTGCGCGTGCGGTCCGGAGCGCTTCCCCGTTCTGCTGGAGGTCGACGATGCAGAGGGCGATCGGCTCCCGCAGGCGCGCGACGTCCAGGGCCGCTGCCGGGATCGGCAGGTAGCCGAGGGTGCGAACCATCGATTCGAGAGCACCCTGTTCGGCAAGGCCAGCGAGCAGCAAGGCTGCACGCTCTGTCGGAGTCGCGGAGATCACGGGCGTATCGGTGTGAAGGTTCCGGTGCCGGTCGCATCGGCCTCGATGTGGTCGAGCGTGCCATCAGGGCGGTAGACGAGGCGTCGGTCTGGTATCCCCCGTCCGAGGGTATCCAGGGCCGTTACGGACAGGCTTCCGTTGGCGTAGGTCTCCCACTTGTCGACCTTGCCGTCGCCGTCCGTGTCTTCCTCGACTCTGGCGAGTGCGCCCTCGGTGAAGTGCTCCCAGCGGGACACATGCCCATCGAATCGCGTCGCGCGCTCGATGCGTTCCACAGTGGCGTCCACGCCGCCCTGCAGTGCGCGACCGGCACTCCCCGGCGCATCGGGACGGTGGTACTCCCACCGGTCGACGACGCCATCCCCGTTGTCATCCGTGTCGACCCTCAAGACGCGAGCGCCGTCCATGTACCCCCACGTGTCGACCCGGCCGTCGCCATTCCGGTCGTACTCGATCTTGCGGAGCGTGCCGGCTTCGTCGTACTCCGGGCGGACTGCGGCAGTACCACCCGGACGGGGCGCTGTGTCAGGCGGGGCGTCGTTCGGGCTCTGCGTGCAGGCCAGCGTCGCGGCCATAAGGACGCCGCATGCCGCTGACGCTGCGGTGCTCAGGGCTGTGGGACGGACTGACATGTGAGGTTCGGGGCGTAGCTTCGCCCTCTCACTTACAGTTTCAAGGGCGGAACTGCATTGAGGACGGAGGCCTGACTGCCTTATCGGCAGGGCGGGCTGTGTCAAACAGAGCGAGTGCTGTGTACGAAATGATACAACCGTACGGCGCTCACAAGACAAGAACTACAAATCGCGCTGCGCACATTCGCCGGCGAGCCAGGAAGGCCCGCGAACTCGTCCTAACCTGCTGCCGCGAGTTCAACGGTTGCGAACTGGTTGCGACCCGACCTCTTCGCGCGATACAGGGCGGCATCGGCCCGCCCGATGACCGTCGATGGTTCCGTCTCACCCGGCTGCAGCATCGTCACGCCGATGCTGATTGTGGTCGACAGCACCGTGGCGCCGACCGACACCCTGAGCGTGGAGAGCGTGTCGAGCAAGGTCGACGCGACGTGTTCGGCTCCCGAGAGCACCGTGTCCGGGAGGATGACGATGAACTCGTCGCCTCCATACCGGCACTTCACGTCAGTGGCGCGGAGCATCGACGCGAGCCGGGCACCGATGGCCGCCAGCACCGCATCGCCCGCGAGATGGCCGTGGCGGTCATTAATCGCCTTGAACTCATCGACGTCGAACATCAGGACGGACAACGGACGTCTGGTGCGCCGCGCGCGCTGGATCTCCGCCTTGAGCGCCTCCAGTGCGTATGCACGGTTAAAGCATCCGGTGAGGCCGTCACGAACGCTGCTCTCGCGCGTCTGGGCAATCAGCTGCGCGTTGCGGATGGCGATCGCGAGCAGGGCCGCGGCGGCCCCGAGGGCCGAGCGTTCGGACTCGGCCATCGGCGGGTGATTCCTGACACCCAGCACCCCGACGGCGTGCTCTCCGACAACGAGCGGCACACAGAAGTCGCCGTCGATGACGATGCCGTCGACCTCCCGGCCGCTGTTCGCAGCCATGCCCGACAGCGCGCGAACGGCGGTCGCCTCGAGGGCGTCGACGGTCCACCGCTCGAGACGCGTCGCATCGTACACGGGGCTGTCCCACCCATCGTGTCGACGGGTCAGCATCCAGAACGCACGGTCGCCGGCGAATCCAGGCATGAAGCGCCAGAACACCTGTCTGGCGGCAGATGTGTCGAGGGCGCTGCCCAGCGCGCGGCCGAACGTCACGAGGCGTTCGAGTTCGGTCGAACGGGCCTGGGCGAGCGCCGCCTCGCGTGACGCCGCTGTCGCGGCGGCTCTCGCGTGCTGTCGCTTGGTGTATTCGTGGAATACGAACGTGCCCACGAGGACACAGAGGCCCGGCAGCAGGTCGATGTCGTAACGCAGTTCGATCAGGTGGGCCGCATCGAGAAGGAGGCGGAGCGGGCGCTGGAAGATGACGAGCGCGCTGGCTACCAGGGCGATGGCGAGCGAGGTATCGCTGCGGTCGATCAGCCGCACGACAGGGTTCCCTTCAACCGCCCGCGTTCACAGGTCGTCTGGATAGCTCCTCCGCTCACGTCTGATATCGGGAGGCGCCGTGCCGGGGTTTAGGGGCGCTGCGTCAGGCGCAGTGTGCTAAATGGCGATGTCGAGCCGTTCGAGCCAGCGATACAGGGACCGACGGCTCACGCCGAGGTGTTTTGCCGCAGCCGCCTTGTTCCCGCCCACGAGCCTCAGCACCCGCGTAATCTGCTCGCGCTGGGCCGTGCTCATGCGCGTGTCCGCCGCGGCCGGCGCGAGCGTATCACCGGTGCGGGCCTCAGGCTGATCCGGTGCCGCGCACGGCACGGTGCTCATGGCTGCGCCGACCTCCCGTTCCGTGACGATGCGGCTGTCGGTGAGGATGCATGCCCGTTCGATCACGTTCCGCAGTTCACGCACGTTGCCCGGCCAGGCGGCCTGCTGCAGGATCCGCTCGGCATGCGGGGTCATGCCCTTGATCGTGCGATTCAGCCTGGCGGAGAACTCGCGAATGAACGCCGCCGTGAGATACGGAATGTCCTCGCGGCGATCGCGCAGTGGCGGGATGTGGAGCTCGATCGTGCTGAGGCGGAAGTAGAGGTCGCTCCGGAACAGCCCCTGCGCCGATCGCTGCCGGAGGTCGCGATTCGTCGCGGCCACCGCGAACACATCCGACCGGCGGGTCTCGAGTGAGCCGACGCGTTGGACTTCCCCGTACTCGACGGCCCGAAGCATCTTGGCCTGGAGCGGGAGCGGCAGCTCGCCGATCTCGTCGAGGAACATCGTGCCGCCGTCCGCGTGCTCGAAAAGGCCCACCTTGGTCTCCGAGGCGCCGGTGAACGCCCCGCGCACATGTCCGAAGAGTTCGCTCTCGAACAGGGTCTCGACGACAGCGGAACAGTTGACGGTGATCAGCCGCCGGTCCTTCCGCGGGCCGAGCCTGTGGAGCGCCTTGGCGACGAGTTCCTTCCCGGTGCCGGTCTCGCCCGTCACGAGGACGGTGCGGGCATAGGGCGCGAACCGTCGGACGGAGTCGAAGAGCTCCTGCATCAGAGGGCTCCGACCGACGAGGCCATAGAACTCGAACTGCCGCGCCACGTCCGCGTCGATGCGCAGGAACGTCTCCCGGCGCTCGAGGCTCTTGCGGACCGTGGTGAGCAGATCGCGGAGCCGGGTGACATCGAAGGGCTTCGCGAGGTAATCGAGCGCTCCGGCCTTGATCGCCTCGACGGCGGAGTCGATGCTCGCCGATCCGGTCATCAGGATGACCTGAGACTGCGGGTCCGCCTGCTTGATCTCCCGCAGGAGGCTCAGCCCGTCGATTCCGGACAGCCCGACATCGACGAGTGCACCGTCAGGACGGACCAGCGGCAGCGCTTCGAGAGCGGCGTGCCCGTCCATTGCACGGATGACGGTGAACCCAAGCTCGGTCGCGATCCGGTCGATTAGCACGAGTACGGCCGGGTCGTCATCAACGACGAGGAGCGTCGGTGGCTTGGCCGGCTCGGCCGTCATGAGCGTTCTCCAGTGTTGATGAGCCGCGCGCGATCAGCGATACCAGCCGCGGACAGCGTAGGCTGGTATACCGATGAGTTCGTGAGCAGCCATCGCGGTGCCGTCAAGCGCTTTATCGGTCGGTATCCACTTCTGCCACCACGTATCGATGCTCTCTGGCTCGCGCGCCACCGCCGGAATCGCATCCACGCCGACGGCGCGGAAGGTGCCGAGCGAACGGCGCATGTGCATCTGTGAAGTGACGAGCACCACATGGTCGACAGGGCGTTGCCTCAGCAGTTCACGAACGATCAATGCCTGTGCTCGCGTGTTCACCGACGCCGTCTCGATCACCAGCCGGTCGCGTGGCACGCCGAGGGAGACCAGCACGTCGGCCATCACGGCGCCAGACGGACGCACATGGGCCGACGGGGCACGCATTCCCCCTGAGCTGACCACGTAATCGGCATGGACGAGACGAAATACACGGGCGGCTTCGAATAATCGTGCAGCGCCGACGCGGTCGACGATGGAGAACTGATCCTCGGACCAGTCGCGGAAGCCGTACGTCCCCGATCCGAGCAGCACGACCGCCACACGTCCGGGAGGTACGCGACCCTGGGTCAACGGTGGGAATGGAGCCGCGAGCAGATGGCGCAGGCCATCAGCGACCACGTCAGTGCTCGCGATCCAGTAGAACAGCGCGAGCGCGGTGAGACACCGGCGCGACGCCGGTGAGCCGCCGGAACTCGTCAGCCAGACGATCGTGGCGCCGAGCAGCGTGATCGCGCCGCCCGCCGAAAGGACGAACCAGCCAACGTCCGCCACGCGCCGGTGTTATCCGCGCTCCGGCGGCTCGGGCTTGATGACGATCTGCTCGGGCGTCGGCGGCCGCTCGGGGCTCGCGTCGGGCCGCGGCTTGCGCCGCGACTCGTCCTCATCAGGGCGACGACGCCAGTCGTCCTGGCGAGGACGTTCCTGACTGCGTGCGCGGTCCTGCCCCACTTCAGGCTTCGCGGGGCGCCGAGCGTCGGGCCGGGTGCCCTTCGGCTTCCACTCACCGCGCCGGTCCTGGCGAGGCTTGTCACGACCGCTGAACCCAGACGCGGGACGGCTGTCGTCGCGCAGGCGTTGCCGGTCGCGATCCTGGCCGGAGCGATTCTCGCGCGGCCGCTGCCGGTCGCGGTCCTGACCCGACCAGCTCTCCCGCGGGCGTTGCCGGTCACGATCCTGGCCCGACCGGTTCTCGTACGGACGCTGCCGGTCGCGATCCTGGCCGGAGCGATTCTCGCGCGGCCGCTGCCGGTCGCGGTCCTGACCCGACCAGCTCTCGCGCGGGCGTTGCCGGTCACGATCCTGGCCCGACCGGTTTTCGTACGGACGCTGCCGGTCGCGATCCTGGCCTGAGCGGTTCTCGCGCGGCCGCTGCCGATCGCGGTCCTGACCCGACCAGCTCTCGCGCGGGCGTTGCCGGTCACGATCCTGGCCCGACCGGTTCTCGTACGGACGCTGCCGGTCGCGATCCTGGCCGGAGCGATTCTCGCGCGGCCGCTGCCGATCGCGGTCCTGACCTGCCCAGTTCTCGCGCGGCTTGGAGGCGGCATGTGCCGGTGCCTCGCGCTTCTGCTCAGGCCGCCACTCGGGGCGGCGCTTGGCCTCAGGTGCACGCGGCGGTTTGGGTGACCACCCGGCTTTCCCGCCGCGATCGCGCGGCCGCTCTTCGCCTGCCGCGCGCTCCCGCAGCTGGGGCGGACGTGGGCGCTTTGAGCCGTCTCGATCGCGGCGGTCGCCGCCGCGATTCTCGGTAGGTGTACGTCGGTCCTCGGGCGGTGCAGAGGCTTCGCGCCGCCCGGCTTCGCCCGCGTCGCGCTTGCGTCGCGCTTTCTTGTCCTTGTCGAACCGTGCGCGCGGATCCCGATGGTTACCGCCGGGTCGCCACTCGCGGTCGCGTCGTTCAGTGCCCGTCCCCCCTCCGGACTGCCGAGCAGCCCAGTCTGCCTGCTCTGGCGAGTCCCAGAGCTTGCCGCGCGAGAAGTAGCGCACGGCAACATCGGTGTTGGTGCGCCGGAGCTGATTCACGGTCGGCAGGAGTTCCTCGCGCTCGCGGGCGCGGAACGCCGTGGCGGTGCCGTCGATCAGGATGGTCCAGTACGCGTAGCGAGGAGGCATACCGGCCAGAGTAGCACTCTGCCCGCGTCAGCGGCGGTCTGCGTCAACGCTTCTGTTCAACTCGCTGTGGATTTCGGTACCATCTGCCGCGTGCGGCCCACGCTCCTGCCTTTCTCTCCTCCGTCCATCGGCGACGAGGAAATCGACGAGGTTGCGGCCACCTTGCGTCAGGAGTGGCTCACGACGGGTCCTCGGACCGCGATGTTCGAGGCCGGCGTGGCCCGGCGCGTCGGGGCCGAAGCCGCCCTCGCGGTGAACTCGGGAACGGCAGCGATGCAGGTCGCGCTGGCGGCAGCTGGGGTCGGCCCTGGCGACGAGGTGATCACCACGACGATGACGTTCTGCGCGACGGCGCATGTCGCGCACCACGCCGGCGCACGGCCGGTGATCGTCGACGTCGAGCCCGACACGCTCAACATCGATCCCGCCGCCGTTCGACGCGCGCTTTCAGCTCGGACGCGGGCCATCATTCCGGTTCACCTCCACGGCCATCCAGCCGAGATGGACGCGATTCTGGATCTCGCCAGGGACCGGGGCATCGTCGTGATCGAAGACGCCGCACACGCACTGCCGGCCACGTACAGGAGCCGCACGGTCGGTAGTGTCGGTCCACTCTGCGCCTTCAGCTTCTACGCGACGAAGAATCTCACCACCGGCGAGGGCGGGATGCTGACCGGAGACGCAGAACTTGTCGAACGCGCCAGGCCGTGGACGCGGCACGGCATCGATCGGGATCGGCAGGCCGCCGCAGGCAAGAAGGATTCGTGGTGGTACGACGTCGTCCTTCCCGGGTTCAAGTGCAACATGAGCGACATCATGGCGGCGATTGGGCTGCGTCAGCTGGACAAGCTGGATGCGTTCCACGCGCGCCGACGGGCCATCGCACAGCGCTACTCAGACGCCTTCGCCTCGGTTCCGCAGCTGCAGGTGCCGGTCGAGCGTCCGCACGTCACCTCGGCGTGGCATATCTATGCGCTGCGCCTGCATCTCGAGCGGCTTCACATCGACCGCGGGATGTTCATCGAGGAACTCCGCCAGCGCCACATCAGCGCGAGCGTGCACTTCATCCCGCTGCACCGCATGCGCTTCTACCGGGAGGTGTACGGACTGAAGCCCGACGCGTTCCCGGTGGCAGAACGGGAAACGGATCGGCTCGTGTCACTGCCGCTTCATCCGCTGCTGACGGATCAGGATGTGGCTGACGTCATCGACGCCTCGTTGGACGTCGCCCGGACGTTCGCCCGCTGAGACCGCACTCGCGTGCGGCAGGGTGCGCCGGGCGTTACCTGTGGAGCCGCTTGATCTTCTCGACAAGCGTGGTGCGCTTGAGCCGGAGCAGGCGCGCCGCCTGACCCTTGTTGCCAGCGGTGCGTTCCAGCGCGCGTGCGATCAAGTCCCGCTCGATGCTGCTGACGAGCTCCGCCAGGTCCATCCCCTCGTCCGGAAGTGACAGGTCGGACGTGGACGGCGAACTCGGCACGCTGGCGATCTCCGGTGGCAGATCGTCGAACTCGATCTGCCCGCGTCCGCCGCCGAATGCAACGGCCCGTTCGATGGCGTTCTCGAGCTGCCGCACATTGCCAGGCCAGCTGTAGGCCATCAAGGCGCGCATGGCGCGCTGCGACACCATGACGGGGGATCGGCTATCGCTCCCCAGCTTGTCGAGGAAATGCTGCACCAGCAGCGGCACGTCGTCCTTGCGGTCGCGGAGTGGGGGCAGGGTGACCGGTATGACGTTGAGCCGGTAGAACAGGTCCTCGCGGAAGTCGCCGGCCGCGACCATCCGTCGCAGGTCGCTGTTGGTGGCGGCGATGACCCTGACATCCACCTTGATGGTGTTCGGATCGCCAATTCGTTCGAACTCGCGCTCCTGGAGGACGCGTAGCAGCTTCGTCTGGAGACCAACGCTCATCGTCCCAACTTCGTCCAGGAAGAGCGTGCCCTTGTGCGCCTGTTCGAGCCGGCCCTGCCGGTTCCCGATTGCACCGGTAAACGCCCCCTTCACGTGGCCGAACAGCTCGGCCTCGAGCAGGGCTTCGGGGATGGCGCTGCAGTTCAGGGCGACGAATCGCTGCGCCCGGCGCGGGCTGTTGTGATGGATGGCCCGGGCCACGACCTCCTTGCCGGTGCCGGTCTCTCCCGTGATCAGGATCGTGCTGTTCGTGGGAGCCACGGTCTCGAGAAGCTGGAACAGCTTCTTCATCGCGGGACTGCGCCCGACGATCCCCTCGATGCGGTGCCGGGCATCCAGTTGCGCGCGCAGGTAGGCGTTCTCTGACTTGAGACGGCGCTGTTCGAGGGCCACCTGCAGGGCATGGGTGAGTTCGTCGATCTGGAACGGCTTGCTGACGAAGTCAGTGGCGCCGCGCTTGATCGCGTCGACGGCGTCCTTCACCGTCCCATACCCGGTGACGACGATGACAACGATGTCCGGGTAACGCTGGACGGCGGCTTCGAGCACCGCATTCCCGCCGACTCCCGGCATGCGCAGGTCGGTGACGACAGCGTCGTATGCGAAATCGGCAAGGCGGGCGAGCGCCGCCTCCCCCGACTCCGCTTCGTCGACCTCGTACCCCCGATCCGTCAGTTGTTCGGCGAGCACCGTGCGAAGGGCCGGTTCATCTTCGA
The DNA here is from genome assembly GCA_018268955.1 of Acidobacteriota bacterium. GTDB lineage: Bacteria > Acidobacteriota > Vicinamibacteria > Vicinamibacterales > CAVVIG01 > CAVVIG01. The sequence goes on along the minus strand of JAFDVO010000010.1, from coordinate 62,878 downwards.
CGAGCAGCAGGTGTTTCGACGTGTCAGGCATGGGTGGCGCCGATCACAGACGTGGATGTTCCCGCCGCGGTATGCGGGTACCCGAAAAAATTGCGCACGGCCCTCTTGTGTCTTGCCCCCGCCGAACCGAATAAATGGCCAGTGGCCACATCCCCAGCTGGCCTTCGCGAGCTGGCTCTATAGGGCCGCTCACCTTACACCGATACCCTTGCTGGAGGCAGAACCCGTGGAACGAAAGACGATCTCGATCATGAAGGCCTGCGAACTTGTCGGCGTCAGCCGTCGCACGATCTATAACTGGCTGTCGTCTGGCAAAATCGAGTATGTCCGCACCGCCGGTGGCTCGGTTCGCATCTTCGTCGACACCTTGTGGCGCGACCCGCACCACGCCGACCGGCCGGCCAGCGACGTCGTGTGGCAGCAGGAACAGCGCAACCAGGCCTGAACGGGTTCGTGACCGCATCGAATACTGGAACCGAGAGGCGTGACGTGGTGGACACACCAGAAGTCCGCCTCCTCTTCCATCGCTTGAACAATCAGCTCGGCATTATCCTCGCGCATGCCGAGCTGCTCGAATCCCGCCTGACCGACGCCCCGACCCGCGCCCGCGCCTCTCAGGTGGTGACGAGCGCGCTGGAGGCGATGGGCACTGTCAAGGATCTGCGGCAGTCCCTCTCCTCACTCGACCCTTCGGACCCGTCCGACCCTTCCGACGCGCAGTAAGCGCGCCTTTCAATCCCGTCAGTCGATCGCAGAAACGTCAGCGTTTCCGTCACGCCGTTGACGACGCGCCGACCATCATCGTCAAAGCGTTGACGGTTTTCACAGAACCGCTGAGCGCCGCAACCGCGCGATCCGTTCTGGAACACTCGGCGTAAATGCTGTGAAGACATGATGATACAGGAACAGGCCTGCGCATCGTGCCCCGATTCGGGGCACAGGCTCTGCCGGTGGTACCGCGGTTGCGATAGTGGTCAGCACACGGAAGCGCCACGAACTTCCGAATCAGGAGACCAAGCAGATGCCCGTTCCTTCTGTTACCGCTGCCCAGGACCGCCGTATTGTCGCCGGCCTGCCGTTCGTTGAAGCGCTGGCCCGCCGCATGGCGGCGTCGATGCCGAACTCCATCGACATCGGCGATCTCGTCCAGGACGGGGTGCTTGGCCTGATCGATGCCGCGCACCGGTTCGACGAGGCCCGCGGGATCAAGTTCGAGACCTTCGCGGAGCGCCGCGTCAGGGGCGCCATGATTGACGCCCTCCGCAAGGATGCGTGGCCGCGCGGTGTCCGGCGCCAGCGGCGGGAACTGGACGCCGCCCGTGAAGCGCTGCGGCGTGAACTCGGGCATGAGCCGTCGATGGCGGACCTGGCGGCGCGCGTTGGCTCGGACGAGAAGCGCCTCAGCCGCACGATCGTCCGGATCAACACCATCGAGGCCACGTCGCCCCTCGCGAGCGGCGAGCACATGGACGAGAGCAACCTTCCGACGGTGCTCGTGCCGTCCGAGCCCGATGCGCCGGACACGGCGTACGAGAAGACCGAGACGCGTGAGCGGGTCCGTGCAGCGATCGCGTCCCTGCCCGTCCGCGAGCAGAAGGTCATCAGCCTCTACTACTACGCCGAAGCCACGATGAAGGAAATCGGTGCCGAGATCGGCGTGAACGAGTCGCGGGTTTCGCAGCTCCACGCCAGGGCCATCAAGCGGCTGCGTGAGTCGCTGGGCCAGATGGGGCCGCAGCACGTCGCCGCGATGCGCGAAGCGCTGGTCGACCTCGTGGCCGTGCGTCCGACTATGGCGAAGGCCACCATGAAGCCCAAGGCGGCCCCTGCGAAGCCGGCGACCACCCGCGGTGCCCAGGTCCTCACCTACGCAGCGCGGCCCGCCCGTATGCCCGCGCCGATCAAGGTGGCGTTGCGCCCCCGTATCCAGGAAGCTGCGGTGGCGGTGGCGCGGTGAGGGTGTCGACATCCCGACGCAGCGGGGCGCTGGCGTTTGTGCCGGAGCTCCGCTGCCGGGTCAGCGACCCGCGAACAGCCCGGGTCGTCGCTGGTCACCTCACGGGTTGGCCAGCGCTTCGCGTGCCGTCCGCACCAGGTCCGAAAGCCTGAAGGGCTTCGCCAGCCAGCGGCAGCCAGACTCCCGCAGGAACGTTTCGGCGTCGGTCCCGATCACGTCGCCCGTCACGAACATCACCCGACGGGCCATCGTCGCATCCCTCGACCGCAGCTCGCGATAGAACGCGGGCCCGTCCATCCGCGGCATCTTCAAATCGCACACGACCAGATCGAACCCCCGCGCGCCGATCCGTGCGAGCGCCTGTTCCCCGTCTGACGCCTGCTCGACCGTGTAGCCAGCGTCCTGGAGCGCGGCGCACACAGCCGTCGCCAGCGCTGCCTCGTCATCGACGACGAGGATAGACGCGTGCGCAGGAGGGTCCTGTTGTGGAGTGCTGACCGTTGGGCCCTGAGGTGTCAGGGTTGAGACGTGGCCCTCGGTGACCGGGAGCTCGACGAAGAACGACGCGCCGGAGTGCGGGGGAGACTCCAGCCTGATGCGCCCCCCATGCTCGTTGATGATCGCGTAGGCGACTGTCAGCCCGAGCCCGGTTCCCTTGCCGACCTCCTTGGTGGTGAAGAACGGGTCGAAGATCTTCGCGTGCACATCCTCGGGAATGCCAGGGCCGTCGTCGTTGATCTCGAGGATGACGCAGTCACGGTCCGCGTCGTGCCACGTGCGGACGACGAGGACGCCGCGGCCGTGTGCCGACAGCATCGCCTGTTCGGCGTTGATGACGAGGTTGAGCAGGACCTGCTTGATCTGGTGTGCGTCGGCGAACACGGGTGGCAGGCCGGCAGCGAGCGCATCGATCACCATGATGTTGGTGACGCGCTGCTCGTAGGCGCGGAGTGCGAGCGTTTCGCGCACGACCTGGTTGATGTCGATCATCCCCCGCGTGGTCTGGCGCTTCCGCGCGAACGTCAGGAGGTTTCGGACGATTCTCGCGGAGCGCTCGGCTTCGCCCAGGATCACCTCGAGGCCGCGGCGGATCGTCGGGTCGTGCGGCGTGCGCTGCGACAGCCGCTCCGCCCACGTCAGGATGGTGGCGAGCGGGTTGTTCAACTCGTGGGCGACGCCCGAGATGGTCTGCCCGAGCGCTGCCATCTTCTCGGCCTGGAGCAGCTGGTGGTAGATGTCGCGGGTTTCGTCGTCGAGCTTCTTGCGCTCGCTCACGTCCCTGAAGAGCGCCTCGATCCGGAGTGCGTCGCCTTCGCGTTCAGCACGACCCGTGATCTCGACCCACACGGCCGAGCGATCGGCGCGCGAGAGGCGAATGAGGTAGTTGACCACCGCGCCGTCTGCGCTCAGGCGGTCGAGGAACGCCAGGCGTGAGGCGGCGTCAGGGCACTGCTCGGGGGCGAACGGACGCACGTCGGGGTCCGGCGTCTCGCTGTCGTACCCGAGAATGAGCTTGAGGTGCGCGTTTGCGGCCAGCGTCGACGTGCCACCGGGACCGACGGTCCCGATGTACACGCCTTCGTGGACAGTCTCGAACAGCCGCGCGTACGCGGCAGCCCGGGCATCCACGGCGGATCAGTGACTGTGCGCCGCGGGCGGCTTCGGCGTCGGCGTCATCGTCTGCGCGTTCGGGAGGAACTCGCGCTCGATTGCGGCGCGGATCTCGGCCGCCGACGCGCCGGACGCAAACATCTGGCGTGAGCGTGTCGCCACGTCGATGCACACCGCGCATTCAACGCCGTGCTCCTCCCACTCGAGCACGTCGCCGTTCGCCGCGCGTGAGCGCACAAAGCAGTCGTGATTGCCCTTGTGCCCGCCCTGCTGGCAGCCGCAGAAGCACGGGACGTAACTGAGGATCTCCGGATGCTCCGCGGCGAACTGGAAGGCGGCGGTCACGACATCCGGCGGCCGGGGCGGCGCGTACCCGCGGAACGGAATCGGGGGGTACTGGGCCTGCGTGTGGGGCCCAAGCGCGGCGACAGCCTTCGTCATCGCCTCGACCTCTGGCGTCGGCACCGCCGCCGCCTTCACTGCGTCCGGCCCTGACGCCTGCGGCGCAGCCACTGGCGCGGCACCGGCCGTGGTACCGCCAGTGGTCGCGGGTGCATCGCCCCCGCACGCGAACGAGAAGACGCTCAGGGCGAGCAGTGCGGCGACCGACGTCGCTTGGGTATTCATGCGCGCCATTCTACAGTGTTTGTTTCCATGGCCACCAATCCCTCACTCAGGCCCGCATACGTCGCGTGGGTGACGGTGTGCATTCTCTGGGGTACCACCTATCTCGCCATCCGGATCGCCCTTGAAACAGTACCGCCCATGCTCATGGGTGGGCTTCGGTGGACCGTCGCCGGGGCACTGATACTGCTGGTCATGAAGCTCAGGCGCGAACGCGTGCCGGGTGCCGCGGAGTGGCCGGCGCTGGCGCTACTCGGCGTGCTGCTGATCGGGCTCGGCAATGGCGGCGTCGTGTGGGCGGAGCAGACGCTGCCGAGTGGCCTGACGGCCGTGCTGGTGGCGGTAATCCCGTTCTGGATGATTGGCGTCGAGTGGCTCGCCGGTGCCAGGGAGCCGCTTGGGTGGCGGCGGGGCGCGGGGTTGGTCGTTGGATTCGGCGGGATTGTCCTGCTGGTGTGGCCGGAACTCGAACTCGGCGAGGGGATGCCGTTCATCGTCGGTGTGGCCGCGACACAACTCGCCTGCCTCGGGTGGGCAATCGGGTCGTCGTTCTCGCGGCGGCGCCACCCGTCCGAGAACGTGCTCGGGATGGCGGCGTACCAGATGCTGTTCGGTGGTCTGGTGATGCTTCTGGCAGGAACCGCCCACCGCGAGTGGGGCTCCCTGGCATTCAGCGGACGCAGCGCCTCGGCGCTCGCGTACCTGGTGGTGTTCGGGTCTCTCGCTGGCTACAGCGCCTACGCGTACGCGCTCAAGCACCTGCCGACGACCACCGTTACCCTCTATGCGTATGTGAACCCGGTCATCGCCATGGTGCTCGGGACGCTGGTGCTGGATGAGCCGATGAGCCTGCGCGTCGCGGCGGCAGGTGCCATCGTGCTCGCCGGCATGGCGATGGTCAGGCGTTAGACGAGGTACGCCGGTGAGTGCCGGCGCTCACGCGCAAGCTGGTGACGCTGATGCCGGCCTGAGCGTCGTGCACTGGCGCACAACGACTCAGGCCCAAGGCTCCGTCGTTCTTCTCGGGTGTCGTGCGTCAGACGACCCGCCTGCCGCTGATGAGCCGCACCAGGAACAGCACGATGGCGATCACGAGGAGCACGTAGATGAAGTTGCCCAACGTGTAGCCGCTCACCATGCCAAGGAGCCACAGCACCAGCAAAATGATCGCGATTGTCTCGAGCATGCGCCCTCCAGTCTTCTCCTGCTCGAGAGGACTGCAACCGGAGTGCCGGATGGCTCAGCGTGCCTTCGGGGGAGGGAGGGGCGTGCGCCGCCCTCTGCTCACGGCTCAGGCGGTTGTGGCGTCGGTCGACGTCTGAGCGTTCGCGAGCGCAAACGTCATCGTGCCGTCGATCACGCGCGTGCCGTTCACACGCGCGATCCCCTGCAGGATCCCCATGCGGTTGCGCAGGCGAATGACGGTCGCCTCGATCTCCATGACGTCCCCTGGATGGACCGGTCGGCGATAGCGGACCTTCTGGATGCCGGCGAACAGGGGCAGCCGCTGGCGATTCTCCGGCTTGGCGAGAATCAGGATCGCGCCGACCTGTGCGATCGCCTCGGTGAGAATCGTCGGCGGCATTACCGCGCGACCGTCCGGCCCCTGCCAGAGGTAGCGCTCGTTGTTCGACACGTTCTTGATGCCGACGATCCGCTTGTCTTCCTCGAACTCCGTGATGCGGTCCACGAGCAGGAACGGATAGCGGTGCGGCAGGATCCGCTCGATGGCGGCGTGGTCGAGAGGCAGCGTCAGGTCCATGCGATCGTGCGATTATACTTTGGCCGGCATCGGCGACCGAACCCGTGACCACTTCGCCCCAACCTCCTTCATCCCCCCAGGACCTGCGTGAAATCGTCATCACGCTGTTCGAGCTGGGTCGGGAGGTCACCTCGGTCCTGGATCTCCAGGAACTGCTGCAGAAGATCCCGACGCTCATCTCGCGGCTGACGCACTTCCATGCATTCGCCGCGTACCTCCTCGACGAGAAGGCCGGGGAGCTGGCGGTCGCCTATTCGGTGGGATACCCGGAGGATATCGCCCGTTCGCTCCGACTCAAGGTCGGGCAGGGGCTCGTCGGCACCGCCGTGGCAGAGGGGCGGCCCATCGTCGTCAACGATGTGCAGGCGGACGTGCGGTACGTCGAGGCCGTGCCGGGCTCACGAGCCGAACTGGTGGTCCCCCTGCGGCGCAAGGGCCGCATCATCGGCGCCCTGAACCTGCTCAGCGACCGCGTCGACTCCTTCACCGGCACAGACGAGATGATCATGCGCCAGTTCGGCGCGCACGTCTCGGTCGCGATCGAGAACGCGCGCCTGTTCGAGGAGGAACGACGGTACGCGAACACGCTCGAGACACTGGCGGAGATCGGCCGTGAGTTCGCGTCGATCCTCAACCTGGACGAACTCCTCACGCGCATCGCGAACCTGACAAAGCGCGTGATCGACTACCGCACCTTCGGGATCCTGCTGGTCAACGAGGAGACAAACGAGCTCGAGATCAAGGTTGCGGTCCGCTACGGCGAACACGAGACCGTGCCCCGGATCAAGATGGGACTGGGGCTCACCGGATACGCCGCCCTGCACAAGAAGTCGGTGCTGGTCCCTGACGTGTCGAAGGATCCGCGCTACATCAGCCTGGTGAAGGACATCCGCTCCGAACTGGTGATCCCGCTGCTGCTCAAGGACCGATGCATCGGCGTGTTCGACCTCGAGAGCCCTGAGCTGGATGCGTTCAAGAAGAGCGACGAGGAGATCCTGACGTTGCTCGCCAGCCAGGCTGCCGTCGCGATCGAGAACGCGCGGCTGTACGAGACCATCCGGGCCAACGAACTGCGCCTCGAGAAGGAGGTCTCGTTCGCCCAGCGCGTGCAGGCGGCCCTGCTCCCGACGGAACTGCCGAAGCGCATGAAGCACGTCGACGTCGCGGCGCGATTCGAGCCTGCGCGCGAACTCGGGGGCGACCTGTACGACTTCCTCGCACCAGAGCCCAACACGCTCGTGATTGCCGTCGGTGATGTCTCGGGCAAGGGCGTGCCGGCTGCGCTGTACGGCGCGTTCGCCGGAGAGCTCGTGCGCTCCCGCACCTTCCGGCGGAGGTTCGCGGCCGACCACGCGGGCCCTGCGCAGGTGCTCGCGTCGATGAACACAATCCTGTACGAGCGGCAGCTCGAACAGTACTACTGCACCCTGCTGTACACCGTCTTCGACTTCAAGCGGCGGACGGTCATGATCGCGAACGCGGGACTGCCCTATCCGATCCGCAGGCGTGGGGGCACGGTCGGTGAGGCCAGCTCGCAGATCGAACTGCCCGGCGTTCCACTCGGCTCGTTCTCAGGTACCACGTACGACGAGGTCGTCCTCGACCTGAAGCCGGGAGACGTCTTCGTGTTCGCAACGGACGGCGTCACCGAGGCGCAGGACCCGCTGATGCGCGAGTTCGGAGCCGAGCGGCTCCTCGCGACGGTGGACCAGTTGCACGACCGGCCGGCGCGCGACATCGTGGACGGCATCTTCTCCGCGGTCCAGGAGTTCCGCGGTGACATGGCACCGAACGACGACACCACGGCCGTCGTCGTGAAGATCACGGGCTAGGCACGTCAGCTCGAGGCCTGGCCGGTGAGGCTGCGCTCACCGCTTGACGTACAGTGCCTGCTCCCGCAGATGCAGCCCGAGCGCCTGCCCGCCGACCACCGCCACATCGTCTACGCGCCCGCGCACGCGTACGTGCGCTCCGCGTGTCGGGAGGCGGTTTCCCTCAGAGAGCACCGTGACCTCACCGGTGCCATCGTCAACCTTGTACAGACGGTAGGGGACCATCGGCAGGCCCCACGACGTGGTGACCACTCCGTCGATGCTGACGACGTGATGCTGGTAGCGGCCGGGATCGTCCCTGAGGTCCGCGATGTGCGGAGTGCGGAGCGAGACCGCGCACGCGGAGAGCGTGGATGCGAGCAGAAGCGCGGCGACAAGGCGAAGCGTGTTGGACATGCGACCCTCCGGTCCACGACACGCTCGGCGCGTCGTGCGGCAGACGGCCGCATCGGATCGTCATCGTGCAGCGGGGAGGACTTCTGACCAGCGCCTGCCTGTTGTGTCTCCCCGCCTGATCCGACGCAGCCGGGAATGGTCACATCAAAGCACGTGCCCGCGGTGAGCCGATGCCCAGCTGCAGAAAGGCTCGTGTTTGTCGACGAGTGCGGCGCATCGCGCCGCCCTGCGTCCTGCGAACAGGACGGGTGAGCCGTGGGTCCCGACCTGCCGCGGCGACACGTCGCAAGTCACCAATCCACCAACTCACCAACTCACCAATCTCTAGTAGACCCCGAGATACCGCTCGGTCTCCCACGGCGAGACGTGGCGGATGTAGTCGTGCCACTCCTCACGCTTCGCCTCGAGGAAGTGCTCGAAGATGTGATCGCCGAGGGTTTCTCGGACGAGGTCGTCCTTTTCGAGTTCGTCGAGCGCCTCGCTCAGGTTGCCGGGGAGTTCGTCGATCCGCAGGTGCCGACGTTCGCGGTGGCTCATCGTGAAGATGTTCTTGGTGATTGGCGGTCCCGGATCGATCTCCTTTTCCATGCCGTCCAGCCCAGCGCGGAGGACCACCGCCAGCGCGAGGTACGGGTTGCAGGACGGGTCCGGCATGCGCAGTTCGATGCGGGTCGCGCTGCCGCGTGCGGCCGGCACGCGCACAAGAGGGCTCCGGTTCTTCTCGGACCACGCGACGGCAGTCGGCGCTTCATAGCCGGGGACCAGCCGCTTGTACGAGTTCACCAGCGGATTGGTAATTGCGCAGAAGCCCTTCGCATGGCGGAGCACGCCGCCGATGTAGTTGAGGCACGTGCGGCTCAGTTGCATCGGCGCATCCTGATCGAAGAACACGTTGCGTGCACCGGTGAAGAGCGACATGTGCGTGTGCATGCCGGAGCCGTTGATGCCGTAAATGGGCTTCGGCATGAAGGTCGCGTGCAGCCCGTTCCGGATCGCCACGTTCTTCACGACGAAGCGGAAGGTGCTGATGTTGTCGGCGGTGGTCAGGACGTGGTCGTACCCGAGGTCGATCTCGTGCTGGCCTGGCGCGACTTCGTGGTGGGCGGCATCGACGTCGAAGCCCATGGCTTCGAGGGCGAGCACAATCTCCCGGCGGACATCTTCGCCCTGGTCAACAGGGCTGAGGTCGAAGTAGCTTGCGGCGTCGTGCGACTCGGTCGTCGGGCGCCCGTTCCGCGACTGGAAGAGAAAGAACTCGGCCTCGGGTCCCGCCTTCAACTGCACGCCACGCGAATCCGCGAGAGCGATGACCCGCTTCAACGTCGTGCGGGGGCAGCCCACGAACGGCGTTCCGTCCGGGTTGGCGATGTCGCAGATGAGCCGTGCGACCTTCTCGCCGCCGGGCCCTGACCACGGGAAGACGCAGAAGGTCGAGAGGTCCGGCTTCAGGTACATGTCGGACTCTTCGATCCGCACGAAGCCCTCGATCGACGAGCCGTCGAACATGACGCCTCCATCGAGCGCGCGCTCGAACTGTCCGTTCGGGATCTCGACGTTCTTGATCGTGCCGAGGATGTCCGTGAACTGGAGGCGGAGGAACTTGACCTTGTGCTGCTCGGCCAGTTCGAGCACCTGCAGCTTCGTCAGGGCAGGGGAGGATGCGTGCGGAGACGGCATGCACGCATTCTAATTGGGGAGTGCGCCTCGGTGTTCGGTCCGCCGAGCACGACGTGGCGGTCCGTTCTAGCCGGCCGCCACCTGCGAGCCTGGGGTCTCCGCTGCGGTCGCGGCGGCGGCGAGGAGGCCCGCCAACTGCGCCGCGAGGATTTGCGTGAGCGCCCGGTTGATGGGCGACTGCTCGCCCGCGTCCCGCACTTCGGCGGTGACCGCGCCGATGCAGCCGTCCGGAGCCAGCAGTGGCGCCACGATGGTGCCTTGCGATCCGCCGGGGCGCGATTCCACGATCTGCAGCTCGCCCAGTCGGTACGCCGTCGCCACCGCATTGTCCGCGCCGCGGGCAAGCGTCGGGATCCGGGAGAGTGTGCGCTCGGTGTATCCGTGAGCGAGCACCGGCCGAAGATCTGCCCCGCCCGTGCTGCCCAGCCACACGATGATGCCGCGCGCCTTGAGCACGTCGGCTGCCTGCGCCAGCAGGGGGCTCAGGTCGGCTGCATCGCGCGCGCGTCCGGCGCCGACACAGATCTCCGCGATCCGCTCGAGCGCCGCCGGCGATTCGACCTTCGCGCTACCGGCGTGCGGCGACACCGCCACGACGTCGGGTACGACGTGCAGCGTGTCATCCCTCTGTTCGGTGCGCGTCTCGCTCTCGTCGCCGCCCTCAGCCCGGCTTCGCGGCCGTGCGAGCCCAAGGAGCAGCAGCATCACGGACGCTGCGCCTGCGCCGGCAAGGGCAGATGCTTGCTGCACCTGCCGCTTCGAGGCTTCGAGTGCCGAGGTCGCCTGCTGCTCGGCAGCCACGGCCGCATCGATGTTCGAGGTCGCACCCGCGACGGCATCCGCAGCATCAGTGAAGATGAGATCGGCGGCGGCGTGCAGCTCACCGTTCGCGATTCGCTCCCGCGCCTGGCGGTCGACGTTCTTCAGCTGTGTCAGGGCGGTGTTGGCTTCGAGGAGCGCGGGTCCGGCGTCCTGGCTCGCGGCGCTTGCCCGCAGCGACTCGATGCCCGTGTTCGCCGTCTGCAGCGCGGCGTTGACCTTTGCCGTCCACTCCGACGCCTGCTGGCCCGGGGCGACGTACGCCTGCTGGCCCGACTGCACGTCGCCGAGCGCCTCTGCCGTGTCATGCGCCGAGGCTTCGAAGGCCTGGAGGCTGGCGCGCCGCTGCTCGGTCTGCTGTTGCGCGTGGACGATGAAGAACGCCGCGGCACCGAGGGCAATCCATCCAAGGGCGCTCAGGGTGAGTCTTGCCGGACGTGAGTGCATCGTGAACCTCTAGGGCGCTCAGAGTACCACGGAACGAACGGTGCCAATTCGTTCTTGTGCGCCGCTCGCGCACGCAGCATTCGCACCGCGTGCGACGTCTTCGACATCACCTGGATTGCTTACTTCCATCGAGTAGGATTACGCGATGCATCGACCCGTCCTGACCGTTGCCCTGCTGTTTGCGTCGATCACCTCAGCCGCTGCGCAATCCGCGCAACCCGCGCCACGAGCGCCGGAGCCGGCGATCCGACGCTGGTTCGAATTCCAGCAGCTCGTCCTCAGCACCCGCTACCGGTTCATCAGGAACAGCGCTGATGTCACCACCTCGAACCACATGCAGTATCGCGAGCAGGTACGCTTCCGCGTCAACGTGGACGCGAAGAAGCGGTACACGCTGAACGTCGGCCTGTTCACCGGGACCCAGTACATCGCGTCCTGGAACAACCTCGGTCCGGGCACCGGCACCTTCGACGGCAAGAGCCACTACATGCGTCAGTTCTTCTTCGACGCCACCCCCCTGCCCGGCATCGAGGCGCAGGTGGGCAGCCTGTATCCGAACCGCGGCGAGCACACGGAGTACACCACCTACGATGACGACGGCTGGGTGACCGGAGGACGGCTGAGCCTGCGGCGTCCGAAGACGCTGTACTTCGACGACCTGTCCCTGACCCACGGTACGATCGCCTCCACAGGCACGCCGAACCTCTGGAAACGTTGGGACGATCTCGACCACACCAACTACACGCAGGTGCTGGTGGGCAAGCACCTGACGTCGATGGTCGCGGCCTCCGTTGACTACACGCGGCACGCCTCTCGCGATACTTTCCGAGGCGCCGTGTCGATGCGATTCAAGCCGACCGCCCCGATTTCCGCGCTGCGCTACGAGCAGTACGTCAGGACGACCGATCCTGATTCAGCGGCTGGTTTTGCCGTGACGGTGGAGCGGCCGATCACCAGGTGGGTGCGGGCGCAGGGCGGCTACGCGACGATCGACGAACACTACGGCGGCCTGAACGCCGACCGGATCCAGCGCGGGCGCCGCTTCTATGCGGTGGCGAACGTGCCGATCCACGGTCCGCTCACCGCGTCCTTCTTCGTCACACGGGCCCTCGACGCGCCATATACCCTGTCGAACAAGACACGATTCGACGCCGTGCTCGCGTACGATCTGGCCGCTGCGCTGCGGCAGACCGGGAAGTTTTAGAGCAGTTGGCGAATTGGCGAGTTGGTGAGTTGGTGAATTTGCTGAAGCCCGGAGCCCGAAGCCTCAGTGTTTCCCCTAAGGCTTCGGCTTCATGATCACGTACGTCGGCAGCCCGGAGGTCTTCATGTACTGCATGACCTTCGCGACGCGCGGGTCGTCGGGATCCTCCGCCTGATACTTGATCTTCACGTAACCGGCGAGAGCGGCGGTGACTGCCGGGTCCTCCAGCGTGGTCTTGTCCATGACCAAGCAGTTCTTGCACCACGTTGCCCACATGTCGATCAGCACCGGCTTGTTCTCGCGCCGAGCCTGCGCCAGCCCGTCGACGAGTGACGGCTGCCAGCCGGCCTTCAGCTTCTCCTGCACGCTCGAGGCGACTTCCTCGGCGTTGACCCAGCGGCTCGAGAACAGGCTGTAGGCTTCGTACCCGTAATAGAGCGCGGTCCCGATGATGATGACGCCGAACGCCTGCTTGATGCGGTTCATCCAGGCGCCCGGCTTTGGCAGGGCCGCAAGGCCCGCGCCCGCGATCGGCCACGGAATCGCCATGCCGATCCCCAGCACGAATGGCAACGCCAGCGCGGCAGTCGTCCCGGCCGCGTAGAGGTTGCTCGAGAACAGCACGACCTGAATCACGACAGGCGCGACGCAGGCGCCCGCCAGCAACGCGGCAATCGCCCCCATCGAGAACGCCAGCACCATCGAGCCCTGGCTGCCTGCGGTCTTCACGCTCGACGAGAAGCGGGAGAAGTCGATGTTGACGACGTCGAACATGGCGAGGCCGAGGACCACGAACAGCACCGCGATCCCGAGGTTGAACCACGGAGACGCGTTGATGGTGCCGAACGAACTCGCCGTCAGCACCACGACGAGCCCGAGCACGCCGTACACGAGGGCCATGGCCGCGCCGTAGGCGAGCCCCAGCAGGAACCCACGCTTGCGTGACCCGGCCTGGGCGCCCGCACCGATGATCGCCAGGTTGATGGGGATCATCGGCAGCACGCACGGGGTCAGGTTCAGCGCGAGGCCGCCGACGAGCACGAGCAGCAGGATCATCAACGGCCCTCGTCCCTCGAGCATCCCCTTCTCGCGCACGCCGGTCTCGGCGTTGTGGATGAAGGTCAGGAAATCAGCGGCCGGCAGGTAGCCGAACGTGGTGCCCTGTTCCTCGAAGCTGCCAAGGGCCGCGATTTCGTCACCCGACGAGGCGGCGGGCCCCGGGGCGGCGGCTGCACCTGTTGTCGTCGGCGCCGCGCCGCCCGGTGCGTCGCCGCTGCCGAACTTGATGGCGCCGAAGACGTCCGCGTGCAGCGCCGCCGATGCCGCACTGCCAACCGTCACTTCCCAACCGGTTTCAGCGCGCGTCGGGATGTAGCACATCGTTTCGTCGCACGCCTGATACCGCAGGCGAGCGGGGATCGTGATCGTCCCGGGCGCGGCGCTCGGGTCGACCTTCAGCACAACCCCGATGGCGAACTCGCGCTCGAACACCGACAGCGGCTGGTCGGCGCCACGCTGCTGCAGGTCGGTTGGTGTCGGGAAGACGATTTCCTTGACGGAGATCCCGGCAGGGAGCGGTTGATCCGGTGACGGCACCGTCAGCACGACGGGGATGAGCATCGGGTCCCGTGGCCTGTTCGAGTTCATGTGGTAGCCCTCAGGCAGCTGGACCTGGAGGGCGACGCGGAGCTCGGAGCCTGGCGCGACCGTCTCGTGCTCGACGATGGGGGTGAGCTCAGCCTTGGCGGGGCCACGCTGGGCGAAGAGGCCGGCTGTCAGGAACAGCACGGCAAAGGCGGCAAGTCGCGCGGTATGACGCATGGCCTCAGACAATGAGGGCCGGGTCGACGGACCCGGCCCTGGTCGCGCAGGACGCCGAAAGGCGGCGTACTACTTCACTTCGTTGAGACGGATGACGCCCGGAGGCGTCGGCAGCGACGACGTGTCGACGGATCCCTTGATCGGCGGCAGGTCCTGGTAGAGGAACTCCCACTTCCAGCGCTCCGACGGATTAGACGCTTCCAGCCACGTGCTGGCTGACATCGGTCGCTGGAAGGCGAGCCCGGGCAGCGTGTCGAGCGCCTGAACTCCGCTCAGGCGGGCCGCGATGTCGGCGCGGACGTGCGCGCTGGCCGTGTAATCAAAGGTGACGCCGAGCGCTGCCGCGAGGTTGACGACCACCTGCCAGTCTTCCATCGCATCGCCAGGCGCCTTGACCGCCTTCGACGTGCCCTGCAGCACGCCCTTGTCGTTCGTGTACGCCGCATCTTTCTCCACGAAGGATGCGCCGGGCAGGACGAAGTCCGCCGCCCGGACGAGGTCGGTCATGACCACCCCCTGAACGACGAGCAGGGGCAGCTTGCCGGATTCGCGGGCGGCCACAATCCAGGACGTATCGCCCAGGGTGTCCGGCCCGGGGTCGAACACGTAGAGCGCGGCGACCTTGCCGGCCTCGACGGCGGCGCGAAGCGCTGAGAGGTCCGCCGCACCCTGGTCGTAACCGACCGAACCAGGCACGAACCCGAAGATCCGTGCACCGTTCACGTTCGGGGCATCCACCGCGGGCACCTTGAACTTGGTGCGTGCAGGCTGCTGCTTTGGTGTGACGCGCCAGCCGACCGCGACAGCCTTCGGTCCGTCGCTGCCGAGCAGTTCCTCGGTGAGCCGGCGGAACAGGAAGAACTCTTCGTGCGAGGCGTGTGCGGACAGCAGGAAGCGGACGTCGCCCTTCCCGGAGGTACCGGCTGCCGAAAGGCGGTCGGCGACCTTGGCCACCACGTCGCGGTACGACGCGGGCTCGAGGGTGCCGGTGTTGCTGCGGATCAGCGGCTTGTGGAGGCGGTTCTCGCTCTCGATCCAGCCGAAGTCGAAGCGACCGATATCACACATCCAGTAGCCGTTGACGTCGGGGTTGTAGCGCGGCGTCATCCGGATGAGCCGTGACCCCTTCGCCCATTCCGGCTTGGCCTTGATCCACGCGTTGGTGTTGCACCCCTTCGAGCACATCGTGCAGATCGTGTCGGCGACGTTCGGGTTGTCCCAGGGACGCGACTTGAAGCGGTACTGCTTGGTGGTGATGGCGCCCACCGGGCAGACGTCCATGAGGTTGCCCGAGATCAGCGAGTGGACCCCCTCGTCACGGAAGGTGGCGATTTCGCTGCCGTAGCCCCGGTTGACCACGCCAATCTGCGCGTCGCCCTCGACCTCTTCCATGAACCTGATGCAGCGCGTGCAGAGGATGCAGCGCTGCCGATTCAGCATCAGCGTCGGGCCGAAGTCCACGTCGCCCTTCACCCCCTCGCCGTCGAAGACGCGGCGCGGGAACTCCATCCGGCTCTGGTCTGGCCCGAAGGTGTAGGCGTAATCCTGGAGTGGACACTCGCCACCCTTGTCGCACACGGGGCAATCGAGCGGGTGATTGACCAGCAGGAGTTCGAACACGCCGGCCCGCGCGGCCACGACATCCTCGCTGCGCGTGTGCACCACCATCCCCTCGGTCGCCACCGTCGAGCAGGAGGTCTGCAGCTTGCCCATCTTCTCGACCTTGACGATGCAGACGCGGCAGGAGCCTTCGATGCCGATGCCGGGGTGATAGCAGTAGTACGGGATCGAGATGCCGGCCTCGATCGCAGCCTGAAGGACGGTCTTCCCCTTTTCGACGGTGACCTGGCGGCCGTCGATCGTCAGCGTGACGGATTCCATAAGTTACTGATTCTATCCAATCCGACGACCCGGGGCCTACCTGGCCTGCCGGATCTCGGCCAGCGAGACGTCCCGGCGGCTGACGGTCGCAGACCGGAGCGGGCCGTCGATGGGGACGCGCATTTCGGTGACGCGGTCCGTGACCGGCACCAGCACATCGCGGGTCTTGCCGTCGGCCCAGGTGAGGGTGACCAGCACCGGCAGGTCGAACAGCTCCCCGCTCTGCTCGAACCGCAGCACCGCCACGCCCCCGGCCGTCGTCGACTCGCTGCGATAACTGAACGTGAGCTGGGGCAGTGCGGTGCCGAAGATCCAGCGTTCGAAGAAGCGGCCGAGCTTGCGGTCGGAGGCCTGCTCCATGGCCAGCCGGAAGTCCTCCGTCCCGACCTTGCGGAATCGCGAGCCCAGGTAGAACTGCCGAAGTCCGCGGAAAAACGCCTCGTCTCCCACGAGCTGCCGCAGCATGTGAAGGGCCATCGCCCCCTTGTTGTAGACAATCGCGCGGAACGCTCGACCGTCGTTGCGGATGTGACCCACGCGATAGCCGAGCGACACGGGGCCCTGGCTGGATTCGTTCATCGCCCATCGCCGCATCCGGCGCAGCACGTTGAGGAAGACATCGGGCCCGCGGTTTTCGTTTGCGTAGAGGGCCGCGAAGTACTGCGCGAACCCTTCGCTGATCCACTGTTCGTGATAGTTCTGCCAGCCGACACCATGGCCCCACCACTGGTGGGCCACCTCGTGGGCCATGAAGAACTCGGGATAGTTCTCGAAGGCGGCCGGGTCGTTTCGCCAGACCAGCGGGCTGTTGGGCAGCGGCTGGTTCAGCTGCGCGAAGTAGGGCGGGCTGTGCCCTCCAGGCGTGAGGTTCTCCACCAGTGCGATGGTGAAGCTCGGGTAAGGCGCATCGCCGACGAGGGACTGGTAGAACTTCACGACGCTCGCCGCGCGTGTCAGCACCTGCTTCCCGTCGCGCGTCTGCCTCGGATTGGTCTGGGCCGTCAGCCGAATCGACGGAAACGGGTCCGCGTCTGACGCGGCCGTCGACGGATCGCCCGGTGGCGCAGGCGCATCCGGCCGGTCGAAGGTGACCTCCTGCTGATCCGATGGAATGAAGCGGGACACGATGAACGATAAGTAGCGCGCCGGCCGCTTCGCGTCGAAGACGTAAACATGGCGCGCGTTCACCGGGTCCCTGCCCAGCTGCACCTGTGGCGGCCCTGATGGCTCACCCGAGGCGACGCATCCGTACGCGATCGGCACGCTGATGCGGATGTGCGCCGTCGCGTAGTCGGAGATCGTCGACTGCGGATACCAGAAGCTTCGGTTGCTGTAGAGGAAGCTCGGCTCCGCCTTGGGGGCCGTGATGTCGTCGGGGAGCGTCTCCAGCCCGCTCCTCTGGCCGAACCCTCCTTCGTCCTGGGCCAGCCCCAGTGTCTCGCGATCCGGCGCCTGCGGCTCGAGCCGCCCGGCGTAGGAGACCGTCAGCGTCACCGCTTCGTGCTCATCGAGCAGCGTGGGCAGGTTGATGAGCAGGGTGTTCTGGTTGGTGACCCGCAGGTAGAACAGCCGACCGAACTTGTCGCTGGTCAGCGACCGGACGGTGAGCGTGTCGGCGAGCCTGATCGTGAGCTGCCCGAGGCCGGCCGCGCGTGCCTTCAGCCGCATCTTCGTCCGCCCTTCGATCCATTGCCGCTGCGGAATCGAGGTGATGTCGATGTCGTAATCGAGGACGTCGTACTGCGCGAGGTCGTCCTCGTTGTAGAACCGGCCGCGCGTCTCGAGCTTCTCCTTCGATGCGTACAGCGCGATGTTGCGCTTGCGCCGCCGTTCGAACAGCGAGACGTCCTCCGGTTCGGACGCGGAACGTGCGTATGTCAGCGTCTCGAAGCGCTTGGTGCGGATCTCGGCCAGGAAGTCGTCCGGACCAGGCAGGAGTGTCCAGGCCTCGCGCGTCAGGTCCGCGAGGTCGACCGCGAATGACTTCGGCGATTCGTCCGCGAACACCTGCTGCGCGCGCTTGAGGGTCCGCGCATCAACGGGCCTCTCGGTGAGCGCGCTGTCGTCGTAGTGCGTCTCCGGAGTGCCGACGCGGACGAACGCGGCCTCGAACGGCGTGTCGAGGACGTCGGAGCCGGCGAAGATGCGAACCTGTCCGCGTTCGGTATCGGGCGCTGGCGAAAAACGCATCTGGCCGCGCCCGATCAGCACGAGACCGGTTACGCCGCGCTCGGTGTCGATCGAGAACGCGGTCCCCTCCGCCATGGTCAGCTGCAGGTCCTCCGCGGTGATGGAGAGGTTGCGGACGTCGAACTGCCTCGTGTCGTTGAGTGTCAGCCGGAACAGGTTGTCGACCGACGAGACGACCTGCTGCCGGATGATTGCCCATGAGTCGCCCGATCGCCGGAGGAACAGCTGCCAGGTTGCCACCCGCGCGCGATTGCCGAATTCGATGAACGCGTCGACGGTGAGCGCCTCCACGTTGCCCGGAATCCCGCTCAGCGTCAGGGTGGAACGCTCCCGTTGCTGGACGACCACGCGCGTGGCGCCAGGGGCGAGTTCCGCCTCGGCGAAGGCGAGGGCCTCGTCGCGGTTGCCGAGCGGTCCTTGCAGGGCGACGTACCCGTCCGCATCCGCAGCGAGCACGATCGGCTCGAGGGTCCGCACGAATGCCTGCAGCGTCGTGTCGTCGTCCGGCTGGTCGCCTGGCGCAGGCGAAGCCTGCTGGACCGGGGCCTGCGCCCGGAGCACAGCGGGGCACGCTGCGACGAGTACCGCCGCAATGAGGCAGCCGCCGAGCGCTCCGGACATGCGCATCAGTGAATGATTCCCAACTCCAGTCCGACCGTCCTGAACGTGTCGAGTGCGAACTGGAGCTCATCCCGCGTGTGGGTGGCAGTGACGATCGTACGGACGCGAGCCTTGTCCCGGGCGACGGTGGGGAACGCAATGCCCTGCGCGAAGACGCCCTCGGCGAACAGGCGATCCGACAGCCGCATGGCGAGCGCGCCGTCCCCCACAATCACGGGTGTGATCGGGCTGTCGCTGGCGCCGGTATCGAACCCGAGCGCGTGCAGTCCCTCCTTGAAGAAGCGCGTGTTCTCCCAGAGGCGATCGATGATCTCGGGCTCGGTCAACAGCACGTCGAGCGCAGCAATGCAGGTGGCGGCCACCGCGGGAGGATGCGAGGTCGAGAACAGGAAGGGCCGGGCGCGGTGGTAGAGGAAGTCGATCAGCGCGCGCGAGCCGGCGACGTACCCACCCAGCGCGCCAATCGCCTTCGAAAGCGTGCCGACCTGTACGTCGACCCGGCCATGCATGCCGAAGTGGTCGACCGTGCCGCGACCGTTCGCCCCGAACACTCCGCTCGCATGCGCATCGTCGACCATCATGATGCAGCCGAACTCCTCGGCGAGCGCACACAGCTCCGGCAGGGGACCGAGGTCCCCGTCCATGCTGAAGACGCCGTCGGTGATCAGTAGCTTGCGCTGGGAGCCGGGCAGTCCCTTCAGGACCGCACGAGCGGCGTCCACATCCTTGTGCGGGAACACCTTGATGGTCGCGCGGCTCAGGCGGCAGCCATCGATGATGCTCGCGTGATTCAGTTCGTCCGAGATGACGACGTCTTCCTTCGAGAGGATGGAGGAGACGGTTCCCGCATTCGCCGTGAAGCCGCTCTGGAACACCACGGCCGCTTCCGTCTTCTTGAAGTCCGCGAGGCGCTGTTCGAGCTCCATGTGCACGGCCATCGTTCCGGCGATCGTTCGGACAGACCCTGAGCCCACACCGAACTCCTCGATGGCGCTGATCGCCGCCGCACGCAGGCGAGGGTGCGTGGTCAGTCCGAGGTAGTTGTTCGACGAGAGGTTGACCACCTGCCGGTGATCGAAGGTGGTGGTCGCGCGCTGCTCCCCCTCGAGCACTCGCAGGTGGCGGTAGAGGCCCTGCGCCTTGAGCGCGTCGAGTTCTGCAGTGAGGTAAGCAAGAGGATCCGCGCGCATGGCGACAGTATCCTCCAAAACAGACGGGGCGATCCGGGCCGCGCGGCAGCTCAGATTGTCGGGCGTTCAGTACTGGACGGTGAGGAAGAGCAGCGTCCAGGGGAGGATGGCGACGGCAATGTAGAACACCGACAGCAGCGCCACGACGAGGTGGATCCGCCGCAGGTGAAGCAACATGCCGAGCGCGACCGCCACCAGCTTCGTTGCCGCCAGACCAGTGCCGACCCCAGCCACCGCGACCGCAGAGCTGACAAGCGGGTTGGCCTCGATGGCGAGCCCCCACGTGTGAACGCCGAGGTACGTCAGCACGCCGTCCAGGCACTGGACGATGACGAACACGAGCACGGCAACGTCGCCAAACGTGCCATGCGGCCAGATCAGGCGGGACACCGGAGATGTCTGTGCGACAGACAGGCTACCTGACATTTTTCTGCTCGGCGAGGGACTTCGGCGGCAACTCACTGCCATTTCCGCTCGCGATTCCGAGTGTAGTCAAAAGTCAGACCACAGCGCGGAACTCAGGCTGGCGAAATCTGTAATGGCGATCGGGGACGGAGTCAGCCGAGGGCAGGCGACGACGAGAGAGGCAGTGGTGATCCGCTCGGGGCGGACCACCATCTGCGAACGCTAGCGCGAGAGGAAGTCCGTGGTGTACTCGGCCATCAGGCGGTAGACCTCGGTGAGTTCCTCGGGGGACGCGAGGAACACGATGCGGAGGTACCCCTCATTGGCCGGCAGGCCGAAGCCGGAGCCATACACGACCAGCACCCCGGTCGCACGCAGCAGGCCAAGCACGTACTCTTCGTCGGTTCGTCCCGGCGGCAGCGGAATCCGCGGCATCGCGTAGAAGCCGGCTGTCGGCGTCATGCAGGTGACGCCGGGCATCCGACGAAGCGCGTCGGCTGTCAACGTTGCGCGAAGCTTGAGGTCCGCTCGGAACCGGACCTGGTGCGATTTGTCGCCGGTCAGCGCGGCGGTCACGGCGTACTGCATCGGGACCGTGCTGCACAGGCGGCCGTCCGCCAGCTTCCGAATCGCCACCGCCACGTCGTCGAGGCGCGGTGAGCGCCCGATCGACAGCCAGCCCGTGCGCCACCCTGGCGCCAGATAGGCCTTCGAGAGGCTCGAGAACGAGATGATCGGCGCGTCAGGGTTCAGTCGGCCGAGCGGCGGAACCGGACCGTCGTACCCGAGATCGGCGTAAACCTCGTCCGCCAGGATGGCGAGCCCGTGCCGATCGGCGAACTCCAGCATGGCCTTCCGGGCTTCGACCGGATAGGTCGCCCCGGTCGGATTGTTCGGATCGATGACGACCACCGCCCGGGTACGTGAGGTCACCAGGGACGACAGGTGTTCGATGTCCGGGATCCACCCGCGAGCCGGATCGCAGCGGTAGTACTTCGCGTGTGCCCCGAGCTTCGCGATGATGGCGGTGTAGAGCGGATACGTCGGCATGGGCACGAGGACTTCGCCTTCCTCGTCCAGCAGTGCCGTCAAGGCGAGCTCGATCCCTTCCGAGGTGCCCGCCGTGATGTAGACGCGATCAGGCGTGATCGGCCACCCATTCGCGGTGTGCTCCGCTGCGACCGCTTCTCTGGCGGACGCGAGACCGGCCGACGGCCCATACCCGTTGTGTCCGTCGCGCAAGGCCTTCTCAACGGCCTCGACCAGGTGAAGTGGCGGGGCAAAGCCGAACAGGACCGGGTCGCCGATATTCAGGTACCGAACCTTGGTTCCGGCGGCCTCGACGCGCTGCGCTTCGACCACGATGTTGCGGATGGCGTACGAGAACTGGCTGACGCGGCGGGAGACAGGAATGGCAGTATGGGTCGGACTCACCCCGCGATCTTACCGCTTCCTGCAAGTCACTCTGTTTCCCAGTCGGATTCCGGCCGTGTGCCTCTCGCGCGCAGTCGAACCGTCCTGCGGTCAGGCCCGTGGTCCCGTCCCTCGAGGTCGCAGGGTAACTTTTACACGGCCGCGATCAAGTCGATCTGCCAAAACAGTGTAGATTTTGCGCAATCACACTGCGGCTACTCAGGTGCCCGGTTCGGGCCGAAACCCCTAAGTCGTTCTAATTCAAAGTTTTCGTGTGTTGGCAGCGTCTTTGGAGATACCCGGGGCGATGACGCCGCTGACCCTGATCCGGACGAGCGCGATGGCCGTTGCCGCGATGGCGCTGCTCGTGCCCGGCGCGTGGGCGCAACAGCCGGTCACCGGTGAGCAGCCGCTCGCGACGTTCCGGTCCAGCGTCGACATGGTCCGCGTCAGCGCGGTCGTGCGCGACCGCAAGGGTCGGTTCGTGCGGGACATGACCGTGAGGGATTTCGAGGTGCTCGACGGCGGGATGACGCGGCGCATCACGGAATTCCGCAACGACCAGTCGGCCGTCAGCGTGGCGCTGCTCTTCGATGTGAGCGGCAGCATGGAGTCCCGCCTGGCGCATGCCCGCGAAACGGCGGAGCAGATCCTGAGCGGCCTGACGCTCCAGGGGGATGAGGCGGCGGTGTTCACCTTCGACACTCGGCTCGAGGAAGTGACGCCGTTCACGGAGGGGCTGCGGCAGCTGCCTGCGGCGATGCAGTCGCTCTCGCCGTTTGGAGCCACATCCCTGCACGACGCGGTCGCGCGCACGGCGGAGAAGGCGGCGACCCGACCGGCGCTGCGGCGGGCGGTGATTGTCCTCACGGACGGCCTGGACAACGCCAGCCGGCTGACGGCGGCTGAAGTCTCCGGCATGGCCAGCGCCATCGACGTGCCGGTCTACATCGTCGGGATCGTCCCGGCGATCGACAACCCGTCGGCGGATATTGCGGCGACGACCTCCGAACGCTCAGCCCTGACCGGTTCGCTGAGCGATCTCGCCCTGTGGACCGGTGGGCGCGCGTTCGTGGCGAGCACGATCGCCGAGCGCAGCAGGACCGCGCGCCAGATTGTCGACGAGCTGCGGCAACAGTACTTGATCGCGTTCGAATCGAGCGGCAGTCCGGGGTGGCACCCGCTCGTGGTCCGTGCGAAGGACAAGGACCTCACCGTGCGCGCCCGGAGTGGTTACTTTGCGGGGCAGACCCGCCCGGCTTCGAATTAGGAGGACAGACAATGTTTCGGAATCTCTTTCTTGCCATCCCGGTCGCAGTGATCGCCGTCGGTGGGTCGACGGCCTGCGCCACCAAGAAGTTCGTGCGGACGAGTGTCGGCGAGGTGAATACCAAGGTCGACTCACTGGGGCGCTCACTGGAGGAAACCCAGGAGCGGACCCGGCAGAACGAGGCGAAGATCAGCGACGTCGACCAGCGGGCCCAGGCGGCGGCTGGGCAGGCGAAGCAGGCGGCTGACGCGGCGAACAGCGCGGCCGGACAGGCGGCCAATACCGCGAATACCGCGGTCACGAAGGCCGACGCGGTGGACAAGTCGCTCAAGCGGATGGTGTTCGAGGTGGTCCTGAACGAGGATCAGGGCAACTTCAAGTTCGGCAAGACCGACCTGCCGGACGCCGCGAAGGCACGCCTCGACGAGATGATCAACCAGATCAAGGCGGACCCGAAGGGCGCCTGGTTCGAGATTGAAGGGCACACGGACAACGTTGGCTCCAAGGACCTCAACCAGAAGCTTGGGCTGGAACGGGCCGAGGCGGTGAAGATGTACCTCTACGAACACCACCAGATCCCGCTGCACAAGATGAACGTGATCAGCTACGGCGAGGACAAGCCGGTTGCGCCGAACAAGACCCGTGAAGGCCGTGCGCAGAACCGCCGTGTCGTGATCAAGGTCCTGGTCTAGGCCTCGAAGCCGGCCAGACACGACGGCAGCACGAGAAAAAGGGCGCCCGCCAAAGCGGGCGCCCTTTTTGTGTGTTACAGCCTTCGGTGACGTTCGGCCCAGGCGTGTAGCGCCGTGCCCCGTTCGACAGCATCGGGTTGCGCGTCAAGGGTGTCGACCGGCCACGGCAGACGGTATGACCAGTTGGACTCGTGCACGGTGGCTGGCTCGTTGATGCGGTCGCGCCACCCGAACACGTCCTGCACCGGGAAGAGCACGATGTCCGAGCCTGATGCGAAGAGCGTCTCGAGCAGTGCGTCGCGAACAACCGGGCAATACGGCGAGTTGGCCAGGTCGGCGTTCCCGCAGGCCGCCCGCACCGAGGGAACAGCCGCCATGGCCGCACGCTCCTCGTCCGGCGCCTCGTCCCACCACTGGATCAGCGGCTCCGTGTCGTGGGTGCCGCTCGTCGCAACGGAGACGCGAGGGTAATCCGCCGGATCGCGAAACGGCTGCCCCTCGTCGTGCCACTGGCGCTCCCACCGGAACACCTTGAAGCCGGGCACGTCGAGCGCGTCGAGGGAGCGCCGGACGAAGTCCGGCACCACGCCAAGGTCCTCGGCGATGATCTCGGCCCCCGGCTCCCGGAAGATGCCGAGCACCCGTTCTCCCTGGGTTCGCTGTTGCGGCTCGTCTGCAGGCGAGAACGCCGGCTCGCCTGCTCCGACGCGGGGGCGTGAATACGTGCGGTAGAAGCCGACCAGGTGATCGACGCGATACCCGTCGAACAGGGCAGCGCTCCGCCGCGCGCGCGCGCGCAGCCAGTCGAAATCGTGCGCCGCCAGCGCCTCCCAGTTGTAGGGCGGCATGCCCCAGTCCTGGCCGGTCGCACTGAATGCATCGGGAGGGACGCCAACGGACCGGTCGAGGTGGAACTGCGACTGGTGCATCCACACGTCGGCACTGTGCAGGTCGACCATGAACGGGAGATCGCCGAAGAGCTCCACGCCGTGCCCGCGGGCCGCCCGGCGTGCCGTGGCCCACTGCTCTCCCGCGATCCACTGCAGGTACTGATAGAACAGCACGGACGTTTCGAGTTGCGCGCGTGCCGACGCCAGCGCGTGCGGCTCCCGGCTGCGGACCGCGTCCGGCCAGTCTGTCCACGCGCAGCCTCCGTGCTGGTCGTGCAGCGCACGAAAGAGGGCGTAGTCGCTGAGCCACCAGCCCTCGGCGTCGATGTACCGCTGGAGCGCCTCTGCGCGCGGGGAGGCCGAGCGCCATTCGGCCGCGAGAAACTGCTCGAACGCGTACCGCAGCGCACGCTCCTTCACCGGCCGAACCAGGCCGTACTCCACACGGCGCGATCGGCGCGCCTCGTCCAGCGCCGCGCGGTCGTCGGACGTCAGGGCTGCTTCGCCGCCAGCCGCGGTGAACTCGTCGACGCCGCTCACCTGGATGAAGATCGGATCGATCGCCATCGCGCTCATGGCGGAATAGGGCGACTGCGTCCCGGGCGCCATCTCGTTCAGCGGCAGCAACTGCAGGATGCGCTGTCCCGCGTCGTGGAGCCAGCGAGAGAGGTGGGCGATGTCGCCGATGTCGCCGATGCCCCAGCTCGCGGACGAAGGCGCAGAGAACAGCGGGATCAGGATCCCGGACCGTCGCGCGGATGGCGTCATGCGTGCACGTCCCGGAAACGGTCGAGAATGCACGTCAGCCCCGCCGCGAACGTTTCTTCGCGGGGGAGCAGGCTGAGCACCAGGTAGGACTCACGTGGGAAATCGAAGAAGTACCCCGCATGGGCGAGCACGGCATCTTCCTGCAACAGTCGGAGCATCAACTCCTCTTCAGCCATCAATGTGGGCACCCTGAGCACCGCATACCATCCGCCCTCCGCATGGAGCACTGTGCATGCCGGACTCGAAGAGGCCGCGTCGACGCAGGAGGCGAGGTTCCGCCGCACGCGCTGCTGGATTTGACGCCGGACGTCAGCTCCGCGACGCATGAGCTCCGGTGCCGCCAGTTGCACCGGCGTGGACACCGACAGGTACGTGTCGCACGCGAGTTCCAGGCGCTCGAGCGCGCCGCGAACGTCCGACCTTGATCCCGAGACACCGATCCAGCCCAGCTTCACCTGCGGCAGGCCAATCGATTTCGAGAGCCCGCCCAGCGTGAACCCGAGCACGTCGTCGCGGTACGCGAGGACGCCGCGGGGCTCGCTGGCCGGCGCGAGTTCGTAGTCTGCGAACACTTCATCTGAGATAACGGCGATCCCGCGCGGTCCGCACACGGCGGCCAGCGCGTCGAGATCCGCCGCGCTGACGAAGTGGCCGGTCGGGTTGTTCGGGTTCACGACGAGCAGTGCGCGCGTGCGCGGGGTCAGGGCACGCTGGACGCTCGGAAGGTCTATCGACCAGCGACCGTGATACTCGAGGAGATACGGCACTGACGACACGCCGTCGAGCCGCGTGAGGTGCTCGAACAACGGGTAGCTGGGCTGCGGCACCAGTACTTCGTCGCCGGGGTCACAGAGCACCTTGAACAGCAGGGAGTACGCCTCGCTCGTGCTGGCCGTCAGCGCAATCTGCTCCGGCCGCAGCGTGATGGCACGCCGCGCGAAGTCCGTGGCGACGGCCGTCCGCGTCTCCATCAGGCCGAGCGGGTCGGGACGATACGACAGGCCGCGAGCATCGGAGAGCGACGACAACAGATCCGGGGGATACAGGATCCCCGCGCGCGTGGGGTTGGACTCTGTCAGGTCGATCAACGACGTGCCCGCCGCGCGGAGCGCCGCGACGGCCCGGGACACCGCATTGGGCTGCAGCGTTGGAGGAACCCGTGTCGAGAACGTCACGGCAGGATCTCGACCGAGTCGATCACGTCGCCCTCGAGAATGCGATCGACAACCTCCATTCCATTCAGTACCTGCGCGAACACCGTGTACACGTGGTCATACCGCGGGTTGTCCACGAGGTCGACGAAGATCTGCGCGTCCCCGGTGTCACGTCCCCGCGTGGAGATGCCAACCGCGCCGCGCACATGCGGCCACAGTCCGACCTCGTCGCGCATGTAAGGCACGTCGCTCACGTATTCGTTCGCGCCCGGGCTGCCTCCCTGGATGATGCCGTTTGGGACGATGCGGTGAAAGGTCAGCCCGTTGTAGTAGCCGTCCTTTGCCAGCCTGGCGAAGCGGAGCACGGTCGCGGGCGCCTGGATGGTGAACAGCGCCACGTCGAACGTTCCTACGTCGCGGATGGTGATCCTCGCCCGTGGTGACGCCAGCCGGCGCAGGTCCTCCGCCGTGAGTGGCACGGCCGGCAGCGTACCGGGCCTGGCTGGGCGGACGGTCGCGCCGATGGAGGAGAGGGTGCCACGGAGCGCGTTACGCGCATCCGCCGCGCCAGGGCGGCCGTCGTCTTCCGCGCGCCGCAGCGCTTCCGTCAGGGCGGCGGTCGCATCGCCGGCCGGCGTGCGGTCCAGCGCCAGGGCCGCGGCGCGGACCACCTGGTACCCATCGCGCGCAAGCGCGTTGAGGTAGATCCGATCGGCCTCGTGGCCGACGGTCTTCGACAGCCCGAGGATCGCGGCTTCGACCACGTTGTCGTCCTGATCGCGCGCGAGCCGCTCGAGCGGTTCGCGTGCGCCGAGCGCAGCGGCGGCGCGCGCCGCGTACATCCGCACTTGCCAGGTCCGCGCCGACGCGAACGCGGGTAGCGCGGCCATGGCCTGTTCCGGAGCAGCGGACGCCAGGGCGACCAGCGCGTGCGCGCTTCTGTGCCAGTTGCGCGGCATCTCGGCGTCCGCGAGATCGGCGACGGCGCTCCCCAGGTACTGCACCGCCCCGGCGAACGCCCCACAGCCAGCCAGCTGATCGACTGCGACGAGGGCGACGAGTGGATCGGGATCGGAGGCGCTCACCAGCGCGGGCTCGCACACCTCGCCCGTTCCGCGCGTCCGCAGCGTGCGGAGCGCTTCGATCCGCACCATCGGTGCTGTGTCGTTCAGGCCCCGGACGAGTACCGCCTCCGTGCCGTCGACGACCGCCGCGCGCACGGCGAGCCGCCGCACCTGTGGGTCGGGGTCGCTCGCGACCGTGTTGACCGTGTCCGCGTCGTCCGCGCCGGCATTGTGGAGCGCTTCCAGCGCGAGCCGACGCACGCGCGCGTCGCGCAGGAGGTCCTGCTCGTTCCGTTCGGGCGGGCGTCGTGCCAGCCGGCGAAGTTCCGCCAGGCTCTCCGGATCCGCTGGGCGCACCGCGCGGTGCAGGCGCGTCAACGCCTCCAGTCCCTTGGCCACACCGAGGCGATCGGAGTTCGACGTGGCGCGCCCACCGAAGGTCACCAGGGCCTCAGCCGCACGCGCGACATCGGCGGCTACGGTGTACGGCAGGCGTGCAACCGATTCACAAAGCGCCGCGCGCACGCCAGCGTCAGCCTCGACCTTGAGGCGATCCAGCAGGGCGGACTGGGTGGTCACGAGGGATGCGCCTGCAGGCGTGTCGGAGCGCCAGCCTTGGGCCGCCTGCGCGATGGCGTTTGCGGCCTCGGCGCGTACCTCGGGCAGTGGGTGCCTCAGGCCCGGCAGGACGTCCGCGATCAGCGCCGGCCGTTCGAGACGGCCGAGCGCGCGCAGGGCAATTTGCGCCGTCTGGGGGTCGCCGCTCCGCGCACCCGACCTGAGCGTCGCGAGGTCCGCGGCGTTCTGCGCGCGGCGGTCCTCCGCCTGCAGCACGGCGAGGCGGGTGTTCGATTGGGCGCGCGCCGTGCCTGCCAGCAGAACGGCGCCCAGCAGCGCGGTCAGGATGAAACGACGCGACATCGGCACCACAGGATACCGGACCTGCTGGTCGCTCTTCGTGCGAGTACCCCGACGGGAGTCTCCGTGCGGAGTTCAGATCTCGACCCGTTGTTGGTACTCGGCGATGTTCGCGGTCCAGCCCTTCTCGGCAACGATGCGCTGCTGGAGCGCGGTGAGCGCGGTCGGCTCTCCGTGGACGAGCCAGGTCTGCTTCGGAGGCGTCGTGAAGCCCGACAGCCACCGGAGGATCTCGCCTGCATCGGCGTGTGCGGACATCGAGTTCAGGTGCTCGATGGTCGCGGCGACTGGCACGTCGCGACCCTTGATGCGCACCGCGGTCGCACCCTCGAGCAACGCGCGCCCGCGCGTGCCGGCTGCCTGGAACCCGACGAACAGGATGGTGTGCTTCGGGTTCGGGAGCACTGACTGCAAGTGATAGAGGACGCGCCCGCCCGTGGCCATGCCGCTCGACGCGATGACGATCGCAGGCTGGCGCGAGGCGACGAGGTCCTTGGACTGCTGCGCGGAGGACACCGTGGTCATGCGCTGCGTGCAGAAGGCGCACACGCGGCGGGACTCCGGGCGGACGTCCGGGTCGAGTTCGTCCGCACGCTGCGAGTAGAACTGCAGCGCCTTGGCCGCCATGGGGCTGTCCACGTACACCGGCAGCACCGGGATGCGCTTCGTATCCTCGAGCCGCTTCAGCCAGTAGAGGACCTCCTCGGCGCGGCCGATCGCGAACGACGGGATGATCAGCTTTCCGCCGCGGGCCGCCACGGCATTCACAATCTCCGCGAGCCTGGCTCCGTCATCGTCAGGCGGATGCAGTCGATCGCCGTAGGTGGATTCGAGCAGGAGCACGTCCGCAGTGGCCACGGGAGATGGGTCTGGCAGGACCGGACGCCCATATCGTCCCAGGTCTCCACCGAACAGCACGGTGCGATCGCCGATCCGGACCCTCGCGAAGGCCGAGCCGAGCAGGTGGCCCGCATTGATGAACTCCACGTCGACTCCGGGCGCCACGGGAACAGGGCGCTCGTAGCCGACCGGCTGCAGCCGTTGCAGCGCGCGTTCCGCGTCGTCGGCGGTGTAGAGCGGCAGTGCGGGATGGTGCTTGGAGTACTGGTGCCGATTCGCGTCGCGTGCGTCCTCTTCCTGGATGCGCGCGGAGTCGGGCAACACCAGTGAGCAGAGGTCCTTGGTGCCCGGGGTGCAGAAGACCCGTCCCTTGAACCCTTCAGAGACGAGCCGGGGCAGGTAGCCGCAGTGGTCGAGGTGCGCGTGCGTCAGGATGACGGCGTCGATGGAGGTCGCGGCCAGCGGGAGCGGCTGCCAGTTGCGAAGCCGCAGTGCCTTCAGCCCCTGGAACAGGCCGCAGTCGACCAGCACGCGGTGATCACCGGTATCGATCAGGTACTTCGAGCCGGTGACCGTGCCTGCGGCTCCAAGAAAGGTGAGCGAGGGCATTCAGGAACTATACGGCAGTGGTCTGGAGCAAGGTCGCGCGCCTCGTCCGCAGGCGGGCAGACTTTTGTTTGCCCCCAGACGGTCGCGATCCCGTGCCGCACCAGATGCGTCAGGGTAACTCGCCTCTGTGCTATATTTTAGGCCTTGCACTCCGGCCCGCAGGTTCTATCGCCGGAATTTCGGCAGCGGTCGGCAGCAGCGCGGACGCTCGGCCGAGCGTTGAACGCGAGGCAATTTCAGTTTATCGTTTCGCTTCGCCACGCACGCGCCGCTTCGCATTTGTCGTCCTGATCGGCTTGGTCGACCAGAGTCAGCCCTGAGAGGTGATCCTGCAATGGAAGAAGTCAACAAGATGGAAGAGACACCCAACAATCCCTCGCGACGAAACTTCATCAAGGGCGTGATCGCGGCAGGCGCGACGGTGTCTTCGGCCAGCTATCTGTTTCGCACCAGTGCTGCCGGCCAGACGCAGACCGCGTCGGCGCCGGGCAGCGTGGAACGCCTGATCTCGCTGTCGGTGAACGGCCAGGAGCGCCGCGTCGACGTGATGAAGCAGGAGACGCTGGCGCAGACGCTGCGGTACAAGCTGGGGCTGACCGGCACCAAGCTCGGATGCGACCGGGCGGAGTGCGGCGCCTGCACCGTGCTGATCGACGATGTGCCGCACTATGCGTGCTCGGTGCTCACGCACACGGTGCGCACCAAGAAGATCGTGACGATCGAAGGGCTCGCGTCGGCCGAGGGGACGCTGCATCCCGTGCAGCAGGGGGTCGTCGACGAGCAGGGCTTCCAGTGTGCGTTCTGCATGCCGGGCTTCGTCATGTCGGCGGTCGGTTACCTGAAGACGAACCCGAACCCGACCCGCGAGCAGCTCGCGCACGGCGTCTCCGGGAACCTGTGCCGCTGCCAGGACTACGACAAGATTCTGACGGCCCTCATGAAGGGCGCTGAGAACATGCGGGGGGCCTAACCGTGGCTGAGAACACCAACAAGCTGATCGGGCAGAACTACACGACCCCGGACATCGTCGCGAAGGTCACGGGCAAGGCGAAGTACGCGGAGGATTACCGCGTCGACGGCATGCTGTGGACGAAGCTGATGCTGAGCCCGATGCCGCATGCGCGGGTCAAGAACATCGACGTGAGCGCCGCGCTGGCGATGCCGGGCGTCAAGGCGATCATCACGGCCGACGACCTGCCGGAAGCTCAGGGCGGCGGCACCCTTGGCGAGGGCGTGCAGGCCAGCAACCAGGGCGAGAAGATCCTGACCAAGGAGCCGGCATACGAGGGCGAGCCGATCCTTGCGGTCGCGGCAGTCGATGAACTGACGGCTGCTGAGGCGATCGAGAAGATCGTCGTCGAGTACGAGCCGCTGCCCTTTGTCGTCGACCCGATTGAAGGGCTGCGCCCCGGCAGCCCGAATGCGCGGCTGCAGGGCAATACCTGGTTCGCGCGGCAGGCAGCGCCGCCCCCGGCCGGCGCCGCGGCTGGTGGTGCCGCGGCTGGCGCAGCTGGAACAGCTCCTGGTGCCGCGGCTCCGCCGCCTGGCGCCGCAGTGGCGGGTGC
Organism: Acidobacteriota bacterium; assembly: GCA_018268955.1. Classification (GTDB taxonomy): domain Bacteria; phylum Acidobacteriota; class Vicinamibacteria; order Vicinamibacterales; family CAVVIG01; genus CAVVIG01. Next base: position 31,258 of record JAFDVO010000010.1, on the reverse strand, counting down.
GGCGACGCCGCAACAGGGCGCAGCGGCCGGAGCGTCGAACGCGCCGCAGGGCGGCACGCGGGGGGCGGGTCCGGCGGCTGCCGGGAGCGCTCCTGCCGCAGGTGCGGCGGCCGGCGCGCGCGCCGGCGGGCCTCCCGCTGGGGCGCCTCCGCGTCCCGAAATCCAGGAACTGAAGTGGGAGCAGGCCGACTTCGATGAGGCCGCCAAGACCGGCCACATGCCGACCGGCAAGCCCGCACCTGGCAGCGAATGGACCTTCGGCAATCCAGAAGAGGGCTTCAAGCAGGCGGACCTGATTCTGGAAGAAACGTTCGTCAGCCAGTCCACCGGTCACCAGCCGCTCGAAACACGCTCGGCGATGGCGTACTGGCAGAACGGCAAGCTGTTCCTCTACGGCTCCACGCAGAGCACGGTGCAGACGATCGGCTCGGTCGCGCGCTGGGTCGGCATCAAGCCGACCGAGCTCGTGCTCGTGAGCGAGTACACCGGCGGCGGCTTCGGCAGCAAGATCCCCGGCGCCATTTCGATGGCGATTCCGGCGCTGCTCTCGAAGAAGGCGCAGGCGCCGGTCATGATGCGCATCAGCCGTGAGGAAGAGCACTACATCGGTCGTGCGCGCTCCGGCATCCATTCGCGCGTGAAGGTCGGCTTCCGCAAGGACGGCAAGATCACCGCGATCGACCTCTACGCGGTTGGTGACAACGGTCCGTACGAGGCGCAGGGCGACTATCGCTCGGTGGGTAACACAGTGTCGCTGTGCTACCAGCCGGCGCACATGCGCTTCCGCGGCATCACCGTGCTGACCAACACGCCGCCGCGTACGTCTCAGCGCGCCCCGGGTGGCATGCAGGGCAACGGCCTCATGGAGCCCGTGATGGCGAAAGCCGCCCGCAAGCTGGGCATCGACGAAGTCGAGATCCACAAGATCAACGCGCCGCACGGCAAGGCGCCGTTCGGCCCTGCCGTCGCGCGTGGCAGGCAGGCCTACGTCACGAGCTGCTTCATTCCCGAGGCGCTCGACAAGGGCCGCGAGCTCTTCAACTGGGACGAGAAGAAGGCGCGGAGCGGCAAGCGGGTGGGCACGAAGGTGCGTGGCTGCGGCGTTGCGGTCAGCGCGTACTCCGGCGGCTCCACCGGCTTCGACGGGCTGTTCGTCATCAAGCCGGACGGTCGGGTGCAGTTCCAGTCCGGTATCGGCAACCACGGCACGCACTCGGTCATCGACGTGCACCGTGTCGCCGCGGAGATGATTGGGGCCGACTGGTCGCTCTGTGACGTCGTGTGGGGCGACACGAGCAAGAACCTGCCGTGGACCTCGATTTCCGCCGGCAGCCAGACGACGCACGCGATGACGCGCGCCGCGCACGCGGCTGCGACCGACGCGATTGCGAAGCTGCAGGAGATTGCCGCGAAGATGAAGGGCGGCAACCCGGCGGCCTACAAGGTGGGTGGCGGCAAGGTCTCCGGACCGGGCGGCAGCATCACGCTGGCGCAGGCGGCACAGAAGGCGATCGAGCTCGGTGGCAAGTACGACGGGCACGAGCTGCCGACCGACATCAATGGCCTCACCAAGGCGTCGGCCGCGAAGCTCGCCGGCATGGGCCTGATGGGTGTCGCGAAGGACAACTACCCGCGCGACGGCCAGACGCAGTCCTACGCGGTCGGCTTCGCGGAGGTCGAGGTCGACGTCGAGACCGGCAAGTACTCGATCGTCGACTTCACGCTCATCGCGGACGTCGGCATCGTGGTCAACCCCCGCAGCCTCCAGGGCCAGGCGTTCGGCGGCGCGATGCTCGGCATCGGCCACGCCATCTCGCAGAAGTGGGTGTACGACCAGCACTACGGCGTGCCACTCGCCAAGCGCTTCCACTACAACCGTCCGCCGACCATCCTCGACAAGCCGGTCGAGATGAAGTTCGCGGCGCTGAACATCCCTGACCCGGAGACCCCGGTCGGCGCGCGTGGCATCGGCGAACCGCCGGTGGGCGCCGGCTACGGCGCGGTGATGAATGCGCTGGCAGCTGCGGTGGGCGACGAAGTCTTCCGTCGCACGCCGGTCACGCCCGACGTCATCCTGATGGCGCTCGAGCACGGCGGGCAGCGGCAGCATGAGGCCCTCACGGCCCACATCTAAGGAAACGCCTACTTTTTGGGAGTGCTGAAGTTATGGCCGTGATTCGCGACATGATGCCGGTGTTCGAGCTGTTCCAGCCGGCGAGCATCGACGAGGCGCTGAACCTGCTGGACGCGCACCGGGGCGACGTGTGGGTGCTCGGGGGCGGGATGGACTCGTTCGACTGGCTGAAGGACCGCACCAAGCGGGTGAGCACGGTGGTGGACCTGAGCCAGGTGGGCGAGCTGCGCGGGATCAAGGAGGCCAACGGCGGCCTCGAGATCGGCGCGACGACGACGCTGACCGAGGTGGTGCACCACCCGGTGGTGCGGGAGAAGTTCCGGATCCTGGCGGAGGCGGCGGAGATGGTGGCCTCGCCGCAGATCCGCAACCAGGCGACGCTGGGCGGGAACGTGTCGCAGGACACGCGCTGCTGGTATTACCGGAGCGGGTGGTCGTGCTACCGGGCGGGTGGGAACATCTGCTACGCGGACACGCCGACGGCGATCAACCGGGAGCACGCGATCCTGCAGCAGGACCGCTGCGTGGCGGTGAGCCCGTCGGACACGGCGCCGGCGCTGATTGCGCTCGATGCGGAGTTCGTGATCCGCAGCACGGGCGGGGAGCGGGTGGTGAAGGCCGAGGAGTATTTCCTGGGCCCGCAGATCGACATCACGCACATGACGGTGCTGCGGCCGGGCGAGCTGCTGACGGCAATCCGGATTCCGGCGACCTGGGCGAACGCGCAGTTCTACTGGGAGAAGGTGCGGGACCGGAACGTGTGGGACTTCCCACTGGTGAACGTGGCGTCGGCGATGAAGCTGTCGGGCACGACGATCAGCGACGTGCGGATTGCGGTGGGGGCGGTGGCGGCGCGGCCGCTGCGGCTGACGGCCGTGGAAGCGGCGACCAAGGGGAAGCCGCGGACGGAAGAGACGGCGAGCGCGGCGGGCGAACTGGCGATCCAGGGGGCGACGCCGCTCCGCTACAACGCGTACAAGATTCCGCTGATGCGCAACCTCGTCAAGCGCGCCATCCGCGGGAACGCACAGGCCACGACCTAGCAACCCGACTCGTACGGACAATCAGACGTAACGACCAGCCGGCCCCGGGCACGCCGCCCGGGGTTCGTCTGGTCGTGGCTCGTTGGAGGCAGATATGGATTTCCTGACGTGGGGACGGAACCCGTGGGGCCAGCGGATCCTCACGCACATCTCGTGGGACCTGTTCTGGGCGGCGCTCTTCGCCGGACTGATGTTCCTCGTGGCGCACGCCAGCTACATGATCCTGTCGTCGAACAGGAAGCGGGCGAAGGCTGAGACCGATGCGCTCGAGGCCGCCAACAAGGACCTGCCGCCGCTCATCACCCGACACACGTTCATGGCGCGCATGTTCCACTGGGTGATGGCGTTCTCGATGTTCGCGCTGCTCCTGACCGCCTTCCTGCCGATCGTGGGGATCCGCTTCGCGTGGGTCCAGTGGCACTGGATGGCCGGCCTGCTGCTCACCGCGTCGATCATCTACCACATCATCCACGCCGCGTTTTTCATGGACTTCTGGTCGATCTGGATCGGCCCGAAGGACATCCCGGAGTTCCGCCACGAGATGGCCGCCGAACTGGCCGGCTCTGGTGACGGTCCGAAGACCGGCAAGTACCCGCTCGGCAATCGGCTCTATCACCTCGCGCTCGTGGTGGTCGGCCTCTCCGTGTCGATCTCCGGGATGCTGATGATGTCGCGCGTGCGCCAGCCAATCTTCCAGCGCAACCCGTACATCATGGCGGACACGACCTGGGGCTTCACCTACGTGCTTCACGGCGCGTGCGGTGTTGCGCTGGTGGGCCTGGTGATCGCGCATGTGTACTTCGCACTGCGGCCGGAGAAGTTCTGGATCACCAAGTCGATGATCTTCGGCACCATCACCCGCCGGCAGTACCTCGAACACCATGACCCGCGTCGGTGGAACGTCCGCTCCGGGGCGGCTGGTCGCTAGTGGCTCAGACAGCCGAACTGCTCGCCCAGGCGCGCACTGAACTGAGCGCGCACTGCAATACGGTGGAAGAGGCGTACGAGTTCATGCTCGCCTACGCCGGCCAGGGGCTCGCGTCCGACTCCGGAAGCGCGAAGGGAACCCAGGTGCGTGAGTACCTGACGAAGGCTGAGGCCGCCCTTGGGGGCCTCAGCTCCGTCGTGAATGCGTTCGTCGGCACGGAGAACGACCCCGTGCTCGGGCCGATCGCCGCGTTCATGAAAGTGATCGAGGCCGACGCGCATGCCTCCCGCGCGGCCGTCCGACTGGTGCTCACACTGCCGGCCATCAGCTCGCAGGTGATCGACAACCTCAACGCCTCGATTCACCTCCGCGCCCTCCTCACCGACCTGTTCCTGGTCGATGAGGTGCTCAAGGGAATCAAGTAGTACGTCAGGGCAGGCAGGGCCGGAAGGGCAGGCGAGACTCTCGCCCGGGCTCGGAACAGCCCCCCTGCCTGACCTGCCTCACCCGCCCTGAACCGCCCTCATGGACTTCCTCACGGCCCTGCGATCCGGATCTCCCGTGTTCGCGGCGGAACTTCGGCCTCCACGCGCGGAACTCGAGTCGCGCGAGGGGATGGACGCCTGGATCGACACGTACCACGCCGTCCGCAAGCTGACCCGCGAAGGCACCTACGTCTTCCTGACCGACAGCGCGGTGGGTGCGGCGGAAGAAGACAACCTCCGCCACCTCGTCACCAACCTGCAGCGCGACGTTCCGCGTGAACGGATCGTGCCGTTCATGACGTCCAAGCACTCGATGGAGTACTGCCTGTCGTACGCCGACCGTGCCCGTCAGAGCGGCTTCCCGGCGCTCGTCGTGCTCGGCGGTGACAAGGCGGTCGGCACGCCCCGGTGCGTCGAGCACGCCTGGGAACTGCGGCGCAAGCTCCGGCAGCACACGCCCGGGCTGGCGCTGGGCGGCTGGGCCAATCCGCACGCCGACGCGACACGCCAGGTTGACTTCCTGCTTGATGACAACTTCACCGCGGAGTTCTTCCTGACGCAGGTCGTGAGCCACCACGATGTCCGGGCGGTCTCGAGGTTCGTCGCCGAACTCCAGCGCCGACGTGTCGAGTTGCCGGGTGTCTACGGCGTGTTCTACTACCGCAGCGCGAACCCGAAGACGCTGGAGGTCCTGAAAGGCTTCCTACCTGTTCCGGCAGAAGGGCTCACCCGCGAATTCGCCGCCGGCGCAACAGCTGAGGAGGTCTGCGCGCGCACGCTTCGCGCGCTTGTCGAGGCAGGGGCGCGCCACTTTTACATCAGCAACCTGCCGGTCTCCCGCGCCCAGAACGTGCTCGCCAACATCCTCGCGAAAGCGGGACTTTAAGGCCACTACGGACTGGCACCAAGGCACCAGCGCACGCGGGCACAAGGACGGACGCGCGAAGCCTAAGAGGGCGTGCCCGCTGGTGTCTCAGCGAAGGTGGCGTCCGCCGTCGACCCGAATCGTTTCACCCGTGATGAAGTCCGTGTCGACGAGGGCGAGCACCGCCTTGGCAATCTCCTGCTCGCCACCCCACCGCCCGAGGGGCGTGGCCTTCTCCACGGCTGCGTACTCGTCCGCAGAGGTTCCGGGTGGCGCGACAATCGGGCCCGGTGCGACGGTGTTGACCAGGATGTTGTCAGGGGCGAGTTCGAGGGCGAGCGCCTCGCTCAGGGCCTTCACGCCTGCCTTGGCCACGTAGTACGGCACGTAGCCCAGGTAGCGCGGCCTTCCGCTGGTCGCGACCCAATCACTGAAGTTGACGATGCGGCCACCGCCAAGTCGGCGCATGTGAGGGATGGCGGCCTGCGAACAGAGGAACGCCGCACGCAGGTCGACGTTCACCACCGCGTCCCAGTCCGCGTGAGACAGCGAATCCAACGGTCGCTTCACGTAGACCGACGCCATGTTGATCAGGATGTCCAGCCGACCAAAACGGGCGACGGTCGCGTCCACCAGCGCCGCACATGCATCCGGGTCCCTGAGGTCGGCGCGCACGGCAAGTGCCCCGGTGCCGACCCGCTCGACCGCGGCCACCGCAGCGAGCGCTTCCTCCTTCGATTGCGCATAGGACAGCCCGATGCTGGCGCCGCGTTCCGCGAGCGCCTGCGCCACAACCGCACCAATCCGCTTCGCCCCGGTGATGAGCGCCACGCGTCCCTGAAGGTCCATCTGAATTGCAGATTGTAGATTGCGGATGGCTGATTGGCCGAGCGTTGCGAACACGGCGTCGCCGCGACATAATCGGCCGTTCTCGACGGCCCCGGCGAGGCAATCTGCGACCTGAGATTCTCCCAGCTCCCCTGGAGTGCACGAATGGAACGTATCGGCTTCATCGGTCTTGGTGTGATGGGCAAGCCCATGGCAAGGCATCTCCTCGCCAAGGGATACACGGTCGTGGCGTACAACCGGAGTCGTCCCGCGGTCGACGAACTCGTCGCCGCTGGTGCCATCGGGGCAAGCTCGCCCGCGGACGTCGCCCGGCAGGCGACAGTGGTCATCACGATGGTGCCGGATACGCCAGACGTGGAAGCTGTCCTTGTCGGCGACAACGGCGTCCTGTCCACGCTCGGGCCCGGATCGGTCGTCATCGACATGAGCAGCATCTCGCCCGTGGCCACGAAGCGTCTGGCAGGCCTGGTGGCGGAGAAGGGCAGCGCGATGCTCGACGCCCCGGTAAGTGGCGGAGAGATCGGCGCCATCAACGCGACGCTGTCGATTATGGTGGGCGGCGACCCGGCCGCACTCGCACGCGTGCGGCCCGTGCTCGAGTGCATGGGTAACCCCGAGCGCATCGTCCATGTAGGGCCTGAGCCCGGCGCGGGGCAGATCTGCAAGATCTGCAATCAGGTGGCGATCGGAGGCGCACTTGCGGGCGTGAGCGAGGCGTTTGCCCTCGCGCGCAAGTCAGGCGTCGACCCGGCTCGCGTCCGTGACGCGTTGCTCGGTGGATTCGCCGCCAGCCGTGTCCTCGAAGTCCACGGCGAGCGGATGCTCAAGCGGAACTACGTGCCTGGCTTCCGCTCACGGCTCTACCAGAAGGACCTGCGCCTCGCGGCCGAGGCAGCCGGCGCGAGCGGCGTGGCCATGCCGGCGACGGCTGTGGTCGGGCAGATGCTGAACGCCCTCATTGCCTCCGGAGGCGCCGAGTTGGACTACTCCGCGCTGGCGACGGTGCTCTTCGAGCTGGCCGGACTCGACGGCGACGCGCCACCGGCAGCGTAGTCAATCCGGACGCCGCTGTCAGCAGCGTGGCACCCGCCACCGCAGGACGGCGAAATTCGTGGGCGAAACCGCACGGCAGCCGGAGCGACGCGGGCCCGGGTGGGTGGCCCCGCTTTCGCACTAGGCGGGGGCGCAATGGACTCGCCCTCTCTCGCGCCCATCCCGCTGAGCCAGTGCGCCTGCCACCTCACGTCACCCGAAGCAGTTGCCATCGCTCAGGTGCTGCTCGCTGGGAACAGCTCCCAGGACCACGTGGCGCCGCCGTTCGGCTTGTTGAGCCTGGACAGCGTGGCGCTCGACGCGTCGGGAACGGTTCACTGCACGTCCAGCGCAGCCACTCCGACCACAGTCGAAGTAGCGATCCTCCTGGAGGCCCTCCTCGCTGCGACACCCGACAAGGTGCCGGGTGGGCTTCGCTACACCGTGTCGCGCGCGCTTCTCGAAGTCGAAGCGCCGCCGTTCGACAGCGTCGGTGAGTTCTCAGCGGCGCTGGCGCGCTATGAGCTCGGCGCGCCTGACATCGTCTTGAGGGAAGCGGCTGCGAGAATCGGCGGTCACCCACACCCCGACGTCGAGGTGTCCCAGTTGCGTGCGCAGGCGGCCGACGAGCGCCGCCGCGTCGGCACCTCGCACGTCGAGATGCGCCGTGCGCTCCGCGAAGCGGACCGCCGCATCTACGAACTCAATGCGACGCGGTCTCATGCGTCACCATCGGGCGTTGCCCGCGTGCCACGGCGTTCGTGGCGCCTGCCCGTCGCCGCCTGCATGCTTGCCGGGATGGCGCTCCTCGCAGCCCAACACGCGCCGGCGCTCAGCTCCTGGAATCAGGACCGTTCCCCGGCTGTCGCTGCTTCCCACGACATCGCGTTGCCCAGCAGCTCGGGGTCACTCGCCGGCGTCCAAGCTGCCGCCACCCACAGCACCAGTCCGGCGTTGACGCGACCGTCAACCGATTCGTCGCTGGGCACACAGCGTGCGACGCGCACCAACCTCTCACGGAGGCCGGCTGTTCAGAACGTCCGCAAGCAGCGCGCGACGGGTGTGCGGAGCCGCGATCGGGACCGAGGCGTGCTTGCCCGAATCCGCTTCGAGTGGGACAACCCGTTCCGCTAGGTGGAGTGCAGAACGCAGTGACGCACGAACGCCACGAAGCACCATCAGGGGCAGTGCGATAATCCGCGCGATGGCAACCCTCGTCCCATTTCGTGCACTACGACCGCAACCGGCGTTGGCGGCGTCAATCGCATCGGTACCCTACGACGTGGTGAACACCGATGAGGCACGGTTGCTCGCGGAGAACAACCCTCGCAGCTTCCTCCATGTCTCGCGCGCCGAGATAGACCTGCCGCCCTCGATCGACCCGTACGCGGACGCGGTCTACGCACGCGCGTTCGAGAATTACCAGGCGCTCACCACCGAGGCGTTCGAGCTGGAGGACGACCCATCGCTGTACTTCTATCGGTTGCGCATGGGCGATCACGAACAGGTCGGTATCGCCGGGTGCTTCTCGCTCGTCGACTACGACGCGGACATCATCCGCAAGCACGAGCGCACGCGCCGCGACAAGGAGGACGACCGCACCCGTCACATCCTCGCCGTCGGCGCGCAGACCGGCCCGGTGTTCCTGACGTATCGAGCATCAGCCGACGTCAACGATCTTGCGCGGCGGGCCACGGCATCCTCACCGCTCTTCGACTTCACTGCCGACGATGGCGTGGCGCATACGCTGTGGAGGGTGCCGGCCGACGTGCGTGACGCCCTGGTCGCAGCCTTCTCGCGGATCCCGACGCTCTACATCGCCGACGGCCACCATCGCGCAGCGAGCGCGGCGCGCGCCCGGACGGAGATTGCCGCAGGTCGGGCTTCTGCGCACGGGCCTGATGAGGGTGCCGACTACAGGACGGTGCTGGCGGTCGCGTTCCCGCACGATCAGGTGCAGATCCTTCCCTACAACCGCGTGGTTCGCGACCTTGCCGGGTTGACGACCGAGGCGTTCCTCGCCGCAGTCGCTGAGCGATTCTCGATTGAACCAGGGCCTGCCGCTCCCCGGCAGCGCGGCACCATCGCCATGTTCATCGGCGGCGCCTGGCACACGCTGACGCCACGCCGCCATCCCGATGCCCCCGATCCGATCGCATCGCTCGACGTGAGCCTGCTGCAGGACGACCTCCTCGGTCCGATTCTGAACATCCTCGACGTTCGCACCGACAAGCGGATCGACTTCGTGGGCGGATCGCGAGGCACCGTGGAGCTCGAACGTCTGGTCCGCGCCGGCGGCTTTGCGGTCGCGTTCTCGTTGTATCCCGTCTCGATGGCTGACCTGATGGCTGTCTCGGACGCGAACGCCATCATGCCGCCGAAGTCCACGTGGTTCGAGCCGAAGCTGCGCGACGGCCTTCTCGTACATGTGATCTGACGTGACAGTCCTCATTGCCGACAAGTTCGAGCAGAGCGGAATCGACGGCCTGAAGGCAGCCGGTTGCGAGGTGATCTACCAGGCCGACCTGAAAGACGACGCGCTCTGCCAGGCGATCGCGACGACACGTGCCGACGTGTTGGTCGTAAGGAGCACGGCGGTGACGGCAGCGATGCTGGAGGCTGGTGCGCTGTCCCTGGTCGTCCGCGCCGGCGCCGGCTACAACACGATTGATGTAGCCGCCGCGTCTCGCCGGGGCATCTATGTCTCCAACTGCCCCGGCAAGAACGCGATCGCCGTCGCCGAACTGACGCTCGGCCTGATCCTCTCGTTGGACCGGCGCATCGCCGACAACGTCGCCGAACTGCGCGCGGGCAACTGGAACAAGAAGGCGTTCTCGAAGGCGAAGGGGCTCTACGGAAGCACGCTCGGGCTCATTGGCTACGGCAACATCGGCCAGGAGGTCGCGAAGCGAGCCCTCGCGTTCGGGCTTCGGGTGGTCGTCTGGAGCCGCCGCTTTGCCGACGGCACGCACGCGCCTGAACTGCCGGTCACCGTGCTGCCCTCGCCGGAAGCGGTTGCCGAGGTCTCCGATATCGTGAGCGTCCACCTCGCCCTGAGCGCACAGACACGCGGCCTTCTCGCGGAGCCGTTCTTCGCTCGTCTCAAGTCAGGCGCGATGTTCATCAACACGGCGCGTGGTGAGGTCGTTGATTACGGTGCGCTCGACAGGGCCGTGCGCGAGCGTGGCGTCCGGGCAGGCCTGGATGTGTTCCCGGGCGAACCGTCGGCCGCGGCGGGCGAGTTCGCCTTCGGCATGGCGGCGCTGCCAGGGGTGTACGGCACGCATCACATCGGTGGCTCCACGGATCAGGCGCAGGAGGCCATCGCGGCCGAGACGGTGCGCGTCATCACTGCGTACATGACCACCGGCCGTGTGCCCAACGTCGTGAACCTTGCCAGGAGCAGCCCCGCCACCCACATGCTCGTGGTGCGGCACCGGGACCGCCCCGGTGTGCTGGCACACGTGTTCGACCACCTTCGAAGCGCGGGCATCAACGTGCAGGAAACCGAGAACATCGTCTTCGAGGGGGCAGAGGCTGCCGTCGCGCGCATCAATCTGGACGCGTCGCCGGACGAGGCTGCGCTCCAGGCGCTGCGGGCCGGAAACGCCGACATTCTCGACCTGCGCGTCGTACGGCTCTGAAATCCGGTAGGATCAAGTGTTCATCCGTGGCCGGCACGCTGCCGGACCATTCCGGCGTGAGCCGGGTCTTCCGGAGATTTTCATGACTACCGTGAATCGCGTGTTCAATTTCTCGGCGGGTCCTGCCGTCCTGCCGCTGCCCGTTCTCGAACAGATCCAGTCCGAACTCGTGGCGCTGCCCGGCGTCGGCATGTCGGTGCTCGAGATCAGCCACCGCTCGAAGACATTCGAGGCGATTCTCGCGAAGGCGGAAGCGGACATCCGCTCGCTGGCGAACGTGCCCTCGAACTACAAGGTGCTGTTCCTCCAGGGCGGCGCGAGCCTTCAGTTCTCCATGGTCCCGATGAACCTGCTCGGCCAGGGCCAGACGGCTGACTACATCGACTGCGGCTCCTGGGCCGAGAAGGCGCTGAAGGAAGCGAAGAAGGTCGGCACGGTCAACGTCGCCGCCTCCACGAAGGGCGAAAACTACTCCCGCCTGCCGAAGCAGTCGGAGCTGACGCTCACGCCGGGTGCGGCCTACGTGCACGTGACGACGAACAACACCATCGAGGGCACGGAGTACTCGACCCTGCCCCAGGTCGGTGATGTGCCGCTCGTGGCTGACGCCTCCTCCGACATCTTCAGCGGTCCCGTGGACGTCTCGAAGTTCGGCCTCATCTACGCGGGCGCCCAGAAGAACATCGGTCCGGCCGGCGTGACGCTCGTCATCGCGCGCGAGGACCTCGTCGCGAAGTCGGCCGGGAACAAGGCGCTGCCGACGATGCTGAACTACAGCGTGCACGCGGAGAACACGTCGCTGTACAACACGCCGCCCGCGTTCGGCATCTACGCGATGGGGCTCGTCATCAAGTGGCTGCTCGACCTCGGTGGGCTGCCGGCCATCGCGGAGATCAACAAGCGCAAGGCGGCGAAGCTCTACGCCGAGATCGACCGCACCGGCTTCTTCCGCGGCACCGCGAACAAGGACGATCGCTCGCTGATGAACGTCACGTTCCGCCTGGGCTCCGAGGAGCTCGAGAGCAAGTTCGTCAAGGAAGCGACGGCTGCCGGACTCGACGGCCTCAAGGGGCACCGCTCGGTGGGCGGCATGCGCGCGTCCATCTACAACGCGTTCCCCGAGGCCGGCATCGACGCGCTCGTGTCGTTCATGCAGGAGTTCGAGCGGAAGAACGGCTGACGTTCCCAAGTCGGAACTCAGACCGGAATCCAGAACTCAGCACGCCCGAAGACAGGGTCGAAAGAGAGGGCAGGAGGATCATCCTCCTGCCCTCTTTCTTTTTGAGCCCGAGTGGGCTGCGTCTCACTCTTGAAGCGGCTCTGAGGCAACCCGTGTTGCCTTGGTGCCTGACACCGATCGGGTCAGTGTTGCGCGGGGCGGAACCGCCGGCGGCGACGCCGACGACGACGGCGTGGGCGGTCGCCTGAGTCTTCAGCAGGGGAGGCCTCGCCGACCGGTTCGTCGGCGCCACGCTCGGCGAGCACGGTGATCCAGTGCTCGACCGCTTCCGGTGCGCCGCCGTGGATTTCCAGCCAGGTGAGCGCTTCGCGGAAGATGCTGCGGTGCGTGAGGGCCCGCTGTGCGCGCACGCTGGCGGTGAGGTCCTTGAGGCGCCGCTGCAGCGCGAGTATCTGCCGGAGGCGCTCGAGGTCGCGCCTCGCCAGCGGGAGGTTGCCGAGCCGGGCCAGGGGCTCACGCGGGCGCTTCTCCTCGTCACGGCGAGGGCCGCGACCCGGTTGCGGCGCAAGGCCGAGCGGAACGAGCAACGTCCCGAGCAGCACCGCGTTCGTCAGCGTGTCCGGCGTGCCGGTGAAGCGCCGCCGGTAGTCATCGACGTTCCTGAGGGACTGCCAGAGGGGGTCGCCCGCCCCTTCGTGCAGTTCGCGGGAGATCGGTTCGACGAGGCCGGCCTCCACGAGTGCGCGGAAGGTCCGCTCCGCACAGCCGGCGCGCAGAATCTTGTAGTACTCCTCGATGAGCCGCGCGGGCGCGCTGTTTGCGATCTCGTGGCGCAGCTCTCTGATCGCGTCCAGAATCGGCTGCTCGATCGTGAAGTCCAGGCGGGCCGCGAGCGCGATCGCGCGCAGCATCCGCACCGGATCCTCCTTGAACCGCACCACTGGGTCGCCGATGCAGCGGACGATCCGCGCCTTCAGGTCGTCGAGGCCGCCGACGTAGTCGATGATCGAGAACGTCGCGATGTCGTAGAAGAGCGCGTTGATCGTGAAGTCCCGCCGGAACGCGTCCTCCTCGGGTGTCCCGAAGGTGTTGTCGCGGTGGATGATCTGGGCATCCTCGCGCGCTGTGTGACGCGGCGGTTGTGCGCGAAGGCGTTCGTCGGAGGCGGCATCCGACATCTCGAGTGAGAAGTCGCGCTCAGTCTCCGCGGCCTCGATCGACACGGGCGTCGTCAGATCGGCGTGGCGGTGTTCCGCCGCCGGGACGCCATCCTCCACCACCTCCTCGCCTGGCTGCACCTGGCGCCGGAAGGTGGCCACCTCGATCACCTTCGTGCCGAACTTGACGTGCGCGAGCCGGAAGCGTCGGCCGATGATCCAGCAGTTGCGAAAGAGTTTCTTGACCTGATACGGATGCGCCGAGGTGCCGATGTCGAAGTCCTTCGGTCGTCGCCCCAGCAGCAGGTCACGGACGCTGCCGCCGACGAGATAGGCGATGTAGTCGCCCTGCCGAAGTCGATACAGCACCTTGAGTGCGTCGGGGTCGACGTCCGCGCGGGAGAGCGTGTGCTCGGCGCGGGGGATGACCCGTGGTTCCACCATCGGCCGGCATTGTACCAAACCGCCCGATTGCGACCAATAAACCTCTTCCAATCAGCGTCTTAGCCGGAGCAGCGGCTGTGGTACGATTCGGCCATGTTTCGCCTCGCCGTGCTGCTGGTTCTCCTTGCCGGTGCTGCGATGCCCGCCGCGGCTGCCGACGACCGAAGCGCGTTGGCGCGGGCGCGTCAGCTCTACAACGCCCGCGACTTCGACGCCGCGATCGTCGCGGCTGATGACGTGGGGCATGCACCGGATCGTGCCGACGGCGCGAACCTCATCGCCGCACGTGCGCTGCTCGAACGCTACCGGGCGAACGTGCTGCCGGACGACTTGAAAGCGGCGCGTGAGCGGCTGCGGCGGGTGTCGCCAGAGCACCTGACCGAGCGGGAACGCCTCGAATATGTCGTCGGCCTCGGCGAGGCCCTCTTCTTCGAGTCGGCCCCCGGCGCAGCGGCTGCGGTGTTCGATTCCGTGCTGCGCTCGGACGAGGGGCTGGTCGACGGGCGAGACCTGATCCTGGACTGGTGGGCCAGCGCCGTCGACGAGGACGCACGTCCACGCATGGAGTTCGAGCGGCAGGCGCTGTACCAGTCCGTGGTGACGCGCATGCGCGACGAACTGGGCCAGCGACCGACAAGTGCCGTGGCGGCCTACTGGTCGGCGGCCGCGCTCAGGGGACAGGGCGACCTGCAGGGCGCCTGGTCTGCGGCACAGGCGGCGTGGGTCCGTGCGCCACTGGCGACCGACCGCGGCGCCGAATTGCGGGGCGACATCGATCGCCTCGTGCAACGCGCGCTCATTCCCGAACGCGCGCGCGCAACCGGCCAGCCACCCGATACGCTTCGCGAGGAGTGGGACGCGTTCAAGGAACGCTGGAACCGGTAACTGCAATGCAAATTGCTGATCGCTGATTGGAAATCCGATCAGCCAACCACCGACTGGCATTCAGATTAGCGATTAGCGTTTTGCAATTAGCGATTCGGGATTAGCGCTTGGCGTCTGCCCAGTTCGGGCCGATGCCGACATCCACGACCAGCGGCACCCGCAGCTGCGCAGCATCCTGCATCGTCTGCCGGACGAGGGCTGCGGTCTCGTCCGCGTGTTCGGCCGCAACCTCGAAGAGCAGTTCGTCGTGGACCGTCAGGATCATCCTGGCGGTCGGCACACGCCTGAGTGCGTCGTGCGTCGCGATCATCGCGAGCTTCAGGATGTCTGCGGCGGTGCCCTGGATGGGCATGTTCACCGTCTCGCGTTCGGCCGCCTGCCGGATTTGGGTGTTCTTGCTATTCAACTCCGGCACGAGCCGTCGTCGGCCGTAGAGCGTCTTCACGGAGCCGGATTGCCGCGCCTGCTCGAGCGTGCTGTCGATGAAGGCGCGCACGCGCGGGAAGCCGGCAAAGTAGGCGTCGATGAAGTCCTGCGCTTCCTGCGGCGTCACCCCGATGTCCTTGGCCAGCGTGAACGCCGTCTTCCCGTAGAGCAGCGCGTAGTTCACCATCTTTGCGGTGCTGCGCAGGTCGTGCGGATCGCGGCCGCTGTCCGCGCCGAAGATCTTCAGCGCCGTGCGCTCGTGGAAGTCGGCACCCTCGCGGAAGGCCTCGACGAGCACCGGGTCATCAGCCATGTGGGCGAGCACGCGGAACTCGATCTGCGAGTAGTCCGCGGAAATCAGCACGTGCCCGGGGTCGGCGATGATGGCTCGCCGGATCTCACGCCCGGTCTCGGTGCGGACCGGGATGTTCTGCAGGTTCGGGTCGCTGCTGCTCAGCCGTCCCGTCGCCGCGACCGCCTGATTGAAGCAGGTGTGCAGCCGTCCGGTTTCAGGGTTCACCAGCTGCGGCAGCGCGTCGATGTAGGTGCCCTTGAGCTTCATCAGCTCGCGCCACTGCAGGATCAGGCGGGGCAGCTCATGGCTCTGCGCCAGCTCCTCGAGCACGTCGGCCGCCGTCGACGCCGTGCGCGTCTTCGCGTTGCGGCGCAGCGCCGGCAGCTTCAGCTTGTCGAACAGGATGCGCGAGAGCTGCTGCGGCGAGGCGATGTTGAACGGCTCGCCCGCAAGGCCGAAGATGTGCGCGTCGATCCGCGAGAGCTCCTTCTCGATCCGCTGAGACTGTGCGGCGAGGGCCGGCGTGTCGATCCGTACGCCCGCGCGCTCGATGTCCACGAGGACGGGAATCAGCGGCAGCTCGAACCGCTCGTACACATCGGTGAGCTCGGCCTCCGTCAGCTTTGGCTCGAGCGCGCCTGCAAGCTGGAACGCGAGGTCCGCGCGCTCGCCGGCATAGTTCAGCGCGCCGTCCGGCGGCAGCTCGACGAACGGCGTGGCCTTCGAGCCGCGGCCGCAGAGGTCCTCTTCGGTCAGCGCCTTGTACCCGAGATGCTCGAGCGCGGTCCCCTCGAGCGGATGGCCCGATCGGGTGGCGTCCAGCAGGTAGCTCGCCAGCATCGTGTCCAGTGACAGGCCGCGAAGCGTCACGCCGTGCCTCGCGAGCACGATGGCGTCGAACTTCAGGTCGTGGCCGACCTTCTCGATGGCGGCGTCCTCGAGCAGCGGTTTCAGCGCTCCCAGTGCCTGCGCGACCGTCAGCTGCGGGCCGGTGTGCATGCCAGCGTGCCGCAGCGGGACGTAGCGTGCCTGACGCGGCCGGGTCGCGATGGCGACGCCAACGATCCCGGCGCGCATGGCCCCGGGCTGGTCCGGGATCACGCGCAGCGCAAACCGGCCAGCCTGGCGCACCTCTGCGATCAGCGCGTCGAGCCCGCCTGCATCGGTGACCAGCGCATAGTCCTTCACCACCGTGTCGGCGCTCGGCGCGTACTCCATCGTGAGCGAGCGGAACCCGAGGTCGCTGAAGAGCTGATAGCAGTCGTCGCGGGACGGACCACGGTACGCCAGCGCCTCGATGTCGAACGGCACCGGAACATCGCAGTGGATGACGAGGAGCTGGCGGCTGTCGAGGGCCTCCTGCCGATGCGCGAGCAGCGCCTCGCGGTACTTCTTTCCGGTGACCTCCGGCGCGTGCTCGAGAAGCGCGTCGAGCGTGCCCCACGTGTTGATCAGGTCACGAGCGCCCTTCTCCCCGATGCCGGGCACGCCCTTCACGTTGTCGATCGTGTCGCCCATCAGCGCGAGCACGTCGACGACCTGATCGGGCCGCACCCCGAACTTCTCCTTCACGCCGTCGGCGTCGTACCAGGTCCCCTCGTCGCGCGGGTTGTAGATCCTGATGTGGTCGTTGACCAGCTGGAAGAAGTCCTTGTCGCCCGTGACGATGGCGACGTCGTAGCCCGCCTCGACCGCGCGCTTCGCCATCGTGCCGATGACATCGTCGGCCTCGTACCGGTCGTGGGTGACGATCGGGACACCCAGCGCCTCGCATGCGCGATGCACCAGCGGGATCTGGCTCGCGAGGTCGTCCGGCATCGGCGCGCGGTTCGCCTTGTAGTCCGCGGAGAGGTCGTCGCGGAAGGTGCGGCCCGGCAGGTCGAACGAGGCGGCGATGTGCGCCGGCGCATGCTCCTTCAGCAGCTTCCGAAGCATCGTGACGAAGATGTAGACCGCATTCGTCGGGATGCCGGACGAATTGCGCAGCAGCGTGCCTTCCGCGGTGCGGATCGGCGCGTGGTACGCGCGGTACATCTGGGAGCTGCCGTCAATCAGGTAGAGCAGTGGGCGGGAGGTCATGAGGGAAGGTCGGGTTTCACTATATCATTGCAAATAATGCGGATCCGGTCGGTGTGTGTGCTACTGGCGGTGTGTCTCCTGTCCGCGTGCAGCGGTGGTGGCGGCTTCTTCAAGGCCTACGAATACGAAGAGGAGATGTACCTCTCGCTCGACGGCACGGCGACGCTGTACGTCAACAGTTCCATCCCGGCGCTCAACGCGCTGCGAGGCACCAGCTTCGACACTGACCCTGACACGCTGCCTGACCGCCAGGCCGTCACCGCCTACTTCACCTCGCCCAACACCGAGGTCACGCGGCTGACCCTGTCGCGCCGCAGCAACCGCCGCTTCGTTCACGTCCGCATCGACGTGAAGCGCATCGAAGCGCTGTCGCAGGCGGCGCCGTTTGCGTGGTCGGCCTACAGCTTCAAGCGGGATGGCGATCTGTTCTATTACAAGCAGTCGGTCGGCCTCGCCGCGGGGAAGGATGTCGGCCAGGTCGGCTGGCGCGGAGACGAGATCGTCGCGTTCCGCATGCACCTGCCGAGCAAGATCGCCTATCACAACGCGGGTGCCGACAACCTGCTGCGAGGCAACATCCTGGTGTGGGAGCAGCCGCTCCAGGACCGGTTGCGCAGCACGCCACTCGCGATCGACGCGCGCATGGAGACGCAGTCGATTCTCTACCGCACCATCGCGCTCTTCGCCTCGACGTTCGTCGTGGTGGCGGTGCTCTTCGTCCTGCTGATCTGGTGGGTGCTCCGCCGCGGAGCGAAGCCGGCAAAGGTCTGAGCGCATGTCACAGCATCCAGGCGACTTCGACGCAAGGCCGGCAGTGCTCCGGTGCGGTCGCTGCGGAAAGGCTGTGGACTGGAATGAAGCGCAGCTGCAGGTCGTCTGCTCCTGTCGACCGCACATTCCGTTGCCGCCGGTGCTGGTGCGGGAAGCGACGGATGCGGACCGCATGGTGGTGCGCGACCTCTTCCGCCGCGACTTCGGACGCGCGCCGATCGTCGCGTTCGGCGAGGTAATGAACGTCGACGAGATGCCGGCGCTCGTCGCGGCGATGCACGAGGACGTGTCAGGCGCGCTGGTCTACCGCATTCACGGCGACGGGCTCCACATCGTCGCGCTGGCGACCGACCCGACGTGGCAGCGCTCGGGTGTCGGCGGTCACCTCGTCGCGGAGGCCGAACTGCTCGCGCGTCGCCTGCGGCTCGCCCGCCTGCTGGTCACGACGACGAACGACAACCTGCCGGCCCTGTACTTCTATCAGCGTCGCGGCTACCGGCTCTCGACGTTTGTGCCCGGCGGCGTGCTGGCGCATGCATCTGGAACGCCCGAGGGCTTTGCGGGCATCCCGGTGCGCGACGAAGTGCGGCTCGAGAAGCCGCTTGCGCCGACGGACTAGCGCGTCGCCGTCGCGCGTGCGAGCACCACGCCCGATGCCTCGCTCGTCTGCTCGTAGTAGCCGACGAACCGTTTCGGCTCAGTGGCGTCGTACTTCTTCAGGTTCATCGCCCAGCGGAACGCAATCGGCTGGTACCAGAGTTCAGCCGAGACGGTGAACGGCCCGCTGGCGCCCGCGGCATCGACCGTATAGCGGACCCGATCGCCTCCGCCAGTGAAGTCCACATTGCCTTCCGCCTCTCCATGGACGGCCACGTCCTTGTCGGCGGTTCGCTTGTCGAACCCCTTCGGCAGCAGACGGTTGTCCTTGACGAACCGTACGGCGGTCAGTAGGCCGGTCGTCGGCGCGCCGTCGGGCCCCGCCATGACCGACTCGTAGATCTGTACCTGATCGGGCTTCGTGATCGTCGCGTAGTGCGGCTCGAAGCGCCCGGCGTCCTCATCGTTGTCGTTCCCGGAGATCGCGCCAGTGGGCCCGAGGGCGCCGGACTCGAACACCGCCCGCCCGTTCGCATCCCGCACGACCACGTGCAGCCACGCCCGGCGTGAGGGATACGCGGTCGGCAGCTTGTGGCCTCCGAGGTTGTTGACGACGACCGAGAAGTCGACACGTCCGTCGCGCGCCTCGAGGCTCTCGACGCTGACGGTCGCCGCTTCCGCCTGCAGGTGATCGATGGTGCGGTTCACCGCAGCGTCCATCTCCTGCGGCATCGCCTTGATCGAGAGATCGTTCCTGAACTTGTTCAGGATGCGCTGCATGAAGAAGTTGCCGCCGACGAACGTATGTCGCGACACACCGGGACGCGGCTGCCCGAAGACCGACGTAGCCGGCACGTCTTCCTGCACGACCGGCATATGGCAGGACTGGCAGCTGCGGGTCTCCTTGTAGTCGCTGTGCAGCCACTCCTGGTAGGGCACCTGTTCCGGAAGTTCGCCGATCACCTTGCCCTGCGCGTCCAGCGCCTGCGTGAGCAGCGTGTGGCAGGTGGCGCACAGCTCAGAGGCGCGGATGTGCAGGCCCTGCTGCGGCTGGAACGTCGAGGACGACTTCATGATCGTCGTGTGTCCCGCCGTGGGCTCGAACGGGCCGTAGATATGACGCGTGCCTGGCGTCGACGTCTCGTCGACCTTGAACCCGCCGACGAAGCTGTCGCGCCTGCCGAAGTTCTCGCTGGTGACCTGATGGCACACCGTGCACGACACTCCGTCGTCCGCGAGGCGATCGGGCAGCGCATCGGGATCGGGCGGCAGGTGATCGAACACCGTGCCGCGCCCCCCGGCGAGCTTCGCTTCGTAGCGCATCATCGGCATGTGGCAGATGGTGCACTCGTCCTGGATCAGGGTTTCCGCCATCGGGTGGTCGATGATCTCCCGACGTACGCCGGCCATCCAGTAGGGGTCCCGCCCGGCATTGCCCATCATGCTCGTGCGCCAGTTGATGCCGATCGAGATGTCCTCGCCGGACTTCGTGGTGATGCCGTTGTGACAGGGGAAGCAGCGATCGGACGTCTGGAAATGCGTGCCGTACGCCTTGCGCTTCGTGACGTCGACCACATGCGCCGGCGCGGATGCGCCCTCGGTCTTCGACTGCGCGTGAGGCGTCGTGACGAGGACGAACCCGAAGAGCGCAATGCCGGCGGCGGTGACTGTGCGTGTCATGGCCATGCTCCTCACCACCCCTTCAGCAGCCCGCCGTCCATCCAGTCCCACAGGCCGTAGAACAGGAACTGGCGCTGCCGGCCGTCGCGGTTGTTCACCGGCACGCGGTAGCCGACGCTCGCCAGCACGTGCATCCGCTTGTTCAACGGGATCTGGATCTGCGGCACGACGTCCCAGTTGGTCGAGACCCCCTTGACGATGTCGCGGTCGCCGATGACCTCCATCATCGGCGTCCAGCGACGTCCATGGCCGCTGTCGGTGGCGAACGTCTTGCCTACGGCGGAGCGCAGGTAGTAGGCCTTGGGCAGCTTGTCCTGGTGTGCGGGCAGTTCGATGCCGGTGTGGAGCTGGAGGAAGGTCTGGCCACGGAACAGCTGACCGTACGCAGCATAGGTCTCGAAGACGGTCGATTCACCGCCCGTCCCGACATCCGGGTTCCCTGTCGGCGCGATGAGTTCGCCGCCGACGCTCAGGATCGATCCGCGACGGGTGCTGTGCGCGAGCTTCTGCTTGTAGCCGAGCGCAAGGTCGCCGAACGCTGCGCCCCAGGTGCCGGTCTCCTTGGAGAACGCATAGGGGACGATGGCCTCGAACATCGCCGTGGCACCGAGCCGGTGCTCGTAGATCAGCGTCGACCCGATGCCGGCTGCTCCCTGCGCGTTGATCGTGCCGGCGATGACCGTTTCGTTCTCGGGGAACGCCTTCTCCGTCACGAGCGGCCGTGGCAGGTTCAGGTCGCCGAGCGGCCATGCCGCTTCCGTGCAGAGGGAGCGGATGTGGCTGATCACCATGCCGATCTGCTCCTGCGTCAGCAGGTCCTTGAAGGAGGGCATGATCGTCGAGAAGCCGCGTGCGGGGCCGCCGTTGGTGATGACGGCGCGCCACTGGGCGTTCGACTCCGGGGTCGACGTCGGGCAGTCACTGAAGTCCGGGAACGTTGGCGGCACCTCGAAGCCGCGCAGGTTGTCTGCCTGGCCGCGGCCGTCGGCTCCGTGGCAGGAGACGCAGCCGGCCTCCCAGATCTCCTTGCCGGACCTGAACGAGAGTGGTGTGGTTGGCCGTGCCGTGGCGGCGGTGGTCTGCGCCGATACGTTCACGGCGTGGCCGAGCAGCACGGCCGCGAGCGCGGTCGCGGCGCACAGCCCGACGCGTAAGGGAGTCGTCATGGAGGCTCGCCCGAAATGAAAGAGCAGAAAGAGGTTGCGGGCGAGTGTATCGCGATGGGGACCGCAGGGGGAAGCAGGAGTCGGGTCCAGGTCGACTGCCTGCCCGGGCTTGCTACGCGGTCTTCGTTCGGCGGCCCGAGCCCTTTGCGGATGCCGACCTCGGCGTCGCGAGCGTGGTTGTGGCGTCTGCCGTCTTCTTCTTCCCGGCGCTGATCGAATCGAGGCTCCGGCGCAGGGCTTCCATCAGGTTCACGACCTTGGGCGCTTCTTCGGCGTGCGGGGCCACGTACTCGCGGCCGGCGACCTTCGCATCGATGATCTCGCGCAGGCCTTCCTGATACTCGTCCCGGTACTCCGCCAAATCGATCGCGCCTTCGAATGTCGAGATCACCTGTTGCGCGAGCGCCACCTCCGCGGGCTTCACCTCATAGGGCATGTCGGCCAGCTCGTCGATGGCGTCCATGCTGCGGATTTCGCTCGCATGCCGCAGCGTGTACATGACGAGGCCACGTTCTCGTGGCTGCACCTTGATCAGGTACTCGCGTCCGTAGAGCGCGACCTTCCCGATGCCCGCCTTGCCCTTCATTCCCTCGCGGATTACCGCGAACGCTTCCTTGGCTACTGGCCCGTCGGGCGCGAGGTAGTACGGCTTGTCCAGGTAAATCGGATCGATCTCGACATCGTCGGTGAACGTTTCGAGGTTGATGACGCGGGTCGACTCCACCCGCATCTTCTCGATGTCGTCTTCGTCGACGACGACCCACCGCCCCTTCTCGAACTCGTAGCCCTTGACGATGTCGGTGTTTGGGACATCCTTCTGGCACTGCGGGCACCAGCGTTTCTGCTGGATGCGCGTCTGGCATTCGGCGTGGAGCTGGTTGAAGCTGATCGTGGCGCTCGCGTCGGTCGCCGGGAACACCTTCACCGGGATGTTGACGAGGCTGATCTTGAGGTAACCCTTCCAGGTCGGTCGTGCGGCCATGGTCTCAACGCACCTGTTTCCCCTTGTTGTCGATCGGGGCGATGTCCTCATCGACAGCCACGGTGAATTCCCTGAAGTTGGAATAGGTGGCCGAGCCCTCGACACGCGTGCCGTTCAGCTTGTTCTCGTACCGCTCGAACATCTCCACGGGTACCGGCATGTCGATCCCGTCGACCAGGCCGTAGGCCACGAAGATCTGCGCCTTCAGCCAGAGGTCGTCGATGCCGATCTCCGTCATGGCAATCCGCGAGCTGCTGCGGTCCAGCCAGAAGTGACCGCTCGTCGGCAGGTTCTTTCCCTGCGGCGAGGCGACCATCGTACGCAACTGCGTCTCCCGAAACGAGACCACCAGGGCATCGGCCGGTGCCGCAAACGCCGGCCGCTTCGGCAGCGCGATCTTCTCATCGGCCGGCGCGTAGCTGAACTCGAAGCCGTGCTGCATCCGCCGATCGAGCACGGCCAGCGCCAGCACCGGCAGGTTGATGTTCCGCTCGATGTCGCCGATGTTGTAGCGCGCGCTCTCTTCCATGATCTTCCGCGACTGCGCCGCCGTGTTCTTGGACGGATCGAGGAACAGCCGCGCGAGGCGGTCGTTCCGGTCCTTCAGCTTCCGGCCGTCCACCTCCGTCACATCGCGGAACTGCATCCAGCCGTCGGCGCCCACGGGCCGCACCAGCAGCAGGTCCGACAGCAGCTCGCGGTGGAGTGGTCCGTTGTACGTGCGCTGATTCGGCCGGCCGCCGAAACGGTTGATCGGCAGGAAGACATCCTGCTGGTACGCCTCGGCGACAACAATGCCCGAGACACGATCGGCAAACCGCTCGACATACGTCGCCGCACGCGAGAGCACGGCGGTCAGCGGTGGCGGCGGGACGGCCTGCCCTGCGATGACGCCCACCGCCGCGGCGAGCACCATCACGACGCCCACGCCGATTCCCCGCGCGCGCACGCGCTGCATCTAAGGGACTCTAGAGAGTGGCAGCCGGTTTGGCAAGAGCTACGTCGCAACGGACTAACGCACGAACGCCACAACGCAAGCGGCAGCTTCGCCGTTCGACCCGATTACGCAACATACCGGATTCGAGAGTCGCAGAATCTGCGACGTCTGCAACGTGCGCGATCCCGGAGCCGCCGTTTGCGGTCGCGCTCGAATGGTGCTGTTCTTGAAGCGCCAGCTACGATGGCCAAAGAGATCGACGAGAGGTTGTTTCGATTTGCGTGCCGCGCAGTGGATGTCTTTGGCCTGCTCAATGAAGCCGGAGGCGCGGGTAGGGAGATTGCCCGTCAGTACCTCCGTGCGGCGACTGCCATTGGCGCCAACGCGGCTGAAGCCGCGGCAGGGCAGTCCAAGGCTGATTTCGTAGCCAAGCTGGCTATTTCGCGCAAGGAATGTCGAGAGGTGTTGTTCTGGCTCCGTCTGATTGACGCGAAGTGCCTGCTGCCAAAGGGAACTGTCAGCGCCGACCTGGATGAGGCGCGTCAACTGGCGGCGATCCTGAGCGCGATAGTGAGGAGCGCCCAGTCTTCCGCGCGGAGAGGCCCGTGAGGGAGGCGGTCTCCTGACCAGCCCTCCCATCACGTGAGCGTTCTTGCGTTTCTGCGATTTCGCGTTGGTCCGTTCTTAGGGGGCCGCGTCAGATTTCCGAGACTACCGCTGCTGCCAGTTCCTTCGTGGTCGCCTTGCCACCGAGGTCGGGTGTCTTGACGGTGCCCTTGGCGAGCACGCGTTCGACGGCGCCGAGGATCCGGTCGTGGACGTCGCGCTGGCCGAGGTGATCGAACATCTGCGCGGCGGCCCAGATGGCGCCAATCGGGTTCGCGATGCCCTTGCCGGCGATGTCCGGGGCTGACCCGTGGATCGGTTCGAACATCGAGGGGAACGTGCGCTCCGGGTTGATGTTCGCGCCCGGCGCGATGCCGAGCGAGCCGGAGATGGCCGAGCCGATGTCGGTGAGGATGTCGCCGAACAGGTTCGAGCACACGATCACGTCGAGGGAGCCGGGGTTCGTCACCATGCGCGCCGCAATCGCGTCGACGTGGTACTTCCGGTACTCGACCTGCGGGTAGTCCTTCGCCACGATGTCCGCAACTTCGTCCCACATGACCATCGCGTGGCGGAGCGCGTTCGACTTGGTCGCGCTCGCGAGCATCTTGCGGGGACGCTTCGAGGCGACCTCGAAGCCGTAGCGCACGATCCGCTCGATGCCGGTGCGGGTGAACACGCCGGTCTGAATCGCCACCTCGTGGCCGGTTCCGACGTGCACGCGGCCGCCGACACCCGAGTACTCACCTTCGGAGTTCTCGCGGACACACACCATGTCGATATCCGCCGACGTGCGATTCGCCAGCGGCGACGTGAGCCCGGGGAGCAGCCGCATCGGCCTGAGGTTCACGTACTGCTGAAAGCGCTGACGAAGCGGGAGGAGCAGGTCCCACACGGCGATGTGGTCCGGCACCTTGGGTGAGCCGATGGCGCCCAGGTAGATGGCGTCGAACGTCGCAGCACGCTCGAAGCCATCCTCGTCCATCATCCGGCCCTTCTCGAGATAGTAGTCGCAGCCCCACGGGAGCTCCGTCCACTCGATGGTGATGCCGGTGTTCTTGATCGCCGCCTCGATGGCGGCGAGACCTGCGGGGACGACTTCCTTTCCGATGCCGTCGCCGGCCAGGATCGCGATCTTGTATGTGCGTGCTGTCATGACGTCCTTCAGATAAGTAAGGCCAACGAAAGAGGATACCTGTACAGCTGGCGCATTGCTAAGCGTTCTGTGCCTTGTGGCTGGCAGAGATACGCAGGCGTCCGCCAGAATAAGGCGATGCAGAAGACTGCCTTCGTACTGGCCACGACACTGCTGTGGAGCGTCGCGTGCGACAACCGGGCGGAGCGGCCCGCCAGCGATCTGGCGCCGGGCCCAACCCCGACCGTCGCGCGCACCGCGATCGGCGACCTGCCCGACCCCGACGTGGACGCCGTGCTCGGCGAGACGAAGACGCTCTCGTCCGACGAGTTCCAGGGCAGGGCGCCCGGGACGAAAGGCGAGGACCTGACGGTCGCCTTCATCGTCGACCAGTTTCGCAAGATGGGGCTGAAGCCTGGCAACACGGACGGGACGTACATCCAGAAGGTGCCGCTCGTCGGCATCACCCCCGCCCCGGCCCCGCTGATTTTCAGGAAGGGGAGCCAGGAACAGCGACTCGCGTGGAAGGACGACGTGGTGGCGTGGACGAAGCACGTCGCCGATTCCGCGGTCCTGGACAACTCGGAGCTGGTGTTCGTGGGCTACGGCGTCGTGGCGCCCGAGTACAACTGGGACGACTACAAGGGGGTCGACGTCAAGGGCAAGACGCTGGTGATGCTCGTCAACGATCCGCCGGTGCCCGACCCGAACAATCCGGGGGAACTGGACCCGAAGACCTTCGGAGGCCGGGCCATGACGTACTACGGCCGGTGGACCTACAAGTACGAGATCGCCATGGAGAAGGGCGCGGCGGGTGCGCTCATCATCCATGAAACCGATCCGGCGGGGTACCCGTTCAGCGTCGTGCAGTCCAAGGTGGGCGAGCAGTTCGACCTCGTGACGCCGGATCGCAACATGAAGCGTGCGGCCGTCGAGGGCTGGATTTCGCTGGACCGCGCGCGTGACCTGCTGCGGCTCGCCGGCCAGGACTTCGGCACCCTCAAGTCGCAGGCGTCGTCGCGCGAGTTCAGGCCGGTGCCGCTCGGCGTGCGTGCGTCGATGACGATTAAGAACACGCTGCGGAACGTCGAGTCACGCAACGTCGTGGCGCGGCTGGATGGACGGGATCCCCAGGTGAGGAACGAGTACGTGGTCTACTCGGCGCATTGGGATCATCTCGGGGTCGGCCCTGCCGTGAATGGCGACACCATCTACAACGGCGCGAAGGACAACGCCGTGGGTGTCGCGGGCATGCTGGAGGTCGCCCGTGCGTTCACGAAGCTGCCGACGCCGCCGCGTCGGTCGATCTTGTTCCTGGCCGTGACGGCAGAGGAGCAGGGGCTCCTCGGGTCGCAGTACTACGCGGTCACGCCGATTTACCCGCTGGCGCGGACGGTCGCGAACATCAACATCGATGGTCTCAACGTGCACGGGCGCACGCGCGACCTGACGCTCGTGGGGTATGGCGCATCAGACCTGGACGACTACGCGCGCGACGCCGCCGGTGAGCAGGGGCGCATCATCCGTCCCGACCCGGAGCCTGAGAAGGGGTTCTACTACCGTTCTGATCACTTCAACTTCGCCAAGCAGGGCGTGCCGGCGCTGGACCCCGATGAGGGCATCGATTACCTGGGCAAGCCCAGGGAGTTCGGCGAGCGCGTGCGTGCCGACTGGAACCAGCGCGACTATCACCAGCCGAGCGACATCGTCCGCCCTGACTGGGATCTGTCCGGAGCGCGTGAAGACCTGAAGGTGCTGCTCGCGGTCGGCTACCGCGTCGCCGAGGCGAACCGCATTCCTGAATGGAAGCCGGGAAACGAGTTCCGGGCGAAACGCGAGGAGATGTTGAAGGGCCGGAAGTGAGGGCACGCGCGACGCGCGTTACGTCGTCATCGCCTTGAACTCCGCGGAACGCCGCGTGAACGCCAGCAAGGCACCGTAGTAGACGACGACCCAGATCACGTACAGCGAGGTGTCACCGGGGATGCGGTTGCTCGGAAACCAGGGCGTCACCAGCGCAATCACCTGCACGATGCCGCTGATGCCGAGCGCCGCGCGAACGAGCAGCGGCGCGCTAGGGCGTCGATCGAGCAGCGCGCGTCCAGCGGCGATGCACAGACCGGCCGCGCCAAACCTGGCCAGAAGCACGACGGCCACCGGCGTGCCTCGCACGCTGATCGCATTGAACGCGCCGGCCGCCGCGGCAGCGAAGTTCAGCGGCTCCCATACGATCAGCAACAGCGCCAGCAGCCGGACCATCGGAGCGATCATCTCAGACTGAGGTGACTCGGAATGCAAGAATGCAGAAATGCAGGAATGCAGGAATGCAGGAATGCAAGAATGCAGGGCGGGTCGGCACAGGCGGGACCGTCAGGAGGTCTGGGCATTCTGCGGGTAGGAACCTGAGCTCCCCGCGCCGAGATCGAAGACAAGCATGCGTGTGTTCCTGGTTCATCACGGTGAAGCCGTTGGCCCCGAGATCGACATTCGGCGCCCTTTGTCCGAGCGCGGGCGAGAAGCGGTCGAGCGACTGGCGGCCGAGGCTGCGGCTCGTGGGGTCCGTCCGGCGGTCGTCTGGCACAGCGGGAAGTTGCGCGCGAAGCAGACGGCAGAGGCGTTCTGGCGTGCGTGCAACGCGCTCGCGGAGTTCAGCGCCAGCCGCGATCTCCAGCCGGACGATTCGCCCCAGTGGATGCGCGACCGGCTTCGGTTCGAGCCGCGCGACATCCTGATCGCCGGTCACTTCCCACACCTCCCAGGGTTGTTGGCGTTGCTGCTCGGACCGCAGGTCGACGGAACGTTTCCGCGTCACGGACTGGTGGTCCTGCGCACGGATGACGAGGGAGACACGTGGTCGGAGGAGTGGAGAAGTGCCGAGCGGTAATTGCCAACTGCCAGTTCCGAATTGCTGTTCGGCGAGAAGGGCAGGAAGGCAGGTTCGTTCCTTGCCTTCGTGCCTCTCTCGTCCATGCCGACGGCGCTAGCGGATCACGACGCCGACCGACGCGCGCCAGAAATCGAAGTTGCCCAGATCCAGGTTGAGCCCGTTATCGAGGCTGCTGTCGTTGTTGTTGATCGTACGGAAGTAGCGCACATCACCACGCAGGCCCACGTGCTCACTGAAGAAGCCCATCGCGCCTGCTCCGACGTTGAAGCCGAAGTCCTTCTTGTCGTAATCAGGCACGAGGCCAAGGCCGGAGATCTTCGACTGGATCATGCCGAGACCACCCGTCACGTATGGACGGATCCCGGCTCCATGCGTGCCCCCCATGGGGATGCCGATGATGAGGTTCCCCATCAGGTCCATGACGTGGTTGTCGACAATCTCGCCGAACGCGTTCGGCTGCCAGCCGAAGTCCACCTCGCCGCCAATCACGCCCGCACCCATGTAGCCCGCGTTCACGCCCCAATTGAACTTCTTCTCGAGCTGACTGTTCCCGAACGTCACGCCCGCGAACGGGCTGACGTAGCCCTCCGCGCGTGCTGAGGCTGGAGCCCAGAGCAGGGCCATCACGCCAGCGACCAGCAGTCCTTTGATTGCACCTCGCATCGTTTCAACTCCTTCGTGCACCGCCACATGCGGTGCGTCGGTCGTCGAAACTGCAAGCAGGATGCCCCTCGGGCCCGCAGCTCGAGTGTGATTCCTGGACGAGGCAGGCGTACGGCTACGGCGTGATGGATCGCGCGAATTCGCCTGAGGTCAGAGGCTCGAGACCTACTTGTCGACCGTGATCGTCACTGGCGACACGATGCGAGCGGTCACTTGCGCGCCCGAGGGGAAGATCGCTTCGCTGCGATCGCCAGCCATCACCATCGCGCCACCGCCCGCTGCACCGGTGGTCGCACCGATCGCCGCGCCCTTCCCGCCACCGATGATCGCGCCGAGAATCGCCCCGGCCACTGCACCGCCGCCAATCTTCGCGGCGCTTCCATTCGACGGGTCGTCGCCGTAGCGGAAGATCGTCTCGGTCGTGATCGGCAGGCGGGTGCCATCCGCGAGCGCCAGCGTGTGGAAGCGGATCCCGAGGCGTGCACGCGTCCGCGCGCGGCCCCCGCGTTCGACGACGACGACCGAGCCGTAGGCGCGCGACCCCGCAGGGATCGCCACGCGGCCGTTGACGCGGACGTCGCGGACAACCCGCGCTTCGACACGGTCCTCGATGCGCGCGCGCTCGCTGCTCAGCGTGTTCTCGGTCTGGAGTCCGATCACCGAGTCAGCGGCAACCGTCAGCTCCTCCAAGGTCGGCTTCGGCGTTTCGGGTGTGGTCGGCTGGTCCAGGGGGCGCTCATCCCGCGCGACGAGCGGCGCTGGTTCGGTCGCCACCGTAGCCGATGGCAGGGGCGACGACGGGGCCGTCTGGACAGCCGGTGCCGACGACGGCTCTGCCGCAGTGGCGGGACGGACGCGTGCGTCGGAGCGAGCGGGGGTCGATCGGCTCGGAGCGCTCTTGGCCGGCTGCGCAGATGGACGAGCATCCGCGGTCGCCTGCTCAGGAGCCTTCGCTGCCGGTTCGGTTGCAGAAGCGACCTCACCAGTCGACGACGCCGTGCCGCGCGCAGGCTCGACCGCCGTGTCAGTCGCCGCGCTGACGACTTGCTGCTCCGCCAGGTTGTGACGCGTGGCGAGGTAGCTGCCTGCGCCAGCGGCGGCGACGCACGCAACGCCAAAAGCGGCAAAGGCGAGTCGATTGGGAATCATGGGGCCCGTCTCCTTGAACCGATCAGGCGCTAACGCAAGCCCCATGCCCGGGCTTTGAAATGCGAATGCGCGCTAAATCGCTGGAGAATCGTAGCTTACCAAACCACCGCGCTCCGGCGGCTGTCATCTGCACAGGACTGGCGGTGCCGGTCGGGGACACGCGGCGTGGCGACGGCCTATGCGCGGGCGGGCCATGCGCCATGGGGTGTGTCTTCGTGGGTTCCGTGTTGCAGAGCCTGCAGAAAACACGAAGGGCCTGCAGGTGACTCACCCGCAGGCCCTCGGCGGGGCTGAAGCCCCGCCGCTACGATCGCGGCGAGCACGAGCGCGGCGAGCACGCCCGCCGCGAGCACGCCCGCAGCGAGCACGAGCGCCGCGAGCACGATCGGCGCGAGCGTCGGTCGCCGTGGGCGTCAGTCGCCGTGAGCGTCGGTCGCCGTGGGCGTCGGTCGCCGTGGGCGTCAGTCGCCGTGAGCGTCGGTCGCCCTGCGCGTCAGTCGTCGCGATCGTCAGTCGCCGTGGGCGTCAGTCGTCGCGATCGTCGGTCGCCGTGGGCGTCGGTCGCCGTGGGCGTCAGTCGCCGTGAGTGTCAGTCGTAGCGGGCGGGCTTCAGCCCGCCCGTCCCGCACGTCGTTGCTACGGCGTCGCAGCTCTGGCCGCTTGCTGATGGCCTAGTAGCGGTAGTGCTCCGGCTTGTAGGGCCCCTCGACCGGCACGCCGATGTAGTCGGCCTGCTCCTGCGTGAGACGGGTGAGCTTCACGCCAAGCTTGTCGAGGTGCAGCCGCGCGACCTTCTCGTCGAGCTGCTTCGGGAGCGTGTAGACCTTCTTCTCGAGGTTCTGCGCGTTGGTGTGCAGTTCGATCTGGGCCACGACCTGATTGCTGAACGAGCAGCTCATCACGAAGCTCGGATGGCCCGTCGCGCAGCCGAGGTTCAGCAGCCGGCCCTCGGCGAGGATCATCACCGAGTGACCATCGGGGAACTGGAACTCGTCGTACTGCGGCTTGATGTTGATGCGCGTGATGCCGCGCTTCTTGAGCCCAGCCATGTCCACCTCGTTGTCGAAGTGGCCGATGTTGCCGACGATGGCCTTGTCCTTCATGCGGGCCATGTGGTCGACCGTGATGATGTTCTTGTTGCCGGTGGCGGTGATGAAGATGTCCGCCGTCGCCACCACATCCTCCAGCGTCGTCACCTGGTAGCCTTCCATGGCTGCCTGCAGCGCGCAGATCGGATCG